>NZ_JAGMUK010000015.1:0-116748 GCF_019049245.1 Streptomyces sp. AC555_RSS877 | reverse complement strand
TGGAACCGGTCCTTCGTGGACCACGTGCAGATCACCATGGCCGAGGACATCGGCATCGGCGGCCGGGCCGGCTACTACGACGGCATCGGCGCCGCCCGTGACGTCATCCAGAACCACCTGCTGCAGCTGATGGCCCTCACGGCCATGGAGGAGCCCGCCTCCTTCGACGCGGACGCACTGGCCGCGGAGAAGACCAAGGTGCTCGGCGCGGTGCGACTGCCGAAGGACCTGGGCCGTGACACCGTCCGCGGACAGTACGCGGCCGGCTGGCAGGGCGGCGAGAAGGTCATCGGCTACCTCCAGGAAGACGGCATCAACGCCCAGTCGAAGACGGACACCTACGCGGCCATCAAGCTGGAGGTGGACAACCGCCGCTGGGCGGGCGTCCCCTTCTACCTGCGCACCGGCAAGCGTCTGGGCCGTCGGGTCACCGAGATCGCGGTGGTCTTCCAGCGGGCCCCGCACTCCCCCTTCGACCACACGGCGACGGAGGAGCTCGGCAAGAACGCGATCGTCATCCGCGTTCAGCCCGACGAGGGCGTCACGGTCCGCTTCGGCTCCAAGGTGCCCGGCACCTCGATGGAGATCCGGGACGTGTCCATGGACTTCGCGTACGGCGAGTCCTTCACGGAGTCCAGCCCCGAGGCGTACGAGCGGCTCATCCTCGACGTCCTGCTCGGCGACTCGAACCTCTTCCCGCGCACCGAGGAGGTCGAGCTGTCCTGGAAGATCCTCGACCCGATCGAGGTGTACTGGGACGAGCACGGCAAGCCCGCCCAGTACCAGGCCGGCACCTGGGGCCCCGGCGAGGCGGACGACATGCTCGAGCGAGACGGACGGAGCTGGCGCCGGCCATGAAGATAGACCTCACGGACACCACGGCCAGCAAGATCAACAAGGCGCTGGTTCAGGGCCGCCGCGCCATCGGCACACCGGCCGTCGGCATGGTGCTCACCCTGGTCATCGTCACCGACGAGGAGAACGCGTACGACGCCCTGAAGGCCGCCAACGACGCCTCGCACGAGCACCCCTCGCGCACGCTCGTGGTCATCAAGCGCGTCTCGCGTTCACCCCGCGACCGAACGCAGTCCCGTCTCGACGCCGAGGTCCGGGTGGGAGTGGAGGCGGGCACCGGCGAGACGGTCGTCCTACGGCTGTACGGCGAGGTCGCCAGCCACGCCCAGTCGGTCGTCCTGCCGCTGCTGCTGCCGGACGCCCCGGTGGTGGTCTGGTGGCCGGTGAACGCGCCCCTGGACCCGGCCGGCGACGCGCTGGGCGCCCTCGCCCAGCGCCGGGTCACCGACACCTACGCCTCCGAGCAGCCGGTACGCGAGCTCGGCGCCCGCGCCGACACCTACACGCCCGGCGACACCGACCTCTCGTGGACCCGCATCACGCCCTGGCGCTCGATGCTGGCCGCGGCCCTGGACCAGGTCACCTGCGAGGTCGAGACCGTCGAGGTGGAGGGCGAGGAGTTCAACCCGAGCTGTGAGCTGCTGGCGATGTGGCTCGCGGACCGGCTGGACGTGCCGGTGAAGCGGTCGCTGTCGTCGGGCCCCGGCCTCACCGCGGTCCGCATGAACACCGACTGCGGCCCGATCGTCCTGGACCGCGCCGACGGCTCCCTCGCCACCCTCTCCATCGAGGGCCAGCCGGACCGGGCGGTCGCGCTCAAGCGGCGCGAGACGGCCGAGCTGATCGGGGAGGAGCTGCGGCGGCTGGACCCGGACGACACGTACGCCTCGGCGCTGCGCTTCGGTGTGGACCGGCTGCACGTCTCCCGCAGCAAGGCTGCCACGTCACCCGTTGCGAAGCCCGCCCCGGAGAAGACCGACGCTGCCGAGGGACCGGTGGCCAAAGGAGAAGCTGCCGGGGCGGTCCCCGCTCCCGTCGAAACGGCTGCGAAAGCACCCGCTGAGGAAGCGGCGGCGCCGGCCCCGGTGAGGAAGGCGTCCGCGAAGTGAGCACTCCGCAGCTGGTCGTGCACCACGACAAGGAGCTGATGGCCCAGGCCGCCGCGGCCCGCCTGATCACGAAGATCGTGGACGCGCAGGCCTCCCGGGGCTCGGCGTCCGTGGTCCTGACGGGAGGCCGCAACGGCAACGGCCTGCTGGCCGCACTCGCCGCCGCGCCCGCCAGGGACGCCGTCGACTGGGCCCGGCTGGACCTGTGGTGGGGCGACGAGCGGTTCCTGCCCGAGGGCGACCCGGAGCGCAACGTCACGCAGGCCCGCGAGGCCCTGCTGGACTCCGTGCCCCTGGACCCGAAGCGCGTGCATGCCATGCCCGCGTCGGACGGTCCGCACGGTGCCGACGCGGACGCGGCCGCCGCCGCCTACGCGGAGGAGCTGGCCCGGGCGGCCGGCCCCGAGAACCACGGTGCCGCCCCGACCTTCGACGTCCTGATGCTGGGCGTCGGCCCGGACACCCATGTGGCGTCGCTGTTCCCGGAGCTGCCCGCGGTACGGGAGACCGAGCGCACGGTCGTCGGCGTCCACGGGGCCCCGAAGCCCCCGCCGACGCGCATCACCCTCACCCTGCCCGCGATCCGCGCCGCCCGCGAGGTCTGGCTCCTCGCTGCCGGTGAGGACAAGGCCCAGGCCGCGGCGATCGCCCTGTCGGGTGCGGGCGAGATCCAGGCCCCGGCGGCGGGCGCGTACGGCAGGCAGCGCACCCTGTGGCTGCTGGACTCGGCGGCGGCCTCGCAGCTGCCGAGGTCGCTGTATCCGCCGGCGTCGGCCTGACCTGTGCCGGTGGGAAAGCCCCGGGCGATCGGCCTGGGGCTTTCCGCTGTCCGGGATGGCTCACGGGCCCGGGCTCACTGCCTGTGGCGCAGCTCCCGGTACGTCGCCACCAGGGCCTTCGTGGACGCGTCCAGGTCCGGCACCTCGGCGCCCTCGGTGAGTGCCGGCTCGACGCGCTTGGCGAGGACCTTGCCGAGCTCGACGCCCCACTGGTCGAAGGAGTCGATGTTCCAGACGGCCCCCTGGACGAACACCTTGTGTTCGTAGAGCGCGATGAGCTGGCCGAGGACCGACGGGGTGAGTTCGCGGGCGAGGATCGTGGTGGTGGGGTGGTTGCCCTGGAAGGTCTTGTGCGGGACCAGTTCCTCGGGAACGCCCTCCGCACGGACCTCGTCGGGCGTCTTGCCGAACGCCAACGCCTGCGTCTGCGCGAAGAAGTTGGCCATCAGCAGGTCGTGCTGCGCCTCCAGCCCGGGCTGGAGGTCGGCGACCGGCCGGGCGAAGCCGATGAAGTCCGCCGGGATCAGCTTCGTGCCCTGGTGGATCAACTGGTAGTACGCGTGCTGCCCGTTGGTGCCCGGCGTGCCCCACACGACCGGCCCGGTCTGCCAGTCGACGGGCGTTCCGCCCCGGTCCACCGACTTGCCGTTGGACTCCATGTCCAACTGCTGCAAGTAGGCGGTGAACTTGGACAGGTAGTGGCTGTAGGGCAGCACCGCGTGCGACTGGGCGTCGTGGAAGTTGCCGTACCAGATGCCCAACAGGCCGAGCAGCAGCGGCACGTTGGACTCGGCGGGCGCGGTGCGGAAGTGCTCGTCGACGAGGTGGAAACCGTCGAGCATCTCCCGGAAGCGGTCCGGACCGACGGCGATCATCAGCGCGAGGCCGATCGCCGAGTCGAAGGAGTACCGGCCGCCCACCCAGTCCCAGAACTCGAACATGTTCGCCGTGTCGATGCCGAACTCCGACACCTTCCCGGCGTTCGTCGACAGCGCCACGAAGTGCCGGGCGACGGCCTCCTGGCCGGCCTTGAGCTCGGTGAGCAGCCAGTTGCGCGCGGAGGTCGCGTTCGTGATCGTCTCGATCGTGGTGAACGTCTTGGAGGCGATGACGAACAGCGTCTCGGCCGCGTCCAGGTCGCGGACGGCCTCGTGCAGGTCGGCCCCGTCCACGTTGGACACGAACCGGACCGTGAGGTCGCGGTCGGTGTACGCGCGCAGCGCCTCGTAGGCCATCGCGGGGCCCAGGTCGGAGCCGCCGATGCCGACGTTGACCACGTTCCTGATGCGCTTGCCGGTGTGGCCGCTCCAGGCGCCGGAGCGGACGCGCTCGGCGAAGGAGGCCATCCGGTCGAGGACGGCGTGCACGCCCGGCACGACGTTCTCCCCGTCGACCTCGGTCACCGCGTCACGCGGGGCCCGCAGCGCGGTGTGCAGGACCGCCCGGTCCTCGGTGGTGTTGATCCTCTCCCCGCGGAACATGGCGTCCCTGAGGCCGAAGACGTCGGTCGCGGCGGCCAGCTCGCGCAGCAGCCGCAGGGTCTCGTCGGTGACGAGGTGCTTGGAGTAGTCGACGTACAGGTCCCCGACCTGCACCGTGTACCCGCTGCCGCGCCCGGGGTCGGCGGCGAACAGCTCGCGCAACTGCACCTCGCCGAGCTCCTCGCGGTGCTCGGCCAGAGCGGTCCACTCGGGCGTCTGGTTGAGTCTGGTACGGCCGTCTGCGTTCATGTCGGACTTCAGCCCTCTTTCCTACGGTCCCTGCCGGTCCCAACCTAGTTGATCAGCGCGTGACCGGTCCTGTCCTGACGCCGTCGTCCGGCGCGACAACAGGTACGTCCCGCTTGCCCACGGGTATCAGCGAGCTCACGGCGAGGCCGAAGAGGACCGCACCCAGCAGGGCGGGCGCGTTCAGCCCGAAGGCCCCCGCCACCGCTCCGCCGAGCAGGGCGCCGAGCGGCGCTCCGGACGTCGAGGCCGTGCGGAAGGCGGCGGCGATACGGCCCACCATGGCTTCGGGACTGCGCTGCTGAATCAGCGTGACCTGGTTGACGTTCCACACCATGTTCATCGCGCCGAGCAGCAGCATGCCCGCCATCAGCGCGGCCAGGTGGCGGACGGTTCCCATCAGGAGCAAGGAGGCAGTCTGGACGCATCCGGCCAGGAGCAGGGCGCGCGCCCTGCCGGTCCGGCGCGCCACCCTCTGGGCGACGAAGCCGCCGGCGATGCTGCCGACCGAGAACGCCGTCAGCACGGCCGCGTACTCCGCTTCGCTCCCGTGCAGCCAGTGCGTCACGTGCAGGACCAGGGTGGCGATCAGGGCGCCCACGCCGATGTTGCAGAGCAAGGTGGCCACGCAGGTCGCCCGCAGCACGCGATCGTGCCACAGCGCGCGCAGGCCCTGGCCTGTCTCCGCCCGAAGGGTGCTGCCTGCCGGGCGCGGCTCCCGCTCCGGCGGCGCCACCCGCAGCGATGCCACCAGGGCGGCGGCCAGCAGATAGGTGCTCGCGTCGGCCGCGAACGGCATGGCCACCCCGGCCGTCAGCAGCAGCGGCACCAGCGGGGCCGCCAGCAGGCCGCCCGCGAGCTGTTGCCCGGTCATCAGCCGGGCGTTGGCGCCGCCGAGGAGCGTGCGGTCCACCAGGGAGGGCAGCAGCGCGGTGGCGGCGTTGTCGAAGAGGGTCTGCAGCGTGGTCAGCGAGAAGGCGAGCACGAGCAGCAGGGCGATCGAGGCGTGCCCGAGGCCGACAGCGAGCGCGAAGCAGGCGACGAGCAGCCCTCGTACGGTGTCGACCGCCCACATCGCCCGCCGCTGGTCCACCCGGTCGGCGACGGCCCCGCCGAGCAGCCCGAACAGCAGCCAGGGCACATAGCCGCAGGCGGTGACGGACGCGATGACGAGGGGATCGTGGGTGAGCTGCACGGCGAGCAGAGGCAGCGCCGCGTTGCGCAGAGCGTCGCCGAACCGCGACACCACAGCCGCGGTCCACAGCCGCCCGAATCCCCCGCGCCATGCGGGCGCCCCCACGCCCGTCGCGTCGACCGTCGCCACAGCCTCCCCCTCACGATTCGCCTGTGCGCAAACCGTAGAGGGCACCACTGACAACCGGCCTCGGCGCGGCAACCGGCCCAGGGCGTCGTCGAACAGGTCCGGCCGGACATCCGCGAATGTCCGGCCGACTCTCAATTCCTAGATTTCGCCCCGCAGTTTGGCGAGCGCCTCGGCGAGGATCGCCTCGCCGTCCGCGTCGCTGCGCCGCTCTCTCACATAGGCGAGGTGCGTCTTGTAGGGCTCGGTGCGTGGTGGGGCCGGTGGGTTGTCCCGGTCCTGACCTGCTGGAAAGCCGCAGCGCGGGCAGTCCCAGGTTTCGGGGACCTGCGCGTCGCTGGCGAAGCTGGGCTGCGTCTCGTGCCCGTTGGAGCACCAGAAGGAGATGCGCAGACGCGGCGCGGACTCGCCCCGCTCGGCCTCGCCCATCGGCCCCGCCCCGACCCGGCTTCCTCGGATCGCGTTGCCACTTGCCACGGTCGTAACTCCCTGCGTGATGGTGCCGCAAAGCGAGTCGGCGTTTCGCTTCACTGCGAGCGCCTTAGTCTACGTAAGGCCCAACGCGCGTCCAGTGGTTGGAGTTACAGCTCCCACACAAGACGCAAGCCCCATGATAGGCCGCGCTCAGGTGCGCGTACCGAACATGGGGCCTTACGTGCGGAACAGGCGTGCTGCGTGTGCGACGCTGATCAGTTGTTGGCCTTCATCAGCAGGCCCAGCACGACAATGCACGCGAACCAGAGCAGACCGACCACCACGGTGATGCGGTCGAGGTTGCGCTCGGCGACCGAGGAACCACCGACGGACGACTGCATGCCGCCACCGAACATGTCGGAGAGGCCGCCACCCTTGCCCTTGTGCATCAGCACCAGAAGCATCATCAGCAGGCTGAAGACGAGCAGGGCGATCGAGAACCCCATAACCACGGCTGGACCAACTTCCTCGGATTCTGATGGACGACGGGGTCCAGCAACGAGCGCTGGACCCCGCAAGGGTACGACGGAACGCCGCTACCGCATACTCACTGGTCGCGGAAGCGCGCGATCTTGACGAACTCGTCCGTGTCCAGCGAGGCACCGCCGACCAGGGCGCCGTCGATGTCGGCCTGGGCCATGATCTCGGCGACGTTGCCGGACTTCACGGAGCCGCCGTACTGGATGCGGACCTTGTCGGCCAGCTCCTGCGAGTACAGCTCGGCGATCTTGCCACGGATGGCCGCGCAGACCTCCTGGGCGTCCTCGGCGCCGCAGACCTTGCCGGTGCCGATGGCCCACACGGGCTCGTAGGCGACCACGACGGACTCGGCCTGCTCGGCCGGGATGTCCTTGAGGCCGCCCTCGACCTGGGTGAGGGTGTGGGTGACGTGGTTGCCCGCCTCGCGGATCTCCAGTTCCTCGCCGACGCACAGGATCGGGGTCAGGCCGTGCTTGTAGGCGGCCTTGACCTTGGCGTTCACCAGCTCGTCGGTCTCGTTGTGGTACTGGCGGCGCTCGGAGTGGCCGATGGCCACGTACGTGCACTTCAGCTTGGCCAGCATCGCACCGGAGATCTCGCCGGTGTAGGCGCCGGAGTCCTGCGCCGAGATGTCCTGGGCGCCGTACTTGATCTTGAGCTTGTCGCCGTCGACCAGGGTCTGGACGGAGCGCAGGTCGGTGAAGGGCGGCAGGACGGCGACCTCGACGGCGTCGTAGTCCTTGTCGGCCAGGGCGAAGGCGAGCTTCTGGACGTGGGCGATGGCCTCGAGGTGGTTGAGGTTCATCTTCCAGTTGCCCGCCATCAGCGGCGTGCGCCCCGAAGAAATAGATGCAGCCATTAAGGGTCAGTCCTCCAGTGCGGCGAGCCCGGGGAGCGTCTTGCCCTCGAGATATTCGAGGGAGGCGCCGCCACCGGTCGAGATGTGGCCGAATGCGTTCTCGTCGAAGCCCAGGATGCGGACGGCCGCGGCGGAGTCGCCACCGCCGACCACCGTGAAGCCCGGGGAGTCGAGGAGGGCCTGGGCGACCGCCTTGGTGCCCTCGGCGTAGTCGGGGTGCTCGAAGACGCCCATGGGGCCGTTCCAGAAGACGGTGGCGGCGTCGGCGAGCTTCGAGGCGTACAGCTTGCGGGTCTCCGGGCCGATGTCCAGGCCCAGCTGGTCGGCGGGGATGGCGTCCGCGGCGACGGTGTCGGGGTTCGCCGGCGCCTTGGTCTTCAGGTCCGGGAACGCGGTGGAGGTCAGCACGTCGACGGGGAGGACCAGCTCGACGCCGTTCTTCTCCGCGCGCTCGATGTACTCCTGGACGACCGGGATCTGGTCGTCCTGGAGGAGGGAGGCACCGACCTCGTAGCCCTTGGCCTTGAGGAAGGTGAACACCATGCCGCCGCCGATGAGGAGGCGGTCCGCCTTGCCGAGCAGCTGGTCGATGACGGCGAGCTTGTCGGAGACCTTGGAACCGCCGAGGGCCACGACGTAGGGCCGCTTGACGTCCTCGGTGAGCTTCTTCAGAACGCCGACCTCGGTGGCGATGAGGTAGCCGGCCGCGTGCGGCAGACGGGCCGGGAGGTCGAAGACCGAGGCGTGCTTGCGGTGCACGGCGCCGAAGCCGTCGCCCACGTACACGTCCGCGAGGGCGGCGAGCTGGTCGGCGAAGGCGCCGCGTTCGGCGTCGTCCTTGCTCGTCTCGCCGGCGTTGAAGCGCAGGTTCTCGATGACGGCGACCTGGCCGTCGGCGAGGCCGGCGACGGTCGACGTGGCGGACTCGCCGACCGTGTCGGTCGCGAAGGCCACCTCGGCGCCGAGGAGTTCGCCCAGACGCGCGGCGGCCGGCCCGAGCGAGAACGCCGGGTCCGGGGCGCCCTTGGGGCGGCCCAGGTGCGAGGCGACGACCACCCGGGCGCCCGCCTCGGCGAGGGCCTTGACGGTGGGCAGGACGGCGCGGATGCGGCCGTCGTCGGTGATCGTGGTGCCGTCGAGCGGCACGTTCAGGTCGGCGCGGACGAAGACCCGTCGGCCCGCGACGCCTTCGGCGAGAAGTTCGTCGATCGTCTTCATTGAGGGAACTCCTGAGGAGGGCTCGTGATGCTCATGATCGTAAGAGGGCTGGTCTGCACGTGAGTCAGGGCTCGGGCAGCGCGTCCCTGCGCTGCCCGAGCCCTGCTCTCACATCAAGGTGCCTGCTCTGTTGATCAGAGCTGGTTGCCGACGAAGACCGTCAGGTCGACGAGGCGGTTGGAGTAACCCCACTCGTTGTCGTACCAGCCGAGGATCTTCACCGAGTTGCCCTCCTGGACCATGGTCAGGGAGGAGTCGAAGGTGCAGGAGGCCGGGTCACCGACGATGTCCGAGGAGACGATCGGGTCCTCGGTGTAGGTCAGGAAGCCCTTGAGGTCGCCGTCGTCGGAGGCCTTCTTGAACGCGGCGTTGACCTCGTCCTTGGTGACCTCGCGCTGCAGCGTCACGACCAGGTCGGTGGCCGAGCCGGTCGGGACCGGGACGCGCATCGCGATGCCGTCCAGCTTGCCCTTGAGCTGCGGGAGCACCAGGGCGGTGGCCTTGGCGGCACCCGTCGTGGTCGGGATGATGTTCTCGGCGGCGGCGCGGGCGCGGCGCAGGTCCGAGTGCGGGAAGTCCAGGATGCGCTGGTCGTTCGTGTACGCGTGGACCGTCGTCATCAGGCCCTTGACGATGCCGAAGTTCTCGTCGAGGACCTTCGCCATCGGCGCCACACAGTTGGTGGTGCAGGAGGCGTTGGAGATGATGTGGTGGTTCGCCGCGTCGTACTTGTCCTGGTTGACGCCCATCACGATGGTGATGTCCTCGTCCTTGGCCGGAGCCGAGATGAGGACCTTCTTGGCGCCGCCGGTGATGTGCTTCTCGGCGTCGGCCTTCTTGGTGAAGATGCCGGTCGACTCGATGACGATGTCGACGCCGAGGTCGCCCCAGGGGATGTCGGCGGGGTTGCGCTCGGAGAGAACCTTGATCGTTTTGCCGTCGACGGTGATCGTGTCGGCGGTGTGCGACACCTCGGCCTTCAGGCGGCCCAGGATGGAGTCGTACTTGAGCAGGTGAGCGGTGGTCGCGGTGTCACCCAGGTCGTTGACAGCCACGATCTCGATGTCAGCACCCTGCTCCAGCAGCGCGCGGAAGTAGTTACGACCGATGCGGCCAAAGCCGTTGATGCCTACGCGGATCGTCACGAAACCGATCTCCTCGTTGGTACGCCGGGTTCGAATCCGGCGAGCTGTATGGGATGTCCCCGACCGCCTACGACCCTACCCCCCTGAGCCCTGCGGGGTGACATCGAGATGGCCCATACACGGCAGTGCGGTCCGTACCCGCCAGTAGGGGTACGGACCGCCCCGCCCGAAGTCCGGATCACCCGATCTGATCACGAAGGATCACATGCGGTTGACCGGGCGGGTTCACCCCTCGAGGGCCGCGAGTGCCTTCCTCAGAAGAGTCGTCCGCTCGGCCGCCGAGGTGACGTGCTCCAGGCCGAAGCCCAGCAGCACGGTGTCGTCCGTGGTGACTGCTCCGTATGTCTGGAAGAGCGCCCCGGTGCGCGCCCAGTCCTTGAGGACGGCCGGGCTGCCCGCGGGCGGTCCGGACACGCTCCAGACGCCCAGCGACGTCTCGAAGCCCTCGGTCTGGGTGGCGGTGCCGCCGACGACCAGCGAGGCCTCGTCGGCGAGGACGCCGCGGCCGCCGCTGCCCGGGTCGGTGACGTAGCTGATCGAGACCTCGACCGACTTGCCGGCGTAGGCGCTCAGGTCGAAGTTCACCAGCCGCCAGCCGCCGGAGGAGCCGGTGAGGGCGTTCCACGCGCCGGTGGTGCCGGTCGCGGTGCAGGCGTCGGACGCCACGGTCAGGTAGTGCTTGAGCTGGGGGTGCTCGGCCACGTAGTACCCGGCCTCGCACTCCGCCGGCACGGTGGTGCTGGTGGCACCGCCCGCCTCCGGGAGCGTGGTCCAGTCGTCGGCCCCGGTGGTGTGGGCCTCGACCAGCACGTTGTCGTAGCCGGGCTCGGTGTCCCACAGCAGCCGGGTGCGCAGGGTGGGCGCGTCGGCCGCGCTCACCCCGGTGAGGTCGACGGTCCGGGTGAGCCGCTTGTAGGCGTCGTCGGTGTGGACGGCGGCGGCCATGGAGGAGCCCGCGTACGGCCCGTACGGGTTGGCCGTCCCGGCGAACTGACCCGCGCCCGCACTCGCGAACTGCGGATAGGTGTCCGCAGGCAGCTCGTCGGACGTCACGCTGTACGTCCCGGCCCGGTCCAGCGGGTTGCCGGCCGCGGGGCCGAGCGCGCCGGTGAAGCCGCCGAGCCTGCCGGAGCCGGTGAAGCCGGTGGCCCCGGGGGTCGACGTACGCGTGTAGGCGCCCAGGTAGTACTGGCTGAAGTCGTTCGACAGGGTGCCACCGCCGAGGTCGACGCTGCCGCCGGCCAGCTCGCCCGCCTCGACCAGCTTGCCGCCCTCGTTCAGGAAGGCACGCAGCTGCAGCTGGGTGGCGACGCCCGGGGTGCTGGCGCCGGTGTAGTGGACGACGGTGTCGAAGTGGCTCAGCACGCCGAGTGCGTCGGGCGCGCCCTGGGTGGCGACGTCCCACACGAGCGCCTTGTGGCCGTTGGCCTTCAGCGCGTCGACGTAGGTCTGCGCCTGCGTGGCGGCCGCGCCCTCCTCGGCGACCACGAGCGTGTCCGCCCTGGAGCGTTCGGCGACGGTGTAGGTGAAGCGCTCGCTGGAGACGGCCTTCCCGCTCTTCGTCTCGCCGGTGAACCACACCTCGACCTTGTCGCCGGGCTCGCCGTCCTTGACCTTGGCCCGGTATTCGTCGAAGTAGATGTTGTCCTCACCGCCGTACGTCTCGCCGCCCTTCCAGGCCTTGAGCGCCATGTCCCACGTACGGCCGCCGTTGACGCGGTACTTGAGCTCCTTGTCGCGCACGGACTTCCGTACGACGACCGAGATCTCCTGGTCCGCTCCGCGCGAGTACGACGTCGGGAAGGTGGCCGGAGTGAAGTCGGCGGCGCTCAGGCCGGCCGCGGACTTCGGCTGGTCGGGCTTGGCGGCGGTCTCGGCCAGGGAGAGCGCGAACGGGATGTTCTTGGCGAACTCCTGCTGGATCAGCTTTTCGTCGTCGGGGAAGTTGAAGACCGACTGGCAGTCTTTCGCGTTCCAGGCGTCGTTCGGATCGAGGTCCGAGACGGTCTGACAGGTCGACATCTCGGGGGTGAACATCGCCATGCCGTTGACGTTGGCCGCGTGGCCGTCGGCCTCGCCGTTGGTGGTGTACAGCTCCGAGGAGACCTGCGGGTGGTAGCCGGGGATCGCGGGGTTCTCCGGGGTGCCGGCGAGCGCCTCGTAGAGCACGTCGTCCGGGGTGGAGGTGGCGACCTGCCAGCCGACTCCGTAGAGGAGGAGCTGTGCGGCGGAGTGGTAGTTGATGCCGTACGTGAAGCCGATCCGCTTCTGGAAGGCGTCCAGGGCCTGGGTCTCGGGCTCGGAGCCCGGGGCGGCGCCGCGGTAGGTCTGGCTGGTGGGGTTGGGGGACGAACCCTCGTCGTCGTAGCCCCACTTGTAGGCGAAGTTGCGATTCAGGTCGACGCCGTCGCCGGTGGTGATGGCCCCGTCGCCGTTGTTGTCGCGCAGGTTCTTGCGCCACAGACGGTTGTCGGAGTTCTGGAAGGTGTAGTCGTAGCCGTCGGGGTTGGCCGACAGGACGAACCACAGCTCGGTCGAGTCGACGAGCTTCTTGATCTTCTTGTCCGTCTTGTAGCCGTCCAGGTAGTGGTGCATCAGCCGGCGGGTCATCTCCGGCGTGATCCACTCGCGCGCGTGCTGGTTGGACAGGTACAGGACGGACGGCTTGGAGCCGTCCTTCGCCTTCTTGGCGCCCTTGGTCATCTTCAGGGCCAGGATGTCCTGGCCGTTGACCGTCCTGCCGATGGAGACGACCTTGGTGAGGTCGGGGTTCTCCTGGCCGGCCCTGACGATCTCCTCCTTCAGGCCGCCCTTTCCGCTGTACGGGCGGAACACGCCCTCGGCGGCGGCCTCGACATGGTTCTCCGCCTTGGCGGACAGCTTGTGCTCGGTGAGGCCGACACCCTGGTCCTCGAGCTTCTCGGCCTGCTGGTCGGTGAGGTAGACCTCGACCGTGGCCTCGCCCTTCTCGGGTACCACTTCACTCAGTTCGTGGCCGTCCTGGCCGGCCGCCAGCAGCAGGGGTACCTGCTTCTGCGTGACGTCGGCGCGGAAGACCTTGACCTCGTTCGGATCGGGAGAGCCTTCGCTCCCTGCGGCCTGGGCGATGGGTGCGATTCCCGCACCGCCCAGCAGGAGCGCGCCAACAGCGAGGATCGGTCTCGCTTTTCGTCTCATGAACCCCCCTAGCAGTGGTTCGCCACGTCGGCGAACAGATGCCAGGCTCATGTCAGTCCATGATCCAGTCAAGGGTGCCTCAACGACACGCAAACGCCGGTGCCGATCACCCAAGTGGGCGTCGGCACCGGCGTGTTGAACATACCGCGCACGTCACCCCACGAGGTTGTCCGCCATCTCCTCGGTGATGCTGGACTCCGTGCCGGGGATGCCGAGGTCCTGGGCCCGCTTGTCGGCCATCGCCAGCAGGCGGCGGATCCGGCCGGCCACTGCGTCCTTGGTCAGCGGCGGGTCGGCGAGCGCCCCCAGCTCCTCCAACGAGGCCTGCTTGTGGTCCATGCGCAGCCGGCCGGCGGCGGCGAGGTGCTCGGGCACGTCGTCGGCGAGGATTTCCAGGGCACGCTGGACACGGGCGCCGGCGGCGACGGCCGCGCGCGCGGAGCGGCGCAGGTTGGCGTCGTCGAAGTTGGCGAGACGGTTCGCCGTGGCACGCACCTCGCGGCGCATCCGGCGCTCCTCCCAGGCCAGCACCGACTCGTGGGCGCCGAGCCGGGTCAGCAGGGCGCCGATCGCGTCACCGTCACGGACGACGACCCGGTCCACTCCTCGCACCTCGCGGGCCTTCGCGGCGATCGACAGGCGGCGGGCGGCTCCGACCAGGGCGAGCGCGGCCTCCGGGCCGGGGCACGTCACCTCCAGCGAGGAGGAGCGGCCCGGCTCGGTGAGCGAGCCGTGCGCAAGGAAGGCTCCGCGCCAGGCCGCCTCCGCGTCACAGGTGGCGCCGGAGACGACCTGCGGGGGCAGGCCGCGGATCGGGCGGCCCCGGCCGTCGACCAGGCCGGTCTGCCGGGCCAGCTGATCACCGCCGGCGACCACCCGCACGACGTAGCGCGAGCCGCGCCGCAGTCCGCCGGGCGCCATCACGATCAGTTCGGAGCTGTGGCCGAAGATCTCCAGGATGTCCCGCTTGAGACGGCGGGCCGCCATGGCGGTGTCCAGCTCCGCCTCGATCACGATGCGCCCGCTCACCAGGTGGAGGCCGCCGGCGAACCGCAGCACGGCGGAGACCTCCGCCTTCCTGCAGCAGGTACGGGTGACGGGGAGCCGGGAAATCTCGTCCTTCACCGCTGCCGTCATCGCCATGGGCCGATCCTTCCATGCATCCGAAAAATACGGTCGTACGCGGCGGCCAACAGCTCCGGGTCGTGCCGAGGAGTTCCGTCACTCCGGGCGACCGGGGCCAGCTCGACCGCGGCACCGAGCCGCTTGGCGGCCTCGGTGAGCATTTCG
Source organism: Streptomyces sp. AC555_RSS877 (assembly GCF_019049245.1). Taxonomy (GTDB): domain Bacteria; phylum Actinomycetota; class Actinomycetes; order Streptomycetales; family Streptomycetaceae; genus Streptomyces. Next base: position 102,314 of record NZ_JAGMUK010000015.1, on the reverse strand, counting down.
CGGTCGGGCACGGCGGCCTCGTCGGCCAGCACCACGTCCAGGGCGAGTTTAGGGGCGTGTCGTCCCAAAACCTCCAAATGACGCTGCGGGGAGAAGCCATCGGTTTCTCCCGGCTGCGGGGCGAGGTTCAAGGAGAGCACCCGGCGGGCCTTCGTCTGGGTGACCGCGTCCAGGAGATCGGGCACGAGCAGGTGCGGGATCACCGAGGAGAACCAGGAGCCGGGGCCGAGGACCACCCAGTCCGCGTCGAGGACGGCCGCCACCGCCTCCGGCACCGCGGGCGGGTCGTGCGGCACCACGTGCACGGACTGCACCTCGCCGGGCGTGAGCGCGACGGTCGCCTGTCCCCGCACGGTGTCGATGTCGTCGGGCCGGTCCGGGTCGTGGCCCTTGACCAGGGCCTGGAGCTCCAGCGGTACGGCGGACATGGGCAGCACGCGCCCGTGCGCGCCCAGGAGTCTGCCGACCAGGTCGAGGGCCTGGACGTGGTCGCCGAGCTGCTCCCACAGGGCGACGATCAGCAGATTGCCGACCGCGTGTTCGTGCAGGTCGCCCTTGGACTGGAAGCGGTGCTGGATGACCCGGGCCCAGGTCTGGCCCCACTCGTCGTCGCCGCACAGCGCGGCCAGGGCCTTGCGCAGGTCGCCGGGCGGCAGCACGCCCAGTTCGTCGCGCAGGCGTCCGCTGGAGCCGCCGTCGTCGGCCACGGTGACGACGGCGGTGAGGTCACCGGTGATCCGGCGCAGGGCGGCCAGCGAGGCGGACAGGCCCATGCCGCCGCCGAGGGCGACCACCTTGGGCTGGGCGCCACGGCGGCGCGGTTTGGCGCCACGGGCCTCGACGGGCCGGCTCGCGCGGCCCTCGGGCACGGCCCGGCGCAGTTTGCTCAGCCGGGGAGTACGTCCCGTCATTCCCGTCCCATGTCCCGGTGCACGACCACCGTCTCCACGCCCTCGGCCGCGAGGCGCGCGGCCAGCTTCTCCGAGGTCGCGACCGATCGGTGCTTGCCACCGGTGCAGCCGATGGCGATGGTCACGTACCGCTTGCCCTCACGGCGGTAGCCGGCCGCGATGAGCCTGAGCAGTTCGGCGTACCGGTCGAGGAACTCCTTGGCACCGGGCTGGTTGAAGATGTACGCGGCGACCTCCTCGTTGAGGCCGGTGAAGGGGCGCAGCTCCGGGACCCAGTGCGGGTTGGGCAGGAAGCGCATGTCCGCGACCAGGTCGGCGTCGACCGGGAGGCCGTACTTGAAGCCGAAGGACATGACGGTGGCCCGCAGCTCGGGCTCCTCCTCGCCCGCGAACTGGGCGTCCATCTTGGCGCGCAGCTCGTGCACGTTCAGGCTGGAGGTGTCGATCACCAGGTCGGCGTCGCCGCGCAGCTCGCGCAGCAGCTCCCGCTCGGCGGCGATGCCGTCGACGATGCGGCCGTCGCCCTGGAGGGGGTGCGGGCGGCGCACCGACTCGAAACGGCGCACCAGGGCGTCGTCGGAGGACTCCAGGAAGACGATCCGCCGGGTGACCTGCCTGCTGTCGAGGTCGGCCAGGGACTCTCGGAGGTTGTCGAAGAAACGGCGGCCGCGTACGTCGACGACGACCGCGATCCGCGCCACGTTGCCCTGGGAGCGGGCGCCGAGCTCCACCATGGTGGGGATCAGCGCGGGCGGCAGGTTGTCGACGACGAACCAGCCGAGGTCCTCCAGACACTTGGCGGCCGTGGAGCGACCGGCCCCGGACATACCGGAGATGATCACCAGCTCGGGGATGGCCGCGTCCGGGACCGCGGCCGTCTCGTTGGGCGTGCCCGTACTCACTTGTGCTCCGTCTCCGGCTTGGCCTTGTTGCACGTCGTGCTCGTTCACATTCATGTCTCCTGCCCCCGTCGTTCGTCCGGGGCGCCCGTCGCCACGGGCTCCCCACCGGAACCCGTGGTGTCGGGTTCCTCTTCCATGATCTCTCCAGTCGCCGTGTTCACCGCCGGCGTGGCCGGAGCCGTCCGGGCGAGGGCCACGGCGATCGTCTCGGCCGTCTTGCGGCCTATGCCGGGAACCTCACAGATCTGGTCGATGGTGGCGGATCGCAGTTTCTTCAACGAACCGAAATGCTTCAGCACCGCCTGCTTGCGCGCATCCCCGAGCCCGGGGACCTCGTCCAGAGGGCTCGCACGGAAGCGCTTGGCGCGCTTGGCCCGCTGGTAGGTGATCGCGAAGCGGTGGGCCTCGTCGCGGACGCGCTGGAGGAGGTAGAGGCCCTCGCTGCTGCGGGGCAGGACCACCGGGTCGTCGTCGTCCGGCAGCCAGACCTCCTCCAGGCGCTTGGCCAGGCCGCAGACGGCGATGTCGTCGATGCCGAGCTCGTCGAGGGCCTTCTTGGCGGCGGCCACCTGGGGCTGCCCGCCGTCGACGACGACGAGCTGGGGCGGGTAGGCGAACCGCTTGGGCCGGCCGTCGTCGTCCTTGAGGCCGTTGCCGTCCTGGAGGACGGTGCCGTCCAGGCCGTCGTCGAGGCCGTCCTCGCCGTCCGTCCACTCCCCCGTCCGCTCCTTCTCGGCGAGGTAACGCCGGAAGCGGCGGGTGAGCACCTCGTGCATGGAGCGGACGTCGTCCTGCCCTTCGAAGCCCTTGATCTGGAAGCGGCGGTACTCGCTCTTGCGCTGGAGCCCGTCCTCGAAGACGACCATGGAGGCCACGACGTCGTCGCCCTGGAGGTGCGAGATGTCGTAGCACTCGATCCTGAGCGGGGCGCTGTCCAGGCCCAGGGCGTCGGCGATCTCCTCCAGCGCGCGCGAGCGCGTGGTCAGGTCGGAGGCGCGCTTGGTCTTGTGCAGGGCGAGCGTCTGGAGCGCGTTGCGCTGCACCGTCTCCATGAGGGCCTTCTTGTCGCCGCGTTGCGGGATGCGCAGCGACATGTTGGAACCCCGGCGCCCGGTCAGCCACTCCTGGACCGGCTCCACCGGGTCGGGCAGGGCCGGGACCAGGACCTCCTTGGGGACCGAGTCGCCGGTCTCCTCGCCGTAGAGCTGCTGGAGGGCGTGCTCGACCAGGGCTCCGGTGGTGATCTCCTCGACCTTGTCGGTGACCCAGCCGCGCTGGCCGCGCACGCGGCCGCCGCGGACGTGGAAGATCTGCACGGCTGCTTCCAGCTCGTCCTCGGCCACCGCGATGAGGTCGGCGTCGGTCGCGTCGGCGAGCACGACCGCGCTCTTCTCCATGGCTTTCTTCAGGGCCCCGATGTCGTCGCGCAGGCGGGCCGCCCGCTCGTACTCCATCTCCTCGGCCGCCGCCGTCATCTGCCTCTCCAGGCGGCGCAGATACGTGCCCGTGCGGCCGGCCATGAAGTCGCAGAACTCGTCGGCGAGTTCGCGGTGCTCCTCGGCCGAGACGCGGTCGACGCAGGGTGCGGAGCACTTGCCGATGTAGCCGAGCAGGCAGGGGCGGCCGGTGCGGGCGGCGTTCTTGAAGACGCCGGCCGAGCAGGTGCGGACCGGGAAGACGCGCAGCAGGAGGTCGACGGTGTCGCGGATCGCCCACGCGTGGCCGTACGGCCCGAAGTAGCGCACGCCCTTCTTCTTGTGACCGCGCATCACCTGGACGCGCGGGAACTCCTCGTTCATCGTCACCGCGAGGTACGGGTAGCTCTTGTCGTCGCGGTACTTGACGTTGAACCGGGGGTCGTACTCCTTGATCCAGGAGTACTCCAGCTGGAGGGCCTCGACCTCGGTGGACACCACCGTCCACTCCACGGACGCGGCCGTGGTGACCATGGTGCGGGTGCGGGGGTGCAGGCCCGCCAGATCCTGGAAGTAGTTCGCCAGGCGCTGGCGCAGGCTCTTCGCCTTTCCGACGTAGATCACCCTGCGGTGCTCGTCACGGAACCTGTACACCCCGGGAGAGTCCGGGATCTGTCCCGGCTTGGGGCGGTAGCTGGAGGGGTCGGCCATGTCTCACACCCTACTGGCGGGGGCTGACAGCGCGGCGAGCCTGTGGACGACGGACCGACGCCCTCATGGGGACTCCGGGAGGGGAGGACCGAGAAGCGCCAGTACGCGGCGGTCGCCGTCATAGGCCGCGGTGGCGGACGGTGCCTCCCGGCAGGCGGTGGCCTCCCGGCAGGCGCGCCCGGTGGGCCGGGACGGTGCGGGTGGGCTTCCTTCCGGGCTCCGGGCTCCGGGCTCCGGGCTCCCAGGAACTCGTCCACATGCGTGACCGGGCTCATGGAGACGGCCGGCCCCGGGAACCCAGCCGCATGAGCGGAATCCCGCCCAGGTCCGTCGCCGCGCGAAGTCGGCCAGGTGTGCACCGCGGTTGGGCATCAGGTGTTGTCGGGGCTTGGTCAACACGCTTCAATGCGGGGGAACTCGGGCCCTGAACGTCGGCGTACGGATGTGAAGACCCCTGCGCCGGATCGGCGGCCCCGACTCCCGCGAACGGTCTGACCAGCCGTTGTGAACATTCACAGAAAGGCCCCTGCATGCCGCACGCCACACAGCACGCGGACGTCGCCACCGTCGCCACCGCGGAACTGGACGCGGCCCTGCGTGTCGGCCCCTTCCATGTCGCGCTGCGCGCCGCGATCGCCGCCCGCGGGCTGCCGCTGCAGCGCGTGCAGCACCATCTGTCGCGCCACGGGGTGAAGGTCGGCGTGACGAGTCTGAGTTACTGGCAACAGGGCGCCCGGCGCCCGCAGCGCCCGGAGTCGCTGCGGGCCGTACGGGCGCTGGAGGAGATCCTCCAGCTGCCGGAGGAGTCGCTGATCCGGCTGCTCGCCCACACCGACGAGGACCCGGCCGCAGAGCGGCCCGCGGCACGCTCCTACCGTTCCCTCGTCGAGGCCTCCGGCGTCCTGGAACACCTGCTGGCCGAGCTGGGATCGCCGCTCGACGGCGGGCTGCACACCGTCGGGCACCACGAGCGGGTACGGATCGGCGGGCGCCGCGAGCTGGCGGGGCGCGAGTCGCACCACATCGTGCGCGCCCACCGGGACGGCGTCGACCGATTCGTGGCCGTCCACCACGGCGACCCGGGGTGCGCTCCAGAGCGCATGACCGTCCACGCCGTGGAGAACTGCCGGACGGGACGCGTGCGTTGCGATCACGACACCGGGGTGCTCGTGGCCGAACTGCTTTTCGACACCCGGCTGCGGGCCGGCGACACGTTCCTCTTCCGCTACGGCGTCGAGGACGGCACGGCCGGTGTGTCACGGGAGTGCGTCCGCGGGTTCGGGCCGGCGGGCGGTCAGTACGCGCTCCAGGTCCGCTTCGACGAGCACGCGCTGCCGGTGCGCTGCCACCGGTTCGCCCAGCACTCGGCGGCGGCGCCGCGCAGCGGGCGCCAGGAGCTGGCCCTGACCGGCCGGCATCACTCCGTGCACCTCGTCGAACCCCGGGTGCGGACGGGGATCGTGGGAATCGGGTGGGACTGGGAGTGACCCCCTGGGCCGGGGACGGTGACCGCACGTAAACGTTTGCGCAAGCGTTTACGTGCGGGCTGGTATGCGATACGTTCCCGATGCCGCCACCGCCGCCGTTTTCTCTGCTTCTGATTCTGCTTCTGCTTCTGCCTCTCCGGGAGGAGGACCCCATGCCGACCATGGCCGACGTCGCACGCAGCGCCGGCGTGTCCGTCGCGACCGTTTCGCACGTGCTGAACGACACCCGGCCGGTCCTGCCGCACACCCGCCAGGCCGTGCTGGACGCCGTCGAGGAGCTCGGCTACACGCCCAACACCCTCGCCCGCTCCCTGGTGACCTCCCGCACCCGGTCCGTCGGCCTCGCGGTGTCGGCGATCAGCAACCCGTACTTCACGGACATCCTCCAGGGAGTCGAGGCCGCCGCCCTGGAGCACGGTTACGGCCTGCTCATCGCCGACCCGCACGACGATCCGGAGCACGAGCTCAAGGTCGTCCAGCTCCTGCACGAACGGCGGGTGGACGGCATGATCGTCGCCCCCTCCGCCGACCCGCGGAAGCTCGTCGCCTACCTCACGCGTCACGACGTACCGGCCGTGTTCCTCGACCGGGTGATCGACTCCCCCGAGGACCGCGCACCGCGCTTCGACCAGGTCTGCGCCGACAGCGCCGAACCGACGGCCCAGCTGGTCACCCATCTCGCCGGGCTCGGCCATCGGCGGATCGCCCTGGTCGCGGGCCGGGCCGGGCTGAGCACCACCGGCGAACGGATCACCGGGTACCGGCACGGCCTGGCCGCCGCCGGGTTTCCCTACGACGAACGCCTCGTCGTGCACGGCGACTCCGAGTCGGACGGCGGCGAACGGGCCACCGCGGCCCTGCTGTCCCTTCCTGCACCGCCCACCGCGCTCGTCACCGCGAACAACGCGATGACCATCGGCGCCCTGCGCGCTCTGCGCGAGCGCGGCCTGTCCGTGCCGGACGACATCGCCCTGTGCTGCTTCGACGACTTCGCCTGGGCCGACCTGTTCACACCGCGGCTCACCGCGATCGCCCAGCCCAGCAGGGAGATCGGCGCCCGGGCGTTCCATGTGCTCCTGGAGCGTCTCGCCACGCCGGACCGGCCGGCCCGGACCGTGCGGCTCGCCTGCGCCTTCGTCCACCGCGCCTCGTGCGGCTGCGACGGCGAGCCGGGGCCGTCGGCGGCGCAGGGCTCGCAGCTCCGTCAGCCGTCGCAGTCCCCTCAGCAGCCCTTGCGGACCCCTCGGTCCGCGCACCCCCAGCAGCCCTCGCAGCCCTCGCCGTCCAAGAGAGGAACCGTCGCGTGATCGTCGTCGCCGGAGAGGCCTTGATCGACCTGGTGCCGCAGGGCACGGGCGCCCTGGCGGGCCTGAAGCCGGCGCTCGGCGGCGGCCCGTACAACACGGCCCTGGCCCTCGGCCGCCTCGGCTCCCCCACGGCCTTCTGCTCCCGCGTCTCGTACGACGCCTTCGGCGAGGCGCTGCTCGACGGGCTGCGGGCGGCGGGGGTGGACGTGACGGCCGTACAGCGTGGCACGGAGCCGACCACCCTCGCGGTCGCCACGATCGACACGCACGGCTCGGCCGCCTACTCCTTCTACGTCGACGGCACCGCGGACCGGCAGTTCACAGCGCCCGCAGAGCTTCCCGGGGGGACCCGGGCGGTCTCGTTCGGGACGTGCTCACTCGTCCTGGAACCGGGCGCGAGCGCCTACGAGGAGCTGATGCGGAGCGCGTCCGCGCGGGGCGTGTTCACCGCGCTCGACCCGAACATCCGGGCGGGGCTGATCCCCGACGCGGACGCCTACCGGGCGCGCTTCAAGAGCTGGCTGCCGTCGGTCTCCCTGCTCAAGCTCTCCGAGGAGGACGCGCTGTGGCTGGGCGGTACCCCGCGCGAGTGGCTGGCCGCGGGGCCCTCGGCCGTCGTGATCACCCAGGGCGGCGACGGGATGACGGCCTTCACCAGGGACGGCGCGGTGCACGCGGTGCCGGGCGAGAAGGTCGACGTCGTCGACACGATCGGCGCCGGCGACACCGTGAACGCCGCCCTGCTGCACGGCCTGGCCGCCCGTGACGCCCTGTCCCCGCAGGCGCTCGCCGGCCTGGGCGCGGACGGCTGGGCACGGTTGCTGAGGTTCGCCGCGCGGGCAGCGGCGATAACCTGCTCGCGCGCTGGGGCGGAGCCGCCGTACGCGGCGGAGCTGGCCTGAGACGCGGGCCGTTCTGTGGGACGGAGCACCCCGGGTGATGCCCCGGCGGTTTGCTACTCGTCGAGCAGCAGCTGGAAGGCTTCGGCGAAGGAGCACCCGCGCCGGCGCCGGACCGCTGGATCAGTTCGAGCGCCCGGACGAGTGAGGCCTTGCCGCCCTCCGCCCAGTTGTCGAGGTTGAGGACCCGGGCCGCCTCGGGGCTGTTCCGGTCCGCCGGGATGCTCCGCGGGACTCACCATCACGTACGGCTCGGTGGTCCCGTATGTCACAGGGCGTTCCCTTCGGCCGGTGTGGGGATGGCCGCGAGCAGTGGGGCAAGGACCTCGGGCGGGTCTCCCACGGCCATGAGGAACTCGAGTTGGCGGCGTATGGAGGCAAGTTCGGCGCCGTCGGCGGAATGGGCCGCGAAGGTGTAGTGGCGCAGCGCCTCGACGGGTGGTACTGGAGCCATGCCCTTGTCCAACAGGTGCTGATGCAGGGCGAGTTCGGCCAGCGTCGCGTGCTCCCAGGTGTCGTTCGGGCCGACCGGGCGGCGCTCGACGGCGAACCGGACCACCGGGAGCAGGGACTCCGCCAGCGCCACGTCGTCCTGGCCGCCGTCGAAGTGCTGCCCCCTCACCCGTACGAGGGCCAGAGCGTTGATCCCCGGGTAGTAGTCGCCGGGATCGGCCTCCATGCCCCTGCGATAGGCCTCGATGGCGCGGTTCAGGTGAGAAGAGGCGTTCTTCTCCTCAAGCCGGAAGGCGAGCTCGAAGGCTCGTTTGGCCGCGCTGCCGAGCAGTCCCCAGGTTTCGGAGGAGCCGGGATGGTGGCCGTCGAGCAGCAGTAACCTGCGTTCGGCGTCTTTCAGGTACTTCAGCCGCTCCTCGGGCGTTCCGTCACGGTGGATCAGGGTGAGGGCGTATCCCTGCTGCATGCGGATCCGGCCGAAGGAGACGTCGGCCGCGGTCAGCGGCTCGAGCAGCCTGCGCCCGTCGTCGAAGCTGCCCAGTTTCACGAGGGCCAGTCCGATCTGCTCCAGCTGGTCGCGGCAGTTGCTGTCGGGGAGTCCGTCGGCCCGTACCTGGTCGGCGAGGTCGAGCAGTCTCCCGGAGTCACGCAGGGCCGCCGCGAGGTTGATCTCCTCGCTGTAGCGCGTGAGCCGCGAGAAGAGCTCCACATCGGCGTCGGGAGGCAGTTGTACGGGCTCCAGCGCGGGGAACACGGCCCACACCGGGCTGTCGTCCCCCCGCTGCGTCGCGCTCAGCGCGGCCTTGAGCTTGCGAATGGCGGTGACCGCCTGCCGATCGCTGACCTTCTTCATTCCCCGCTCGTAGCGCTGGATGGTGGAATGTCCCAGGTCGAAGGGCGGTGTGACCCAGTTCGGCGCCATCAGGAGCGTGGCGTGGGGTCGCCAGGCGTGTCGCACGCCCAGTTCCCACAGGACGTTGGGGTTGAGCGTGGCGAGGTCGGCCACGAAGAGGTCGGCGGTGTTGATGCTGTGCAGCATGCGCGCGTCGATGCTTTTCAGGCCGGCTTCCAGGTCCGTGCGGATCGGTCGGTATCCGCTGTCGAGGAGAGCGGGTACGACCACCCGGTGCCAGGACTGGTCCGCCTCGAACCGCTTGAGGTCCCGTGTGGAGTCGGCCTTGACGCCGTACGGCATGGCGACGAACGCCGTCGGCGCCTCGGGCTGGACCTGGGAGGGGTCGAGGCGCAGCACCAGATGGCCGAGGGCTTCGGCGGACCGGGCGAGGGACTCTGTGTGGTCCTCTCCCGCGCGTGGTCCCTCGGTCACCGCGACCACCACGAGTTCCTCGGGTGCGACCGCTTTCTGGACCGGGTCGCGCATGCTGTCGCGGGCGTGGCTCAGGATCGCCCGGTTGACGACGCGGAATCCGTCGTCGTCGGCCCTCGCTCCCGGTACGGGGATCACGGCGGCCTTCGTCTGCGCGGTCAGCGTGCGAAAGCGCTCCTCCCATCGCGGCCCTTTGTCGGCGACGGAGGCGCTCACGAACTCCTCGGGGTCCTCGGTGACCAGGAGTTCGACCGGGATACCGGCGCGCAGTGCCGCCCCGGCGGCGAGCAGGTCGGTGCCCGCGGCGGCTGAACCCACGGCGAGCCGCGGCCGGAGTCCGGCGATGAGGAGCTTCAGCCGCTCCTCCAGCCAGTCCACGGCGGTATCGGGGAACACTCCGTCCCGCCCTGAGGGACGCCGACCGGTAAAGACGATGATCACGTGGCCTCCCGTTCCACCCAGTGGGTGGTTTCCTGTCCGATGATCCGCTCCACCATCTCGGCCAGCAGGGTGTCGACGTCGGCCGTTTCGCCGTAGTGCCCCGCCCGCGCCAGGTACAGGTAGTGCTCGCGGCGCAGCCCCTCGCACACGGACCGGTAGTTGATCCAGTTCTCCTGGAACTTGAACAGTTGCTGTGCGCCCTCGATGACCGCGACAAGGGCGCCCATCAACGCCGGGATCCAGTTGGGCGCGGAGGCGGCGACGGTCACCGGAAGACCGGCCGCCAGCATGAGTGTGGCCAACTTCAGCTGTTTGAAGCGGCGTTGGGCGAGACCGCTCTTCCGGTCGAACCAGTTCAGCTGGTCCTGGAGCCGGTGCCAGGTGACGTCGGCCGGCCGTGCCGCCCGCGGTTCCACCGGCCCGCCCCGGGCTGCCGGAATATCAGGTTCCACCACCGGCTCCCCCTCCGTGGTCGTCAGCGGGGCGTGCCCACGTCGTCACGGGCCGATCCGCCAAGGTCACGATGGCGTAAGCGCAGAGGCGGGGCAAGAACGCATGAGGGCGGTCCGCGCTGGAGGAGGGCAGGCGCGGACCGCTGCGGGTGCTTGTCCTCGCCCCGCAGCGGTCCCCTCCAGGTGGTCCCTCGTCCGACTCCCCTGTCGGTGTCAGACTCTCCCCGTCTGTTCGGCTCTCCTCGTCAGGCCTTGCGGGTCCGGGTCGTCTTCTTCGCCGGCGCGGCCTTCTTCGTGGCCGCGGTCGCCTTCGTGGCCGCCGTTGCCTTCGTGGCCGCGGTCGCCTTCGTGACCGCCGTCGCCTTCTTGGCCGCGGTCGCCTTCTTGGCCGCCGTGGTGTCGACGTCCTCGGCCGTCGTCGTGGTGGTCGTCCTGGCCGTCGCCGTCTTCCTCACCGCCGTCGTGGCCGCCACCGCCTTCTTGGCCGCCGTCTTCCTGACGGCCGTCTTGCGCGGGGCCTTCACCGGGTCCGCGTCGCTGATCCGGTCGGAGTCGAGGATCTCCCGGAGGAACTTGCCGGTGTGGCTGGCCGGGACGCCGGCGACCTGCTCGGGCGTGCCCTCGGCGACGACCAGGCCGCCGCCGGCGCCACCCTCGGGACCCATGTCGACGACCCAGTCGGCGGTCTTGATCACGTCGAGGTTGTGCTCGATGACGATGACCGTGTTGCCCTTGTCGACGAGACCGGCCAGGACGGTGAGCAGCTTGCTGATGTCCTCGAAGTGCAGACCGGTGGTCGGCTCGTCCAGGACGTAGACCGTGCGGCCGGTGGAGCGCTTCTGGAGCTCGCTGGCGAGCTTCACCCGCTGGGCCTCGCCACCGGAGAGCGTGGTCGCGGACTGGCCGAGACGGACGTAGCCGAGACCGACGTCGTTGAGCGTCTTCAGGTGGCGGGAGATCGCGGGCACGGCCTCGAAGAAGTGCATGGCCTCCTCGATCGGCATGTTCAGGATGTCGGCGATGGACTTGCCCTTGTAGTGGACGTCCAGGGTCTCCCGGTTGTACCGGGCACCGTGGCAGACCTCGCACGGGACGTACACGTCCGGGAGGAAGTTCATCTCGATCTTGATCGTGCCGTCGCCCGCGCAGTTCTCGCAGCGGCCGCCCTTGACGTTGAAGGAGAAGCGGCCGGGCAGGTAGCCGCGGATCTTCGCCTCGGTGGTCTCGGCGAACAGCTTGCGGACGTGGTCGAAGACGCCGGTGTACGTCGCCGGGTTCGACCGGGGCGTACGGCCGATGGGCGACTGGTCGACGTGGACGACCTTGTCGACGAGGTCGTCGCCGTCCACGCGCGTGTGCCGCCCCGGAACGCTCCGGGCGCCGTTGAGCTCGCGGGCCAGGTGCGTGTACAGGATGTCGTTGACCAGCGTCGACTTGCCGGAGCCGGACACGCCCGTGACCGCCGTGAACACGCCCAGCGGGAAGGACACGTCGATGTCCTGGAGGTTGTTCTCGCGGGCGCCGTGCACCGTGAGCCGGCGGGACGGGTCCTGCGGGCGCCGGACGTCGGGCAGCGGAATGGCCTTCTTGCCGGACAGGTACTGGCCGGTCATGGACTCCGGGTTGGCCAGCAGTTCCTTCAGGGATCCGCTGTGCACGACCTTGCCGCCGTGCTCGCCCGCGCCGGGGCCGATGTCGACGATCCAGTCGGCGACCTTGATGGTGTCCTCGTCGTGCTCGACGACGATCAGCGTGTTGCCCATGTCGCGCAGCCGGACCAGGGTCTCGATGAGCCGGTGGTTGTCGCGCTGGTGCAGGCCGATGGACGGCTCGTCGAGGACGTACAGGACGCCGACCAGGCCGGAGCCGATCTGGGTGGCGAGACGGATGCGCTGGGCCTCGCCGCCGGAGAGGGTGCCGGCCGCACGGTTCAGCGAGAGGTAGTCCAGGCCGACGTCGACCAGGAACCTCAGCCGCTCGTTGACCTCCTTCAGCACACGCTCGGCGATCTTCTTGTCGCGGGCGCTCAGCTTCAGCCGGCCCAGGAAGTCCGCGCAGTCACTGATGGACATGCCGGAGACCTCGGCGATCGACTTCTCCATGATCGTGACCGCGAGGACCACCGGCTTGAGGCGCGTGCCCTCACAGGTCGGGCAGGGGACCTCGCGCATGTAGCCCTCGAAGCGCTCCCGGCTGGCGTCGCTCTCGGACTCGCTGTGCCGGCGCTTGATGAACGGGACGGCGCCTTCGAAGGGCGTGGTGTACACACGCTCGCGTCCGTAGCGGTTGCGGTACCGGACCTCGATCTGCGTCTTGTGGCCGTGGAGCAGTGCCTTCTTGGCGCGCTGCGGCAGACCGGCGAAGGGGATGTCCGTACGGAATCCCAGGGCGTCCGCGAGGGCGCCGATCAGTCGGCCGAAGTAGTCCTTGGTGTGGCCGTGCGACCAGGGGTGGATGGCGCCCTCGTCGAGGGACTTGTCCTCGTCCGGGACGATCAGCTCCGGGTCGACCTCCATGCGCGTGCCGATACCCGTGCAGTCCGGGCAGGCACCGAAGGGCGAGTTGAAGGAGAAGGAACGGGGCTCCATCTCCTCGAAGGACAGGTCGTCGTACGCGCAGTACAGGTGCTCCGAGTACATGCGCTCGCGCTCCGGGTCGTCCTCGGCGAGGTCGACGAAGTCGAGCACGACCATGCCGCCGGACAGGCCGAGCGCGGTCTCCACGGAGTCGGTGAGGCGACGCTTGGCGGAGTCCTTCACCGTGAGGCGGTCGATGACCACCTCGATGGTGTGCTTCTCCTGCTTCTTCAGCATGGGCGGGTTGGAGAGCTGAATCGTCTCGCCGTCGACGCGCGCGCGGGAGTAGCCCTTGGTCTGGAGATCGGCGAAGAGGTCGACGAACTCGCCCTTGCGCTCACGGACGAGCGGCGACAGCACCTGGAAGCGGCTCCCCTCCGGCAGCTCCAGGACCCTGTCGACGATGGCCTGCGGCGACTGGCGCGAGATCGGACGGCCGCACTCGGGGCAGTGCGGCTTGCCGATGCGCGCGAAGAGCAGTCGCAGATAGTCGTAGACCTCGGTGATGGTGCCGACCGTCGAGCGCGGGTTGCGCGAGGTCGACTTCTGGTCGATGGAGACCGCGGGCGAGAGGCCCTCGATGAAGTCGACGTCGGGCTTGTCCATCTGACCGAGGAACTGGCGGGCGTACGAGGAGAGCGACTCCACGTAGCGCCGCTGGCCCTCGGCGAAGATGGTGTCGAAGGCCAGGGAGGACTTGCCCGACCCGGACAGGCCCGTGAAGACGATGAGCGAGTCGCGAGGCAGGTCGAGCGAGACGTTCTTCAGGTTGTGCTCGCGCGCGCCACGGACGATGAGACGGTCGGCCACGCCGGTCCGCACCTTTCTTGAGAGAAGTGACAGGGGCGAGGCCCCCGTGCTTTCTCAGACTAGGGGGAGCCACTGACAACGCCGGTCGGATTCCCGGATGCGTAAACAATCCCCGGCTCTCCAGCATGCCCGACGCCACGCCCGACCATATAGCACGTGCATTCGATTTACGGTTCCGCTACACGAGCTTCACCCGAAGGTGTGGCCGGAGCTAGGGTCAGCACCATGATTGATCACGCGCATGACCTGGCGTCTGTACGTGACGCTACCGAACGCTTGCTCATCGCAGTCACCAAACTGGACAACTCGGCTGTGACCGAGCCGTCACGGCTGCCCGGCTGGACCCGCGGCCACGTCCTCGCCCACCTGGCCCGCAACGCGGACGCCCTCGTGAACGTCCTCGAAGGCCGTCCCATGTACGCCTCCGCGGACGCCCGGGACACCGACATCGAGCGGGACGCGCCGCGCCCCCTCTCCGTCCAGCTCACCGACCTCCGCGACAGCGCGGCGCGCTTCCAGGAGGCGGGGGCCGGGCCGGCGGACTGGTCGCGCACGGTGGAGCTGCGCAACGGGGTCACCGACTCCGCGTCCCGGGTGCCGTTCCGGCGCTGGATCGAGGTGGAGCTGCACCATGTGGACCTCGGCATCGGGTACAACCTGGAAGACCTCCCCGGGGACTTCACCCAGCGGGAGATCGACTTCCTCGCCGACCGCTTCCGGGGCCATCCCGACGTACCCGCCGTGCTGATCGAGCAGGACGGCCGGCAAATCCCGACCGGCCGTGACGGGACGGCTCGGATCACCGTCACCGGCCACCGGGCCGACCTGCTGGGCTGGCTCGCGGGGCGCCGCGACGGATCCGCTCTGACCGTGGCCGGCGGCCCGCTGCCGGCCCTTCCCCCGCTGTAGTCCGCTCCGCCTCGGCCGGGCCCCTCCCCCGCTATAGGCTGAACGTCATGACGTACAGCGGAGTGGTGACGGTCGGCGGCCCGGCCGACGTGCACGAACTGCGAGACGTGATGATCACGAAGATCGCGGTCGGACCCATGAACAACAACGCCTATGTACTGCGCTGCCGGGCCACGGACGAGCAACTGCTGATCGACGCCGCCAACGACGCCGGCACCCTGCTCGGCAGCATCGGCGAGGACGGCATCGCGTCGGTCGTCACCACGCACCAGCACGGTGACCACTGGCAGGCGCTCGCCGAGGTCGTCGCGGCCACGGGCGCGCGCACGTACGCGGGTCGGGACGACGCGGACGGCATCCCCGTGCCGACCGACGTCCTGGTCGACGACGGCGACACCATCCGCGTGGGGCACGTGGAACTCACCGCGCGCCATCTGGTCGGCCACACGCCGGGCTCGATCGCCCTCGTCTACGACGACCCGCACGGGCATCCCCATGTCTTCACCGGCGACTGCCTGTTCCCGGGCGGGGTGGGCAACACCCGCAAGGACCCGAAGGCGTTCGCCAGCCTGATCCACGACGTCGAGACGAAGATCTTCGACGCCCTCCCCGACGAGGCATGGGTGTACCCCGGGCACGGCAACGACACGACGCTGGGCGCGGAGCGGCCGCATCTGCCGGAGTGGCACGCGCGGGGCTGGTGACCACCGCCCGTTGCGGGGACCGTGAGCATCCGGCGCGCAGGGCGAGGAGGGCTCGCCCCGTGTGAATCCCTCGCGCTCGCCGGCGTCCTGCGCGGGCTCCCCTCGCACGGGGCTGGTGAGCGACCGGTGCACGCGGCCGACGAGTGCCCCCCCCTCCCCCCCCCGGCCCGCGAGGGTGGGCGACCAGCACGGGCGCGCGGCGATGAGTGTGAGCCCCGCGCCCACTCCGCACACGCGCCCCGTGTGAACTCTTCGCTCACGCCGGTGCCGTACGCGCGCTCCCGGCGTACGTGGTTGCGCAGTCAACTGGTGGCAGCCCCGCCCAGGACGACGGCTCCTGCGCGGTACGGGCCGCCGGTCTTCCGATCCCCGCCCTCGACCGGCGGCCCCCGGCGAGCATCGCCTCACGGGACGCGTTCACAAGAATGAAACACCCGTTCCCACCATGCGGACGAATCTTGCCGTGACCTCGACAAACGGGGCGGCGGACTGCCACTCTCCCGCCATGCCTCCTGCCTCGCGCCCGCTGCGCCGCGCCCTCGCCGCCGCGACCACAGCCCTGCTCGCCACCGCTGTCGGCTGCGCTCCGCAGCCGGAGGAGAAGGCGGCCGACACGCCTTCGGGGTCGGCCGGGACCACCTGCGCCAAGGGCAAGCTGGCCACCGAGACCTCCGGCAAACTGACGATCGCCACCGACGAGCCCGCGTACGAGCCGTGGTTCAAGGACGGCAAGCCCGCGAACGGCGAGGGCTTCGAGTCCGCGGTCGCGTACGCCGTGGCGAAGGAGCTCGGCTACGACAAGAGCGCCGTCGTCTGGCAGAGCGTTCCCTTCAACAAGGCCTTCGCGCCCGGCGAAAAGACGTTCGACTTCGACATCAACCAGGTGTCGATCAGCGACGAGCGCAAGAAGGCCGTGGACTTCTCGTCCGGCTACTACGACGTGCGTCAGGCCGTCATCGCCCTCAAGGACAGCAAGGCCGCGAAGGCGACGAGCCTCGCCGACCTGAAGGACCTCAAGCTGGGCGCCCAGGTCGGCACCACCAGCCTCAACTACATCGACGACGTGGTGAAGCCGACTCGGGAGCCCGCCGCCTACGCCAAGAACGACCAGGCCAAGTCCGCCCTGCAGAACGGCCAGGTCGACGCCATCGTCGTCGACCTGCCGACCGCCTTCTACATCACCGCGGCCGAGGTCACGGACGCGACGATCGTGGGGCAGTTCGAGAACCAGGGCGGTACGCCGGAGCAGTTCGGGCTCGTGCTCGACAAGGGCAGCGCGCTCACCTCGTGCGTGACGGACGCCGTCGACGCCCTGCGCGAGAGGGGCACGCTGGCGAAGGTCGAGCAGCAGTGGCTGTCCGAGGCCGTCGACGCACCCGTACTCAAGTGACGCTCACCAAGGACGAGTCCGGCCAGGAGAGTGAGGGATACGTCCCCTCGCAGCGGCGCATCGACCGCGAGGCCTACAAGCGCGCCCGCTCCCGCCGCGCCACCGCGATCGGCGCACTCTCGACGCTGGTCACAGGCGTCGTGCTCTACCTGGTCGTCGTCAACGCCCCCGGCTGGGCGCGCACCAAAGAAACGTTCTTCAGCGCCGAGTACGCGCGCGAGGCGTTGCCCAAGGTCCTCGAAGGACTGTGGCTCAACGTCCGGCTGCTGCTGATCTGCGGCGCTGCCGTACTCGTCCTCGGGATGCTCATAGCCGTCGCACGCACCCTGCGCGGCCCGGTGTTCTTCCCGCTGCGCGTGCTCGCCGCCGCGTACACCGACTTCTTCCGGGGCCTGCCGCTCATCATCAACCTGATGATCGTGGTCCTCGGCGTGCCCGCACTGCGGCTGCAGGGTGTCACCGTCGACCCGGTGCTGCTGGGCGGTACGGCGCTGACGCTGACGTACTCGGCGTACGTCGCCGAGGTGTTCCGCGCCGGCATCGAGTCCGTGCACCCCTCGCAGCGCGCCGCGGCCCGCTCGCTCGGCCTCAACAACCGACAGGCGCTGCGGTACGTCGTCCTCCCGCAAGCGGTACGCCGCCAGGTGCCGCCGCTGCTCAACGACCTGGTGTCGCTCCAGAAGGACACCGGGCTCGTGTCGATCGGCGGCGCGGTGGACGCCGTGCGGGCCGCCGACATCATCGTCGGCCGCAGCCTCAACTACACGCCGTACATCGTCGCGGGCCTGGTCTTCGTGGCGCTGACCATCCCCATGACACGGTTCACTGACTGGGTGACGGCCCGGATGGACCGTAAGCGGGCCCAGGGAGGATCCCTATGAGTGACGCCCCCGTGCTGCGCATGGAGTCGGTCCGCAAGACGTTCGGTGGCACGGTCGTGCTGCGGGACGTCGACCTGGAGGTCG
Organism: Streptomyces sp. AC555_RSS877; assembly: GCF_019049245.1. Taxonomy (GTDB): domain Bacteria; phylum Actinomycetota; class Actinomycetes; order Streptomycetales; family Streptomycetaceae; genus Streptomyces. The sequence goes on along the minus strand of NZ_JAGMUK010000015.1, from coordinate 84,655 downwards.
CCCCGCACACGGTGACCGCGCTGATCGGCGCGTCCGGGTCCGGCAAGTCGACGCTGCTGCGGTGCGCCAACCTTTTGGAGGACATCGACGACGGCGCGATCTGGCTGGACGACGAGGAGATCACCGATCCGCGCGTCGACCAGGACGCGGTGCGCCGCCGTATAGGCGTGGTCTTCCAGGCGTACAACCTGTTCCCGCACATGACCGTCCTCGAGAACATCACCCTGGCCCCGCGCCGTGTGCACGGCGTGTTCCGCGCCGAGGCCGAGGCACGCGCGCGTGAGCTGCTGGAGCGGCTCGGCCTCGCGGGCAGGGCGGGCGAGTACCCGGACCGGCTGAGCGGCGGACAGCAGCAGCGGGTCGCGATCGCACGCGCTCTGGCCGTACGTCCCCGGCTGCTGCTGCTCGACGAGGTCACCGCCGCGCTGGATCCCGAGCTGGTGGGCGAGGTCCTCGCCGTCGTGCGCGATCTGAAGGACGACGGCATGACCATGGTGCTGGCCACGCACGAGATGAGCTTCGCCCGCGAGGTGGCCGACCAGGTGTGTTTCCTGGACGGCGGTGTGGTCCTGGAGCACGGCAGCGCCGAGCGGATCTTCGGCGATCCGCAGCAGGAGCGCACGCAGCGCTTTCTGCGGCGGATCGTGGAGGCCGGCCGTCTCCCCTAGGCCGCCGGGGCCAAGGGCCACGCGGGGTGGCGTAAGCGTTTACGCGTCCGCCTGCCCCGCCCCCACCAGCGCCGCGACCCGCTCCACCCCGAAAACGTAGCCCTGCACTCCGCATCCGGCGATGACGCCGTTCGCGCGCAGCGAGACGTACGAGTGGTGCCGGAACGACTCGCGCTGATGGATGTTGGAGATGTGGACCTCCAACACCGGAAGTCCGTCACAGGTGTTGAGGGCATCCAGGATCGCGACCGAGGTGTGCGAGTAGGCACCCGGGTTGATCACGATCCCGCAGTGGTTCAGCCGCGCCTCATGGATCCAGTCGACCAGCTCACCCTCATGGTTGGACTGGCGGAAGTCCACCGTTCCGCCGTGCGCGGCCGCCGCCTTGGCACACAGGGCCTCGACGTCGGCGAGGGTGTCGGAGCCGTAGATCTCCGGCTGGCGCTGGCCGAGCAGATTCAGGTTGGGGCCGTTGAGGATCATGATCGGGGCGTTGGCCAGGGTGCGGGGCACGGTTCCTCCGGTCCGTTCAGGATGGGGCGGTCCGCTGAGGACCGCTGCTCGGCCCCGGTTTATCACGGTGCGGGGCCGGGTCGGCCGCCCGTACCCTCCCCGTATGACGACGCCCTCCTACCCGCCCAAGCCGTTACCCGGCGACCGCATCGCCGTGATCTCGCCCTCGTCCGGCCTGCCCGGGCTCTTCCCGCGCCCCCACGAGCTGGGGCTGGAGAGGCTGCGCAAGGAGTACGGGCTCGAACCGGTCGAGTACCCGGCGACCCGCAAGATGGGCTCCACGCCGCAGGAGCGGGCCGACGACATCCACGCCGCCTTCGCCGACCCGGACATCAAGGCGGTCGTCGCGTCGATCGGCGGCGACGACCAGATCACGGTACTGCCGCTGCTGGACCGGGAGTTGATCGCCGCGAACCCGAAGCCGTTCTTCGGGATGAGCGACAACACGAACCTGCTCGCGTTCCTGCGCAACGCCGGAATCGTCGGCTACCACGGGGTGTCCGTGATGTGCGAGCTGGGCCGCCCCGGCGCCATGCACCCCCAGACCGCCGAGTCGCTGCGCGCGGCGCTGTTCACCTCGGGCGAGTACGAGTTGAAGCCCGCCGAGCGCTGGAACGACGTCAACCGCGACTGGGCCGACCCCGCGACGTTCGACGCGGAACCGGAGACCCGGCCCGGTACCGGCTGGACCTGGGTGAACGCCGACCGGGTCGTCGAGGGCCGTAGTTGGGGCGGATGCCTGGAGATCCTCGGCTGGCTGCTGATGGCCGACCGTGAGGTCTCGCACGATCTGACCGAGTACGACGGCGGCGTACTCCTCCTGGAGACCTCGGAGGACATGCCGAGTGCCACGGAGGTCTTCACGACGATGCGCAGCATGGGCGAGCGCGGCCTGCTCCAGCGCTTCTCCGCGCTGCTGATGGGCCGAGCGAAGACCTGGTCCTTCGAGCGCCCCAACAGCCCGCAGGAGGCCGCCCGTTACGCCGCCGAGCAGCGCGAGGCCGTGCTGCGCGCCATGCGCGCGTACGCCCCCGACACCCTGATCGTCCTCGACGTCGACTTCGGGCACACCGACCCCCAACTCGTCATCCCGTACGGCGGTGTCGTCCGCGTCGACGGTCTCGCCCGGCGCATCACCGTCACCTACTGACGCGGACCGCGACCCCGCGCGCCCCCGTAACCCGTGATCACGGTGGGTAGTTGACGCGGCATGCACGACGTACGCACCGTAAGGGCACCCTCCATGCTGCGGCTCGCGGCCGCCTCGCTCGCCGGGACGGCCATCGAGTTCTACGACTTCTTCGTCTACGGGACCGCCGCGGCGCTGGTCCTGGGGCCACTGTTCTTCCCCACGTTCTCGCCGGTGGCGGGGACGCTGGCCGCCTTCGGGACGTTCGGCGTCGGGTTCGTCGCCCGGCCGCTGGGATCGGTGCTGTTCGGACACATCGGCGACCGGCACGGGCGCAGGCCGGTCCTGGTCGCCTCACTGTTGCTGACGGGTGCGTCCACGGTCGCGGTCGGCTGCGTACCGACCTACGACACCATCGGCGTCGCCGCTCCCGTGCTCCTGCTCGTGCTGCGCTTTCTGCAGGGGCTCGGGCTCGGCGGGGAGTGGGGCGGGGCCGTGCTGCTGACCGTGGAACACGCGCCCGCCGAACGGCGTGGCCTGTGGTCGAGCTTCCCGCAGATCGGGCCCGCGCTGGGCTTCCTGCTCGCGAACGGCGTGGTGCTGGCGCTGTCGGCGACGCTGTCCGAGCCGCAGTTCGCGCAGTGGGGCTGGCGGGTGCCGTTCTGGGCGGCCGGGGTGCTGGCCGTGGTGGGGCTGTGGCTGCGCTCCTCGCTCGTCGAGAGCCCCAGCTTCCTCGGGATCGACGACCACGCGCGCGTGCCGCTCGCCGAGGTGGCGCGTGACCACTGGCGGCTCGTCCTGCTGACCGCGGGGGCACTCGCGATCGGGTACGCGATCTTCTACGCCGTGACGACGTGGTCCCTCGCGTACGCCACCGAGCGGCTCGGCGTGAGCCGGACCGTCATGCTGACCTGCATCATGGCCGCGGTGCTGGTGAAGGGCTCACTGACGCCGGTGGCGGCGGTGCTCGGCGACCGGTACGGACGTCGGCCGTTGTGCCTGGCCGGGTGTGCGGGCGCCGCCGTGTGGATGTTCCCGATGGTCGCGCTCCTCGCCACGGGAGAACCGTTGCTGATGTTCCTCGGCTTCCTGGGCGCGATGCTCGCGTTCATCACCATGTTCGCCGTGATCGCCGCGTATCTGCCGGAGCTGTACGAACCCCGGGTGCGCTGCACGGGCGCCGCGGTCGGCTACAACCTCGGCGGGGTCGTCGGGGGCGCGCTCACGCCCCTCGTGGCGACCGCGCTCGTCGAGCAGGGCGGCCGGGTGCCGTGGGGTGTCGGGGCGTATCTGACAGGGATCGCCCTGCTCAGCCTGGGGTGCTTCGCGCTGCTTCCCGAGACGCGGCCGGTGCCGGTGGTGGCGGCGGAGCCGGCCACCGGATGAACGCCGGCGCTGCGTAAACGCTTGCGCGAGCGTCTAGGGATTGATCGCCAGTTCCAGATACGCCTGCGAACACGACCAGGTGGACCCCTCCCTGGAGTGGCGTGGCCCGGCCCGGCACCACCGTCAGGGAACTCACCACCACGGTCAGGCCGAGCAGCACCATGTGCGTGGAGCCGAGGCCGAGCACGAGCGGCCCGGAGAGCCAGATCGAGGCCAGGGCCACAGCGGGGATGGTCAGGCCGATGCTGGCCATGGCCGAGCCGAGCGCGAGGTTGAGGCTGGTCTGCACCCGGTCGCGGCGGGCGGAGCGCAGCGCGGCGATGGTCTCCGGCAGCAGCACCAGCAGGGCGATGATCACGCCGACGACGGCTGCGGCATGCCGGCTGCCTCCACCCCGGACTCGATGGTCGGCGACACGCCCTTGGCCAGGCCGACCACACCGATCAGGGCCAGGCTCAGCAGCCCGAGACTGATCCGGGTGGTCCGGGCGGACGGTACGCCGGCGTGTTCTTCGGCGGCGATGACCTCGCCCTGGCGGCTGATCGGGAGGAAGTAGTCGCGGTGCCGTACGGTCTGGGTCGCCACGAACAGGCCGTACAGGACCAGCGAGGAGAGTGCCGCGAAGGTCAGCTGGACGCCGGAGAACTCCGGGCCCGGCTTGCTGGTGGTGAACGTCGGCAGCACCAGGCTGAGCGTGGCCAGGGTGGCGACGGTCGCAAGGGCGGCGCCGGTGCCCTCGGGGTTGAAGACCGCCGTGCCGTGGCGCAGGGCGGCGACCAGGAGGCTGAGACCGACAATGCCGTTGCAGGTGATCATCACGGCTGCGAAGACCGTGTCCCTGGCCAGCGTCGAGCTCTTGTCACCACCGTCCACCATCAGGGTGACGATCAGGGCGACCTCGATGACCGTGACGGCAACGGCCAGAACCAGGGAGCCGAAGGGCTCGCCGACCCGGTGGGCGACCACTTCGGCGTGGTGCACGGCGGCCAGCACAGCTCCGGCGAGGACCACGGTCATCAGCGCGACGACCGTGCCGGGCAAGTCTCGGCCCCAGGTGAACAGCAGCATGACGACCGCGAGTACCGGCACGGCGGACGTCCACCCGTGTCGTGGACGACCTGAGCCGAGCGATCATGCAGTGATCGTCGCAGAGGCGAACTGGCCCCGCACTCCAGGAGTGCGGGGCCAGTCGGCGTCACGTGAACTCGGGCACTGCGTCCGATGGGGTCAGGCCTCGATGCTGTCCTTCGAAGCGCCTTCGCCCTGCGCCTGCGGCTGCGCAGCCTCGACCGCCGCCTGCTTCTTGGACGCCCGCAGGCTGGTGATCGTGGTGACGATCAGGACCAGGCAGATCACGCCGAGGGAGACCGGGATACTGATCTCCGGGACGTGGACCCCGGACTCGTGCAACGCGTGCAGGACCAGCTTGACGCCGATGAAGCCGAGGATGATCGACAGGCCGTAGCTGAGGTGGACCAGCCTCCTGAGCAGACCGCCGATCAGGAAGTACAGCTGCCTCAGGCCCATCAGCGCGAAGGCGTTGGCCGTGAAGACGATGTACGGGTCCTGGGTCAGGCCGAAGATCGCCGGGATCGAGTCGAGCGCGAACAGGACGTCCGTCGAACCGATCGCGAGCATCACGACCAGCATCGGGGTCATGACCCGCTTGCCGTTCTCCTGGATCCACAGCTTGGTGCCGTGGTACCGGTCGGCCACGCCGAAACGACGCTCGACGGCCTTGAGCAGCTTGTTCTCCTCGAACTCCTCTTCCTCCTCGTCGGCCCGGGCCTCCTGGATGAGCTTCCAGGCGGTCCAGATCAGGAAGGCACCGAAGAGGTAGAAGACCCACGCGAAGCTGGCGAGGATGGCGGCACCGGCGGCGATGAAGATCGCTCGCAGCACCAGGGCTATGAGGACACCGACCAGCAGCACCCGCTGCTGGTACTGCGACGGAACCGCGAACTTCGCCATGATCAGGACGAAGACGAAGAGGTTGTCGACGCTCAGGGACTTCTCGGTGATGAAGCCCGCGAAGAACTCGCCGGACGGCTGGCCGCCGGCGAAGACGAACAGACCGAGACCGAAGAGTGCGGCCAGAACGATCCAGACGATCGTCCAGATTCCGGCTTCCTTGATGGACACGTCGTGCGGCTTGCGGCCGATGAAGAAGTCGACCGCGATGAGGGCGGCGAGGCCCACGATCGTCAGGACCCACAGGGTTGGGGAAACATCCACTACTGCCTCCGGCATTACGTAACGGCAAGTAACCAGCGTCGTCGCGCTGCCGGAGGTCTCTTCCACCCAGGATGGGCCGGCGCCCCGGGATCAGGCCTGATCCGTATTGACGGGTACGCCGCAGTCGACAGGGAGTACTCCCCTCCGTGGGAACAACCGTACCGAATCACCAAGGAAAGGTAAAGCGATTGGCAAAAGAAGGGTCAAATCCGCTGGTCAGGAGACTTTACGTGTACTTGGTGCGCGCCATCGCGACACGGGTGAGCACCTGCTGGAGCACCTGACTGCCGGGCGGCACGAGCGAGGGTTCGTATGTCCAGGCGTGCCCGACCCACGGGTCGGCGAGGTGGTCGTCGGGCACCGGGGTCAGTCGCAGCAGCGAACGCCACAGCGGGTCGAGCAACGGACCGTAGCCGGCGGCCTCCTCACGGTCCGCGACCATCATCAGGTGAACGCCGACGGCCGGGCCCTCGTCCGCGAGGTAGCGGAGCCGGGTCACCGCTCGGTCGTCGAAGGCGTGCGGGAAGTCGTTCACGATCAGCAGCTGCTCGGCGGTGTCGAGGCCGGGCGGGAGCGAGTCGGCCGCGCCCGCGCGCACCGCCATCTGAACCAGGTCGACGCGCTCGGTGAGCCGGGCCAGAACGTCCGTCACCCCTGCCGCACCGACGGAGGGCGGGGCGGCGAGCACGCCTGTCCGCACCAGCGGCGCGAGCGCCTGCGCGGCCGAGCCGGCGGGGTCGATGACGTGCACGGTGAACTCGCCCGCCGGATACACGGCCAACAGCCGGGCCGCGTGCGCCACCGCCGTCTCCATCGCGAGGCGTCGCAGGTCGTGGGAGTCGGTGAAGGAGCCGTCGAGCGACCCGGCGCGTCCGCTGTCGATCCACAGGCCGCGCTCCAGCGGCAGGCGGACCAGCAGCGGTATCCGCAGCTCGGCGGCCTCGGGCAGGTGCACGTCACCCAGGCGCACCGCCATGGGTACCTCCATCGGCACGCGGTAGCCGTGCCACACGGGGTTGTCCCAGCGTGCGTACGCCGGCGGCAGCGCGGGCTCGACGACGTCGACCTCGGCGGTGAGCTGGGCGAGGTCCCGGTCGAGGACCGCTCTGGCCTGGTCGACGAGCTGGGCGTGCTTGGCCTGGGCCGCCTCGCGCGCGGCGTCACCCCGCCCGCCGAGCCGGCTGCGCGGGTCGGACAGCACCTGGTCGAGTTCCTTCTCCATCCGCGAGTCGGCGAAGTCGACGGCGCTGCGGTACGCGGCCATGGTGCGGGCCAGGTCCTCGAACATGCCCCACACCTGGTTGTAGAGCCGCTCGTCCATGGACCACCCGGTGGCGTCCCCCGCGACCGGCTGCGCGGGCTGCCCCGGCTGGGCCTGGGGCGGTGCCGGCGGAGGCGTCGGCGTCGCGTTCTTCCGCCGCGGGTGGCTGTAGTCGATCGGACCGCCGGGGGCCGCGCCGGGCGGCTGGGCGACGGCGGAGGAATCCGCGGGCGTGTTGCCCTGGGGGTTCGTGGGCTGCGGCGCGGCGGCCGCCGAAGTGCTCTGCGGCCCGTAGGGCGAGGTGGGTTGCTGCGGTGTACCGGCCACGGGAGTGCTTGGTGTGCCGTAGGGCGAGCCGGGCTGCTGGGGTGCACCGGGCGCCGGGCTGACCGGCGGGCGGTGCCCGGACGTGGGCTGCGGCGGGACGCCGGGGGCCTGCGCGCCGGACGGAGACGTGGGCTGTGATGCGCCGCCGGGGACCTGCGCGCCGGACTGAGACGTGGGCTGTTGTGCGACGCCGGAGGCCTGCGCGCCGGACTGAGACGTGGGCTGTTGTGCGACGCCGGAGGCCTGCGCGCCGGACTGAGACGTGGGCTGTTGTGCGACGCCGGAGGCCTGGGTTCCGTAGGGAGTCACCGGCAGTGGCGGTACGGCGCCGGAGGCGCCCTGGGCAGCGGGGTCGCCCTGGTCGCCGCTGAGGGCCGGTGCGGTCGCCTGGCGGGAGCGGTCGGCGTCGGCGGGGCGCGGCGGTGCGGGGAGTGAGCGGGCCAGGCCCTGGGCCACCGCTTCGTTGATACCGCTCGCCAGCCCGTGGGCCTCGGCCAGCCCCTGGTCGGTCAGGAGGTCGCCGAGTCCGCCCGCGTACCCCTGGCCGACGGCCCGTACCTTCCAGGCGCCCTGCCGGCGGTACAGCTCCAGGGCGACGACGGCCGACTCGGCGTCCAGACCGGTGATCGTGTAGCTGGCGATCTCGGTGCCGTCGAGGTCGGTGACCGCGACGAACGGGGCGGCGACGGCGCCGAAGCACACCGGCCCCGCTCCGCCCGCCGCGGGCAGGGCGAGCAGCACGTCGACCCGGTGCACGGCCTCCGGCACGGCGCCGAGGTCGACCGCGAGGCGGTGCTCGGCGGCCGCCTGACGTGAGACCTCGAGCCCCGGCAAGGTGGGGGCGCCCGGGTGGGCGACCCACTCGACGCCGTGCACCACACCCTGCTCGTCGCCGAGCGTGGCGCCCACCACGACCGGCGTGCCGGCCGCCACCCGGATCTCGAGACGGGCCTGGGAGAGCGGGTGGTTCTGTCCCCGCACCAGCTCGGCCGCCATCGCCTTCTCCCCCTGTGTCGTGTGTCGTGTGCCGCCGCCGCGCTGCCTTTTACAGGTGCGGCAGGATCGCCGGCATCAGGTCCTGGAAGGTGCGGCCGTTCGTCGGAGTGCCGAGGGCCGTCATCGTCCAGCCCGGCCCCGTGCGGTGCACCTTGGCCATGATCTGGGCCGTGTACGCGCCGCCGCCCGCGAGCGTGTAGCGGGCAAGCTCCTGGCCGTTCGTCTCGTCGACCAGACGGCAGAACGCGTTCTGCACCTCCTGGAAGGTCTGGCCCGTGAAGGAGTTCACGGTGAAGATGATCTGGTCGATGTGGACCGGCACCCGTGACAGGTCGACGAGGATCGCCTCGTCGTCGCCGCCCTGGCCCACGCCGCCGACCAGGTTGTCGCCGGTGTGGCGCACCGAGCCGTCGTCGCTCACCAGGTGGCGGAAGAAGACGACGTCGACCGGCTGCTTGTCCGCGAACAGGACGGCCGAGGCGTCCAGGTCGACCTCACGGGTACGCGAGCCGAACAGGCCGCGCCGGGGAGCCGCCTGCCAGCCGAGCCCCATGCGTACCGCCGTCAGGCTGCCGCCGTCGGACTTCTGCAGGCTGATGGCCTGACCCTTGGTCAGATTGACGCCGCCACCGGACGCGCCGCCCTTGGATACGTCCACCACGCGCTGATCCCCTCTCGTATGTCCCCTGTTGCCGCGGGATCCGCGGATGACCAGCACCTTACGCAGGGCCACTGACACTGCCGTACCCCGATCCACACTTTGTGTCGGTCTTGCAACACAGCGCGTACGCCCGGGGTGGTGGGCAGGTCCGGGAACGCCGGTTCCCTCCGAGGACCGGCGCCCCGTCAGGCCGTCAGGCCATCGGACGATCGGGCCGTCAGGCCAGGCCGGCTTCCTTCATCTGGCGGAGTTCCTTCTTCATCTCGGAGACCTCGTCGCGCAGTCGGGCCGCGATCTCGAACTGGAGGTCTGCCGCTGCGGCACGCATGCGTTCGGTCATCTCCTCGATCTGCTCGGCGAGCTCGGCCGCGGGGCGGTCGGTCGGCACCGTCTCCTTGGACTTGCCCTTGGCGGCCTTGGTGCCCTTGGCCGCCTTGCCACCGAGGGCGGGCACGGGTGCTTTGGCGCCCTTGCCCTCCTTCAGCTTGCGGTAGCCAGAGCCGAGCAGCTGCTCGGTGTCGATGTCCTCGCGGGCGATCTGCGCGACGATGTCGTTGATCTTCTTGCGGAGCGGCTGGGGGTCGATGCCCCGCTCCGCGTTGTACGCGACCTGCTTCTCCCGGCGGCGGTTGGTCTCCTCGATGGCCTTCTCCATCGCCGGGGTGATCTTGTCGGCGTACATGTGGACCTGGCCGGAGACGTTGCGTGCCGCGCGGCCGATGGTCTGGATGAGGGAGGTGCCGGAACGCAGGAAGCCTTCCTTGTCGGCGTCGAGGATCGCCACCAGGGAGACCTCGGGCAGGTCGAGGCCCTCGCGGAGGAGGTTGATGCCGACCAGCACGTCGAACTCGCCGGACCGCAGCTCGCGCAGCAATTCGACGCGGCGCAGCGTGTCGACGTCGCTGTGCAGATAGCGCACCTGGATGCCGAGCTCCAGGAAGTAGTCGGTGAGGTCCTCGGACATCTTCTTGGTGAGGGTCGTGACCAGGACGCGCTCGTCCTTCTCGACACGCTCCCGGATCTCGTGCACCAGGTCGTCGATCTGACCCTCGGTGGGCTTGACGACGACCTCCGGGTCGATCAGGCCGGTGGGACGGATGATCTGTTCGACGGCGCCGTCGCCGCGTGAGAGCTCGTACTTGCCGGGGGTCGCCGAAAGGTAGACGGTCTGCCCGGTGCGCTCCTGGAACTCCTCCCACTTCAGGGGACGGTTGTCCAGGGCGGAGGGCAGCCGGAAACCGTGGTCGACGAGGGTGCGCTTGCGCGAGGCGTCGCCCTCGTACATTGCGCCGATCTGCGGGACGGTGACGTGGGACTCGTCGATGACGAGCAGGAAGTCGTCCGGGAAGTAGTCCAGCAGCGTGTTGGGCGGGGAGCCGGGCTGGCGGCCGTCGAAGTGCATCGAGTAGTTCTCGACGCCGGAGCAGGAGCCGATCTGGCGGAGCATCTCGAGGTCGTACGTCGTGCGCATCCTCAGGCGCTGGGCCTCCAGGAGCTTGCCCTGCTTCTCCAACTCGGACAGGCGCTCCCCCAGCTCCTTCTCGATGTCGTTGGCGGCCCGCTCCAGGCGCTCGGGGCCCGCGACGTAGTGGGAGGCCGGGAAGACGTACAGCTGCTGGTCGTCGCTGATGATCTCGCCGGTGAGCGGGTGCAGGGTGGACAGGGCCTCGATCTCGTCGCCGAACATCTCGATGCGGACGGCGAGCTCCTCGTAGACCGGGAAGATCTCGATGGTGTCGCCGCGGACGCGGAAGGTGCCGCGGGAGAAAGCCACGTCGTTACGCGTGTACTGGATCTCCACGAAGCGGCGCAGCAGCTGGTCCCGGTCGACCTCGTCGCCGACTCGGAGGGGGACCATGCGGTCCACGTACTCCTGCGGCGTACCGAGGCCGTAGATGCAGGAGACCGAGGCGACCACGACGACGTCTCGGCGGGTGAGCAGCGAGTTCGTCGCGGAGTGGCGCAGCCGCTCGACCTCCTCGTTGATCGAGGAGTCCTTCTCGATGTAGGTGTCCGACTGGGGGACGTAGGCCTCGGGCTGGTAGTAGTCGTAGTACGAGACGAAGTACTCGACGGCGTTGTTCGGGAGGAGTTCCCGGAACTCGTTCGCCAGCTGGGCGGCCAGGGTCTTGTTCGGCGCCATCACGAGCGTGGGGCGCTGGAGCTTCTCGATCATCCACGCGGTGGTGGCGGACTTGCCGGTGCCGGTCGCGCCGAGCAGGACGACGTCCTTCTCACCGGCCTCGATGCGCCGGGCGAGCTCGGCGATGGCCGCGGGCTGGTCACCGCTGGGCTGGTACGGACTGACGACCTCGAAGGGCGCCACCGTGCGTTCGATGTGGGAAACGGGCCGCATGCCATCAACCGTACGACCCCCCACTGACAACGCGGCCGGATCAGCGGTTCTGCGGGGTGCGGGAGTCCTCGTGGTCCAGGTTCCGGCGGGTGCGCAGGGAGGGGCGGCGGGCCGGCGGGTGGGAGACGAGCTCGCGTGCTGGCACACCTGGCTTGTTCTCGACGGGGGGCTGGGCGGGCTTTCCCATGATGATCAGCGGATCGAACATCACGACGACGCCTGCCAGGAGCAGGAAGGCGAGCGGGCCGATCATCATGGGCGCGATCAGGGAGGCCGTGGAGTCGCCCCCGGTGGGGGCCGTGGAGCTGTGCAGATGGACCCTGAGGGCGGCCATGCCCGTGTAGTGCATGCCGGTCACGGCGAGCCCCATGACGAGGCTCGCGCCGACGCTCCACAGGAACCCCCGCACCTGTCCGGCGGCCCACAGGGCCGTGGTGGCGGCGACGACAGCGATGACGACCGAGGCGCCCACGGTGAAGGTGTTGTACTCCAGCTTGCCGTTGAGCCGCATGCCGGCCATGCCCAGGTAGTGCATCGACGCGACGCCCAGGCCGGTGATGGCACCCCCGGTCATCAGGGCCGTTCCGGACGCCCCGCGATAGCCGACGATGAAGATCCCCAGGCCGACCATGACGATGGCGACACCCAGACTCGCGTAGGTCATCGCCCTGTCGTAGTGGATCGGCGCCTGCTCGACCTTGAAGCCCATCATCGCGATGAAGTGCATGGTCCATATGCCTGAGCCGATCGCGACCGAGCCGAGGGCCAGCCAGCCGGGGCGCCAGGAGTTGCTGACCATGGCTCTGGTGGTGCAGCGCAGGCCGAGGGCACCGCCCAGGCACGCCATGAGGTAGGCCACCACCGGTGTGACGAGTCCGTAGCTGAATCCGTCGACCGTGCCTTGCATGCGCGGCTGTCCTTCCGCCCTCTTGCGTCCCGGAATTCCCTGATGTTCGCCCCTTCCCAGGACCGCCCGAGCGGTCAGGGTTGACGCAGAGAGTATGACTCCCACCGGAATGGTCGAACGATTTTCCGGCAAAGAAACACGCCCTTGCCTCAGTTGTGCGGTACCCGTGCGCGGACTTGGGACAACTCCATTCAAGTTGTGTCCATTCTGTGCCCCCCTCCCGTTGACTCTCTGCTGTCACAGTTGAGCTGTCTGTGATCGCTCGACGCGAGGAGTACGCATGCACGCGCGCGCAGTTGCCGCCACGACCACCGCGCTCCTGGGAGCCGCCGCCTTCCTGCCCCCCTCCGACGTCCGGGCCGACGGCAAGCGGCCGACGGTCGTCGCCCACAGAGGCGCCTCCGCCTATGCGCCCGAGAACACCCTGGCCGCCGTCGACAAGGCAGCCGCGCTGGGCATCGACTGGGTGGAGAACGACGTCCAGCGCACCAAGGACGGCCGGCTCGTCGTCCTCCACGACGACAATCTGCGGCGCACCACCGACGTCGAGGAGGTCTTCCCCGACCGGGCGCCCTGGAAGGTGCGGGACTTCACCGCCGCCGAGATCGCGCGCCTCGACGCGGGGAGCTGGTTCGGCCCCGCCTACGCGGGCGCGCGCGTGCCCACGCTCGAACGGTATGTGCGCCGCGTCGAGCTTCACCAGCAGAAGCTGCTCCTGGAGATCAAGAACCCCAACCTGTACCCGGGCATCGAGGGCCAGACCCTCAAGGTCCTCGGCAACGAGGGGTGGCTGGACCGGCAGCACGTCGCGAGCCGGCTGATCGTGCAGAGCTTCAGCCCGGCCAGCGTGCACGCCGTCCACAAGCTGAAGCCGGGCGTCAAGACCGGGCTCCTCGGTACGCCACCCGTGGCGAACCTGGACGCGTACGCGACCTTCGCCGACCAGATCAATCCCTCGCACGGCTCCCTCTCCAAGGGGTACGTCTCGGCCGTCCACGCCTTCACGGGTCCGCACGGCAGGCCGCTGGAGGTCTTCGCCTGGACCGTCGACTCCGCGGCCGCCGCCCGACGGGTCGCCGGGTACGGGGTCGACGGCGTCATCAGCAACAAGCCGGACCTGGTGGGCGCCGCGCTGCGCTGGGGCTGACCGCCGCTGCCCGAGCAGCGCCGCGGGGCCTCGCCGGAGGCTCCCCGCGCTTCCCCGGGCGTTGTCAGTGACGGGTCGTACGGTGGGTCGCATGAACAGCCATGGGCAGTACGAGCAGCAGGTCGTGTGGACGGTCGTCGCCACCGGCGTCGGTCCGCTGCTGCTGGCCGCGACCCGCGAGGGTCTGGTCAACGTGGTGTTCCACGCCACGGACACGGTCCGCGACAAGGCGTTGGACCGGCTCGCGTCCCGGATGGGCGGCGAGCCCGTCGAAGCGCCCGACTCCCCGCTGCTGGCCGAGGCGATACGCCAGGTGGAGGCGTACTTCGCCGGGGAGCGACACGACTTCGAGCTGCCGCTGGACTGGTCGCTGATCTCGGGCTTCAACCGGCAGGTGCTGCGCGAACTGGCATCCGGCGTCCCGTTCGGCACGGTGGTCGGGTACGGCGATCTGGCGGGGCGAGTGGGTCAGCCGGGCGCGGCCCAGGCGGTGGGCGTGGCGATGGGCTCCAATCCGCTGCCGGTCGTCGTGCCGTGTCACCGGGTCGTGGAGCGCGACGGCGGCATCGGCGGGTTCGGGGGCGGCCTGGAGACCAAGCGGAAGTTGCTCGCCCTGGAGGGCGTGCTGCCCGAGCCGCTGTTCTAGCCGAGGCCCGAGGAGCGGGAGCGCCGGAACGCCGGGACATCGAAGAGTCGGGCTCGGACTCGGGCTCGGACGCGTGCCCGGGTGGGCGAAGAGACATCGCTCAGGGGGCCACACCACACGGGCGTGACTCCCCTCGCACGCTAGTTGTAGTGCCGCGCCTCGAAGACGTTCCCGTCCGGGTCACGGAAGTAGAAGCTCCGCCGGGCCGACCCGCGGGCGCCGAAGGAGTCGTAGGAGAAGTCCGAGACCGGGACCGACCGTTCTTCCAGGCGGGCGCGCAGCGCCTCGAAGTCGTCGCCGGGCAGCGCCAGGCAGACGTGGTTGACCGGGTGGCCCGCGCTGTCGGCGGCGCCGGGGAGCATCTTCATACGCTCCGCCATGGAGTGCGGCATGAGGTCGAAGATGGTCTCGTCGTTGAGCCGTACGGAGGGAAAGGGTTCCGTCCCCGCGGTGAATTCGGTGAGCCTCAGGGGTTCAAGGCCGACCGCCTTCTCGTAGAAGTCGGCCGCCGCCACCGGGTCGTGGACCCAGAGGACGACATGGTCGAGACGTGTGGTGTTGTCCGTCATGGACCCCAGGCTGGTGTCGTCCCCCACAGACCGCAAGTGTTTGACCGGGTGCGCCGCCCGCCAGAGATGAGGGAAGACCGACCGACAGGAGGCAGGCACGTGGTGCTGGTGGTGTCCGAAGAAGTGCGTGACGCGATCGACGCGCGTCGACCCGTGGTGGCGCTCGAGTCCACGATCATCGCGCACGGGCTGCCGCGCCCACGCAACCTACAGGTGGCGCTGGAGCTGGAGGACGTCGTACGGCACGAGGGTGCCGTGCCCGCGACGATCGCCGTGCTGGACGGGCGGCCTCATGTCGGCCTGGACAAGCAGCAGTTGGAGCGGGTCGCGAACGAGGACGGCATCCGTAAGCTGGGCCACCGCGACCTGCCGCTCGCGGTGGCCTCCGGGGCGAGCGGGGCGACCACGGTGTCGGCGACCGCGCTGCTGGCGGCCCTGGCGGGCGTACGGGTGTTCGCCACGGGTGGGCTCGGCGGGGTGCACCGGGAGTGGACGGTGACCCAGGACGAGTCGGCCGACCTCGGCCTGCTGGCCCGGACGCGGATCACCGTCGTGTGCGCGGGCGTGAAGTCGATCCTGGACGTTCCGGCAACCCTGCAGCGGCTGGAGACGCTGGGCGTGGCGGTGGCCGGGTACGGCACGGACCGGTTCCCCGGCTTCTACCTGTCGGACTCGGGTCATCCCGTGGAGTGGACGCTGGACAGCCCCGGGCAGGTGGCGGACGTCATGCGGGCGCAGGACGCGGTCGCCGGACCCGAGTCGGCGCTGATCGTCGCCAACCCGGTACCCGAGGCGGAGCAGCTGGATCCCGAGCTGCACGCGCGCGTGCTCGCGGACGCGCTGCACGCGTGCGAGGAGGAGGGGGTCACGGGGCAGGGAGTCACGCCGTTCCTGCTGAACTACCTGGTGCGGCACACCGACGGTGCCTCGCTGACCGCGAATCTCGCGGCGGTGCGCGGCAACGTACGGCTGGCCGCGCGGATCGCGGCGGCCTGGGCCGGAGCGTGACGGCGCGGCGACCTGGGCGCGGTGGGGCCGCCGCGCCGGATCACCAGCTCGGCGGAGGATCCCCGGACGGCGCCCTCCTGGTCGTGGGGGACGTCATCACAGACGTCGTGGCCCGGCACCGAGGCCCCCTCGCGGCGGGCACCGACACGGCCGCGACGATCCGGACGGTGCCGGGCGGCGCGGGCGCCAACGTGGCCTGCTGGGCCGCTCACCGCGGCGGTGCCGAGGTGCGGCTGCTCGGGCGCGTGGGCGCGGACTCGGCCGCCTGGCACGAGCGGGAGCTGGTCGCGTGCGGTGTACGGCCCCGGCTGGTCGTCGACCCCGAGGCGGCGACCGGGACGGTGATCTGTCTCGTCGACGCGGAGAACGCCGCTGAGCGGACGTTCCTCACGGACAGCGGGGCGTCGCTGCGGCTCGCGCCCGAGGACTGGTCGGACGCGCTGCTCGACGGGGTCGCGCGGCTGCATCTGTCGGGCTACCTGCTGTTCTCCGAGCAGAGCCGCGCGCTGGTGGCGGTCGCGCTGGCGGCGGCACGCACGCGTGGGGTGCCGGTGAGCCTGGATCCGGCGTCGGCCGGTTTCCTCGTGGAGCTGGGGGTCGACCGCTTTGTGACGCTCGTCGAGGGCGTCGACGTTCTGCTGCCCAGCCGCGACGAGGCATGCCTGCTCACGGGACTGCCCGAGGCGGCGGACGCGGCGGCCAAGCTGAGCCGTCACGTCCCGCTGGTCGTCGCCAAGCAGGGCGCGGAGGGTGCGCTGGTGGCCCGCTCCGGCACGGTGGTCGCCCACGTCCCCGCGGTCCCGGCGACGGTCCGGGACACCACCGGAGCCGGCGACGCCTTCACGGGTGCCTTCCTCGCCGCCCTCCTCATGGGCGCCGGGCCGGAAGCCGCGGCGGCGGAGGGGTGCCGGGCGGGTGCCGTGGCCGTCGAGCGGGTGGGGGGCCGGCCGCCGGTGGACGCCTGACGGAAGCGGGCGGCTCGGACACGTACGGCCGCCACGCCGCTCCGGTTTGGGCCGCCGCCGTGGGCTGCCGGCGTCGATTCCGGCCGTGTCTCTACGCTTTGCGTCCCCACGCCGAGATCATCGGTGCCGTGGCGAGGTCCATGCTGCCGGAGGCCACGTTGGTGAGGTGCCGGTCGATGTCCTGGTCCGTGGCGATGTCCGCGGCGACGAGCTGGTCGCGGATCTGGCGGATCGTGGCGGATTCCAGCGCGGCGCAGGCGGGCGAGGTCACCGGGAAGTACGCGTCGGCCTCCACCCGGCGCAGGCCGGCATCGCGGAGCAGGCGCGGCAGCCTGCGGCCGTAGGCGAGGTCGGCGCCCCGGTCGGCGAGCAGTTGACGGAAGCCCTGCCGCAGCCGGTTCGCCAATTGCTGCTCGGGGCCCTGCTCGTCGAGGCAGAGCAGGGGCTGCAGGGCGGGGTCGGCGTCCTCGACCAGGATCCGTCCGCCGGACCGCAGGGCCTTGACCATGGACCGCAACGCCCTTTCGCGGTCCGGTACGTGGACGAGGACGAGGCGGGCGTGGACCAGGTCGAATCCCTCCCCCGGCGGCTCCTGCGCACCCACGTCGTGGACGCGTACTTCGACCGGCGGCCGGGCGGCCGCGGCGAGGCGGGAGGTCTCGATGTCGGTCGCGACGACCCGTCCGGTCGGGCCGACCTTCTTGGCCAGCCAGGACACCACGGAGGTGCCGCCGGCGCCGACCTCCCAGCACCGCCAGCCCGATCCGATGCCGAGCGCTTCGAGGTGCCGGAAGGTCGTGGGGTCGAAGAGAGTGGCGAAGGCGTCGAAACGCTCCGCCGCCTCGCTCTGCCGGTTGTCGAGGAGATACCCGTCGGTTCGCGTCATGCCGCGATCATCCCAGTTGTCCGGCTTGTTCGGAGTCGTCGACGCGGCTCCCACGGCGAGATGGCGGACGCCAGGCCGGCCGGGTCCGCCGTGACCACGGCCGGAGAAGTCGCCCACAGCCGGATCCGTCGTCCACAGCCGGGAACCAAGCGGAACCTCGTGTTCCCACAGGCTTACCCGGTCCACACCCCGAGCTGGCAAACTGGCACGCCAGGGCGCGGAAACACGGCGCGAGGGAGATCCACGCAAGGAGATCCAGATGTCCATGGCAGGGAATCTGCGGAAGGTCACGAGCCTCGGCAGGGTCGGCGGCCTCCGCAAGGTGGCACGGCTGGCTCGGCGGCGCCCGCGCGTCGACCTGAGCCACCCGGCCCGGTCCCCGCTGGGCTCCTCGGTGGTGAACTGCGTGACGTACCGGGACGGCGTCCGGATGCCGGACTGCGTCGACCTGGTGGACGCCGTGGAACGGGTGCGCAAGAACCGCGACGGCTTCGTCTGGCTCGGTCTGCACGAACCGACGGACGACGAGTTCGCGGGGATCGCGGAGCTCTTCGACCTGCATCCGCTGGCGGTCGAGGACGCGGTCGAGGCCCACCAGCGCCCGAAGCTGGAGCGCTACGACGAGACACTGTTCGCGGTGTTCAAGACGGTCTGCTACGTGGAACACGAGGAACTCACGGCGACCAGCGAGGTGGTCAACACCGGCGAGATCATGGTGTTCGTCGGCCGCGACTTCGTGATCACGGTACGACACGGACGGCACGGATCACTGGGCCCGCTGCGCGAGGAGCTGGAGGCCGCGCCCCAGCAACTCGCCAAGGGGCCGGCCGCGGTGCTGCACGCGCTCGCGGACCACGTGGTCGACGACTATCTGCACGTCACCGATGCCGTGCAGGCGGACATCGACCTGGTCGAGATGGCCGTCTTCGCGGAGAACGGCGCGCGTGTCGACGCGGGACGCATCTACCAGCTCAAGCGTGAACTCCTGGAGCTGAAGCGGGCCGTGGTCCCTCTCGGCCGCCCGCTCGAGGAGCTCGCCACCCGGCCGATCCGGTTGGTCGATCCGGAGATACAGGCCTACTTCCGCGACGTCTCCGACCATCTGCTGCGAGCCAAGGAGCAGATCGCCGCGTTCGACGAACTGCTCAACTCGATTCTGCAGGCGCACCTCGCGCAGGTGACGGTCGCGCAGAACGAGGACATGCGGAAGATCACGGCGTGGGCCGCGATCGTCGCCGTACCGACGATGGTCTGCGGGGTGTACGGCATGAACTTCGAGCACATGCCGGAGCTGCACTGGCGGTACGGCTACGGCATGGTGCTCGGCGTGATATCCGTCGCATGTCTGACGCTGTACCGCGGCTTCCGGCGCAACGGCTGGCTCTGACGACCGGGGCCGCCGCCCGGCACGGGGTCAGTGACGGCCGGAGGTCCTGGCGTACACGCTCTCGGCCCAGGTCGCGATCTGGTCCTCCGCCAGGTTCCGGGCCAGGTCGGCCTCGCTGATCATGCCGACCAGGCGCTTGTTCTCGATGACGGGGAGCCGGCGGATCTGGTGCTCCTGCATCTCGTGGAGCACCTCGCTGACATCGGCGTCCGCGTCGATCCAGCGTGGGGTTCCGTGGGCCATCTCGCCCGCGGTGACCCTGGCCGGGTCGTGGCCCAGGGCGACACAGCCAACGACGATGTCACGGTCCGTGAGGATGCCGCAGAGCCGTTCGTTCTCGTCGCTGATGGGCAGTGCTCCGACGTTCAGCTCGCGCATCAGCTGGGCGGCGCGGTCCAGGGTTTCGTGGGCGGGGATCCACTGGGCCCCACGGTGCATGATGTCTCCGGCGGTGGTCATGAAGTACCTCCCGGTGCCGGGCGGCCGGCGCGGCGCGAGGGAGAGCACCGCAAGTCCCGGCGCCCTACATTCTCGCGGCGTGGCCAGGCGCCCGCACCCCGGACCTCGTGCTCAGGCCGAGAAGCTGACGATCTTCCGCGGGACGACGCGGAGGATCACCCGGACCTCGTCGTCCTCCTCGGCGGGCGGGTCGATGCCGAGGTACTTGTGCGAGAGGTCGTACGGGAGCCGCTTGCCCTCGTCCGGGAGGATCTCGGCGGTGCCGCGGATCTCGACCGAGGTGTAGGGGTTGGCGAGGTCGAACACCGAGATGCTGATGCGGGGGTCGCGGCGGAGGTTGCGCACCTTCTGGCGTCCGTCGGTGGAGGAGAAGAGCACGGTGTCTCCCTCGCGTTTTATCCAGACCACCGAGTTCTGCGGGGCGCCGTCGGGGCCCAGGGTGGCGACGGCGGCGAAGTTCTTGCCGTCGAGGAGGGCGCGGACGGAGTCGTCGAAGTAGGCGGGACCGTTCGAGGAGGTCGTCATGGGGTCAGCGTAGTTGCATGCACGCGCATGTAAAAGCGGTGTGCCGGATCAGGTCGACATCACGTGGACGCCGGCTCGGATCAGCCCCTCCACGCCGGGTGCCGTGGGTCGTCGGCGCGCACCAGGACGTCGGCCGTGCCGGCCGGGTCGCTCTCCTCCTCGTAGCGCTCGAAGGCGGGGAGGGTCCAGTGCTCGGCCTCGGGAGTGCGGCGGCGCAGGGCGCCGGACGAGAGGAGGACGTGGACGGTCAGGTCGAAGGGGAACCAGTGGCGCAGCAGGAGGGGGCCGTGCAGCAAGAGGAAGCCGCCTGGCGGGAGTTGGACATAGGAGCTGCGGGTGGCGCGGTCGGTGGCGGGGTCCCACAGATCGGGCAGGACACGGCCGTCGCCGCCGGGTTCGACGGGGCCGAAGACCTCGCGCCAGAGGGCACCGGTGTCGAACCAGCCGTCGTAGTAGGCCTCCACGTCCTGGTGGCCGTACTCCAGGCGGAGCGAGGCGGGGCGCAGAAAACCGTGGGTGCCGACGACCAGCGAGGGGCGGCCGCGTACGCGCAGGGCCTCGCAGACGCGGTCGGCGAGGTCGCCCGGGCGGGCGCCCGGGGCGCCGTCGAACGCGACGCGCGGCCAGGGGCTGCCGTCGGCCGGCTTCAGGTCGAGCAGTCGCTCGGCCAGGAGGTCGCCGAGCCGGTCCCAGGTGATCGCTTCGAGTCGCACACGGCCCATGATGCGTCAGGCCCGCGGCGGCTGGTCGCCGTCGGGGTGATCGCGAACCTGCTCGGGCCGGACGGGCGGACGGGCGGTCATCGGACGCCGGTGTCGGTGGTTTGTCCTGAGGATGCGGGCGCGGGCGAGGCGGAGTCGGGCACGGAGGGCGTAGTTCCGGACGTCGGCGGCGGGCATGAAGACCGTATGGCAGCTCTCACAACTCCCCCGCCTGGGAACGGGCTCCTCGTCATCCAGCCGTTGCGGAGACGGCACTGCTCGGAGTGCCGCGGCGGGCCGTTGTCACTGCTCGTGCTGGAGGACGGTGCGCCGCGGTGCCTCGACTGTGCGGATCTCGGGCACCTGGTGTTCCTGCCGCGCGGCGACACGGCCCTCACCCGCCGGTCGCGGGAGGAGAGTGCGTTGTCGGCGGTGGTCGTACGGTTCAACCGGCGCAAGGGCCGTTACGAGCGGCAAGGCGTCCTCGTCGAGGAGGCGGGGCTCGCCCGGGCCGAGAGACGTTGTCTGGCGGACGCGGAGGCACGTCGGAGACGCCGGGTGCGGGACGCCGCGTGGCGGACGGCTCAGGACATGCGGTTCACCGACGCCTTCGCGGCGGAGATACGGCGGCTCTTCCCGGGGTGCCCGGCAGCCCGGGCGCGGGCGATCGCCGAGCATGCCTCGGCACGGGGCAGCGGACGGGTCGGGCGGAGCGCGGCGGGTCGCGCGTTGTCCGACAGCGCGGTGATCTCGGCCGTCGTGGCGTCCGTACGGCATGTGGACACGCCGTACGACCAGTTGCTGATGAGCGGGGTGGCACGGCACGAGGCGCGACGGCGGATCGCGGCGGGGGTGGAGACGGTGCTGCGGGGGTGGCGGGCGGAGGCGATGACGGGAACGGAGGCAGGAGCGGAGGCGGAGGCGGAGGTCGGCTGAGGGGCGGGCACCGCCGGTGGAGCGCTGGACGCTCGCGCATGCCCCCGCGCGGTTCGGGCATGGTTCGTGGGTCTGGGCGGGGATTCACTTGTGGTGACTGTTGGTGCCGGGCGGTGCCGAGCTGAAGCCCGGCCGGATGTGGGAGCGGGAGTGGGTGTCGGGATGATCGAGGGTCCGTATTTCGCACTGACCGTGCTGGGTGTCCTGGGGACCGGGCTGGTGGCCGGGGTCTTCTGCGGGTTCTCGACGTTCGTGATGCGGGGGCTCGCCGCGTTGCCGCCCGCACAGGGGGTCGCCGCGATGAACGCGATCAACGTGAGTGCGGTGCGGCCGGCCTTCATGGTCGTGTTCGCCGGGTCGGCGGTGCTGTGCGCGGTGATCGCGGTGGTGACCTTCGTGCTGTGGCCGGACGAGGGGACGGTGGACTTGCTGGTGGGCAGCGGGCTGTACCTGTTCGGCGTGTTCGGGCTGACCATGGTGGCGAACGTGCCGCGCAACGACGCGCTGGCCAAGATGGATCCGGACACACGGGAGGCGGCCGCGTACTGGCCGACGTACGTCCGTGAGTGGACGCTGTGGAACCACGTCCGCACGGTCGCCTCGGCCGCCGCGGCCCTCGCGTACGTACTGGCTCTCACCTGATGGCAGGCGCCCCATCGACGGGCGACAAGGCGCTGTACGACGCTCTGCGCGAGTGAGCGAGGGGACGTATCGTGGCCGAGAGAACCTCCGAAGGAGGATCGAGCGAGCCTCCGACGGCGTTTCGCACGAGGGTTCGAAGGCTTCCGCAGGAGATTCCGCAGGCGTTCCGAAAGAGTGCCGCTCGATGACGCACGGCCACGTCGGACGCGCAAGCGTCGCACGCGTACGCAAGGAAGACGCTCATGGCCGATCCCAAGGGATTCATGACCACGCCTCGCCAGGACTGGCCGCGCAGGCCGGTCGAGGAGCGGGTCCGGGACTGGGACGAGGTGTACGTCCCCGGGGCGCTGCTGCCCATCATCAGTAAGCAGGCCGACCGCTGCATGGACTGCGGCATCCCCTTCTGCCACGACGCCTGTCCGCTCGGCAACCTGATACCCGAGTGGAACGACCTGGTGTCGCGTGAGGACTGGCGTGCGGCCGCCGACCGGCTGCACGCGACCAACAACTTCCCCGAGTTCACCGGCCGGTTGTGCCCGGCGCCCTGCGAGACGGGGTGTGTGCTGGCCATCAACCAGCCGGCGGTCACCATCAAGAACGTCGAGGTCGCCGTCGCCGACCGGGCGTGGGAGTCCGGGTTCGCGCCGCCGCGCCCGCCGGAGCGGCTGTCCGGGCGGACGGTCGCGGTGATCGGGTCGGGGCCCACCGGGCTCGCCGCGGCGCAGCAGCTGACCCGGGCGGGGCACACGGTCGCCGTGTACGAGAAGGACGACCGGCTCGGCGGGCTGATGCGGTACGGCATCCCTGGGTTCAAGATGGAGAAGCACCATCTGGAGCGGCGGATCGAGCAGATGCGGGCCGAGGGCACGATTTTCCGTACGTCGACCGCGGTCGGACGGGACGTCGGCGCCGCCGAGCTGCGGGCACGCTACGACGCCGTGGTGATCGCCACCGGAGCGACGGCCTGGCGCGAACTGGACGTGCCTGGACGGGAGTTGGCCGGTATCCACCAGGCGATGGAGTATCTGCCGCTGGCCAACCGGGTGTGCGAGGGGGACCTTGAGGTCTCGCCGATGTCCGCCGCCGGGAAGCATGTCGTCATCGTCGGCGGTGGTGACACGGGGGCCGACTGTCTGGGCACAGCGGTACGCGACGAGGCCGCGTCCGTGACGCAGGTGGACATCTACGCGCAGCCGGGCGCCGAGCGGGACGAGGACAGCGATCCCTGGCCGACGTACCCGAAGGTCTACCGGCTGTCGGCCGCGCACGAGGAGGCCGGCGTGCTGCGGACGGCCCCGGCGGCGGACGCGGACGCGCGGCTGTTCGCGGCGTCCACGCTCCGCTTCACCGGGGACGCCGACGGACACGTACGGTCGCTGCATCTCGTCGAGGTCGACGCGCAGCGCCGGCCCGTGCCGGGCACCGGGCGGACCCTGCCCGCCGACCACGTGCTCCTCGCCCTCGGCTTCTCCGGGCCCGACCGGGCCGACGGTCTCGTCGACCAGTTGGGGCTGGGCCTGGAGCCGCGCGGGACGCTCACGCGGGACGCGGGCTTCGCGACCAACGTCCCCGGCGTGTTCGCCGCCGGTGACGCCGCGCGCGGTCAGTCGCTGATCGTGTGGGCCATCGCCGAGGGGCGGGCGGTGGCGGCGGCCGTCGACCGTCACCTGACAGGGAGTTCACGGCTGCCGGCACCCATCGGTCCATACGACCGGCCCATGGTCGTGTAGAGCCCGAACTGATCGTGTAGAGCTCGTACTGGTCGTGTAGAGCTCGTACTGGTCGTGTAGAGCCCGAACGCCTAGCGGCGCTCGTCCGTGCCCGCCACCTTGCCCGTGGACAGTGCCACCCGGTTCCAGGTGTTGATCGTGAGGATGAGGGCGAGGACGTGGGCCAGTTCGTCCTCGTCGAAGTGGGCTGCGGCCCGGGCGTAGACGTCGTCGGGGACTCCGCCGTCGGCGACCAGGGTCACCGCTTCCGTGAGGGCGAGGGCTGCCTGTTCCTTCTCGGTGTAGAAGTGACGGGCCTCGCGCCACACGGCGACCATGTGCAGCCGGTCCTCGCTCTCCCCGGCCTTGCGCGCGTCGTTCGTGTGCATGTGCAGGCAGTACGCGCAGTGGTTGAGGTGCGAGGCGCGGATCTGGATCAGCTCGACGAGGGCGGGGTCAAGGCCCTCGCGGGCGGCGGCGTCGAAGCCGACGAGGGCGCGGAAGGCCTTCGGGGCGGACTTCGCGAAGTCCAGGCGGGACCGCCGGGCCTTCGCCTGGGCCACCGCGGCGGCGGAGCCGACGGTCGTGGCGTCAGCTGTCGCGTTGCCGGTGTCCGTGACGTCAGCCGTCGTGCTGTCAGCGGTCGGGGTGTCGATCGTGTTCGTCGTCATGTGCATCAACCTACGAGCTGATAGACCCGCTGTAGGGTGCACTTCCATGGATGAATCGTGGGTCAATTCCGCCGAGCGTATCGGCGCCGACCTGCATCTGGAGCTGTCCGGCCCCGGCGGGCGGCGGGCGGCGCTGATCCGGGCGTTGCGGGAGGCCGTGCGCAGCGGACGGCTCGCTCCCGGGACTCGGCTGCCGCCGTACCGCTCACTCGCCGCCGACCTCAACGTCGCCCGGAACACGGTGGCGGACGCGTACGCGGAGCTCGTCGCGGAGGGATGGCTCACCGCGCGGCAGGGCTCGGGCACCCGGGTCGCCGAGCGTGCCGAACCGCTGCGACACGCCGCGCGGGTGCCCTGGAAGGCACCTCCACGCGCGCGTGGACCACGGCACGACCTGCGCCAGGGCACCCCGGACGCGTCGTCGTTCCCGCGCACGGCCTGGCTCGCCTCCTACCGGCGGGCCCTCCAGCAGGCGCCCAACGAGGTGTTCGGGCCGGGCGACCCCGCCGGCCGCGTCGAACTGCGAGAGGCGCTCACCGAATACCTGGCACGCGCGCGTGGCGTACGCACCGAGCCGGGCCGCATCGTGATCTGCTCCGGCTTCGCACACGCGCTGCGGCTGTTGTTCGGCCAGGACAGGGGCGGGGGCGGCGGGGTGCTGCGAGGACCGCTGGCGGTGGAGGCGTACGGGCTCGGATTCCACCGGGAGCTTCTCGACACCGCCGGGGTGCGGACCGTACCGCTGCCCCTGGACGAGCGCGGCGCGCAGGTCGAGCGGCTGGGACGGGAGCGGGCCGTGCTGCTCACGCCCGCGCACCAGTTCCCGACCGGCGGGCCACTGGATCCCGCGCGCCGGGCCGCCGTCGTCGACTGGGCACGCGCGCGTGGAGGCGTGATCGTCGAGGACGACTACGACGGGGAGTTCCGTTACGACCGCAAGCCGGTCGGCGCCGTCCAGGGGCTCGACCCAGAGCGCGTGATCTTCGTCGGCTCGGTCAGCAAGAGCCTGTCCCCGGCGCTGCGGCTCGGGTGGATGGTCCTTCCGGAGCGGTACGTCGACGGCGTCCTCGCGGCCAAGGGCGAGCGGGAGGCCTGGGTGAGCGTCCTGGACCAGCTGAGCCTTGCCGACTTCGTCTCCGGTGGATCGTACGACCGCCATGTGCGGCGGATGCGGCAGCGGTACCGGAGCCGCCGGGACCGGCTCGCCGCGGCGCTCGCCGTTCACGCGCCGCACGTCGAGGTCACCGGTGTCGCGGCCGGATTGCACGCCGTGCTGCGGCTGCCGCCCGGCACCGAGCGCTCCACCGTCAAGGCCGCCGCCTGGCAGGGCGTCGCCCTGGACGGCCTCGCCGGGTTCCGGCACCCGGACACCGCCATGGCGGCCCGCGACGGCCTGGTCGTGGGGTACGCGACGCCCTCGGAACACGCGTACGAGGCGGCGCTGGAGGCGCTGTGCGGCGTGCTGCCGCCGGGCGAGTAGGCCTGGGATTCCCGCCCTCGGACGAGCGGCACCGTGCGGTGTCCTGTCCGCGGAGGAGCCGTCCGCTGCTGCCCACGGAGGAGCCGCGCTGGGGCCGTCGTACCACTGCACCGATCTCCTCTCCACCTTCCTCTCCATTGCCCGAAGAGTGTGCTTACGGGCTGCACGGACCACAGCTGCGGTGGGATCATCGGGACAGGTGGCGTGCTGTCGAGGTATCCGGATTCCCGGTCGGCGGCGGCCCGTCCCATCCTTCGTTCCGCCGTCAGGCGCAGGGCCACCCAGCGCGTCCCTCCTGTTGGCGGTCGGTCCTGGAGGGTGCTCATGACGACACTCGACGAGGGGTCCGGGGGTAGGGGCGTGCCGACCTGTTCGAGGCCGACCTCCCGGCCGCCGTCGCGCTGGACCGGCCCGGCGCCGCACTCCCTTTGCTTGCGGGATCCAAGGCCGCGAACCTCGCCCGCGCGGCCCGCGCCGGACTGCCGGTGCTCCCCGGCTTCGTGATCCCGATCGGAGGGGGCGGTGACATGCGCGGCGGCCCAGCCCGGTCCGGTCGCGGAGACGCTGCCGGAGCAGCTTCAGCCGCTGGAGGAGGACCTGTGGGTGGCGCCGATGGCCCGAGGGCTCGCCACCGCGCTCGACATCGCGGGCAGCGCGCCGCGCAGGCTGCTGCGGACGGTGCCGGTGGTCACGACGGTCGGCGGACGGGCCGCCGCCGACCTGCGCCTGGTCGGCGCCGCCAGACCACCCCATCCTTGGCTCGCGCTGCTCAACCCGGCCCCGGGGATATCTCGTGCAGACCGGGAACAGTCGTCCGCGACGGCGGTCCGGCGCAACCTCGCGGTCGGACCGCCGTCGATCGAGCAGATCTACTACGGGCTGAACCTCAGTGCCAGCAAGGCGGATCAGCCGCCGCTTCCGGTGGTCATGGTGAGCCGTCTCGTGGACGCGCCCCGCCGGATCCGGGCCTCGCTGTAAGGGCTGGGGTCGCGAGAGACCCGCGGTCAGGGTTTGCGCCCCACCGCCCCGTACCCGGGAATGACCCCGTCGTCCTGCCCAGGGACCGGCTCCCCCAGCTCGGGATGCCACAGCTGTGGCACCTCGACGCCCGGCTCGACGAGTTCGAGGCCGTCGAAGAAGCGGCTGAACTCCGCACGGGAGCGCAGCGCCAGCGTGACGCCGGCGGTCTTGAGCTTTTCCGTGGCCGCCTTCGACTCCTCGGGCGTGAAGTCGGCGGTCGCGTGGCTGACCACCAGATAGCTGCCGGAGGGCAGTTCGGACAGCAGCCGGCCGACCAGCTCGTGCGCGCCGTCCTCGTCGGAGACGAAGTGCAGCAGCGCGATGAGCGAGAGGGCGACGGGCCGGCTGAAGTCCAGGATCTTCCCGGCGCCTTCGAGGATGGCGTCGGGATCCCGCACGTCGGCCTGGAGGTACCTGGTCACCCCCTCGTCCGTGCCGCGCAGCAGGGCCGCCGCTTGGGTGAGGACGATCGGGTCGTTGTCGCAGTAGACGACGCGTGCGTCGGGCACCACGCGCTGGGCGATCCGGTGGAGGTTCGGCTCGGTGGGAATGCCGGTGCCGATGTCCAGGAACTGGCGTACGCCGTGTTCGGCGAGCCAGCGCGTGGACCGGTGCATGAACGCCCGGTTGACTCGTGCCATCACCGGAACACGCGGGTCGAGGGTGAACATCTGCCGGCCCGTGGCCTCGTCGACGGGATAGTTGTCCTTGCCGCCGAGGTACCAGTCGTACATGCGCGCCGGGTGGGGCTTGGTGGTGTCGATCTCGACCATTGATTCAGCACCCGTCAACATTCATCAACATCATCGATATCCATCAATTGAGCATCAAGACAAGAAAGTTGAGCGGCAGTCGGCCCATCACGTCACGACAGCAGAAAGTCGGCCTCCCCCGCTTTCGCACCCTCGATGAACGCGGTCATCTCGTCCGTGGTGTAGATCAGCGCCGGACCGTCCGGGTCGGTGGACTGGCGCACGGCGATCCGGCCGTCGGCGAGCTTCATCGCCTCCAGGCAGTTCCCGCCGTTGCCTCCGCTCCACGGCTTGTGCCAGCCTTCGCTCCCCAAGTCCCGCGCGGGCATGCCGTTGTAGACGCGTAGGCGCGGCTTGATGCGATCCATTCACAACTCCTTGCGGAGATCCCGGAGAATCTCCTTCGTGCGATGTGCCGTAGCGGCCTGCGCCGCCATGCGGTCCATGACCTCGAGGTGGGTCGCCACCTCCGAGCGCGCGTCCAGGTAGACGGCGCCGGTCAGGTACTCGCTGTAAACCATGTCCGGGAGTTCCGGCACGGCGAATCGGAACAGCACGAAGGGCCCGTACGTGCCGGGGTGCGGCCCGTTGGCGAACGGGGCGACCTGCAGCGTGACGTTGGGCAGCTTCGTGGCGTCGAGCAGTTTGTCGATCTGGGCACGCATCACCTCCGGGCCCCCGACGGGGCGGCGCAGCACGGTCTCGTCCATCACGACCCACAGCCGGGGGGCATCCTGACGGGTGAGCAGATCCTGGCGTTGCATGCGCAGGGCGACATGGCGTTCGATGTCGTCGGGGCTGGTCTGTCCGATGGCCCCGGACCGCAGGACACCGCGCGCGTAGTCCTCGGTCTGCAGCAGGCCGGGAACGAAGTGCGGCTCATACTGGCGGATGAGGGCGGCCGCGCCTTCCAGGCTGACGTGCATGGAGAACCAGCCCGGCAGGACGTCGTGGAAACGCTGCCACCATCCGGGTCGGTTGGCCTCCTCGGCCAGTTGGACGAAGCCCTCGGCTTCCAGGTCGGTGACGCCGTAGGCCTTCAGGAGCAGCTGGAGATACGGGATCTTGAGCCCGACCTCGGCCATCTCCATACGGCGGACCGTGGCGGGGGCGACGCGGAGGATACGGGCGGCCTCCTCACGCTTGAGGCCCGCGCGCTCGCGCAGGTCCAGCAAGCGCCGACCGAGGACGACCTGGCCGACTGTCGGCGCGGACCGCGGTTCGCTCACCCTCCACCTCCACAAAGTCCCTGACCGGAAAGCCCCGACAGTACGGCCACTAAGGGGATCGGGCCGGTCACAAAAGCATGCTGACAGCCCTACGGCGCCATTCGAAGACCTATTCGAAGATCTGTACGGATCTTCGCTGATCCCAACTGGCGCCGCTCGACGTGCTGTTGCGAGCAGTGTGCCACGGCACTTCACCGCATCACCCAGCACTCTGCATTTTTCAGAGTGACACTTGCCAAGTGTTCACGGCGGGGCGATAGTGGCAAGCGTGATTCCGTCCCCGCCCTTAGGAACAGACGCCGCTGCGGACCGCCCCACCGGTCTGGGCGCCGCCGCGGGAGTGACCCCCGACAGGGCCGCTGCCGCGCGCCGGTTCCGTTTCGAGCTGGCCGCACACCCGGGTTCTCCCGCGCAGGCCAGACGGCTGACGAGGGCCCGGCTGACCCGCTGGTCGGTCTGCGAGGACACTTGCGACTCGGCGGCCCTGGTCGTCTCCGAGCTGGTCACCAACGCCATCGTGCACACCGCGAGCCGCAGCGTGGTCTGCGAGCTGCACGACGGTGACGACCTCGTGCGCATAGCCGTACGTGACGAGGGCTGCGCGCCGGGTGAGCCGCACTCGTCCCCGCAGCGGCCCGAGGAGGAGCAGGGGAGGGGGCTGCTCCTCGTCGACGCCCTCTGTCACAGCTGGGGGGCCCACGAGCACGGTCCCGGACCCGGACTGCTGGTCTGGGCGGAGCTGCCGCGCAAGGGCGACACCCCTCGCGACGACGCCGACGTCCCGCGCAACGACCTGGGCTGGGGAGCCCGCCCGAAGCCGGGGCCGTCCGGCGGTTCGGGCGAGGAGGACGCGGCGGAGGCGCACCACAGGACGACCGCCGAGGCGGCTCCCGCACCCTCGACACGTCCGGAGCCGGAAAAAGAAGAAACGACACACCACCGAGCGCTGCCCGACGCCGAGGCACGCCCGCACGGGTCGTGGGCCATGGGGACATCCCTGACGGAGCGGAGCCGGGATCGGGGGAGGCTGTGACGGCCGGGGCCCGCGGCGGCCAGGTGCTGAGCCTGGACACGCTGGTCCGCCTCCGTCGCGCGCTGCCCACGCCCGGAACCCCGCGCGGCCTGCCCCTGCCGAAGGGCATGACGGCCCCGCTGGGCTGTGACGCGGTGGCGGTGCCCGCCCGCCTCGGCCCGCTGCTGAGGTCCCGGCTGCCGCAGATGGGATGCGTCTATGCCGACGAGACGCACTGGTGGTGGATCGTTCCGGCGGACTCGGACTACGCCCTGGAGTGGCCCGCCCCCGCGCGGTACGCCACCGGAGCCACGGTCCCCGACGCGCCCGCCGTCCCCGAGCTGATCCACAAGCCGGACGGCACGCTTCCGTACACCCCGCCGATACCGCTCTTCCTGGCCCTGTGCCGACTCACCGGCACGACTCCCACCTGGTCCCGGCCGGTCAGCGCGTAACCCTCCGGGTGTGCGCCCGCGCGCTCCCGTCTCTTCGGCACACGCCCTGCCCCTCGGGTGTCCGCCCCCGCGATAGTGGCCGTTCGTCCACGATCGCGGGAGGCCTACGGTGGGAAACAGGCGCGGTGAGGGCGTCCCGGACAAGCTCGAGGTCTCCGAGTCGGAGCAGCTGCTCTTCGGCGGCCCGCTGCGCTACGACATGGGCTGGAACTCGCACGCGGACGCGTTCCTGGAGCTGAACTTCCGGGCCATGATCACCCGCCTGCCGTCCCTGCTGACGGCCAGCTTCCGGCTCGCCTGGCAGGCCGACCGGCGCGCCGCCCGGACCGTCCTGGCCGCCGAGGTCGGCCGGGGCCTGACCCAGGCGGTGAGCCTGCTCGCGGTGAACAGCGTGCTGGGCCGGCTGATCGGCGGCGGCGCTCTGGAGGACCGGCTGCGGGGTGCCGTACCCGCCCTGGTCGTGATGGCCTCGGTGATGCTGGTCGGGGCGCTGCTGCGGGCCGCGTCGACGTACGCCACCGGGCGCCTGGAGCCCAAGGTCGAGCGGGTGGCGACCGAACGGTATCTGGAGCGGGCGGCGACCGTGGAACTGTCCGCGATCGAGGACCACGCCTTCCACAAGCTGCTGGACACCGCGCAGTACGGTGCCACGTCCGCCCGGCGGATGATCTCGTACGCCACGCGCGTGGTGAACGCGATGATCTCGCTGATCGCGGCGGCGGGCGTACTGACCGTGCTGCATCCGGCGCTGCTGCCGCTGCTGGTGACGATGACCCTGCCGAGCGCCTGGAGCGCGCTGACGAACGCGCGCCGCCGCTACGAGTCGTTCCACACCTGGGTGCAGCACGCGCGCGCGGGACGGCTGCTCGGGGCCCTGCTGATCGAGCCGGAGGCGGCTCCCGAGATCCGCGTGCACGGGGTGGGCCCGTTCCTGCTCCGCCACTTCCGCGAGATGTCCGAGACGGCGGAGGCGGAGCAGGCCCGCCTGGCCCGGCTGGCGGCCCGTACGGGTCTGATCGCGGCGGCCTGGACGGGTCTGGCGACGGCGGCGACGTACGCGACGCTGGGCGGGCTCCTGCTGGCCGGCGCGATGGCCCTGTCGGTGGCGGGCACGGCCGTGATCGCCATCCGCACCGGCTCCCAGAGCCTCGCCACGCTGGTCGTGGAGATGAACTCCCTGCACGAGGAGGCGCTGTTCGTCGGCGACCTCCAGCGGCTCTACGTCGAGGCGGCCGAGCGGGCGATTCCGGTGGGCGGCGCCGCCCTGCCGGACGATCCGCGCGAGATCCGGTTCGAGAACGTCACCTTCACCTATCCGGGTGGCGCGGCCCGCCCCGCCCTCGACGACGTGACGCTCACCGTCCCGCTCGGCAAGATCGTCGCACTGGTCGGCGAGAACGGATCCGGCAAGACCACGCTGGTGAAGTTGCTGGCCGGGCTGTACGCCCCCGACCGGGGCCGGATCCTGTGGGACGACGTGGACGCGGCGGGCGCGGACCGGCATCTGCTCGCGGAGCGCGTCGCGATGGTGGCCCAGGACTTCAAGCGGTGGCCGTTCACGGCCCGCGTCAACGTGGCGGTCGGCCGTTCCTCGGTCCCGCTCACCGACGAACGCGTGGCGGGCGCGGTCGGGGAGGCCGGGGCCGAGGAGGTGCTGGCGGACCTGCCGCGCGGCCTGGACACCCTCCTTGCCCGCAACTTCAGCGGCGGGCACGAGCTGTCGGGCGGCCAGTGGCAGCGGCTGGGGATCGCCCGGGCCGCCTACCGGCGCGGCAGCATCCTGATCGTGGACGAACCGACCGCGGCCCTGGACGCCCGGGCCGAGCTGGAGGTCTTCGAGAAGATCCGCGCCCTGGCCGGGACCGGCCAGACGGTCATCCTCATCACCCACCGGCTGGCGTCCGTACGCCACGCTGACCTGGTGCACGTGCTGGACCAGGGGCGGCTCGTGGAGTCCGGGACGCCAGACGAACTGCTGGCGACCGGCGGGATCTACGCGGAGTTGTACTCGCTCCAGGCGGAGCAGTTCACGGCGAAGGTGCCCGCCCCGAAGGCGGGCTGACCTCACGCGACGGCGTCGGCCGCCGTCTCCCCACTTCGCACGATCACCAGGAAGGTGTCCGTCGCCAGGTCCATCACGACCTCGGCGGGCATGCCTTCAAGTCGTCGCGCTTGCGCGAACTCCTCCGCCGGCCACGAGCCTCGCGGCCCACCTGCGGGAAAGCGTTCGAGCACTGTTCGCCCGTTCACCACCCTGCACCTCCAGAAAGCGTCGTACTTGTGAGGAGTTAACGCTCTCCGGAGGCCGAAAGCCTCGGTCGGTTGCCGGACTGAGACGTAGTTGACACGGATTCAGCGCGCAGCGTGAGGACCTGGTTACCAAACGGTCACTTCCGCTACGGTTCGTGTCACTCATCGTACTCATCGTGATATCGGATGCGCTCACTGCCGACGGGCGTCCCGAGAGCCGACGCGCACTCCTGGGGCTCCTCCCACTCCTCCTGTCGTCCCAGCGCGGTGAGATCCAGCAGGCTCGTGGTGGAGCCCAGCCCGTCGAGGCCGCGTTCGTACGCCGAGTAGGCGTGGAAGACCCGGTCCCGGTCCCGCAGGAAGCAGCTGACGCCCGGCCGCTCGACGAGTTTCCCCTCGTACAGAAGGGTCACCTCGAAGTCGAGGTTGAAGTCGCTCGCGTCCGACGAGTACCAGGGCACGGTCCAGCCCATCCGCGCCTTGAACGGCAGGATCTTCGGGTACGGCGCTCTCGACACGGCGGCGAACGTCGTGCCGCGTGCCTTCAGGTGGGCGAGATGCCCTGTCTGGTCCAAAAAGCCCGAGCAGCTGAGGCAGCCGATGTCCCACTCGGGCGCGAACATGAGTGGTGGACGACGAGTTGGTCGCGCCCCTCGAAGAGGTCGAGCAGCGTGGCCTTGCCGTCGCCACCTTCGAAGACGTACTCCGTGTGCGTCTCGGCCATCGGCAGCCTGCGCCGCTCGGCATTGAGCGCGTCCCGCGCGCGCGTGACGGCCTTCTCCCTCTGCAGCAGCTCCGCACGCGCCGCGCGCCACTCGGCACGCGAGACGATCTCCGGAAGCGACATGGCTCCTCCTGTGCGACGGTCCGTTCCGAGCGGAGGCTCCGAGTGGTGACCGCGGGGCGGTACGGAACTCATCACCGCCTCGGATTTCTCTTCCGGGCCGCTCAGGTGTCGTAGTCCTGGATCCGCTTGCCGTGACTCCGGTCGACGAGTGCGGGCAGCCTTTCCCCCAACTCCGCCATCACCGCAAAGACGTCGATCGTCAGCAGCTCGCGGTCGCGCATGAGGATCCGCCCCTCGACGATCGTCGTCCGGACGTCGGAGGCGCGGGCGCTGTGCACGAGGGTCGCGGCGAGGTCGTGCACGGGCTGGGTGTGCGGGCCGGTGAGGTCGACCAGGACGATGTCGGCCCGTCGCCCGGGCGCGATGCTGCCGACGGCCTCGCCGAGACCCACCGCCCGGGCGCTCTGCAGCGTGGCGTGGTGCAGTGCCTGCCGGGAGGTCAGCCAGCGCGGGTCGCCCGTCGTGGACTTCTGGATCAGGGCCGTGAGGGCCATCGACTCCCACACGTCGAGGGAGTTGTTGGAGGCGGCGCCGTCGGTGGCGAGTCCGACCGGGATGCCGATCTCGCGCAGGGCGCGCACCGGTGTGGTGCCGAGCCAGGCGAACTTGAGGTATCCGCGGGGTGCGGTGGCCACGGCCGTACGGCCCGCGGCGCCTTCCAGGACGGGCAGGTCGCGCTCGACGATGCCGCTGCCGTGCGCGAGCAGGACGTCCGTGTCGAGGATCCCGGTGCGCTTGAGGACCTCGATCGGGGTGACGCCGTGCCGGGCCAGGCTGGCGTCGGTCTGGTCGCGGTTCTCGGCGGCGTGGATGTGGACGGGGAGGCCGTGCTCGCGGGCGAGGTCGGCGGTGGCGGCGAGGTCGGCGTCGTCCACGGTGTAGGGGGCGTGCGGGGCGAGGGCGGTGGTGATGCGGCCGCCGGCGCCCCCACGGTGCCGTAGGGCGAACTCCAGGGAGCCCTCGCGCCCTTGAGCACCCTGCGAGGAGAAGTACGCCTCGCCGAGCAGGGCCCGCATCCCGCAGTCGGCGACGACCGAGGCGACCGCGTCCATGCTGAAGTAGTGGTCCGCGAAGCAGGTGACGCCGCCGCGGATCATCTCGGCGCAGGCGAGCAGCGCCCCCAGCTCCACGTCCCGCCGGGTGAGGTTCGCCTCCACGGGCCACACGACGTCGTTGAACCACTCCTCCGTGGGCAGGTCCTCGGCGAGCCCGCGCAGCGCGACCATCGGGGCGTGGGTGTGACAGTTGACCAGACCGGGGAGGGCGACCTGACCACGTGCGTCGAGGCGTTCGGCGGCGAGCAGACCCTCGACGGCGGCGGCGCTCGTCACGGACTCCACGACTTTGTCCCGTACGACGATCGCGGCGTCCTCCTCGAACCCGATCCGCTCCTGCTCGTCGTGCACGAGGACGGTGCAGCCGGTGACGATGAGATCGGCGGGTTCGCCACGGGCGGTGTACTCGGCCGGAGAGTCACTCATCACGCCAACGTACGACGCCGTGGTCGCCCGGCGTGAGCCGAACCGCGCATCCCGTCGCCGCTCTGTCCGGGGTGGCGTGCGGGCACCCGGATCCCCCGGCGGCCTACACGGCGAGGGGGATGTCCGGCGGCCGCAGGCCCACCCGTTCCCGATGACCGGCGAGTTCGTCGAGCAGGGCGACCAGGCGTTCGGCGTGCTCCGGTGTGAGGCGCCCCGTGTCGTCGAGGTGCACGGCGCAGGCGGTGGTCGTGTCGACGAGCTGTTCGAGGGTGTCGGCGACCTCGTCCGCGCCCTCGGCGTGCCGGGCGAGCGCGGGAAGTTCGGCGCCGGCGAGGGAGACGGCCGCGCGGGCGGCGGCGAGCGTCCGGTAGGCCTCGCGGCGGAGGGTCCAGCGGAGGGCACGGGCGTCGGAGTCGGTGCGGGGGGTGCCGGCGCGGGCGGTGCCGGCGCGGGCGGTGCCGGCACGGGTGCGGGTGTCGCCCACCAGGTGTGTGTCCGACTCGCGCAGGACGTGCGCGAGGTACGCGTGCGCCGCGTTCACCGCCACGCCAAGCCGCGCACGCACTCCACCCGCCCGCTGCCCCGGCATCGGCAGGTGCCCCACGATCAGTACGATCGCGCAGGCCAGCAGGGTCTCGCCGATGCGCCCGGCGGACGCCTGCGGCTCGCCGCCCACCATCACGAGCGACAGGACGAGCACGGTGACGACGGCGGTCTGCGCGGCGAAGTGCCGCGTGGCGACGGGTATCAGGGCACCACTGACGGCTACCAGCGCGATGAGTCCTTCCGGCCGGAGCAGCACCGCGGCGAATCCGGCGAAGACGAGGGCCCCCAGGACGGTCCCGGCAGCACGGCACAGCACGCGGGAGACGAGCGGCCCGAGGTCGGGCTTGACGAGGAACACGGCGGTGGCGGGCAGCCAGTACCAGTGCGTGTGATCCCCGTACCAGCGGGCGTGGTGCAGCGCCTGTGCCACGCCCACGCCGGCCCCGAAGCAGAGGGCGACCCGCAGCCCGTACTCCCGTCCCCCGGCACCGAAGGCGGTGCGCAGCACGTCCCCGGCCCCGCGCCGACGCGTGTGCAGGTCGCTCCCCTTGCCCCGGTCGAAGGCCTCGGCGGCGTGCAGGAGGGCGTCGTCGAGGGCACGCAGCCCCGGCGCGGAACGGGAGGGCGCGGGCAGCGGCCCAGTGTGCGTGTTGTCCCGAATGGCGGCGGCGAGGCGCCGGGGTCCCTCGGAAGCCCGCCCGGACACCGCGTCCCCGGCCCAGGCCAGTGCGGTCGCGGCCTCGGCGAGAGGCAGCGCGGCGGCGTACTGCGCGTGCAGCCGCCGCTCGGCCGAGGAGCTTGCGTACCGCCGCAGCCGGGGCCCGGCGAGGGCGTCCTGTGCGTGATCGAGCGCGGCGGTCAGGGCGGCCCGCCGCGTATTGGCATCGGCGGTGCCCGCGGCGTCGAGCAGCTCCCCCACGGCGTCGTACACGGCGGCGACGGCCTCGCGCTCGCCGTCGAACCTGAAGTCACCGGCGATCGCACCGGGCGTGGGGAGAACGAGCCGCAGTCCGATCAGCCACCCGGCGCCCGCGAGGTAGGCGAGCGCCCGCAGCCAGCCCTCCTCGGGCACCGGCATCCCGGCCCCGATGGCGGAGGCGACGAGCAACTGTGTCCCGGCCCCGGAGGCGACGGGTCCTATGGCGCTGATACTCCCGGCGACAAGCCCGACCAGGGTGAGGAGCACAGTCAGCGTGACGGCCCCGACGTGCTCCCCGGCCTGCGTGCCGACGAGCAGTCCCGCGGCCCCCGCGAGCGCGGGCGCACCCAGCCGCTTCACCGAGGCCCGCCTGCTGCCGGGCCGGTCGTTGATCCCGGCCAGCATCGCGGCGATGGCCGCGACCACTCCGAGGGAGGCCCGTCCGGCGAGCACCGCCGCCAGCAGCAAGGGCCCGGAGGCCAGCGCCCCTCGCACGACCGCGCTCCAGGGCACGGGCCCCCGCTGAGCGCGAAGAGCGTGGGCGAGCCAGGGCGGAAGGGTCAGAGCGGCGGGGCGTGACACGGGGCTCCTGTCGTCTGTGCGAGGCAGGGGTGTGCCTTCGGGCGACGGTGGCCGGGCTGTGGACTGTGGTGTCCACGGTAGACCGCGTCCTTGGAGGGGAAGGAACGGTCGCATTTCGGGGATGTGACGGTTGTCCGGAGAGACGTGTTCTTTATGAACGCAATGCCTGTCGTCGCGTCGCGGTCGGCCCGTGACCGCGCGGCCGGGTTCCGGCTACGCCCGTGCGGTCAAGAGCCGCTCCGCGTCGGCAACAGCCCCGCCCAGCACGTCGGGCTCCGGACGCAACCGTACGAAGATCTCGTCGACGCCCCGCAACCCGGCCCGCTCCAGCAACCGCTTCTCGTTCGTCACCCACTCGCCTCGCCCCGCGAGAACGCCGTGTCCGGCCTGCACGGCGGCCGTGGCGATGGCGCCGGCCACCTCCGTGAGCCGGCCCGCCGGGACGTGGTTGGCCTCGGCGTACCCGAGGGTGGCGAGGGCGGTGCCGCGCCAGCGTTCGGCGGCGGAGGCCCGCAGCTTCGCCGAATAGGCGGCAGGGCGCGGGAGCTCGCCGCGCAGTACGCGGTTGATCGCCAGTTCCGCCACGACCAGATAGCTCGGAATCCCCGCCAGATGGAACAGCAGCGGCTCCACCCGGAAGCGCCCCTCCTCCGCCTCCGCCAACTCGTGCTCCACCACGTCGAGATCGCGATAGTGCACGTCCACGCGCCGCTCGTCGATCGACAGCCACGCACCCCCGTTGAACACGCCACCGCCCCAGCCTCCGACCTCGGAGACCTCGCCCTCCCAGCCGAGGGCGCGCAGGTCGGCGGGGTCGAACGGGCCCCGGTAGTAGACGGCCAAGTCCCAGTCGCTGTCGGGCTTGTGGGTGCCCTGGGCCCGGGAGCCGCCGAGGGCGACCGCCTGGACGGTGGGGAGAGCAGCGAGGAGGTCGGCGACGACGTCCAGGAAGGCGGGGTCAGGGTGGGAAGGCATGGCCGCAGCGTAGGGAGCTGTGCTCCGTATCTCCACGGGATTGATGGTGTGCGCGCCTCCCCCAGGCTCTCGCCGCCACCTCGGACGGCGATTGTCAGTGGGGTCCGCTTCAATGGAAGTTGTCATCACAGAGCGTCACGAGGAGCCACGGGCGAGGGGCTGTCGGGCGGCGGCACGGGGGGTAGCGATGGTGGATCGCTGGACGCACGAGGAGGACGGGCGGCGGTACGTCTCGTTGGCCGGGCTGCGCGTGCGGGGGTGGACCGGCGGGTTGGTGCACCGGCTGCTCGGGGCGCCGGACCGGCTCAGTGTCGACCCGCGGGTCAGGGGCGCGCCGCAGGTCCGGCTGTACCGCCTGGAACGGGTCGACGCGGCCGAGCGGATCGAGGAGCGTCAGCAGTCCGGTGGGCAGCCGTGGGACGTCGCGCGGCCGTGGGTGGGGAGTCGCCGGGGCCTGCCGCCGGGAAATTCGGATGCGGGCGCGTCCGGAGGCCCGGATGATCGGCAAGTTGCCGGCGACCGACCCAGGAGCGTCATGATCCAGCGCGTCACCTCTCCCGCCCTGTTCCCACCGCCCACCTACTCCCACGCCTCCGTCGTCGAGGCCGGGACGAAGCTCGCCTTTCTGGCCGGGTCGGTGCCCCTCGATGCCGAGGGGGAGTTGGTCGGCGCGGGAGATCCGGTGCGGCAGGCCGAGCAGGTGATCGTGAATCTCGGTGAACAACTCCGGGCTGTCGGGAGCGGCTTGCAACACGTACTGGCGACCGACGTGTATGTCGTGAGCAGCGAACCCGCGGTGCTCTCAGCCGTCTGGGAGGTCGTCGAGGCGTCCGGGCTGAGTGCCGGTCCGCATGCGTCGACCCTCCTCGGAGTGGCCTGCCTCGGATACACCGGGCAGCTGGTGGAGATCACAGCGACTGCTGCGGTTCCGGACACGATTGCGGTTTCGGACAAGAAGGAGGACGTACGCCTGTGAGGAGCTCAGAAGCCGCCGTCGGCCTGCGTCGTGCCGCCGCCCCGGACGCGGCCTCCGCGGCCGACGTCTGGCTGCGTTCCTTCGCCGCCGCTCTGCCGACGGTCGTCAGGCCTCACTCCGACGACGAGGTCCGCGCCTATTTCCGGGAGGTCGTGGTGCCGCTGCGCGAGACCTGGGTCGCCGAGGCGGCGGACAGGGTCGGGACCGTGGGGGTGTTGGTGCTCGACGGCAACGTGCTGTCCCAGCTCTACCTCGACCCCGACTGGCGTGGACGCGGCATCGGTGACCGTTTCCTGGCTCTCGCCAAGGAGCGCAGCCCGGCGGGGCTGAGCCTGTGGACCTTCCAGGTCAACAAACCCGCCCACCGGTTCTACGAGCGACACGGCTTCGTCGCCGTCGAGTTCACGGACGGCGCAGGGAACGAGGAGCGCGAGCCGGATGTGCGGTACGAGTGGCGTCCGTGAACGGCACCTTCTGTCGCGCTCGTCAGGGTCACCTTGTCGGCCGCCCCCACGTCCGCCTCTTCGGCACCGGTTTCGCGTAGCTTCCCGCCCGGCTCGTCGTCAGCCCCAGCGTGACCAGCGACTCCGCCAGTTTCACCGCCGCCGCGACCCCGTCGACCACCGGGAGCCCGAGCTTGTCCCGCACCGTGCGCTGCAATCCCGTCATTCCGGCACAGCCCAGCACCAGGACCTCCGCGCCGGCCCGGTGCACCTGCTCGGCGGCCACGAGGAAGGCCGCTTCGGTGCGCTCCGGATCCCCGTCCCCGAGGTCGAGGACGCTGAGCCCCGTACCGACGACGGCCGCGCAGTTGCGGCCCACGCCCGCGAGCTCCAGGCTGTCCTCGATCTGGCCGCACGACCGTTCCAGCGTGGTGAGGACCCCGTACCTGCGTCCCAGCAGGCAGGCCAGATGGGCGGCGGCCTCGGTGATGTCGACGACCGGCACGTCCACCAGCTCGCGCACGCCTTCCCGCCCGTGCTCCCCGAAGCCGGCCATCACCACGGCGTCGTACGGCGGACCGTCGTATGTGCGCAGCAGGTCGATGACCGCCGCGGCCGAGAGGTAGCTGTCGAGCCAGCCCTCCGCGGACTCGGGGCCCCAGGCGGGGGTCAGCCCGGTCACGGTGGTGCCCGGGCCTGCCGCGGCCCGGGCACCTCGTACGATCTCCTCGGTCATCTCCTGCGTGGTGTTGCAGTTGGTGACGACGACTCGCACGTTTCTCAGACCTCCAGGGGCTTGTGGGCCATGGCCCTGGCGTCGGCGGCGCGCTCGGTGCGGCACAGTGCCACGTACAGTCCGGCGGCCAGCGCCGTGCCGATGAACCAGGAGTACGGGGCGACGTCGCTGAACGTCTTCACCAGTGCGAGCACCGCCGCGACCGCCGCCGAGGGCAGGAACGCCCACAGTGCCTTGGGGTTGACGCCCTTGCGGTAGTGGTAGCGGGAGCCGGGCTGTGCGTTGAACAGCTCGTCGATGTCGACCCGGCCGCGCTTGACCCAGTAGTAGTCGACCATGATCACGCCGAACAGCGGGCCGAGGAAGGCGCCGAGACCGCCGAGGAAGTAGTTGACGACCGTGGGGTTGGAGAAGAGGTTCCAGGGGGTCACCAGCAGCGCCACCACCGTGCTGATCATGCCGCCGACCTTGAAGGTGATCTTCTGCGGCCAGACGTTGGCCAGGTCGTACGCCGGTGAGACGAAGTTGGCGACGATGTTGACGCCCATCGTGGCGATGGCGAACGTCAACGCGCCCAGCACCAGTACCCAGGTGTTCCCGATCTCGGCGACGAGGTAGGCGGGGTCGGTGATCTCCTTGCCGAACACCTCGTACGCGCCGGCCGTGACGATGACCGACACGATCACGAAGGCCGTCGAGTTGACCGGCAGGCCCCAGAAGTTGCCGCGCCGGACCGTCTTGTAGTCGGGTGCGAAGCGGGAGAAGTCGCAGAAGTTGAGCATCAGGGTGCCGTAGGTGGCGAGGACCAGGCCGACCGCGCCGAACCACTGGCGCCACTGCTCGCCGACGGAGACCGGGTGCGGGGTACTGGTGAGCGAGATGGTCCAGCCTGCCTTCGCCAGGATCCAGACCGCCAGCGCGATCATCACGACCCAGATGGCCGGGCCGCAGAAGTCCTGGAACTTCCGGATGGATTCCATGCCCTGGCTCATGATCGCCGCCTGGACCAGCCACAGCGCCACGAACGACACCCAGCCGAGCGCGTCGAGTCCGAGGAACGAGTTGTGCGTCCAGGACTCCAGGCCGGGCCACGCCGCCAGCAGCATCACGTTGACGGCGACGGAGGCGAGGTAGGTCTGGATGCCGTACCACATGATGGCGATGACCGCCCTGATCAGGGCGGGGATGTTGGCGCCCCAGACGCCGAAGGCGATCCGGCTGACGACCGGGAAGGGGACGCCGGTGCGCTGCCCGATGCGGCCCATCATGTTCATCCCGACGTAGATGATCACGAAGCCGACGAGCAGGGACGTGAAGACCTGCCAGACGTTCATGCCGAGGAAGAGCAGACCGGCGGCGAACGTGTAGTTGCCGAGGTTGTGGACGTCGGACATCCACAGGGCGAAGAGGTCGAAGACCTTCCAGTTGCGCTTGCCGGCGGGCGCGAGGTCTTCGTTGGTGAGCCGGGGGTCGGGGACGAACGCTGTGGTGCCGGTGACTTCGGCACGGTCGGCGAGGGACACGGGGCCTCCATGAGGAGCCGGGGGACGGAGGAGGACTGCTTTCCGGTCGCTTGTTCCGGTCGCTTGCGGGTTTGGTATACCAAACTGCGGTCATGGTCCTCCCGTCAACCGTTCCGACCGATGTCACCCTCGTTAACGCTCCGTAAAAGACCCCCGGAGTCGGCGAGGATGGACCCATGAGCTCCACGACGAAGATCGAACCCCTCGGCGCGGTGCGCGAGCGCGTCCTCGCCACGCTGCGGCAGGAGATCATCGCGGGCGGCCTCCGCCCGGGCGACCGGCTCGTGGAGCGCGAGCTGGCCGAGCGCTTCGGCGTCTCCCGGGTGCCGGTCCGCGAGGCGATCCGAGCCCTGGTCACCGAGGGGTTCGTCCACTTCGAGACCCCGCGCCGCGCGGTCGTACGCCGCCTCACCCCGAACGACGTCAAGGAGCTCTTCGAACTGCGCGAGGCGCTGGAGGTCTACGCCGCCGGGCTCGCCGCGGCCCGTGCGACTCCCGACGACCTCGCCGAGGTCCAGGCGCTCCTCGACCTCGCGGCCGCCGCGACCGAGGCGGGCGACGCCGAGGCCATCACCGACGTCAACAGCCGCCTCCACGACCGCCTCGTGGCGATGGCGGACAACAGTCTGCTGATCAACGCCCTGGAACCGGTCGCCGGCCGCCTGCGCTGGATGACCCGACGGAACGAGGAGTGGCCCCAACTCCTCGTGGAGCACCGCGAGTTGTACGAGGCCATCGCCTCCGGCGACCCGGAGCGGGCACGAGCGCACGCGCTCGCCCACGTGCGGACCAACTACCACTCGACGATGCGGCAGTTGTTCGAGGACACGTCGGAACTCCACTAGCGGGCCGTGTACTGGTCGTCAGGGCGGCACGGGGACCGGTTCCCGGCGGCCGGGTCCAACAGCCGCCGGCCGTATGCCGTGCGACAGAAACCGCCCCCGCCCCACGGCGTTCACGCGCCCCTGATCCTCCTAAGACCCTGCCCGCAGCCCCGCCGCCTCCGCCGCTGTGCGCAGCACGTCCCGCAGCATCACGGGCGTGAGCCGGCCGGTGAAGGTGTTGCGCTGGCTGACGTGGAAGCAGCCGAAGAGTTCGAGGCCGTCGAGTGACACGTGGGTGCCGTGGGCGAAGGGCGGGCGTGGCCGGGGCACCCGCCAGCCCGCCTCCGTGAACGCGGGCAG
This sequence comes from Streptomyces sp. AC555_RSS877, assembly GCF_019049245.1. Lineage (GTDB taxonomy): Bacteria > Actinomycetota > Actinomycetes > Streptomycetales > Streptomycetaceae > Streptomyces. The sequence goes on along the minus strand of NZ_JAGMUK010000015.1, from coordinate 41,555 downwards.
CGCGGCCTGCCAGCCGAAGGCGCCGAGTACGACCACGGCCCGCAGCGTCGGCCGCAGCAGGTTCAGCTCCTGGAGCAGCCAGGGCCGGCAGGTGTCCCGCTCCTCGGGGGTGGGTTTGTTGGCGGGCGGGGCGCAGTGCACCGGCGCGGTGACGCGCACGCCGTGCAGTTCCAGGCCGTCGTCGGCCGAGACCGAGGTGGGCTGCGAGGCGAGCCCCACGTCGTACAGCGCCTCGTACAGGACGTCCCCGGAGCGGTCGCCGGTGAACATCCGGCCCGTGCGGTTGCCGCCGTGCGCGGCCGGGGCGAGGCCGACGATCAGCAGACGGGCGTCCGGCGGACCGAAGCCGGGTACCGGCCGGCCCCAGTACGTCCAGTCGGCGAACGCGGCGCGCTTGGTGCGGGCCACCTCCTCGCGCCACTCGACCAGCCGCGGACAGGCCCGACAGCCCGCGATCCGCTCGTCAAGGCCGGCGAGGCCGTCAAGCCCGACGCGACCCGCGTGACCGGAGAGCCCGCTGATGTCCATCCCTCCACCGTACGGAACGGTACTGAACCGTGGGCAAGCCCCGCCCTCGGCAGCCGACCGGACCCCGAACCCCGGTGTCGGCCGGCCGGGAAAACCCATCCGACCCGCCCGGCGCAGGGCACTAAAGTCGGGGGCATGGCTGCTGAGCACAGGGACCACGACAGGACGGACCGGACGAACAAGGCCGACGGTTCCGCCGGGTCCGGCCGGTCCGGCGCGGGCGGGCCCCACACCGAAGACGTGGCGGGCCAGAAGCCCGGCCCGACGGACGCGGAACCCAAGGGCGCGGCCCCCGACGACACGGACCCCAAGATCGCCGCCGCGGTGGCCGCCGCCGAGGCGGCCGGTCCGCAGAGCGGCGAGACCGTGCGCCTCGACAGCTGGGTCTGGTCGGTCCGGCTGGTCAAGACGCGTTCGATGGCAGCCACCGCCTGCCGGGGCGGGCACATCCGGGTGAACGGCGAGCGCGTGAAGCCCGCGTACTCCGTGAAGGTCGGCGACGAAGTGCGCGTACGCCAGGAGGGCTGGGAGCGGGTCGTCTTCGTCAAGCGTCTGATCCGCAAGCGCGTCGGAGCCCCCGTGGCCGCCCAGTGCTACATCGACAACAGCCCTCCGCCCCCGCCCCGCGAGGCCATCGCCCCCGCCGGCATCCGCGACCGCGGCACGGGCCGCCCGACCAAGCGTGACCGCCGTGAGCTGGAACGCCTGCGCGGACTGCTGGGAGACCCCCCGGAGGACCACTGACCTTCAGGGGGACCACTGCCCCCACCGACAGGCCGGTGACGGCAGTGGCGCCCGGGGCGGAGAACCGACCCGGACACCACCACCGTCACCGGCGCGGCACACACCCTCACGCCTGTCGCCGCACCCGCACCAGCCGCAGCAGCTGCTCGTTGTGACCACGCCGGGCCCAGGCGATGAGGGCGAGCGGCACGATCAGGATGAGTGGTGTCGCCGCGTTCTCCCCGTCGAAGTACGTGAGCGTGACGACGAACGCCCCCGCCATCAGCCCGCTCAGCGCCACGGCCGCCACCGACTGCAGCACCGGGATCAACAGCGCGACCCCGCCGGCCAGTTCGAGGACGCCGATGGCGTACATCCCCGCGCTGCCCCACCCCATCTCGTCGAAGGCCTCGGCGGCCGAGGGGTGCGCGATCAGCTTGGGGAGCGCGCTCGCGATCACGTAGAAGAGGGCGAGGAACACCTGCAGGCCACGCAGAGCGATCCGGGCACGGCGGCCGCGAGGGGTCGCGGACTCGGCGAGGACGGGACGCGACGCACTGCCGGAAGCAGCGGCGGAGGCAGAAGTGGCGGCGGTGGCGGGGGCGGTGGTCTCGGACATCGGGGTCTCCTGTGTGAAGCGGTCCGTGGTGTTTTCACAGAGGTAGACCGGCCCTCGCCCCAAAACTCATCGCTCGCAGGCGACTTGTGCCTCCCTATGCCTGGGCCACCGGTACCGCCCGTACCCAGATCCCGTCGTCCGTCAGATAGCTGTCCACCTCCAGACCGGCCTGCGCCAGCGCCTCCTCGAACTGCTCCTTCGTCAGGGGCCGGGCCAGGAACGCCTGGGTCCATGTCGCGTCCGGGAACTCGTACTCCGCACGCACCGAGTTCACGCCGTCCCCGACCGGTTCCGAGGACGCGATGCGCAGCGTGAAGCCGCTGGGGTCGACCCGCTCGCGCGGCACGTTGGTGTGGTAGTCCTCGCCCTCACGCTGGAGCAGCACGCAGCCGTCCTTCGCGACGTGCCGCGCGCAGGTGCGCAGCAGCGCCTGCCGCACCTCGGGGTCGCCGGTGTGCACGAGGAACGACGCGAGCATCACCACGTCGAATCGCTCGTCCAGGTCGAGGTCCTCGATCGTGCTGCGTATCGTGCGGGCTCCGCGGACGCGCTCCAGCATCTCCGCGGACTCGTCGACCGCCGTGACCGTGAATCCCCGCTCCAGCAGCGGGTGGGTCATGCGCCCCACGCCGCAGCCCAGTTCCAGGATGCGCGCTCCCGCCGGCACGGCAGCACTGACGACGTCCGGCGCGTCCCCCACCGGCAGCCGCGAGTAGAGCTCGACCGCACAGCCGTCCGGGGTGATGGCCCCCGGTCCCGTCCCCTGATGTCCCGCTCGCATGTTCAGCTCCATGCCCGTCCAACGGGCCGCGTCCGTACGCCCGTTCCCATCCGACATGGGTTCACCCGTTCGAGCTACAGCGGGATCCAGCCGTGGCCGATGTACCAGTGGCGCCCGGCCCGCAGATGATCCCCCACCGCTCGTTCCACCGCGGTACGCCGCGGCAGCGCGTCCGCTGCTAGCTCCGGATCCCCGAACACGAACCGCACCGGCTCGGTGTCCGCAGGTTCCGTGTCCTCGCGGGCGACCCGGAAGCGTTCCTGGAACCGGACGATGTTGGAGTCGGCCGCCAGGTACCGCTTCAACTGCGGGTCCAGCAGCCAGGAGTGACAGAGCGCGGCCCGGTACTTCTCCTCGGGGAAGTACCGGGCGAAGAACTCACCGGCCAGCGCCAGCGAGCGATCACAGGCTGCCGGTGACAGCGGGCCGAGGAAGTCGGGGATGTGGAGGTTCAGACAGGGCGTTCCGGGGGCCACGTCCAGCCCGGCCGACGCGAGCGCCCGCCCGGTCCGCTCGCCGTGCCTGGCCCGCTCGAACTGCAGCCGGCCCAGCTGGTACAGCTCGCCGCGGAAGTGACGGGTGAGCCACCGCGGGTCCTGCACACCCGTGATGCCGTAGCGCCTGCGGTGCACGGTCATGCATCGCCCGAGGTCGGCGAGGGTGCGGCGGGAGACATCGGCCGGGATACCGCGCTCGCGGTGGTACGCACGGGTGTGCGGCAGCGCCGCCACGAACACGTACACGGGGAAACACCGCTGCAGGGGGCCCGACGCCCAGTCGAGGTCGAACAGGTCGACCGCCCCGCGGGCCTCCCCCGGCCCCCGGACCAGCTCCTCGACCGACGCCTCCAGCAGTCGCAGCAGCTCCGGGTCGTCCGTGACCCGTCGGCCCATGCGTACGAGTTCGTTGATGTCATGGTGCGGTACGGCGAGGTCCAGCAGCACCTCGGCCAGCTCATCGGCATCCGGAAGCACGTTGCCCCCTCGGTTCGGGCCCCTTTGTGGACGTCCGCCACGAAGGGTACGTTGCAAAGAGGAGTAGTGATCCGGATGCGTACTGGCAGTGAACCGAGGACAGCGCGCAGTGCGCTGCGGTTCCGTTTCTGGCTGACCGTGTGGGGACTGGTGTGGGCCGTCTTCGGCACCGTCGCCTTCGCGCTCGCCGGGCGAACCGGGTGGGCGATCGCCTGCGGTGTGCTGTGGCTGGTGATCACCGTCGACCTGGCGGTGATCCTCCGGCACATGCGACAGGGCCCGCACTACCAGCCGGGCCCCGACATCCCGCCCTACCGGCCGCCGGACGACCGCCCGTCCTAGAACGCCGGCACCGGGCCACGCCGCGGACCACCCTCGACCGACCGAACCGACCGCCGGCCTGGGCCGGTGGCCTTCACGACTCGAAGCGGGCCGCTTGCAGGTACTGCGGGTTCGGGTCCAGCGCGGCCGCGAGGCGGAAGTGGCGCCTGGCCTGGTCGGGCCGCGCCAGGCGCTCATAGGTCCGGGCGAGCGCGAAGTGCGCGAACGCGTTGTCCGGCTCACGCTCCAGGACGATGGTGAACTCCAGCTCGGCGGGACGCAGTTGGGCGGCCGCGAAGAAGGCACGGGCGCGCAGCAGCCGGGCGGCGGTGTTCTCCGGGTGTACGGCGATGACCGAGTCGAGCAGTTTCACCGCGCCCCGGGGGTCCCGTGCGGCGAGCAGTTGCTCGGCGGCACGGAAGTCGATGACGTGCGTCTCCGGAGTACGTCCGGTGGAACCGCTGGTCTCGGGCACGGCACAGTCCTTCCCTCACTCGAAGGGTTCAACGCCCGCACGGGGGCCGCTATTCCTGAGGCGGCTGGGGCTCGGCGCCGCGCGCGGCCGTTCTGCGCACGAGATCCGCCCATACGTCCCGCACGCGACGCTCCAGCTCCGGCAGCGGTACGTCGTTGTCGATGACGACGTCCGCGATCTCCAAGCGCTGCTCGCGCGTCGCCTGGGCGGCCATGCGCGCGCGTGCGTCCGCCTCGGTCATTCCACGCAGCCTGACGAGCCGGTCGAGCTGGGTCTCGGGGTCGACGTCGACGACGACCACGACGTCGTACAGCGGGGCGAGGCCGTTCTCCGTGAGGAGCGGGACGTCATGGACGACGACGGCGTCATCGGCGGCGGCGGCGGACTCGAGCTCGTGGGAGCGGGCGCCGACCAGGGGGTGCACGATCGCGTTGAGGACGGCGAGCTTCTCGGGGTCGGCGAAGACGATCGACCCCAGCTTGGGCCGGTCCAGGGCGCCGTCGGGAGTGAGCACCTCCTCGCCGAAGGCCTTGACGACCGCGGCGAGCCCGGAGGTCCCCGGCGCGACGACCTCGCGCGCGATCCGGTCGGCGTCGACCAGCACGGCACCGCACGCGACGAGGAGCCGCGACACCTCACTCTTACCGGCACCGATGCCGCCGGTCAGGCCCACCTTCAGCATGAGCCGAAGCTTAGGGCCTGCCACCGACAACGCTCCCGGCGGGAGCCACGACGGGCCTCAGCCCTCGCCCTCCCGCTCCGCCAGGAACCGTTCGAACTCGAGGCCGATCTCGTCCGCCGACGGGATGTCGACCGGCTCGGCGAGCATGTTGCCGCGGCTCTCGGCGCCCGCGGCGGCGTCGTACTGGTGCTCCAGGCCCTGGACGAGGGCGACGAGGTCCTCGTCCCCCTCCTGGATCTGGCGGTCGATCTCGGTCTGCGTGCGGTGGGCGTCCGTGCGCAGGGCGTGCGCGATGCCGGGCAGGACCAGCCCGGTCGCGGCCGTGATGGCCTCCAGGACGGTCAGCGCCGCGTCCGGATACGGGGAGCGGGCGATGTAGTGCGGCACGTGCGCCGCGACGCCCAGGACGTCGTGTCCGGCCTCCATGAGGCGGTACTCGACCAGGGCCTCGGCGCTGCCGGGCACCTGGGCCTCGTCGAAGGGGCTGCGGTGGCCCGGGACGAGGTCGTTGCGGTTGCCGTGCGGGGTGAGGCCCACGGGGCGGGTGTGCGGGACGCCCATGGGGATGCCGTGGAAGTTCACGGACAGGCGCACGCCGAGGCGCTCCACGATCTGCTGGACGGCCGCGGCGAAGCGTTCCCACTCCACGTCCGGCTCGGGGCCGGACAGCAGCAGGAAGGGCGCTCCGGTGGCGTCCTGGACGAGGCGCACCTCGATGGTGGGCTCCTCGTACTCGACCCAGCGGTCGCGCTTGAACGTCAGCAACGGGCGGCGGGCACGGTAGTCCACCAGCCGGTCGTGGTCGAAGCGGGCGACGACCTGGTGCGGCAGCGAGTCGAGGAGCCGGTCGGCGATCTGGTCGCCGGTCTCACCCGCGTCGATGTATCCGTCGAAGTGGTAGAGCATGACAAGACCGGCCGACTCCTGGGCGAGCGCCATGTCGACCACGGCGAGGCCCTTCGGCTCCCATGCGTACAAACCCTGCGGATCAAGCACTGTGACCGCTCCTCCTCGTGTTCGTACTGCACAACACGGTGCAGAGCGTGGGCATTCCCGCTCACGCCCCTGATCAGGCACCTCTGACGGCCTTTTCCTGCACCGCGGCACGGTGTCACCGGATGTGCGGTCAGCGGAGCCACGACGACAAGCACGCGCGCGTGGAGGGCGGTTGCGGCCTTGCGCGCGAAGGTGAACACGCCCGTCAGGCGTCGGTGGACACACCAAGGGCCCGTACCCCACGGGGGGTACGGGCCCTTGGTTTCAAGAGCTACTGCTCAGTGATGCGTGATCAGCTCTGGCCGCCGGCCAGCTTCTCGCGCAGAGCGGCAAGCGCCTCGTCCGAGGCCAGCGCGCCGGAGTTGTCCGGGCCCTCGGAGGAGTACGAACCGCCACCGCCACCGCCGCCGCCACCGGACGCGGCCGGAGCGGCAGCTTCGCCACCCTCGGCAGCAGCTGCAGCGTCGGCCTCGCGGGACTTGATGACCTGAGCCTGGTGCTGCTCGAAGCGCGTCTGCGCCTCGGCGTACTGGTGCTCCCAGGCCTCGCGCTGGGTCTCGTACCCCTCGAGCCAGTCGTTGGTCTCGGGGTCGAAGCCCTCGGGGTAGATGTAGTTGCCCTGGTCGTCGTACGACGCGGCCATGCCGTACAGCGTCGGGTCGAACTCGACCGAGGCCGGGTCGGAACCGAAGGACTCGTTGGCCTGCTTGAGGGACAGCGAGATCCGGCGACGCTCGAGGTCGATGTCGATGACCTTGACGAAGATCTCGTCGTTGACCTGGACGACCTGCTCCGGGATCTCCACGTGGCGCTCGGCCAGCTCGGAGATGTGGACCAGACCCTCGATGCCCTCGTCCACGCGGACGAACGCACCGAACGGAACCAGCTTCGTGACCTTGCCGGGCACGACCTGGCCGATCTGGTGGGTCCGGGCGAACTGCTGCCACGGGTCTTCCTGCGTCGCCTTCAGCGACAGGGAGACACGCTCGCGGTCCATGTCGACGTCGAGGACCTCGACGGTGACTTCCTGGCCGACCTCGACAACCTCGGAGGGGTGGTCGATGTGCTTCCAGGAGAGCTCCGAGACGTGCACCAGGCCGTCGACGCCACCCAGGTCCACGAAGGCACCGAAGTTGACGATCGAGGAGACGACGCCGGAACGGACCTGACCCTTCTGCAGGGTGGTGAGGAACGTCTGGCGGACCTCGGACTGGGTCTGCTCCAGCCAGGCACGGCGGGACAGGACCACGTTGTTGCGGTTCTTGTCCAGCTCGATGATCTTGGCCTCGAGCTCCTTGCCCACGTAGGGCTGGAGGTCGCGGACACGGCGCATCTCGACGAGGGAAGCCGGCAGGAAGCCACGGAGGCCGATGTCGAGGATGAGACCACCCTTGACGACCTCGATGACGGTACCGGTGACGATGCCGTCCTCTTCCTTGATCTTCTCGATGGTGCCCCAGGCGCGCTCGTACTGGGCGCGCTTCTTCGAGAGGATCAGGCGGCCTTCCTTGTCCTCCTTCTGGAGAACAAGGGCTTCGATCTCGTCACCGACGGCGACGACCTCGTTGGGGTCGACGTCGTGCTTGATCGAGAGCTCGCGGCTCGGGATGACACCTTCGGTCTTGTAACCGATGTCGAGCAGGACCTCGTCCCGGTCGACCTTCACGATGACGCCGTCGACGATGTCGCCGTCGTTGAAGTACTTGATCGTCTCGTCGATCGCGGCGAGGAAAGCTTCCTCGTTACCGATGTCGTTGACCGCTACCTGCGGAGTGGTAGAGGTGGTCTCGGTGCTGCTCGTCATGTGGGAAAGGGCTCCGGTACGGACAGTGAGTCGTAGGTACTGCTTACGCCGGGAGCCCGTTTCGCTCTGAAGAAGCCGGACAGCCAAGGAAGCGCCACACAAAACCACTGGTGGCGCCTCGACAACCGAGGGGACATACAACAGATGCGAGCGCGACCTGCTACGTCTGAGGTGCGCAGGCCCGCAGCGCAACTTGTAGCATACGGGGGCAGCCGGACAGGGTCAATGCGCGAAGCCGCACACCCGGGGCGGATCGCCGCATACCCGGCACAAAACCTGTCTCACGAGGCCACGCGGGCCCGATGAGGTCCCCTGCGTGCCGTCCGCCGCGACAGGTCGGACGGAAGAGGCCGCACACTAATACGAGGGAGCCGATCATCCAAGAGCCCGAAGCGTCCGAGCCCGAGGCCACCCGCCGCACCGCCGGTGTCACGGAGAGTTCCCGCGCCAACCGGGGCTGGTGGGACCGCAACGCGGACGAGTACCAGATCGAGCACGGCACCTTCCTCGGTGACGACCGCTTCGTGTGGAGTCCCGAGGGCCTGGACGAGGTGGAGGCCGAGCTGCTGGGCCCGCCCGAGGAGCTGAAGGGCAAGGACGTCCTGGAGATCGGCGCCGGCGCGGCCCAGTGCGCGCGGTGGCTGACCGCGCAGGGCGCCCGCCCGGTCGCCCTGGACCTCTCCCACCGCCAGCTCCAGCACGCGCTGCGCATCGGCGCGCCGTTCCCCCTGGTCTGCGCCGACGCGGGCGCGCTCCCCTTCGCGGACCGCTCCTTCGACCTGGCCTGCTCGGCGTACGGCGCGCTGCCCTTCGTCGCCGACCCGGTGCTGGTCCTGAAGGAGGTCCGCCGGGTGCTGCGGCCCGGCGGCCGCTTCGTGTTCTCGGTGACGCACCCGATCCGCTGGGCGTTCCCGGACGAGCCGGGCCCGGAGGGGTTGGCGGTCTCCGCCTCCTACTTCGACCGCACGCCGTACGTCGAGCAGGACGACGACGGCAGCGCGGTGTACGTCGAGCACCACCGGACGATCGGCGACCGGGTGCGCGACGTGGTGGCCGGGGGCTTTCGCCTGGTGGACCTGGTCGAGCCGGAGTGGCCGTCCTGGAACACCGCCGAGTGGGGCGGCTGGTCCCCGCTGCGCGGGAACCTGATCCCGGGTACGGCGATCTTCGTGTGCGAGCGGGACTGAACAACTGCGAACAGGTCTGGAAAGAGGAACGCACGCGCGCGGGGGGGGGCGTCTCGCGGGCGTACGACACTGGGGGCGTGATCCGTTACGACGCTCTGGACGCCCTCCCCGTACGCGGTGCCCTGCCCGGCCTGAACGACGCCCTGGCCGGCCACGGCACCGCCGTGCTCGTCGCGCCGCCCGGCACCGGCAAGACGACCCTGGTGCCGCTTGTCCTGGCCGGTCTGCTGGGTGAGGGGCCGGCGCGGCGGGTGGTCGTGGCCGAACCACGGCGGATCGCGGCGCGGGCGGCGGCCCGGCGGATGGCATGGCTGCTGGGCGAGAAGGTCGGCGAGAGCGTCGGCTTCACCGTGCGCGGCGAGCGGCTCGTGGGGCGGCGCGCACGCGTGGAGGTCGTCACGACCGGTGTGCTGTTGCAGCGGTTGCAGCGCGACCCGGAGCTGGCCGGGGTCGACGTGGTGGTGCTCGACGAGTGCCACGAGCGGCATCTGGACGCGGACACGGTGGCGGCGTTCCTGTGGGACGTACGCGAGACGCTGCGGCCTGAGCTGCGGCTGGTGGCCGCGTCCGCGACGACCGACGCGCAGGGCTGGGCGCGGCTGCTGGGCGGGGCGCCGGTCATCGAGGCGGCGGGGACGTCGTATCCGGTGGAGGTGGTGTGGGTGCCGCCGGTGCGTCCCGTACGGCCGTCGCACGGCATGCGTGTCGACCCCGCGCTGCTGACGCACGTGGCGTCGGTGGTGCGGCGGGCGCTGGCCGAGCGGGCAGGGGACGTGCTGTGTTTCCTGCCGGGCGTCGGCGAGATCGCCCGGGTCGCCGGGCAGCTGGGCGATCTCGGTGGGGTGGACGTGCTCCAGGTCCACGGGCGGGCGCCCGCGGCCGTGCAGGACGCGGTGCTGGTCCCCGCCGGGCGGCGCCGGGTGGTGCTCGCGACCTCCGTGGCCGAGTCCTCGCTGACGGTTCCCGGGGTGCGGGTCGTCGTCGACTCCGGGCTGGCGCGGGAGCCGCGGGTCGACCACGCGCGCGGGCTGAGCGCGCTGACGACGGCACGGGCCTCGCAGGCCGCCGGGCGGCAGCGGGCCGGGCGGGCCGGGCGTGAGGCGCCGGGTGCGGTGTACCGGTGCTGGGCGGAGGCCGAGGACGCCCGTCTGCCGCGTTTCCCCTCGCCGGAGATCAAGGTGGCCGACCTGACGGCGTTCGCCTTGCAGGCGGCCTGCTGGGGCGATCCGGAGGCCGCCGGGCTGGCGCTGCTGGACCCACCGCCGGGTGGGGCGATGGCGGCGGCGCGGTCGGTGTTGACGGCCGTGGGAGCGGTCGACACGGCCGGCCGGGCCACGGAGCGGGGGGTGCGGCTGGCTCGGCTGGGCCTGCATCCCCGGCTGGGGCGGGCGCTGCTGGACTCGGCCGCGGTGGTGGGGGCGGAGCGGGCCGCCGAGGTGGTCGCGCTGCTGAGCGAGGAGCCGCCCCGGGAGTACGGGGACGACCTGGCGGCCGCTCTGCGGGCCGCCCGGCGCGGCGGTGACCCCTATGCCGGGCGGTGGCGTGCGGAGGTCCGGCGACTGCGGGCCCTCGCCACGGAGACTTCCCGGCCGCCCACCCGTGACGCGGGTGCGTCGGCGTACGCCGGTGAGGACGGTCTCGTCGGCCTCGTCGCCGCGCTCGCCTTCCCCGAGCGGGTCGCCAAGGCCGACGGCGGTTCCTACCTCATGGTGTCCGGAACCCGTGCCGAGGTCGGCGACGGCACCGGCCTGCGCGGTGCCCCCTGGATCGCCGTCGCCGTCGCCGACCGGCCCGTCGGCAAGGGGCACGCACGCGTGCGGCTCGGGGCGGTGGTGGACGAGAACGTCGCCCGGCGGGCTGCGGGGACGCTGGCGCAGACGCGGGACGAGGTCCACTGGGCCGACGGTGACGTCGTCGCCCGCCGGGTGGAGCGGCTGGGGGCCGTCGAGGTGGCGGTGCGCCCCCTCAAGAACGCCGACGCCGCTCTCGTACGGGAGGCGCTCCTTGAAGGGCTGCGCCAAGAGGGGTTCGGGTTGCTGCGGTGGTCGGCCGAGGCCGTCGCACTGCGGCAGCGGCTCGCCTTCGTGCGCCTGCACCTCGGGGAGCCGTGGCCCGACGTCCGCGACGACGCGCTCCACGCGCGCGTGGACGAGTGGCTGGAGCCCGAGCTCGGGCGGGCCCGCCGACGTGCCGATCTCGCGCGGATCGATGCCGGGCAGGGGCTCAACCGGCTGCTTCCCTGGGCCACGGGTCAGGCCGGGCGGCTGGACGAGCTTGCGCCCGAGCGGATCGCCGTACCCAGCGGGTCCCGGATCAGGATCGACTACACCCATCCCGAACAGCCCGTACTGGCCGTGAAGTTGCAGGAGATGTTCGGCCTGCAGGAGTCGCCGTCGGTGGCGGGCGTCCCCCTCCTCGTCCATCTCCTGTCCCCCGCCGGGCGGCCCGCCGCCGTCACCGCCGACCTCGCGTCCTTCTGGAAGGACGGCTACAAGGGCGTACGGGCGGAGCTGCGCGGCCGGTATCCGAAGCATCCGTGGCCGGAGGATCCGGCCGGCGCGCAGCCGACGCGGTACACCAACGCGCGGCTCAGGCGGTGACCGGTTCCGGTTCCGTGGCGTCCGTCGCGGCCGGGTCGTCCGGGCGGCGGCCGCGGGCCTCCAGGTAGAGGGACAGGGACAGCAGCGCGATACCCAGCGCCAGGAAGCCCCAGGGCAGGTACGACGTCAGGAGCAGGATCAGCGTGCGGTTGGACTTGACCAGGTCGACGGTGTGCTCGATGTAGTCCTCGCGCATCTTCACGTGGCCGGCGAACGCCGTCACCTTCTCGCGGCCGCCGAGGAGGCTGCCGCCGCGCAGTTCCTCCCGGTGGATCTCCTCGCCGTAGACGGGGGCGCCGGTGAGGGGCTCGACCCAGAACTTGCGGACCGTGGTGTACCAGCGGGTGGTGCCGGTCTCGGCGACCGACTCGGGGGTGATGCCCTCGACGGGCAGGGTCTTGGGGAAGGGCACCTTGGTCCAGGGGATGGTCTGCTCGAAGTAGTAGACCTCGACGCCCCGGAAGTCCTGGGTGCCCTTGTAGTGGATGGGGGCCGTGATGCGCGCCTGCGCGTCGAAGTACTCGTAGTCCCGTTTCTCCGTCAGGAAGGGCCACTTGAACTCGAGGCCCTTGCGGGTGACCGGGTCGCCGTCGACCGACTCGCCCCTGGCGTGGACGGGCTCCTGGGTGTGGGCGTCGAAGATGTAGCGCTCGGGCATCTTGGAGACCATCTTGCCGTCGGGGCCCTGGACGTAGGACAGGCCGTCCCAGACCACGACGTCCCCGCCCGTCGTCTTCTCGATCTCCTCGGAGGCCTCCACGTTGCCCTTGAGGGTCTGGACGACGGTGACCTTGGGGACCTTCTTCGCCTTCATCGAGCCGTAGTCGAGGAGGGTGGCGTCCTTCGCCTCCAGCACCATGTCCTGGTACTGGTGGGCGGGGACCTTGGCCAGGCGCGGGAAGGCGTACCAGCGCAGCAGTGGGGACAGGGCCGTGAGGAACACGGCGAGGGCGAGCAGGACGAGACTGGATTTGCGGCGCATCTCGGTCTCCCTCGCGAGTCGTTACGGGTGTGCGGGCACCGTCGTCAACAGCGGCTTCGGGGACGTCTCGCCCGTCGGCGCGCCCATGGCCGTCACGGTGAGGACCAGGGCGAGTGCGACGGCGAGACCGGTCGCGGCGGCGATCAGGGCGCGCATGCCTGCCTCCGGAACTGGAACTGATACATCGTCAGGTCCGGCACCGTAGCAACGGGCGGCCGAGATGAGAACACGTTGCACACACAACGACGGCGCCCCTCCGCCGGGAGGGACGCCGTCGTGGTCGTACGAAGGTCTCCTACGCGGAGGGGCTCGCCGACGGGCTCGGCGAGGACGTCTGGGCCGCCGCGACGGTCAGCTGGACGTTGATCGCCGCACCACCGGCCGTGGTGATGCGGAGCATGTACGTGCCGGCGTTGTCGTCGGCGTACAGCTTCGGCAGCTTCAACACGCCGTTGGCGTCCGTCTCCAGGCCGGTCAGGGTGCGTACGGTCTTGCCGTCCGCGTCCTTGAAGTAGGGGCCCTTGTCGTTCTCGGTCGGGTCGAGCGCCGACGTGATCAGGGTGGCGGTGGCGGCCACCTTGTCCGCGACCTCGCCGTTGTACGTCGCCTTCACCTCGACCTGCTCGGCGAACTCGCCGCCCGGTACGCAGGTCAGCGCGGTGTCGCTGGTGCGGGTGAGGGCGTCGGCGGCGCGCTCGGCGACGGTGGCCTTGTAGTCGAGGCCGGTGATCGAGCGGCCCACCACGGTCGCCCGGACGGTGAAGTCGCCCGTCTTCTCGCCGGCCTGCAACGCGGGCGCGACGGCCACACCGGTGCTGTTCGTGACGACCGTGGCGACGCTCTCGCCGCCGGTGAAGGTCGCGTCGGTGGCACCGACGATCGTGAACCGTACGCGGACCTTGGCGACGGCCGCGCCGGCCTTCGTCTCGGCCCGGGTGCTGACCTTCTCGGTGAACGCGTCGCCCGCCTGCGCGGTGAGCTTGGCGGTGCCCGCGTCCTCCAGGTGGTCCACCGTGTCGGTGGGAGTGGGGGGCGTGGACGGAGGCGTGGTGTTCGGCGGGGTCGTCGGGGGCGGCGTCGGGTTCGGAGTGCCGGTGCCGGGCTTCTCCGGCCTGGGGCTGGGCTTGCCCGAGGCCGGCGGCGACGGCGGCGGCGTGGGACTCACCGTGTCGTTGTCGTCGCTGCGGTTGCCGGGCAGGCTGCCGGTGCCGTCCGGGATCTCGTGGGTGCCCTTGCGGTAGTACTCCAGCCACGACAGGACCGTGTTCAGGTACTCCTGCGAGTGGTTGTAGCTGAGGATCGCGCTGTTGAGGTCGGCCTGGGTGGACAGGTCCCAGCCGAAGCGGCACAGGTAGTGGCCGGCCGCGAGCGCGGCGTCGTAGATGTTGTTGGGGTCCTTCTTGCCGTCGCTGTTGCCGTCGCGGCCCGCCCACTCCCAGGTGGACGGGATGAACTGCATGGGGCCGACGGCCTGGTCGTACGCGCTGTTGCCGTCGTACGCGCCGTTGTCGGTGTCCTTGATGAGCGCGAAGCCGTTGCCGTCGAGCTGCGGGCCGAGGATCGCGGACGTCGTGGTGCCGTTCGCGTCGACCTTGCCGCCGCGGGCCTGGCCCGACTCGACCTTGCCGATGGCGGCGAGGAGCTCCCAGGGCAGGTTGCAGCCGGGCTTGGCCGACTGCAGTGCGGACGCGGCCTTCTTGTAGGCGTCGAGGACGGTCGCGGGGATGCCCGCCTCGGTCGGCCCCCGGGAGGCGGGCGTGCCGATGGTCGGCGAAGGGCTCGGGCTGTTGAGCGGGGGGAGGTCCGTGTAGTACGGCGAGTTGCCGGTCGCGCCGCCCTTGTCGGCGGTCACGTCGGGCGCGGTGTCGGCGCCGGTGGTGGCCGGTCTGCCGCTCTGGTCGTCGGCCGTCGCACCCGGTCCCTGCGATGCGGACAGGGCCGCGACCGCGAGCGCGGCCACGGCGGTGGTTGCCGCACTCTTGCGCAGCCTCCTGCCGAATTGCGCCGCCATAAAGTGAACCCCTCCCGCGGACGCCCGAGCGCCCGTCTGTGTCTGTCGTGCTCGACTGCGTTCGACCTGTTGTGACGATCGACTCGCCCCGAGGGTTGCCCCCTGCGGCGAGGTTCATGTCCCGTTCGGCTGTCCGACCACGCTCCCCAGCCCGGCGACCCAAGCGACCCTACGACAACTTCCTTTCCTCGGGCACCCGTTCGTGCCCGATTTTCACCGGTTGGCCATGTGGGATCGTGTCGTGATCGGTCAATCGCCTTGAAGGAGCCCCGTTGCCGTTCACCCTGAGCCATGCGGCAGCCGTGCTGCCCGCCGTGCGCACCGACGGAAGCGGCCGGGGCCGACTGGTGCCCGCCGCACTCGTGGCGGGCTCCTTCGCGCCCGACATGACCTACTACGCGGCGAGTGTCGTGCCAGGGGCCATGGAGTTCGGCGAGTTCACGCACTCCTTCGCCGGAGTCCTCACGCTCGACGTGCTGGTGGCCTGGGCGCTCGTCGGGCTGTGGCTGCTGGTGCGCGAACCGCTGGTGGCGCTGCTGCCGCCGGCCCGGCAGGGGCGGGTCGCGACGCTGTCGCGCTGCGGGACACCACGCGCGCGAGTACGGCCCGCTTCGGCGGCGTGGTGGTACGTGTCCGCCGCGCTCGGTGCGCTGACCCACGTCGTGTGGGACGCGTTCACCCACCTCGACCGGTGGGGGATGCGGATGTTCCCCGTCCTCGGCGAGAAGGTGGCGGGCTCCCCTTTGTACTGGTACCTGCAGTACGGCGGCTCCGCGGTGGCCGCGGTCGTGATCGCCGTGTTCGTCGGGTACGCGCTGCGGCGGGCGCCCGCGGCCGACCCGGTGGGCGTTCCGGCGCTGTCGGTGCGGGACCGGTGGTGGGCCGGCGCCGTGATCGGCGGGTGCGCGGCGGTCGGGGCGGTGCAGCGGGCGACGCGATGGTGGGACTACTGGGGGTCCACCGCGAAACCGTGGGAGCTGATTCCGACGCTCTGCTTCGGGGCGGGCGCGGGCCTGGTCCTGGGGGTTGTGCTGTACGCCGCCGGGGTCAGGGTGTGGCGTCCGACCCGCCGGTCCGACGCTGTGGGAGTGGGCGAGGGAGAGCGGAGCGGTCAGGCCGCTCGCTGACGGCGGTGAACACCGTGAACGTGGGCATCTGGCGGGACCGTGGCAGCAGGGTGAGGGCCAGCGCCAGGTAGCCGCGGCCCGGATCCGCCCACAGCCGCCAGACGGGCGCCTCGCGTTCCTGCCGTACGGCGTTCCGCTCGCGGCGGACCGGACGGCGCCGGGTGCCTGCGGCGGCGTGACGCACCGCTGTCGCGAGGCCGGCGGCGATGCGGGCACTGCCGGCGGCCATGGCCCGGCGAAGAGGTGCCGCCAGGCCGTCGGGGACGGCGGCGGTCACCCGGCCCAGGACGGTCGGCGGGGCGCCGGGGATCCGGGCGGTGCTTGCGGCGACCGCGAAGGCCGGGACCGGCCGCGGGGGCGGTGCAGGCGGGGCCGTCTCGGGGTGCGCCCGTGCGTGGGCCGTCCGGCGGCGAAGCGTGCGTATACCCATGGCCGCATCCTTACGGGCACGGGCACCGGGGAGCGTCTTCGCGGGGGCCACGCGAGTGACGGGGCCCTCCGGGGGTGGGGCGGGGTTGTGCGGGCCGAGCGGCTCCCTGAACCGGCCTGGCCCGGCGCTGAGCATCCCCGCCCGGCCTGACCCGCGCTGGGCACTCCCCGAACCGGCCGCCAATGGCGCCGAGCGCTCCGCGGCGGGCCTGGCCCTGACGGAGTCCTCCCAGACCCAGCGCACGCCGGAGCCGAGCCCCGTACGGCGGAGGGCCTGCCGTCCGGGGCGAGGCCCCGTACGGCACAAGACCCGTCGTCCGGAACCAGGCCCCGAACAGCACAAGACCCGTCGTCCGGAACCAGGCCCCGAACAGCAACAAGACCCGTCGTCCGGAACCAGGCCCCGAACAGCACAAGACCCGTCGTCCGGAACCAGGCCCCGAACAGCACAAGACCCGTCGTCCGGAACCAGGCCCCGAACAGCACAAGACCCGTTGCCCGGAACCAGGCCCCGAACAGCAACAAGACCCGTTGCCCGGAACCAGGCCCCGTACGGCGGAGGGCCCGTCGTCGCGTCTCGTGCGACGAGCGACCCCTCCGCCCGGCCACCGGGGGCTAGTGCGCTGCCGATTCCCAGTCCGGGCCGACGCCCACCGAGACGTCCAGGGGGGCCCGGAGATGGACGGCGTTGGCCATTTCGTGGCGGAGGAGTTCTTCGGTGGCCGCTCGCTCGCCGGGGGCGATCTCCAGGACGATTTCGTCGTGGACCTGGAGGAGCATGCGGGACTTGAGGTCCGCCTTCTCCAGCGCCTGGCCCACCTTGAGCATGGCGATCTTGACGATGTCCGCGGCGGTGCCCTGGATGGGGGCGTTGAGCGCCATGCGTTCGGCCGCCTCGCGGCGCTGGCGGTTGTCGCTGTTGAGGTCGGGGAGGTAGCGGCGGCGGCCGAAGAGGGTCGCCGTGTAGCCCGTCGCCCTCGCCTCGTCCACGGCCCGGCGCAGATAGTCCCGCACGCCGCCGAACCGCTCGAAGTACGCGTCCATGAGGGTGCGGGCCTCGGCCGCCTCGATGTTCAGCTGCTGGGAGAGGCCGAACGCCGACAGCCCGTACGCCAGGCCGTACGACATCGCCTTGATCTTGCGCCGCATCTCGGCGTCCACCGCGGTGGGCTCCACGGCGAACACCTGCGCGGCGGCCGTCGTGTGCAGGTCCTCGCCGGAGGTGAACGCCTCGATCAGGCCCGCGTCCTCCGAGAGGTGGGCCATCACCCGCAGTTCGATCTGGCTGTAGTCGGCCGTCATGAGCGATTCGAAGCCCTCGCCGACCACGAAGCCGCGGCGGATGGCCCTGCCCTCGTCGGTGCGGACCGGGATGTTCTGCAGGTTCGGGTCCGTCGAGGAGAGACGGCCGGTCGCCGCCACCGTCTGGTTGAACGTCGTGTGGATACGCCCGTCCGTCGCGATCGACTTGATGAGGCCCTCGACGGTGACGCGCAGCTTGGCCTGCTCGCGGTGCCGGAGCATGATCACCGGCAGCTCGTTGTCCGTCTGGGTCGCCAGCCACGCGAGGGCGTCGGCGTCGGTGGTGTAGCCGGTCTTCGTCTTCTTCGTCTTCGGCAGGGCGAGCTCGCCGAAGAGGACCTCCTGGAGCTGCTTGGGCGAGCCCAGGTTGAACTCGTGCCCCGCCGCCGCGTGCGCCTCCTTCACGGCCTGCTGCACGGCGCCCGCGAACATCTGCTCCATGGCCTCCAGATGGGCCCGGTCGGCCGCGATGCCGTGCCGCTCCATCCGGGCCAGCAGGGCCGAGGTGGGCAGTTCCACGTCACCCAGCAGCTCCACGGCGCCGACCTCCTGGAGGCGGCCCTCGAAGGCCTCGCCCAGGTCGAGGACGGCTCGGGCCTGGATCATCAGGGACTCCGCCTCGGCGCCGTCGTCCGCGCCGAAGGCCAGCTGGCCGTCGGCCGCCGCGGCGGGGGCCAGCTCCCGGTGCAGGTACTCCATGGACAGCGCGTCCAGATCGAAGGAGCGGCGGCCCGGCTTGACCAGGTAGGCGGCGAGCGCGGTGTCCATGCGCACGCCTTCGACCGTCCAGCCGTGCTCGGCGAAGACGCGCATGACGCCCTTGGCGTTGTGGAGGATCTTCGGCTGGTCCGCGGCGGCGAGCCAGGCCGCGAACGCCCTCTCGTCGGCCTCGTCCAGCTGGGACGGGTCGAACCAGGCGGCCGCCCCGCCGGCCGCGGCGAGCGCGATCTCGGCGACCGAGCCGGTGCCGAGCGCCCAGGTGTCGACCGTGGCCACGCCGAGGATGCCGGTGCCGTGCCCGGCGAGCCAGCCGGCCAGCTCGCCCGTGCCCAGCACCGTGCCGTCCAGCTCGACGCCGCCCGTGATCACCGGCGTCGTCTCGGCCTCCTCGGCGCCCGGGTCGACGGCCAGCAGCCGCTCACGCAGTGACGGGTTCCTGATCTCCAGGGTGTCGAGGATCATCGCGAGCGCCTTGCGGTCGTACGGCGCGCGCTCCAGGTCGGCGACCGTCTTCGGCAGTTCCACGGTCCGCACCATCTCGGTCAGCCGCCGGTTGAGCTTGACGGCCTCCAGGTGCTCGCGGAGATTCTGCCCGGCCTTGCCCTTGACCTCCTCGACGCGCTCGACGAGGTCCGCGAACGACCCGAACTGGTTGATCCACTTCGCGGCCGTCTTCTCACCGACGCCCGGGATGCCCGGCAGGTTGTCGGACGGGTCGCCGCGCAGGGCCGCGAAGTCGGGGTACTGCGCGGGCGTCAGGCCGTACTTCTCGACGACCTTCTCCGGGGTGAACCGGGTCAGCTCGGAGACGCCCTTCGTCGGGTACAGCACCGTGGTGTGCTCGCTGACCAGCTGGAAGGAGTCACGGTCGCCGGTGACGATCAGCACGTCGAAGCCCTCGGCCTCGGCCTGCGTGGCGAGGGTGGCGATGACGTCGTCCGCCTCGAAGCCGTCGACGGCGAAGCGCTGCGCGTGCATCGCGTCGAGCATCTCGCCGATCAGCTCGACCTGGCCCTTGAACTCGTCCGGGGTCTTGGAGCGGTTCGCCTTGTACTCGGTGAACTCCTCGGAGCGCCAGGTCTTGCGGGACACGTCGAAGGCCACCGCGAAGTGCGTGGGCGCCTCGTCGCGCAGGGTGTTGGCCAGCATCGACGCGAAGCCGTAGATCGCGTTCGTCGGCTGGCCCGTCGCGGTCGTGAAGTTCTCCGCGGGCAGCGCGAAGAACGCGCGGTAAGCCAGCGAGTGCCCGTCCATGAGCATCAGGCGGGGCCGGTCGCCGCCGGAGGTGTGTGCGGTCGTCTTCGATGCTGTTTCTGCCACGCCCCCGATCCTGCCACGAGCCACTGACACTCAGACCCGCCCGCCGCCGACGGCCCCTCCCGAGCGGCACCCGCCGCAACCGTCGCCCTGGCCCCGCACCCGCCTGGACCCGATCGTTGTCACCTGCGCGTGCGAGGATCGGAGAGGTACTTCACATGCGAAGGAGAGCGCGCCATGGCAACGAAGCCGCCCAAGGCAGATCCGGTTCAGGACGCGCCACAGGTCGCCGAGCCGAAGCACGCGGCCGCGGGGATCCCGGCCATCGGGCACTCCCTGCGCATGGCGCAGCAGCAGATGGGCGTGAAGCGCACCGCCCTGACCCTCCTGCGCGTCAACCAGAAGGACGGCTTCGACTGCCCGGGCTGCGCCTGGCCGGAGCCGGAGCACCGGCACGCGGCGGAGTTCTGCGAGAACGGCGCGAAAGCGGTCGCCGAGGAGGCCACCCTGCGCCGGGTCACCCCGGAGTTCTTCGCCGCGCACCCCGTCGCCGACCTCGCGACCAGGAGCGGCTACTGGCTCGGCCAGCAGGGCCGGCTGACCCACCCCATGTATCTGCCCGAAGGCGGCACCCACTACGAGCCGGTGACCTGGGAGCGCGCCTTCGACATCGTCGCCGAGGAGATCACCGCCCTCGCCTCCCCCGACGAGGCCCTCTTCTACACCTCCGGGCGCACCAGCAACGAGGCCGCCTTCCTCTACCAGCTCTTCGCCCGCGAGCTCGGCACGAACAACCTGCCGGACTGCTCCAACATGTGTCACGAATCGTCCGGTTCGGCCCTGACGGAGACCATCGGCGTCGGCAAGGGCAGCGTCCTGCTCGAAGACCTCTACAAAGCCGACCTGATCGTCGTCGCCGGCCAGAACCCCGGCACCAACCACCCGCGCATGCTCTCCGCCCTGGAGAAGGCCAAGGCCAACGGCGCGAAGATCATCAGCGTCAACCCGCTGCCCGAGGCCGGCCTGGAACGCTTCAAGAACCCGCAGACCCCCCAGGGCATGCTCAAGGGCGCAGCACTCACCGACCTGTTCCTGCAGATCCGCATCGGCGGCGACCAGGCCCTCTTCCGCCTCCTGAACAAGCTCATCCTCGAGACGGAGGGCGCGGTCGACGAGGAGTTCGTCCGCGAACACACCCACGGATACGAGGAGTTCGCAGCCGAGGCCCGGGCCGCCGACTGGGACGAGACGCTCACCGCCACCGGCCTGTCCCAGCAGGACATCGAACGCGCCCTCGGCATGGTCCTCGCCTCGAAGCGCACGATCGTGTGCTGGGCGATGGGCCTCACCCAGCACAAGCACTCCGTGCCGACCATCCGCGAGGTGGTCAACTTCCTCCTCCTGCGCGGAAACATCGGCCGCCCCGGCGCGGGCGTGTGCCCGGTGCGCGGCCACTCGAACGTGCAGGGCGACCGCACCATGGGCATCTTCGAACGCCCCTCGCCCGCCTTCCTGGACGCCCTGGAAAAGGAGTTCGGCTTCGCGCCGCCCCGGCACCACGGCTACGACGTCGTACGCGCCATCCGCGCGATGCGCGACGACAAGGCGAAGGTCTTCTTCGCCATGGGCGGCAACTTCGTCTCGGCCTCCCCCGACACCGACGTCACGGAGGCGGCCATGCGACGCGCACGCCTCACCGTGCACGTGTCGACGAAACTCAACCGCTCACACGCCGTCACGGGCGCGCGTGCCCTCGTCCTCCCCACCCTCGGCCGCACCGAACGCGACCTCCAGGGCAGCGGCGAGCAGTTCGTCACCGTCGAGGACTCCATGGGCATGGTGCACGCCTCCCGCGGCCGCCTGGAGCCCGCGAGCACCCACCTGCTGTCCGAGCCGGCGATCGTGTGCCGCCTCGCCCGCCGCGTGCTCGGCGAGGACAGCAAGGTGCCGTGGGAGGAGTTCGAGAAGGACTACGCCACCATCCGCGACCGCATCGCCCGCGTCATCCCCGGCTTCGAGAACTTCAACACGCGCGTGGCGGACCCCAGCGGCTTCGCCCTCCCCCACGCCCCGCGCGACGAACGCCGCTTCCCCACAGCCACCGGCAAGGCCAACTTCACCGCCGCGCCCGTCGAGTACCCGAAGCTGCCCGAGGGCCGTCTCCTCCTGCAGACCCTGCGCTCGCACGACCAGTACAACACCACGATCTACGGCCTCGACGACCGCTACCGAGGCATCAAGAACGGCCGCCGGGTCGTCCTGGTGAACCCCGAGGACGCTCGCACACTGGGCGTCTCCGACGGGGCGTACGTCGACCTCGTCAGCGAGTGGAAGGACGGGACCGAGCGGCGGGCACCCGGATTCCGGGTCGTGCACTACCCGACGGCACGGGGCTGTGCGGCCGCCTACTACCCCGAGACCAACGTCCTCGTCCCCCTCGACGCCACCGCCGACACCAGCAACACCCCGGCCAGCAAGTCCGTCGTCGTACGTCTGGAACAATCGGCAACCGACTGAGCGCTTGCTCAGCCGAGACAGCCGTACCGATCACCACGAACGGAGCCGGGCGCCATGGGCGAGCAGCAGCACGTGAAGTTCCCGCAAGAGGTCATCGACGAATACGCCGCGCTCGGGGTGGACCTCCTCTCCCTGTTCTCCGCGGGCCACCTCGGCACGCGGATGGGCGTACAGATCGTGGAGGCGTCGGCGGAGCAGGTCGTCGGAACGATGCCGGTCGAGGGGAACACCCAGCCGTACGGGCTGCTGCACGGGGGCGCGTCCGCCGTCCTCGCCGAGACGCTCGGCTCCGTGGGAGCGATGCTGCACGGCGGCAGCTCGAAGATCGCGGTCGGCGTCGACCTCAACTGCACGCACCACCGGGGAGCACGGTCGGGACTGGTCACCGGAGTCGCGACACCCGTACATCAAGGGCGGTCCACGGCGACGTACGAGATCGTCATCAGCGACGAGGCGGGGCGACGGGTGTGCACCGCCCGCCTGACCTGCCTCCTGCGGGACGCGTCACCCGCCGACGAGGCCAACATCCGCGCCGCGCGATGACCATGCCGCTCGCCTGACCCGCGCCCGGCGCCGACTCGGTCGGCCGAGAGGCGGGCCTCGCCCGGCCGCCACCGGCGTCACAAGGCGCGCGCTCCCGCACCCGCGTACGGCGGCAAGGGGCCGTGTCGGGGGGTGTCCACCCGCAGCGGTTGGCGCGTCAACACCGGCACCTCGACAGCCAACCGATTCCGCGCCGTTCCGAGGACGGGCACCCCCCGACACGGCCCCGACCACCCCCACAACGCAAGGCGCAAACCCTTTCCCGGCGTAACGCTGCGTAACATGCGCGCAATACAGCGCCACACTTCCCTGTTCGGCGCCACGCTCCCCCGCCACCTTCCCCAGCTCCACCACACCGCCCGCGGCCCCTCCCCCACGCCACCAGCACCCACGGCCAAGCGGAAGTGCACGTTCTCAGAATGCGGACCGAAGAGAAAACCGGCCAAACCGGCCGAGACCTCCCTTCCGCGAACTTCGTCCTCCATCACGTCATAACAAGAAAGTCACAAGCCAGCCCACGACGATGCCCCTGCCCACAGACCGGGCTTAGAGTCACGGCCAGTCACCGCTCCATCGGGAGTTCGGTACCAGCGCGGCACCCGCCGCCCCCACAGGGATGGCAGTGACTGCGGAAAGGACTGATTGTGCGACGTTCCATGGTGATACTTACCTCCGTCCTCGCGACTGGAGCTCTGACGCTCACCGCCTGCGGCTCCCGAGACGACAACGGCGGCGACACCGGCGACAACGGGGACTCGACCACCCTGACGATCGGCGTGGACGCCCCGCTCTCCGGTGAGAACTCCACCACCGGCCTCGGCATCCAGTACGGCTCCCAGATCGCCGTCGACGACGCCAACAAGAACAACCTCGTCCCCGGCGTCAAGTTCAAGATCAAGGCCCTGGACGACAAGGCCCAGCCCGCCACCGGCCAGTCCAACGCCACGGCCCTCGTCGGCGACAAGACCGTCGTCGGCGCCGTCGGCCCCCTGAACTCCGGCGTCGCCCAGACCATGCAGCAGGTGTTCGCCTCGGCCGACATGGTCCAGATCTCCCCCTCGAACACCAACCCCGAGCTGACCCAGGGCAAGAACTGGCAGACGGACAAGAAGCGGCCGTACAAGACGTACTTCCGCACCGCCACCACCGACGAGCTGCAGGGCGGCTTCGCCGCCGGCTACGCCTTCAACAAGCTCAAGAAGAAGAAGGCGTTTGTCGTCGACGACAAGCAGACCTACGGCGCCGGCCTGGCGAAGATCTTCAACGAGCAGTTCAAGAAGCTCGGCGGCACGGTCGTCCAGACCGACCACGTCAACACCGGCGACAAGGACTTCGGTTCCCTCGTCACCAAGATCAAGAACTCCGGCGCCGACCTGCTCTACTACGGCGGCCAGTACGACGAGTCCTCGCTGATCACCAAGCAGATGAAGGACGGCGGCGTCGACATCCCGCTGTTCGGCGGCGACGGCATGTTCGCCTCCACCTACATCGAGACCGCCGGAGCCTCCTCCGAGGGCGACCTCGTCACCTCCGTCGGCGTCCCCGCCGACACCCTCCCCGCCGCCAAGACGTTCATCGAGACGTACAAGGCCAAGGGCTACAAGGGTGACTACGGCGCCTACGGCGCCTACTCCTACGACGCCACCACCGCCATCATCAAGGCCGTGAAGGCCGCCGTGGACGCCAACAACGGCGAAGTCCCCTCCGACATCAACAAGCTGCGCTCCAGCGTCGTCGCCGAAGTCCAGAAGTCCGACTTCGAAGGCATCAGCGGCAAGGTCGCCTTCGACGAGTACGGCGACACCACGAACAAGCAGCTCACCGTCTACCAGGTCGAAAAGGGTGCCTGGAAGGCTGTCGAGACCGGCACCGCCGACCTCGGCTGATCAAGGCCCCAGCACACCTCACCACCGGGCCGCGCGGAAGGGGACCCCGACCGCGCGGCCCGTTTCCACACCCAGACCACCCCCCGGCACGCATCCAGTGCACACGACCACCAGCGACATGGAGGCCATGCGGTGAACACCCTGCCGCAGCAGCTGGCCAACGGGCTGCTCCTAGGCTCGATGTACGGGCTCATCGCCATCGGCTACACGATGGTGTACGGCATCGTCCAGCTCATCAACTTCGCGCACGGCGAGATCTTCATGACCGGCGCCTTCGGCGCACTCACGGTCTACTTCTACATCCTCCCCGACGGCACAGCGATGGCCCTCGCCATCCCCCTGATGCTCCTGGGCGGCGCCATCGTCGCCATCCTCATCGCCGTCGGAGCGGAACGATTCGCCTATCGGCCACTGCGCGGAGCACCACGGCTAGCACCGCTCATCACCGCCATCGGCCTCTCCCTGGCGCTCCAGGAGGTCGTCCGCAACTTCTACCCCGACGCCGACCGCGCCCGCGCCTTCCCCGGCCTCGACGCCACCCACGACATCGGCTCCATCACCATCAAGGACGCCGACATCTTCCTGATCGCCGCCGCGATCATCTGCATGTCCGGCCTCGCCTTCTTCGTCCGCAAGAGCCGCACCGGCCGCGCCATGCAGGCCACCGCGCAGGACCCGGACACCGCCCAGCTCATGGGCATCGACACCAACCGCATCATCGTCATCGCCTTCGCGATCGGCGGCTTCTTCGCCGCCGTGGCAGCCGTCGCCTACGGCCTCAAGTACGGCAACGTCGACTACCGCATGGGCTTCCTCATGGGCCTCAAGGCGTTCACCGCCGCCGTCCTCGGCGGCATCGGCAACATCTACGGCGCCATGCTCGGCGGCATCGTCCTCGGCATCGCCGAAACCCTCGCCTCCGCCTACATCGACGGCATCCCCGGCATGCAGCAACTCGGCGGCCAGGGCTGGGCCAACGTCTGGGCCTTCGCCCTCCTCATCATCGTCCTCCTCGTGAGGCCACAAGGCCTACTCGGCGAACGCGTCGCGGACAGGGCGTGATCACGATGACCGACATCACCAAAACCACCCCCGCCACCCGCGGCCTCATCCCCCTCCCGGAAGCAGCCGCCCGCGGCCTCCTCCTCGGCGGCGGCATAGCCACCGCCGCCTCCGCCTTCCTCGCCTGGACCTGGACCTCAGAATTCCCCGGCGACCTCACCATCAACGGCTACCCCGGCGGCCTGCAATGGCTCACCTTCACCGCCGGCCTCCTCACCACCCTCTTCGCCCTCGCCCTCTACGGCGTCCGCGGCCTCGGCTGGCTCCTGCCCGCCCGCAACAACGCCCCCCTCGCCCTCGCCGCCCTCGGCGGCCTCGGCACCACCTGGTTCACCGTCATCGCCATCGCCAACAACCTCGGCGGCGTCGTCAACCTCGAACCCGGCGGCTGGATCGCAGCCATCGCCTCCCTGCTGCCCGTCCTCGGCGCCTTCGCCCTCCCCCAACAAGGAGTCGGCGAAAACAGCACCAAGGAAAGCCTCAAGGCGTACATCACCAAGCCCGACGCGATCCCCGCACCCCAGCCCCTCACCCCCTGGCTGGAACGCGCCGTCATCACCCTCGCCACCATCCTCGGCCTCGCCGTCTTCACCTACGGCATCGACACCGAGTACGGCGAACTCTTCATCGGCTACCTCTTCGTCGTCGTCTTCTTCACCTGGGCCCTGCACACCGCAGGCGTCATGGACCGCTTCTCCCGCATCGTCGCCCACAACCGCAGCTTCACGCTCGCCATGGGCTTCCTCGCGGCCATCGCGTTCCCCTTCACCCAGACCGACGACCACTACGCCAACATCGGCGTCAACATCCTCATCTTCGGAACCGTCGCCCTCGGCCTCAACATCGTCGTCGGCCTCGCCGGACTCCTCGACCTCGGATACGTCGCCTTCCTCGGCGTCGGCGCCTACACCGCCGCCCTCGTCTCCGGCTCCGAGTTCTCCCGCTTCTCCGGCGTCCAGTTCCCCTTCTGGGCCGCCGCCCTCGCCGGCGCCGCCGCCAGCCTCATCTTCGGCGTCCTCATCGGCGCCCCCACCCTGCGACTGCGCGGCGACTACCTCGCCATCGTCACCCTCGGCTTCGGCGAGATCTTCCGCATCGCCGTCAACAACATGGACGGCGTCTCCGGCCCGGACATCACCAACGGCCCCAACGGCATCCCGTCCATCCCCGACCTCAGCTTCTTCGGGTTCAACTTCGGCGAAGCACACGACGTAGCCGGCTTCACCCTCGGCCGCTTCGCCAACTACTACCTGCTGATGGTCCTCATCATGGCGATCGTCGTCCTGGTGTACACCCGCGCCGCCGACTCCCGCATCGGCCGCTCCTGGATCGCCATCCGCGAAGACGAGACCGCCGCCACCGCCATGGGCATCAACGGCTTCCGCGTCAAACTCATCGCCTTCGCCCTCGGCGCCGCCCTCGCCGGCCTCGCCGGCACCGTCAGCGCCCACGTCACCTACAGCGTCGTCCCGACGCCGTACCAGTTCGCCGGCTCCACCCCGCCGAACTCGGCCTTCCTCCTCGCCGCAGTCGTCCTCGGCGGCATGGGCACCGTCGCCGGCCCCATCCTCGGCGCCGCCCTGCTCTACCTGCTCCCCGAGAAGCTCGTCTTCCTCCAGGACAAGTCACTGCTCGCCTTCGGCATCGCGCTCATCCTCCTGATGCGCTTCCGCCCCGAAGGCATCATCGCCAACCGTCGCAACCAGCTGGAATTCCACGAAACCGGCCAACTCGACGTACCACAACAAACGACGCTGACCGACGAACCGGCAACCGTCACCAAGGCGGGGGCGTGAACGACATGACGACACCAGTACTCGAAGCCCGCGACGTCACCATGCGCTTCGGCGGCCTCACCGCCGTACGCTCCGTCGACTTCACCGTCAACACCGGCGAAATCGTCGGCCTCATCGGCCCCAACGGCGCCGGCAAAACCACCTTCTTCAACTGCCTGACCGGCCTCTACATCCCCACCGAAGGCACGGTCTCCTACAAGGGCACCGTCCTCCCCCCCAAGCCCCACCTCGTCACCCAGGCCGGCATCGCCCGCACCTTCCAGAACATCCGCCTGTTCGCCAACATGACGGTCCTGGAAAACGTCCTCGTCGGCCGCCACACCCGCACCAAAGAAGGCCTCTGGTCCGCCCTCCTGCGCGGCCCCGGCTTCAAGAAGGCCGAAAAGGCCAGCGAAGAACGCGCCATGGAACTCCTGGAGTTCATCGGCCTCGCCCACAAGCGCGACCACCTGGCACGCAACCTCCCCTACGGCGAACAGCGCAAGCTCGAAATCGCCCGCGCACTGGCCTCCGAACCAGGCCTCCTCCTGCTCGACGAACCGACCGCCGGCATGAACCCCCAGGAAACGCGGACCACCGAAGAACTCGTCTTCGCCATCCGCGACATGGGCATCGCCGTCCTCGTCATCGAGCACGACATGCGCTTCATCTTCAACCTGTGCGACCGCGTCGCCGTCCTCGTCCAGGGCGAAAAACTCGTCGAAGGCACCTCCGCCGTCGTCCAGGCCGACGAACGCGTCATCGCCGCCTACCTCGGCGAACCGTTCGAAGGCGAACCCGGCGAAGCCGAAGCCGCGGAAATCGCCGCCGTGGAGGCCGCAACCGACGCACAGAGCACCACCAGCACCAAAGGAGACGCCCAGTGACCGCACTGCTTGAGGTCGAAGACCTCCGGGTCGCCTACGGCAAAATCGAAGCCGTCAAAGGCATCTCCTTCAGCGTCGACGCCGGCCAGGTCGTCACCCTCATCGGCACCAACGGCGCCGGCAAAACCACCACCCTGCGCACCCTCTCGGGCCTCCTCAAGCCGGCCTCCGGAAAGATCATCTTCGACGGCAAGCCCCTCACCGGCATCCCCGCCCACAAGATCGTCGCCCTCGGACTGGCCCACTCCCCCGAAGGCCGCCACATCTTCCCCCGCCTCACCATCGCCGAAAACCTCCAACTCGGCGCCTTCCTCAGGAAGGACAAGGAAGGCATCGAAAAGGACATCCAGCGCGCCTACGACCTCTTCCCCATCCTCGGAGAACGCCGCAGGCAAGCCGCAGGAACCCTCTCCGGCGGCGAGCAGCAGATGCTGGCCATGGGCCGCGCCCTGATGTCCCGGCCCAAGCTCCTCATGCTGGACGAACCCTCCATGGGCCTCTCCCCCATCATGATGCAGAAGATCATGGCCACCATCGCCGAGCTCAAGTCCACCGGCACGACCATCCTCCTCGTCGAACAGAACGCCCAAGCCGCACTCTCCCTGGCCGACCAGGGACACGTCATGGAGGTCGGCAGCATCGTCGTCTCCGGCACCGGCGAAAACCTGCTCCACGACGAATCGGTCCGCAAGGCATACCTCGGCGAGGACTAGGACACGCTTGCGACTTGCCCGCACGACGAGTTGCCTGCATGACGAGTTGCCTGCATGACGAGGCCCGCGCCCCCGAATCCGGGACGCGGGCCTCGTCGTACGTGGCGCGAAGGGGGTCTCAGCCCTTGCCGTTCTTCTTCTCGTCAGCGTCCTGAATGACCGCCTCGGCGACCTGCTGCATCGACATCCGACGATCCATCGACGTCTTCTGAATCCAACGGAACGCGGCCGGCTCGGTCAGCCCGTACTCCGTCTGAAGAATCGACTTCGCACGGTCCACCAGCTTCCGCGTCTCCAGACGCAGGGTGAGGTCCGCGACCTCGTTCTCCAGCTCCCGCAACTCCGTGAAGCGCGACACCGCCATCTCGATCGCCGGCACGACATCACTCTTGCTGAACGGCTTCACCAGATACGCCATCGCACCGGCATCCCGGGCACGCTCGACCAGGTCACGCTGCGAGAAGGCGGTCAGCATCAGCACGGGCGCGATGCGCTCCTCGGCGATCTTCTCCGCCGCGGAGATCCCGTCGAGCTTGGGCATCTTCACATCGAGGATCACGAGGTCCGGCTTGTGCTCGCGAGCAAGCTCGACGGCCTGCTCGCCGTCACCGGCCTCGCCCACGACGCTGTAGCCCTCTTCCTCCAGCATCTCTTTGAGGTCGAGACGAATCAGCGCCTCATCCTCGGCGATGACGACACGGGTCGTCAGCGGAGGCACGTGCGACTTGTCGTCGTCGGGCGCGTCTACGGGCTGGGGCGACTCGGGGGCGGTCACGGGGGCTCCTCGTTCAGGGGCGGGTGCTGCTGACAAGAGCCTACCTAGCTGCGGTAAGGTGGGGGCACGGCGGGTGACCGCCAACCTTTGTTTCACAGGAAGCCCCGGTAGTCCAGCGGAAGAGACACGGTGCTCAAACCACCGACAGCGTGGGTTCGAATCCCACCCGGGGCACTTTTCCTTCGATTTGAAGGCCACCATAAAAAGCGGATGTCCACGTTCTCGTGAACATCCGCTTTTTGCTGCGTGTCGCGGCGATCACTCTCACAGAGTGACCGTATGGAACAGCACAGTCCTTCGATTCGCGTTCAAGCTGTCGCCCTCATGCGCCAGGGAGTCTCTAATCGCATCGTCGCGGAGCGCCTCAACATTCCGCGAGGGACCGTTGGTTGGTGGCGCAGCGAGGACCGCAAAGCGCGCGGCGAGACTTACGAGCAGCCAACGGACTGCCCGCGATGCACAGGGCGCGCGTTCGACGTAGTCGCGTACGCCTACCTGCTCGGCCTCTACCTCGGCGATGGGCACATCGTCTCGAAGCCCAAGCAGCACCACCTGTCCGTCTTCTGCAATGCAACCCAGACCGGGCTGATCGCCGCCGCTGAGGAAGCCATGCGCAAGGTCATGGCGCTCCCTAGCGTCAGACAGCGCTACAAACCCGGCTGCGTCGAGGTGAAGTCGTACACGAAGCACTGGACCTGCATGTTCCCCCAGCACGGCCCCGGCAAGAAGCACGAGCGCACCATCGCTCTCGAACCCTGGCAGCAAGCCATCGTCGATGCGCACCCCTGGGAATTCATCCGCGGCCTCATCCACTCCGACGGCTGCCGCATCACCAACTGGACCACTCGCCTCGTCGCCGGTGAGAGCAAGCGCTACGAATACCCCCGGTACTTCTTCACCAACGTGTCCAACGACATCCGGCAGCTCTACACCGACACCCTCGACAAGCTCGGCATCGAATGGACGCACTGCACGCGGAACGGCAACCCGTACAACATCTCCGTCGCTCGCAAAGCCTCCGTCGCCCTCATGGACACCCACGTAGGCCCCAAGCACTGAACCGGGCCCCTCCTCAAGAGGGGCCCTGCGCCCGCCTACTTGCGACCGTCGTCCTCCCCGATGTGGTGCACCCGCACGAGGTTCGTCGAGCCCGGGACTCCCGGCGGGGAGCCCGCCGTGATGACCACGGTGTCGCCCTGCTCGCAGCGGCCGTACTTCAGCAGCATCTCGTCCACCTGGTCGACCATGGCGTCGGTGGAGTCGGCCTCGGGGCCGAGGAACGTCTCCACGCCCCACGTGAGGCTGAGCTGGGAGCGGGTCGCGGGTTCCGGCGTGAAAGCCAGGAGCGGGATCGGTGAGCGGTAGCGGGACAGGCGGCGGACGGTGTCGCCGGACTGGGTGAAGGCGACGAGGAACTTGGCGCCGAGGAAGTCGCCCATTTCGGCGGCCGCTCGGGCGACCGCGCCGCCCTGCGTTCGTGGCTTGTTGCGTTCGGTGAGGGGCGGGAGGCCCTTCGCCAGGATGTCTTCCTCGGCGGCTTCGACGATCTTCGCCATGGTGGTGACGGTTTCGATGGGGTGCTTGCCGACGCTGGTCTCGCCGGACAGCATCACGGCGTCGGTGCCGTCGATGACCGCGTTGGCCACGTCGCTGGCTTCGGCCCTTGTGGGGCGGGAGTTGTCGATCATCGAGTCGAGCATCTGCGTGGCGACGATGACCGGTTTGGCGTTGCGCTTGGCGAGTTTGATCGCGCGTTTCTGGACGAGTGGGACCTGTTCCAGTGGCATTTCGACGCCCAGGTCGCCTCGGGCCACCATGATGCCGTCGAAGGCGGCGACGATGTCGTCGATGGCGTCGACGGCCTGGGGTTTTTCGATCTTGGCGATGACGGGGAGGCGGCGGCCTTCTTCGTCCATGATGCGGTGAACGTCGTCGATGTCGCGGCCGGTGCGGACGAAGGAGAGGGCGATGACGTCGAAGCCGGCGTGCAGGGCCCAGCGGAGGTCTGCTTCGTCTTTGTCGGTGAGGGCGGGGACGGAGACGGCGGCGCCGGGGAGGTTGAGTCCTTTGTGGTCGGAGATCATGCCTCCTTCGACGACGGTGGTGTGGACGCGGGGGCCGTCGATGGTGGTGACTTCGAGGCAGACTTTGCCGTCGTCGACGAGGATGTGTTCGCCGGGGGTGACGTCGGTGGCGAGGCCGGGGTAGGTGGTTCCGCAGGTGAGGCGGTCGCCTTTGGCGCCTTCTTCCACGGTGATGGTGAAGGTGTCGCCGCGTTCGAGGAGTACGGGTCCTTCGGTGAAGTGGCCGAGGCGGATCTTCGGGCCTTGTAGGTCGGCGAGGGTGCCGACGCTGTGGCCGGTCTCGTCGGAGGCCTTGCGTACGCGGTGGTAGCGCTCCTCGTGTTCGGCGTGGGTGCCGTGGCTGAGGTTGAATCGGGCGAAGTCCATTCCGGCGTCGACCAGTCCTTTGATCTGGTCGTACGTGTCGGTGGCGGGGCCCAGGGTGCAGACGATTTTTGCTCGGCGCATGTTTCGAGCCTAGAGCTTACCGGTGGGTAGGGAATTGGTCGTGGGTGACTGCTCGACGAGCTTTGGGTGAAGCGCTATTCACAAGTGTTGAATTGTGCGTCGGGGTGCTCTGATGAGCATTTAGGAACACCCCGACGCATTCTTATGACCATTACTTCTACAGCTGTGGTGGGGCCATGGTGAAGCGTGCGTTGACCTGGGCCTGGACGCGTTGGCGTTGGGGTTCGAGGTCGAGGGGGGCGGCGGCGGTGTCCTCGGCCGCGTAGGCCGCTGAGCGCATACGGCCGCCGCTCGGCCGGGCGGGGGAGGCCGGCGTGGAGCTTTCGGCGCCTATGTCGGCGAGCTCGACCAGGGCGGCCAGTGACGTCCCGAGCGCTTCGGCGTACTCCCTGGCGCGCTGGACGGCTTCTCGTACGGCCTGCTGCCGGGCTTGCCTGTGGGCGGGCGAGTTGGGGCGCAGGGCCCACCAGGGGCCGTCGACGCGGGTGAGGTCCTGGTCGGCGAGGCGGGTGGTGAGTTCGCCGAGGGCGGTGAAGTCGGTGAGTTCGGCGGTGATGTGGACGCGGCCGTGGTAGGCGTGGATGCGTTCGCCGCGGCCTTCTTTGAGTTGTGGGGTGATGGAGAAGGAGCCGGTCTCCAGTTTTTCGACTGCTGCGCCGTAGGTCTTGATGAGGTCGAGGGCGGCGGTGTTGCGGCGGGTGAGGTCGTCGAGGGCGGCTCGGCGGTCTTTGCCGCGGGAGGCGACGGTGATGCCGATGCGGGCGATTTCGGGGTCGACTTCGAGGCGTGCTTCGCCGCGGACGGCGATGCGGGGTGCGTCGGGGGTGCCGTAGGGGACGGCGGGCTGGGGCTCCTCGGATGGTGGGGTGGTCATACGTCCCACTCTGTCAGTT
This sequence comes from Streptomyces sp. AC555_RSS877, assembly GCF_019049245.1. GTDB lineage: Bacteria > Actinomycetota > Actinomycetes > Streptomycetales > Streptomycetaceae > Streptomyces. Next base: position 8,455 of record NZ_JAGMUK010000015.1, on the reverse strand, counting down.
CTCACCTGTTTGACGCCCCTGCTGGTCACCAGATCGAAACCTGTGGGGTCTATTGCCGTGCGGCATGTCCGGGTCAGAATCTACGCGCGTTGTTGACCGTTGCCCGAGGAGAACCAGACATGCCGTTGAACCGCCGGAAGTTCCTGAAGAAGTCCGCCGTGACCGGGGCGGGGGTGGCGCTGGCGAGTGCGGTGGCGGCTCCGGCGGCGGAGGCCGCGGAGGCGAGGAAGGGTGCCCGGCCGGCGAAGCGGTACTCGCTGACGGTGATGGGGACGACCGACCTGCACGGTCACATCTTCAACTGGGACTACTTCAAGGACGCGGAGTACTCGGACGCCAAGGGCAACGCGCAGGGTCTGGCGCGGGTGTCGACGCTGGTGAACCAGGTCCGCGAGGAGAAGGGCCGTGGCAACACGCTGTTGCTGGACGCGGGTGACACGATCCAGGGCACTCCGCTGACGTATTACTACGCGAAGGTGGATCCGATCACCGCTGAGGGTGGTCCGGTGCATCCGATGGCGGCGGCCATGAATGCGATCGGTTATGACGCGGTGGCGCTCGGGAATCACGAGTTCAATTACGGCATCGAGACGCTGCGCAAGTTCGAGGAGCAGTGTGATTTCCCGCTGCTTGGTGCGAACGCGTTGGACGCGAAGACGTTGAAGCCGGCTTTTCCGCCGTATTTCATGAAGAAGTTCCGGGTGAAGGGTGCTCCGCCGGTGACGGTGGCGGTGCTGGGGTTGACGAATCCGGGTATCGCGATCTGGGACAAGGCGTATGTGCAGGGCAGGTTGACGTTCCCGGGGCTTGAGGAGCAGGCGGCGAAGTGGGTGCCGAAGCTGCGGTCGATGGGTGCGGACGTGGTGGTCGTGTCGGCGCACTCGGGTTCGTCGGGGACGTCGTCGTACGGTGACCAGTTGCCGTACGTGGAGAACTCGGCGGCGTTGGTTGCGCAGCAGGTGCCGGGGATCGACGCGATTCTGGTCGGGCACGCGCATGTGGAGATTCCGGAGCTGCTGGTCACGAACGAGAAGACCGGGAGGACGGTGGTGCTGTCGGAGCCGTTGGCGTATGCGGAGCGGCTGTCGCTGTTCGACTTCGAGTTGGTTTTCTCGAAGGGGCGTTGGGCGGTCGAGTCGGTGTCAGCGTCGGTGCGGAACTCGAACGCGGTCGCGGACGACCCGGAGATCACGAAGTTGCTGAAGGACGACCACGACGTGGTGGTGGCGTACGTCAATCAGGTGGTCGGTACGGCGACGGAGGCGCTGACGACGGTGGATGCGCGGTACAGGGACGCGCCGATCATCGATCTGATCACGAAGGTGCAGGAGGACGTCGTCAGGGCGGCTCTGGTGGGGACGGAGTATGCGTCGGTGCCGGTGATCGCGCAGGCGTCGCCGTTCTCGCGTACGTCGGAGATCCCGGCCGGCGAGGTGACGATCCGGGATCTGTCGAGTCTGTATGTGTACGACAACACGCTGGTGGCGAAGTTGATGACGGGTGCGCAGGTCAGGGCGTACCTGGAGTACTCGGCGGAGTATTTCGTGCAGACGGCGGCGGGTGCGGTGGTCGACGTGGACAAGCTGACGAATGCGGGTGGCCGTCCGGACTACAACTACGACTATGTGTCGGGTCTGACGTATGAGATCGACGTGGCCGAGGCGGCGGGTTCGCGGATCAAGAAGCTGTCGTATGAGGGTGTGGCGTTGGACGATGCGCAGAAGTTCGTGCTGGCGGTGAACAACTACCGGGCCAATGGTGGTGGGGCGTTCCCGCATGTGGCGTCGGCGCCGGAGTTGTGGGCGGAGTCGACGGAGATCCGGACGCGGATTTCGGAGTGGGTGACGGCGAAGGGTGTGCTGGATCCGAAGGACTTCGCGTCGGTGGACTGGAAGCTGACGCGGGGTGGCACGCCGGTTTTCTAGGGGTTTTCCGGCATCACGGGTTCAGCGGGGTGACGTTCACGGCGTCGGCGATGTCTTTGGCGCCGGCGTCGTTGACGTGTCGGCCGTCGCCGCTGTTGTGGTCGTCGCGGATCCGGTCGGGTCGGTCGGGGTCCGCGACGGCGGCGGCGATGTCGATGACGGCGTCTTTCGTGCCGTCAGTCGACGAGGGGGGTGAGGGCTTTGGCGGCTTGCCGTGCCTGGGGGATGTGGGGTGGGCGGGGTTCGAGGCCGAAGGTGGTGAAGGCGGTACGTGTGGGCAGTGGGTAGGGGTTTTTGCCGGTCAGGGTGTTGAGGATGGTGGCGCTGCGCCAGGCGGCGAGGCCGAGGTCGGGGGTGCCGACTCCGTGGGTGTGGCGTTCGGCGTTTTGGATGTATGCGGTGCCGGTGACGGAGGGGTCGAGGATCAGGCGGAAGTGTTCGTCGACGCGGGGGCGTTCGCGGTGGTCGCGGCGCAGGTAGGGGTCGAGGCCGGCGAGGATGCGGTCGAGGGGGCGTTCGCGGTGGCCGGTGGCGAGGACGACGGCGTCGGTGGTGAGGCGGGAGCGGGTGTTCTGCTGGATGTGTTCGAGGTGGAGTTCGATTTTGGTGGTGGCGATGCGGCCGGCGGTGCGGACGCGGACGCCGGGGGTGAGGACGGCATCGGGCCAGCCGCCGTGCAGGGTGCGGCGGTAGAGCTCGTCGTGGATGGCGGCGATGGTGTCGGCGTCGATGCCTTTGTGGAGTTGCCACTGGGTGGTGACGAGGTGGTCGCGGACGGTGTCGGTGAGGGCGTGGAAGTAGCGGGTGTAGTCGGGGGTGAAGTGTTCCAGGCCGAGCTTGGAGTACTCCATGGGTGCGAAGGCCTCGCTGCGGCCGAGCCAGTGGAGTTTTTCGCGGCCGGCGGGGCGGTGGCGGAGCAGGTCGAGGAAGATTTCGGCGCCGGACTGTCCTGAGCCGACGACGGTGACGTGGCCGGCGGTGAGGAACGTGTCGCGGTGGTCGAGGTAGTCGGCGGCGTGGACGACGGGCACGGCGGGGGCTTCGACGAGGGGCTTCAGGGGCTCGGGCACGTAGGGCTCGGTGCCGATGCCGAGGGCGATGTTCCTGGTGTAGGTCCGGCCGAGGGCTTCGGCTTCTCCTTCCGTGTCGAGCTGGGTGAAGTCGACTTCGAAGACGTCGCGTTCGGGGTTCCAGCGGACGGCGTCGACCTGGTGGCGGAAGCGGAGTGCGGGGAGGTTCTCCGACACCCAGCGGCAGTAGGCGTCGTATTCGGCGCGTTGGATGTGGAAGCGCTCGGCGAAGTAGAAGGGGAAGAGTCGTTCGCGGGTTTTGAGGTAGTTGAGGAAGGTCCAGGGGCTGGCGGGGTCGGCGAGGGTGACGAGGTCTGCGAGGAAGGGGACTTGGATGGTGGCGCCGTCGATGAGCAGGCCGCGGTGCCAGTGGAAGGCGGGGCGTTGGTCGTAGAAGACGGTGTCGAGTGCGGTGAGGGGGTGGGCGAGGGCGGCGAGGGAGAGGTTGAAGGGGCCGATGCCGATGCCGACGAGGTCGCGGGGTGGGTTGGGCTCGTGGTGTGGGGGGTGTGTCATCGGGGGGTGGTTCCTTCCACGAGTTTCAGCAGTCCGGCGAGGTCGTCGGGCCGGGTGTGGGGGTTGAGGAGGGTGGCTTTGAGCCAGAGGCGGCCGTCGAGGTGGGTGCGGCCGAGGACGGCTCGGCCGTGGGTGAGGAGGTGTCGGCGTACGGCGGCGACGGTGTCGTCGGTGGCGCCGGCGGGCCGGAACAGGACCGTGCTGATGGTGGGCTGGGCGTAGAGGTCGAGGCCGGGGTGGTCGTGGATCAGGTCGGCGAGGGTCCGGGCGTGGTCGCAGACCTGGTCGACGAGCGTGCCGAGGCCGGTGCGGCCGAGGGTTTTGAGGGTGACGGCGATCTTGAGGACGTCGGGGCGGCGGCTGGTGCGCAGGGAGCGGCCGAGGAGGTCGGGCAGGCCGGCGTCGGTGTCGTCGTCGGCGTTGAGGTAGTCGGCGTGCTGGTCGAGGGCGGCGAGGTCGTGGGGGTCTTTGACGGTGAGGAGACCGGCGGCGACGGGTTGCCAGCCGAGTTTGTGCAGGTCGAGGGTGATGGTGTGGGCGGCGTCGAGGCCGGTGAGTCGGGTGCGGTGCCGGTCGCTGAAGAGGAGGCCTGCGCCGTAGGCGGCGTCGATGTGCAGGCGGGCGTGGTGGGCGCGGCACAGGGCGGCGATCTCGGGGAGGGGGTCGATGAGGCCGGCGTCGGTGGTGCCCGCGGTGGCGGCTACGACGAGGGAGCCGGGCGGGCCGGGGAGGGTGGTGAGGGCTCGGGCCAGGGCCGTGGGGTCGAGGGTGCCGGTGGGGGTGGGGACGACGACGGGGTCGGGCAGGCCGAGCAGCCAGGCGGCGCGGGGCAGGGAGTGGTGGGCGTTGGCGCCGTGGACGAGGCGGACACCGGGGCCGTGGGTTTCGCGGGCGAGGAGGAGGGCGAGCTGGTTGGATTCGGTGCCGCCGGTGGTGACGAGTGCGTCGGCGGCACCGGTTTCCTGGGCGAGGGCCCGGGTCACCAGTGCTTCGAGTTCCGATGCCGCCGGGGCCTGGTCCCAGGAGTCCAGGGACGGGTTGAGGGCGGAGGCGGCGAGGTCGGCGGCGGTGGCGACGGCGAGGGGCGGGCAGTGCAGGTGGGCGGCGCACAGGGGGTGTGCGGGGTCGGCGGCACCTTCGGCGAGTGCGTGGACGAGGAGTCGTAGGGCGTCGGGTTCGCCTTCGTCCGGCAGGACGTCGCCCACGGCGTCGCGTACGCGTGCGGCGACTGCTTCGGGGCCGCCGGCGGGCAGGGGGCCGCCGCGTGCCTGGGTGCCGTCGTGCAGTGCGTGGAGCACGGTGTCGAGCAGGGGCCGCAGGGCGTGGGGGCCTTGGGGGCCCGAGGCGAGGCTCGGTGTGCTCATGGGTGGGTCCTCCGGGCGCTGGGCAGAGGGAGTTCCAGCTTGTACGCGCATGCGTGGCCGCGCCCGAGAAGCCCAACGAACGGAACCCGAAAGGGGGTACGTCCGTGCGGGGAAAATGTGTCGGGGCGCGGCCGGCCGGGGAGTCGGCCGTGCCCCGGGGGTCGTCCGGTTTATGCCTCCCGTACTCGCAAGGCGCGTGCCAGGTCGTCGAGTTGGTCGGCGAGTTTGCGGCGCAGGGACGGGATGGCGTCGCCGTCGTTCAGGCAGGCTTCGCCCAGGCTCAGGGTCTGCGGGTCGATGGCGTGGACGGGGAAGGCCCAGCGGCCGGCGGCGTCGGCGATGGCGGGGCCGCGGCGGTCGGCGAGGGCGACGGCGTCCTGGAAGTAGCGGGGTACGTACTGCTGCAGGAGGTCGGCCTGTTCGGGTTGCCAGAAGCCTCGGGCGGTGGCGGTGAACAGGTAGTTGGAGAGGGTGTCGTCGGTGAACATCGCTTCCCAGGCGCGCTGTTTGGCGTCCTCGTCGGGCAGGGCTGCCCGGCAGTGGGCGGCGCCTTCCTGGCCGGTGGCGCTGGGGTCGCGTGCCAGTTCGGCCGTGATGGCGGCTTCGTCGGTGGCGCCGAGGACGGCGAGCCGGGACAGGACGCGCCAGCGCAGCTCGGGGTCGAGTTCGGGGCCGCCGGGGACGGTGCCGTCGGCGAGCCAGGCGGCGATGGTGTCGGGGTGGGCGGCGACGTCGATGAAGTGGCGTACGGCGATGAGGCGCAGGCCGGGGTGGTCGCCGTCTTCGGTGCGGCGGATGAGGTCGCGGCACAGGGCGGTGAGGGTGGCGAGCGCGGCGGGCCGTGCCTCGGGCTTCAGGTAGCGGTCGGTGACCTGGGCGGCGGCGAAGGCGAGGACGCCCTGGACGAGGGCGAGGTCGGTCTCGTGCGGGAGGTGGGCGCGGGCGGCTTCCAGGTAGGCGGCGGCGGGCAGTTCGCCGTCGCGGACGGCGTCCCTGAGGGCGTTCCAGACGACGGCGCGAGTGAGGGGTTCGGGCAGGCCGGAGAGGGCTGCGTGGACGGTTTCGAAGGAGCGGGGGTCGAAGCGGACCTTGGCGTAGGTGAGGTCGCCGTCGTTGAGGAGGAGCAGGGCGGGGCGTTTGCCGATGGGGTGGGCGGTGGTGTGCGGGATGTCGAGGTGGAGGCGTTGGCGCAGGACGAGGTGGCGGCCTTCGTCGGCGACGTCCCTGTCGTAGAGGCCGACGGCGATGCGGTGGGGGCGGCTGCCGGTGTGGTCGACGGTGAGGGTGCAGGTGCCGTCGTCGCCGGGGGTGACGCGTGGCGTGAGGGTGTCGACTCCGGTGGTGCGCAGCCAGGCGTCGGCCCAGGCGTGGACGTCGCGGTCGGTGCCCGCGGCGAGGGAGTCGATGAAGTCGGCGAGGGTGGCGTTGGCGAACTTGTGGCGGGCGAAGTGGGTGTTGATGCCGGCGAGGAAGTCCTTCTCGCCGAGCCAGGCCACCAGTTGACGGAGTGCGGAGGCGCCCTTGGCGTAGGAGATGCCGTCGAAGTTGAGCATGGCGGACGCGGTGTCGGGGACGGCGGCCGGGTCGGGGGCGACGGGGTGGGTGGAGGGTCGCTGGTCGGCGTCGTAGCCCCAGGCTTTGCGGGCGACGCCGAAGTCGGTCCAGGTGTCGGTGAAGCGGGTGGCTTCGGTGAGGGTCTGGTAGCCCATGTACTCGGCGAAGGACTCGTTGAGCCAGATGTCGTCCCACCACTGGAGGGTGACGAGGTCGCCGAACCACATGTGGGCCATCTCGTGGGCAATGACCATGGCGCGGGTCTGGCGTTCGGTGTCGGTGACGGCGGAGCGGTAGACGAACTCGTCGCGGAAGGTGACCAGTCCGGGGTTTTCCATGGCGCCGAAGTTGAACTCGGGGACGAATGCCTGGTCGTAGGAGTCGAAGGGGTAGGGCTCTTCGAACTTCTCGTGGTAGCGGTCGTAGCACTGCTGGGTGATCTCGAAGAGTTCGTCGGCGTCCGCGTCGAGGTGGGGGGCGAGTGAGCGGCGGCAGTGGATGCCGAAGGGCAGGCCGTGGTGTTCGGTGCGTACGGAGTGCCAGGGGCCGGCGGCGACGGCGACGAGGTAGGTGGAGATCAGGGGGGTGGGTGCGGCCTTCCAGTGGCCGTCGCCGAGGTGTTCGGTGGTGCTGTTGGCGAGGACGGTCCAGCCTTCGGGGGCCTTCACGGTCAGGTCGAAGACGGCCTTGAGGTCGGGCTGGTCGAAGGCGGGGAAGACGCGCTTGCAGTCCTCCATGGCGAGTTGGGTGTAGAGGTAGGTTTCGCCGTCGGTGGGGTCGGTGAAGCGGTGCATGCCCTCGCCGGTGCGGGAGTAGTGCATCGCCGCGTCGACGCGCAGTTCGTGCTCGCCGGGGGTGAGGTTTTTCAGGGGCAGCCTGTTCTCGTCCAGGGTTTCCGGGTCGAGGGGGTGTCCGTCGAGGGTGACGGCGCGCAGTTCGGCGGGCTTGATCTCGACGAAGGTGTCCGTGGTGTCCTGGTTCGCGCGGACGGTGAACCGGATGACGGTGCGGGAGTCGAAGGTCTCGTCGCCGGTGCTCAGATCGAGGTCGATCGTGTAGCTGTGAACGTCGAGGAGCTTGGCACGGGTCTGCGCTTCGTCGCGCGTCAGTACGGACATGCAGGACATGCTGCCTGATGCCGCTGACCTGGCACAGAGGCGGATCGGTACGCGGCCTATGTCCGGTCCTGTTCGAGCTCCCCGGTGTGCGCCCCCTGGCCGCGCTGGATGGGAACGCGGCCGTCCGGATGGGGCAGGGCGGGGTGTTCGTCGGCCTCGCCGTGGTCCTTGACGAGGGCGCGGAGTTCCCGGACCTCGTGTTCGAGGGCGCGGTGGCGCTGGTGCGCGTCGAACAGGTAGCGGACCTTGGTGCGCAGCGCCCAGGGGTCGACGGGTTTCATGACGAGGTCGGCGACGCCGAGCGCGAAGGCGGTGGTGGTCAGTTCGTGGTCGGCGCCGAAGCCGGTGAGCAGGATGACGGGTATGTGCTGGGTCTGTTCCACGCGGCGCATGTAGCGCACGACGTCCAGGCCGCTGACGCCGGGCATGCGGACGTCGAGCAGGAGGAGGCCGACCAGGCCGCGCAGCACCTGTTTGAGGGCTTCGTCGCCGCTGGTGGCGCGGCCCAGCCGGTAGCCCAGCGGGGCCAGGGTGCTCTCCAGGGCGTACAGCGTGTCCTCGTGGTCGTCGACGATGAGGATCCTGGCATCCGACGGCATGGCCCGACGTCCCTCCCTCGTGGACAGACCAGCTTATGTCCGGGGAGCTGACGGGCAGTGCTCGTCAGCTGACAAGGAGTGCACAGCGCAGCATGCCTCTCGGGAGCCCCCGTGTCACGTCCTCGGGGGCATCCGGGGAGGTCAATTCGCCAGGGGTGTCGAGTCGTTGACGGCGTCCTCGGCGATGCGCTCGTGGTGCCTGATCACTTCGGCGATGATGAAGTTCAGGAACTTCTCGGCGAAGGCCGGGTCGAGGCTCCCGCCTGTACGTAAGCCGCGTTCGCGCAGGTGAGGATGGTTCAGTAGCTT
>NZ_JAGMUK010000137.1 GCF_019049245.1 Streptomyces sp. AC555_RSS877 | reverse complement strand
CGGACCGCGGCCAACTCCCCACTCATCACACCCGGTCAACGGCCCGCCCCATCAAACGGACACGCCACCAGCGACTGAACCTGACCAAGCCCTACTAGGCCGTGTCTGATAATGATCATGTTGCGCGGCTTTCTCTGTGGAGTCGACTGGTCGCATGTGGGAGGGTCCTTCATGTGATCAGTCAGGATGGCGTCCGGGTCCGGGAGCTCGTACTCTTGGACGGAGTTCGCCCTACAGACGTTGTGCGTGTTCATCGCGAAGCGCTCTATGTGCTGCGTTCGAGCATCGACGCTGCGCACATCGACGCCTACAGCGGCGACGCCTGGCCGCCAGAGGTTCTGCACTCGTATGAGCGTGCCTCGTTGCTGGCTCGGCAGGAGGTCGTGCGCGGTAGTCGCTCCAGGCGTGCCGATCCTGGGATGGGGATCGACATTGATGTCCGGGATGACGGGCAGTTCGAAGTGCTGTCGGACTTGGTTCCTTACACGATCCACGCTGAAGGCTGGCGGAACGGTCGGCTGGTCTTCAGTGCCAGTGACTCGGGAACATCCCTGTGGATTGAGGTCACGCAGGAACAGGAAGCAGAACTCCAGTCCCGATTGGGTCTGCTGGGGACCCCACCAGGTGCGCTCACCGAGCTGACACCCGGGCGCTAAGCCATTGCCGACCCGGGCTCGCGGAGCCAGAGGATCAGCGAGGCAAGGCGGAGTCCGGCCTCGTAGCGGTCCGCCAGCTTGTCGAAGCGGGTCGCTACCGCGCGGAACTGCTTGAGCCGGTTGAAGCACCTCTCGACGACGTTGCGGTGTTTGTACGCTTCAGCGTCGAAGGCGGGTGGCCGGCCGCCTCGGGAGCCCCGACGGAGACGGTTGGCGACCTGGTCAGAGCGTTCAGGGATCGTCACAGCGATGCCATGACGCCTGCACCAGGCGCGGATCGCCCGGGACGAATAGGCCTTGTCCGCCAGGACCCGGCGCCGCACCATACGAAGCGGGAGCAACCGTGATGACCGACGTGGACGCGGGTGGCGGGGACCGGCTGGCGCTGGCCGTGCTGGCGCAGTACCAGATAGCCACCACCGAACAAATGCACCTGGTGATCGCGCCGGGGGTGCGGATCGAGCAGACGAGGTGCCGACTGGCCAAACTGCGCACTGAGGGGCTGGTCGACCGGATCACCCTGCCGCGGGCCGGACGTACCCGGGTCTGGTTCCCCACCCAGTACGGCGTGCAGGTCGCCTGCGAGTGGCCGGAGCTGCGGGAGCGGCGGCCGCCCAAGACGGCCTCCGACCCGACCGCCGTGCGGCTGCGGGCCGGACACGGGCTGACGGTGACGGAGACCGGGCTCGCGTTCCTCCAGGACGCCCGCCGCCGTGGCGAGTTGTGCCGGCCACTCGACTGGATCCCCGAGGTCTACCACCCCATTGGCGGCGGCGAGGCGGTCATCCCCGACGCGCTCCTGTACTACCGCAGCGGCAGCCAGAGCGGCGACAGCTGGTCGATGCTGCGGGCGTTCGTGGAAGTCGACCGGGCCACCATGGGCCCCGAACGCCTCGCCGCGAAAGTCCACGCCTACGCCCGCCTGCACCAGTACGCGCCGGTACCCGTCGGGCGGCCCCGGCCGGCCTTCAGCCAGGAGCCGCCGCAGCAGGACTGGCGGCGGCGCTACCCGCTGTTCCCGCGGCTGCTGTTCGTCCTGGACGGCACCGGCCCGGACGGCATCGAGACCAGGACCCAGGCCCTGCGCGCAACAACCCGGGATCCGGGCCTGGCCGACTTCCTGCGCGACGTCCCCGTCCTGGCGGCCCCGTTGGTCGACCTGCTCCGCAACGGGCCGTCAGCGCCCGTATGGCGACCCGTACAGGACCCCGACCAGAGAGTCAGCTGGATGGAATCGCCGGTCCCCGTCACCACTGCGCACCCGCCTGCGCAAAGCCCACGGCAACGCCCCGCGCGACCGCACTCATGGGGCGACCACAGCAGGCCATAGCTCTGCGCAAGCTGCGGTCATCCCATGCGCCACCACCCCTAACAGGCCATTGCGCAGCGGTGGCCCGCATCCCGACCAAAGGCCCGACCACGTCCCCCACCACCCCCGACCATGAGCCCCACCATGCAGGTCACAGCGTTGCGCATCCGCTGCGCAGTGCCCCGCACCGGCTGCGCAGCCGGTGCGCGGGTTGGGGTGGACAGGACGCCGTCACCGGTCCCGCGAAGGGCGTGCGCAATCGGATGGCGCAGGTTGCGCAACGCCGCTGTCCCCCGCCCTGTCTTTCTGCGCAATGCGGCAGGCAGCCCGATGCGGTCCGATGGTGGCCAGCAACTCCGGTGCGGAGCGCGGCGGGTGGCCCGTGACCAGCACCACGCAGATCCCGGCCTGCTCGGCCGCCGTCAAGGCGGCCCCGGCCGTCAAGGTCCGTCGCGATCAGTTTCGGCGGAATGAGAGGCAACGAGAGGCACTGCGGGGGTTGTCATGGCGGCACTCTTCTGGATCGACGGACTGAACAGATGTGGTCCGGTGCCCTGCGGAACAGGGTGCCTCACTTTGATTCGATGGCCGCCTGACACCGTGCCATCGACGGAGCCGCGCCGGGAGGGATGCAGCGGGTTCTGCCCGGCCCCCGTGTCCCGGCCTCATTCTGCGTCAGCCGTCACGGCGAACGAGGGGCCGCCCTCCTGCAGAATCGGCCATCGCCCGCTAGCGGTCGTCCCGCCGTAAGGACTCGGCGGTAAACGTTTCAGCAGGTCAGCGCCTGGGACGTCCCGGGATGAGGCCACTTCTGCCTCAACGGTGGCCGGACATCACGCCGAAGCCGCAGTCTCGTTGCGGAGCCAGCCGGTGAGGTCGGTTCCGTTCATCGCACGTCAACGGAGGGAAAAACAGCATGCGAGCTCTCACGAAGGCACTCGTCAGTGCCACCGCCGCGGTCGGGATCGCCGCCGGCGGCCTGGCCACCGCGGGCACGGCCATGGCGGCCCCCGCGCCGGCCCAGCAGCAAGCGGTAACCGGTGAGATCGGCACGCTCGCGGTGAACAACCTGGGGCTGACCACCACCCAGGCGAAGAAGTGGCAGTGCTATCTGCGTGATTGGAATTTCAACCCCGGCACGATCGACGGTCAGCTGGGTACCGACAGCTGGAAGGCCGCGCAGAGGTTCTTCAACTATTACGGCCATAACGGCGATATCGCACTCGTCGTCGACGGAGACGTCGGACCCGCCACGATCAGGGCGCTGCAGCGCTTCCTGAACGCCCGCGGCTACGGCCTTGACGTCGACGGGATCGCCGGACCGAAGACCAAGGACGCGTTCGCGGACTTCGCCGCCGCGC
>NZ_JAGMUK010000136.1 GCF_019049245.1 Streptomyces sp. AC555_RSS877 | reverse complement strand
AGACCGAACAGCTCGACCAGGGTCTTGCCGGCCGACGCCATGGCGTCACGCGGACGCATGGCCTGCTTGGTCTCGACGTCGACGATCAGCTTGTCGAAGTCGGTGCGCTGCTCGACACGGGTCGCCTCGACCTTGTACGTGACCTTGAGCACGGGGCTGTAGATGGAGTCGACCGGGATACGGCCGATCTCCTGGCCCAGCTGCTTGTTCTGCACGGCGGAGACGTAACCGCGGCCACGCTCGACCGTCAGTTCCATCTCCAGCTTGCCCTTGCCGTTGAGCGTGGCGAGGACGAGGTCGGGGTTGTGCACCTCGACACCGGCCGGGGGCGCGATGTCGGCGGCGGTGACCAGACCCGGGCCCTGCTTGCGCAGGTACATCACGACCGGCTCGTCGTGCTCCGAGGAGACGACCAGCTGCTTGATGTTGAGGATCAGGTCGGTGACGTCCTCCTTGACGCCCGGCACGGTGGTGAACTCGTGCAGAACGCCGTCGACGCGGATGGACGTGACCGCCGCACCCGGGATCGAGGAGAGGAGCGTACGACGCAGGGAGTTGCCGAGGGTGTAGCCGAAGCCCGGCTCCAGCGGCTCGATCACGAACCGGGAGCGGAACTCGTCGACGACCTCTTCGGTCA
>NZ_JAGMUK010000135.1 GCF_019049245.1 Streptomyces sp. AC555_RSS877 | reverse complement strand
GAGACCCGGCCAGCGCCGCCACCGCCCTCGCCAAACTCCTCAAGGACGAGACCCGCGTGCGAGGGGCCGACCACCCGGACACCCTCTCCACGCGATATTGGGCTGCTCGCTTCCGCGGCGAGGCAGGAGACCCGGCCAGCGCCGCCACCGCCCTCGCCGAACTGGTCAAGGACCGTACCCGCGTGCTGGGCGCCGACCACCCGGACACCCTCTCCACGCGGCATCAGGCTGTTCACTTCCGCGGCGAGGCGGGAGACCCGGCCGGCGCCGCCACCGCCCTCGCCGAACTGGTCAAGGACCGTACCCGCGTGCGGGGGGCCGACCACCCGGAGACCCTCGACACACGGTTTTGGGCTGCTCACTTCCGCGGCGAGGCGGGAGACCCGGCCAGCGCCGCCACCGCCCTCATCGAACTGGTCCAGGACCAGACCCGCGTGCTGGGCGCCGACGACCCGGAGACCCTCTCCACGCGGTATTGGGCTGCTCGCTTCCGCGGCGAGGCGGGAGACGTGGCTGGCGCCGCCACCGCCTTCGCCGAACTCGTCAAGGACGACGTCCGCGTGCGAGGGGCCGACGACCCGGAGACCCTCTCCACGCGGCATCAGGCTGCTCGCTTCCGCGGCGAGGCG
>NZ_JAGMUK010000134.1 GCF_019049245.1 Streptomyces sp. AC555_RSS877 | reverse complement strand
CCGACCATGTGTGGCGTGTCATGATCGCCGATGAACGGATGTCCAAGCACCGGCTGCCTCAAGTGACTTGACAAGACACAGAGGCACCCCGAGATGCGCAGGAGCGGCGGCACCGGCATCGGTGACGTAGTCGGACGCTTCTGCCGCACACGCGGCACCATCGGCCTACTCAAGCGGCTTCGGGCATCTCACCTCCGGTGAGCCTGCCCACCTCCTTGGCCCGCAGCCCTCAGCGGCAGCCGCTGGCGAAGAAAACCGGGGTAGTCAGTGCTGCATCCAGCGCCAGTCCGGCATGGAGGGCGCATACGGCATGGAGGGCATGTGCGGCGTCCTGCTCATGGCCCGCTGCCACATCCCCCGGGCCTGCTCCTCGGGGCACTGCTGTTCTCCATGCAGCGCGTTGAGGACGAGTAGGCCGCCTGTCAGCGCCGGGATTGTCCACTGCAGGAAGGCGAGCTGCCGCTGTTGCCCGACACAAGAGAGGCCGCACCTCGGGCACTGACGATGGACCACAATCCGGAACAGCCGTCGTAAAGGCAGCTAATATGAGCGACACAACCTGGCCGCGCCGCAGATGGGCCCCGTGGTAGATCCGCCGCTCGTACATCCATTCTTCGGCCCCGGAATGCTGTCGGCGGTTACCCGAGGGGTATAGCGAAGCCTGCAGCGCCAGTATGCTCCTCCGCGTGCTCGTCGCCGGCAGCGCTTCCGGCACATACCGCTGGTTAGATCACGCCGCTCGTGACGCTGCCCGCGTCGTAGACAACGCCGTTGGAGTACGCCTGTCAGTCACAGGTCGGCCCGGTCCTCCAGTGGGAGGGTCGGGCCCGGCGATCGTGAGAGCTCCGTCTCAACGGCTCGTTCAGCCAGCCCGTATGTGCCGGCTGAACGAGCCGACTTCGTACCGGGGGGTCACCGTTTTGCGGTTTCTTCCTCCGTGATCGCTGGCCGGCACTCGTTCAGGAGTGCTTCTGATCGAGCGGTCTGTGCGTGGTTGGCTCCGGCGTGCAGTGACGGATTCTTCGCAACCATAACGCGGCGCGTTGTGCTTCAAGCAGTAATGCCCGCTGTGTCTTTTCTTATTGACGCCATGTCAGCTTCGCGGGACGGTATTTGTGGTTTCGGCGTGGCTCGTTATTCCTTTCACCAGCCTTTCAGCGACGATTCTTCTGGTGCTCGGCGGTTCTGCCGCTGCGGTGTCCGCGCGGCGTGGAGGCTTGTAGTGGCTGTCGCTGAGACCTCGAACTGTGCGTGGCTCCTGATAGGTCTACATGCCGCTGTGTGCATTGTCCGGGGCCTGTTCAGAAACGGTGACAGACCCAGGGAGGAAGCATGCCGCGGAATCACCGCATCGTCAGGGCCCGGAGAGGCCGCAGATACCTGGTGGCCGTCCTGGCGGCGGCAGGGCTGTTCACGGCTCAGGGCACAGCGTGGGCAGACGCACCGGCGTTCGCAACCCATGTCGAGTACGGAACCGGTGGCGCACCGGTGTCCGTGCGGGTGGCCGACTTCGATGAGGACGGCAACGCCGACCAGGTCACGGCCAACTACGACGACGCCACGGTGTCGGTGCTGCTGGGCAACGGCGACGGCACCTTCGACACCAAGACCGACTACGGCGTGGGCAGCATCCCGGACGGGGTCGAGGTCGGCGACTACGACAAGGACGGCAACCTGGACCTGGTAACGGCCAACACCGGGGACAACACGGTGTCGGTGCTGTTGGGCAACGGCGACGGCACCTTCGACACCAAGACCGACTACGGGACTGGCACGTCCCCGTACAAGGTGGAGACGGGTGACTTCGACGAGGACACCAACCCCGACCTGGCGGTCAGCAACATTGAGGACAACACGGTGTCCGTCCTGTCGGGCAACGGGGACGGCACCTTCGACACCAAGGTCGACTACGGCACGGGAACGTGGCCCTATGGGGTCACAGTGGGTGACTTCGACGAGGACGCCAACCTCGACCTGGTCGTCTCCAACGTCGGGGACAACACGGTGTCGGTGCTGTTGGGCAACGGGGACGGCACCTTCGACACCAAGACCGACTACGGCACGGGCGCCCAGCCCTCCCGGGTCGTGCTCGCGGACTTCGACGGGGACACCAACGTCGATGTCGCGGTCGCCAATCTGGAGGACGCCACAGTGTCGGTGCTGCTGGGCAACGGCGACGGCACCCTCGACACCAAGACCGACTACGGCACGGACGCGGACCCCATCTCGCTCGAGACTGCGGATCTGGACGGTGACTCCGCACTCGATCTCATGACGGCAAACGCGGGCGGGGCATCGGTATCCGTCCTGCCCGGCAACGGCGACGGCACGTTCGCCACCAAGGCCGATTTCGGCGTCGACAGCACACCCTTCTCCGTGGCGGTGGGCGATTTCAACAAGGACGGCCGACCCGATGTCACCACCGCCAACCTCAGCCCGGCAACCGTGTCCGTCCTGCTGAACACCACCACTCCCTAGAGTGCTGACGGCCCTGGCCCCGGGCCCGGACCGTCAGGCAACCGAATGGATGACCGTTCCGGTATAGGTGCCTGTCACCGCGGTAACAGGCACCGACACCACCAGCCTCGGCTGCCACACCACAGAACTGCTGGTCATCACGGCTGAGTTGTAGCTGAACGCTGGCCGTCCGACGTCGAGGGGCTTCTTGTCATTCGCGGTGGACTGACCAGGGTTCCAGGTCCCCGGGCCCGTCTTGGACACCAGTGGGCCCGACCAGTAGGAAATCGCGCTGCGTGGGATCCTCTCGGCGGGCGTGCCGCCTCCTGTGGTGAAGTCGCTCGCCGACACCGTCGCCGTCCAGGTGCGGACGCCGGAGCTGGTCACCCGCACCTGGCCCATCTGTACCGAGGCGCTCTGCCCGGCCTCCACCGACCCGAGACTGGCCGTGCCCGGGGCGGTGATAGATGCGGCCATCCGCGCCCGCGGGATCAAGAAGACCATACGGCCCGTCGCGGCCTGCGCGTGCTGGCCCTCTGCCGAGGGCAGCACCAGACAGCTCCCCAGCAGCACCGCCGCCGTCCCGATCCGCACGGGAAGTCCGGGCCATGACAGGCAACGCGACCCCACGTGTATTCCCTTCTGCTTTACGGAAGCCGAAAGGCCTCCCTGTCCTTGGCCGGCAGAACGAGCGCCGCCGCGCTTGCGGCGGCTGGATCCTGTGCGTTCACCGGTTCCACCGACCCAGCGACGCTCAGAACCGGCTCCGGGCGGCCCGGCGACGGCGATAGCTCATCAGCGCCCCGCCGCAGGCGGCCAGCACACCTGCCGCGGCATACCAGATCCCGCGGTGCGAGGACGTAATGAGGGCCGCGAGACTGGTGCCGCCCGGGGCCGGGAAAGTCAGCCGTGCCGACAGGCTCTGCTTGACCGTTCCGCTCTCCAACCGCAGTCGGGCAGTCCATGGTCCGGCCGGCAGTCGCCGGTCCAGGCCGTCCACACTGACCGTGCCCCGGCCGCCCGGAGGCAGCGTCGTGCCCTGTGTGACGGCACGCCCGGGAGCGTCCAGCCCGCCCGGGCCATCCAGAAGGCGCAGTTTGCCCTGCAGGTCCAGGGCCCGCTTGCCCGTGTTGTGTACCTGGGCGACCACACTGGGTTGGCCGTCCTTGTCCCGGCGGGCAACCAGCTTGGTGATGCGGAAGTCGGCGTATTCCCCGCTGTCGCTGATGTCCAGATACACGCGTGTGCCAACCCGCATGATGGAGCCGATGTTGTGCTGGGCGTCGGGTGGGGTTTCGTTCTGCGCCCACACCACCGCATACCGCTCTCCCGGCCTGGCATCCTCCGGCACCCTGATGGTGACCTTCGCTTCCGCCTTCTCCCACGGATCGAGCACCAGCGCGCCCGGTCGGACGCTGGTCCACTCGGACAGTTCGTTGGGGGCCCTGCCGTCAGCGAAAACGAACCGGTTCTTCGCGATCTTCGCCGCGGCTGGGTACAGCTTCACCTCACGCTTGGTGTCGGAGTTGTTGGCCACCTCGAACCGGCGCTCGATGGTCGTTCCCGGCTTCAGGTGGTCGACAATGTATTTCAGCGCACGCGGATCATCCCGCCGCACTACAGGGGCCTCAAGGAGCCGGAAGCCGATATAGCCAAGCTCCGGCCCGTCTTCGGGCGATGCGGACACCGCCGCCGCCGGCAGGCAGACGAAGGCATGGGCCACAACGGTCACAGCTGCAGTCACAGCCACCAGCTGACGCAGGGATCTCATCGCTCCGCGCACGATGCTCGGCGCCTCAGGCCACGGAGTGAGTCACGGTGCCCTGATAATCACCGGAGACGCTCGACGCTGGAACGCTGACCGTCAGGGTGGGATTCCAGCTGACGGAGTTGGCGCCGTTGCCGCTGGCCCGGGCGAACGCCGTACGGGGAGCGGCCAGGGTTCCCGCACTCCCGGGTGTGAACGGCGGGTTGACCGGATTGATCGCCTCCCCGGCATCATAGGTGACGTTGCTGCCCGGGATGGTCTCGGCCGTAGAACCGCCGCCCGTCGTGAAGCCGGGGGCCGCCAGCGATACCGTGGCCGTCCAGGTGGTATTGAGCTGGGACCGCTGATCATTCACCGTGACATTGCCCAGCGCCCCAGTGGCCTGGCCACCGGGTGCAGCAGAAGAGAGAGTGGCATTGGCTGGCGCACTAATAGTCAGCCCCGTCGTCGCCGTCACAGTGAACGTGGTCACCGTGTCAACAGCCGACGCCGGCACCGAGGTCGCCACCACCGCGCCCATCGCCCCGGCACAGACAATCACAGCATTCCGAACACGCATCCCTGCTCCTCACGCACATGATCACTGAGCAGAGGCATAACCGTTCGAGTGCGCAAGGAATCAGGGAAGCACCCATTAATCACACCATAGGGTTATCAAGTGGAGCTGGGTGTATCCGATACCTCGGGTTCCTCCCAGCCTTTGGGACAGCGGGACCCCACCGTGAAGGGCGACCCGTTAGCCGCCTGCACGAGGCATCTGGACGTCGTTCCCGTCCGGGCTGGTGCTGGAGATGTCCGGGGTGGGCTTCCTCGACTCCTCCGGGCTGAATGAGCTGTTGCGGTTGCGCTGGCGGGTGGCTGACGCAGGGGGATCTCTGGTGCTGGCTGGGGTCGGCCGGCTCGACTGGATCCAGTACCTGCCGCACGCCGGGGCGATCGAGGTCCGTGACATCGGCTGGGCGGGCTGATTCGTCAGCGGCGGCGGAGATCCTCGGACCAGTGCCGGAGCCGGTCCTCGAGGGCGAGGTTGTCGCCGCGGGCCACCGTCTGCAGCAGCTGCGCGCACACGGTTGCTTCGGCGGCGAGGCCGGCCGGGCTGCCCAGGACGGGGAAGGCGTCGCGGACGCGGGCGGCGACGTCCTCCTGGAGCAGCGAGTAGGCGTAGAGCGTGGCGGCGTCGAACCCCTCCGGAGCTCGCCCCCATCCCTCCCAGTCGAGAAGCCGCAGCGGCGCGGTGACGTTCGCCCAGTGCAGATCGGAGTGGGCGGTCGTCCAGCAGGTCACGTCCGGGGCCGGGATGCCGACGAACTCGGGGATGGCCCGGTCCAGGTACTGCTGCCGTACGGCGACACGGTCAGTGACAGTTGCCGAAACCTTCTCCAGCGCCTCCGCCAGGTCGGCCCACCAGGAGTGCGGCAGCTGGAGGTCGCACTGGAGGACCGGGTCGTCGGACAGGACCGGCTCATCGACGCGGGCCGACAGCTCCGCCCGGTAGGCGGTGCCGTCAGCGAAGGCATCGTGGACAGCCAGAAGGGCGGGCCGGCGCCCGCCGAGGTCCCCGAAGGCGGGCTGTGCGTCCAGGGCGCCGTCCCGCAGCTTCCCCGACGCCTTGGCCTCCGGTGCGGACACGAGCCGCAGCCAGACAGGCTCTCCGTCGGTGGTGCGGGTCGGGGCACCCAGGGTGCGACCGGCCCAGCCCCAGAACTCGCCGCCCGACTCCGTCTGGACGGCCAGGGCCTTGGCGGCGCGGGTGTGGTGGGCGCGCATGCGCTGTTCGGTGTCCGGGTCAGGAGGAGGCGAGTACACCAGTGATCTCCCGCAACTTGGCGGCGGTCAGGGAGGGTTGGGCGACGGCGTCGGCCGTCTGGCTCCAGTGTGGCGCACTGGAGGCGGCGATGAGGACGTCTGTCACTCCTGGGCATGACGCGACCGCGAGTACGCATGCCTGTGCGGGGGTCAGGCCCGGCCGGATGAGGTCGGCGAGCTCCTGGTCGACCATGGCGGGCAGTTCGCCGCCGTGCAGCGGTGCGCAGGCCATCGCGCGCAGTCCCGCGCCGGCGGCGGCCGGGAGCGGCCCCCGGCCGTCCAGGGCCTGGACGATCGGCGTCGTCATCACCAGGCTGACCGGCATCTGGACCGCGACCAGGTGGTGGCGCTGGCCGCCCGCGGCTTCGGCGGCCAGGGCGAGCAGCTCCGCCACCGTGAACGCTTCCTCTTCCAGACCCGCCCAGGTGGCGATGCCGTACCCGGCCAGGTTCCCGGCTGCCACGGCTTCCTCGAGGACGACGAACGCCTTCCGCAGCGCGCGGTGCAGTGCCGGCGGTCGCCGGGGTGGGCGCGCTCCGGGTTGTGCAGCAGGACCAGGTCCAGCCGCTCGCGCCCGAGCTGCTCGCGGCTGCGGCCCATCTGCCAGCGCACGTACTGCGGGGCGAGGCTGTGCCCGACCACGGCCTAGTCCTCGGTGAGAACCCCGGCGTTCACGGCATCCGCACCGGTGGCCGCGGTGAAGTAGCCGGCCTTCGTCGCCATCCGTAGGGCCGGGTGGGCGGCCAGGGCCGGGGCCAGCAAGTCCTGGGCGCGGCCGGTGGTGTAGTTGGGGGCGGTGTCGATCCACTGCGCGCCGGAGGCGGCCGCACGGGCGGCCGCCTCCGGGATCGCCCGGCACCGGTAGGTGCCCAGAGCGAGCTCCGCTGTCACAGCAGGCTCCCCACCATCGCGGCCTGCCCGGCAACGAGCTCCTGGACCAGCCCGACGACATCCTCCACATCAAGGCCGGCTGTTTCGCCGAGCGCGGCCAGGTCCACGGTGCGACCGACGACCAGCGGGCGCAGCACCGCGTCCGCCGCCGGGGCGAACTCGAACGTGCTCCCGGCTGCGGACACGTCACCGCGTCCTCGCCGACCTCCAGCACCGCGCGGGCGGTCATCAGCCGCACCCGCAGACCGCCGTCGACCGGGATGCCATCGATGTACGGCAGGCTCGGCACCATCCGGCCGACGGCCTGGCCGTCCATCGCGGCCCGGTAGCGAGCGAGCAGCGTCGGGTCGTCCAGCAGTTCCGCGAGCCGCTTGCGCATCCCGTCCACGGCGTCGGTCTGAATATCCGGCGCGGCGAGCAGCGGCAGATCGCGCCGCCAGTCCTCGTGCGTGAGCAGCTGCTCGGACACCCACGCCATCAGGTCCGTCGCGGTGTGGGTCTGCAAGCCGCAGGTGACATGCAGCGAGCGGACGCCCTGGTCGGCGGAGACCGCGTGCCACACGCCGCGCGGCACGTACAGCACGTCGCCGGGGTGCAGGACCAGGTCTGCGACCGGCTCGGTGGGCGCCTCGCCGGGGTCCTCGATGTCGCGGCAGAGCGGGAACGGTCGGGTGGTGCCGTAGATCCGCCACCGCTTCGCGCCGTCCAACTGGACGATCACGGTGTCGTGGTCGTCCCAATGAACACCGAACCCCTCGGTGCTGGTCCAGGATGCGTAGAGGTTCGCCTGCACGCGAGTACGGAGGTCGCGCTCGATCGCTTCGCAGAGGCGGGCGACGGGCGGGTGGAGTTCGTCGACGCTGTCCAGGGCGAGGGAGGCGCCCTCCTGGAGGCGGGTGTGCAGTTCGGCGGGGTGGAGGCGGTGCCACACCGTGTGTCGGCGGGTGGCCACCGGCGTGGTGTATCCGCCGACCAGCAGCGTTTCGCCGTCGAGGGAGAGCCGCATGCGCGGCGGTTCCAGGCGGTGTGCGGCCAGGATCTGGTTGAGGTCGTCCCAGGTCATCAGTCCGGCGACGTCGAGGGCGCCGGGTACGTGGCGGTGTTCGCGGTGCAGTGCCTGGGCGAGGAAGTCCTCGCCCAGGCACGCCGCGATGGACGTGTGCGTCATCGCGTCAGGGCTCCCGATCCGTCAGTCGTTGCCGTCGCTCTTGCCGGTGCCGCCACCGTCCGAGGGATGGCGTTGCGGCCCCGGGCGGCGACGATCGCCCGGCGGGAGCGGACAAGGCCGCCGGTCGACGGCCCGGACGTGGCGGGCGGGGGCGTGGCGGGACTCTGCATGGAATCCTCCTGCGGGGTTGGTAGCCGGGCCCTGGACAGCCGCGGCCGCGAACACCCCCAGTACAGCCACGGCGGACCCTGGCGATAACCCCGTGCCGGGGCCCCCACGGTGGGTATGGTCGTTGGGCTGACGCACTGTCATTCCACGAGATTTCACGGGGACTTGTGGACGACTTACCGCCGTAACCCGCCCAATTACCGCGCCGTCTGCTGGCCGACCCCGCGTTCGTCCGTGCCCTGCACGAGCGGGACTTCACCTCGGTGTTCGCGATGGCCCACGACGCGGGGATCTCCTTCAACCGGATCGCGGAGGCGTGCGCGCTCAAATCCGAGCACGTCAGCCAGATCGCCCGGGGCACCGCAGCTGTCACCGCGCTGGCCACTGTCGAGCGAATCGCCGGCGGACTGCGCATTCCCGATGCCCTACTGCGGCTCGCTGCGCAACCCTGGGAGGACACCGCCGCCCACAGCACGGAGTCCCACCATCGAGATGACCCCATGAAACGCCGCAACCTGCTGCGCGGCGCACTGGCCGCCGGCCTCACCACTCCGGCCCTCGCCGCCCTCACCGCCGCGCGGACCGACGTCGACCAGACCCTCTCCCCCGACATGCCCCAGGACTTGGCCGACCTGGAGGCCGCTGCCGAGAGCTACGGGTACGGCTACAACGGACAGCAGCCCACCCGCGTCCTGGCCGACCTGGTCACCGACTTCACGACTTTGCGCCCGGTGCTCACCGTCCCGCAGCCCGCACCGGTCCGGGCGCGGCTGTGCCGTACGGCCGGGCAGATGGCCGGGATGACCGCGATCGTCCTGCATGACCTGGGCAGCCGCCGGGAATCCCGCGCCTGGTTCGCCACCGCCGCCCGGGCCGCCGCCGAATCCGGCGACGACCAACTGCACGCCTGGGTGCTGGCCCGCGAGGCGATGGTGCCGCTGAACTACGGCGCCCCGAAGGCGGCGGCCGGCCTCGCAGAACGGGCCCGTCACCTAGCCAGTTCGACGCGCGTGCATCCGGGAATCACTGGTGCCGGGGAGTCCTCTCCTCCGCGACTGACGGCGGGGTTGATGCGTGGCTCCTGTGCGGTCACCGGGGTCTCCTGGGCTGAGGACATGGCGGGCGATCCGAGCGTACGCGGGAACACCAACATCCCGGCCCTGCCCGGGCAACGGGGCGGCCCGGGCGCCGGGCGTGTCCGGGCCTGACCGGACTGCCCGGCGACAACCGCGCTGGCCTGGTCCGCCGCCGCGCCCCAGACCTGTACGAGGCGATCCCCGCCCAGCACCACTGCGAGCGCGCTGTACGGGAACTACGAGACGTCGATGTCGACTGTCCGCGCACGGCCTGTCCGTAGTCGAGGGCGGTGATGCCCCGGTGGTAGGTGTCGTACCGGCGTGGTGCCCAGTAGGGTCGGCCGGCCTCCTCCAGCACGGGACGGCGTTGGAGACCTTTGTGTCCGTGGTGTCCGCGAACACGAACGCCACCGGCGCCAGGCCCTCCCGGCCGGTCGGCGGGTAGATGCGGCGCCACAGCCGCTTGTCGTGGTCGATGTGCTCGATCGCGTCCGGCCGGGAGCGGGCCAGGTCCATGGTGTGCTTGTCCGCGTCCGGCGGCAGCAGTCGGCCTCACTGCCAGTACCGGTGCAGCTTGTGCACCAGGTCGTGGGCGTCCTCGCTGCGGCGGTCGATCTCCAGCAGCATGACCGGCACGTTCGAGTCCGGCGCCCGCACCACCAGGTCCGCCCGCTGCACGTACCCGTTGCCGAGCCGGTGGCCGATCTCGGTCTGGAAGCCGAGCCGGTGCCCGATCCCAGCGCAGTGGAATTCGGCGGCCGTTGAGGTGACCGCTGCGGCGTGGTCGTCGTAGCCGGTGCCGAGCATCTTCCCGGTGACCGGGTCGTACTTCTCTTCGCGGAGCACCGAGACTGGTATGTCTTTCGGCTCCAGCAGTGTCTTCGCTTCGCTGTCTCCTCGCTTGGTGAGCACCCATACCTGTCGCTGGTCGTCCTGGACCGATTCGATCCTCACCAGGTGGTGTTCCTCCAGATCCAGGAGGTTGTCCCGCGTGAGCTTGTCGTGCTGGTTGTCCGGGCGGGTCAGCTTCCACAGTTGATCGGGCGTCGCTTTCTGAAAGATCCCCAGCGCTTGCAGCAGTTCCCTGCGTCGAGGTTCGGTCGAAGTCCTCCTGTGCTTGGGACGCCTTTGGACATGAGGGTTGTCGGACCTGCGGCGACCCCCTGTCCGGCGGGACTGACCTGCAGAAACGTCCGGCACTTGCTGGCGGGGCGCGGAGGGGGTGATGGAGGGGTCTGCGGAGGGGGTCTGTTCCGGCTCGTCGGCAGCGCTCGCCACGGGGTACTCCTGGTGGTGGGGCGGGCTGATCCCGCCGTGCACCTTCTACAGGTGTGTTTTTCGGCTCCCGTGTGACGCCGATCTTGAAAAACCTGTCGGCCGTGACCGCATCGTGATCAATGCAAGTTGACCTGTGACAGCGAAGTTGGACGGTTTGCCACCGAAGTTGGACCAACGCTGTTTAGCGACGAGGAAGTTGGACCGATTGGGGTGGGTGCATACGCAGTGAGGGCGCCTCGTTGGGGTGCTTCGCGGGGTTTTGGTATGTGATCGTGTGGCTGGCTTCTACCGTCGCGGGTGATGAGCCCGCCGAGGTGCGCGGGCGTTGAGGCGAGGGTGGGCGGTGGCGGTGCCGTCGTTGATGGCCGCGTTGCAGGCCAGAGCGGACAAGGCCCAGATGCGGGCCAGGCCGGACGGTGGCGGCGGGCCCACCGGATTTCCGGGCGGTCGGGCCGTCATGGTAACTAGGATTGACCCATGACTAGTCGACGTCAGCTGATACTTCGTCTGCCACTGCCCTTGCCCCTGCTGTTGGCGTCCACGCTCTCCCTGGCGGCCTGCAGCTCGACGCCCTCCAAGGCCACGGTGGCGGCGCGCGGGTTTGCCAAGTCCTCCTGCGCCTCCCTGCAGCAGCTGACCGACCACCTCGCCCGCCCCCGGCCGTCGGATCTGACCGACCCCTACTACCGGACCGCCGAGCAGTACCTGAACACGGCGACCAACCGCGCCGCCGACGCGGCTCAACAGGACGACGGCTACCAGGAGTTCGCCGACACCCTGCACCGGGCGGCCGTGACCTGGCAGGTCACCTTCACGCTGGACAAGGCCGAGCCGCTGATCCAGCAGGCGCGGAAGGAGAAGTGCTGACACTCTCGACGTGAACTAGTAGGGCTTGGTCAGGTCGGTATGGGGTCTGGCATGTCGCGGTGACAGGTGGGGCAGGCGCCGGTCCAGACCGCGAGGAGTAACTGCAGTTCGC
>NZ_JAGMUK010000133.1 GCF_019049245.1 Streptomyces sp. AC555_RSS877 | reverse complement strand
CGTACGAGGACGCGTACGCGGCCTCCGCGGAGTTCCTGCCCGACGGGCCGACCCTGGCCGGCGATCCGCTGATGCTGTACTTCACCTCCGGTACGACGGCCCGCCCCAAGCTGGTCGAGCACACCCACGCCTCGTACCCGATCGGGCACCTGGCGACCATGTACTGGATCGGCCTCGAACCCGGTGACGTCCACCTGAACATCTCCTCGCCGGGCTGGGCCAAGCACGCCTGGTCCAACCTGTTCGCGCCGTGGAACGCGGAGGCGACCGTCTTCATCCACAACTACACGCGCTTCGACCCGGCCCGTCTGATGGCCGAGATGGACCGGGCGGGCGTCACGACGTTCTGCGCCCCGCCCACCGTGTGGCGCATGCTCATCCAGGCCGACCTCACCCAGCTGCGCACCCCGCCGCGCGAGGCCGTGGCGGCCGGCGAGCCCCTCAACCCCGAGGTCATCGAACAGGTCCGCCGCGCCTGGGGCGTGACCATCCGGGACGGCTTCGGGCAGACCGAGACCGCCGTCCAGGTCTCCAACAGCCCCGGCCAGCCCCTCAAGACCGGCTCCATGGGCCGCCCC
>NZ_JAGMUK010000132.1:21179-24828 GCF_019049245.1 Streptomyces sp. AC555_RSS877 | reverse complement strand
GCTCCTCATCGGACAACGCAACTTCGACGGCACGAGGACCCCGAGACATGAAAACAGGCTACAGACTTAAGCCCGCGATTTCTGGCGCATCACACTAGCAGTTCCTCGCTCTGCCCGCCCTGGCCTCCGTCGACCCGGAAGGCGTAGTTGTCGGACGTGTCGATGAAGGTGCCGCCGGCCTCGACGTAGCGGTCGAGGACGGCGAAGGAGGTCTTCTCGTCCGTCCGGGAGCCGAACAACATCGTGCCGAGCGCGAGCGCGAGCACGCTCACCTTACGGCGGCTGTTCGGATCGCTGCCGATCGTGCGGTACTTCATGGTGATGCCTCCCGTTCGTGCCCTCGTCCGGGGCACGTGATCGGGAGCCTTCATCTTGAAGCGCACTTCAACTCAAGCGCGTGTGACCGCGCCCCTCCTCAGTGCGATTCCGTCGGCTGGGCGAGACGGCGGGCGGGCAAGGTGGCGGTGGGCATCGGCGGGTTGTCGCGCGCGATGCGGCGGAGGTGTCGCACGTACTGCTCTCGCGGTACGAGAACGCAGCCCAGGCTGCGGACGTGCGGACTGTCCCGCTGCGCGTCGAGCAGCTCTCCGCCCGCCTGTGCGAAGCGCGCCGCGAGGTCGGTCACCGCGACCTTCGAGGCGCCGGAACGGTGGAAGAACATCGAATCCATGCTGAAGACCGATCCGACCCGGACGCCGAAGACGCCGCCGACCAGCTCGCCGTCCTCCCACACCTCGACGCTGTGCGCGTGACCCAGATCGTGCAGGCGGATCAAGCTCGCGATCAGCTCTTCGGTGAGCCACTGGGGGACGCGGGCGGCGCGGCATTCGCGGACGACCCGCTCGAACCGCCGGTCCAGGCTGGTCGACCACGCCAGCCGGTTGCGCAAGCGCCGGGCGAGGCTCCGGCTGAGGTGCGTGGCCGAGACGGGCAGCACCGGCCTGGGATCGGGCGACCACCAGGAGACGGCGTAGGGATCGGCTGATTCCTCCCCTACGAGCCGGATGCGACCCTGCCGGTCCTGATCGGCGAAGACCACCTCGTTGAGGGCGCTGGTGTACTCGTCGGCTGCCGGGAACGGATAGACCCCGGCGCGGTACGCCGCCAGAAGGCTGGCGGGACTGAGATCGGCGGAGAAGGCCACCGGACCGTCGGGCGCCGCGTCCCGCACGTCCAGCGCCTCCCAGCCGGGGCATCGGCTCACCACCGTGCCGCTCCGTGCCCTCTGCTCTCCACCGGCCGGTCGTAGGCGGCCTGTTGGAGGAAGTCGATGTAGCCGTCCATCATCTCCGCGTCCACCGGCGGAATGTCGATCCCGGCGTCCCTCAGCGCCCGTTCCGCGTTGCCGCGGGTGAACTCCGGGAAGACGCCCTGGAAGTACATCTCGCTCACGGTGATGTCGGGCGCGGCTGCGCACCGGTCGACGAAGAGCGGCACGAACGGGGTGATCGGGTCGGTGGGATGCCCGGCCGCGTACTTCACCAAAGCGGCGATCCACTCGGTGTAAGGGATCTCCTGGACCGGGCAATCCCGCTGGCGCAGGCGCTCGGCGAGCGAATCCAGCAGCACGGGACGGGGGTGGGTGAGGTGGTAAACCTCGCCGCGAGCGGGATGGCGGGTGGAGATGTGGCCGATTGCGCGGACGAGGCAGTCGGCCGGCAGGAAGTCCAGCGGCAGCGGGACGTCAGGGCACAGCCCGGTCCGCACGATGAAGCGGATGAGGGCGGCCATCTCGCTGCTGCGGTTCATCACGCCCGTTCCGCTGTTGCCCGTGATGTCCATCAGGCGGTAGACGGCGACCGGCAGGCCCGCGTCGGACGCCTTCTTCAGCAGCGCCTCGGCGACCCATTTGGTCTCCACGTATCCCACCGACAGATACTCCGGGAAAGGCAGCGGCATGCTCTCCGGCGCCTCACGTACCCCGGCCGGCCCGAATCCGGCGAGCACCGCCATGCTGGACGTGAAGTGGACGGGGACGGCCCTGCCGGCGGCGAGGCGGATGATCTCGTATGTTCCGTCGACGTTGGCCGGGCGCAAATCGTGGTACGCGTAGACGAAGTTGACCTGGCCGCCGAAGTGGTAGACGGCGTCGATGGTCGATCCCAGCTCCTCGAACCGCCCGGGAGGAAGCCCCAGTCCGGGCTTGCCCAGGTCGCCGACGACCGGCTGGACGCGCTCGCTGGACAGATCGCTGTGGACGTACTTCCGGTGGCTCGCGCGGATTCGCTCCATGGCCTCCTGGTCGTCCACGGCCCTGACCAGGCAGAGGATCCGTCCCGTTGTCCTGCGCAGCAACTCGTCGATCATGTGCGCGCCACAGAACCCCGTCGCCCCGGTGAGGAGGACGTCGCCGGGGTGCTGGGGATGCGGAGCCGGCGTGTCACGGCCTACCGCCGGAACGCGCCGATCGGTCTCGGCGGCGAAGTGGACGCTCCCGCCGTCCGGTGGGGTCAGTGTGCCGGCCCGGGCCTGGCGCACGGACTCGGCGAACGCGGCGAGCGTCGGATGCCGCAGCAGTGAGCGGGTCAGGTCGCGGATCTGTGTGACGCCGATGCCGAATACGACGTGGGCCCGGGCGAGCATCTCCATGGCCAGCAGTGAGTTGCCGCCCAGCTCGAAGAAGTCGTCGTGCGGACGGACGTACTCCACACGCAGGATCTGGCCCCACAACTGGGCCATCCCCTGCAGTACCGGACGGTCCTCGGCGAGGGCCTCCGTCGTTGCGGTCCCTCGTTCCCGCAGGACCCTGCGATCGAGCTTTCCGCTCGGCGCGACGGGCAGCCGTTCCACCGCGTGGAAGGCGGCCGGGATCATATAGCCCGGCAGGACCTCGGCGAGTGCCGACCGCAGCCGTGCGCGCATCGCAGCCTCGCCGCCGGTCGGCGGAATGGCCGGCGTGTAGTAAGCGATGAGGTCACGGTCGCCGTTGTCGCGCGCCCGACCCACCACCATGGCCTGGCTGATCTCCGGGCGGGAGACGAGCGCGGCCTCGATCTCGGCCGGGTCGACCCGGAACCCGCGGATCTTCACCTGGTCGTCGACCCGGCCCAGGACTTCCAGGTTGCCGTCCGAGCGCCGGCGACCCAGATCCCCGGTGCGATACATCCGGTCCCCCGGCTCGGAGCCGCGCGGGTCGGGGAGGAACTGCTGTGCGGTCAGGGCGGGTTGCCGCCAGACACCGCGCGCCAGCCCAGGGCCGCCGATGTAGATCTCGCCGCGCTCGCCCGGCCGCACCGGGCGCAGTTCGGCGTCGAGCAGGTGGAGGTGAGTCCCCTCCAGGGGCCTGCCGACCGGGGCGACAGCGGTGTCCGGCGCGGCGAGCACTTCCTCCTTCAGGTCGCAGAGCGTGGAGGTGATGGTGGTCTCGGTGAGCCCGTAGGCGTTGACAAGCCGTGCGCCGGGGACCAGACGCAGAACAGCGCGGCAGTCCTTCGCGGTGACGATCTCGCCGCCGACGATGAGGAGCCTCAGCGACGCGAGGCTCTCGCCACGGTCCGCGATCGAGACGATCTGCTGCCAGTAGGCGGGGGGCAGGTCGGCGACGGTGATCCCGTGCTCCGGGAGGCGGCGCAGAAGGTCGGTGGGCGCCCACGTCGCTGTTCCCGCGAGGACGAGTGTCGCGCCGCTGATCAGCGTGGCGAAGATCTGT
>NZ_JAGMUK010000132.1:0-21169 GCF_019049245.1 Streptomyces sp. AC555_RSS877 | reverse complement strand
GGTGGCTGATCATCACCCCCTTGGGGGGCCCGGTGGATCCGGAGGTGTAGATCACGTAGGCGAGGTCGTCCGGCCGGGGGCCGCGGGCCGGCCGCGGTCCCGCCGGCGGCGCCTGCGTAGCCGGATCCCCGGCGCCCCCGGCGTAGACGATCCGCGCATCGCACCCGGCGAACACCGGGGCGTGCTCGCGGCTCGAGATGATGTGGCGTGAGCCGGTCTCCTTGACCAGTTGGGCCATCCGTTGCCGTGGAGTCGCCGGGTCGAGGGGCAGGAACGCGCCGCCGGAGCTCAGCACCGCCAGCAGCGCGACGATCAGCTCGGGCACGCGGTCGAGGCACACGGTGACGACGGACTCCGCGTCGACGTCCGACTCACGCAGTTCCTGGGCAAGCCAGTCGGCGCGGCCGGTCAACTCGGCATAGCTGAGCCGGCCCTCGTCCGAGAGCACCGCGAGAGCCGACGGCTCACGCCGCGCCTGCTTGCGGACCAGCTCGGCCACGGTGCTCGGCCCGGATCCAGGGGGCGGTCGCTCGGCGCGGGCGCTTACGGGCCGCATGTCGGTCCACAGGCGGTCGACCTGGCTTCCGCACCACGCGGCGGACGCAGGTCCGCCGATCCGACGCCACCCGGCCGGAATCCGGCGATCGGCGGGCCAGATCGCGTACTGCTCCTCGTCGTTGCGCAGCACGACACACAGCGCAGCCGACTCTGCCGACGGGTGCTCAGGTTCCGTCACCTTGGGCCTCCTGCCTCGCGCGGCCTCCTGCGGAGCGCACCTGCGCCCCTCCGGGAGAGGGCTGCCGCTCTTGTCCCCGCTTCCGTTCCGCGGGCGCCCCGGGCAACCCGGCCAGGCGGCCGAGCGGCGGCGCCAGGATGAGCTGCTCCGCCTCCTCGGCGCTCACCGGCTCGGCGAAGAGGTACCCCTGGCTGAACCGGCACCCCATGGAAATCAGCAACTCCTGCTGCCTCACGTTCTCCACCCCTTCGGCGATCACCGTGAGGCCGAGTGTGCCCGCGAGATGAGTGATGCCCTCGACCAGGGCGTACTGTCCGGGCGAGCGCCCGAGTTCGTCGACGAACGACTTGACGTGTTCGGTGAACCGCTCCACGCCCGCCGGCGAAACGGAGCCCTCCACCAACATCGCGAACTCGTCGCCCTCCGATGCGAGCTGCGGTGTCGGAGGCACGGACGGTGGTCTGCAGCCGGAGTGCCAGCGCGACCAGGAGTTCGTCGCCCACGCCGTGGCCGTGCATGTCGTTGACGACCTTGAAGTCGTCCACGTCGAGGAAGAGCACGCCGACCACCGTGCCGTCGCGCTGAGCCTGCACCAGTGCGTGGCTGACCCGGTCCTGGAAGAGCACGCGGTTGGCCAGGCCGGTGAGAGAGTCATGGAACGCCTGGTGGGTGAGTTCGCGTTCCAGCTTTCGCTGCTCGGTCACATCCTGCAGAGTGAGCACCACCCCACCGACGGTCGCCTCCTCACGCAGGTCGCTCCACCTCACCTCGACCTCGATGGACGACCGGTCGGCGCGGACCATGCGCCAGTGCTCGCGCCTGCTCTGGTTCTCGCCGCTCCGCATCCGGCCGAGCGTCTCGACCACCGCGCGGCTGTTCTGTGGCGGCACCGGATCGATGATCTGGGTGCCCTCCAGGTCCGGAACGCCGAGCACCTGGCCGACGGAGGGGCTGGCGTAACGGACCCGGTCGTCGTCGTCGAGGATCAGGATGACCTCGGAGGCGTTCTGCACCAGCGTGCGGAAGTACGCCTCGCTGTTGCGCCGGTCGACCTCCTGGGCAAGGACGACCCGCGCCACGACAAGTCCTGTCTGCGCGGCGAGAGTCTTGAGAAAGACACCCAGGACAATACCGATGACGCCGGTCATTCCAATCACGACGAAAATCAGCGGCTGTTCAGGAAATGTGTAGTAGAACGCGGTCAGCGCGACGATGCACGCACTGACGGCGGCCATCGAGGCCTGGCTTCGCAGTCGCGCGTTCACCCCAACTCACCTCCTGCAAGGGCCACTCGTCGGGCGGACCGAGCTGGGCGAACGGCGCCGGGCGACGGCGGAGAGGCCCGTGGGAGCGGGCCGACGAAGGAGAATTCTCCAGTATCGGGACTTTCCCCTGGTCGCCTGTGAACACGATCACCGGTATACGCGGTCACCGATATACACGGTCGCCGGTATGCGGGCTCCTTCTCGCCGAGACATCGACGTGTCTTCAAACCAGCTTACTCGGCTCGCCATTTCCCGCACGCGCACGGAGAGATACCGCTTGGGGTCGCAAGATACCGCGCCATGCGTGAAAATGGAGGACGCGGGAACCCGACCGGATCCACCCAGTGACGATGGGTTCCTGACTGAGCATGGAGTCCCCATGCTCTCCGATTACCGCCGGATCTTTCTCTCCCGCAGGCAGTCCAGTCTGCTCTTGTCCGCCGTGGGCTTCATTTCACGCCTTCCGCTGTCGATGATCGGCATAGTCACCATGTTGTCGCAGCTCGGCGGGGAGTACTGGCTCGCCGGCTCGGTCTCCGCCACGCAAGCGCTCGCCACCGCGGTGATCGGACCGCAGATCTCCCGGCTCGTCGACCGCCATGGCCAGCGCCGGATCGTCCTCCGGCGACGGCCGTGACGGGCGCCGCCATCTGGGCGCTGCTGCTGTGCGCCCGGTACGCCGCCCCACACTGGACGCTGTATGTCGCGGCGGCAGTAGCGGGCTCCATGCCCGGCATAGAGCGCGCTCGTCAGGTTCCGGTGGGCGGAGATCCACCGGGAGTCACCGCGACTGCTGCACACCGCGTACTCGCTGGAGCCGGCGCTCGATGCGGGGCCCGTGCGCTGCACCGCCCGTCCGGCAGCTCTTGACTCTCCGTGGCGAGGGGAGGAAAGTCGTACGTATACGTCGTAAACATACGCCGCCTGTCCTGGGCAGCCCCCGACCGCAGCCGGCACAGACGGGAGCGGGCCATGAACGCACCGTCGACCATCCTCGTCACCGGTGGGGCCGGTTTCATCGGCAGTCACGCCTGCGTCGAACTACTGGACCACGGCTACGAGTTGATCGTCGTCGACAACTACTCCAACAGTTCGCCGCGAGCCTTCACCCGTGTGGAGCGGCTCGCCGGCCGCTTCGTCGGGGCCCTCTACGAACTGGACATCCGTGACCGGCCCGCCCTGGCGGCGGTCTTCGACCGGCACTCGGTGGACGCCGTCATGCACTTCGCGGGGGACAAGTCCGTAAGCAGGTCGATGCGCAGCCCCGAGGAGTACTACGACAACAACGTCGGCGGCACGACCTCCCTCCTGCGGACGATGCACGACCACGGAGTGCACCAACTGGTGTACGCATCGTCCTGCGCGGTCTACGGCGAGAGCGGACCGGTCCCGGTCGGCGAGTCCACCCCCGCGCAGCCCACCAACCCGTACGCGGCCTCGAAGTGGATCTGCGAGCAACTCCTCTCCGACGTATGCCGCCGCCGCCCCGAGTACACCGTGCTGTGCCTGCGGTACTCCAACCCGGCCGGCGCCCACCCCAGCGGACTGCTCGGCGAGGACGTACGCGGCGTCCCGGACAACCTCATGCCGTACGTGGCACAGGTCGCCATCGGGCGACGGGAACGGCTGCGTGTCTTCGGCGCCGACTACCCCACGCATGACGGCACCGCGGTCCGCGACTACGTCCACGTCATGGACACCGTCGAGGCACACCGCCTCGCCCTCGACCATCTCGCCGACGCTCCGGGCATGCACGTGTACAACCTCGGCCTCGGCGAGGGCCGTTCGGTTCTCGACGTCGTCGCCGCGTTCTCCACGGCGAGCGACAAGCACATCCCCTACGAGGTCGCGCCGCGCCGTCCCGGCGACGTGGCCGAAGTCGTCGCCGACGCGAGCGCCATGACCCGCGTCTGGGGCTGGCGCCCCACCCGGCACCTCGACGACATGTG
Source organism: Streptomyces sp. AC555_RSS877 (assembly GCF_019049245.1). GTDB lineage: Bacteria > Actinomycetota > Actinomycetes > Streptomycetales > Streptomycetaceae > Streptomyces. Next base: position 17,219 of record NZ_JAGMUK010000132.1, on the reverse strand, counting down.
CCGGGACGCCTGGGAGTTCCAGCGGCTCAACCCACACGGCTACGCCCGGACCGCTCGGCGAACGAAGGGATAGTGGTGGTGACAGACCCCCGCGGACTGCGCCACCCGGTGTCCCGCGCCCTGGGGAGGTTCGTGCCTCAAGCTGCCCACCCGTCGGCTGATGGCCGCCCATCTCCCACTGGTCGTGAGGGTCACCTGCCCGTACAGCAATGGTCCGCATGGCCGACACGCTCTGTCTGCAGGTGATCGCCGAGGGCATCGAGGAGTGGCACAGCAGGACGCGCCGACCACCATCGGCTGCGGCTTCGAACAGGGGGCAGGCACTCGGTGGCGGCGCTCACGGGGAACATGCCCCTACCGCATCGACGTCACCGCTCGCCGGGCCGGCCGGCGTCGTGGACTGGATGTCGCGTGTGGATCCGAGGAGCTCGGGAACGGCGCTGGTGACAGGGCGAACGCCGTCTCCACCAAGGCGATGTGACTGAACGCCTTGGGTGTGTTGCCCAGTTGTCGCCCGGCGGCGGGATCCCACTGCTCCGACAGCATCCCGACGTCGTTGCGAACGGCCAGGACCCGCTCGAAGGCCTCCCTGGCTTGTTCCGCGTGGCCGACCGCCGCGAGGGCGTGCGCGTACCACAGGGAACACGAGACGAACGCGCCCTCCCGGCCGGGCATGCCGTCCACGTCATGCACCCCCCGGGGACTCTGCTCGTACCGCCGCACGAAGCCGCTGTCGTCCAGCGCGCGCATCGCCCGGACGGTGCCGCGCACCCTCGGGTCCCGGGCGGGCAGGAAGCCGAGTCTGGACATCAGCAGAGCCGAGGCGTCCAGGTCAGACGACCCGTAGGACTGCACGAAGGCCCCCTGCTTCGCGTCCCATCCCTCCCGGCAGACCTCCCGGTGCACCTCGTCCCGCATGGCCCGCCACTCGGCCGAAGCTCCGTTGCGGCCGAGCAGTCTGCCCATACGCAGAGCGCGGTCGGCCGCCACCCACACCATGACCTTGGAGTGCACGAACTGTCGCCGCGGCCCGCGCATCTGCCACAGTCCCTGGTCCGGCTCACGCCAGTGCCGCTGCAGGAAGCCCATCAGCTCCTCGATCAGATTCCACACGTGGGCCGGCAGTTGGATGCCCGCCTGCAGCGACAGGCAGAGCGTGTCCATGACCTCGCCGTACGCGTCCAGCTGGAACTGACCGACCGCGGAGTTCCCGAAGCGGACCGGCCGCGATCCCTCGTAGCCGGACAGCCAGGACGCCTCGGTCTCGGGAAGCAGCCGCTGCCCGCCGACGCCGTACACGGTCTGCAGATCCGCGGGATCGCCGGCGATGGCCCGCACCAGCCAGTCCAGCCATGCCGTCGCCTCCTCCCGGTAGCCGCTGCGCAGCAGGCAGGACAGGGTCAGCGTGGAGTCCCGCAGCCAGCAGTACCGGTAGTCCCAGTTGCGTTCGCCTCCGATGCACCCCGGCAGCGAAGTGGTCGGCGCGGAGACGACGCCTCCCGTGGGGGCGTAGGTGAGCGCCTTGAGCGTGATCAGAGAACGGACCACCGCGTCCCGCCACGGCCCCTCGTAGCGGCACTGGGCGGTCCAGTGGCGCCAGAAGTCGCCGGTCTGCTTCAGCGCCGTCTCCGCCGGGACGGACAGCGGTGCGGGCGGCGCGGGCCGGTGCGAGGGCGCCCACACGAGCGTCAGGGCCAGCCGTTGGCCGGCCTGGACCGTGAACTCGAGAACCGTGGAACCCTCGCTGCCGAGCGCCCGCACCTGGCCGTCGGCGCTCAGCCACACGGAGTCCGGGCCAGCGACCGCGACGCTGCACTGGTCGGCTATCCGGATCCACGGCACGACCCGTCCCTGGTGGAAGCGCAGGCACAGTTCGCTGCGCACCGGCACGGCACCCGACAGCCCTTCGATCACACGGACGAGACAGGGCACCTGGGACCGCGGTGGCATGAAATCCGTGACCCGTACCGCCCCGTCCTCGGTCTCCCACACGGAGTCCAGGACCAGCGTGTCCGGGCGGTACGCCCGGCGCGTGCAGAGGTCGGAGGCTGTCGGAGCCACCCGCCAGAACCCGTTGTCCCGCGTGCCGACCAGTGCGGCCAGACAGGCCGGTGAGTCGAAGCGGGGCAGGCACAGCCAGTCGACAGACCCGTTCCTGCCAACCATGGCGGCGGTTTCCAGGTCGCTGAGGAGGGCGTAGTCCTCGATGGGTGTGCTCATGACCGATGCCTCTGTTCCCAGCCATCTATCAGATGCCGTATATTTACAACGTATACATACACATTCCTCCCACAGGCGCATAGAGTCAATACGGGCAGGACACGGGTCGATCACCGGAGGCAAAGCATGGCCAAGGAGCAGGCCGGGGCACTGGGCGACAACGACGCGGCCGGAGCAGGTCCGGCGCGCCGCGCCGCCGATCGCGGCCGTTACGGACGGCTCAGCCGGGAGCGTGTGCTGGCCAGCGCCCTGGAGCTGGTGGACCGGGAGGGACTGTCGGCCCTGAGCATGCGCCGACTGGGGGCCGAGCTGGGTGTGGAAGCAATGGCGCTCTACCGGTACGCGGCGAGCAAGGAGGCCCTCTTGGACGGCCTGGTCGAGGCCCTCCATCTCGAACTGGAGGAACGTCTCGTCGGCGACGACGCCGGGGCACCCGACTGGCGCACCGGACTCCACCGCATCGCCCGGGCCACCTACGACGTCAGCCTTGACCACCCGCAGGCGGTCCCGCTGCTGGCCGCGCGCATGCTGGCGGTCCCACTGGCCCGTCGGCCGCTCGCCGTGCTCAGGGACCACGAGCGGGTGCTCGTGCTGCTGCGGGAGGCCGGGCTCGACAACGACAGCGCGGCCGCCGCCTTCCGGGCCTTCACCGCCTGGCTCCTCGGCTATGTGTCCGGGGAGCTGCGGGCGATGGTGGACAACCCCGACGAGTCGGACCCGGCGTTCCGCCTGGGTCTGCACCGCATGCCGTCGCAGGAACTGCCCGTACTCCGGGACGTCGCCCCCGCGCTCGCAGAGCGCGGAGGGCCGGAGGGGCTGGCGGCGGGGCTGGACGCGTTGCTCGACCGGTTCGTCGAGGCGGAGTGAGGAGCAGGGGCCCATCAGGAGGTGGGGTGTACGACGGTCGCCGTCAGTGGGCCTCGTCCAGCCGCCTCCGCTGCTCCCCCGTCAGCTCCAGCTCCACCGCCGCCAGGTTCTCCTCCAGTTGTGCCACCGACGACACCCCGACCAACGGGATGATCGGCAGTTCGCCGCCCATCTGCCAGGCCAGGACGACCTGGTTGACCGTCGCACCCGTCTCCCGGGCCACATCGCGCAGGGCCGCGAGGCGGGCCGGGGTGCCCGGGTGGTCGTAGCCCGGCGGAAGCGGTCGGCCGGGGTGCGCGTACGTGCCCTTCAGGAGGGGGGAGTAGGCGACCAGGGTCAGGGCGGGCTCGGCCCTCAGGTAGCTGAACAGGTCCGGTCCCGCCGCGCCCAGCGTGCCGTCGGGGAAGAGGTCACCGGGTATGTCGGTGCGGGGCCGGAGGTAGCTGTGCTCGTACTGGAGGACGTCGTAGCCGGGCAGACCGACGGTGGCCGCCAGCGCGCGGGCCCGTTCCACCCGCCAGACGGCGTGGTTGCTGACGCCGAGCAGGCCGACCGCGCCCTCCGCGACCAGCGCGGCGAAGCCTTCGACCGTCTCCTCCAGCGGGACGGTGTGGTCCTCGATGTGGGCGTAGAGCAGGTCCAGCTTCTCGACGCCCAGGCGCTCGCGGCTGCGCTCCGCCGACTCTCGGATCACCTTCGCCGACAGGCCCTCCGCGTTGTCGACGTAGCTCGTGCCGGGGGCCAGGGGGCGGGCGCCGAGCTTGGTGGCGATGAAGACCTCGTCGCCGATGCCGCGGCTGCGCCGCCAGCGGCCGAGCAGTTCCTCGCTCTGTCCGCCCTGGCCGCCGTCGGTCCAGAAGGCGTAGTTGTCGGACGTGTCGATGAAGGTCCCGCCGGCCTCGACATAGCGGTCGAGCACGGCGAAGGAGGTCTCCTCGTCGGTCCGGGAGCCGAACAGCATCGCGCCGAGGGCGAGCACGCTCACCTCGCGGCGGTTGTCCGGGGCACTGGCGATGGTGCGGTACTTCATGATGATCCTCCCGTTCGCGCCCTCATTCGGGGCACGAACGGGAGTCTTCATCTTCGAGTGCTCTTCAAGTCAAGGCTATGCGTGGAGAGTTGACGAAGGAGAGCGGTGCCGGTCCGCCGCCTCGGTCAGCGGGCGAACGGCCCTTCCAAAGCCGCCCACTGCAGCAGCATGATCGTCTTCGCGTCGGCGATCTCCCCGGTGCGGATCATCTCCAGGGCCCGGCGGAAGGGCAGTTCGAGGATTTCGATGTCCTCGCCCTCCTCCCCCAGACCGCCCCCTTCATGGGTGCGGGTCGAGGGGCCGTAGGAGGCGGCGTAGAAGCTGACGCGTTCGGTGACCGAGCCGGGACTCATGTAGACGTCGAAGACGTGCTGGACCTCGCCGATGGTGTGGCCGGTCTCCTCGACGACTTCCCGGCGTACGGCGATCTCCGGGTGCTCGTCCTCGTCGTCGAGCAGCCCGCCCGGGGTCTCGACCAGCAGGCCGTCCGGGTGGCCGTTGACGTACACCGGGAAGCGGAACTGGCGGGTGAGCAGCACGGTTTCGCGTGCGGCGTCGTACAGCAGCATGGTGGCCCCGTTGCCGCGGTCGTGCGTCTCGCGCTCCTGGGTGCTCCAGGTGCCGTCGGCGTGCTGGAAGTCGAAGGCGGTGGTCCGCTCGACGTACCAGTGGCTGGACAGGAGGGTCACGTCCCGCACCTTGACCCGCGGGTTTCCGGTGAGGTCCCGGCCGGTGCGGTCGAGTCCGGTGCGGCCCCGGCGGTCGGGGGTGTCGATACCGGCGGTCATCGGATACCCGCCGCGGACGAGGGAGAGTGCAAGTTGGTCATGCTCGCTTCTACCATCCTGCGGCGCCGGCACGTTCCGCAACGCCGGTCGCCGAAACACACGATCATCGGACCGGCCGGACCGTAGGCTCGACGACGCTGATACGCAGGGACTTTCACGTCGGCCGTGCCGCGACACGTGCCGGAAGGGTGGGTACATGACGCGCAACGGGCTGATCCGGCCGCTGCCGGAGTTACTGAGGGCGCACGCCGGGAAATGGCCGTTACGCGTGGCGTACGCCGACGACGTGCGCAGCGTCACCTACGCGGAGTTGGAGCGGCGCACCGGCCGGCTGGCCGGGTATCTCGCCCGGGCGGGCGTGCGGCGCGGGGACCGGGTCGCGGTCTGTCTGGGCAACTGCGTGGAGATGGTGGAGAGTGTCCTGGCCACGGTCCGGGCAGGGGCGGTCGGCGTGCCGCTCAACCCGCGGTCCTCCGAAGCCGAACTCGCCCATTTCCTCGAGGACAGCGGGGCTTCGGTCCTCGTCACCGACTCCGCGCACCTGGCCCGGCTGCACCGCGCGGGTTTCGGGCCCGGCCGTACGCGCGTCCTGCTCACCGGCGCGGGGCCGGTCCCGGCGGACGCCCCCGACGGGACGGTCCTCTACTCGGCTGCGGTCGAGGCCGAGGCCGACGACTGCGGACCGCCCCGGGACGACCTCGGACTCGACGAGCCGGCCTGGATGCTCTACACCTCCGGCACCACCCACCGCCCAAAGGGCGTGCTGTCCACGCAGCGCGCTGCCCTGTGGTCGGTGGCGGCGTGTTACGCCCCGATCTTCGGCCTCTCGCCCGAGGACCGGCTGCTCTGGCCGCTCCCGCTGTTCCACAGTTTCGGTCACTCGCTGGCCATCCTGGGGGTCACCGCCGTCGGCGCAAGTGCGCGGATCACCGGTGAACTCCTGCCGCCCGGCGGCCTGTTGCGCGAGCTGCGCACACCTCACGAAGCCCTCGGCGGCCCCTACACGGTCCTGGCCGGTGTGCCCGCCGTCTACCACCAGCTGATGGCGTCGGCGGCCGAGGACGCGACGCCCGTGCCGGGTCTGCGGACGTGTGTCGTGGCGGGCGCCCCGAGCGCGCCCGCCCTGCGCCGAGCGGTCGGGGAGCTTCTGGGGGCGCCGCTGCTCGACGCCTACGGCAGCACCGAGACCTGCGGCATGATCGCGGTGAACCGGCCGGACGGGCCGCGCGTCGACGGGTCCTGCGGGCCGCCGGTCCCGGGAATGGACGTACGGCTCGTCGATCCGGGCTCCGGCAACGATGTCACGGACGGCGACGAGGGCGAGATCTGGGTGCGCGGGCCTGGTCTCATGAGCGGTTACCACCACCAGGCCGAGGCGACGGAGGCCGCGCTGCGGGACGGCTGGTACCGCACCGGTGACCTCGGCCGGCGCGTCGAGCACGGTCATCTCACCCTCACCGGCCGGGTCAGCGAACTGATCATCCGTGGCGGCGAGAACATCCACCCCACGGAGATCGAGCAGGTCCTGCTGCACTGTCCCGGCGTGCGGGACGCGGTGGTGGTGGGCAGGCCGCACGACGTGCTCGGCGAGGTGCCGGTGGCGTACGTCGTCCCGGGACCGGAGGGGTTCGACCCCCGGCAGGCGCTGGCCGCGTGCCGCGCCCGGCTGGCCGAGTACAAGCTGCCTGTCGAGATCCGCGAGATCGCGGCCGTCCCGCGTACGGCGTCCGGCAAGACCGCCCGGCACGCCCTCCTGCCGGACCTGTCCCGGCCGGCGTCCGACGTCCGCCCGGCCCTCCCCGCCCCGACGGCGGCCGACGGAGCCCTGCGCCGACGGCTGCTGACGCTGCCGCCGGAGGGGCGGGAACGCGCGCTGCGCGAGGCGGTGCTCGCGGAGACGGCGGCAGCCTGCGGCGCCGGACCGCACGAACCTCTCGGACCGCTCGGACCGCTCGACGGGCATACGCCCTCCCTCGATCCGGACGCCGAGCTCCCCTTCACCGACCTCGGGCTGACCTCCGTGGGGGCCCTCACGCTGATCGAACGGCTCGGCGAGGCGACCGGCCTGCGGCTCCCCTCGACGCTGGTCTTCGACCACCCCACCCCGGCCGCGCTGGCCCGGCACCTGCACGGCACCCTCTTCGCGCCGGTGTCCGCCGCCCCGGCGCCCTCCACAGCGGAAGCGCGCCCGGACGATCCGGTGGTGATCGTCGCCATGAGCTGCCGTTACCCCGGCGACGTCCACTCCCCCGAGGACCTCTGGCGGCTGGTGTCGCAGGGCGAGGACGCGATCTCCGGCTTTCCCACCGACCGGGGCTGGGACCTGGCCGCCCTGTACGACCCCGATCCGGACCGGGTCGGCACCTCGTACGCCCGCACCGGCGGATTCCTGCACCGGGCCGCGGAGTTCGACGCGGACCTGTTCGGGATCTCGCCGCGCGAGGCGCTGTCGATGGACCCGCAGCAGCGGCTGCTCCTCGAAACCTCGTGGGAGCTGTGGGAGCGCGCGGGCATCGCCCCGACGGCGTTGCGCGAGAGCGACACGGGCGTCTTCGTCGGCGTGATGTACGGCGACTACTCCACCCGCTTCACCCGGCACGAACTGGAGGCCCATCTGGGCCTGGGTTCGGCCGGCAGCGTGGCCTCCGGCCGGATCTCCTACGTGTACGGCCTGCACGGTCCCTCGATCACGATCGACACCGCGTGCTCCTCCTCACTGGTGGCGCTGCACTGGGCGGCGCAGGCACTGCGCTCCGGCGAGTGCTCCCTGGCCCTGGCCGGCGGGGTGACGGTGATGGCGACGCCGAAGCCGTTCACCGCGTTCAGCCGCCAGCGCGGCCTCTCCCCCGACGGCCGCTGCAAGTCGTTCTCGGCCTCGGCGGACGGCACCGCGTGGGGCGAGGGCGCGGGACTGGTCCTGCTGGAGCGGCTGTCCGACGCCCGGCGCAACGGCCACCCCGTACTGGCCGTGCTGCGCGGCTCCGCCGTCAACTCGGACGGCGCGTCCAACGGACTCACCGCCCCGAGCGGCCAGGCCCAACGGCGCCTGATCACACGGGCGTTGGCCGACGCCGGGCTCCGCGCGGACGACGTGGACGCGGTGGAGGCGCACGGTACGGGCACCACGCTCGGCGACCCTTTGGAGGCGCAGGCCCTGCTGGCCACCTACGGCCAGGGACGCGCCGAGAACCGGCCGCCGCTGTGGCTGGGCTCGGTGAAGTCCCACCTCGGGCACACCCAGGCGGCCGCCGGCGTCGCCGGGGTCATCAAGATGGTGCAGGCCATGCGGCACGAGGAACTTCCGCGCACGCTGCACGCGCAGACGCCCACCCCGCACGTCGACTGGTCGGCGGGCCGGGTGGAACTGCTCACCGAGGCCCGCCCGTGGCCCGCGAAGGACGCCGGACCGCGCCGGGCCGGGGTGTCGGCCTTCGGCATCGGCGGCACCAATGCACACGTGATTCTGGAAGAGCCTCCACAGCCGACCGATGCGCATGCGACCGATAGGCAGTCGGCCGATACGCATACGACCGGTACGCATACGACCGATACGCATGCGACCGATACACAGTCGCTCGAAACACAGTCGCCCGATACGAAGTCACCCGGAGCCGGATCGAGCACCGCCGAGGTGCCGGCGCCCTGGCTGCTCTCCGGCGCCGACGAAAGCGCCCTGCGGGCCCAGGCCGGCCGCCTGGCGGCCCACTTGGCCGCCCGGCCGTCTCTGTCGGCGGCCGACGTCGGTTACTCCCTGGCCGTGTCGAGGGCACCGCTCGCCCACCGGGCGATGGTGCCGGCCGACGACCGCACCCGGATGCTGGCCGCGCTGAACGCTCTCGCCGACGGCAGGGGCGGCGCGGAGCCAGCCGTCGCCGATCCCGGTGTCCGTACGGCCTTCCTGTTCACCGGCCAGGGAGCTCAACGTCCGCGGATGGGAGCCGAGTTGCGCGCCGCGTTCCCCGCGTTCGACTCGGCGTTCGACGAGGTCTGCCGGGCAGTGGACGGCCGTCTGGACCGACCGCTGGACGCGGTGCTGTCCGCCGGGCCGGGTACACCGGATGCCGCTCTGCTCGACCGTACTGACTTCACCCAGGCCGGGCTGTTCGCCTTCGAGGTGGCACTGTTCCGGCTGCTGGAGTCCTGGGGAGTGCGCGCCGACTTCCTGGCCGGGCACTCCGTCGGGGAACTGGCGGCGGCCCACGTCGCCGGAGTGCTGGATCTCGGCGATGCGGCGGAACTCGTCGCGGCTCGGGGCCGGTTGATGCACGGCCTGCCCGCGGGCGGCGCGATGGTGGCGCTGCACGCGACGGAGGACGAAGTCCTCGCCGTGCTGCCGGAGTTCGGTGACCGGGTGGCGATCGCCTCCGTCAACGGGCAGCGCTCCGTGGTGATCTCGGGCGAGGTGGAGGCGGTGCTCGCGGTCGCCGCCGGGTTCGAGGCGCGTGGCCGCAGGACCGTGCGCCTGCGGGTCGGCCATGCCTTCCACTCGCCTCTGGTGGAACCGATGCTCGACGACTTCCGCCACGTTGCGGAGGGGCTGTCCTTCCGGCCGCCGCGGATCCCGGTGGTCTCGGCCGTGTCGGGCCGTCCGGACGAGGCCGGGGAGCTGTGTTCGCCGGAGTACTGGGTACGGCACGCGCGCCTGCCGGTGCGGTTCGCCGACGCCGTACGCCGGCTCGGGGACAAGGGGGTGTCGGCGTTCCTGGAGATCGGCCCCGGCCCCGTGCTCACCGCCGCGGCCGAGGACTGCCTGCCCGGTCAGGACGGCGAAGGCCCTGCCCCGATGTGCGCCGCCGCCACGCGTGGCGGCGAGCACGAACCGCGGACGCTGCTGTCCGCCGTGGCCCGCCTCCATGTGCGCGGGGCGCGCGTCGACTGGCCCGCGGTGTTCGCGGGCACTGGTGCGCGGCGGGTGGACCTGCCGACGTACGCCTTCCAGCGGCGGCGGTACTGGCTGGACGCGCCGCGCACCCCCGGCGCCGCCGCGGACCCGCACGGGCACCCGCTGCTGGGCCCGGCGTTCGCCGTGCCGGACACCGACCGGACGGTGTTCTCCGGTTTGCTCTCCGCCTCGACCCACCCGTGGCTCGCCGACCATGTGATCGGCGGGACGGTCCTGGTCCCCGCGACGGCGTTCGTGGAGTTGGCCGTACGGGCGGGCGACGAGGTCGGCTGCGGAGCGCTCGACGAGCTCGTGGTCCTGGCCCCGCTGCCGCTGCCCGCGGCCACGGGCGTACGCGTCCAGGTCGTCGTGGGCGCGACGGACGAGTCCGGCCGACGCCCGGTCGACGTCTACGCCCGACCGGCCGGACACGACGCCGATCCCGCCACGGATGACGCCGAGCCGGCCTGGACCCGGCACGCCACCGGAATACTCCGCGGTACGGAGACCGCTCAGCCGGACACCGAACTGGCGGTGTGGCCGCCCCAGGGCGCGACCGAGGTCGACCTCGCCGACGCGTACGACAGCCTCGCGGACGGCGGCCTCGCCTACGGCCCCGCCTTCCGGGGCGTACAGGCACTCTGGCGGCGGGGCGGCGAACTGTTCGCTGAAGTCCGCCTGCCCGAGCCGGAGTCGGCGTCCGCCGACCGGTACACCGTTCATCCGGCGCTGCTGGACGCGGCCCTGCACGCCCCGCTGCTCGCGGGCTCCGCACCCGAGACCGACGCGGTCCGGGTGCCGTTCGCGTGGAACGGCGTACGCCTGTACGCGGCGGGCGCGTCGGAGGTACGCGTACGGGTCGCCCCGGGCGGCACGGACACGGTGTCGGTGACCCTCGCCGACCCGGCGGGGCGCCCGGTGGCGCGGGTGGACGCCCTAACCCTGCGGGAACTGCCGGCCGACGCGGCCGGACAGGCGGCCGAGGTGGTGCGACGCGCCCTGCTGCACCCGGGCTGGACCACCGTCGAGCAGCCCGCCGGCGAGCGGCACCGTGTGCACACCGGACGCTGGGCGCTCGTGGGTCCGGACGAGCTGGACCTCGGCGGGCTGCTTCCCGAGGTCGTGGACGCCGAGGCGCCCGAACCGGACACCGTCGTGCTCACGGCGGTCGCACCTGCCACGGACACCGGCCCGCTGCCCGCCGTACACCTGCTGACCGGCAGGGTGCTCCGAACCCTGCAGGACTGGCAGGACGACCCACGGACGGCGGGCTCACGCCTGGTGGTCGTCACGCGGGACGCGACCGCGCCGGAGCCGGATCTGGCCGGGGCGGCCGTGTGGGGGCTGGTGCGTGCGGCCCAGGCGGAGCTGCCCGGGCGGATCGCCCTCGTGGACGTGGACGGACGACCCGAGTCGCTACGGCTGCTTCCCGCGGCGGTGGCGACCGGGGAGTCTCAACTCTCCGCGAAGAAGGGACAGTTGGCGGCTCCTCGGCTGGGAGCCCTCGGTGAACTCCCCACCGGACGCGGCGCCTTCGAGCCGGACGGCACGGTCCTGATCACCGGTGGCACCGGTGCGCTGGGTGCGGAACTCGCCCGGCATCTCGTCACCTCGTACGGCGTACGGCATCTGCTGCTCACCGGGCGCCAGGGGCCCCAGGCCCCGCACGCCGAGGAACTGCGGCGAGTGCTGGAGGAGTTGGGTGCCGAGGTGCGGATCGTCGCCTGTGACGTGGGCGACCGCGCCGCGCTGGCCGAGGTGGTCAAGGGCTGCGCGCCCGCGCTGACCGCCGTGGTGCATGCCGCCGGAGTGCTGGACGACGGCGTCCTGGCGGCGCTGACTCCCGAGCGGATGGCGGCGGTGCTCCGGCCGAAGGCGGACGCGGCCTGGCATCTGCACGAGCTGACCCGGGATCTGGACCTGTCGGCGTTCGTCCTGTTCTCCTCGGTGTCCGGCCTGCTCGGCCGCGCCGGTCAGGGCAACTACGCGGCGGCGAACTCCTTCCTGGACGCCCTCGCCCGGCACCGCACTCAACTGGGGCTGCCCGCCGTGTCCTTGGCGTGGGGCCCCTGGGAACACGGCGCCGGCATGGCCGGCGCGGGCGCCCCGAGCGGAAGGGCCCCTGACGTGCTCCGGGCGTTGTCCGTGGAGCAGGGCCTGGCCCTGTTCGACGCGGCGCTCGGCGCGGGCGAGCCCGTGCTGGCGCCGATCCTGGTGGACCGGGGTGCCCTGCGGTCCGCCCCGGGGCCCCTGCCACCGCTCCTGCACGGACTGCTGCCTCCGCGCAGGCCCGCCGCTGGTACCGGGACCGCCGATACCGGCTCCTCACCCCGTACGGACCAGTCCTGGCAGCCGGGAGCCTGGCGCACCCTGCTGGCCGGGCTGCCCGCCGCTCAACGGCAGGAGGCGCTCGCGAAGTTGATGAGCGCCGACGTGGCGGTGGTGCTCGGATACCCGGACGCGGACGCGCTGCCCGCCGGCAAGTCCTTCGCCGAACTCGGCTTCGACTCGCTGATGGCGGTCCAGGTCCGCAACCGGCTGAGCATGGCGCTGCGGCTCAGGCTCTCGGCCGCCGTGGTGTTCGAGCACCCGACGCCCCAGGGGCTCGCCCGTCACGTACTCGGCCTGCTGGACGACCTGCCCGAGGACGCGCCGGAGCCGGAACGCGCACCGGCGAACGACCGCCCCGCACAGACGCTCTCCTCGCTCTACCGGCGGGTCTGCGAGGCAGGTCAGGTGGCCGCCGCGATGCACATGCTGGTCACGGCCTCCTGGGCGGTCCCGACCTTCGGGCCGGACGGCAGCCGGGAGCACGCCCTGCCGCCACTGCGGCGCGCGAAGGGCCCCGGCGAACGTCCGGTGCTGGTCTTCCTCACCGGGTACCACCCGCCCTTCGCCGCCCCCGGCGGGGAGTTCGCCCGGTTCCACTCCCACTTCCAGGGCGAGCTGGACGTCCTGGAACTCCCGCACCCCGGCATCGGGGCGGGCCGTGCCGTGCCGGCCGACCGGGACACGCTCGCCCGGACCCACGCGGAGACGGTGCTGCGGCACATCGGCGACCGCCCCTTCGCGGTCGTGGGCATGTGCACCGGAGGCGCCGTCGCCCATGCCGTGACCCGGCGGCTCGAAGCCATGGGCAGGGCTCCCGTCGGCCAGGTCCTGCTCGACACGTATCTGATCAACAACGGCAACAGCGACAAGGACTGGCTGCTGTCCCTGCCGGCCGTCATCGCGCCGCGCCTGGGCGGGAACCAGTTCACCGGGGACGAGGACACCGGTGTGGCGGCACTGGGCGCGTACACCCGCATGTTCCTCGACTGGGATCCGGAACCGGTCGGCGTCCCCACGCTGCTGGTGCGGGCCACCCAGCCGACGCCCGAGATGGCGGCGGGAGCGGACCCGGACGAGTGGCAGACCTCCTGGCCGCTGCCGCACGCCCGGGTCGACGTACCCGGCGACCACTTCTCGTTCATGCAGGACCACACCCCGACCACGGCGGCGGCCGTCCGCGCCTGGCTCGACTCCCTCGGCCGCACGGACACTCCGTCGGCGCCGACCGCAGAAGGAGCGTAGTGAACCCCATCGATGAGCAGACGACGGTCGAGGAGTTCGACGTGGTCGTCGTGGGCGGCGGCCCGGCCGGGGCGACCGCCGCGTCGGCCGTCGCCCTGCGCGGCCACCGCGTCCTGCTTCTGGAGCGGGAGACGTTCCCCAGGTACCAGATCGGCGAGTCGCTGCTCCCGTCCACCGTGCACGGGGTGTGCCGCATCCTGGGCGTGGAGGAGGAGGTCGCGCGCGCGGGCTTCAAGCCGAAGCGCGGCGGAACCTTCCGGTGGGGCCGGAACCCGGAGCCGTGGCAGTTCTCCTTCGCGCTGTCCCCCCGGCTGGCCGACCCGGCCTCGTTCGCCTTCCAGGTCGAGCGGTCCCGCTTCGACGCGATCCTGCTGGACAACGCGCGCCGGGTCGGCGTGGACGTACGGGAGGGCTGCCGCGTGAAGGGCGTGCTCGCCGACGAGGAACGCGTCCGGGGCGTCCAGTGGACCGGCCCGTCCGGCGCGGTCCGCGAGGCCCGTGCCCGCTACGTCGTGGACGCCTCCGGCAACGGCAGCAGGATCCACGGCGAGGTCGGCGGCAGGCGGACGTACTCCGAGTTCTTCCAGAACATCGCGGTGTTCGGCTACTTCGCGGGGGGCGCGCGGCTCCCGGCACCCAACGACGGCAACATCTTCTGCGCCGCCTTCGACGAGGGCTGGCTCTGGTACATCCCGCTCCGGGACGACCTCACGAGCGTCGGAGCGGTGGTGAGCCGGGACAGCGCCGCCGCGATCCAGCGGGACCCGGTGACGGCCTGGCGCGGGCTGATCGACTCGTGCCCGGAGGTCCGTGACCTCCTGCACGGCGTTCCCCAGGCCACCGAGACGCCGTACGACCAGGTGCGGGTCCGCAAGGACTGGTCGTACTGGAAGTCCAGTCTGTGGCGGCCCGGCATGGTGCTGGTCGGCGACGCGGCGTGCTTCGTCGACCCCGTCCTGTCCTCCGGGGTGCATCTCGCCACCTACGGCGCCCTGCTCGCGGCCCGGTCCATCAACGGCGGCCTCGCCGGGACGCTGGACGAGGGCCGCCTCTTCGACGAGTTCGAGGCCCGCTACCGGCACGAGTACGGCCTGTTCCACGAGTTCCTGGTCTCCTTCTACGACATGCACCAGGACGAGCGGTCGTACTTCTGGAAGGCCCGCAAGGTCACCCACGTCGACACCACGGAGATGGAGGCGTTCGTGGACCTGGTGGGCGGACTGGCGTCCGGCGACACGTCACTCGGCGGGCCCGGGCAGGCGGGTGCCCGGCTGACGGCCGCCGCCACGGAACTCGACAAGGCCGTGGGCCGGCTCCCGGACTCCGACGGCCTGCGCAACCCGCTCTTCGAGGCCGCAACGATCCGCCAGGTGTTCCAGGAGGGCGCGGTCCTGCAGGAACGGGGCCTCTTCGGCGGCCCGTTGGAGGACGAGACCCCGCTGCGCCCGGGCGGCCTCGTGGCCTCGGACGACGGCCTCACCTGGGTGGCCGAGTGACGACCCCTGTCCTCTCGGCCCCCAGGGCCGGCCGCGGGCGGCTGTACGCCCTCGGCCGGCCCTGGGGGCTCGTGTTCACAACAGGTCGGCCCGGGCGGGGCTGTCCTCGTCGGCCCGTGCGGGGCTGTCGTCGAGGAAGCCGCCCGACTGGTGCTGCCACAGCTTCGCGTAGGCGCCGTCCGACGCGAGCAGCTCCTGGTGCGTTCCCTTCTCGACGATCCGCCCGCGGTCGAGGACGACGAGCTGGTCCATGCCGGCGACGGTGCTCAGCCGGTGCGCCACCACGAGAGCCGTGCGCCCTTCCATGAGCCGCCACAGCGCCTCCTGGACGAGCAGCTCACTCTCGGAGTCCAGCGCGCTGGTCGCCTCGTCGAGCAGCAGGACCGGCGCGTCGCGCAGGATCGCCCTGGCAAGGGCGACCCGTTGGCGCTGTCCGCCGGACAGTTTGATGCCGCGTTCACCCACCATGGTGTCGAAGCCGTGCGGCAGCGCGTCGGCGAACTCGGTGACGTGCGCGGCCTCGGCGGCACGGCGGATCTCGGCGTCGGTGGCGTCGGGCCGGGCGAAGGCGATGTTGTCCCGCAGCGTGCGGTGGAACATCGCCGGGTCCTGCGGCACGTACGCGATCAGGCTGCGCAGGTCCGCCTGGCGCAGCCTGCTGATGTCCTGCCCCCCGATCAGGATGCGGCCGGCGTCGATGTCCGTCATCCGCAGCAGCAGCCGGGAGAGCGTGGTCTTGCCTCCGCCGGACCGGCCGACGAGACCGATCTTCGTCCCGCTGGGCACCGTCAGGTCGAGGCCGTCGAACAGTGTCTCCGCTCCCGCGTGCGCGAACGTCACCTTGTCGAAGCGGACCTCGGCGGCCCCGGGCAGCAGCGGCTCCGGTGCGACCGGGTCGAGCACGGTCGGCGGGGTCAGCAGCAGTTCGGTGAACTGCGCGGCCTCCGTCATCGCGCTCTCCAGGCGCCGGTAGATCTGGTTGAACTCGAACATGATCCGCGTAGCGTTGGTGTAGTACGTGAAGGCGACCACGACCGCCTCCACGCCGTTGCCGCCCCCGCCCAGCGTGACCGCGAGCAGCAGGCCCAGCACGTTGGTCAGCACGGACAAGGGTGCGACCAGCGTGTCGATACGCAGGTTGCCGTAGTCCCACGACCGCAGCGACAGCCGCCGGGACTCCGCGACACGGGTGCGGTGTTCCGCGGCCTCGCGTTCCTCGGCGGCGAACGCCCGGACCGTGTCCATGTTCATCAGGCTGTCGGCGACATGACCCGACACCCGGGCGATCGCCGCCTCGCGCTGGGCGACGAGCACCTGGCGGCGCCGGATGAGGGGCACCACGCACAGTGCCGTCACCGCGATCATCACCAGCAGTCCGACCACGAGGAGCGGTTCGTAGCGCCACAGGATCACCGCCCCGAACAGCAGTGGCACGAAGTTGGCCACCACGTTGAACGTCAGCGTGTCGACGAACTGCTCGAAACGGGAGGCGAAGCTCAGCACCCGCTTGGTCAGCGACCCGGCGAAGTTGTCGTGGAAGAACGCGGCGTCCTTGGCGAACAGCTCGTCCATGCCGATCACGTACAGGTTCTCGATGCCGAGGGCGTCGAGCCGGTTCAGACAGTGCAGGCCGACGCGCCACAGCGCCTCCGCGAGCAGCATGACGCCGGCGAACCCGAGGATGTAGGGCAGCGCCGAGCCGACGGTGCTGCCGGTGTCGTCGGCGATGCGGCCGACGAGCTTCGCCACGACCAGCGGCGCGATGTAGTAGAGGCCGATGTTGCCGAGGGCGGGCAACAGCATCCCGGGCAGCGTCAGCCACCGGAGCCGGGCCAGTTCCCGTCCGTAGAAACGAAGCGCGAGGAGCACCGGGCCCTTGCCCGGCGGGACCTCGCGCGTTGCAGGCGATTCCATCCCCATCCCGTGTTGTCGTACGGCGGCCCGTCAGATGTTCCGGCGGGCAGTGCCGTGGTCGGTGTCCGCGCGTGACTTCGGGTTGGCGTGAGTGCCCTCCTCGCGAGTCCTGCGCAGAGGCAGGAGCACGAAGAGTGGCGACTCCGTCACTGTGCGAGTACGAGGGACCGGGCACGGAGTGTCCCGCGACGGTGCACGCGGCGTCCAAGCATTTTTTCCGGCGGCAAGCACTTCGACGAAAAAGGGCCCTCACAGGCTCTCGCCCGTGAAGACCCTTCGTCCTGTCGGGACGACAGGATTTGAACCTGCGACCCCTTGACCCCCAGTCAAGTGCGCTACCAAGCTGCGCCACGTCCCGGTGCGCTTCCCCGCGGTGACCCACGTGATCGCGCGAAAGGCACTTTACCCCACGTCGGAGGCCTCCCCCGAAGGCGGGAGGGGGTGAGGGG
>NZ_JAGMUK010000131.1 GCF_019049245.1 Streptomyces sp. AC555_RSS877 | reverse complement strand
CCCGGGCGAAGCCACCGGTCCGACGGCTCCACCGTCTTCGGCGACAGCATGGGCGAGGCCCTCGGGGAACCGCCCGACCTGCCCAACCGGGCCGACCAGCCCAGCCGATCCACCCACTCCCACCAAGCCGACCGATCCGACCAGTCCGGCCGATTCCACCGAGCCGAGCGATCCCACCGGCCCGGCCGGTCCGACTGGTGCGACTGGTGCGACTGGTGCGACTGGTCCAGCCGGCCCGGGCGAAGCCACCGGTCCGACGGCTCCACCGTCTTCGGCGACAGCATGGGCGAGGCCCTCGGGGAACCGCCCGACCTGCCCAACCGGGCCGACCA
>NZ_JAGMUK010000130.1 GCF_019049245.1 Streptomyces sp. AC555_RSS877 | reverse complement strand
GGCTTATGCGGCGCGGTGTGAGGGCCGGGAACCGGTGTGGGATGCGTTGCCGGTGCAGTATGCGGATTATGCGTTGTGGCAGCGGGAGTTGCTGGGTGATGAGGGTGATCCGGCAAGTGTGCTGTCGCGTCAGGTGGAGTACTGGCGTGGTGCGTTGGCGGGGGCGCCGGAAGAGCTGGCGTTGCCGTATGACCGTGCTCGTCCGGTGGTGGCGTCGCATGAGGGGCATGCGGTGCGGGTGGATGTGCCGGCTGGGGTGCATGCGCGGTTGCGTGAGGTGGCCCGTGAGCGTGGCGTGACGGTGTTCATGGTGTTGCAGGCGGCGCTCGCGGTGACGTTGCACCGTCTGGGTGCGGGGACGGATATCCCGATCGGGTCGGCGATTGCCGGGCGGACGGATGAGGCGCTGGACGAGCTGGTCGGCTG
>NZ_JAGMUK010000014.1 GCF_019049245.1 Streptomyces sp. AC555_RSS877 | reverse complement strand
GCCCCCACCCAGCGCACCGTCCCCACCAACCGCACGAAAGGAATGACCCCCGGTGACCCACCAATCCGCCCCCACCCCGAGCCACTTCGACCACCGCATGACAGCCTTCGGTGCCGACGACGAATTCCTCGCCACTGCCCTCCCCTTCCTGGCAGAAGGCCTCGCCGCGACCGGCGAACCCCCGCCCGTCGCCATCGTCGCCCCCGACAAGCTGACCCTCCTGCACGACGCCCTCGGCAGTGACGCCGAGAACGTCGGCCTCATCCCGCACACCGACTGGTACACGGGATCGGCCGCCAACGCCGTCGCGCAGGGCGCCGGTTACCTCGCCGCACACGCCGGCCCCGGCGGCCGCCTCCACCTCCTCATGGAACCCGTGTGGAACGGCCGCGCCGGCCGCTCCCCGCGCGAGACCGCCGAGTGGATCCGGTACGAGGCCCTCGCCAACCTCCTCTTCGCCCCGTACGCGACCACCGCCCTGTGCGCCTACGACACCCGCACCGCCGGCCGCGCCGTCGTCGACGCGGCCCGCCGCACCCACCCCGGCACCGGCGCCTACGAGGACCCGGAACGCATCGCCGCCGAGCTGGACGCCGTACCCCTGCCACCGCCCCCGGCCGACGCGGAACCGCTCGCGTGGCCGGGCGCCGAAACCGTACGGCAGCGGGCGAGGGCACGTGGACTGGCCGTCGCGGACGCGGAGCTGTTCGCCGAGTCGGTCACCGCGGCGGCGGACACCGTCGGCCCGGTCACCGCCACCCTCCTGTGGGGCGAGGCCCCGTCCTGCGTCTGCGAACTGCGCACCGCGCGCCGCGTCGACGACCCCCTCGTCGGCTTCGTCCCGCCGCCCACCGGAGACCTGGAACCCGCACAGGGACTGTGGTTCGCCCGCCAGGTGTGCGCGTACGTCGACGTCCGCGACGAGGGCGCCGGGGCGACGGTCCGCCTCCAGTACGCCTAGCCGCCGGCCGCAGCAGCCGTACAGGTACGGAATCGGGTAGTCCTCCCCGTGTCCCGGCCGGCCCGGGAGGACACCCTGAAAGCATGCTGCAACTCTCCGGGGGAGCCCTCCCGGACCCCGACCCCAGATACGGCGCCTACCCCCAACCACCCCTGGGAGCAGGTCATCTGAGCGTCGAGTACGACCCCCGCCCCACCGCCGTCCGCGAGGCCCGCGCCGAGGTCCGCAGGCAGCTGGAGGGATGGGGCCTGGCGGACCGGGAGGAGGTGCTGGACGCGGCGGAGCTCCTGGTCAGCGAACTGGCCACCAACGCCCTGCTGCACTCCGCGAGCCGCTTCCGGCTCACCCTGACCGCCGCGCACGGCGTCCTGCGCTGCGAGGTCGCGGACTTCGGCCGCCGTACTCCGCAGGTGCTCGCCGCGGGCGCCTCGGAGAGCGGCCGGGGGATGTTCCTGGTGAACGCTCTCGCCCTGCGCTGGGGCTGCCACCAGGACGGGCCGGGCAAGACCGTCTGGTTCGAGCTCGGCACGTGCGGGTCCGACGGCTGCGGTCGGCGACAGCCGTAGGGCTCCGGGCCCCGGCGGCCCGCCCAGCCCCCGGGGCCTCCCCCCCGACCGTCGTCTTCCTTCACCGCACGCCCTCTTGTGCCCTCGCCCGCTTTGCGCTTTCTTGATCGGCATGGCGGACACCACGGACAACACAGCGACAGGGACGGCAGCCACCCCAGCACCCAGAAAGTCCAGTTGGAAGTACATCGGTCCCGGCATCGTCGTCGCCGCGACCGGCGTCGGCGCCGGCGACCTCGTCGCCACACTCATCGCGGGCAGCAACTTCGGCTACACCCTCCTGTGGGCCGCCGTCATCGGCTGCCTGGTCAAGATCTCCCTCGCCGAGGCGGCGGGCCGCTGGCACCTGTCCACCGGCCGTACCCTCTTCGACGGCTGGGCGAGTCTGGGCCGCTGGACCACCTGGTTCTTCGTCGTCTACGTCGTGATCTGGGGCTTCGTCTACGGCGCGGCGGCGATGTCGTCCAGCGCGCTTCCGCTGCAGGCGCTGTTCCCCGACGTGATGGACCTCGAGTGGTGGGGCATCGCGTGCGGCCTGGTCGGCCTGGTCTTCGTCTGGTTCAACAAGTATTCGGTCTTCGAGAAGGTCATGACGGTCCTGGTGGGCGTCATGTTCGTGGTGACGGTCTACCTGGCGATCCGCGTCACCCCGAACCTCGGCCACGCCTTCGCCGGCCTCCTGCCCGTCCTCCCCGACGAGAAGGACTCCGTCCTCAACACCCTCGGCCTGATCGGCGGCGTCGGCGGCACCATCACGCTGGCCGCGTACGGCTACTGGGTCAACGCGAAGGGCTGGACCAACACGGGCTGGATGAAGGTGATGCGCCTGGACAACCGCGTCGCCTACGCCACCACCGGCATCTTCGTCGTCTCGATGCTCTTCGTGGGAGCGGAGCTCCTGCACTCGGCCAACGTCGCCATCGCGAGCGGCGACAAGGGCCTGATCCAGCTCAGCGACATCCTGGAGGACAAGTACGGCACGGCGACCGCCAAGTTCTTCCTGATCGGCTTCTTCGCCACCTCCTTCACCTCCCTGATCGGCGTCTGGCACGGCGTGAGCCTGATGTTCGCGGACTTCGTGGCCCGCTATCAGAAGCGCGGTGAGGTCAAGGGCGAGGAGGTCGCGTCCGGGGCCCGCGAGAAGTCGTGGCCCTTCCGCGCGTACCTGCTCTGGCTGACGTTCCCGCCGATCGTGCTGCTCTTCCAGGGCCAGCCGTTCCGCCTGATCGTCCTCTACGGCGTGCTCGGCGCCGCCTTCCTCCCCTTCCTGGCCGGCACGCTGATCTGGCTGCTGAACTCGGCCCGCACCCCGAGGGAGTGGCGCAACGGCCCCCTGAGCAACGGCATGCTGGCGATCGCCGGCCTGCTGTTCCTGGTCCTGTGCGTGAAGCAGGTCTGGGACCAGCCGTGGTCGGAGTTCTTCTAGGTGCTTCCCGCCACTAGCGCAGCGCGTCCCACTTCGGACTGAGGGCGATGGACCTCAGCTGCTCGATCGTGAGGGCGGGCGTCGCGCGGGTCGCGTCGCTGTTCTGGTCGGCGGCGTTGAAGGCGCTGATCACGACCCGCATCCCGTCCGCCCTCATGGTGTCGGCGGTCCACATGACGACCCCCGACCCCGGCTTCTCGCCGGGCCCCTGCCGGATGGTCACGCGGGTGCCGTTCGGCAGCGTCTCGGATCCGGAGCCGTAGAGCTCGCCGGCGACGTCCAGCATGTCGGGCTGGACGTTGACCTGGACGAAGGTCCTGCCCTTGCCGTCGTCGACGACGAGGTAGGCGTACTCGGTGTCCTGACCGCCCTTGGCGACCACCTCGACGCCCTCGGGAAGCAGACCGGCGAGGGTCTGCCCGATGCTGCCGCCTTCGACTCCGGGCAGGGCGGTGTCCGACACCGAGGGGTCGGGCTTCCCGGCCTCGCCCGCGGGCATGGCGTCGACGGCCTGCCGCCAGACCCCGGCCGACACCAGCTCCTTCAACTGCTCCTTGGACAGCGGCGGGTCCGGCCTGCTGACCGGCGCGTCCTTCTCGGCCGCGGCGTTCCACTCGCTCACCGTGACGTACTGCCCGTCAGGCGTGACCAGGTCGGCGGTCCACATCTTGGTGTCGACACGCCGGTCGGGATACTCGTATCCCTGGAAGATCTTGAGCAGCGACCCGTCCGCCAGTCTGCTGGAACTGCAACTGTCGTACGGGGTCAGCACCTTGTCCGGGCACTCGGCGATCTGGCGGGCCTGATCGCTCCCCGGCTCGATCCGGTCGAGACCGAGGGACACGCTCGCCGGGCCCTTGCCGTCGTCGAACACGACACGGGCGTACGGCGGCGACTCCTCGTTCGTGCCGCGCGCGTCCGACTCGCCGAACTCACCCTTGGGAAGCAGCTCCTGGAGCGTACGGATCATGTCGGCCCGGGACATGGACAGGGGCGTGGCGGTCGCACCGGAGGTCGCGCTCGGCCCGGTGGCGACGGTGCGCTGTTCCCGGTCCGCCGAACCCTCACCGGGCAGGACCAGCATCCCGCCCACGCCGACGAGCGTCAGACTCGCCGCCCCGCCCACGACCGCGGCCCGGCGGCGCAGCCGCAGCCGCCGGCCGCGCGCATGCCCGGCGGCGGCGAGTGCGGCACCGTCGGAGGGAAAGGTGTGTCCGACCTGACGCAGCGCGGCGCCGAGCCGGTCCTCGAAGGGGTCGCTGTGCTGTTCGACGGGCATGACAAACCACCGTTTCGGCATGGTCGGAAGTATCGGACGAGTCTGAGGGTGGGCTGGGTGTCAGGGTCTGGCGTACTCGGAGAGGTCCTCGCCAAGGAGCTCGCGCAGTCTCCCCAGAGCCCGGGTGCACCGGGTCCGGACGGCCGCCGAGCTGGCGTTCATCACGTCGGCGGTCTCCTCTATCGACCGGTCCTCCCAGTACCGCAGGACGACCACCGCCCGGTCCTTGGCGGGCAGCCGCGCCAGCGCCTCCAGCAGCGTCAGCCGCAGCGAGACGTCCTCGGGGGTGCCGTCGGGCCGGTCGGGCAGCACGTCGGTGGCCCGCTCGCTACTGCTGCGGCGCCGCTGGTGGGTGAGGAAGGCCCGGGTGAGGACGGTCTGCGCGTACCCGGCGGGGTTGCCGACGCGGGTCACCCGGTGCCAGCTGATGTAGAGCCGGCCCAGCGTCTCCTGCACCAGGTCCTCGGCGAGATACGTGTCCCCCGCGGTGAGCAGACACGCGGACCGGTACAGATGCGCCGCGCGCGCCGCGGCGAACTCCGCGTACTGATCCGCCAGGACCTTCCTCATGTGCTCCCCCTGCTCGGTGCCCCGCCCCTGCCCTCACCACATTGACGCGGTGGACCCCGGGAAATGTTTCACGCGACTTCGCGCGGAGGGTCCGTGGGTGGGCGGGTAGGTTGCGTTCGACCCACCGATGAGGCGCGAGGAGCAGACGGACATGAACCACGCGGCGTACGGCCCACAGCCGCCCGACGGCACCCGGCCGCCGCCCCCACCCATTCCACCGGGCTTCGGCCCGCCGCCCCCACCCATTCCACCGGGCTTCGGCCCGCCGCCCCCACCCATTCCACCGGGCTTCGGCCCGCCGCCCCCGCAGTACGCGCCGTCCCAGCCTTCCGCTGTCGGACCGGAGTTCTTCGCGGTCCACCGCGACAGCTCGATCGTGGTCGACGCATCGGGCGTCGCCCTCGAGATCAACGGCCACGAGGCCGAGTTCCCCTGGCCCGAGATCCGCAGCGTCCACTACAAGGCGAGCCCTTCGGGCAAGGCCCTCATGATGGCCGTCGTCCACGTCGACGGCACGGTGTACGAGTGCGTCGTGGACGCGAAGCCGAGGGAGCTGCTGAGGGAGTGGTTCGGGCAACTGGCGGCCGTGCTGGGCCATTACCGGCCGCTGGGGTAGGCCGGGGCACCCACAGTGGCGCAGACACCGGATCAGGAACCGAACCCCTCACCAAGCCAGACTGACCGGATGCCGAAGATGCGATTGCCCAAGACGGGTAAGGCGGGCTTTGCCGAGCTGGTTGCCTCCTTGCGGCACGCCGAGACCGGTGAGGGCAGCCTCGTGCCCTCACCGGCGACCGCGGGGGAGTTTGTCGACGAGCTGGGATGCCGCTGGGCGAAGAGCCGTGGACCTCTCGATCCCCGGTTGGCGAAACGACTCGTACGAGCGGCGGACGACATGATCGTAGGTGAGGGCGCGGGGGCCGTACTGCGCTCAGTGCCTCACCACGACCGTGAGGCGGCTTGGGCGGATATCGAGGACCGGCTCGACTCTTCAGGGCTGCGCACCTATCAGGCGCACGAGTTCGCTTCGGCGGACGGCCGTACGCTGGTGTATTTCGAGGAGTTCTGCTGAGCCCTGTGGGAAAGACCCGACGGCGAAGCCCGGCCGAGCAACTCGGCCGGGCTTTGGGCAGCATTCCTTGCTGACGAGAGATCGGGTCGGTTGGAGGCAGACCGACCCGACTACACCTGCCGGTCAAGGCCTCTGATCATCCTGCTCTTCGCCCAACGGGTCCAGGCTGTCTCCCACCGACCATTCGCTTCCCGCACTCTCCAGCCCATGCTCGCGGAGGCAGGCCCATGGCTCTCCGAACTCCAGCAGTGCGGCGGCGGCCTCCGCTGGATCCCCGGACAGTCCCGACGCGGTTTGCGACCCGACATCGCCGAGCCGCTGGGACACATACCGGGTCCAGGAATCTCCGTCGACCACCCGGAAGTCCCACGTACCAGAAATCCTGAGGACGTCTTCAGGGCCGGCACCGTCGAGTTCGTCGGCTTCGCGATCCCCCTCGGAATCCGCAGACGCGAGCTCAAGGTCATAGAACGGGCCTTCGTGACCCGACACGTCATATACCGTCTCGGAGTATTTACGGGCCGCCGAGCGGACAGCTTCGAATTTCTCTTCCAGTGCCTCTTCCGTAACACCGGACGTCGATACTGTTTCGGCATGCCTGCGCAGGGCAGAAAGCAAATCCTGCAGCGCTGCGTCAAGTTTCACATTACTCACCCTCTCTTTCTGCCGTGTCCATCGCTTGCCATTCTTCTCCGGCTGCCCACTTCCGCCGGTACACGACTCCGGGTGTCTTCAGGGCGAGAGCGACGGAGTCCTGGTCCGGTTTCATCCTCGCGGGCTGCTTCGGCACGTGCCGGTATCCCTGTTCGCGCATCAACCGCGCGGCGCCTGCCCAGTTCGGGGCGGCGACGAGTACCTCGTCGTTCGGGTCACAGGCCCCACTGCGGTCGTCGAGGACCGCGAAGGCGACGACAAAGGATCCCGAGCGGACGAATCCTGTCATATCACTCATGGCTGTGTCCTGGTTCGGTGGTTCGGTTCCCTGGGGGCAGAGACATATCTGCCCCCAGGGAATGCGTGAATCAGATCAGTCAGCCCCGGCGGCCCAGCCCACGGCCGTGCCACCGGTAGTGAATCGTGCCGGACTTGTTGCCGCGCCACCAGTCCAGGTGAGCGTGACCGCCGTTACGGCACGGACCACGAAGCTGGCATGTGTAACCCCTCTGCCGCATCCTGTTGTAGTCGTTCCTCCGGGCCTTGTAGGCGCCCCGACGACTTCCGAACCATTTACTGCTCATGATCCGGCAGTTGTGAACCAGCGCCGGAGCTCCGTCGGTCTGGACGTAATAGGTGTGCGTCCCGCCGACCGTGAGGTTCCGTACCTGACGCACATCCTGATGCCGCACTGCTCCGGTGACGACCGGGGTTCTCCCGTCGGGCGCCACAAGCCGGTCCGAGGACCGCACCTTCCCGGCATCGACCCAGCCCCGCCCCTGCACATACAGGGGGTGCTCCGTGGTGGCGGTGAGCGGCTCGGTCCGTCCGTCACCGTCCGAGTCGACGGACAGGGTCACCAGGTCCTTCAGACCGTCACCGACGATGACGTCGGTGACCGGGGAGACCTTGATCTCGCCCGTGACCTCGTCGGCGGCCCGGACCAGATCGCCCTTGACCACCTCACCGATCGGCTTGGTGCTGCCGTCCGCCATCACGACCGGGGTGTCGGGCAGGAAGGAGTTCCTGCGGCACGCCCGTCCGATGGTGCGTGCCGCGCGGATGGCCCGGTAGCCGCGGTAGGCGCGGTAGCCCCATGCGGCGGCGCCGAGTCCGGGAATGAATCCGGCCGCGGTGAGGGCGATGTCCCACTTGTTGCGCCAGGCCCAGCGCTTGGCCTTCTTGAAGAACTTCTTGAAGCCCCACTTGCCGTCGAGGTCGACACAGTTGACGGGGTCGGCCATGCAGTACTCGTAGGCGTTGAAGTTGCCGCCCTGTTCCGGATCGACGGACAGGAAGCGCCCGGTGGCCGGGTTGTACTGGCGCACGCCCATGAGGGTGTAGCCGGCGACGGTCTCGCTGGAGCGCTGTTTGCCGCCGAGCCAGCCGTAGCGCACGGCTTTCTGCTCACCGCGGGGGTTGCCGTACTCGTCCGTGTCGAGGACGACGGGCGCTTCCCCCGCGTTGAGCGGGAGTTGCAGGGCGACATCGCCGTGGACGTCGGTGAACTGGAGCACGGTGTCGCCGGTGGCACTGGTGACCGCGCCGAGGTCCCCGGAAAGGGCGTCCACATTGCGGGTCAGGGCGCCGGTGGCGGTGTTCTCGATGATCCAACGGGGGTTGTCGGTGTCGCCGTCGTAGTGGTTGAGCTTGTTGTCCGTCGGCGACCAGGTCCCGCCGTTGTCGGTCTCCACCGTCCAGGAGCGGAAGCGCAGGTTGGCGTCCAGCTGCCAGGTCTGGCGCTTGCCGTTCACGGTCTGCTGGCGGACGAGGTCGTTGGCGTAGTAGCCGACGGTCGCCCCGCCGGGCAGGGTGGTGGTGCGGCCGAAGGCGTCGTAGGTGTAGCCGCTGTCGGTGATGCGGTCGGCGCTGTCGAAGGTGGAACTCCTGGTCGTGCCTCCGGTGGTCGGGCAGTCCAGGCCGGGTGCCGCGGCGGCGCTGACCAGGGACGTGCGGTTGCTGTGCTTGTCGAGTCCGTAGGTTCGACGGGTACAGACCGTCTCGACGGTGTCCTCGACGGTGGTGAGGCGCCCCACGGCGTCGTAGCGGTAGGTCTGGTCGGACCATCCGGAGTGGCTGGTGGTCTGGCCGTGGACCGATTCGGTCACCGCGTCCGACATCACGACGGTGCCGTCACTGTCACGGGTGTAGGTGCGGTCGACAGGCGCGCCGGTGGTGTCCTCCGTGACGGTGAGGGTGTAGCCGCCGGGCAGTTTCTCCGTGGTGACGGAGCCGTCCGCGTCATAGGTGGCCGAGAAGGCACCGGCGATGGAGTCGGTGGTCTTCGTGGCCAGGCCGCGCGGCTCGGCGGTGTGGTCGTAGGTGTAGGTGACGGTGGACGGAACGGTGTCGGTGACCTTGACCGGGCGGTCGAGCAGGTCGTACTCGGTGGTGGTCTTTCCGCCGTCGGCGTCGGTGTAGGAGATCTGGCGGCCGAGCTTGTCGTAGGCCCGGGTGATGGTGCCGCCCGTGGGCGACGTGGTCTTCGTCTCCTTGCCGGTGGCCGGGTCGTACTCGGTGGTGGTCTCGGGGACCGCCTGGCCGCTGCCGCCGGTGACCTTCACCGTGGTCGGGCGCCCTGCCGCGTCGTACGACGTGGCCGTGGTGCGGGTGACGCCGCCCGCGGTCTCGGTTCCCTTGGCCGCGTTGCCCCACCAGTCGTACTCGGTGGTGGTGGCCGGCAGCTGGCTGGGGTTGGAGCCGCCTCCCGTGATGGCCCCGCCGGGTCCGACGGAGCAGACCAGGTCCGCCCACTCGGGGCGGCCGGCGCAGGTGCCCGTGCCGGTGGCGGACCAGTAGGAGGTCACGACCGTGCCGGCGTCCGTGCCGGTGCTGCCGGTGTTCATGGTCTTGGCGACCCGGCCCAGGGCGTCGTACTCGGTCGTGGTGGTGATGGCCAGTCCGGCGGGGTCCTGAACGGACTTCACCGGCATTCCCCTGGCCCAGTCGTACTCCGTCTGGACGACCCGGGTCTCCGCGTGGACGGTCGGGTGCTCACGGACCTGCGCACCGGTGGTGACCTTGGTGACCTGGTCCTTGATCGTGGCCGTGCCGTCCGTGGGGCGGCCCGTGTCGTACTCGTTGACCGTCCGGGAGCGCGCGGTGACCGGGGTTCCCGCGGCGACGAGCGTCGTGGTGCCGGACTTGAGATCGGCGGTCAGATCGGCGCGCCGCAGCGGGCCGAACTCCTCCAGCTCTCGAGTGCCGGTCTCGCTGTAGAGGGAGCGCGTGGTCAGCAGCTCGGCACGCTCGGCCGTGGGCAGGGAGGCGATGCCGAGCTCCGCCTGTGCCGCGCGGTCCGCTGCGGAGACGCCCAGGGCGAGGGCCCGGTTGGCCGCCGTCAGTTCACGGACGGTGTTGCCGAACCGGTCGTACTCGGTGGTGCTGATGTGCCCGCCGGGTGTGGCGGAGTTGACCGAGCGTCCGGAGACTCCCAGATAACTGATGTCCGCACGGGCGTAGGACGACGCGCTCAGCGCGTCACCCGAGTGGGACGCGGGGACGGAGTCGGCGGGGAAGACCGCCGTCGCGTCGGCCGGGGCATCGGTCTGCCCCCATGCCTTCACCTCGCTCGCGCCCAGCTTGTAGGGGGCACTGGTACCTGTCAGCGGCACGTCGTAGACGATGCTCGTGACCGCCTCACCGGAGACGGTGTCGGCGCTGCCCTGTTGCAGAGCGGGCCGGGACGCCTTGAGCAGCATGCCCTCTCCGGCGGCGCTGCTGGAACCCGCCTTGCCGTAGGTGAAGGTCCAGGGCAGCTCTCCGGGCGGGGTGACCTTGGTGACACGGCCCGCGCTGTCGTAGGCGTACTCGGTCTTCAGCGAGGGCGTGATTTGCGGGTGCCACGTCTGACGAAGCCGGCCGGTGCCGTCGTAGAGATACATCTGTACGGACTTGGAGGTGGCCGCCGACGCACCCGGCTCGGTGGACCAGAGGCGGATCTCCTTGACCTGATCGCTGTAGTCGCCGTAGCCGGTGTCGGTGGCGGTGGTGGTCGTCGCGTAGACGAACTCCAGTGCCCGGCAGCCCTTGGTGGTCGGGGTGGCGGTGCACGTCGCGGCGGTCGCGGCGGAGGTGGGGGCGAGGATTCGCTTGGGGCGGGCCAGCTTCTTGCCGTCGACGGTGACCGTCTCGGATATCACGGTCGTGGTCGAGCCCGACAGTCCGTCCAGCAGGGTGCTGGAGACCTGCCAGGTGTCCGCCGCGGTGTCGGGCTTGGTGAACTCGGTGACCGTGCCCTCGGTGTCGGACAGGGTGAAGCTGCCGCTGACACTGCCCTTGAGGGTCTGGTCCTCCGCGCCCGGCTCGGGGACCCAGCCGGTCTTCGCGGTGTTCGCGGTGAAGTGCGTCTCCTCGTTGTCGGAGTCCACCACGACGACCGCGGTGTCCGAGATCCGGCGGATGTGCGAGTAGTCGGACTCGGTCGCCTCGGCGACCGTGCCGGACACCCACTCCTTGCCGAAGATCGGCGCCTGCCCGGTCTGGGCGGTGGCGGCGTCCGGGGTCCGGGAGGAGGCGGTCCTGCTGACGGACAGCTCGAAGAAGGAGGCGTCCGTCTGCGAGAGCGTGTAGTCGCCGGTCAGCAGGTTCACCGAGCCGGGGCCGACCTCGTCGGCGGCGGCTCCGTCCGCGGTGCGGTCGACGACCACGGTGAGGGGCTCGGTGCTGCCGGAGGCGGAGTTGGCGCCGGTGAAGTCGGCCTTGATCTGGACACTTCCGTCAGGATCGACGGTGCTCGTCGCGTTCCAGGTCAGGGGCGCGTTCTTGCCGCCGGTGAGCGGTACGGGCCAACTGGTCAGGGCGGTACCGCCGGAGGTGACGTCCGCGACGGGGATCTTCACCCAGGGGTCGGCCTCGGAGCGACGCCAGGAGAAGGACGCGGCGTTGTACTTGGCCGCGTCGGCCTCGGCGACCAGGGGCAGCCTGCGCGCGGTGCGCTCGCCCTCGCTCGGCTGGATGAAGCCACCCGGACCGGCGTGGAAGACGTACTCGACCGCCTCGGACTTGTTGTCGGCCTTGTCCACGGCCCGCACCTGGAGGGTGTGGGTGCCGTTCTTCGGCGGGGCGATGAGGATGCCCTTGTCCGCCGCCGAACCACCCGTGGAGACCTTCGTCCAGGTCAAGCCGTCCAGTGACCATTCCAGCCAGTTGTGGTCGGCAGCGGGCGGTGTGACGGTGAACGTCCCGGTCTGTCCCGCGCCCTTGACCCACTGGCCGCTCGGATAAGACGTGGAGACGATCTTCGACGGGGCAGAGGGGGCGGAGGTGTCGACCGTGAAGGTCTTCCACGCCGACCAGCCGCTGTTGTAGTGCGTCCCGTCATAAGGGCTGGTGCGGAACTTGTACGTCTTGCCGTTGCTCAGCACACCGGCCGGAACGGTCACAGGGGCAACCTGCCCGGAGGGCACGTACTTCGACACGATGACGTCGCCGACCTGCGTGTTGGTGGCGTTGTCGTAGATCTGGAAGGTGCCGTTGACCTTGTCGCCGTCGGCGTCGACGAAGGTGTCACGAAGCGTGGGCGTGGTCGTGTTCACCGTGTACGCGCCGCTGTAGGAGAAGTACGGAGGTCCGGCCTCCTGCTTCGTTCCCGTGCGCGGCCGGTAGTTGTAGTTCACGACCAGCTTCGGCGGGTTCGACGCGGCGTTGGCGGAGTTGACCCGCTTCCACTGCGCGACAACGGATTCGCTGGTGGCTCGCAGGCCCATGTGTCCGCGTGTGGCGTTCGCCGATGCCCACTCCTGGGTCAGGGTGGTCACGTCGGCGTTGATCCACCCATCGGGCTGCGTGGTGCAGGAGGTGTTGCCCCGAGTCTCGGTGGAGGTGGCTTTCTTCGTCGTCATGGTGGGGCGGTTGGTCCACCGGCTGGAGGTGGAGGCCGCGCCCGACGCCCAGACTTCCCACGGGTACGCCTTGCAGTCCACGTTGTTGCCGGAGTGGAAGTTCCACAGGGACAGCTTGGCGTCCAGCACCAGTGCGTCCTGGATCGGCGTGGTGTTCCAGGAGATGAAGGACTGCGCGGTGCGCGGTGTGCCGTCGGAGTTGGTCGTACCCGGGTTGCCCAGGTCCAGTTCGGTGTCGGACGACCAGTCGACCGTCTCGCCCTGCTGCACGTACGTGTCGAAGACGTTGGACAGCGAGGAGGTGGACGGGTCGACCGTCACCGGGTACTTGGTGTCCGGGTCAGCGAGGAACTTCGCGTCCGGGGTCACCACGAGATCGACGGAGGAACCTTTCCGCACCACCTTCATCGCCACCGGCACGCGGCGTGTGTGTTCGCCGGACCGCTTGTCGACGGTGGAGTCCCACATCACTGGCGCGGGCATGACAGCCCGTTTCTTGTCCTTCTTGTCGGTGAACAGCACGCTGCCGTCAGGCAGTTGCTTCACCTTGAGGCCCTTGGCGGTCAACGGCAGCGTGTACGCGTAGCCGTCCGCGGCGGGCTTCTTCTTGATCTCGACGTACTGCTCGAAGCCCGTACGGGTGGCCTCGACCACGACGTCCGCGCCGGGCACGGCGTTGACGTACTCCGCTCGCGTGCCATCCAGCTTCGGCTCCGGCAGGCCGCCCTTCCACTGGAGGGTGATCTGCTCACTCCCCTCCCCAAGGGTCACCAGGTCGACAGCCTTCTGCCGCTGCCCCGCCCGCAGGGACTTCGCGACCGTGCCGGTCTTCCCCGCCAGGCGCAGCCCGTTGGGGTGCGCCACCGGCTCCACGCCCTGGCCGGTCTCCCGCAGTTTCACGTCCACGGCGACCCACTTGCCGTCCCGCTCGAAGCGGACCGGCCCGGCCGACAGCTCCGTCGTCAGGCTGCCGTCCTTGTTCGCCCAGGTCTTCGACGTCTCAGTACGCTCCGAGAGCGCCTCGACCCGCTTGCCCGAGAGCCGTGCCGCCACCCTCGCCGAGGGGATGTCTGCCGCGTCGGCCGCGGTCTGCGGCTTGGGGGCCTTCGTCTGCTCCTGGGCGGGGGCCGCCAGTGCCGTGCTCTGCAGTGCGGCCGTCACCATCAGCACAGCGAGCCCGCCTGCTGTCCAGCGCAGGCTTCCGCTCTTCTCGTGCCATATCCGCCCTCTCTCCGCAGGAGAGGGTAAATCTTGCATGGGTCTCACGAATCCCCCTAGTAAACACACGTCGCAGTGGCAAACGAGGAGAGTCTAAGGAGATGTAAGGGCCATGTAAAGAAACGTCAGGGGCCGTGAAGGTGAACCCGGTCACTAGGCACTCCGCCCCGCAGATGCGCGCCCGGCGAGGTGTTGGTGACGGCGGGGGGCCAACTAGACCGCTGCTCCTGAGGATTGGCGTCGAGGCGAAGCCGCGAGAGCTGCTGCGCGGTGGTTTGCACCAACCGGCCGTGGTGGGGGCTGCTGCTGGTCGGCGGGATCAGGAGGGGTGCGCGGAGGGCTTCCCATGGGGGACCGGCCGTCCAAGCGGTACCGAACTCAGCACGTTCGCGGCCCGGTTCATGGAGGCCCGACCTTCCACCTGTCCCTCCGTCACCGCTCATCGACGCGGATGCCGGCGACGCTGCCGAGGGCGGGCGCGGCGTCGTACGGACGGCCTACCGGAAGGGAATGTTGAGCCAGGGGCTACCGGGGTCGGACATCAGGATCCGATGGGCCTCGACCATGTCGGTGTACCACTGCCCGAACTCCTCGTCGTCGAAGTGCAGGCACCGCCCGAGGATGTAGCCGGCGGAGAAGTCCTGCCACGACTTGTATGACAGGGCCGCCGTCCGGCCGGCCTCGACGACGGCGGCCTCGGCCTCCTGCACACTCCCGAACCGGGCCCCGAGCCCCCACCGGGCCATCTTCGAGGCCCGCCCGAGATCCCAGGCCTCGACGGAGCTGATGTACCGGTTCTCGTCGAGCACTCCGTCGGCGCGCATCCGAGCCTCGTAGCGAGTGATCCGTCCGATGAGGTGCTGCACCCCCGCTATCCGGGCCTCCGTCTCGGATTCGGGCCGTGGCTCGATCTTGGTGACACCGTCGGCGGTGACCACGGTCGAGCCCTCGTCCCGGGCGCGAATGACCTTGGCTGCGGCCTGACGCCAGTAACCGACGTCGACGTGTCCCCCGAAGTCACGCGCGATGGTCCGGCGCAGGCCGAGCGTGAACTCCCAGACGGAGCTGTGCGATTCACAGGCGACCAGGCCCCGGAGAGCGGAAAGCCATTCCTCCCGCGTGGTGATGCCCCACCACTCGCGGAGACGCCTGCGCTCGTTGGGATAGCCGGTGCCGTGCCAGGCCATGGCGTTCCACCAGGAACCGTTGTTGACGCAGAGGAGGGCGCCGCAGGCGAGGCCGTGGGCGACAGGTCCGCGCAACGGGCCACCGACGCTGAGCGTGCGCAGACGCAAGGAGGGTTCTGGATCGCCCTCACTTGGTGAGTACTGTGCCCAGGCCGCGGAGTGCGGCGGCGCGGCGGGGAGGAACGCCTCGCACGGGCTGCCGGGATTGACCACGATCACCGGCGGATCGGTCGGCACCCACACCCGGGCGAACCACTTGAGGGTGTTCCAGTTGAAAACCCGGTCCGGCTCCGGGGCGGGAAGCATTCCGGCGGTGTACACGGCCCAGATCGGACCGCCGGTTCGCGGATCGTGCCCGAACACCGGGCACGTCCCCCTTTCTCCGGCGTCCACCTTGTCCCGCCGTACCTCGAAGAACAACCGGTTCTCCGCGAGGGTGGCGAAGTACGCCGCCCAGTCCCCCCGCGACTTGGCGCCGAGCAGCGTCTGCTCGACGTCGCTGGGCGCGGTCCAGGCGGGCGATACGGGGGACCCGAAGTGGACGGGCGGAGGGCCGAAAGACATAGGAACATCCTCAGGAATCCGTGCCGAACTCTGAATCCAAACGTTCGGGCCAGTCACTGTGCTCGAGGCCAGAACCCACCAGGACGTCGCGAAAGTCACGGCGAGCGAATTGCACCCAGTTTAGCAACCGATCGACGTCCCCTCCTCCGCCGATCAGGGTCGCCGCAATAATCCTCTCCAACTCTGCTTGCGAAAATCCTTCGTCCTTTTCCAATCCGGACGCAAGGTCAAGAAGTAGCTCCTCGACCGCACTCCGGTCTTCCGGCGTGTAATCCTCGGAGATTCGACGCTTGATTCGATGGGTCAGCCGCATTTCGTCATCCTTGGTTGTCATATTTAGGGTTCAGGGGCAAGTAAATAGTCGCCTACTTCGATATATCCAGCATTGCGAAGCTGTTCGAGTTCTCGAACGAATACCGCTGGGCCGCCATCGGGTCCTTTGAGATAATCGGGATCCTGTGGTGATGCCAAATATACGTCCCTTTTTTCAGTGATGATCTCCTGAACCCAGGAGTCATTTACTTCTTGAGACCATCCCTTGGGCATATAGAGGACATCGTGCCCTTCCCAATCGCGAGCAATCTTGGTATCCCACCTGCGTCCAATTACGGCAATTGGTCCGTTTTTGTCTGACGGTTCCGTCCGTGAAATCTCGGGCGGACATTCATCCGGTGCGAGCCCTAGATGATCAGATGAAATCTGAGGGTTTCGAACATATGTCGAGGTGTTGGGGCTAGGTGCGAGTCCGAGGAGGTCTGGCGTCAGGTACCGCGCAGCTTCTGGCTCGTAGTAGCGGAAGTAGTTGTAGTGCAGGCCTGTTTCTGGATCGTAGTACTGGCCCGGGAAGCGGAGCGGCGTGTAGGTGGAACTGTTGGCGGCCCAGGCGGTTGTGCCCCACAGGGTGCTCCGTGTCCGCCATGCGATCTCACCCTGCTCATCGATGAGTTCGCTCGGCGTGCCGACCAGGTCGGTGACGATGGCGAAGAAGCGGGTGTCGATTTCCGTCTGTGGGGCGTCGGCGGCGGTGATGCGTTCGGTCTGGGCGATGGGGCGCAGGCCTTGGTGGTCCCAGGTGAGGGTGACCGGGTTCGGTAGGTCTGGGGATGTCGTGGTCTGTTCGCACAGGGTTGTGCCGTCCCAGGTGAAGTCCACGCGTTCGGCGACGGTTTCGCCGTCTGTGGCCAGGCGGAGTTTTGCCGTGCGGCGGCTGAGGGGGTCGTAGGTGTAGCGCCAGCGGGTGCCGTCCGGGGTCGTCACCGAGGCGAGGCGGTCCTCGGCGTCCCACTCGTAGCGCCAGGTGTCCGGTTTGCGGGACAGGCGGGTCTTCTGGCGCAGGGTGATGCGGCCGAGGGCGTCGTGTTCGTAGCGGACGTTGCCCGCGCGGGTGATGCGGGTGCCCTCGTATTCGCGTGCGCCTGTCGCCTCCCCGCCGGGATGGGTCGCAGGCCAGGAGCCTGAGGTCTGGTTGCCCGCCGCGTCGTAGGCGTACGTCTCCGTCCAGTTCGCCGCGTGCACCGCCGTCACCCGGCCTGCCGAGTCCAGGTCGAAGCGGCGCGTGCCGGAGAGCTGGTCGTCGATGCCGATCAGGTTGCCGTCGGCGCGGTACGTGTACGTGCGGGACTGGACTGTGCGACCCACCGCGCCGGTCACCGACTGGGTTGTCAGGCGGCCGAGTTCGTCGAAGCCGTGCTCCAGGGTGACTGTCTCGCCGATGTGGCGGGACAGTTCGCGGCCGGCTACGTCGTAGGTGAAGTCGATGGCCCGGCCGGAGGCCTCCATGCCGGTGCGGCGGCCCGCCGCGTCGTACGACCATGTCGTGGTCGCGCCGGTCGGTGTCGTACGGCCCGTTCGGCGGCCCAGCTCGTCGTACGTGGACGTCAGCTCACGGCCGTCGACGGTCTCTGAGCGTACGCGTCCGTAGCGGTCCCGCAGTAGCGTCAGCGTGGTGCCGTCCGGGCCCGTCGCCCGGGCGAGTTGGTCGGTCATGTCGTACGCGTACGTCGTCACCTGGCCGGCCGCGTTTTTGCGCACTACCCGGCTCAGCTCGTCGCGCTCGAAGGCCGTCACCTCGCCGAGTGCGTTCGCGCGGGAGGCCAGGCGGTCTGCCGCGTCGTACGTGTAGGTGAGTGTGCGGTCGTCGAAGTCCGTCTCCGTGACCAGGCGTCCGGCCGCGTCGTAGTCGTACGTCCAGGTCAGGCCCTGCGGGTTGGTGACCTTCGTCAGCCGCAGTTCCAGGTCGTGGTCGAACTCGTAGCGCACGCCGTCCGGGCCGGTGCGGGCCGTGAGGAGGTCGAAGTGGGTGTACTCGAAGGTCGAGACTGCGCCCATCGCGTCCGTGTGGCTGGTGCAGTTGCCCTCGCCGTCGTACGTCCAGGTCTCGGTCGTGCCGTTCGGTGCGCTGCGGCGGGACAGGTGGCCTTCGGTCGTCCACTCCAGGCGGGTCACCGCGCCTGTCGGGTCCGTGATCGCGACGGGGCGGCCGAAGGCGTCGCGTTCGTAGCGTGTGACCGCGCCGAGTGGGTTCGTGATCTGGAGGGGGAGGCCTGCGCGGTCGCATACGACGGTTGTCGTGTGGCCCAGTGGGTCGGTCGCCGAGGTCAGGTGGCCTGCCTCGTTGTAGGTGAACCAGGTGGTCTGGCCGGAGGGGGTGATTGTCGACGTGCGGTTGCCGCGTTCGTCGTACGTCTGGCGGACGATCGTGCCGTCCGGCCTGGTCACCTTCACCGGCAGGCCGAGCTCGTTGTACTCGGCCGTCGCCTGGCGTCCGTCGGGGCGAGTCAGTGCGAGGAGGTTGCCTGTCTCGTCGTAGCGAAACGTGGTCCGGTGGCCAAGTGGGTCGGTTCGGGACAGCAGGCGGTTGTAGCGGTCGCGTTCGAAGCGGGTCACCCCGCCCAGCGGGTCGGTCTCTGCCACTACTTGGCAGGCGTCGTTGACGAAGTAGCGGCGAGTGCGGCCTTCGCCAGTGGTCGCGGTGGTGACGCGCAGGCCGGTGTCCGGGTCCCTCTCGCCGTAGGAGAGGCGCAGGGCCATGTGCCCGTGTGTGCCGCCCTCGGCGATGCAGCGGTCCTGGTCGTCGTACTCGTACGTGTAGGTGCGGTTGTTGGTGTCCGTCCAGGAGGTGACGCGGCCGGACTCGTCGTACGTGAAGCGCAGCGGAAGACCCGAGGAGTTGACGACGTCGGTCAGGTTGCCGTCGGTGTAGCCGTAGCGCATCAGTACCTGGTCGGCCCCCGAGAGGCGGAGGGCCGTGACCCTGCCCGCATCTGTGGAGACGCGTACGTCGTAGCCGGCGCTTGAGACGATCCCGAGTGGGGTGCCCTCGGCGTCGTACTCGAAGGTGATCCAGTTGCCGTTGCGGTCGTCGATCTGTTCCAGGACCGCGAGGTCGTCACCGCGGTCGGCGAAGTGCCACACGCGGCGCGTCTGCGGGTCGGTGACCGTGTAGCCGCCGTCTTCGCGGTCCAGCGGCAGGCGGGGGCCGTGGCTGGGGAGCGTGGGCAGGCCGGGCGCCGGGTGCGGGTAGGCGAGGAGCAGCCCGTCCCCGGTGACGAGGACGACGCCCTCGGAGTCGATTTCGAGGCGCTGGTCGAGCGTCGAGATCCAGGACGGGCCGAACCAGCGGCCGTGGTGGCAACCCGATTCCACGCGGCGTGTGAAGACCAGGGGGAGAGCACCCGGCAGCGTCAGATCTGTCTGCGGCAGGTACATCTTCCCGGTGGTGAGGTCCACCGGGTCCGTGGGGTCTTTCCGGACCTGTTCGCGGGGATTGGCAGTGTCGTGCTCTTCGGGGCGGGTTCTCGCGGTGTCCGTTGCGGAATTGTCGGGGACCCCTTTCGCGTCATTGCGCGCTGCCCGTTCCGCTGCCTCGTCCAGTCCCTCCCTGACCGTGGTCCGCAGCCCGCCCCGCCCCAGCCCCGTCCCCTTGGTGCCGATCGCTTCGGGCAGCAGTCGGCCGCCGAACTCCAGTGGGTCCTTCTTGAAGTCCTCCCAGGCCGTCTTCACCGCGCGTTCCGGATGCGCGGCCGTGGAGATGAGGCCCGACAGCGTCATGCTGACGTTCTGGGCGAAGGCGGCCGGGTGGGTGAGGTTGTACGGGTCTATCGGGTTCAGGCCGCGGCCGAAGTTGATCAGGCCCGCGGTGCCCTTGGCCACACCACCCACGAAATGGGTCAGCTCGGTCTGGGCCGCGCCGAGCCCGTCGTCCCAGTCGGACTTCAGACGGTCGAGCGGCGGCGGCTCGGCGGGCGCGTGAGCCAGGGCGGCGCGGACGGATGACCCGGCAGTGACGGCGGCGTCGTTGCGCTGGCGGCGGGCCTCGCCGAGGATCTCCTTGGCGCGTGCGACGGCGGCCTTGTCATCGGCGTCCTTGCCCGCGTTGTAGAGGTTGATGGCGTCCCGGGCTTGGCCCTGCGCCCACTCGACGGTGTCCGCATACGCCGTCAGGGCCCTGGCCGCCTTGTCGCAGGCGTCCGCCGCGTGCAGCCACTTGACCGGATGCATGGCGAACTTCTCACGGAAGGCCTCGGCGGCCTCGCCCCTCCACGTCGAGGAGTCCAGCTTGCGCATGCCCTGGCCCACGGCGTCGAAGGCGGTACGGAAGTCCTTCAGATGGCCGGCCGTCTTCCTGATGTCGGCCGGATCACCATGGATCAGCTGCGTGGGCTGATCCGTCCGGCCGAGCTGCGCCTCGTCCGGGGTGGCCCCCAAGTCGGAAGCGATGCTGTCACCGGCCGCATCGACCGTGTCGGCCCAACCGTGGACGCCCATGTCGTCCAGACGGTCACTGACAGCGTTCGCACCCTTGTCGACGCCCTCGCCGACAAGCTTCTTGCCCGCGTCGAGGCCGTCCTCCAGCTTGCCCACAGCGGAGTTGGCGAGGTCCCCGATCCCCATCAGCCGACGTTTCCGCCCTGCCGGTTCTGCTCCCCTGCGCCGGCCTGACCCTCGGGGTTCTCCGGGCCCAGCCCCAGCGGGGCGACCGGGGACGAGGTCATCACGTCCCGACCGGCGTCCTTCCAGCCCTGCTCACTGTTCTCCCACGCCTGGCCGAAGGACTCCGCGCTGTAGTCGGGATTCGCGAGCGCGGTGTTCTCGTTCAGCTCCTGCCAGCTCATCCGCGTGACGTCGTCCTCGGAGGCGTACGGATTGCCCGTCGCCGAGTTGGCGACGATCTTCATCGCACCCTCGACGTACTGATCCGTCTCGTAGTACGTCCCCGCCGAAAGACCCACCCCCTCCGCGAAGTCGTTCCCCTCCGCGACCAGCGCCCGCACACCCCACTCCCAGCGCTCGCAGAACGACTCGAAAGCCGACGCCACCTCGCCATGCCCCAACTTCACTCCAGACAAGCGCAGTTCGGAAAAACCCCGGCCCACACCGGCAAGACTGTCGATACCGAGTTCCCTCAGCTCCTCCAACGTCAGCGTGATGCCTTTGGCGATCTCACCGAGCCCGACGGCCTGCAGATCCTTGCCGCCGCCCCCCGTCCCACCTGCGCCCCCGCTCACCGCGAACCCCTCTCGTCCATCTCCGACGGCCCCGCATCCACAGCCACCGCGTCCGGCACGACCCCCACAACGGGCGGGAACAGCACGCCCTCGTCCTCACTCCCCACATCCAGCGCCACCCCGCACGGGACACCCACCGCCGGGACAGCCACATCAAGCAACCGCGCGCCCAGAACCCGGCGGTACGCCCACTCCTGGGAACCGTCACCTCTCGCAATGGCGAACCGAGCCAGCGCCGATTCATCGGAGAAGGCGTAGATCCAACGAATTCCGGCGTAGTCCCCGGTCAGCGGAGACTCGTCTTCGGCGACCGGGAGGAGCACAGGGGTACGGCGAAACTCGCCGAGCAGTGCGGCGAACCGGCGGCGCCCGCGGGCTGCTTCGCCCTCGGATACCGGGGTGGCGGCATCGCCAATGGGCTGACCCAAGGGCTTGTCGGGGGTTGGTAACAGCCTCGATCGGTCCGCCTGCGGGGGATCTGCTTCCGTGCGACCCGCGCATCTTGCATCCGGCGGTGTCATCTCGACGTAGTCGGACAGGCGGGATCTGGGTACCTGCCTGGCTGCCGCGTCGCTTCCCCCTGGATCCGCCACGCCGGGATCATCACACCCGTATCTTGCGCGTCGCAACGCGGACACACGGACGAGTGATCAGGATGGCCGGTTGTCGGCCACGGGTGTGGCGGAGACGCTTAACTTGGCTGCTGGACGAGGTAGTTGAGGAGCCGTCCAGCAGTGCAACGGCTGTTGTGCGTCGTAAGCTCCCCCGTTGATGGCCGACGCAGCCTTGAGGGGGCGAACGTGGAACGACCGGACGACCGCGCCGCGTCCGCCCTGCGCTTCGTCTCGGAGCTTGTTGCCTGGGTGGCCACACCGTGGGCCTTGGCCGCGTACTCGTCGGTGCTTGCCGTGTTGGCGGTGGTGGTGCTGATCGGGCTTCCGACCGTCTTTTCCACGCCGGGGGACAAGGCGCAGGTGATCGTCCCGGTCCCGGGTCCGGTCACGATCCTGTTCGTGGTGCTTCAGTTCGCCGCGGCCGTGATCTCCGCGTGGGTGGTGTGGCCGGTCGTCGCAGCGGTCCTCGTGTCCCTCCTCGTCGCCGCGAGCCTCGTCACGGAGCGCCGGCGTTGGCAGTGGCTGGTCTCCAGGGATCGACGCACGGCCTGAATCCCGAACAGTCTGCGTCCGAGGCTGAGGCCGAGTAGACGTCGACCCGACCGACCCGCCCCAGGGCCGGCCGGTAGCACGCAGCACCGCCCGGCCCCAGGGCTCCCGCTCGGAAGCGGTCGGTCACGGCAGCGCGTGCACGTGTGGCCCCACCGCGTTGGACCACGCGTTCCCAGCGGCCGCGTCCCAGTTGGTCGACCAGGTCATCGCGCCCCGAAGCTCCGGGTAGGTCCGAGCCGGCTTGAAGGAACCGCAGCCCGTCCCCTTCGTCAGGCAGTCCAGCGCGCTGTTCACCACGGAGGGCGCCACGTATCCACTCCCCGCGCCGCTCGGTGAGGCCGGCACTCCCAGGCCCACCTGTGACGGAGCCAGTCCGCCCTCCAGCTGGATGCAGGCCAGGGCCGTCAGGAAGTCCACCGAGCCCTGGCCGTACACCCTGCCGTCGCAGCCCAGCATGGAACCGCTGTTGTAGTACTGCATGTTGACGACCGTGAGGATGTCCTTCACGTTCAGGGCGGTCTGGAAGTACGCGTTGGACGTGGACTGCATGTCGATGGTCTGCGGTGCCATCGTCAGGATCATCGACGGCCCCGCCTTCGCGGACAGCGCCCGCAGCGCCTGCGTCATGTACGTCGCGTTGAGGCCGTTCTCCAGATCGATGTCGACGCCGTCGAAGCCGTACGTCTGCATGAGCGCGTACACCGAGTTCGCGAAGTTGGTCGCGGAGGCCGAGTCGTTCACCGACACCGCTCCCCGTTCGCCGCCCACCGAGACGATGACCTTCTTCCCGGCGGCCTGCTTCGCCTTCACGTCCGCCTTGAACCGGTCGACCGTGTAGCCGCCCAGCCCGGCGGAGTCGAGGGTGAAGGTCACCGCGCCCGGTGTCGCCGTGGCGTCCGCGAAGGCCACCGCGATGATGTCGTAGTGGGACTGGACGTCCGAGAGCTTCTGGACCGTCGCGCCGTTGTTGAAGTTCTGCCAGTACCCGGTCACCGCGTGCTTCGGCAGCGAGACGTCACCGCCGCCCGGAGACGCCGTGGTCGTGCCCGTCACCGTCGCCGACTTCCCGGACTCTCCCGCCGCGTTGGTCGCCGTGACCTGGAAGGAGTACGACGTCGAGGCGGCGAGTCCTGTCACGGTCGCGGACGTTCCCGTCACCGCCGTCACCTTCGTGCCGTTCCGGTAGACGTGGTAACCGGTGGCGCCCGAGACGGTGCTCCACGACAGGGAGACCGACGAGGACGAGGTCCCCGACACCGACAGACCGCTCGGCGCCGCCGGGATCGTGGGCGCCGGATCCCCGCCGCCGCCCCCGTCCGGCCCGAACACCGACACGTCGTCCGCGAAGTACGCCGCCTGCCCGTACCAGCCGTGGGTGTACACCGTCACCGCGGTCGTCGACGCGCCCGTCGTGAACGACGTCGACAGCTGCTTCCACGACGAGGAGTCCGGCGTCCATGTCGACACGTCCGTCGTGCCCGTGCCCGTCGCGCCCAGGTACGCGTACCCGCCCTGCACCCACGCCCTCAGCGTGTACGTCGAGTTCGGCTTCACCGCCACGGTCTGGGTGCACCGGGCGTTGTCCTGCCCGGCCGGCGTCGCCTTCAGCGCGGCCGAGCCGCCGTGTGCCGGTGCGGAGACCGTCGTACCGCTGCCCGCGGAACAGGTCCAGCCGGTCAGTCCCGACTCGAAGCCGGCGTTCCTCGCGTTGTTGACGTCCGCGGCGGACGCCGGGCCTGCGCCGGCCACCGCGAGGGCGAGGGCTGCGGCGACGGCTCCGGAAAGGAGCAGGCGGATGCGTCTGGGTATGCCTGGTACGGGGTCCACTGGGGCCTCCGGTGGGGGAGAGGGACGGAGAGGACGACGGTGGCCACCGTTGGCGTACAAGTTGGTCCAGACCAATTCGCCTGTCAAGGGGTCGCGAGAGGTCGCGAGAGGTCGAGAGGGGTCGAGAGAGGGGGCGGGAGGGTGTTGTCGCCGGGTCAACTCGCCCTCGTAGTAGATGATCTCGTGGCACATGCACCCCATCTGGACTGAAATAGCCCCCTTTTGCACTCCCGACAGGACCAGGAAGTCACAGAAACGCTGTTCTCCGGTCACAGGGGCGTGGATACAGTGCTCAGGTAGTCACGCAGTGAAGTCGACTGGGTGCGCCGGGGTAGGGCCGGGCGGGCCGACAGGCATGGGGATTCGGGGAGCTGCGCGTGCCAACTGCCATCGCCGTGACCAGTGCCGACATGGCGCTGCCGCCGCAGGACGATCGGACCATGCCCGCCGCGGTCCTGTCGGGCCTGGACACCGAGCCGCTCGACCGGTCGCTCGAGGTCCTGCAGTCGCTGATCGACCAGCACGGGCATGTGATCGTCGTGTGCTCGCACGCGGTGCCGCAGCAGACGCAACGGCGGCTGCACACCGTACGGTCGCTGCTGGAGAGCGACCGCATCGCCCTGTTCCGTCCCGAACTGCCGCCACTCGGACTCGCCGTCCTGGCACGCCAGTTGCGACAGCTCGCCTCCTGCGACCTGAGCCCGGGCGTGCTCGCCTCGGCGGGCCGGCTGCTCACCCACTACATCCACGCCGGGGCGCTCCTCGGCTCCGTGGCCAAACTCGACCGGGTCCCGGTGGGGCTGAAGTCGCACGCCAAGTCCTGGGTGCCGGGCAGCCAGTTCGCCGTGCTCGCCCATCCGCAGCCTCAGCTCGAGCGGATGGGGCCCGGGGCCACCCTCGCGGGCCCGGAGTTCGCCACCTCGATGCTGGTGGCCAGGGGGCAGCTCCAGTCCGACTGGGTCAACGACTCGCTGGCCAAGGCGTGGAACGTACAGGGGCTGCGCGAGAGTCCGCTGCCGGCCGAGTCCGCGCAGTGGTGGGGGACCGGCAGGCTGATCGAGTTCTGCACCTTCCTTCCCGATCTGTCGGTGCTTTACCAACTGGTCACCTCGGTACGGCAGAACACCTGTCACTGGTGCGGCATCGACGTCATCGGCGACCGCTGCGTCTTCTGCTCCGCCACCGCGCCCGTGTCACCTGTTCGCGAGAACCAACTGCCCGCCGGGTAACGCCTCGGAGGCCGACCCCGCACCCCCGACTCCGCTCGACCGAACCCCCAATGAGGTTGCACGGTTCATGAACTCCCGTCAGCGCCGCGGCGTGATACTCCTGCTCCTGTCGGTCCTGTGCGCCCTCGGCGCCTTCGCCGGCGTGCTGTCCGTCATCAACGACGTGAAGTCCAAGGTCGGGCCCGAGGTCACGGCGTACCGGCTGAAGTCCGAGGTCAAGCCCTACACCAGCCTCTCCACGGGCCAGTTCGAGAAGACCGAGATGCCCGAGCGCTGGCTGCCGTCCACCGCGGTCACCGACCTCGCCCAGATCCGCGGCAAGATCGCCGTCACCACGTTGAAGGCCGGGTCCCTGCTGCAGAGCGACATGATCGTCGACCAGCCCGCTCTGCAGCCCGGGCAG
This sequence comes from Streptomyces sp. AC555_RSS877, assembly GCF_019049245.1. GTDB lineage: Bacteria > Actinomycetota > Actinomycetes > Streptomycetales > Streptomycetaceae > Streptomyces. Next base: position 7,387 of record NZ_JAGMUK010000014.1, on the reverse strand, counting down.
CAGGAGGTCGCCATCATGATCGACGCGGCGACCGGGGTCGCGGGCAAGATCACGCCGGGTGCGACGGTCAACGTGTACGCCACGTTCGAGGGACAGCGGGAGGGTGACCCCGCCCAGTCCAAGATCATCGTGACCAACGCCAAGGTCCTCGACGTCGGCAGGCTGACGGCCCTCAAGCCCGACGAGAGCGACCGCACGCGGCAGGAGACCGATGCCGTCCCGATCACCTTCGCGCTGACCACCGTCGACGCCCAGCGCATCACGTACGCCGAGTCGTTCGCCGAGGAGGTCCGGCTCGCGCTCGTCGCACCCGGCACCGACACCACCGTCCCGGAGAAGGACCGCACCTACGAACTCGCCAAGGACAAGTGAGAGGCCGCCATGCCCACGAGGATCCTCCCGGCTGTCGGCGACGCGGACGCGGCCCGGTCCATCACGACCCTCCTCAGCCAGCTCCCCGACGCCGAGCCGGTGTCCCCGGTGGTCGACTCCACGCAGCTCATCGACACCCTGGCCCGCCTCGCCGCCGAGTCGATCGACGAACTGCCCGAGGTGGTCGTCGTCCACGAGCGCATCGGGCCGGTGCCCGCCCTGGAGCTCATCCGTGAAGTCGCCCTCCGCTTCCCGGCCGTCGGCGTCATCCTCGTCACCTCCGACGCCAGCCCCGGCCTGTTCCAGGCGGCGATGGACTACGGCGCCCGCGGCCTGATCGCCCTGCCCCTGGGGTACGAGGAGCTGGCCATCCGGGTGCAGGCGGTCGCCCAGTGGTCGGTGGGAGTACGGCGTCACCTGGGCGCCGGCGGTGACGTGTTCACCGGCGTCGGCGGGACCGTCGTCACGGTCAGCGGCGCCAAGGGAGGCGTGGGCGCGACCCTCACCGCCATCCAACTCGCCCTCGCCGCACAGGCGTCCGGCCGCAGTACGGCCCTGGTCGACATGGACCTCCAGGCCGGCGACATCGCCTCGTTCCTGGACGTCCAGTTCCGCCGCTCGGTCGTCGACCTGGCCGCCATCACCGACATCTCCCCGCGCGTCCTCGCCGACGCCGTCTTCCGCCACGACACCGGCCTCGCGCTGCTGCTCGCCCCCGGCGAGGGCGAACGCGGCGAGGAGGTCACCGACCGCGCCGCCCGTCAGATCGTCAGCGCCCTGCGCTCCCGCTACGACGTCGTCATCGTCGACTGCGGCTCCCAGCTCGGCGGCGCGGGCGCGGCCGCCGTGGAGATGGCCGACACGGCGTTGCTGGTCACCACGCCGGACGTGGTGGCGGTCCGGGGCGCCAAGCGCACGGTACGCATGTGGGACCGGCTGCAGATCCGCAAGGCCGAGGAGACGACCGTCGTCGTCAACCGCCACACCCGCGGTACGGAGATCCAGCCCCCGCTGATCCAGAAGATCACCGGTACCCCCGTCGCCGGCACCGCGATCCCGGCCAACTTCAAGGAACTGCAGGGCGCGGTGGACGCCGGCCGCCTCCACGAACTGGACAACAGAAGCACGGTGAAGCAGGCCCTCTGGGGCCTCGCGGGCGAACTGGGGCTGGTCAAGGGGTCCGAGGCGCCCGGCCACCGCGCGGGCCGGCTCCGCGGCGGCGACCGGACGGCGATCGGCTTCCGGCGGCGCAGAGAACTGGGGAGGTAGCGATGCGCCACGGCATGCGCCCTCCCGGACGGAGACGTCCCGCCTGGCGGAACGACGACGGCCAGGTCACCGTCGAATTCCTCGGCATGACCCCGCTGATCATCGTCACACTGGTGCTGATGTGGCAGTTCGTGCTGCTGGGATACACGTACACGCTCGCGGGGAATGCTGCGGACGAGGCGGTGCGGGCGGCGACGGCGGTGCCGGAGGGGGAGCGGCAGGGCGCGTGCGTGCAGGCGGGCATGGACAAGCTCCCGGACGCGTGGAGCGGCACGGTGGAGTGCGGAACGGCCGGCGGCTATGTCACGGCCGACGTCACGCTCCAGGTCCCCGTCCTCTTCCCGGGCTCGATCGGCTTCCCGTTCGAGGTCAAGGGCCACGCGGGGGCCGTGGAGGAGGTGAAGGACTGAGATGTCGTACGACGGGACAGAGCAGGTCGGCGACGGTCGCCACCGTGACGGACGGGTCCGGGATGGCGACCTCCGTGACGGACGGGTCCGCGACGGTCGTCTGCATGACGGGCAGGTCCGGGAAGATCGCCTCCGTGACGGACGGATCGGCGAGGATCCCCTGCGTGACGGACGGGTCCGCGATGGCGACCTCCGTGACGGACGGGTCCGCGACGGTCGCCTCCGTGACGGACGGGTCCGCGACGGTCGCCTACGTGACGGACGGGTCCGCGAAGGTCACCTCCGCGACGGACAGGCTCTGGAAAGTCGCCTCCGCGACGGACGGGTCCGCAACGGCCGCCCCCGCAGAGCCCGCGACCGTGGCCAGGTCGCCCTCGAATACCTCGGGTTCATCCCGATCCTGATCCTCGTGGCGATGGCCGGTGTCCAGATCGGGCTCATCGCCTACACCGCCCAGCAGGCCGGCACGGCGGCCCGGGCCGGAGCGCGCGCCGCCTCGCTCGACCTGGGCGCCCAGGAGGGCTGCCAGAACGCGGTCAGCGGCTGGCTGGCGGACCAGACCGACTGCTCCGCCGCGCTCGGCGCCGACGAGGTCACGGTCACCGCCACCGTCCAGATCCCGTCCATCGTCCCCGGCTGGGACTTCGACCCCGCCCAGAAGACCGCCACCATGCCGGTCGACCACTGAGGAAACACCCATGAGCCTGCGGTCACGCATCAACACCCCCGAGGAGAACGGCAGCCGGGGCGAGGACGGCCACCTGGTCGCCTCCTACCGGGCCAAACTGCTGGAGGAGATCGACCTCGCGGAGATGAGCTCGCTGGCGGCGGCCGAGCGCCGGGCCCGTCTCGAGCGGGTGCTCGGGCACATCATCAGCCGTGAGGGCCCGGTCCTGTCGACGGTGGAGCGCTCCCAGCTGATCCGCAGGGTGGTCGACGAGGCGCTGGGCCTCGGCATCCTGGAACCGCTCCTGGAAGACGCGTCGATCACCGAGATCATGGTGAACGGCCCGGACTCGATCTTCGTCGAACGCGGCGGCCGGGTCGAGCAGTTGCCGCTGCGCTTCCCCTCCCACGACCAGTTGATGCAGACGATCGAGCGGATCGTCTCCACGGTCAACCGGCGGGTCGACGAGTCCAACCCGATGGTCGACGCCCGCCTGCCCTCCGGCGAGCGCGTGAACGTGATCATTCCGCCGCTGTCCCTCACCGGCGCCATCCTCACCATCCGCCGCTTCCCCCGCTCCTTCACGCTCCAGGAACTGGCGGGCTTCGGCTCGCTCGACGACCACATGCTGTACCTGCTGGCGGGCCTGGTGCAGGCGAGGTTCAACATCATCGTCTCGGGCGCGACCGGCACCGGGAAGACCACGCTCCTGAACGCCCTGTCCGGGCTCATCCCCGACACCGACCGCATCATCACCATCGAGGACTCGGCCGAACTCCAGCTCCAGCAGCGCCACGTGGTCCGGCTGGAGTCGCGCCCGCCGAACGTGGAGGGCCAGGGCCGGGTCACCATCCGTGACCTGGTCCGCAACTCGCTGCGGATGCGACCCGACCGGATCGTCGTCGGTGAGGTCCGCGGCGGCGAGTCCCTGGACATGCTCCAGGCGATGTCGACGGGCCACGACGGCTCGCTGGCCACCGTGCACGCCAACAGTGCCGAGGACGCGCTGATGCGGCTCAAGACCCTGGCGTCGATGTCCGAGGTCGAGATCCCCTTCGAGGCGCTGCACGACCAGATCAACAGCGCCATCGACGTGATCATCCAGCTGACCCGGTTCGCCGACGGCGTCCGCCGCATCACGGAGATCGCCCTGCTCGACAGCCACGGCAGCGAGCCGTACCGCATCGCCACCGTCGCCCGCTTCACCGCCCAGCCGATGGCGGCCGACGGCCGGATCTACGGCCGGTTCGAGTACTTCCCGATCCCGCGCCGCACCGCCGACCGCCTCTACATGGCGAGCCAGCCCACGCCCCAGGCCTTCGGCGTGGCCCAGTCCGCAGACCAGCTAGCCACCCGAGTAGCCAGGTAGGAACGACCCCCATGGATCTCCAGAGTCTCGTCACCCTCACCACCGGCATCGCGCTGCTGACCTGCGTACTCGCCGTCTTCGGCGTCCACACCTACGCCAAGGGCAGGGCACAGCGGGCCGCACTCGTGGAACGCCTCGCGGCGGCCGGCCAGATACCGCTCACCGGCCGTCGGCGCCACTTCCGCAACCTGGACCGCCGGCTGCGCCGGATGAAACTCGGCCGGAAGCTGGAACTCCGCCTTGCCGCGACCGGCCTGGACATCACACCCGGCGAGTTCTTCGCCGCGATGCTCGCCGCGGTCGTCGGCCTCTGGCTGATCGGCCAGGCCACGCTGGCCCCCTTCTTCGGGCCGATCGCCGGACTGCTGGGGATCTGGGCGGCGGTCCAGTTCCTCAACTGGCAGCGGCAGCAACGCATCGAGAAGTTCATCAACCAACTCCCCGAAATGGCCCGCATCCTGGCCAACGCGACCCAGGCCGGACTGGCCCTGCGTACGGCGATCGGGATGGCCGCGGACGAGCTGGAGGCCCCGGCCGGCGAGGAACTCGCCAAGGTGGCCAACCAGCTGGCGGTGGGCGCCACGCTGGACGACGCGCTGGGCGAGATGGCCGAACGACTGCCGTCCCGCGAACTGGTCGTCCTGGTCACGACCCTGGTCCTGTCCAACCGGGCGGGCGGCCAGGTGGTGAGCGCGCTGCGCAACCTCACGGAGACGCTGGAGGAGCGCAAGGAGACCAGGCGCGAGGTCCGCACCCAGCTGTCCCAGGTGAACATGACCTCGTACGCCGTCCCCGTCCTCGGCGTGGGCTCGCTCTTCCTCATGAACGGCGTGAAGGACGGCGCACTGGACCGCATGACGGGCTCGCCGGTCGGCCAGGGGGCGGTCATCGTCGCGTTCGCCCTGTACGCGGTGGGCTTCATCCTCATCCGCCGCCTGTCCCGCATCGACGTCTGAGCGGCGGAGGATCACCCATGGCACTCCTGCTCGCCCTGCTGATGGGCCTCAGCGTCTGGGGCGTCTTCGCCGGCATCCGCATGTACCGGGCCGACGCCAAACTGCCCAGCGACCTCGCGCTGGCCCTGGAGGTCGGCGCCACCCGCACCGGCGCGGTCGACTCACTGATCGACCGCATGGGCATGCGCTACGCCCCCGCGGTCCTACGGCTGATGGGCCCCAAGCAGGTCGCGAAGTACCGCCGCAAGATAGACCTCGCGGGCAACCCCGGCGGCCTGACGATCGACCGCTACGCGGCCCGCCGGGCGGTCTACGGCTTCCTGGGCGGCGTCGGCTTCCTGGTCTTCCTGCTCCGGGGTGACCTCCTGGTGGCCCTGTTGCTGCTGGCCTTCGGCGCGTTCTGGACGGAGGTCGGCATCTGGTCGGCCATCCGGATCCGCAAGGACGTCATCGAGCGGACCCTGCCGGACTTCCTGGACGTGCTCGCGGTGGTGGTGAGCGCGGGACTGGGCTTCCGGCAGGCACTCGACCGGGTGGCGTCGAAGTACGAGGGACCCTGGGCCGACGAACTGCGCATCACCCTCCGTCAGATGGACCTCGGCATGAGCCGCCGCCAGGCCTTCGCGGAACTGCGCCGGCGCAACGACTCCGAGCAGGTGGCGATGTTCGTCACGGCCCTGCAGCAGGGGGAGGAGCTGGGCGCGCCGATCGTCGACACCCTCGTCTCCCTGGCCAAGGACATGCGCCGCACGGACGCCCAGAACGCCCGCCGCAAGGCCGCCCGCGCGGTCCCCAAGGCCACGATGATGATCACGACGTTCATGGTCCCGGCCACGATGATCCTGCTGGGGGCGGGCCTGCTGCTCGGGTCGGGCACGGACTTCGGGTCCATTACGGGGGAGTAGGGGGGCATGTTGACGCTGAGGAGGCCGGGGCGGGAGACGAATCCCTCCGCGGCGGCGATCGGACGCGCGAGCGCCGACGGAGACCAGGCCCCACCGGGGGCCCACCTCGACGCACCCGCACTCTCCGTCCAGGTGAACGCCCTCCAGGCCCTGTGCCGCCAGGTCTTCGGCTTCCGCCTCGCCATGATCGCCCTCGCCGCCCCGGCCGCCCTCCTCAACGCCAACCCCGGTCTGGGCGTCCGCCTGGTCGGCGCGGCCGTGGTGGTCACCTTCATGACCTCCTACGCCCTGTTCAGAGACTGGGAACGCTTCGGGCCCCTCCTCCTGCGCCACCCCACCCTCCTCGCGGCCGACACGCTCCTCGGCTCCCTGCTCCTGATCTCCGCGGGCCCGGACACCACCCTCGCCTACGTCAGCGTCTGCACTCCCCTCCTCGCCGGCCTCCTCTACGGCTGGCGAGGCGCAGCCGTCTTCGCGTCGGTCCAGTCGCTGCTCCTCCTGCTGGTCTACGCGACTCTCCAGGACGGTCCTCACCTGGGCCCGGCGGAGCGGCTGCTCCTGCCCGGACTCTGCGTCATCACGGGCGCCGTGGGCTCCACCCTGCGCAACCTCATGCTCCGCTTCGGCACCGCGACACAGGCGCTGGCCACCGTCAGGGCCCGCCTCGCCGTCACCGAGGCGGTCGGCGCCGAACGGGCCCGTCTGGCCCGCGAGATGCACGACTCCGTCGCCAAGACCCTGCACGGCGTGGCTCTCGCGGCGGACGGCCTGGCCCACTCGGCGGGCTCGGCGGACATGGACCCGGCCCGGGTGAAGCAGCAGGCCGAACTGGTCGCCCGCGCCGCCCGCCGCGCCGCCGCCGAGTCCCGCGAACTCCTCACCGACCTGCGCCGCGAGTCGGACCCGGCCCACTCCACGGACGTACTGTCCGAACTGGCCGCCCGCACCGAGGACTTCGGCACCCGTACGGGCCTCCCGGCCACCTACCACCCCACGGGCGAGGGGGGCACAGAGCCGCTCCTCGTCCCACCCGCCGTGGCCCGGCAACTCCTCACCATCGCCACGGAGGCCATGGAGAACGCCCACCGCCACGCCTGTGCGACAGGCGTGGAGGTGCACGCCGGCGTCCACGGCGACCTGCTCCGCATCGGCGTGTACGACGACGGACGCGGCCTCCCCCCGGACACCACCCTCGAACACCTCCGCAGATCCGGCCACTTCGGCCTGGTCGGCATGGTTGAACGCGCGGCGTCGGTGGGCGCCCGAATCGACATCGGCCGGGGCGCCCATGTGAGGGGCACGGAGGTCCTGGTGGAACTCCCCCTGGAAGCCGTGACCCGGAACCGGCCCGTACCCCCCAGCCAACCCCCCGCCAATCCCCAGCCAACCCCCACCCCTTGAGAGGAGGCCGAAAGATGCCGGACCAAGAGACGTCACCC
>NZ_JAGMUK010000129.1 GCF_019049245.1 Streptomyces sp. AC555_RSS877 | reverse complement strand
GGCGGCCCGTCAGTCGCCGTGCGAGCGTGCCCCTACGGCGCTGAAGCGCCCAAGGGGCGCGGGGCTGTGTAGATGTGCGGTTCCGCCGTGTGGGCGCGGCCAGCCCCAGGCGGCCCGTCAGTCGCCGTGCGAGCGTGCCCCTACGGCGCTGAAGCGCCCAAGGGGCGCGGGGCTGTGTAGATGTGCGGTTCCGCCGTGTGGGCGCG
>NZ_JAGMUK010000128.1:51051-98062 GCF_019049245.1 Streptomyces sp. AC555_RSS877 | reverse complement strand
ACAGCGCCGATGGTACTGCAGGGGGGACCCTGTGGGAGAGTAGGACGCCGCCGAACAATCATTCAGAAAAGGCCCACACCTCACGGTGTGGGCCTTTTCTGCGTTTCCAGGACGGCTTTATCAGGCTGGCTTTACCAGTCCCGTGTCGTACGCCAGGATCACCGCCTGCACGCGGTCCCGGCAGCCCGTCTTCGCGAGGACCCGGCCCACGTGGGTTTTCACCGTGGACTCGGCCAGGTGGAGGCGGGTGGCTATCTCGGTGTTGGTCCAGCCCTGGCCGATGACCGTCAGGATCTCGCGTTCGCGGTCGGTGAGGGGGGCGAGGCGAGGGTCGTTCTCCCTCTGGTCCGGGTTGTCCTTGGGGACTTTGGTGGGGAGGTGGTGGGCGTAGGTGTCCAGGAGCCGACGGGTGAGGCCGGGGGCCACCACCGCGTCGCCCGTGGCCACCGCGCGGATGCCGGAGAGGAGATCCTCGGGCTGGGCGTCTTTGACGAGGAAGCCGGAGGCGCCTGCGCGCAGGCCGGCGTAGGCGTACTCGTCCAGGTCGAACGTCGTGAGGATGAGGACGCGAGTGCGGGCGCCGGCGGCGACGATGCGGCGGGTGGCCTCGATGCCGTCCAGGCCGGGCATGCGGACGTCCATCAGAACGACATCGGGGTGGAGTTCGGCGGTCAGGCGGGTCGCCTCGGCGCCGTTCGTCGCCTCGCCCAGGACCGTCATGTCGTCCTGGCTCTCCAGCAGCATGCGGAAGCCGAAGCGTTGCAGGGGCTGGTCGTCGGCGATGAGGACCGTGGTCACTGCGGGGTTTCCTCCGGGAGGTGAAGGTGGACGCGCCAGCCCTGATCGGGGTGGAGGCGTGGGCCGGCCTCAAGTGTGCCGCCGTACAGGGCTGTTCGCTCGCGCATTCCGGGCAGGCCGCGGCCGCCGCCGGTGTCGTCCGTCTCGCCGCCACGGCCGGTGTCGGTCACCGTGGCGGTGACGGCGCCCTTCTCCTCGTACGAGATCTCTATCCGTGCCGTCGCCTCCGGGCCCGCGTGTTTGAGGGTGTTGGTGAGGGCTTCCTGGATGACGCGGTAGACGGTGAGCTGGCGGCCCTGGGGGAGGGTCGGGGTGCCGTGGACGGTGGTGCGGACGGAGAGGCCGGCGGAGCGTACGCCGTCGATGAGGTGGTCGAGGTCGGTGAGGGCGGGCTGGGGGGTCAGTTCCGGTGCCGGTTCTCCTTCGTCGTCGCGTAGGACGTCCAGGAGGCGGCGGAGTTCGGTGAGGGCCTGGCGGCTGGTGGTGGAGATGGCCGTGAGGGCCTGGGTGGCTCGCTCGGGGGACTTGGCGGACGCGTAGCGGCCGCCGTCGGCGAGGCCGGTGATGACGGAGAGGTTGTGGCCGATGATGTCGTGCATCTCGCGGGCTATGCGGGCGCGTTCGGCGGCGGCGGCGAGGCGTGCCTGCTGGTCGCGTTCGGTCTCCAGGCGGCGGGCGCGGTCCTCCAAGGCTTCGGTGTAGGCGCGGCGGGTGCGGACCGTGATACCGATGGCTGCCGCGACGACGATGGACATCAGTACCGGGACGATGTCCTGGTCGGGGCTTCCCCGAGGGTGGCGGGCGGCGGCCACCGCCACCGGCGTGATGACCACGGCCGTCGCCCACCACAGGTTGCGCGGGGGCCGGCGCAGGGCGATGTGGAAGATGACGAGCAGCTGGAGCAGGGAGGCCTGGAGTGTGGCGCCGGTCCAGGCGTTGACCAGGGCGGCCGGGGCGATGGCGAGGAGGACGGCCTGGGGGTGGGTGCGCCGCCGGAGGAGGGGGATCGTCAGGCCGAGGCTCAAGGTGAGGGCCAGCCAGCCCGGAGTGTCGGGGACGCGTGCGATGGTGCGCCAGCCGCCGTCGAAGTAGTGGAAGACGGCCGCCGTCACCCAGAAGCCGGTGAGGTGGAGGTCCCAGGCCAGGGGGTGGCGTCGGTCGAAGGCGCGTACGCGTCGGCTGACGCGTTGGACGTACTCGGTGAGGGGTTCCGCCGTTCGTTCCTCGGCCGTTCCTTCTTCCGCCACGGAGTCCATGGTGAGGGCTTTCTGTCGTGTCGTCACACGTCCCGTCGCTTCAGGACCGCCGCGGCTGCCGCGAGGGTGGCCGTCGTCCAAAGGAGCAGCGCCAGCAGTGCCGCGCCCGGTGCGACCGAGCCCGGCATCGGCTGGGCGGTGGTGAGGATTTCCAGGGCGCGGCCCGGGAAGTAGCGTACGGCGTCGTCGACGAGGTCGTACGGGAGCATGGCCAGGACTTCCGGCACGATCATCACGAGGCCGATGAACGCGCCTGTGGCGATCGGCACCGAGCGGGCCAGGGCGCCGATGCCGAGGGCCAGGACGGTGAGCAGGGCGAGGCCGGCCGCGTTGCCGACGAGGGCGCGCAGGATGCCCGGGTCGCCGAGGGAGGCGGCGTGGTCGGTGCCGGAGAGGAAGGACTGGGCGAGGGGGAAGGTGAGGAGGTTCGTCCACAGGGTGAGGACGAAGGCGACGGCGGCGAGGACGGCGGCTTTCGACCAGAGGACGGGCAGGCGGCTCGGGACCGCTGTCATCGTCGCCCTGATCTGGCCGGTGGAGTACTCGCCGGCGGTGGACAGGATGCCCAGGACGCCGAGGTTGACCTGGGCGAACTGGGTGCCGAGGAGGACCAGGACGACCGTGTCGAGCTCGGCTTCGCCGCTGCCGTCGTAGGCGGCGCTGATGCCCGCGCCCATGGCGAGGGTCAGGGCGCTCGTGGCGACGAGGGTGATCCAGGTGGAGCGCAGGGTCCAGAGCTTGTGCCACTCCGAGCGCAGGACCCGGGACGGGGTCACCCGGTACGTCGCCACAGGTGCGATGGTGCTCATGCCGCGGCTCCTTCCAGGGTCGCGGTGAACTCCACCGCGTCGCGCGTGAGGTCCATGAAGGCCTCCTCCAGCGAGGCGGTGTTCGGGGTGAGTTCGAAGAGGGGGATGCCGTGGGCGGCGGCGGTGCGGCCGATGTGTTCGGCGTCCGTGCCGCGGACTTCGAGGGTTCCCGGGGCGGGGGTGATGAGGTCGACGCCGGGTGCGGAGAGCAGTCGTAGGAGGGTTTCCGCTTCCGGGGTGAGGACCTTGACGGTGCCCGCTCCTGACTGTCGTACGAAGTCGGCGACCGTGGTGTCGGCCAGGAGGCGGCCGCGGCCGATGATGACCAGGTGCTCGGCGGTGAGGGCCATCTCGCTCATCAGGTGCGAGGAGACGAATACCGTACGGCCTTCCGCGGCGAGGGACTTGAGGAGGTTGCGGATCCACAGGACGCCCTCGGGGTCGAGGCCGTTGACCGGTTCGTCGAGGACGACGGTGGCCGGGTCGCCCAGCAACGCGGCGGCGATGCCGAGGCGTTGGCCCATGCCGAGGGAGAAGCCCTTGACGCGGCGGTGGGCGACTTCGGTCAGGCCGGTGAGGTCCAGGACGTGGTCGACGCGGGATTTCGGGATGCCGTGGGTGTGGGCGAGGGCGCGCAGGTGGTGGTGGGCGGTGCGGCCGGGGTGGACCGATCGGGCCTCCAGGAGGGCGCCGACCTCGTGGAGGGGCGCCGGGTGGGTGGCGTAGGCGCGTCCGCCGACGGTGGCGTGGCCGCGGGTGGGGGCGTCCAGGCCGAGAATCATGCGCATGGTCGTGGACTTGCCGGCGCCGTTCGGGCCGAGGAAGCCGGTGACCGTGCCGGGGCGGACGGTGAAGGAGAGGTCGGTGACGACGGTCTTGTCGCCGTAGCGTTTGGTGAGGTCCTGTGCCGTAATCATGCTTCGATGCTCGTCCGGGCGGGGGCGGCGGGCGTCCGACCGAGGGCAGTATTCGAGGTGAGAGGCGTAGTACCCGGGTATTACGGTGGCTGGCATGAGCAGCTATGTGATCCGGTCCGTGCGCGCTGACGAGTGGCCTGCCGCGAAGGTATTGCGGCTTGACGCGTTGCGGGACCCCGTGGCGCATCTCGCCTTCCTGGAGACGTACGAGGAGGCCGCGGCCAAGCCGGACTCGTTCTGGAAGGAGCGGGTGGCCGGGTCGGCGGAGGGCGCGGAAGGGGCGCAGCAGATCATCGCCGAGGGGCCGGACGGGCGGTGGGTCGGGACGCTGACCGTGCTGGTCGAGGAGCCCGGGACGACGGACTGGGCCGGGTTCGCGGTCGAGCGCAAGCAGACCCATCTCGTCGGGGTGTTCGTGCGGCCCGAGGAGCGGGGGAACGGGCTGACCGAGGTGTTGTTCGACGCCGCGCTGGAGTGGTCGTGGGAGCGGGGAGCCGAGCGGGTGCGGCTCATCGTGCACGAGGAGAACGGGCGGGCCCAGCGGTTCTACCGGAAGGTGGGGTTCGTGCCGAGCGGGGTGATCGTGCCGCTGGGGGACGCGGGGGACGCGGGGGAGCGGGAGCTGGAGTTCGTCCTGGACCGGGTGTGTGACTGAGGCCGCTACACCGGGAGTTCGGTGTCGGGCCAGCGGGTGCGGGCCTGTTCGCGGGAGCGGAGCAGGGCCAGGGTCGGCAGGCCGCGGTCGGTTCCGGCGGCCAGCAGGTCCGGGAGCTGGGGGAGCGGGGCCACGGCGGCGACGTCGTCCAGGACGAGGGTCAGTGGTGGGTCGAGGCGACCGGAGGATGACCGTTCGGCCATGCGCCGGCCGCGCTCGACCACGCTTGCGGCGAGAGCGGTGAGCAGAGGCATCGCGCCCGGGTTGGTCCGGGGGTCCTCGATGGATTCACCGACCACATAAAGCGTGCCCCCTTCGTCCACGAAGGAATCCAGGGCGAGGGCATCGGTTCGGTTGGGTGTGCAGGCCTCACGGATGTGGAGCGTGAAGAGGGCGGAGAGTGCCCTGCTCGTCAACTCCTGGGCGATGTCTCGGCGTTCGGTGTGGGCGGTGAGGGCGGCTTCGAGTTCGCCGGCGGAGCCGGGGGCTGCCTTGGGGTTCGTACGCAGGGTGCGTACGGCGTCCTGGATCTGGTTGCCCTGGGACCAGCGGTGGACGTGGCGGATGGTGCGGCCGTCGATGGCGGCGGCGTGCAGGTAGCTGCGCAGGAGCGTTTCGGCGGTGTCGCTGACCGCTTGGTCGAGCCGGGCGGTGGGGCGGATCGGGGCGAGGAGTGCGACGGCTCTCTTCGTTGCTGTCTGCTTGTCCTCGCAGCCCGAGGTGGGGGACCAGTGGAGGCGGGCCGGGGTGTCGCAGCGGTGGGTGGGGTCGTAGACGTGGACCGGGCCGAGTTTGGCGCGGGCGTCCTTGGTGTCCTGCCAGATGGCGGGGTTCGAGGTGACGACGAGGGCTGGGCCCTCCGCGTCGCGTACGGCCTGGGCCGCGGTTGTCCGACGGGTTTCCGGGGGGCCGTAGAGCACCGGGCCTTCCGCGCGGTGTGCTTCCCACCCACCTGCCTGTTCGCCGTTGCCCGAAAGGCTCGGCAGGGGAGCCGACTCCACCGGTGTCGCTTCCCGCAGCACCTTGGCCGGTTCCGGTTCCGGTTCCGGCTCGGCGCGTGGCACCGGGACCTCGGCGACCGTGGGCGTCCCGGGCTCCGGCACCGGCTCCACCAGTTGCATCCGCCTGCGCGCCCGCACCGCCCTCCAGCGCACCACCGTGCCGAGCACGAACACCGTCAGGACGATCAGGATCATGACCTGGCCGATGAACAGGCCCCAGAACAGGCCGTAGCCGGAGAGGCCGGACTCGGGCGCGTCGGGCCAGGCGCCGGGGATGTCGTGCGGCCGGGCGACGAGGTGGCGGATGGCCAGGGGGGTGCGGGTGAAGGTGACGCCTTCGGGCCAGGCGCCGTGGGCGAACAGGGCGGCCAGGCCCGTGGCGGACCAGGCCAGCAGGGTCATGCCGAGGAGGAAGGCGAGTATGCCGACCAGGAGGCCGTCGGGGATGCCTCCCTGGCCGCCCTGTCGCCGGTCGCGCTCGTCACCCGGTCTCATGGCTCTTCCCCCCGCTCTTCCTACGCCACCGTCGACTCGGAGTCGCCGAGGTGCTGTTCGACGAAGGCCGCCGCGCGTTCCTCGGCCTCCAGTTCGGCGGCGCGCAGGGCGTCGTCCGCGAGCTGGTGGTCGACGGACGACTCGGTCATGGCCCGGTCGGTGAAGACCAGGGGGCGTTCGGTCTCGGTGATCAGGTGTTTGACGACCTGGACGTTGCCGTTGACGTCCCAGACGGCGATGCCGGGAGTGAGCGACGGGATGATCTCCACCGCCCAGCGGGGCAGGCCCAGCACCCGGCCCGTCGCCCTGGCCTCGTCGGCCTTCTGGGCGTAGATCGTCCGGGTCGAGGCCATCTTGAGGATGGCCGCGGCCTCCTTCGCCGCCGCCCCGTCCACCACGTCGCTGAGGTGGTGCACCACCGCCACGAACGACAGGCCCAGTCGGCGGCCGAACTTCAGCAGCCGCTGGAAGAGCTGGGCCACGAACGGGCTGTTGATGATGTGCCAGGCCTCCTCGACCAGGAAGATGCGCTTCTTCCGGTCGGGGCGGATCCAGGTGTGCTCCAGCCACACGCCGACGATCGCCATGAGGATGGGCATGGCGATGGAGTTGCGGTCGATGTGGGACAGGTCGAAGACGATCAGCGGGGCGTCCAGGTCGATGCCGACCGTCGTGGGGCCGTCGAACATGCCCCGCAGGTCACCGTCGACCAGGCGGTCCAGGACCAGCGCCACGTCCAGGCCCCACGCCCGTACGTCGTCTATGTCGACGTTCATCGCCTCGGCGGACTCCGGCTCCGGGTGCCGCAGCTGCTCGACGATGTCCGTCAGCACCGGCTGGCGTTCGACGATCGTCTCGTTGACGTAGGCGTGGGCGACCTTGAGCGCGAAGCCGGAGCGCTCGTCGAGGCCGTGGCCCAGTGCGACCTCGATGATGGTCCTGAGCAGGGCGAGCTGCCCGGTCGTCGTGATCGCCGGGTCGAGCGGGTTGAGCCGGATCCCCATGTCCAGAGCCGCCATCGGGTCCAGCCGGATGGGAGTTATCCCCAGCTCCTGCGCGATGAGGTTCCATTCGCCCACTCCGTCCTCGCCCTGGGCGTCGAGGACGACGACCTGGCGGTCGCGGAAGCGCAGCTGGCGCAGGACGTACGTCTTCTCCAGCGCCGACTTGCCGTTGCCGGACTCTCCCAGGACCAGCCAGTGCGGGGCCGGGAGCTGCTGGCCGTACAGCTGGAAGGGGTCGTAGATGTACCCCTTCCCGGAGTAGACCTCGCGGCCGATGATGACGCCCGAGTCGCCGAGGCCCGGGGCGGCGGTCGGGAGGTAGACCGCCTGGGCCTGGCCCGTGGAGGTGCGTACCGGCAGGCGGGTCGTCTCGACCTTGCCGAAGAGGAAGGACGTGAAGGCGTCGGTGAGGATGGTCATCGGATCCCGCATGCGGCTGCCCCTCTACCTTCGAATGCCGGTGGCGAACGGAAGGGTGTTCACGAAGGCGCGATGGTGCTCGCGATCGCACCACTCCAGCTTCAGGTACGACTTTCCGGCCGAGGCCCGGATGGTCCGCTTGTCGCGGGCCAGGGCCTCGGGAGTGCGGGAGGAGACGGTGATGTAGCCGACCAGGTTGACGCCGGCCGCGCCGCTCGCGAGGTCTTCTCCCCGCTGGTCGAGGCGGTTGTGGGCGGCGATGTCGCGCGGGTCGACGGTGCGGTTCATCTTGGCGGCGCGGGAGGCCTCGGCCTCGTCGTTGGTCTTCTCGGTCAGCATGCGTTCAATGGCTACCTCGGTCGGCTCGAGATCCATCGTCACGGCGACCGTTCGGATGACGTCCGGGGTGTGGACGAGGAGCGGCGCGAGGAAGTTGACGCCGACCGGGGTCATCGGCCACTCCTTCACCCACGCCGTGGCGTGGCACCAGGGGGCGCGGGTCGAGGACTCCCGGGTCTTCGCCTGGAGGAAGTTGGGATCCATGGCGTCCAGTTCGGCCGGCCAGGCGTTGCGCTGGGTCATCGCCTGGATGTGGTCGATCGGGTGGTCGGGGTCGTACATGGAGTGGATGAGCGAGGCGAGGCGGCCCTGGCCCAGCGGCTGCCGGACCCGGATGTCGGCCTCCTGGAGGCGCGAGCAGATGTCGGTCAGCTCGCGGGCCATGACGACCGCGAGGCCCGCGTCCCGGTCCAGCTTGCGGCCGCCGTGCGGGCGTGCGGCGCGGGCCATGGCCTGGGCCTCGGCGGCGAGTTCGCGGGTGTAGTGCATGCAGGCGACCATGTAGGCGCGGTGCTGCTCGCTGCTCGTGGACACCATGGACTGCAGTTGGTCGTACGACTGCTGCAGCCAGCCCAGCGACTTCTCGTCGCCGCGCATGGCGACGTCCTTGGCGTGGGCGTCCGGGTCGGCGGGCAGGGTGCGGGCGAGCATCTGGAGCCGCGTGACGAAGCCGTCGCCGTTGGCCACGTGCTTGAGGAGGGTGCCGAAGCGGTCGACGAGGGATTCCTGGTCCTCGGAGTCGCGCAGGCCGACGCCGGGCCCCTCGATCTCGATCGCGGCGGTGACCGTGCGGCGGTCCGCGTGCAGCAGTACGGCGATCTCGTCGGGGCCGAACGGGGCGGCCAGCCAGTTGATGCGGCCGATGCCGGGCGGCGCGCCGATCTCCACCTCACGGCCGTCGAGGTGGGTGCCGGCCTCCATCACGCCGGAGCGGTAGGTGGTGCCCTGCTTGAGGGTGCGCTTGTAGCTGCGGTTGATCTCGAACCACTTGTAGAAGGTGCGGCGCTTGTACGGCACGTAGACCGCCGCCAGCGCGAGCATGGGGAAGCCCATCAGCAGCACGATGCGCAGGGTCAGTACCGGGACGAGGAGACCGCACATCATGCCGAGGAACGCGCCGCCGATGATGAGCGCGATCTCGCCGGTCTCACGATTCCTGCCGACGATCGCGTTCGGCCGGGCGCGGCCGATCAGATATGTACGGCGGGGCGTGACCGGATGGGACACGTGGGACTCGGTCGTCAACGCCCTTCACCTCCCGTGCGGTTGGTACTGCTGTTGCGTGTGTTGCTGGCGTGCGGGGTGTTCACCGGGCTGCCGGCGCGGGGAGCGGGTGCGGCGGAGGGGACAGATCCGCCGCCTCCGTTCGGTGTGCGGGTGCTGTGCGCGGCGACCCCGCCGGATACGGGGTTGCTCGGGCGGGCACCGCCGGAGTTGCCCCCGCCGCCGCCGTTGTCGGCGCGGGCGCTGTGCGTTTTGATGCCCTGGGCGACGAGGGTGGCGGGAGAGCTGATGGCGGCCGCCGCCTTGCCCTCCGCGCCCTGCATGATGCGGTTGCTGCGGGAGTTCGCGATCTCGTCGCCGAAGCCGGGGACGAAACGGTAGATCATCGCGCTGGCGAAGATCGCGAGCAGGATGATGGCGAGGCCGGAGACGACGGCGGAGAAGGCGTCGGGGCCGTCCTCCGCGGAGAGCGCGCCGGCCAGACCGAGCACGATGACGATGACCGGTTTGACGAGGATGACGGCGATCATGATGCCCGCCCAGCGGCGGACGTGGCCCCACAGGTTCTTGTCGACCAGGCCGGCGTAGACGACGGTGCCGAGGAGGGCGCCGACGTAGAGGAGCGCGGCCCTGATGACCAGCTCCAGCCACAGCACGCCGGCGGCCAGGATGCTGACCAGCGACACGACGATCAGCATGATGGGGCCGCCGCCGATGTCCTCGCCCTTGCTGAGGGCGCCGGAGAACGTGCCGAAGAAGGTGTCGGTCTGATCGCCGGTGGTCTTCGCGAGGACCTCTGAGACGCCGTCCGTCGCCGATACGACCGTGTAGAGGATCAGGGGCGTGAAGGCGGACGCCAGGACGGTCAGCCAGAGGAACCCGATCGCCTCGGAGATGGCGGTCGTGACGGGCACGCCCCTGACGGCTCGCTTGGCCACGGCCAGCAGCCACAGCAGAAGCGTGAGGATCGTCGACGCGGCGAAGACGACGGCGTACTGCTGGAGGAACTTCGCGTTCGTGAAGTCGACGTTCGCGGTCTCTTTCACGGCTTCGCTGAGCTTGTCGACGGTCCAGGCGGCGGCGTCGGCGCAGCCTTTGGCGAGGGAGGAGAGGGGGTCGAGGGTGCTGGTGGGGTCGAGGGTGGAGGTGCCGCCGGAACGGTCGGTGCCCTTGCCGTTTTCGCAGTACTTCTTGGCGGGGCCGATCAGGAGGTCGCAGGGGTTGTCGCTCGTCGTAGGCGTAGGCGTAGGTGCCGCGACGGCGCGGGTGGCCAGCAGGACGACGGTTGTCTGTACGGCGGCCAGCAGGCCGGTGAGCTTGAGTACGCGACTCGGGTTACCGGGCATACGTGAACCCTCCGTACTCCTCGATGGCCTTGCTGATTTCGTCCGAGCTGGCGGCCCTGTCGTCTCCTGGGACCGGCGCGGGTCCGTCCGTCTGGGTGTCCGCGTTGATCTTCCAGTCCCCGTCGGCCCATTGCAGGTCGAAGGTCCAGGTCTTCCACGTCGAGCTGACCGGGTCGGTGGAACCTTGGCCGGACATGCCGATGAGGCCCATGTACCAGACCGCCACCTTGGCCTTGGTGTCGCTGAACTGCTCGACCTTGGCGCCCACCGGAACCGTGCGGGATACGAACGTGCTTCCCTTGGGGGCGCTGCCGTTCACGTCGAGGCCCATCTTGCTGAGGAAGTCAGCCGAATACGCCTGATCCATGGCGCTCTGCAGCTTCGCAGCCGCGGTGGGTGTGTAGATGCCGTCCACGATGGAGTGCCGCGTGGCCTTGTTGAACATGCCTGTCGAGCCCAGGGCCACCGCGTAATTCGTCGCCGCACTCTGCGCACCCTGCTCGTCGTGTGCGAAGCCCGTCGGAATCCCGCCCGCCTTCTTGGTCACCGGACGGCTTCCGCTCGCCGCCGTCGACGCGGCCTCCGGCTGGGAGGCCGCGTCGTCCGTGGATGCGGAATTGTCTCCTCCGCGGTTCGCGAAGGCGATCGCTGCGATGAGGAGGACGATGACGCCGACGACCGTGACCAGGCTCCGGGAGGAGGAGCGGCCGCCTCTTCGCGCGCCGCCGTAGACGTCGTGGTCGCGGTCGGGCAGGCGGGTGGTGCGGGTCTGGCCGGTACCGCCGTAGCCGCCGGAGGCACCCGCCTCGTGGTCGTCCCCGAGAGTCATGCCGCGTACGCCCCCTCGACGTCGTGCGGAAACACGTAGGAGTACGACGGTAGCCGTGCTGGTTCCCGCGCGGGCGCGGTGTGGTGACTCGACATCAGGGAAACGCAACCTCAGCCGGTGGGCACGACGGACGGGTGGGGTAGGGGGAAACCGGGCGCGCCCGGCCGGAGTGGAGGTGCGTCGACCGGACGCCGTGCCTACACGGCCATGCCGTACACGATGGTGAAGAGCGTGCCGAGGGAGCCGATGATGAAGACTCCGGTGAGGCCCGCGATGATGAGGCCTTTGCCCTGTTCCGCGCTGAAGGTGTCCCGCAGGGCGGTGGCGCCGATGCGCTGTTTGGCCGCGCCCCAGATGGCGATTCCGAGGCAGAGCAGGATGGCCACCGCCATCACGACCTCGATCATCACCTTCGCCTCGTTGCCCAGGCTGCCGAAGGGGCCCCAGTCCGGAGCGATCCCCCCGATGATGGTGTTGATGTCTCCCTCGTCGGCCGCAAAGAGCATGTAAGTCACCGCCCCTGGTGGGTAGTCTGCGTCCCCTGCACGGACGCAGAGGTCAGGCATCATTCTCGCCGACAATGTCGCTGTCGTATGTCGACTTGGCGTCATCGGTTGGCGGTTTTCATACGAATACCTTGTCACCGGCCCGCGACGGTCCCTCGGACGGGTGCGGGACGGTATACGAGGAATCGTATCGTCACTCTGTGTATCACGGCAGGTCACGCCGGGCAATGAGGCCTGAGCGGAACCTGTCGTGTGGTTCCGTCGTTGACCCCTATTCGCGACCGGACGCGGTGGGTGACGGCCAGTCGGGTGAGTGGTCGGGAAGAATGTTCTCATGGCGAACGGGCCGCGGCGGGATGCCGCGGCCCGTTCGTCCCCATGCCGCCGGTGGGCCCCCACGGCCCGGTCCGGCGCGATCTGATGACGGTGAGTCAGCCGGTGAAGGCGCCGGTGCCCTCCGGGGTGCCCCAGCCGGTCGGTCCGTCGTAGCCGGAGCCGGCGGTGCAGAAGTAGCTCGTGGAGCAGCTGCCGTTGTTGCCGGAGGTCACGTCGTTGAGCGCCGAGGTGCCGGCGGCCTTGTACGGGAACTGGGCCGGGTAGGAGCTGCTGGACGGCGTGCCGGCGAGGGCGTAGACGCCCGCGATGATGGGCGAGGAGGCGCTGGTGCCGCCGAAGGTGTACCAGCCGGCGGTGATGCCGTAGGAGTCGTAGACCGAAACGCCGGTCGCCGGGTCGGCGACGGCCGACACGTCCGAGATCATGCGCTTGGTGCAGCCGGTGTCGGTCTGCCAGCTCGGCTTGGCGTCGTACTTGGAGCAGCCGGAGCCGGTGCCCTCGGTGGTGCTGGTCTTCCACACGCTCTCGGTCCAGCCGCGGGTGGTGGAGGAGGTGGCGAGCTTGGTGCCGCCGACGGAGGTGACGTACTTGGAGGCGGCCGGGTATTCGGCGCCGTAGGCGGAGTCGCCGGCGCTGACGGTGATGGCGACTCCGGGGTGGTTGAAGTACGAGGAGTCGTACGACGTGTCCGACGA
The DNA here is from genome assembly GCF_019049245.1 of Streptomyces sp. AC555_RSS877. Classification (GTDB taxonomy): domain Bacteria; phylum Actinomycetota; class Actinomycetes; order Streptomycetales; family Streptomycetaceae; genus Streptomyces. The sequence continues at coordinate 85,432 of NZ_JAGMUK010000128.1, read as the reverse complement.
GGACTCCGAGCCGCCGTAGCTGTTGGAGACGAACCTGGCGCCGAGCTTGACGGCCTCGTTCACGGAGGTGCCGAGGTCGGCCATGCTGGCGGAGGTCGCCTCGACGAGCGTGATGCTGCAGTTCGGGCAGGTGGCGCTGGCCATGTCGAGGTCGAGGGAGATCTCCTCGGCCCAGCCGCTGTCGGCGGCGGGCAGCGAGGTCGTGGAACCGGTCTGGCCGACCTTCTTGAAGCAGCCGTTGGCGGTGGTGCAGGAGGTGAGGCCGTAGTACGAGCGGTACTTCGCGAGGTCGGCCTCGGCGTTCGGGTCGTCGTAGGCGTCGACGATCGCGATGGTCTCGCCGGAACCCTTGGAGGCGGCGGCGGAGGTCAGGCCGTAGGCGGACTGGAGGTTCGAGGGGCCGTAGCCGGAGGGGCTGGTGGCGTCGGCGGCCTTCGGGGTGACGCCGTCCTTTGTCGCCTGCTGCTTCTGGAAGGCGGTGAGGCCGCCGGTGACGCGCAGGGAGTTACAGGCCAGTTCGCCCTTTTTCTTGGGCGTGGCGCAGGGGGTGGCCGACCAGGTGACCTTGGAGGAGGTGGTCTTGGCGGCGGTGGTGGCTTCGGGGGTGGCGTTCGCCTGGGCGGCCGCGGTGCCGAGTCCGGCGAGCACGAGCGCGGCGGTGGCCACGGCGGCGGATGCGCTGCGGGTCCATCTGCGGCGCGCGGCGGGGGGGTTGGGCGGTGTCGTACGCAACGTACAGCCTCCTGAGAGTGGTTGACAGGGGCAGTGCGGGTGCTGATGCCGCCGGTACGTGGTCCCCGGCGGCGGGCGGCGGCCCGCCGACGACTGTTGCTTGTTGAGTACGTGACAACAAGATGGGCTGCGGAATCCTGACTTCCGCCTTACTGAAGGGGGTTGGGTGATTGCTGATCAATGGCCGCGTGATGGCGGGGAGATGGCCGCGGCTTGACCCGGGGCACAGCCGGTGCACAGCTTCCGGCGGGGGCCGGCGGGCTCAGCGGGGCTTGAGGCCGTGGACCAGGTGGTGGATCAGGTCGCCGAGAAGAACCATCGAAGCCGGTTGGAGCGTGTGGCTCGGGAGGCCGGCCGAGCGCATAGCTTGCCTTCAGCGAGATCGACTCACCTCGACTTGCTCCGACCTACTTCGACGCAGGCTTCCGCACGGCCGTCCCATACGGCCCCTCGGTCGTCTTCAGCCGATGCATGGCCGTCAGCCGTACGGCGAAGTACACCGCGGCCGTCGCGGCGGCGAGGCCCAGGATTCGGCCGCCATGTACTGCATCACCGCGGTACGGATTTCGGCGATGCTCTCGGCGTCGGCGTAGCGCGATTCGGCGTACCGGTCGAACAATGTGCTGGAGACGAACAGTCCCCACCACAGATTCACCGGCCAGATCGATGATCGGTACGGCTCGCCGTCGTCCGGCAGCGGTGTGGCGGCTCCCCACATGTCGACGGCGACGCGGTACGGGATCCAGAAGTTCGCCAGCGGGATGAGCCAGCCCCCGATGGCCCAGCCGGCGCCCTTGCGGAATCGGTCGGGTGCCAGCAGTCCGGCGCTGCGGCGCATCAGGAAGAACCAGGTGACGAAGAGGATCGCGCACGGCAGGTACACCTGTACCTGGACGTTCCCGGCCGTCTGATACAGCGAGTACGCGGCATCCAGTCCCTGCTGCGGACCGGTGACGAAGCCCTCGTCCTCGTCGATGAGGGCGTAGACCCGGGCCCCGACGAACACAGCGAACAGATCGGTGAGGGCGACGACAGCGAGCCCCGCCGACACCGCGACCAGAAGGCCGCGCGACGAGCGCGGCACTCCGCCGGGCAGCAAGGGACGAGGACGGAGATCACTGGATCCGGACATGACGGCGGGTCCCCACGGGCGAGAGAACGGAATGGCCCGCGGAAGAACGCGTGCTGAGGCACGGTACGCCCGGCATGTGATTCCGTCCATGACAATCCGCAGGCCAGAGCGGTGCGGGGACGCGGCCGTCGCCCGCCGACTCACCGTTCGCCGCCGACCTGACCGGGCGTACAGGCGAGGCGCGACCGCGCGCCTCCCATCTCGCCGACTGCCGACACCGATGCAAGGGATCGCCCAACAGTTCTGCCCTCCCACGACCACCGCCTCAAAAGTGGTCCAGGCAGCGGCTTTTGGCCAGAACCGCGTTGCGGATGCAACGCGCCGATTGATACAGATGATCGAGTCGGTGGCGTGTGGGAGCAGTGGGGGCGAGTGGCGGGCTGCTCAAGCCGGGGGGAGATACCGCAGTTCCAGGGCGAGGCAGGCCGAGTTGTCGCGTCTCCCGGACGAAAACGGCTCGGGCCAGCTGAAGGCGACCGGCAGGCCGCGTCTCGCAAGCCTCTCCGACCTGTGAGAATCCGAGACCGGCCAGGGATCCGCTCCCGCGGAGTGATTCCGGCGGCGCCCCGAGCGCCGCCGACCATGGGCGGCCTCCTGCTCGGGCGCGTCGATCCGGAGCGCGTACACGCGGCTTCTATGCGTGCGGCGGACTGTCTTCCAGACCCTCGACGAAGTGGTCGAACTCGCCCGCCTGTACGCCGAGTACGAAGGCGTCCCACTTGCGGCGGTTGGTGGTGACCACGTTGTCCGGGGCGCTGGTCTCACGGAGGTAGACGGGGGCGTCCCCGTCGTCTCCTTCGCCGAAGGCGACCTCGATCCAGGGACCGGGACCGGTTGCCTCCGGCGGGGCGGCTCGGGTCCAGGTGAGGTCGGGGGGGATGTCGCTCAACGGTGGCTTCCCTTCTTCAGTACGGCGAGGAGGGCGTCGAAGGCGGCCGGGTGGGCGTCGAGTATGACCCCGCCGGGGTCGGCGCTTTCGGTGAGATGGATCGTTTCGGTTCCTTCGGCAACGTGCACGCATGAGTCGCCCTGGGCGCAGTAGGTCGACTTCTGCCAGGTGAGGTGTGTCATCTTGGTGTTCCTCACAGGTCCTTGGCGAGTTTGTGGATGAAGTCGCGCGACTGTCCGGGGGAGAGGGCGCCGGCCTCCATCCGGTCGAGAAGTACGCGGTACTTGTCGAGTTGGGCCTCGGAGTCGAGGAAGACCGGGCCGTGCGACTGGTCGAGGTGAACGGTGTCGAGCTGGGGTACCGATCCCGTGGAGTAGTAGAAGGACTGGCCCGATCCGGGAAGCGTGGCGGCGTCGAACGTGATCACGCGGACGGTGATGTGGTCGCGCTCGCTCATGTCCAGCAGGTGTCGCAGTTGCGCCCGGGTCACAGCAGAGCCGCCGAACCTCATGCGCAGCGCGGCCTCGTGGATGATCGCGTGGTGAGGTGTCGGCGAGTCCCGATAGAGGACGGTCTGCCGCTTCATGCGGAAGGAGATCCGGTGCTCGATGTCGGGAGGGGACATCTCCGGCACGTCCTGGCGGAAGATCGCGCGGGCGTAGTCCGTGGTCTGGAAGAGGCCGGGGATGTGCACGGTGAGGGCGGCGCGTAGCCGGGTTGCGTGGTGCTCGACTTCGGCGAGGTCCAGCAAGGCGGCAGGCAGGATCTCCCGGTACTCCTCCCACCAGCCCCGGGTCCGCTCGGTCGCCATGTCGCCGAGAGCCTCGACAAAGGCCTTGTCCCCGCAGTCGTAGTGGCAGGCAAGGGTGCGCACTCGCTCTGGGCTCACTCCTGCGCGTCCGGCCTCCACGTTGCTGATCTGGTTCTGCTGTACGCCGAGCAAGCGGCTGGCCTGCGTTGAGGTCAGGCCGGCACGCTCGCGCAGCTTCCGCAGCTCGGCGCCCAGACGGAGCTGACGACCCGTCGGATTGCTTCTCACGGGTGCCCTGCCTCCCTTTGTCACCCACACGGGTGGTCTATCAGTTCTTGCACCGAATCCGTATAAGACCTTTGACGTCTTCCGTTAGTTTATAGCTCGGCGCCCTCGCCCAGAAGCACACCGCCCGACGGGGCGGCATCGTCACTGGACGGCAACCATCCGCATGCCACCAACTCCCCTCAGTGATCGGAGACTTCCATGGCAACCGTATCCCCGTCCTGGGCCTACACCCTTCACCTACCGCACGATCCACGCGCACCGGGGATCGCCCGCGCAACCCTCCGTACCGTCCTAGCCGCCCACGACCTCACCGCCCTCGCCCCCACCGCGGAACTCCTCGCCTCCGAACTCCTCACCAACGCCCACCTCCACACCCGCGGCCCCTACGCCCTCCGCCTCCGCGCGATGGAACCCGGCCGGCTGAGGGTCGCCGTATGGGACAGCGACACGAGAGTCCCGCCCGGATTCGGCGTTGGGGACGGGCCCGGTGCCGTCCCTCCGTATGACGCTGAGGACGGTCGCGGTCTGCACCTTGTGCGGGCCTGTGCGGACTCGGTCGGCGTCTCCGTGCTGCGGGAGCTGGGCGCGTCGAAGGGCGGAAAGCTGCTGTGGGCGGAGTGTCATGGCGAAGGTTGAGCAGCGGCACGGGAGGGACGGTGACCCGCGCAGGCGCACCTGGGCCTTGCACACCCAGCCCGGACAAGGGCGCCTACCGGGACGTGGTGCCCGGGAAGTTCGGAGAGGTCGTGCGGCTTCCTGAACCTCTGGACATCGAGATCACCACCGACGGCTTCCCGGTGTACGGCACAATGCCCCCACCCGTTTGACGCTTCTCTCACCTTCATGCGGAACGCTGGGTTCCGATGAAGCGCACGCCACGCCCCTTCCTGTACGCCGTCGTTGTCCTGCTCGCCTTCACCTCTGCCTCCGAGGCGACCGCCGACGACGGTCCCGGCCCCTTCGATGTGACCGCCGTGGCCGCCCCGACCGCGCAGACCGCTCGAGTGGGGGCCCTGTTCACCGCGGGCCGGCACTTCTGTACCGCGTCCATCGTGGACAGTCCGCATCGGGATCTCCTCGTCACCGCGGCGCACTGTCTCGACGGGAGTGCCCGCGACCTCGTGTTCGTGCCGGGGTACCGGGACGGACGTGCGCCGTACGGGGTGTGGCGGGTGGAGCGGCGGTTTCTGCCCGGCGGGTGGGCCGAAGGGCAGGACGAGGACAGTGATGTCGCCTTCGCGGTCCTCGCCGACCGGGACGGCAAGGGCGTGGAGGACGTGGTCGGCGGTGGGAATCGGTTCGTTGCCGGGGTGGCTCCCGGGGCGACCGCGGTGACCGTCACCGGGTATCCCGACTCCCGCGAGGTGCCCGTCCGCTGCGTCAACAAGCCGACGGTCCATAGCCGTACGCAGCAGCGCATCGAGTGCCCCGGCTTCAGTGGTGGGACCAGCGGCAGCCCGTGGGTGAACGGGGACGGGGAGGTCGTCGGGGTTCTGGGCGGGCATGAGGGGGGTGGGGCCACGGCGGATGTTTCGTACAGCGTTGTTCTTGGGGCCGAGGCCACCTCGTTGTACCGGGCAGCGGAGAGGGGGACCGCGTCCAATTGATCCCCCTGACCACGAGAGCGTCGGTTGCACCGGATTCCCGGGGGGAAGCTCCTAGACTGACGCGGGACTCCCAGTGGCCGAGGGGCGGTTGACGGTGCGTAAGGCGTGGATCGTGGGGGGCGCCGCTCTCGCGGCGGGGCTCAGCTTCGTGATGCTGCTCGTCGTCGGGGTGTACGTCGTCGCCGGGAACCTCGTCAACGGCGTGAGCGGGGGCACCAAGGCGTTGGCCAAGGGGGCCGTGCCGGCCGCCTACCAGTCCCTTGTGCAGAAGTGGGGCAACCTGTGCCCCGCCATCAACCCGGCACTGCTCGCCGCCCAGCTCTACCAGGAGAGCGGATTCAACCCCAAGGCCCAGAGCCACGCGGCGGCCCAGGGGATAGCGCAGTTCATCCCCGGGACCTGGGCCACGCACGGAGTCGACGGCGACGGGGACGGCGACAAGGACGTATGGGATCCGAATGACGCGATTCCGTCGGCCGCGTCCTACGACTGCTCGCTCGCCTCGTACGTGAAGGACGTCCCGGGGAATCTGACCGAAAACATGCTGGCCTCGTACAACGCGGGGGCCTACGCGGTCATCAAGTACGGGGGCGTGCCGCCGTACGAGGAGACCCAGAACTACGTGAAGACGATCACGACCCTGGAGGAGAGCTTCGCCGCTCCCGTCAGCCGGGTCGATCCGTCGAAGCAGGCCGCCGGTGCCATCTACTACGCGCAGAAGAAGCTGGGCACGCCCTATCTGTGGGGCGGTACCGGTACCGCCGAGCAGGGCGGGCGGTTCGACTGTTCGGGGCTGACGCAGGCCGCGTACGAGAGTGTGGGGATCACGCTGCCGCGGGTCGCCAACGACCAGTACAACGCGGGGCCGCATCCGGCCAGGAGCGAGCTGCTGCCCGGGGACCTGGTGTTCTTCTCGGACGACCTGACCAACTCGCGGGCCATCCGGCATGTGGGCATTTATGTGGGTGGCGGGTACATGATCGATGCGCCGAGAACGGGTGCTGTGATCCGGTTCGACCCGATCGACACCCCTGACTACTTCGGAGCCACCCGGGTCACCGAAGATGGCGCGAAAGCGCTGCCCACAACGGTGTGAACCGAGCGTGAACCTGCCCCCTGAGCTGCAGTGATGAGTCTCTCTTCGATAACGTCTGAGTGATCATTCGGTGGAGTGTGGAACGTATCAACGGGAGTCGTGCGTTCCTGATGACGTAGCTGAGCGGACGACGGACGTCACAGTCGGCGTATGCGGATCTACACACCACGGGGGTGGGCAACAGCGATGCGCGCAAGGGCGCGCCGGGAGAGACGACGAAGGGGCCGTGCGCCATGGCTGGACTCGCAGAATCCGGGTCGAACCCTGACGTCGATCTGCTGTACGACATCAACGGCCTCGCCAAGGACGCGCCGGCCTGGTTCGACCGGGCCATGGAGTACGTCGGTGAGTACGGACTGCTGCTCGCCATGGTGCTGCTCGTGGTGTGGTGCTGGTGGTCCGTGCGGCGGCGGGGCGGTGAGGACGCGGCGTCGTCCGTGGCCGCCCTGATCTGGGCGCCGCTCGCCGCCGGCATCGCGGTACTGGTGAACGTGCCGATACGAGGATTCGTGGAGCGGCCCCGGCCCTTCCTCACCCATCAGGGGCTGGACGTCCTCGTCTCCGGCAAGACCGACTACTCCTTCGTGAGCGACCACGCCACCATCACCATGGCCATGGGCGTCGGGCTCTTCGTCGCCAACCGGAAGTTCGGGTTCTTCGGGCTCGGGCTCGCCCTGCTCGAAGGGTTCTGCCGGATCTACATGGGCGTGCACTATCCGACCGACGTCGTCGGCGGATTCGCGCTCGGTACGGCTGTCGCGCTGCTGCTCTCACCCGTGGCCATGGCTCTGCTGACGCCCGTGGTCAAGGCCGTCGAGCGGTCACCGCGGGCCGGGTGGCTGGTCCGGGCGCGGGGGCGGTCGTACGACGGGCAGGACGCGGTGATTCCGGGAGCTCGGCGCGAGGCCGGGACCGAGGAGCGGGACCTGGCCGCGTAGCTGCGGGTGCTCCGGTGATCTAAAGAGCCTGGGGAAAGGTGAAGAAGCGGTTCGGGTCGTACTGCTTCTTCAGCTGTGCCAGGCGGGTCGCCGCATCGCCGTAGTACGCCCTGCGCCAGTCCTTGAGGGTCGGGTCCGTGTAGTTCTGGTACGCCGCGCCCGAGGCGTACGGCTTCATCGCCGTGTGGGCCCCGGTCAGCCAGGCCTCGGCGGTCGAGCCGTTCGTGCCGGCCCGCCAGGAGGCGATGTACTGGGCCAGCATCCGGGAGCGGCGGTGGACGAACGCCGTCGCCGTGGGGGAGACGCGGTTGACGGCCCCGCCGAGGGCCGTGAACGCGACGCTGCCCGAGCCACCGCGGACGGACCTCAGCTGTTTGAGGAGGGTCTGGACCGCGGCGGGGGAGAGCGACCTGTCGAAGAAGTCGGACCTTGCCGCGTAGGTCTCCCGGCCCAGGGCTCCCTGCGGGGAGCGGCCGGGGGTCGCGCCGGGCAGGTGGCACATCGCGTCCGTCGAGAAGGACGAGCAGCCCGCGTAGATCTCCATCGCCTCCTCGTAGCCACGGCGGCGGAGGGCGACGCTGCTTGCCGGGGCGCCCACCTTGTCCGCGAGGCGGTCGACCGCGTTCTGGAGTTCGCCGTACGTGCCGAGGGAGAAGGCGGCGACCGAGACGGTGGCGTGGCCGCCGGAGCTTCCCGCCAGGTGCAGGGACGACCAGATCTCGTCCGGCTGGCTGGGGCCCCACTCCTGCCAGGCCCGGACGACGGCCGCGGCCCTCGACCACGGCCAGGACAGGTACGCCGTCACCGCCTGCGGGGCCGGGTGGGTCCTGAAGCGCAGTTCCGTCACGACGCCGAAGTTGCCGTTGCCCGCGCCTCGCAGGGCCCAGAACAGGTCCTTGTGATCCGTGGCGTTCACGGTGAGCTGCCTGCCGTCAGCGGTGATCAGGGTGGCCTGGGTGAGGCTGTCGCAGGTCAGGCCGTAGGCGCGGGAGACGACTCCGTGGCCGCCGCCGAGGGCGAGACCGGAGACGCCGACGGTGGGGCAGGAGCCGGCCGGGATGGTCACGCCCTTCGCGGCGAGGGCGCGGTAGACGTCGATCAGCTTGGCGCCGGCGCCGATGACTGCCGTGTTGCCGCTTGCTCGGACCCGGTTGAGTTTCGAGACGTCGATGATCAGGCGGCCGTTGCCCGAGGACCAGCCGGCGTAGGAGTGGCCGCCGTTGCGGATCGCCACGTGGAGGGTGTGGGCTCGGGCGTAGGAGAGGGCCGTGCGGATGTCGTCGGGGTGCGCGACGTAGGCGACCGCGGCCGGTTTCAGGGCGTCGAAGCGGGTGTTGTACAGCTGGCGGGCCGCCGGCCAGTCGGTGTCGCCGGGGCGGACGAGGGGGCCGTCGAGGGTGCGGGCGAGGGCGGACCAGGTGGCGGGGGTGGTGGCGGTGGTCGACTTGAACGCGGGTTGCGAGGGGGAGCGGGAGGTTGTCGTCGATGTCCCGTTGTCCGAGCCCGCGTCGCCGGCCGTGCAGGCTGTGGCCGCGGCAGTGAGGGCGGCTGCGCCGGCGGCGATGAGTGTGCGCCGTTCCATGTCCCTGCCTGTGCCTTTCGTCGGGCCTTCGCGGAACGAGACGGGGGATGGGGGGTGGGGGTTCCATGGGGCCGGCGCTGGGGGTGGGTGCGCAGCCCGGCGTTGCGGGGTGCCGGCTGCGCCCACCCGTGCCGCCCCAGCGGCACGACTGCCCGCAGCTCGACGGCGCGGGTGCCCGCAGGCTGACGGGGTTGGTTCAGTTGGGCAGGTGGGCCTCCGCGTCTGCTCTTGCTGAGCTTCTTGCTCTGCGGGCCGGGCCGCGCCAGCCGCAGGTGCAGTGGGCTGTGCAGAAGCGGCCCTGTTCGACGGTTGTCGTGCGGTGGGTCGTTCGGTCGGGGGGCGGGGGGATCCTGTCCTGCTGCGCCACGCCGACAACGTTACCCATGCCGGGTAAAGGGTTGGTACGTGCGTGACGACCCCCGTCTGCTCGTCGTTAGGCGGAACGACAGTGGGCCCGTGACGGCGTACCGGCTGGGGGTAAGGCGATGGCGGAGCGGCAGCACGGTCGGGTGGGTCGTGTGGTCGTCGCGGTGGGGGTCTTGGCCGGTGTCTGCTTCGGGGCCGTGGGGTGTTCCGGGAGCGGTGCCGCTCTCGACGCGGACGCGCGGGCCGGGGATCCGGTCGAGACCTTGCACCGGGCCGCCGACACCCTGGTGGACGCGGGGAGTTCAAAGGCCCGTACGTCCATGGAGATGGCCACCGGCGGGACCCGGGTCACCATTCGCGGCCACGGTGTGTACGACTACCGGCGCCGGCTGGGGCGGTTGAAGGTGATGCTGCCGCAGGATCCGGCGGGCACCAGCAGGCATCGGCCCATCACCGAACTGCTCGCTCCCGGGGCGCTGTTCATGAAGAACCGGGGCGCCGGGGTGCCCGCCGACAAGTGGGTGCGGGTCGACACCGCCACGCTGACCGACGGGAACCTCGTGACCGGCGGGGCCACGGACCCGTTCGCCGCCGCCGAGGTGCTGCGCGGGACGCGGACGGCGACGTATGTGGGAAAGACCGAGGTCGCGGGGGCGGCGGTGCGGCACTATCGGGGGGTCGCGGATCTTCGGCGGGCGGCGCACGAGGCGTCCGCCGGGAACAAGGGGCCGCTCGCGGCGGCGGCGAAAGGGTTCGCCACGGCGCGCGTGCCGTTCGACGTCTATCTCGACGATGAAGGGCGCATCCGCAAGATCCGGCACCGGTTCAGCTTCCTGAACGGGCAACGGGAGGGGACGGTGGCGGTCGCTTCCACGACGCTGCTGTACGACTTCGGGATCGCCGCCGACGTACGGCTGCCGGCCACCGGTGACATCTACACGGGCAGGATCGCTGAGGAGTGAGGGCGGGTTCGGCCAGGGGCGCGGGCCCGTGACGGGCGTCAAGGACTAGCCCGTCCGTGCCATGCGCGGCGTGTGTGCCGCTCCCTACTCTAGGAAGTCGGTGACGGCAGAGAAGAGGTGATGCGCGTGGCTCCGGTCGGCGGTACGGCAGTTCAGGACCACGTGGCCCTCGCCGAGATCGAGCTGTGCGGAGAGCTGATCATCGCGGCCTCGGCCGCCGACGAGGACCGGCTCAGCCTGGAGAGCATCGACGAGGTGCTGAAAGTGGCCGAAGAACGCGCGAACGCCTTCGGCTACTAGGGCCTGTCCGGCGGATCAGGTCGCAGGACATCCGCGGCGCCTCATCGGCGCAGGTGAGCGGGGCCTGGTGCGTCGAGCTGCAAGGCGGAGGAGGGCGTCGACGCGATGGGGGTCCCACCGCTCGAGCGAAGTCGAGAGTGGGGGAGTCGGCAACCGACGACAACGCCGCAGATCGGCGTGCCAGGCCCCGCGTCTGCGGCATGATCCGCCGGACAGGCCCTAGCCGGAGGCGCCCCAGTCCCCTGCCCTCTGTCCTGTTTTCAGCGGCGAGCCGTCACGTCCGCAGCAGGCGGGCGATCGCCTTGGTCGCCTCTTCCACCTTGGCGTCGACCTCAGCGCCGCCCTTGACGGCCGCGTCGGCGACGCAGTGGCGCAGGTGTTCCTCCAGGAGCTGCAGGGCGAAGGACTGGAGGGCCTTGGTGGAGGCGGAGACCTGCGTGAGTATGTCGATGCAGTAGGTGTCCTCGTCGACCATCCGCTGAAGGCCCCTGATCTGGCCCTCGATGCGGCGCAGGCGCTTGAGGTGTTCGTCCTTCTGCTTGTGGTACCCGTGCACGCCGCGGTCGTGGTCCGTCACGAGCTTCGGCTCCGCGGCGGCGGAGGGCGCTTCCGCGCCGGCCTCGGTGGTCGTCATCGCGTCCTCCACATCATGGGCAGACATATACCCCTACTGGGTATATGGTACCGAACTTTGCGGGGTATGTGGCCTGCAGGCGGCCCCCGTGTCGAACACTCTGCCTGATGGGCGACACTGGTGGACGGCCCATTAGCCGTGGCCGGATGATGCACCTAGCATCAGCCTGACCGAAACCGATGCACCCCGAGGACCCCTTGTGCGCTTTCGTCTGACCCCCAGGGAGACGAGCTTCTATGACATGTTCGCCGCATCCGCGGACAACATCGTCACGGGCTCGAAGCTCCTCATGGAACTGCTCGGAGCGGACACCGCCGGCCGGGCCGAGATCGCAGAGCGTATGCGGGCCGCGGAACACGCGGGTGACGATGCCACGCACGCGATCTTCCACCAGCTGAACTCCTCGTTCATCACGCCGTTCGACCGTGAGGACATCTACAACCTCGCGTCGTCCCTCGACGACATCATGGACTTCATGGAGGAGGCCGTCGATTTGGTCGTCCTCTACAACGTGGAGGAACTGCCCAAGGGCGTCGAGCAGCAGATCGAGGTGCTGGCCCGGGCCGCCGAGCTGACCGCCGAGGCGATGCCGAACCTGCGGACCATGGACAACCTCACCGAGTACTGGATCGAGGTCAACCGGCTGGAGAACCAGGCCGACCAGATCCACCGCAAGCTGCTCGCCATGCTCTTCAACGGCAAGTACGAGGCCATCGAGGTGCTGAAACTCAAGCAGATCGTGGACGTGCTCGAAGAGGCCGCCGACGCCTTCGAGCACGTGGCCAACACGGTGGAGACCATCGCGGTCAAGGAGTCCTGACCCCTTCATGGACACCTTCGCCTTGATCGTGACCATCGGGGTCGCGCTCGGATTCACCTACACCAACGGCTTCCACGACTCGGCCAACGCCATCGCCACATCCGTGTCCACGCGTGCGCTGACACCGCGTGCGGCGCTCGCGATGGCCGCGGTGATGAACCTCGCCGGCGCCTTCATGGGCAGCGGGGTCGCCAAGACCGTCAGCGAGGGCCTGATCGAGACGCCGCACGGCAACCGGGGCATGTGGATCCTGTTCGCCGCCCTGGTGGGCGCGATCGTGTGGAACCTGGTCACCTGGTACTTCGGTCTGCCCTCGTCCTCCTCCCACGCGCTGTTCGGCGGCATGGTGGGCGCGGCGCTCGCGGGCGGTATCGACGTTCTCTGGTCCGGCGTCCTGGAGAAGGTCGTCATCCCCATGTTCATCTCCCCGGTCGTCGGTCTGATCGCCGGTTACCTGGTGATGTGCGCGATCCTGTGGATGTTCCGCAAGTCCAACCCGCACAAGGCCAAGCGCGGCTTCCGCATAGCCCAGACCGTGTCGGCGGCGGGCATGGCCCTCGGCCACGGCCTCCAGGACGCCCAGAAGACGATGGGCATCGTGGTGATGGCCCTGGTCATCGCGGATGTCGAGCAGGCGGGCGATCCCATCCCGATCTGGGTCAAGGTCGCCTGTGCGCTCATGCTCTCGCTCGGTACCTACGCGGGCGGCTGGCGCATCATGCGCACGCTCGGGCGGAAGATCATCGAGCTGGACCCGCCGCAGGGGTTCGCGGCCGAGACCACCGGCGCGTCGATCATGTTCACCACGGCGTTCATCTTCCACGCCCCCATCTCCACCACCCACGTCATCACCTCCGCGATCATGGGCGTCGGCGCCACGAAGCGAGTGAACGCGGTGCGGTGGGGTGTCGCCAAGAACATCATTCTGGGCTGGTTCATCACGATGCCGGCGGCGGCGCTTGTTGCGGCGTGTGCGTTCGGTGTGGTGAATCTGGCGTTCCTGTAAAAAATCCCGGTCCGTTCGCCCCTCCTCTGGGATCATGGCGGCCACACGTGCCATGAACATGTGTTCAGCTACTTGACGGGGGATTCTCATGGCCATTCTTGCCAGGCGACTGCTGTCCGCCGCGGGCGCGGTCGGTGCCGCGACCGCCACCATGCTCTACGTGGCCTCGCCCGCGTCGGCGGCGATCGAGCGCTACACCTCGAGCACCGTCAATGCGGGCGGCTACGTGTCCGCGGCCGGCTCGAACGACTTCTACACGGACGGCGACTACTTCGCCATCTGTGACAACTCGACCGACGGCGCCGGTGTCATCGGCTACTGGAAGGTCGGCAGCTCCGGCACCATCCAGTCCAAGTACAACGGCAACGGCTTCGCGGAGTGCGTGACGTCCAACCAGGACTTCGCCGAGTCGGCCACGATCTACTTCAAGGTCTGTATCCGGGACAACGGCGTGGTGCAGGACAACACCTGCAGCGGCTGGAAGACGGGCTACGCCGACGGCGTGGCGTGAACCTCGGGTGAACGAACGGGCCCGCCCCCCGGAAACCGGGGGGCGGGCCCTTTTGCGTCCTCGCGGTGGCACCGCCATGCAGCACCGCGAGGGGATCGGGGGGTGTCGGTCAGCCGAAGCGGCCGGAGATGTAGTCCTCCGTGGCCTGGACCGACGGGTTGGAGAAGATGCGCTCCGTGTCGTCTATCTCGATCAGCCGGCCGGGCTGGCCGACCGCCGCGAGGTTGAAGAAGGCCGTGCGGTCGGAGACGCGGGCCGCCTGCTGCATGTTGTGCGTGACGATGACGATCGTGAAGCGTTCCTTCAGCTCGCCGATCAGGTCCTCGATCGCGAGCGTGGAGATCGGGTCGAGCGCCGAGCAGGGCTCGTCCATCAGGAGCACGTTCGGCTCCACCGCGATCGCCCGCGCGATGCACAGGCGCTGCTGCTGGCCGCCGGAGAGGCCCGAGCCCGGCTTGTTGAGGCGGTCCTTGACCTCGTTCCACAGGTTCGCGCCCTTGAGGGACTTCTCGACGACGTCCTGCAACTCGCTCTTCTTGTAGTTGCCGTTCAGGCGCAGGCCCGCCGCCACGTTGTCGAAGATCGACATCGTGGGGAAGGGGTTGGGACGCTGGAACACCATGCCGACCTCGCGGCGGACCGACACCGGGTCGATGCCGTGACCATAGAGGTCCTCGTCGTCCAGGAGCACCTTGCCCTCGACGCGGCCGCCCGAGGTGACTTCGTGCATCCGGTTCAGCGTGCGCAGGAACGTCGACTTTCCGCAGCCGGAGGGGCCGATGAAGGCCGTCACCGAGCGGGGCTCGACCGTCATCGAGATGTCCTCGATCGCCTTGTGGGCGCTGTAGTAGGCGGTCAGTCCGCTTACGTCGATTCGCTTGGCCATGTCTACTTCACTTCCAGGATCAGTCGCCGTGGGGCCGCGTCAGCGACCGGTCTTCGGGGCCTTCCAGCGGGCGATGCCGCGGGCCCCCAGGTTGAGGATCATCACGAAGGCGATCAGGGTCAGCGACGCCGCCCAGGCACGGTCGTACGCCGCTCCGGAGCCCGCGCTGTTCGCGTACTGCTGGTAGATGTACAGCGGCAGCGAGGCCTGCGCCCCCTCGAAGGGGTTGGCGTTGATGAACGGGTTGCCCCACACCAGCAGCAGCACCGGCGCGGTCTCACCGGCGATACGGGCGATCGCCAGCATGATGCCGGTGGTGATGCCGCCGATGGAGGTCGGCAGGACCACCTTCAGGATGGTGCGCCACTTCGGGACGCCGAGCGCGAGGGAGGCCTCGCGCAGCTCGTTCGGGACGAGCTTGAGCATCTCCTCCGTGGAGCGGACGACGACCGGCATCATCAGGATCGCGAGCGCCAGCGAGCCGGCGAAGCCGAACGGCTCCAAGTCGAGCATAAGCATCAGACTGAGGATGAACAGTCCGGCGACGATCGACGGGATACCGGTCATCACGTCGACGAAGAACGTGATGGCCCGGGAGAGGTTGCCGCGCCCGTACTCGACCAGGTAGATCGCGGTGAGCACGCCGATCGGCGCACCGATCAGCGTGGCGAGGCCGACCTGCTCCAGGCTGCCGAGGATGGCGGCGTAGATGCCGCCGCCCGGCTCGGTGTCGGCGACGACCCCCATGGAGTGGGTCAGGAAGTAGACGTCGAGGACCTTCAGGCCGCGCGCGACGGTCACCCAGACCAGGGAGACCAGCGGCACCACGGCGAGCAGGAAGGCCACCCAGACCAGCGAGGTCGCGAGGCGGTCCTTGGCCTGACGGACGCCCTCGACGCGGGCGGCGATGACGTACGAACCGAGGATGAAGACGATCGCGGCGATCAGGCCCCACTGGACGCGGCTGTGGAGTCCGGCGGCCAGGCCGATGCCGACCGCCACGGCGACGGAGCCGGCGGCGATGGCGTAGGGGGACCACTTCGGGAGGCGGGCCCCCTGCAGGGTGCTGGGGTGCTTGTCGGCGAGTGCGGTGCTCATGCGTTGGCCCCCGAGTACTCCTTGCGGCGGGCGATGATCATGCGGGCCGCGCCGTTGACCACCAGGGTGATCACGAACAGGACGAGGCCGGAGGCGATGAGCGCGTCACGGCCCTGCTCGGTGGCCTCACCGAACTTGCTGGCGATGTTCTGGGCGAAGGTGCCGCCGCCCGGATCGAGCAGGCTGGACTGGATGTCGAAGGTCGGCGAGAGCACGGTGGCGACGGCCATCGTCTCGCCGAGGGCGCGGCCGAGGCCGAGCATCGAGGCGGAGATCACACCGGAGCGGCCGAAGGGCAGGACAGCCATGCGGATGACCTCCCAGCGGGTGGCGCCGAGGGCGAGGGCCGCCTCCTCGATCATCAGCGGGGCCTGGCGGAACACCTCGCGGCTCACGTTGGTGACGATCGGCAGGATCATGATCGCGAGCAGGATGCCGACCGTGAGCATCGACCGGGGGGCGCCGCCCTCCCAGGAGAAGATGCCGGTCCAGCCGAGGTAGGTGTCCAGCCAGCCGAAGAGGCCGTTCATGTGCGGGACGAGGATCAGCGCGCCCCACAGGCCGTACACGATGGACGGCACGGCGGCGAGCAGGTCGACCACGTAGGCGATGGGGCCGCTCAGCCTGCGCGGGGCGTAGTGCGAGAGGAACAGCGCGATGGCCACCGCGATCGGGACCGCGATGACCATGGCGACGATCGAGGAGACCACCGTGCCGAAGGCCAGGACGGCGATGCCGAACTTCGGCGGGATGGCGGTGGCGTTCCACTCGAAGGTGGTGAGGAAGTTGGCCTCGTCCTTGCTGATCGCGAGGGAGGCACGGTAGGTGAGGAAGACCGCGATCGCGGCCATGATCACCAGCAGCAGGATGCCCGACCCGCGGGACAGACCGAGGAAGATCCGGTCACCGGGTCGGGTGGCGCCACGGGCCGCGCGCTTCTGCTCGGTCGCGGTCTGTGGCTCGGTCGGGGGAGGTGCTGGGGTGTTCTTCGTGGTTATGTCCATCGGGTTCTCCGGTCTGCGGGCCGTACGCGCCGTACGGCCCTGGGGAGCCGTACGCGATGTGCGGGTGGCTCCTGGCGGCGGTGCACCGGACGGTGCGGTCCACCCGGGTTTCAAAGCCCCCGGGCGGACCGCACTCGGATCAGCTCAGGCCCTCGATGGTGGTGCGGACCTTGGCGATGATGTCGTCGGGGATGGGGGCGTAGTCGTTCTCGGCGAGGATCTTCTGGCCGTCCTCGGAGGCGATGTAGCGCAGGAACGCCTTGGTGGCGGGCAGCGTGTCGGCCTTGTTGCCCTTGTCACAGACGATCTCGTACGTGACCAGGACCATCGGGTAGGCACCCTCGGCCTTGGTCGCGTAGTTCAGCTCCAGCGCGTAGTCGTTGCCGGTGCCGACGACCTTGGCGTCCGAGATGGCCTTGGTGGCGTTGTCGATGGTGGCCTCGACCGGGGTGCCGGCACCGGTGTCGAGGGCGACCGTCTTGATGCCGTCCTTGGCGTACGACAGCTCGAAGTAGCCGATCGCGCCGTTGGTCTGCTTCACCTGCTGGGCGACACCGGAGGACTGCGGAGCGGACTGGCCGCCCTTGGCCTGCCAGGCCTTGCCGCCCTCGTAGGGGAAGTCGCTCTTGGCGGTGGCGATCAGGTACTTGGTGAAGTTGTCCGTCGTGCCGGACTCGTCCGAGCGGTGGAACGCCTGGATCTTGAGGTTGGGCAGGTCGACGTCGGGGTTCAGCTTCTTGATCGCCTCGTCGTTCCAGTTGGTGATCTCGTTGTTGAAGATCTTGGCGAGGGTCGGGGCGTCCAGGGTGAGCTTGTCGACACCGGAGACGTTGAAGCCGACCGCGATCGGGCCGCCGACCATCGGGAGGTCGATGCCCTGGCCGCCGGAGCAGATCTTCTTCGAGGCGGTGACCTCTTCGGGCTTCAGCGCGGAGTCGGAACCGGCGAAGGCCACCTGACCCTGCGTGAACGCGGTGACGCCGGCGCCCGAGCCGCCGCCCTTGTAGTTGATCTGCACGCCACACGCGGCGGAGAACTGCTTGACCCAGGCGTCGATCGCGTTCTTCTGCGCGGAGGAGCCGTCGGCGAGGAGCTGGCCCTTGGCGTCGTCGCACTTGATGTTGCCGGCGGCCGCGGTCGACGTGGCGCCGCCGCCGCCACCGGTGTCGTCGGAGCCGCACGCCGTGAGGGCCAGGGCGCCGGAGACGGCGAGAGCACCGAGGGTGAGGGCCCGCCGGTTCATGCGCTGAAGCTTCACTTGAGGGAGTTCCTTCCGAGAGCCGCCGTCCTGAACCGGCGGCGTGCGAAGTCTGTACGGCTGAAATTAGGCAGAACAGGTGAAGGCGCCGAAGGCCGTGAATGAACGGGGGGTGAACCCCTGAGAAAGGTGCGGTGAGGTCACGGAACGCTCACGTCGAGGACACGGAGTGATTTCCGCCGACTATCTCAGGTGGAGGGTCCGGAGCAGGGCATCGATGAGAGCGCGGTCCCTCGGTTGGGTGAGGCGGTTTCGGGCCGCTTTCGGAGGGAGCCACAGGATGCGGTCCACCTCGTCGTTCGGGGTGAAGACGCCGGTCGTGGCCTCGGCCGCCCAGTAGCGGACCTCTTTGGGGCGGCCGTTCGCCAGGTAGCGGACGGTGGGCAGGCGGGCGCCGGCCACGGCCCGGTGACCCGTCTCCTCCTCCACCTCGCGCAGGGCGCCGGACAGGTGGGCCTCGCCGCGCTTCAGCTTGCCCTTGGGGTGCGACCAGTCGTCGTACTTCGGCCGGTGGACGAGACAGACCTCCAGCTCGCCGTCGACGGGGGAGCGGCGCCACAGGACGCAGCCGGCCGCCAGGACGGAGGGCTCCCCGGCCTCGTTCGCTTGGGGCATCGGTGTCACCGCCTCCACGAGGAGATGGGTCAGGGTGTGCCGAGCGCCTGCCTCAGCCAGGACTGCTGGAAGGCGAAACGTGCCGCCTCCACCTCGTGCCGCTGGTCGGCGTGGAGCACGCCGAGGGCGTACGCCGTCGCGGGGGCGATACGGGGGGTACGGGCCGCCTGGGCCGCGGCCGCCGCCGCCTCCGAGGCGTCGCGGTGGCGGTCGAGGGCCTGGCCCGCGGTGAGCAGCCGGACGTCGACGGGCTCGTCCCCGCCGTCCAGGACCTCGCGGGCGTAGCGGTGCAGGCGCAGGAGGAGACGGACCTGGTGCCAGGGGGCGTCCTGGGGGTGCGGGGCCGGGTCCGGGGAGAGGCCGTGGATCAGGGCCTCCGCGTTGTAGGGGCTGCCGGCGGTGACGAGGGGCAGGGCCGCGATCGCGTCCGTGAGGCGGTCCTCGGCGGCGGCGGCGAAGGAGTGCAGGCCGGTGGTGGTCGCCGTGGGAGTGAGGGGGACCTCGCTGGCGAGTAAGGCGATGTTGTCGGCGACCGCGTGGAAGCGGGAGGAGCCGAGGGTCTGGAGGGCGGTGCTGTGCGCCCGGGTCCGGGCGAGGGTGAGCTGGCGTTCGAGCAGGGCGCCCGCCTTCGCCGCGCCGACGGTGAGGTTGCCGCGGTCGGGGTCGGGCGCCGGGCGGGGGCCGGCGCTGCCGGTTTCCTCCCCCAGTGCCCTGAGGGCCTGGGAGGTGCCCCCAGTGCCCACCCGTTCCGCCCCAGCGGAACGACTGCCCACAGCTCCGTAGGCGGCGGGAGCGGCGCTCGTGGCTGCGTCGAGGGGCGGGGTCGTGACCGGTGGCTGGGTCGGGAACACCGTTCCCGACAAGCGGTGCAGCGCCAGGAGGAGACGGTCCAGCCGGGCCCCGTACGCGTGCTCCATCGCCAGCGTTCCCGACAGCCAGGCCAGCTCGGGGCGCATCGCGTCCGACCACTCGGCGTCGAGGAGAGGGCGGAAGGTGTGCAGGCTGCCGCTGATGCGGCGGACCGAGCGGCGCAGGGCTCGGGCCGCGTCGGCGGAGTCCTCCGCGCCGTTCGCGCCGGAAGTGCCGCCGCCGGTCTCGCGGTGCAGCCGGAGCGCGCGCAGGAACTCCGTGGCCCGGGACCGCAGGTAGCCCGCGAGGGCGTCCCCCGTCACGGGCCCGGTCACGGGGTTCGTCGGGTCAAGGTGTTGCTGTGCCACGCCGGCGCCTCCGGGCGTCTATGAGCATCTCCTGGACGTTGCGCAGGGGCTGGCCGTCCTGGTCGGTCGCGTGCCGGGTCCACTCACCGTCCGGGCCGAGGTGCCAGGACGCGGTGGTGTCCGACATGCCCGTCTCCAGCAGCCGGTTGAGGGCCGCCCGGTGGGCCGGGTCGGTGACCCTCACCAGTGCCTCGATACGGCGGTCGAGGTTGCGGTGCATCATGTCGGCGCTGCCGAACCACACCTCCGGCTCGCCCCCGTTGCCGAAGGCGAACACCCGGGAGTGTTCGAGGAAGCGGCCGAGGATCGAGCGGACCCGGATGTTCTCGGACATGCCCGTGACGCCGGGGCGGACCGCGCAGATGCCGCGCACCCACACGTCACAGGGCACGCCCGCCTGGGACGCCCGGTACATGGCGTCGATGATCGCCTCGTCCACCATCGAGTTGACCTTGATGCGGACGAAGGCGGGGCGTCCGGCACGGTGGTGCTGGACTTCCTTGTTGATCCGCGCGATCAGGCCGTCCCGCAGGGACTTGGGGGCGACCAGGAGGCGGCGGTACGTCTCGCGGCGGGAGTAGCCCGAGAGGCGGTTGAAGAGGTCCGAGAGGTCCGCGCCGACCTGCGGGTCCGCCGTCAGCAGGCCCAGGTCCTCGTACAGCCTCGCCGTCTTCGGGTGGTAGTTGCCCGTGCCCACGTGGCTGTACCGCCGTAGCGTGTCGCCCTCCTGACGGACCACCAGGGACAGCTTGCAGTGGGTCTTCAGGCCGACCAGGCCGTAGACGACGTGGCAGCCCGCCTCCTCCAGCTTGCGCGCCCACTTGATGTTGGCGTGCTCGTCGAAGCGGGCCTTGATCTCCACCAGGACGAGGACCTGCTTGCCGGCCTCGGCGGCGTCGATGAGCGCGTCGACTATGGGGGAGTCGCCCGAGGTCCGGTACAGGGTCTGCTTGATGGCGAGGACGTCCGGGTCGTCGGCGGCCTGCTGCAGGAACGCCTGCACCGACGTCGAGAACGAGTCGTAGGGGTGGTGCAGCAGCACGTCCCGGGTGCGCAGGGCGGCGAAGATGTCGGCCGCGGACGCCGACTCGACCTCGGCCAGGTCGCGGTGGACACCGGCGATGAACTTCTTGTACTTCAGCTCGGGCCGGTCGAGGGAGGCGATGCGGAAGAGGCCCGTGAGGTCCAGGGGACCGGGCAGCGGGTACACCTCCGCCTCGCTGATCTTCAGCTCGCGGACGAGGAGGTCGAGGACCTCGCGGTCGATCGACTCCTCCACCTCCAGACGCACCGGCGGTCCGAAGCGGCGCCGCATGAGTTCCTTCTCCAGGGCCTGGAGGAGGTTCTCGGCGTCGTCCTCCTCGACCTCCAGGTCCTCGTTGCGGGTGAGGCGGAAGGCGTGGTGCTCCAGGACCTCCATGCCCGGGAACAGCTCCTCCAGGTGGGCGGCGATGACGTCCTCGATGGGGACGTAGCGGCCCGGGGAGCTCTCCAGGAAGCGGGACAGCAGCGGCGGCACCTTGACGCGGGCGAAGTGGCGGTGCCCGGTGACGGGGTTGCGTACGACGACGGCCAGGTTGAGGGACAGCCCCGAGATGTACGGGAAGGGGTGCGCCGGGTCGACCGCCAGCGGGGTCAGCACGGGGAAGATCTGGTGGCGGAAGAGGGTGAACAGGCGGGCCTGTTCCTTCTCCTGGAGCTCGCTCCAGCGCACCAGGTGGACGCCCTCCTCGGCGAGGGCGGGGGCGACGTCCTCGTGGTAGCAGGCGGCGTGCCGGGCCATGAGCTCGCGCGAGCGGGCCCAGATCATCTCCAGGACCTCGCGGGGCTGGAGGCCGGACGCGGACCGGGTCGCGACCCCGGTGGCGATCCGGCGCTTCAGGCCGGCCACCCGGACCATGAAGAACTCGTCCAGGTTGCTGGCGAAGATCGCGAGGAAGTTCGCGCGCTCCAGCAGCGGGGTGTTCGGGTCCTCCGCGAGTTCGAGGACCCGCTCGTTGAACGCGAGCCAGCTGCGTTCCCGGTCGAGGAAGCGGCCCTGGGGGAGCTGGGGGCCGTCGAACGGCGCCTCCTCGTACGCGTCGAGGTCGGCGTCGATGTCGGGTTCCAGGTCGGAGACGGCGGCCGACACGGTGTGCGGGCGGTGCGCGGCGATGGAACCCACGGAGGGCTGGGCGTGCTGGACCTGTGCCTGGGTGTTTGGCTGGCTCATGGACCCATTCTTCCGCGCCACGAGCGATACAGGCGCGTCGGACAGGGCGGGCGGGAGCGCGGGGGCGACACGGGCCTCCCCGTTCCCCGCTGTCCCGTCGGGGGGCGGCGCGGGCTCTGGCACGGCGGGCTTCATCCACTGAGCCTTGCAAGCCTGTCTGAACCAGCGGTTACGGCGACATGGCGTGTGGGACACCGGGGGACGGCTCACGGGCGTCCGCGCCCGGCGGCGGACGCCCCGAACCGCACGTTCCTCCCCCTCCGTGAGGGAGGTACGGCCCGTTTCAGCGGGTGCGGCGGCGCAGCAGCCAGAAGGCGGTGGTGGTGGCCGCGGCGGTGACGGCGAGGAGGATGCCGGTCTCGACGAGGTGCAGGGGCCAGAAGTGGGACGGGGGGTGGTAGGTGCCGTCGCCCACGTGCCACCACTCGTTGGTCACCTTGGGCCGGCCGGAGCCGCCGGTCACCGTCGGCCAGAAATCCTCCCGCTGCCGTTCCAGGTACTGGTTGAGCACCACCATCACGGCGACGGAGACCCCGAGCGCGGGCAGCGAGCGGCGCAGCAGGAGCGCGGTGAGCGTGCCGACGGCGAGGGCGCACAGGCCGTACGCCACCACCGCCGGGCCGTGGGCGGCGAACACGTCGGGGAAGCTCCAGTCGTCGCCCATCAGGTCCCGGTTCGCCGACCAGGCCCACCGGTAGACGGGGACGAAGACCGCGCCGCCGAGGACGATCAGCAGGGCCGGCACCGCGAGTTTGACGGCCAGCCAGCGGGTGGGCGTGACGCCCTGCGTCCAGGCGAGCCGGGCGGTGCCGCTCTCCAGTTCGCGGCCGATCAGTGAGCCGCCCGCCCAGGCGGCGACGGCCCAGAAGCTGTAGTACATGAGCGTGCTGATCCAGCTCGTCGGCCCGCTGTAGTCGAGGCTGGCCCAGACGGCGTCGCAGATGCCGGAGTTCCTGGGGCAGCTGTCCAGCGTGGCGCGCACCGAGTCCGCGGTGACCTGGTTCAGCCACACCAGCCAGGCGACGGCGCCGAGGACGAAGACCGCCCACACGATCCCGGCCGTGCGGTGCAGGCGCAGCACCGTGCGCGGCAGGCCCCCGACGGCGGTCATACGGCGGCTCCCTTGTGGCCGGCGGTCCGGTGCCGCAGTACCCGGAACGCCGACACGGTCAGCAGCGCGGTGACGGCGAGGAGGACGGCGGTCGCCATGAGCTGGAGGGCCCAGTAGTGGGACTCGGGGTGGTAGTCCTTGTAGAAGCTGACGGCGTTCAGGCGGTCGAAGAGCGTGGCGCACGAGGGGTCGTGGCTGCTGCCGCAGTACCGGGGGATGTCGAGGCGGTCGCCGTCGGCGGTGAGCAGGCCCTCCGCGACGCCGAGGCCGGAGCCCGAGGGGCCTTCCCGCAGGCTGCTGACGCGGGTGGCGGTCGGCCAGAGGTGGGGCAGGGCAAGGAACATCGCGATCCACAGGACGCCCGTGGTGCAGGCCGCGCCGATCAGGGCGGCGAGCGACCGGCGCAGCAGCAGGCCCAGGAGAGCGCCGGCGGCCAGGCCCGCCAGGGCGAGGGCGACGATCACGGGGCCGCCCGCGTAGAGGGTTTCGACGCTGTACCAGGGCTTGGCGGTGTCGACGCGGCCCCGGCCCGCCGACCACGCCAGGTGGTGCAGCAGGGCCGCGAGGGCGGTGCCGGTGGTGATCAGGGCCGCGGGCAGGGCGAGCTTCGCGGCCAGCCAGCGGGTGGGCGTCACGCCCTGCGTCCACGCGAGCCGGGCGGTGCCGCTCTCCAGTTCGCGGCCGATCAGCGAGGCGCCGGCCCAGGCGGCGACGAGGAACGGCACCACCAGGAGGGCGACGCTCGTGTACTGGGAGACGTCCTTGTAGAGGAGGATCGCGTCCTGGTCGTACGCCTTTGCCGCGTCCGCCTGGTAGGCGTTGTACTGCTGCCATCCGGCCGCCGACGCGTCGGTGAGCGGCCCGCCGAGCCACAGGAGCAGGCCGGCGAGGGCGAGGACCAGCCCCGTCCAGGCGTACAGGGCCGGGCGGTGCAGGCGCAGCAGCCAGCGGAACTGCCGGGGCGGTGCGGCGGGGGCGGGCGGCGGGGCGGCGGGGCCCGGTACTGCCGCCGGGGTGGGTGCGGTCATCGTGCTCACGCGGCCTTCTCCTCGAGCTCGGCCGGGGTCAGGGCCGGCGCCTCGGGGTTGCGCAGATGGGCGAGGACCAGCTCCTCCAGGGAGAGGCGGCCGTCGACGCGCCAGTCTTCGGGAACCGGGCCCGCCGGGCGGATCAGGGCGGTGAGCTGGCGGCCGGTGGTGCGGGACTCGACGACGGTGTGCGGGGCCAGGCCGGTCTCCGCGGGGGCGGACACACGCGCGTGGGCGGCGAGGAGTTCGTCGATCTCGCCGGCGAGGCGCACCCGGCCGCCGCCGATCAGCAGCAGGTGGTCGCAGGAGTCCTCCAGTTCGGCGACCACGTGCGAGGACATCACGATCGTGGTGCCGTGCTCGGCGGCCCGCACCATCAGGACGCCCATCAGCTCGTGCCGGGCCAGCGGGTCGAGGTCGGCCATCGGCTCGTCCAGCAGCAGCAGTTCGGGGCGCTTGGCCAGGGCCAGGGCGAGTGCGACGCGGGTGCGCTGGCCGCCGGAGAGGGAGCGTATGCGGGACGTGGGGTTCAGCTCGCCGTCGGCCACGATCCGCTCGGCGGCGGCCGCGTCCCAGCGGCCGGGGTTGAGGTCGGCGCCCATCCGCAGCGTCTCGGCGACGCTGAGCTGCGGGTACAGCGGCTTGTCCTGGCCGACGAAGCCCACGCGTGCGCGTGCCTCGCCCGGGGTCGTCCCGAGGACGGTCACCGTGCCCTCGCTGGGGACCAGCAGGCCGGCGGCGAGGGCGAGCAGGGTGGACTTGCCCGCCCCGTTGGGGCCGACGACCGCGCAGACGCGGCCGGCGGGCAGCCGGAAGGTGCACGACTTCAGTGCCCAGCCTCCTCGGCGGCCGAAGCGCTTGCCCAGCGCGGTCGCGGCCATCGCCGTGTCGGTCATGACGGGTCTCCTTGGAAGTGTTTCTCGAGTACGGCGGTGAACAGTGCGGCCACGTCCTCCCGGCCCAGCCCGGCCTCGCGGGCCCGGGCCGTCCAGGTGTCCAGCTCGCCGTGCAGGGGTGAGTCGGCCGGTGCGGTGCCCAGCGTGCGCCGGACGAAGGTGCCGAGGCCTCGTCGTGCCTCGACCAGGCCCTCCCGTTCCAGTTCGCGGTAGGCCTTGAGCACGGTGTTCGGGTTGATGGCGGTGGCGGCGACGACCTCGCGGGCCGTCGGCAGTCTGTCGCCGGGTTCGAGCAGGCCGAGACGGAGTGCCTGCTTGGTCTGCTGGACGATCTGGACGTAGGTGGCTACGCCGCTGTGCCGGTCGATGCGGTACTCGACCACGCGTTCCACCACCCTTTCACTAATTGAGTAGTGAAAGGGTGGTGGAAGGGGCGTGGAAAAGTCAAGCGTGATCGCGTGAACCGATCGACCGGGCTCGTCCGATGAGGAGACGTGAGCGAAACGAGAAGCGACGGGGAGCTGCTGCGGGCCATCGCGGCGGACGGGGACCGGCGCGCCTTCGAAGAGCTGTACCGGCGCTTCGCGCCGTGGCTCACCGCACGACTGCGCGGCCGGTGCTCCGACGCCGGGATCGTCGACGACGTCGTCCAGGAGACGTTCCTGGCGGTGTGGCGGGGGACCGCCCGCTACCACGCGGAGGGCGATGTCGCCGGGTGGCTGTGGCGCATCGGCTCGCGGCGGCTGGTCGACGCGCTGCGCGGCGACGGGGCACGGGGGCGGCTGCGGCAGGCGCTGGCGCGGCTGCGGCACCGGGACGAGGCGTCCGCGGAGGAACGCGTGCTCGCGGGGGTGGAGCACGGGGACCTCGCGGGCGCCCTGGTCCGGCTCTCACCGGAGTTGCGCGCCGTGCTGCAGGCGACGGTCATCGACGGGCTGACCACCCGGGAGGCGGCCGTCCTCCTCGGCATCCCGCCGGGCACGGTCAAGACGCGGGCGATGCGCGCCCGGAAGCAGTTGCGGGAGGCGCTGGCATGAGGACGAACCGACGATCGCGGGAGGTGGCGGCATGACCTGGCATGTGTCCGAGGAGGATCTGCGGGCCTACGCCCAGGGCGAGTTGGCGCCCCCGGCCCTGTGGTCCGCCGACGCGCATCTCACCGCCTGCGCAAGGTGCCGGGGTGTGCTCGCCGACGTGAGCGACCCGGTCGCCCTCGACGCGGGGTGGGAACGGCTCGACGCCGAACTCGACGCCCCCCGGCCGGGCCTGTTCGAGTCGCTGCTGATCCGGGTCGGGGTCGCCGACCACACCGCGCGGCTGCTCGCGGCCACGCCGGTGCTGCGCGCGTCCTGGCTCGGTTCGGTCGTCGCCGTCCTGGTGATGACCGTGCTCGTGGCGAACACCCGCCCGGACGCCGGCACGCCCACGCTCTTCCTGGCGCTCGCGCCGCTGCTGCCGCTCGCCGGGGTCGCGCTGTCGTACGGACCCGCACTGGACCCGACGTACGAGATGGCCGTCGTCTCGCCGACGCACGGCTTCCGGCTGCTGATGGTCCGTACGGTCGCCGTCCTCGTCACCGGACTCGGCCTCAACGGGCTCGCCACGCTCGCGCTCCCCGGCTACGGGCTGCGTGCCCTCGCCTGGCTGCTGCCCGCGCTCGCCCTCACCGCGACCGGCCTGGCGCTCACGCCGAGGCTGGGACCGGTACTCGCGCCGGCCCTGGTCGGCGGGTCCTGGATCGCCCTGCTGCTGACGGCACACGCCCATCAGGCGGCCGACGGCGACCCACTCGCACCGTTCACCGCCGCCGGGCAGGGCGCGGCCGCGGCGGTCGCCGCGCTCGCCGCCGGGCTGCTCTTCCTTCTTCGTGACCGTTTCGACCTCTTCAACGGGAGTTCCGTATGACCCCCACCGTCTCCGCCTCCGGGCTGAGCCTTCGCTACGGCGGTACCCGCGCCCTCGACGACGTGTCGCTGCGGCTGACCCGGGGCGTCACCGGACTGCTCGGACCCAACGGGGCCGGGAAGACCACCCTGTTGCGGGTGCTGGCCACGGCCGTGCCGCCGGACCACGGGGCGTTCACCGTGCTCGGGAGCGACCCGGGCACCTCACGCGGGCGGCAGGAGGTGCGGCGCTCGCTCGGCTATCTGCCGCAGACCCCCGGCTTCCACCCCGACTTCACTGCCTTCGAGTTCGTCGACTACGTGGCGATCCTGAAGGAGCTGACCGACCGGGGTGCCCGCCACCGCGAGGTGCGGCGCGTTCTCGAAGAGGTCGACCTGGGTGACGTACGCGGCCGGCGCATCAAGAGGCTGTCCGGCGGCATGCGGCAGCGGGTCGCGCTGGCGGCCGCGCTCGTCGGCGACCCCGGCTTCCTCGTCCTCGACGAGCCGACCGTCGGCCTCGACCCCGAACAGCGCATGCGCTTCAGGGAGCTGATCGCGCAGGCGGGCGAGGGGCGGACCGTACTGCTGTCCACCCACCAGACGGAGGACGTGGCGATGCTCTGCAACCGGGTCGTCGTCCTGGCCGCCGGCCGGGTCCGTTTCGACGGCACCCCGGCCGAACTGACCGCCCGGGCCGCCGGCCGGGTGTGGAGCAGCACGGAACGCGACCCCGGCGCACTGGCCGGCTGGCGCACCGGCACCGGCTCCTTCCGCAACGTCGGCGATCCACCGCCGGGCGCCGACCTCCTCGAACCCACCCTGGAGGACGGCTACCTGCTCACCCTCGACGGCGCGGACACGGAGGTGGCGGCAGCATGAACACGGTCATGGAACCGGACGGCCTCCGGACGACCCCGCCCGTCGTGCCCGGCGAACCGCACCGGCCCTGGGCGGCCGTGGCCGCCCTCGCCCGCTTCGAGGCACGCGACCTCCTGCGGTACATCCCGGTCCTGGTCACCCTCCTCGTCTACGTCGGCTACACCCTCTGGACGCTGCTGAGCGAACGCGAGGGCATGAACGCCTTCCCCGCCCTCCAGGACGTCGACCGGGGAACGCAGTCCGCGCCCCTGCTCCTCGGCATCGCGCTGCTCGTCTGCGTCAACCGGGGCGCGCTGCGCTCCCGTCGGCACGGCACCGACCGGCACTTCGACGTGCTGGTGATGGAGCCGTGGCGGCGAACGGTCGCGCACGTCCTGTCGGTCCTGCCGTTCGCCGTGCTCACCGCGCTGGTGGTGCTGGGCGAGTTCACCTGGCAGGCCCTCAGGCCGGGCGCGGTGGGCCACGGATCGGTCGCCGAACTCGCCGTCGGGCCCCTGTACGTGCTGCTGTGCGGCGCCCTCGGCGTGCTGATCGCCCGCCTGGTGCCGACCGTGTTCGCCGCGCCGATCCTGGTGCTCGGCCTGTTCACCGCCGCCACGTTCATCTCCGCCGGCACGGGCGGCGCCGAGTGGAGCCGCTGGCTGTCGCCGGTCGTCGGCGAGAACAGCTCCAAGACACTGCCGTCCGACCTGATCGGGCGGCCCGCCGCCTGGCACGCCCTCTACCTGATCGGCCTCGTCCTGCTCCTGGCCACGGCTGCCGTACTGGCCGGCGGCGGCCGGGCCTGGCCCGTCAAGGCGGGCCTCGCGGGCGCACTCGCCCTCACGGCGACCGGTGCGGTCGCCCAGTCCGGGGGCGTCTCGGCCGAGCTGAGCGCGGCCCGGGAGCGGGCCACCCTCAGCCCGGAGAAGCAACAGTCCTGCACCCGGCACGGCGCCTCGACGTACTGCGCGTTCCCGGAGTGGACCGGCCGGGCGGACACCTGGGCCGGTGTCGTCGACCGGGTCCAGTCCCTCGCGGCCGGCCCGGCAGCCGAGCAGCGGTTGCTGGTACGGCAGCGGATCGACGCCACCTACGGCTACACCTCCGACAGCACGATCACCCCGGCCACCACGCCCCACCAGGTCACCGTCGGCACGCGCTGGGGCGGCAACCGCGTCCCGGAGTTCGCGGCGGCCGTCGCCTCCGTGCTGGTCGCGGGCGACGAGACCAAGGGCGGCGAACTGTGCGACGGCCGGATGGTGACCGTCATGTGGCTCGCCCTCGGCGGCGCCGCCGACCCGACGGCCGACCTGCGGGACGTCCGCCTCGACGACAGCCTCAGCGGCTCCGCGATCGTCCTGACGCCCACCCACCCGCTGTCCATGTCCGCCGGACAGACGTCGGTGGTGGTCGAACTGCTCAAGCGTCCGCGGGATGAGGTCACCGCCACGGTCAAGAAGCACTGGGCCGAACTGACGGCCCCGGGAGTGACCACGGCTGAGGCGGCCCGAGTGCTGGGAGCCGAGGTGCCCAAGGAGGACGACGAGTGCGGGGAGTGACGGAGTGAGGGAGCGACGGAGTGAGGGGGCGTGGTGGTGCGGGACCGGGGTGCGAGTGGGTGGGGCATGGCTGTGCAGGGCGTCGAGGGGGGCCGTCACGTGCGTGGTGTGAGCGGGGACTTGGTGTGGGCTGTCGGGCGTACCGTGCCCTGGCGGGCGCTGGGCGCGGGGGCCGTCGTGGGGCTGCTGATCGTCGCGCTGCCGCGGCTGGCCGACGGCCCGCCGGACGCATGGCTGGCCCTCAACCTGCTGCGGGCCGCCGCCCTCGCCTTCGCCCTCGGCCTGTCGTTCCTGCTGGACGACCCCGCCCGGCACCTCACCGTGCCCGTCACCACCCGGCGCTGGGTGCGGGCGGGACTGCGGGTGGCGTGGGTCGCGCCGGTGGCCGTGCTGTGGTGGACGGCCGTACTGGCCCTCGTACCGCATGAGGTGCGCCCCCCGGTCGGAGCCCTCACCCTGGAGGCCGCCGCGGCCGCCGCCCTCGCACTCGCCGCCGCCGCGACAGCCGTGCGCTTCGCGAACGAGCCCGAGCCGGGACCGTCCGTCGCGGCCGGCCTCCTGACGACGGCGATCCTGGCCCAACTCCTGCTGCCGGACCGCTGGTCCCTGTTCGTACCGACCGGCGACCCGCAGTGGCAGGCCGCCCACGAACGCTGGGCGCTGGTCCTGGCGGCGGCGACGCTGGTGTGGGGCGCGTGCGGCCCGGAACCGCTACGGCGGGGCCTGCCGCTGCGTCGTCGGTCCGCGGTGGCGGGCCCGACGAGCGGGTGACGTCCGGGGGGCCTGCGGGCGCCTGAGGCTGGGGGCGGAGCCGGGCTGCGGGCTGGGCGCCGAGTGGAGGGCTTGGCTTGGCCGCTCGCCGAGTCGGGTCCTGGGCGGTCCGTTGAGACGCCCCGGTCGTCCGACCGAGTCGGCCACCTCTCGACCGACCGAGTCGGGTGGTGGGTGGGCACAGACCGGGGGTCTGAGGCGGAGCCCCCAGCAAGACCCGCACTGACGCCGCCCGGCGTCACGTCTCCGTGCGGTACATCAGGTCCGTCTCGTACGTCACGAACCCCAGCCGCTCGTACACCGACACCGCCGCCTTGTTGTCGGCGTCGACATACAGCATCACCGTCGGCAGCCCCCGCCTCGCGAGGTGCCGCAACCCGATCGCCGTAAGGGCCTTGCCCAGCCCCCCGCCCTGGGCCCCGGGCCGTACGCCCACCACGTACACCTCGCCGAGCCGTTCGTCCGAGTGGACCTTCGTCCAGTGGAACCCGACCAGTTCGTCGCCGCGGAAGGCGAGGAAGAACCCGGAGGGGTCGAACCACGGTTCGGCCTTGCGGTCGTCGAGGTCCCGCTGCGTGAGCGAACCCTGCTCGGGATGGTGGGCGAAGGCGGCCGCGTTGGCCGCGAGCCAGGCCGCGTCGTCGGCGCCGGGGACGAAGGTGCGGACGGTCACGCCCTCGGGAAGCACCGGGTCCGCAAGGTCCAGGTCCGTCAAGGAACGCCGCATTTGGCGCAGTTCGCGGAAGAGGGTGAGTCCGAGGACCTGCGCCAGATGCCGCGCGGCGGAGTGGCCACCGTGCGCCCACACCCGCAGCCGCTTGCCGGACGCGGCGAGAAGCGCCGAGCCCAGCGCCCGCCCGTGGCCGTGACCGCGGTGCGCGGGGTGGACGACGAGTTCGGCGGCCGGCGCCTCCACCGGGTCGGTGTCCTCCAACTGCGCGTAGCCGACCAGTTCGGCCCCCACAGACAGCAGCAAATGGGACACGCCCTCGCGCGCTCCGCCCCGCAACTGCAGCCGCCCTTGTTCGGAGACTGCCTGCTGCCCGTCGTTACGGGCGGCCTCCGCGAGCAGCCCGAGCACGGCCTCGGTCCGGTCCGGGGGAAGCGCGAAGTGGGTTTCGATCGAGCGGGAGCTGCCGGGGAGTGCGGTGTCGTCGCTGGTCATGCGTACGAGGGTAAGGGGAGGTACCGGCAAAGTGGCGGCAAAGAAGCAACCAGGATGTAACCACGAAACCTCTGTCGCGCTACGCGCGTTGACCCTAGGCTGCGCCGGGACGGGGCCACTTCCTCACCCACTTCCTCACCAGAAACTCAGGGGGGCGTATGCCAGCCACATCCCAGTCGTACGAGCACCGCAGACGTCGTACGTATCGTCTGGTGGCCGCGGCCGCCGGTCTCGCCACGGTCGGCGCGCTGGCGGCCGCGCTGCCGTCGTCGGCGAGCGCGGGCGAGAGCAAGGGCAGGCCCGGCGGTCAGGCGCCGGGCCGCTACCAGGACGTACAGCTGCTGTCGTTCAACGACCTGCACGGCAACCTGGAGCCGCCGTCCGGCTCGTCCGGCCGGGTCACCGAAGTCCACGCGGACGGCACCACCAAGACGATCGACGCCGGTGGTGTCGAGTACCTCGCCACCCACCTGCGCCAGGCCCGCGAGGGCAACAAGTACTCCATCACGGCGGCCGGCGGCGACATGGTCGGTGCCTCCCCGCTGATCTCGGGCCTCTTCCACGACGAGCCCACCATCGAGGCGCTGAACAAGCTCGACCTCGACGTGACGAGCGTCGGCAACCACGAGTTCGACGAGGGCGCCAGGGAGCTGGGCCGCCTGCAGAACGGCGGCTGCCACCCGACCGCCGGCTGCTACACCGACGAGGAGTTCGAGGGCGCCGACTTCCCGTACCTCGCGGCGAACGTGCTGAACGAGAAGACCGGAAAGCCGATCCTCAAGCCCTACTGGGTGTGGAAGAAGAAGGACGTCAAGGTCGGCTTCATCGGTGTGACCCTGGAGGACACCCCGGGCGTCGTCTCCGCCGAGGGCGTCAAGGGCCTCAAGTTCAAGGACGAGGTCGAGACGATCAACAAGTACGCCAAGGTGCTGCAGAAGCAGGGCGTCAAGTCGATCGTCGCGCTCATCCACGAGGGCGGCCTGCCCGCCTCGGCGTCGTACAACTACGACTGCGACTCCCCGGGCGCCGGCGACGGCATCTCCGGCCCGATCGTCGACATCGCCAAGAACATCACCCCGCAGGTCGACGCGCTGGTCACGGGCCACACGCACGCCGCGTACGCGTGCACGATCAACGACCCGTCGGGCAAGCCGCGCACGGTCACCTCGGCCGCGTCCTTCGGCCGTCTCTACACGGACACCACGCTCACCTACGACCGTTGGACGGGCGACATCGCCCGTACGGCCGTGGCGTCCGCCAACCACGTGGTCACCCGGACCGTCCCCAAGGCGACGGACATGACCGAGCTGATCAGCAAGTGGAACACCCTCGCGGCGCCCATCGGCAACCAGGCGATCGGCTACATCTCCGCCGACATACCGAGCGCCGGCACCGAGTCCCCGATGGGCGACCTCATCGCCGACGCGCAACTGGCGTACGGCAAGGAGCTCGACCCGGAGACGGACCTCGCGCTGATGAACCCGGGCGGAGTCCGCGCGGGCCTCACCTACGCGGCCAAGGGCACCGAGGGCGACGGCGTGGTGACCTACGCCGAGGGATTCACGGTGCAGCCGTTCTCCAACACCGTGAACCTGCAGGACTTCACCGGCACCCAGCTGATCCAGATCCTCAAGGAGCAGGTGAGCGGCTCGAACACGGCCGCGCCGAAGATCCTGCTGCCGTCGACCGGCCTGACGTACACGCTCGACCTGACGAAGGCCGGCGCCGACCGCGTGGTCGCCGACACCGTCAAGCTCAACGGCACGGCCATCGACCCGGCGGCCACCTACCGCGTCGCGACGAACAGCTTCCTCGCGGGCGGCGGTGACGGCATCCTCACCCTGGGGCAGGGCACCAACGACCTCGTCGGCGGAGACGACCTGGCGGCCCTGGAGAAGTACCTGAAGGCCAACTCCTCGGCGGCGAACCCGATCGCGCCGCCGGTGACGAACCGGATCACGGTCGTGCAGTAGTGCGCGTGGTGATCGTGAGCTGAGTCGCATACCTCGGGTTGAGGTTGCGGGTGGGGGGCACACGCGTGGTCGGATGGATCGATGCGCGCCCCCCACCACATATCGACACAGCCCTACGCAGACCCGTATGAAGCACCTGAAGCACCTGAAGCACCTGAAGTGCTGGGCGGGGACGAGTCATGGTCCCCGCCCCAGCACCGCCGGGGCGGCCGACGCCGTCGGCGCGGTCGCTTCGCCGGACTGCCGTTCGCGCTGAAGGCGGTGGCGGGCCTGTCGGTGCTCGCCGCCTTCCTCACCCTCGGTGACCGCTGGGCCGTGCTCTACGCCGAACAGCGGGCGGCGGACGCCCTCAAGGACCGTATGAAGCTGTCCGCGGCACCCGAGGTGCAGATCGACGGCTTCCCCTTCCTGCCCCAACTCGTCGGCGGACACCTGGAGGCGGTGAAGGTGACCGTCCCGGACGTGGCGGCCGACCGGGTCACGCTGGCCTCGGTGTCGGCGACGGCACGGGACATCACCCTCGAGGGCGACGGGCCGACCTCCGTGCGCGGGGCCCGCATTCCCGAGCTGCGCGGTGACGTGCTGCTCTCCTTCGCCGACATGAATCGCGAACTCGGCGCGTCCCAGGTGACGTTCACGGGAACCGGCCGCGACCGGATCCTGGCGCGCGGCACGCTCCCGGTCGCCGGACACGATCTGCGGCTGCGGGCCGACGTACGCATCGGGCGCGACGGCGACCAGGCCATCACCACGACGATCGGCGGAATGCTCCTGAACGTGGGCGACCTGGCCACGTACCGGCCCGGTGTCCGCGCCTCGGAGGGCCTGCACCTGACGCCCGAGTCGGCCGCCGGACTGGCCCGTGAGACCCGCAAGGTGCGCGCACTGCTGGCCGTGCCGTCGGTCGTACGGCGCATGGGAGTACCGGACACGACCGTCCGCCAGGCGCTGCGCAACGACGACAAACTCGCCGAGCTGACCGGCTCCCGCGACTTCGTCCACCAGGCCATGCGGGTCAACCTCCTCGACCTGACCCTGGCCCACCCCGAGGTGCTCGACCGCCTCGGCCTCGACCCGGCGCTCCTCGACGCCCTCTCCCGCCTCACCCGCCCGGTCCTCGCCGACCGGCTCTCCCTCGGCTTCCAGCTCCCCGAGCCACCCCGGGGCGAGCTGCGACTGCGGGACGTACGGGTGGAGAAGGCGGGAATCAGGGTCCGGCTGTCGGGG
>NZ_JAGMUK010000128.1:0-50952 GCF_019049245.1 Streptomyces sp. AC555_RSS877 | reverse complement strand
CGGGGGGGGGGGGGGGGGGGGGGGGGGGCCGGAGGACACGATGGTGCTGCGGCGGTGAGGGGCCCTGCGGAGGCCCGCCGCGGCCACCTTCGAACCGGCGTGTGTCATCCGCCGACTCGCTTCTGATCCTCAAGGAGGCACATTCCCGTGCTGATCACTCTTCGTGGTGATCAGCACTGTCTGCTCCGGGATGGTCGCCCTGTATGAAGGTTGCCCGCGGTCACGGACACCCCCACAGGAGACGATCCCCATGACCAAGACCATGCGCGCACGTCTTGCGCGCGGTTCTTCGGCCGCTCTGGCGGCTCGAGCAATCGCCGCCCCTTGTCCAAGGTGACCTCGACCTGCCGGCCGACTACACCGTGGCCGATGCGGTGAACGACTTTCTGGAGCGCGGGCTGAAGGGGACGTGACGCCCAGACCGTCAGCAAGAACTGCGCGATGGCGAACAAGCACCTGATCCCGTTCATCGGCAAAGCCAAGCTGAAGGAACTCAGCGCGGATGACGTCGACGACTGGTTGGACGACAGGGCCGAATTCCTCGCGACGCGGAGCCTGCGGGACCTGCTCGCCATCCTGCGCCGCTCCATTGCGCACGCTCAGCGCCGGGACAAGGCCGCGCGGAACGTCGCCCTACTTGTCACCGCACCCGAGGGGCGCCCCGGTCGTCCGAGTAAGGCACTGAACCTGGAGCAGGCGAAAGCCGTGCTCATCGCCGCGCGCCCGTCACGGCTGTACGCCTACCTCGTGCTCTCGCTCCTCAGTGGCGTACGCACGGAAGAGGCGCGGCCCCTCACCTGGGATCACGTCTTCCTGGAGATAAAGGACGGCATTCCGCCGCACGTCGCTGTGTGGCGTTCCGTGCGCAAGCACGGCGAAACCAAGACCAGGAAGAGCCGCCGGACCATCGCTCTGCCGAAGCAGGTGGTCGACGTCCTCAAAGAGCACATGCGATGGCAGAAGCAGGAACGGGCATCGTGAGGGATGGAGTGGAGCGCCACGGGGCGGGTCTTCACGACCCGGACCGGCGAGCCGCTCGACGCGGCCAACGTCCGGCGAGACTTCAAGGCCATCGTGAAGCGGGCCGGACTGAAGCCTGAGTGGACGCCGAGGGGGCTCCGGCACAGCTTCGTGTCGATCCTGTCGGACAACGGTGTCCCGCTGGAGACCATCGCCCTCTTGGTCGGTCACAGCAGCCAGGCCACCACAGAGGCTGTCTACCGGAAACAGCTCCGGCCCGTGATCACGCAGGGGGCCGAAGCGATGGATCACATCTTCGCCGATAGCCGCGAAGGGGACGCTCTCGGGTCTGTCGTCGACTGATTTCGGGTAGATGACGGTCCGGTGCAGGGGGCGCTGACCAGTGCGCCAGGTGGGTGAGCGCACATTGCCACGGGGGGTGCTGTGGATCCGCAAGGCTGGTGGGGGTTGCTGCTACAGGGTGCTGTTTCCGCGGTGGTGGGAGGTGTCGTGGCTGCGCTAACCGCCTGGGGGGTCGTATCAGCAACGCATAGACACCAGCAGCGGGCCGCGCTGCTAGCGGAAGCCCGCCGGGCGGCGATAGAGCTGTTTCACCTTGCCGGGGGATACCTCAGCATGTTGGAGAGGGCCCGTGAGGATCAGAGCGGTCCTGTCCCCAACACGGAGGGACACGACTGGCTCGTTGCTGCCACCGGCGTGGAGATCGCGATGTTCTCATTGCCCGGCGACATCGGGCGCCGGATTTCGAACGACATCGGAGAAGCGCGCCGCGCCCTCGAAACGCTCAACAGCGCTGAGCATCGTGAGACAGGAGCCATCACAGCAGGGCTGCGCTGCGTACAGACCCTGGTCGACGATCTAGCTGACTGGCTCATGGAGGGGAGACATCTAAGCGCCTAGGGGGACTGGTCGAAGGGCTTGATCCACTTCCTTTGGCCCCCTGTTTGGCCCCCCGAGCACGGCAGAGGCCCATTCGCGATCACGCGAATGGGCCTCTGACCCGCGTCGGGGTGGCGGGATTTGAACCCACGACCTCTTCGTCCCGAACGAAGCGCGCTGCCAAGCTGCGCTACACCCCGATTGTCGCTGCTCGTCGCGGCGACGTCGTTTACTTTAGCCCACCGGTGGCTGGAGACGAAATCCGGTTTTCGCGCGGTGGCGGACCGGGTTCGGGCGGGCGTGGTCGAGGGCCACGAGGAGGACGGCGAGGGCGTAGAAGGAGAGGCCGAGGAGGAGGGCGTTGGCCAGGATGCTCTTGTAGCCGTGGAGGTCGACGTCCAGGAACGGGTAGAGGTAGCGGCCCGGGGTGCCCGGTGGGATCAGTTCGCCGCGGGTCAGGGAGAAGAGCAGGTAGGCCAGGGGGTAGAGGAGCCACGTGGTGGCCTGGCGCAGGTGGAGGCGGCCGGGTGGGGTCAGGAGAAGCCAGTCCAGGAGGGCTGCGAGGGGGACCACCGTGTGCAGGACCTGGTTGGTGATCGCGTGCCAGCCGGAATG
This sequence comes from Streptomyces sp. AC555_RSS877, assembly GCF_019049245.1. Lineage (GTDB taxonomy): Bacteria > Actinomycetota > Actinomycetes > Streptomycetales > Streptomycetaceae > Streptomyces. The sequence goes on along the minus strand of NZ_JAGMUK010000128.1, from coordinate 48,477 downwards.
GGTGGCCGCCTCGCCCGAGAGGGAGAACGGGCTCGTCCCGTTCGCCAGGAGCAGGTGGTACACCAGGCCCGTGATCGTGACGTAGAGGAGGGCCGCGCCCGTCAGGGCGGACGGCAGGGGGTGGCGGGCCGACCATGCCCGGCGGGCCGAGAACACCATGACCAGCGCCAGTAGGACGCTGCTCTGGATCGTGAAGTGGCTCAGGATCCGGATCGGGCTGCCGAGGAGCAGGTCGATCGTCACGGCCGTGGCCGCCACCAGGGCGACGAGCAGGCGGTAGACGGCGGCCAGGGGTCGGCGTACGCGGGGCACCACCGCCGTGGCGGGGACGGGCGAGGGCAGCAGCGCGGGCACACCCGGGATTGCGGGCAGGTCCGGGATGTCCCTGGGTATCGGGGCGGTCATGCCCTCACGCTAGGAAGGGTGGACAAAAGGGGCGATACGGGTGGTCCGTGTGGGTTAACCTCCGCCGGCTCCGCTCAGTATCAGTAGCGGGACTACTCCCGCACCCCACGCCAAACAGCGGGACTACTCACGCCGCCCCATCGCGACAGCGGGGCTACCCCCCACCACCCAGCAGGACTACTCCCGCCCCACCAACGTCAACAACGTCACCTCCGGCGGGCACGCGAACCGCACCGGTGTGTAGCGGTTCGTGCCGCAGCCCGCTGAGACGTGGAGGTACGCGGTACGGCCCTCCGCCGTGTGCGTGGACAGGCCCTTCACGCGGTCCGTGTCCAGGTCGCAGTTGGTGACGAACGCGCCGTAGAAGGGGAGGCAGAGCTGGCCGCCGTGGGTGTGGCCGGCCAGGACCAGGGGGTAGCCGTCGGCCGTGAAGGAGTCGAGCACGCGGAGGTACGGCGCGTGCACCACGCCCATCGAGAAGTCGGCGCCGCCGGACGGGCCGCCCGCCACCTGCGTGTAGCGGTCCCGCTTGATGTGCGGGTCGTCGAGGCCGGTCAGCTCGATCGAGGCGCCCTCGATCTTCAGCGTGCCCCTGGTGTTGGTGAGGTTCAGCCAGCCCGCGCCGTCGAAGGCGTCCCGCAGGTCCTCCCACGGGTTGTGGATCGCGTTGACGGCGGGCGCGTTGCCGTTCAGACCGTGGCGGCCCTGGGCCTTCTCGAACAAGTACCGGGCGGGGTTGCGGAGTTTGGGGCCGTAGTAGTCGTTGGAGCCGAAGACGTACGCGCCCGGGAACTCCAGCAGCGGACCGAGGGCGTCCAGTACCTCCGGCACGCCCTCCGGGTCGGAGAGGTTGTCGCCCGTGTTGATCACGAAGTCCGGGCGCAGCCCTGCCAGCGAACGCAGCCAGCGCTGTTTCTTGCGCTGGCCGCCGACCATGTGGATGTCGGAGACCTGGAGCACGCGCAGTGGGCGCATCCCGGCGGGGAGGACGGGGACGGTCACCCGTCGGAGGCGGAAGGAGCGGGCCTCGAAGCCCGCCGCGTACACCAGACCGGCGGTGCCTGCCGCCACGATTCCCAGGGGTACTCCATATCGCGAGCGCATACGTCCATCGTGTCAGACCCGGCGCGTGCCCCGTGCCCGACCGCCCGTTAAATGAACGGGCGTACGGGATGCGACACCTGCGACAATCACGCTCATGACCACCCTCAAGTCGAAGTTGCAGGAAGACCTCAACGCCGCGATCAAGGGGCGCGACGAGCTCCGCTCCTCGACGCTCCGGCTGACGCTCACCGCGATCACCAAGGAGGAGGTCGCGGGCAAGACCAAGCGCGAGCTCTCCGACGACGAAGTGCAGAAGGTGATCACCCGCGAGGCGAAGAAGCGCCGCGAGGCCGCGGACGCGTTCGCGCAGGGTGGTCGTGCCGAGTCGGCCGAGCGGGAGAAGGCGGAGGGCGAGGTGCTCGCCGCGTACCTGCCCCAGCAGCTCGGCGACGAGGAGCTGGACGCCATCGTCGCCCAGGCCGTCGAGGAGGCGAAGGCGGCGGGCGCCGAGGGGCCGCGGGCCATGGGCGCCGTCATGAAGATCGTGAACCCGAAGGTCGCGGGCCAGGCCGAGGGCGGGCGCGTCGCCGCCGCGGTCAAGAAGCTCCTGGCGGGCTGATCGCCCCGGGGCAGACCGCCGGCGGCCGCGCACCCCGGGCTGAGAAGCGGTCTCCCCACCTCCTCCCACATCACGAACGGCCCCTTTCTCCCGTACGACATCAGTCCGTACGGGAGAAAGGGGCCGCCCCCGTTCTCAGCCCACCGCGTCAGTCGCGGCCGCCGTTCCCGTTTCCGTTGCCCTGGAAGAAGCCCTCCGGGATGGAGAAGGTGGGATCCGGGAAGGTGCCGCCGCCGTCGGTGGCTCCTTCGTCGCCGTTGTCCCCGTCGTTGTCGCCGTTTCCGTTCCCGTTGCCGTTTCCGTTGCCATTCCCGTTTCCGTCGCCGTCACCGCGGTCCTTGGGGGGGTCCGGGATGCTGACGAGGTTGAAGGACTCCGTCTTCTTGCCCTCCAGGGCGCCGGTCATGGCGTCCTTCCAGATCGGGCCCGGGACCTCGCCGCCGTAGACGAGCGGGCGGTAGACGCCGCCGATCGTGATGTTCTTCATCTTGACCTTCTGGGTGGCACTGCCGACCCAGACGGCGCCCGACATGTTCGGCGTGTAGCCGACGAACCAGGCGTTCCGCCGCTCGTCGGTCGTACCCGTCTTACCGGCGCTCTGGCGGTCGGTGAGGCCGGCCTGCTGACCCGTACCGGAGTCGACCACGCCGCGCAGGAGCGTGTTGACCGTGTCCGCGGTCTTCTCGCTCATCGCCCGCGAGCACGTGGACTTCGGCACCTCCATCGACTTCTGCTCGTCGCCGATCTTCTGCGTGATCGACTCGATGGCGACCGGCGAGCAGTACATGCCCCGGGAGGCGAAGGCGGCGTACGCGCTCGCCATCGTCAGCGGGGAGAGGCCGATCGAGCCGAGGGCGATCGAGGGCGTCTCGGGGATCTTGTCGCCGTTGCCCTGCCGGACGTGCAGCTTGTCGGTCACGTTGACCACCGGGCACAGGCCGATGTCGGAGATCATCTGCACGAAGTAGGTGTTGACCGACTTCGCCATGGCCTCCTTCAGCCGGTACGGGCCGACCTCCGACTCGGTCTCGTTCTCCAGCTTCTCGCCGCGCCTGTTGGTCCACGGACTGCTGTCGCACGTCTGGACCGGGCTCGGGTACTCCATCTCGTACGGCGACGAGTACTCCTGCGTCGGCGGCCGGCCCTCCTCCAGGGCGGCCGCCGCCACGAACGGCTTGAACGTCGAACCGGTCGGGAAGCCGAAGTTGGAGCCGCCGTAGGCCGCGTCGACCGAGTAGTTGTACTCGGTCTCGTTCTTGCCGTAGCCGTACGGCTTCGACTGGCCCATCCCGACGATCTTGCCGGTGCCGGGCTCGACGAGGGTGGCCGCCGCGGCGACCTTGTCGCTCTGGTTGACGTGGTCCTTGAGCGAAGCCTCGACGGAGCTCTGCGCCTGCGGGTCGAGGGTCGTACGGATCGTCAGACCGCCCTGGTTCCAGACCTTCGCCCGCTCCTCGCGGGACTTGCCGAACACCGGGTCGCTGAGGAAGACCCGCTCCACGTACTTGCAGAAGAAGCTGGCGCCCTGGACGGCCGTGATGCAGCCGTTCTTGGGCTGGCTGATCTTGAGGCCGAGCGGCTGCTCCATGGCCTTGGAGGCCTCGGTCTGGGAGACGTCGCCGACCTCGGCCATGCGCCGCAGCACGGTGTTGCGGCGCTTGGTGGCCTCGGTCTCGTCGTTGATCGGGTCGTACCGGCTGGGCGACTGGACGATGCCGGCGAGGAGGGCCGACTCCTGGAGGTTGAGGTTCTTCGCGGACTTCGAGAAGTAGCGCTGGGCCGCGGCCTCGACGCCGTAGGCCTGCTGGCCGAAGAACGTGATGTTCAGGTAGTTCTCGAGGATCTTCTTCTTGCCCAGTTCCTCTTCGACCTGGATCGCGTACTTCAGTTCCTTGATCTTGCGGCCGAGGGTCTGCTGGGTGGCCTGCGCGACCTTCGTCGGGTCGTTGCCGGCCTCCTCGACGAAGACGTTCTTCACGTACTGCTGGGTGAGCGTCGAGGCGCCCTCCGAGACTCCGCCGGCCTGCGCGTTCTTGTTGAGGGCGCGCAGGACGCCCTTCAGGTCGATCGCGCCGTGCTGGTAGAAGCGCGAGTCCTCGATCGCGACGATCGCCTTCTGCATGTACGGCGAGACGTTCTTGAGGCCGACCACCGTGCGGTCGCGCGAGTAGACGGTGGCGAGCTGGCCGCCGTCGGCGTCGAGGATGGTCGTGCGCTGGCTCAGCGGCGGTGTCTTCAGATTGGCCGGGAGCTCGTCGAAGCTCTCCACCGACCCCTTGGCCGCAAGACCCAGCGCACCGGCCGCGGGCAGCGCGATGCCGGCCATGACAGCTCCCGCGAGCACACTGACACCGAGGAATTTGGCGGCCTGCTGCGTGGAGGACAGACCACCGCCCGAGCGCTTGTTTGGCATAGGGGCAGCCTACGTTCTCATTCGCCGGACACGCGTATATGCCTTGGCCTAAGCTGCTCTCAACTGTCACAGCCGTAGGGCTACGTATCAATACGTCCGGCGACCCCGAATCGTTCCGGAGGTTCCCCGACTTTTTTGACGGGGACGTGTCCGAATCCACCTCGTGTGTCACCTGGTGCCCGTTGTGACGCAACATAACTGTCCTGGTTTGCCGGAACAGTCATGTATGTCGCGGGCTCACTCCCCCGGGTGATCTGCCGCTTACCCATAGTCCGTTCGGGCCATTCAAGATTGGGCCCGAAGGGGGTGTTGCGCTGTGCCCACCTTCCGTAACGTCCTCAACTGGCGGCGGTGAATATGCCGCTGCCGCCGTGGGGGAGCCTCGATTCGGGAGAGGACGGCGCCGGTATGGGCTGGGTAGTCGACTGGAGTGCGCAGGCGGCCTGCCGCACTACCGATCCGGATGAACTGTTCGTTCAAGGAGCAGCGCAGAACAGGGCCAAGGCGGTGTGCACCGGATGCCCAGTGCGCACGGAGTGCCTCGCCGACGCGCTCGACAACCGCGTCGAGTTCGGCGTGTGGGGAGGAATGACGGAGCGGGAGCGCCGCGCACTGCTGCGCAGGCGGCCCACGGTCACTTCATGGCGCCGGCTCCTTGAGACCGCGCGTACGGAATACGAGCGGGGGGTCGGCATCCTGCCCCTCGACGACGACGAGGTGTACGAGAGCTACGCGGCGGTGAGCTGAGGGCAGCGCCCTCGGGCATCGGAATCGCACGCGTCGGTATCTCAGGCACCGGCAGCGGGCTCGGGCAGCTCCTGGTGGGCAGCCGCGAGCCGGTTTCCGATGTCCCGCAGCCCGGTCAGGTCGTGCACGTCGCCGGGCAGCGCGGCCACTTCGGTCACCGCCACCTCCGGGTGGAGCGCGGTGAAGCGGTCACGCGTGCGCTGCTCGCGGAAGAGCAGCCGCATGCGTTCGGCATGCAGCCTCAGCAGGCCTGCGGTGAGTTGCTGGACGGACATCTCCTGGTCACTGTCCTGCGTGGGTTCCGTGTCCTGCGTGACTTCCGTGTCCTGCGGGGTGGCGGGGGAGCCTTCGTCAGGAGCCGGATGGTGCGAGGCGGGAGACTCCGTAGCGGGAGACTCTGAACTGCCGTATGTGTCGGGAGAGTTACGAAGACCAGCTTTCCCGTCCCCCTGATCCACAATGCGAGGCTCTTCAAGATTTTCCGCGGCGGCGAGCGCGCGCTCGGCCGACAGCCGGTCGGCGCCGCTGCCATGGACCCGGTTGAGCACCAGGCCCGCGAGCGGCATGTCCTCGGCCGCCAGCCGCTCCACGAAGTACGCGGCCTCGCGCAGTGCGTCCCGCTCCGGGGCCGCGACCACCAGGAACGCCGTTCCGGGCGCCTGGAGCAGCTTGTACGTCGCGTCCGCGCGCGTGCGGAAGCCGCCGAACATCGAGTCCATCGCCGCCACGAAGGTCTGTACGTCCTTCAGCAGTTGGCCGCCGAGCAGCTTGCCGAGGGCGCCGGTCATCATCGACATGCCGACGTTCAGGAACTTCATCCCCGCGCGGCCGCCGACCTTCGCCGGCGCCAGCAGGACACGGATCAGCTTGCCGTCGAGGAACGAACCGAGCCGCTTCGGCGCGTCCAGGAAGTCGAGCGCGGAGCGGGACGGGGGCGTGTCGACGACGATCAGGTCCCACTCGTCCCTGGCGCGGAGTTGTCCCAGCTTCTCCATCGCCATGTACTCCTGCGTGCCCGCGAAGCCCGCCGAAAGCGACTGGTAGAAGGGGTTGTTGAGGATCGCCGACGCCCGGTCGGCGTCCGCGTGCGCCTCGACGATCTCGTCGAACGTGCGCTTCATGTCGAGCATCATCGCGTGCAGCTCGCCGTCGCCCTCCACGCCCTTCACCCGGCGCGGGGTGTTGTCGAGCGAGTCGATGCCCATCGACTGGGCGAGCCGGCGGGCCGGGTCGATGGTGAGGACGACCACCTTGCGGCCGCGCTCGGCGGCGCGCAGGCCGAGGGCCGCCGCGGTGGTCGTCTTGCCGACGCCGCCCGAGCCGCAGCACACGATGATGCGGGTCTTCGGGTCGTCGAGCAGGGGGTCGACGTCGAGTACGCGCGCGGGGGAGAGCTGGTGACGGGTGCCCTCCTGGGCGAGGGCCGGATCCTTGCTCATGACATCCCCTTGTTCACGACATCCCCTGATTCCGGCTCATGACAGCCCCTGTTCGCGCAGCTCGGCCGCGAGTTCGTACAGGCCCGCCAGGTCCATGCCCTCGGCGAGCAGCGGCAGTTCGTGCAGCGGCAGGCCCAGCTCGCCCAGTGCGGCCCGCTGTTCGTGCTCCAGCGCGTACCGCTCGCCGTACTCCGCGGCTTGCTGCAGCAGCGGGTCCACCAGCCGCTCGGCGTGCCCGCCGCGGCGCGCCCCGCCGAGTCCGGCCGCCGACAGCGACTGGGCCACGGCCGTACGCGGCACGCTCCGTACGAGTTCCAGTTCGGCCGCGTCCAACACCTCGGGCCGCACCATGTTCACGATGATCCGCCCCACCGGCAGCCGCGCCGACCGCAGCTCGGTGATGCCGTCCGCGGTCTCCTGGACGGGCATCTCCTCAAGCAGCGTCACCAGGTGCACGGACGTCTCCGGCGACTTCAGCACCCGCATCACTGCCTGCGCCTGGTTGTGTATCGGACCGATCTTGGCGAGGCCCGCGACCTCGTCGTTGACGTTCAGGAAGCGGGTGATGCGGCCGGTGGGCGGGGCGTCCATGACGACGTAGTCGTACGCGAACCGGCCGCTCCTGTCCTTCCGGCGCACCGCCTCGCACGCCTTGCCGGTCAGGAGTACGTCCCTGAGGCCGGGCGCGACGGTGGTCGCGAAGTCGATCGCGCCGAGCTTCTTCAGGGCTCTTCCGGCGCTGCCCAGTTTGTAGAACATCTGGAGGTAGTCCAGAAGGGCCAGTTCGGGGTCGATGGCCAGGGCATACACCTCCCCGCCCCCTGGAGCGACGGCGATCTTTCGCTCCTCATAAGGCAGCGTCTCCGTTTCGAAGAGCTGCGCGATGCCCTGCCGGCCCTCGACCTCGACGAGAAGCGTCCGCTTCCCCTCGGTCGCGAGGGCCAACGCGAGGGCGGCGGCGACCGTCGTCTTTCCGGTCCCGCCCTTGCCGCTGACGACCTGGAGCCTGCTCACGTATTCGAGCGTAACCAGTCCGTGCGCGGGCTAAGCGGGAGGCTGTGGACAACCTGGGTGCGGTCGGCCGTCCGACCGGTGTGTCGCAGCGGCTAAAGTCGCCCACATGACCAAGTGGGAATACGCAACCGTGCCTCTGCTCGTCCACGCCACGAAGCAGATTCTGGACACCTGGGGCGAGGACGGCTGGGAGCTCGTCCAGGTCGTGCCCGGGCCGAACAACCCCGAGCAGCTGGTGGCCTACCTGAAGCGGGCCAAGGCGTGAGCTCGGTCGAGGCGCGGCTGGCCGAGCTGGGGCTGACGCTTCCTGAGGTCGTGCCGCCGCTCGCGGCGTACCAGCCGGCCGTGCAGTCCGGTGTGTACGTCTACACCTCCGGCCAGCTGCCGATGGTGGAGGGCAAGCTTCCGGTCACCGGCAAGGTGGGTGCGGAGGTCACGGCCGAGGAGGCCAAGGAGCTGGCGCGCATCTGCGCGCTGAACGCTCTGGCCGCCGTGAAGTCCGTCGCGGGTGATCTGGACCGGGTGGCGCGTGTGGTGAAGGTGGTCGGCTTCGTGGCGTCCGCCTCCGACTTCACGGGGCAGCCGGGTGTCGTCAACGGCGCGAGTGAGCTGTTGGGCGAGGTGCTGGGCGACAAGGGTGTGCACGCGCGGAGTGCGGTGGGTGTGGCGGTGCTGCCGTTGGACGCGCCGGTGGAGGTTGAGGTTCAGGTGGAGCTGACCGGGGTGTAGGCCGGGTGCGCGTCGCGCCTTGTGTTTGGTGGGGGTCGGCGCCGTGTCGGGGGGTGTCCGTCCTCGGAACGGCGCGGAATCGGTTGGCCATCGAGGTGCTCGCGTTGACGCGCCAACCGTGTCGGGCGGACACCCCCCGACACGGCCCCTTGCCGCCGTACGCGGGTGCGGGTGCGTACCTCCGCCTCTCGGCCGACTGAGTCGGGTGGTGGGTGGCACAGCCCCCAAGGGTGGGTGCAGCGGTGCTGGTCGCTCTCGAACATCCGCGCGTCAGGAGATAGCCTCCGGCCATGGGTAACGGGCAGTGGTATCCACCGGAGTGGCCCGAGCGTATCCGTGCCCTGGCGGATGGCACGCTTACGCCGGTCGGTCCCAAGCGTGCGGCCACCGTGATGCTTCTGAAGGACACAGACGCCGGCATCGCCGTGCACATGCTGCGCAGACGGGCCTCCATGGCGTTCGCCGGGGGTGCGTACGCGTATCCGGGCGGCGGTGTGGATCCCCGTGACGACGACCGGCACGTCCGGTGGGCGGGCCCCACGCGCGCGTGGTGGGCGGACAGGCTCGGCGTGGACGAGACTGCGGCCCAGGCGATCGTCTGTGCGGCCGTGAGGGAGACGTACGAGGAGGCGGGGGTCCTTCTCGCCGGACCGGCCCCGGAGTCCGTGGTCGGCGACACCACGGGCCCGGACTGGGAGGCGGACCGGGCCGCCCTGGTCGACCGTGAGCTGTCCTTCGCCGAGTTCCTGGACCGGCGGGGGCTGGTGCTGCGTTCGGATCTGCTGGGTGCCTGGACGCGCTGGATCACCCCAGAGTTCGAAGCCCGGCGCTATGACACGTGGTTCTTCGTCGCCGCCCTCCCGGAGGGCCAGCGCACGCGCAACGCCTCCACGGAGGCCGACCGCACGGTGTGGATCCGGCCCGAGGACGCGGCAGGCTCGTACGACAAGGGCGAGCTGTTGATGATGCCGCCGACGATCGCGACGCTGCGCCAGCTGGTGGCGTTCGGCAGCGCCGCCGAGGCACTCGCCGGGGCGCCGGAGCGTGATCTGGCGCCCGTCCTGGCGCGGGCCCGCCTCGAGAAGGGCGAGATCGTGCTGTCCTGGCCGGGGCACGACGAGTTCACCAAGCGCATTCCGACCGACCTCCCGACCGGTGGAGCCCCCGCATGACGGACGCAGCAGCCCTTCCCGGCCGGCCACGGGGCGCGGTCCTGTCCGGTCCCGCCACCGCGCGCGCCGTCAACGTCCTCGCGCCGAACCCCTCCGCGATGACCTTGGACGGCACCAACACCTGGATCGTGGCGGAGCCCGACTCCGAGCTGGCCGTCGTGATCGATCCGGGTCCCCTGGACGACGGCCATCTGCGCAATGTCGTCGACCTGGCGGACAAGGCCGGCAAGCGCGTCGCCCTCACCCTCCTCACCCACGGCCACCCCGACCACGCGGCCGGCGCCGCCCGCTTCGCCGAGCTGACCGGGACGAACGTGCGCGCGCTGGACCCGGCGCTGCGGCTGGGGGAGGAAGGGCTGGGCGCCGGGGACGTGATCCGGGTCGGCGGCCTGGAGCTGAGGGTCGTACCGACTCCCGGGCACACCGCGGACTCGCTGTGCTTCCATCTCCCGGCCGATCAGGCGGTCCTGACCGGTGACACCATCCTGGGCCGCGGTACGACCGTCGTGGCGCACCCGGACGGCCGTCTCGGCGACTACCTGGACTCCCTGCGGCGCCTCAGGTCGCTCACGGTCGACGACGGGGTCCACACGGTGCTTCCCGGGCACGGGCCCGTCCTGGAGGACGCCCAGGGCGCCGTCGAGTTCTACCTCGCCCACCGCGCCCACCGCCTCGCCCAGGTCGAGACGGCCGTGGAGGACGGCTACCGGACCCCGTCCGAGGTCGTCGCCCACGTGTACGCCGACGTGGAGCGCTCGCTGTGGCCGGCGGCGGAGCTGTCGGTGCGGGCGCAGATGGAGTACCTGGAGGAGCACGGGCTCATCTAGGGCCGGGGAGCTTTGACGCCGTGCACGCGCGCGTACTCCCCGGTGAGCCACGGCCCCAGGTCGTCCACGTACGAACGCAGGGCGGCCGGGTCGCCGCTCGGCTCGTACCCGAGGACGGCCGCCGAGCGCATCTGGTCGGCCCGCTCGGGGTAGTACGCGCCGAACACCTCCGCCATCTCCCTCAGGTCGCTCGTCCAGCCGTTCCAGCGGGGCATGACGAGTGTGAAGCCGGTGCGGACGAGGTGCCGGGACATGAAGCGTACGAGGGGGCGTCGCGCCTCGTCGGTGTCGGCCGTGGCGGCGATCCGCTCGCGCCAGCGGGCGAGGAACAGTGCCAGGTCTCCGTTGGTCTCCCGGGCGAGCAGGGAGTCGGGCCGGTAGCGCGGCAGGTACTCGGCGAGGTCGTCGCCGAGCAGCGGGGTGCACAGGCAGGCGATGAACCACCCCAGGTCGTACCTCTCCAGGTCGCTCAACGCTTGCTCCTGGCTGACCAGTAGCGTCCCGCCCCCGTCGATCTGCGGGAATTCCTTGTCGAGGGTCTCGTCGATGGTGCGGGCGTCGGCCCGGTCGGCGTCGGTGGGCTCCGCGCGCAGCGCGATCAGCAGGTCGAGGTCACTGCGCCCCACGCGCGCGGTGCCGCGCGGGATCGACCCGTAGAGGTACGCGCTGTGCAGCCGGGCCCCGAAGGCGTCCAGCAGACGGTCGCGGACGGCGGCGACCACGGGGCGGAAGGCGGGCGGGACGCGTCCGAGGGAGCCCTCGCGGGCGATGAAGCCCTGTGCGTCGAGCCCTCGGGAGGGTTGCCCTTCGGCGGGGAGCGGGGCGGTTTCGGCCATGGGGCCACTGTGCCGTGAAGAGGGCGGCCCGAGCCGCTCATTTACGGGGCGCGGTTTCCGGCAGTCATGACAACGGCCCCGCCTCACCAGAGAGGAGACGGGGCCCGTCGTCGTATGCCTTGGGGTCTAGCGCGAGCGCTTGGCGAGCCGCTCCACGTCCAGGAGGATCACGGCCCGTGCCTCGAGGCGGAGCCAGCCGCGGCCCGCGAAGTCGGCCAGCGCCTTGTTCACGGTCTCGCGGGACGCGCCGACCAGCTGGGCCAGCTCCTCCTGCGTGAGGTCGTGGACGACGTGGATGCCCTCCTCGGACTGCACGCCGAAGCGGCGGGAGAGGTCCAGGAGCGCGCGGGCCACGCGGCCGGGGACGTCCGAGAAGACCAGGTCGGACATCGCGTCGTTGGTGCGCCGCAGGCGGCGGGCGACGGCGCGCAGGAGCGCGGTGGCCACCTCGGGCCGGACGTTCAGCCAGGGCTGGAGGTCGCCGTGGCCTAGGCCCAGCAGCTTGACCTCGGTCAGCGCGGTGGCGGTCGCCGTGCGCGGGCCCGGGTCGAAGAGGGACAGCTCCCCGATGAGCTCGCCGGGGCCGACGACGGCCAGCATGTTCTCGCGGCCGTCGGGGGAGGTGCGGTGGAGCTTCACCTTGCCCTCGGTGACGACGTAGAGCCGATCTCCCGGGTCGCCCTCGTGGAACAGGGAGTCACCACGCGCGAGGGTCACCTCACTCATGGAGGCGCGCAGTTCCGCGGACTGCTCGTCATCGAGCGCCGCGAAGAGCGGGTTGCGCCGCAGAACGTCGTCCACGAGTTCTCTCCTTGTCGACCTGCTCAGGGGATCTTGCTCCCCTGCGTACCAGGGGTCCGTGTTCCCCATTTTGCCGGACGTTCCAAACAGTGTGATCTGTCACAAGGATGCCGCACAGGTGTCCCGGGGTAAGCGGCAGGGGTCCAATTGGGGGCTGATCCTCTGGGTCCGGGGCGGGATGTCAGTGCCGGGCTCTAGGCTGACCGGGTGTCCAAATCGCCGGTGAGAGCACAGGCCAAGGGGGCTGGGCGGGTGGTTGTACGTCGAGATTCCGCCGTGGGCGAACAGAACCCTGCCGGTGGAAAGAAAACGGCAAAAGCGACAAAGAAGGTTGCGGTGAAAGCGGTGGCTCCGACCGGCCCGGTGCAGGCGAATCCGGTGAAGAAGAGCGAGTCGCGTACCGCCCTGGTCCGCCGGGCCCGCCGAATCAACCGCGAGCTCGCCGAGGTCTATCCGTACGCCCATCCCGAGCTGGACTTCGAGAACCCCTTCCAACTGGTCCTCGCCACGGTTCTGTCCGCCCAGACCACCGACCTCCGGGTCAACCAGACCACCCCCGCCCTCTTCGCCAAGTACCCCACTCCGGAGGACCTGGCCGCGGCCAACCCGGAGGAGGTCGAGGAGATCCTGCGCCCGACCGGTTTCTTCCGGGCCAAGACCAGGTCGGTGATAGGGCTGTCCAAGGCCCTGGTGGAGCAGTTCGGGGGAGAGGTTCCCGGGCGGCTCGAAGACCTCGTCAAGCTGCCCGGCGTCGGCCGCAAGACCGCCTTCGTCGTCCTGGGCAACGCGTTCGGGCGGCCCGGCATCACCGTGGACACGCACTTCCAGCGGCTGGTGCGGCGCTGGCAGTGGACCGAGCAGACCGAGCCCGAGAAGATCGAGGCCGCCGTCGGCGCGCTCTTCCCCAAGAGCGACTGGACGATGCTCTCGCACCACGTGATCTTCCACGGTCGCCGTATCTGCCACGCCCGCAAGCCGGCCTGCGGTGCCTGCCCGATCGCCCCGCTCTGCCCGGCGTACGGCGAGGGCGAGACGGATCCCGAGAAGGCGAAGAAACTCCTCAAGTACGAGAAGGGTGGCTTCCCCGGCCAGCGTCTGAAGCCCCCGCAGGCATATCTGGACGCGGGCGGGAAACCCGCGCCGCCGCTGGAGGCAGGGTGACACGCCCTCGGACTTGCCTCTGGGCACGTTCCCAGGAACGACCTCGGGGTCGCCGGGCGTTGGGTCGAGCAGGACGACGGGGGTGGCGATGACGCGGGCGAGCAATACACAGGGCGGTTCGGTGACGCTCAGCAAGGAGGGCCTGCCGGCCTGGCTCGATCCGGTGGTGCACGCGGTGGAGACGGTCGAGCCGCTGCAGCTCAGCCGCTTCCTGCCGCCCAAGGACGGCGCGGGACGGCAGTCCGCCGTCCTGGTCCTCTTCGGCGACGGGGACGGCGAGCGCGGCCCCGAGCTGCTGCTCATGGAGCGGGCGAGCTCGCTGCGCTCCCACGCCGGCCAGCCCTCCTTCCCCGGCGGCGCGCTCGATCCGGAGGACGGCGACCCGAAGGGCGACGGGCCCCTGCGGGCCGCCCTGCGCGAGGCCGAGGAGGAGACCGGGCTCGACCCGGCCGGCGTCCAGCTCTTCGGCGTGCTGCCCAAGCTGTACATCCCGGTCAGCGGCTTCGTCGTGACCCCGGTGCTGGGCTGGTGGCGCGAGCCGAGCCCGGTGGCGGTGGTGGATCCGAACGAGACCGCGCGGGTCTTCACCGTCCCCGTGGCGGATCTCACGGATCCCGGCAACCGCGCGACCGCCGTGCACCCCAGCGGCCACCGGGGTCCGGCATTTCTGGTCGAATCAGCCCTGGTGTGGGGCTTCACGGCGGGAATCATCGACCGGCTGCTCCACTACTCGGGCTGGGAACGGCCGTGGGACCGCGAGAAGCAGGTCCCTCTCGACTGGCGCGCATGACAGGGTGTCTGCCGTGCTGTGCAAAGTGATGAGGCGAGGCTCGAACCGGTGAACGTGCTGGACATCCTGTTGCTGCTCGCCGCCGTCTGGTTCGCGATCGTCGGCTACCGCCAAGGCTTCGTCGTCGGCATCCTGTCGGTGATCGGCTTCCTCGGTGGCGGTCTCGTGGCCGTGTACCTGCTGCCCGTCGTCTGGGACGCGCTCACCGACAACGCGGAGGTCAGTACGACCGCCGCCGTCGTCGCGGTCGTCGTCGTCATCGTCTGCGCCTCCGTCGGCCAGGCCCTGACCACTCACCTCGGCAACAAGCTGCGCCGGTACATCACCTGGTCCCCGGCCCGCGCCCTGGACGCGACGGGCGGGGCCCTCGTCAACGTCGTCGCGATGCTCCTGGTCGCCTGGCTGATCGGCTCCGCCCTCGCGCAGACCACGCTGCCGACGCTGGGCAAGGAGGTCCGCAGTTCCAAGGTGCTGCTGGGCGTGTCGGAGGCGCTGCCCAGTCAGGCGGACACCTGGTTCAAGGACTTCACCTCGGTCCTCGCGCAGAACGGCTTCCCGCAGGTCTTCAGCCCGTTCTCCAACGAGCCGATCAAGGAGGTCCGGCCCCCGGACCCGGCCCTCGCCAACAGCGCCGTCGCCACCCGCGCCCAGCGCTCCATCGTCAAGGTCATGGGCACCGCCCAGAGTTGCGGCAAGGTCCTGGAGGGCACCGGCTTCGTCTTCGGCAGCCGCCGCGTCATGACCAACGCGCATGTCGTCGGAGGCGTGGACGAGCCCACCGTCCAGATAGGCGGCGAGGGCAAGAAGTACGACGCGACGGTCGTCCTCTACGACTGGGAGCGCGACATCGCCGTACTCGACGTACCGGACCTGAGCGCACCCGCGCTGAAGTTCACCACCGAGGACGCGAGCAGCGGGGACGGCGCGATCGTCGCCGGGTTCCCGGAGAACGGGGCGTACGACGTCCGTGCCGCGCGCGTGCGCGGGCGCCTCACGGCCAGCGGCCCGGACATCTACCACCGCAGCACCGTGCGCCGCGACGTGTACTCGCTGTTCGCGACCGTCCGCCAGGGCAACTCCGGAGGCCCGCTGCTCACCCCCGAAGGGAAGGTGTACGGCGTGGTCTTCGCGAAGTCCCTCGACGACGCCGACACCGGGTACGCGCTCACCGCGGACGAGATCCAGGAGGACATCGCCAAGGGGCGCGCCGCGAACCAGCAGGTGGACAGCGACAGCTGCGCGCTCTGACCCCGGGGTTTCGGGAAGGCCCGAGTCCCGGGTTCAGAAGGGGTGCAGAAAAAAGGGGAGCGTCAGCCTCGCGGATGACGCAGGCGTACCGAGACCCAGCGGGCTCGGCGGCGCAGAATGCGCGGAATGCCCACCCTCAGGTCCGTGCCCGCCATATGCGGGGGACCGCCTCGCTGGTGGGAGCCCAGGCCGCTGCCCGAGCGTCGATTGCGTGCTGCGTCACTGTAGTCGTGCGTCCAGCCCATACCCCGACGTCTGCCCCTGCCCCAAGGTCGATAACCGCCCTCAGGCCCCCCAATTGGCCTATGCGCCGGGCAAGTGGCCGTTCGTAGGACACGTGTTCAGGCCCGGACGCCCAGGTCCGGATACCGGGCGCATCGGCACGGTCACCGATCGGGTTCGGGGTCCTTCAGCCAGTTGATGAGTTCGGTGGAAAAGGCCATCGGGTCCTCTTCGTGCGGGAAGTGCCCCAGGCCGTCGAACAGCCGCCACCGGTACGGCGCTTCGACGTACTCACCGGAGCCGGCCGCGCTCCGCGTCCGCATCACCGGGTCGAGCGAGCCGTGCAGGTGCAGGGTCGGCACCCGCACCGGCCGCTTCATCCGCCGGTTGAACTGGATGCCGTCGGGACGCGCCATCGACCGCACCATCCAGCGGTACGGCTCGATCGAGCAGTGCGCGGTGGAGGGGATGCAGATCGCGCGGCGGTACGCGTCCACCGCGTCGTCGTCCGGCAGGCGCGGGCCCGACCAGTCCCGGATGAGACGCGCGACGAGCGCGCCGTCGTCGGCGGTGAGCTGCCGCTCGGGGATCCACGGCCGCTGGAATCCCCAGATGTAGGAGCCCGCGGACGTCTGCTTGACGTCCGACAGCATCGCCGAGCGCCAGCGCCGGGGGTGTGGCATCGAGGCGACCGCGAGCCGCCTCACGAGCTTCGGGCGCATCGCGGCCGCCGTCCACGCCAGGTAGCCGCCCAGGTCGTGGCCGACCAGCGCGGCGTCCGGCTCGCCCAGGGAACGGATCACGCCGGTGATGTCGAGGGCGAGGTTGGCCGGGTCGTAGCCGCGCGGGGTGCGGTCGCTGCCGCCGACACCGCGCAGGTCCATGGCGACGGCCCGGAAGCCCGCGTCGGCGAGCGCGGGCAACTGGTGCCGCCAGGTCCACCAGAACTGGGGGAAGCCGTGCAGCAGCAGCACCAGCGGCCCGTCGCCCATCTCCGCGATGTGGAAGCGCGCGCCGTTGGCGGCGACCTCCCGGTGCGTCCAGGGGCCGTCCGGTCGTACGACCGAGGCCGGCTGGGACGAGGGTGTCGCGGGATCCGTCATGAGGATGAGCGTGCCACAGCCTCGATGGCCTTGGCGTCCGGGAGCCCGTCCTCCAGGGCCGCCGGGCGCGGGTGCGGCTTGGCGTTCTGCAGGACGTTCGCCGACTCCTTCATCGAGGCGGCGACCTTCTGCGGGCCCTTGCTCTTCTTGGCCTTCTTCGCGAAGACCATGCCGATCAGTGCGAGGACGAGCGCGACGAGCACGTTCGCCGCGAAGGAGAGCAGGAAGCAGACCGCGAGGTTCCAGTCGCTCCACGTGCGGATTCCGTACGCGAGCGCGAAGTTCAGCATCGGCAGCGAGAAGAGCAGGATCGCCCCGGCCACCGTGAACGCGCCGCCGCTCGTCGCCCCGCGTTTGACGTCGCGCTTGAGCTGAGACTTGGCCAGCGCGATCTCGTCGTGCACCAGCGCGGACATCTCGGTCGTCGCCGAGGCGAACAGCTGGCCGATGCTGCGTTCGGCGCCGACCGGGCTGCCGTCGGGTGCGCTCATCGCGTTCTCCCTTTTCTGCTGTGTGCCTGACTGGGAACGGTTCTTCTGTGCCGTCCCGTCAGATCATGCCGGACGACCGTCCTGATCGCCTGCCCCGCCCGTCACTTCGGCAAGCGCGTGGCGTTCGGCGGCCTTCACTTCGGCGAGCCGGCGGTGCTCGGCGGCCTTGCGGTCGTGGATCGCGGCCATCCGCAGGTGGTACTCCGGCTCGTCCTCCTCGTAGATGTCCGGGATCCCGTCGAGGTCCTCGTCGCGCTCCTCGGCCTCGTACAGGCGCCGGTACTTGGCGTTCCGTACCTTCAGCAGCACGGTCGCCAGCACGGCCGCGATGACGGACCCGGTGAGTACGGCGGCCTTGACCTCGTCCGTCAGCGTCGCGTTGCCGTCGAAGGCGAGCTCGCCGATGAGCAGCGACACGGTGAACCCGATGCCGGCCAGGGTGGCCACGGCGAACACGTCGGCCCACTCCAGGTCGTCGCTGAGCGAGGCCCGGGTGAAGCGGGCCGTCAGCCAGGTTCCGCCGAAGATGCCGACCGCCTTGCCGACCACAAGACCGAGGACCACCCCGAGCGTCTCCGGCTTGGTGAACACGTCGCCCAGCGCGCCCCCGGAGAGCGAGACACCCGCGCTGAACAGGGCGAACAGCGGTACGGCCAACCCGGCCGAGAGCGGACGTACGAGATGTTCGATGTGCTCGCCGGGGGAGTGCTCCTCACCCTCGCGGGTCGTGCAGCGCAGCATCAGGCCCATCGCGACGCCCGCGATCGTGGCGTGGATGCCGCTGTTGTACATCAGCGCCCAGATCACGAGCGCGAGCGGGATGTACACGTACCAGCCGCGTACGCCCTTGCGCAGCAGCAGCCAGAAGACGGCGAGGCCGACGACCGCGCCGGCGAGCGCGGCGAAGTCGAGGCTGTCGGTGAAGAAGACCGCGATGATCAGGATCGCGAAGAGGTCGTCGACCACGGCGAGGGTGAGCAGGAACGCGCGCAGGGCGCTCGGCAGGGACGTGCCGATGACGGCGAGCACGGCGAGTGCGAAGGCGATGTCGGTGGCGGTGGGCACGGCCCAGCCCTGCAGTGAGCCGCCGCCGGTGACGTTGGTGAGCAGGTAGACGAGCGCCGGTACGGCCATCCCGCACAGGGCCGCCACCACGGGCAGCGCGGCCGCCTTGGGGTCCTTGAGGTCGCCGGCGACCAGTTCGCGCTTGAGCTCGATGCCGGCGACGAAGAAGAAGACCGCGAGGAGTCCGTCGGCCGCCCAGTGCGCGATCGACAGGTTCAGGCCGAGGGTCGCGGGGCCGAGGTGGAAGTGGCTGACGCTCTCGTAGCTGTCGTGGCCCGCCGGCACGTTCGCCCACACCAGCGCGGTGACCGCGGAGACGAGCAGCAGGACACCGCCGACGGTCTCGGTGCGCAGCGCGTTCGCGACGAAGGTCCGCTCGGGCAGGGAGAGCCGGCCGAAGGCCTTGCGGGGGGTGGTGGGGCGGGGCGCGGTCACGGGGGGAGGCCTCCGGTCGGTGGGCAGCATCGAGCACGTTGCCGACCAGACTTCCCGGCGCACCTATGTGGTTGTTTTACCTAAAATGCACGGGGAGGAATCCGGTGGATCTCCATGTTAGGTGCGTCAGGGGCACCCGGCGCGCTTGTCGCCGGGCGCCCCTGACGGCTGTCCTCAGTCCTCGCCGGGAGCCGCGGGCAGCTTCGCCTGGATGAGGTCCATGACGGTGGAGTCCGTCAGAGTCGTCACGTCACCGAGCTTGCGGTTCTCGGCGACGTCCCGCAGCAGACGCCGCATGATCTTGCCGGAACGGGTCTTCGGCAGCTCGGCCACCGGCAGGACCCGCTTCGGCTTGGCGATCGGGCCGAGGGTGGCGCCGACGTGGTTGCGCAGGTCGGCGACGAGGTTCTCGTCCTCGGCGTTCGCCGTGCCGCGCAGGATCACGAAGGCCACGATCGCCTGACCGGTCGTCTCGTCCGCCGCGCCGACGACGGCCGCCTCGGCGACCGACGGGTGGGAGACGAGGGCCGACTCGACCTCGGTGGTGGAGATGTTGTGGCCCGACACGAGCATCACGTCGTCCACCCGGCCCAGCAGCCAGATGTCGCCGTCGTCGTCCTTCTTCGCGCCGTCGCCGGCGAAGTACTTGCTCTCGAAACGCGACCAGTACGTGTCGAGGAACCGCTGGTCGTCGCCCCAGATGGTGCGCAGCATCGACGGCCACGGCTCGGTGAGGACGAGATAACCGCCCCCGCCGTTCGGCACTTCCCGGGCCTCGTCGTCGACGACGGTCGCGGAGATGCCGGGCAGCGGCGTCTGCGCGGAACCGGGCTTGGTCGCGGTGACACCGGGCAGCGGCGAGATCATCATCGCGCCGGTCTCGGTCTGCCACCAGGTGTCGACGACGGGCGTCCTGTCGGCCCCGATGTGCTTGCGGTACCACATCCAGGCCTCGGGGTTGATGGGCTCACCCACGGAGCCGAGGATCCGCAAGGAGGACAGATCGAACTTCGCGGGGATGTCGTCGCCCCACTTCATGAACGTACGGATCGCCGTGGGCGCGGTGTACAGGATGGTCACCCCGTACTTCTGCACGATCTCCCAGAACCGGCCCTGGTGCGGGGTGTCCGGCGTGCCCTCGTACATGACCTGCGTGGCGCCGTTCGCGAGCGGGCCGTAGACGATGTAGGAGTGCCCGGTGACCCAGCCGACGTCGGCGGTGCACCAGTAGACGTCGGTCTCCGGCTTGAGGTCGAAGACGGCGTGGTGGGTGTAGGCGGTCTGCGTGAGGTAGCCGCCGGAGGTGTGCAGAATGCCCTTCGGCTTACCCGTCGTACCGGACGTGTACAGGATGAACAGCGGGTGCTCGGCGTTGAACGCCTCAGGCGTGTGCTCGGTGGACTGCCGGTCGACGATCTCGTGCCACCACACGTCGCGCGCGTCGTTCCAGGCGACCTCCTGGCCGGTACGACGGACCACGAGCACGTGCTCGACGTTGTCCACCCGGGCGACCGCGTCGTCGACGGCCGGCTTGAGGGCCGACGGCTTGCCGCGCCGCCAGCCGCCGTCGGTCGTGATGACGACCTTGGCGTCGGCGTCCTGGATACGGGTCGCGAGCGCGTCCGCCGAGAAGCCGCCGAAGACGACGGAGTGCGCGGCGCCGATCCGGGCGCACGCGAGCATCGCGATCGCCGTCTCCGGAATCATCGGCATGTAGACGGCGACCCGGTCGCCCTTGTGAACGCCCAGCTCCAGCAGGGCGTTCGCGGCCTTGGAGACCTCGTCCTTGAGCTCGGCGTAGGTGACGGCGCGGCTGTCGCCGGGCTCGCCCTCGAAGTGGATGGCGACCCGGTCGCCGTTCCCGGCCTCCACATGGCGGTCCACGCAGTTGTAGGCCACATTGAGCTCGCCGTCCTTGAACCACTTGGCGAACGGCGGGTTCGACCAGTCCAGCGTCTCGGTCGGCTCGGTGGCCCAGGTCAGCCGGCGGGCCTGCTCGGCCCAGAAGCCGAGCCTGTCAGCCTTGGCCTGCTCATACGCCTCCGCGGTGACGTTGGCGTTGGCCGCCAGGTCCGCGGGGGGTGCGAACCTGCGCTCCTCACGAAGCAGGTTGGAGAGGGAGGAATTCTCGCTCACTGTCCCATCTCCTCCCTCAGCAGGTTGGCCAGGCTTTCGTTGCTCACGACATCTCCCATTCTCAGGGTTGTCCGCTGTGTCCCAGGCCACAGCTCATCAGACCCGGGGGCCCGGTGACAAGGGTCGACGGAAAATTGGTTTAGACCTGTGCGTGCGGTGGTGTACGTCGGTTTCGGCGGCCGGGCTCATTCGTACCCACGGACGACGACCGGGCAGAGTTCAGCACCTGTAACGCCTTTCACACTCCGGCCCGAGTACAGGGGAAGCGCCGGGGAGGAGAGGGGAAGAAGGACAAGTGCGCGCGGTGACATCTTGTTGTGGCCCGGCCCGGCCCGGCCTGTCGCCGACGCCCACACCGTCGCCGATGGGGCGGCGAAGTTTCCCCGCGGTTCTGAAGCAGCACCGCCGTCAGGGCGAGAGCAGGCCCTGCGAACCGGAGCCCCTGCCCCAGGGCGCGCCGCGGGCGGGCGGATCAGCCCGCCCGCCCGCAAAGCGCCCCCCTCGCGTCACACCGGCACATCCGCCGCCCGCACATGGTCGAACACCTCGTCCGCGCCCGTTCCGGTGAGCAGGTACGCCTGGGCCTCTCCCACGTGGAAGTACATCCCGTGCAGTTCCAGCGCCCCTTCTCGCCGGGCCCGCACCACCGACTCGTGGGCGGACAGATGCTCCAACTGCTGGACCACGTTGGTCAGACAGAGCTGCTCGACCGCGTCGGCGGGTTCCCGTCCGGACAGCCGGGCCCACGGCCGGTCGTCGCCGGCCATGCGCTCAAGGCTCGGCAGCCCGTGCCGCAGCCACCGCTTGAGCGGCGTCCGGGCGCCGCCGGGCTCGGAGTTGAGCAGCGCCTGCATCGCCCCGCATCCGGAGTGCCCGCACACCGTGATGGAGCGCACCTTCAGCACATCCACCGCGTACTCGATCGCGGCCGCCACCGAGTCGTCGCCGCTCTCCTGGCCGGGCAGTGGAACGAGGTTGCCCACGTTGCGCACCACGAAGAGATCGCCCGGACCACTGGAGGTGATCATCGAGGTGACGAGGCGTGAGTCCGCGCAGGTGAGGAAGAGCTGGGACGGCCGCTGGCCCTCACGCGCCAGCCGGGCCAGCTCACCCCGCACGTGCGGGGCGGTGTGGCGCTGGAACGCGCTGATGCCACGCGCCAGATCGTGACCGCTCGCCGCACCGGGCGCGCCGGCTCTGCCCGCATGCCCCTCGTGGGGTGGCGAGGGCTGCGGGCGGTCGCACTGGTGGTTGCGCCACGGTGTCCAGGGGCGACAGCGGCAGCCGGCGGCGCCGGTGGCCGACTCGGCCTCTGCGGCCTCGGCCGTGAGATCGGCCGCGCTTCCCGGCTCGCCGGTCCGGACCCCGGCGCGGCGGCCGGTGAGCTCGACGGAGCCGCCTCGCGCGGTGTGCGTGTTCTGCCAGTCCTGCAGAGACTCGTACGCCGCATGGTCCATGAACGACCCGCCCAACTCCACCACGACCTGGGCGCCTTGGGGCACGAGATGCAGGGCCCGGCTGAGCCGGGGCACCGCGAGAAACGTCAGCTGTCCTCGTACGTGTACGTGATGGACTCCTTCCCTCTCTTCGTGCGTGATGTGGGTGCGCGTGAGGCGGTGCAGGGCGACGGCGACGGCCACGGCGATGCCGAGCGCGACGCCCTCCAGGACGCCGAGGATGACCACGCCGAGCGTGGTGACGGCGTACACCGGCACTTCTCGGTGGCGGGTCACCGTGCGGATGTGGTGCAGGGACACCATCTGGATGCCGACGGCCATCACCAGGGCGGCGAGTGAGGCGAGCGGGATGAGCTCCAGGATCGGGACCATCAGCAACGCGGCGACTACTACGAGAACGCCGTGCAACATCGTGGAGTTCCGGCTGACGGCACCGGCGTGGACATTGGCCGAACTGCGCACGGCGACGCCCGCGACGGGAAGTCCCCCGAGCGAACCGGAGACGATGTTGGCGGCGCCCTGCCCGAGCAGTTCGCGGTCCAGGTCGGAGCGGCCGACGCCGGCGGGCAGGCCGGGGCGGCCGGCCACCAGCTTGTCCACGGCGACCGCGCCGAGCAACGACTGCACACTGCACACCAGCGTGGTGGTGAGCACGGCGGCGACCAGACCGAGCACCGGCCCCTCGGGAAGTCCGGCCAGGGCGTGGCTGCGCCAGGACGGCAGGTCGACCTTGGGCAGGGTGAGCCCGGCGAGCGAGGCGGCGGCGGAGGCCCCGGCGACGGCGACGAGCGCGGCCGGGATCCTGCGGAGCAGGCGCCCTGCCCGGCCGGGGATCCGGGGCCAGAGCAAGAGCAGGACCAGGGTCAGCGCGCTCACCGACACGGCGGCCGGATGCAGGCCCGCCAACTGGGCGGGCAGCGCACGCACGTTGTCGAGGACGGAGCTCTGCGGGGTGCCGCCGAGAACGATGTGCAACTGGGCGACGGCGATGGTGACGCCGATGCCGGCGAGCATGCCGTGCACGATCGCGGGGCTGACGGCGAGGGCGCCGCGGGCCACGCGCAGGCAGCCGAGGCCGAGTTGGGCGAGGCCCGCCAGGACGGTGATGGCGCAGGTCGTCCGCCAGCCGTAGCGCTGGATGAGGTCGGCGGTGACCACGGTCAGCCCGGCGGCCGGGCCGCTGACCTGGAGCGGGGCGCCGCCGAGCCGGCCGGCGACGATGCCTCCGACAGCGGCGGCGACGAGTCCGGCCTGCAGGGGCGCACCGGTGGCGAGGGCGATGCCGAGGGACAGGGGCAGGGCGATCAGGAAGACCGCGATCGAGGCCGACACGTCGGCGCCCGCGACACGGAAGCGGCGGGAGGGGGGCGGCGGGTCGTGGGGTTGTCGAATGCTCTCCGGCCGAATCGAGTCGGCGGCGCGAGTGGGGACGCAGGCTGACATTTTTTTCCCGTCTCCTCCGGGGCAGCGCGGTCGCGATCTGGTGGTCCCCCGATGGCGGGGGGTCGGGTCGGCGGCCGTGGGTCACGGCGTGCAGCGGCGGGATGAACTAACACTCAGTAACGGATCGTAATGCAGAGTAAAGAGCGAGCATAGACTTTGCTGGCAAATGGGTGAATAGGTAACTCCGGAGAGTGAAGTGGCTCTTTGATCGGCTGGTCGTACTAATTCCTTCTCGGTCCCGTGCGAGCTTGACGGCCACAACACGCCTTCACCGGCGTCGGCCCGAGAGAAGGAAGTAGGTGGGCGGAACATGGCCGCCATCCAGAGGATCGCCGTGGTCGCCGCGGGCGCCGTGGTCGCCGCGGTCTGTGCCGCGTCCCTCGCCGGCTGCGGGATCGGAAGCGACGGTTCCAAGGAAGCAGCGGCAGGGCCACCGAAGGCGAAGCCGGCCCAGGCGCCGCCCAAGAATGTCGTCCGCCTGATCGGCGACGGCTCCACCTCGTACACCGGAGCCCAGCCCCACCTGCCCCGACCCGAACGCCTCAAGCCGGGCCAGAAGCCCCCGCAGTTCGTGGTGTTCTCCTGGGACGGCGCCGGTGAGGACGGCCAGAGGCTGTTCTCCCACTTCCGCAAGGTCGCCAAGGCGAACAACGCGACGATGACGTACTTCCTCAGCGGCGTGTACATGCTCCCGGAGGAGAAGCGTGACCTGTACAGGCCGCCGCAGCACTCACCGGGCCGCTCCGACATCGGCTTCAACGACGAGCGGGGCATCGCCGAGACCGCGAAGCAGTTGCGCATGGCGTGGCTGGAGGGCAACGAGATCGGCACCCACTTCAACGGCCACTTCTGCGGCAGCGGCGGCGGGGTCGGCGAGTGGTCGGTGGAGGACTGGAAGGACGAGATCGCCCAGGCCAAGCACTTCGTGAAGTCCTGGAAGACCAACGCCGGCCTGAAGAACGCCTCCCCGCTGCCCTTCGACTACGACAAGGAACTCATCGGCGCCCGCACACCCTGCCTGGAGGGCCAGAAGAACTTCATGAAGGCAGCCCGCGAGCTGGGCTTCCGCTACGACACCAGCGGTGTCAACAACCAGGTCTGGCCGAAGAAGAAGGAAGGCCTGTGGGACCTGTCCATGCAGCTCGTGCCGTTCCCCGGGCACTCCTACGAGCAGCTGACGATGGACTACAACTTCATGGTCAATCAGTCGGGCACCAGGACCCAAGGTGACCCCGCCAAGCACGACTTCTGGGGCGACCAGATGCGCGACGGTCTCCTCGGGGGCTTCCGCCGGGCCTACGACGGCAACCGCGCGCCCCTGATCATCGGCAACCACTTCGAGTCCTGGAACGGCGGCACCTACATGCGGGCCGTCGAGGAGGTCGTCGAGCGGGTCTGCAACAAGCCCGACGTGCGCTGCGTGTCCTTCCGGCAGCTCGCCGACTGGCTGGACGCCCAGGACCCGAAGACCCTCCAGAAGCTGCGCTCCCTGACGGTCGGCGAGGCCCCGAAGCAGAGCTGGGCGTCCTTCCTGTCGGGTGGCCGCCCGGCCCCGGCCCCGAAGGGTGTGCCCGGGGCGCCGACGGCCAAGCGCCAGTAGTCGTCAGGCGGTTGCCACGACACTCTCGCCGAGCACGAAGGAGGGGTCGACCTGCGCTGCCAGGTCGGCCCCCGTGCGCTCGTTGCCCCAGGACTGGGCGTTCTTCAGGTGGAAATGCACCATCTGGCGCGTATAGCGCTCCCAGTCCCGCAGCTCGTACGTCGCGTCGGCGGCCGACTGCAACCGGCTCAGGGCGCGGTGGTTGGCGTCCTCCAGGAGCTCGAACCGGGGCGGTCGGCCCTTCTCCAGTGCGCGCACCCAGTCCGAGTGCCCCACCGTCACGAGCAGGTCGTCCCCGACTTCGGCACGCAGGAAAGCGAGATCGTCGTCGCCCTGCACCTTGTTGCCGACGACCTTCAGGGTGACACCGAAGTCGCGGGCGTACTCCTTGTACTGGCGATAGACGGAGACCCCCTTCCGGGTCGGTTCGGCGACGAGGAACGTGATGTCGAAGCGGGTGAACATGCCGGAGGCGAAGGAGTCCGAGCCTGCCGTCATGTCCACCACGACGTACTCGTCCGGGCCGTCGACGAGGTGGTTCAGGCACAGCTCCACCGCTCCGGTCTTGGAGTGGTAGCAGGCGACCCCCAGGTCGGCGTCGGTGAAGGGGCCGGTGACCATCAAACGGACGGTGCCACCATCGAGTTCCACCGGCCGGGCGCAGGCGTCGTACACCGGGTTGTCCTCGCGCACCCGCAGCAGCCGCGAGCCCTCGCCGGGGGGCGTCGTCTTGATCATCGTCTCGGTCGAGACGATGCGCGGGTTGGAGCCGCGCAGATAGTCCTTGATCAAGGGCAGCCGCTCGCCCATTGCGGGCAGCGTTGCCGCCTCCGCCTCGTCCAGGCCGAGCGCCGGGCCCAGGTGCTGGTTGATGTCGGCGTCGATGGCGACGACCGGCGCCCCGGTGGCCGCGAGGTGGCGGATGAAGAGGGAGGACAGGGTGGTCTTGCCGCTGCCGCCCTTCCCGACGAAAGCAATTTTCATGTTCACCAAGCGTAGTGGCTCGATAGCTGTAGGTGGCAGGTGTGCGTGAAGAAGACCACTCCTTCGTGGGGTGGGCGCCTGGGCTGCGTAGGGTCGTACTTATGAGTACGACAGGGGCGACCGCCGATCCGCTCGCTGCCCTGGGCTCGCTGCCCGGTGTGGCCGAGTCCGTGGAATCCATGCGCAAAGCAGTGGACCGGGTCTACGGACACCGGGTCATGCGGCGCCGCAGCAACGAGATCACCTCCGAGGCCGCCCTGCGCGGCGCGCGCGGCTCGGGGGCGCTGTCCGGCGCGGACTGGGCTCTGGAGGAGGTGCGCCGACGCACCGACTTCAGCGGCGACGACGAGGCGCGCGTCATGGGCGGTGCCCTGCGGCTGACCGCCGAGGCGGGGCAACTGCTGTCCATCTGGCGGCAGTCGCCGCTGCGGGTGCTGGCCAGGCTGCACCTGGTGGCCGCCGCGACCGCGGGCGACGAGGTGGGACGCCCGCGTCAGGCGGGCGAGCCGGTCGACGAGCCGCTCATCGAGCTGCCGCTGCCGAGCGCGGCAGAGGTCTCCGGCCGCCTCGAAGGGCTTTCCGAGCTGATCATCGCGGGCGGTTCGGCACCCGCTCTGATCACGGCCGCCGTCGTGCACGGCGAACTCCTCGCCCTGCGCCCCTTCGTCTCCCACAACGGTCTGGTCGCGCGCGCGGCCGAACGCATCGTCCTGGTGGGCAGCGGCCTCGACCCGAAGTCCGTCTGCCCGCCGGAGGTCGGTCACGCCGAACTGGGCCGCGCGGCCTACCTGGCGGCGCTCGACGGCTATGTCTCCGGCTCTCCGCAGGGCATGGCCGCCTGGATCGCCCACTGTGGCAGGGCGGTCGAACTGGGGGCCCGCGAGTCGATGGCGGTGTGCGAGGCGCTGCAGCGCGGGGCTGCGTAGGGAGTCCCCGCACGTCCCGAATTCCCCGGGAAAGGGTTGCGGCGGTACGAGAATTCGTACCGCCGCTGGCATGTCCACCGGGGTACCAAGCGTCCTCGAATAATGCCCATCAGGTCGGGAACTTTGCCCGTCCCTGGTGCGGCTGGCCCGTAATCGACGGGTCGACGTCGCGTGGGTGCCCGGTGTTCATGCTCGGTCCGTGGGGCCAAATTGCGTTCTTAAGGTGATCCTTTCGGATGTCCTTGGTCTCGCGGGCCGTTAACCCCTTTGTACTCCTGGACCGGGGCAAGCGGAAGCCCAGGCAGCACTTCTTTACTTTTAGTGTCAAACGGACATTAAGCGGGTCGTGGCATGGTCAGGCCGGAGCGGCGCGGCGCCGGCTGGCGTACCAGACGAGGCCCGCGGTGGCCGCCGCGGCGCCCACCGCCGCGACCGCGACGAGCGCCGGACGGGGCGGGACGGAGAAGGCGGGCAGCCGCTTCTTGAGCCGGACCGGCCGGTGGAAATCCAGAATCGGCCACCCGCGCGCGAGCGCCTCACGACGCAGCGCGCGGTCGGGATTCACCGCGTGGGGGTGACCGACGCACTCCAGCATCGGCAGGTCGGTCGCCGAGTCGCTGTAGGCGTAGCAGCCCGCGAGGTCGTACCCCTCCGACTCGGCCAGTTCCCTGATCGCCTCGGACTTCGTCGGGCCGTACGCGTAGTACTCCACCTCCCCGGTGAAGCAGCCGTCGTCGCCCACCACCATGCGGGTGGCCACCACGCGGTCCGCGCCCAGCATCTCGCCGATCGGCTCGACCACCTCGGCACCGGACGTGGACACGATGACAACGTCGCGTCCGGCGGTGTGGTGCTCCTCGATGAGGGAGGCGGCCTCGTCATAGATGATCGGGTCGATGAGCTCGTGGAGCGTCTCGGCGACGATCTCTCTGACCTGCTGGACGTTCCAGCCGCGCACGAGTGCGGACAGGTACTCGCGGGTCCGCTCCATCTGGTCGTGGTCCATGCCACCCACCAGGAAGACGAACTGGGCATATGCGGTACGCAAGGCGGCCCTGCGGTTGATCAGCCCGCCTTGGTAGAAGGACTTGCTGAAGGTGAGCGTGCTCGACTTCGCAATGACCGTCTTGTCCAGGTCAAAGAAGGCCGCTGTGCGGGGCAAGGAGTGGTTTTCCACAACCATGAGCATAGGCGCAGCCCATTCGGCGTAAGGTGGGCGCGTGGGTTTGCCTGAGAGGCCTCTCGGGTACACCATGGAAGTCACGGATCGTTCGCGACCGTGCTAACCCGGTCCGACTCCTCCCCCCCCGAGTCGGCCGTGGAGACGACCCCCGCTCTCCCCCCCGGCGGGGGTCGTCGCATGTCCGGGTGGGTTTTCCCCTTCAGTAAGCGGCCGCGGGGCCGCGTTGAGGCGGCTGCGGCCGCCTCTTCCGCATGCCCATGATCCGTCACGTTCTGTAGTCGTCGCGCTGCTCTGCGGAAGTCGCACAGCGGGTGGTACAGCGGTCACCGGTTTGGGTGACGGTGATATTCACAGCCGTTGAGTTGTCCACAGATATCGACCAAGATCCACAAGATTTCCGGGATCCCTGCACCGTGATTCCCACGCATCCGGCTCGCACCGAGTTCATGGCTGGTTCCGGTTTGTCGGGCGCGTTTGGCCGGTCGGTATCGGCCGTTCATATGGAGGCCGGTTGCCGGTTCTTCACACGTTTGGGAATCGCGGGGCCGTGGTGGCCCCGCGGAAGGGGGATGGACACCGTGGCCGCAGCCGTCACACACGATCCGCCGCCCGCCGCCGGAGGGCGGCAGGGCAAGCCGTTGATCGTGACCGAAGACGCCGAACTGCTCGATGATTTGCTGCGCCTGTGCGCGGCAGCCGGCGCCACACCCGAGGTCCACCACGGGATGCCGGACAACAGAGGCAACTGGGAGGCCGCGCCCCTCGTGCTGGTCGGCGACGACGCCTCACGGCGCGTCCGCGGGGCCGCACGCAGGCGCGGAGTGGTGCTGGTCGGCCGCGACCAGGACGACCCCGGTGTCTGGCAGCGGGCCGTCGAGATCGGCGCCGACCACGTCCTGATGCTGCCCGACGGCGAGCAGTGGCTGGTCGACCGCATCGCCGACGTCGCCGAAGGCATCGGCCGGCCCGCCCTCACGGTCGGCGTCATCGGTGGCCGGGGTGGGGCCGGAGCGTCCACGCTCGCCTGCGCGCTCGCCGTCACCTCCGCGCGTGAGGGACTGCGCACGCTCCTTGTGGACGCCGATCCTCTGGGCGGCGGACTCGATGTACTCCTTGGCGGCGAGAGCGCAGAAGGCCTGCGCTGGCCCGCGTTCGCCGCCTCGCGCGGCCGGGTCGGCGGGGGCGCCCTGGAGGAGTCGCTACCGCGTCTGCACTCCCTGCGCGTGCTGAGCTGGGACCGCGGCGACTGCGTCGCCGTCCCGCCCCAGGCCGTCCGGGCGGTGCTGGCCGCGGCCAGGCGCCGGGGCGGGACGGTCGTCGTCGACCTGCCACGCCGTATCGACGACGGCGTCGCCGAGGTTCTCGCCCAGCTCGACGTGGGGCTCCTCGTGGTCCCCTCGGAGCTGCGCGCCGTCGCCGCGGCGGGCCGGGTGGCCTCTGCCGTCGGCATGGTCCTGCGCGACCTGAGGGTCGCCGTCCGCGGGCCGTACACCCCCGGGCTCGACGACCGCGAGGTGGCCCGGCTGCTCGGACTGCCCCTGGCCGGTGAGGTGCCGGTGGAGTCCGCGCTGCAACGTCCGCACGGGAGCCAGGCGCCTCCGGGCGCGGCCGCGCGGGGGCCGCTCGCGCGCTTCTGCAAGCAGTTCTGGGAGCGGGCGCTGATGGAGGCGGGTGCCGCGTGAGTACGTTCTCTGAACTTGAGGGGGTCCCCGCTGGGCGGGGCGGTGGCGCGGTGAGGGGGGCGTCCGGGCGGTGGGTGGCCGGTGAGGTCGCGTCTGAGCCGGGGCTGGGTGGTGGGGTTGCGTCCGGGCGGTGGGTGTCTGGTGGGGCTGCGTTCGGGAGGGTGCCGGGCGGTGAGGCTGTGTCCGAGCCGGGGCCGGCTGGTGGGGTTGCGTCCGGGCGGTGGGTGTCTGGTGGGGATGTGCCAGAGCCGGGGCTGGGCGGTGGGGCTGCCTCCGGGCGGTGGCTCGCCGGCGGCGCGACTTCCGTTGGGGCGAGCAGTGCGGACCTGTCGCCGGGGCTGCTCGACGGGGTGCGGCAGTGGCTGGTCGAGAGCGGGGCGGAACCGACACCCGCGCGCGTGGCGCAGGCGTTGCGGGAACAGGGGCGGGTGCTCGGAGACGCGGAAGTCCTCAGCGCTGCCGAACAGTTGCGGTCCGAGCTGGTCGGAAGCGGTCCGCTGGAACCGCTGCTCGCCGACCCGTCGGTGACCGACGTACTGGTGTCGGCCCCCGACCGGGTCTGGGTGGACCGTGGCGGTGGCCTTGAGCTGACCACCGTCGCCTTCCCGGACGCGGCTGCCGTACGACGGCTCGCGCAGCGCCTGGCCTCGGTGGCCGGACGCCGGCTCGACGACGCGCGGCCCTGGGCCGACGCCCGGCTGCCCGACGGGACCCGGCTGCATGCGGTGCTGCCCCCGGTCGCCGTCGGCTGCACCTGCCTGTCCCTGCGGGTCGTACGGCCGCGGGCGTTCACTCTCGACGAGCTCATGGCGGCGGGCACGGTGCCGCCGGGCGGGGACCGGTTGCTGCGGGCGCTGCTCCGGGCACGGCTGTCCTTCCTCATCAGCGGCGGCACGGGCAGTGGCAAGACGACGTTGCTGAGCGCCCTGTTGGGGCTCGTCGGGCCGGACGAGCGGATCGTGCTCGCCGAGGACTCGGCGGAACTCAGGCCGCACCATCCGCACGTCGTACGGCTGGAGAGCAGACCCGCCAATCAGGAGGGCGCGGGCCTCGTCACGCTCGAGGACCTGGTCCGGCAGGCGCTGCGGATGCGGCCGGACCGGCTGGTCGTGGGGGAGGTGCGCGGGCCCGAAGTGGTGCATCTGCTGGCCGCGTTGAACACCGGCCACGAGGGCGGCTGCGGGACCGTGCACGCGAACGCGGCAGCCGATGTGCCGGCCCGGCTGGAGGCGCTGGGTACGGCCGCCGGGCTCGACCGGGCCGCACTGCACAGCCAGTTGGCGGCCGCGCTGTCGGTCGTACTGCACCTCGTACGCGACCGGACAGGGCGGCGCCGGATCGCCGAGGTGCACGTGCTGGAGCGGGATCCGACGGGGTTGGTGCGGACGGTGCCGGCGCTGCGATGGAGCGCGGAGGGGTTCGCGTACGAGCGGGGGTGGGAGCGGTTGCGGGGGTTGATTCGGGATGAGTGCGGCTTGCGCGATGCGGGGGAGGGGTGTGGTTCGTCCGGGACAGGCGAGTTGGTGGGCGTGCCGACGCCTGTGAACGGACTGGCTGTGGAGGGGGCGGGGTGGTGAGCGGAATCGGTGGAATGGGCGAGATGAACGGGACATCGATGGGGGCGGCTGTGGCGTGTGCCGGGGCTGCTGTCTGGCTGTTCGGTGGGCGGCACTCGGGCGCGCGGAGGGCGCAGTTGCTGCTCGCGGGTGGTGGCGTGGTGGGGGCCGGACCGCCCACGTGGGGGCAAATGGCTCGAGGGCTGCGGCGGATTCGGAGGCGGCTGCGCGCCGAGTGGTGGGCGCTGGCCGTAGGGCTGGCGCTGGCGGTGTGGGGCTCCTCTGTGCTGCCGATCGTCGCGGGGGCGGCCGGGGTGCCGTTGCTGCGGCGGGTTCGGCTGGCGAGTGAGACACGGCGCGCGCGGGAGCGTCGAGGTGACGCGGTGATCGCGTTGTGCGGGGCGCTCGCGGGGGAGGTGCGGGCCGGGCGGCAGCCCGGGGAGGCGTTGCTGCGGGCGGTTCGGGAGGCCGGTGGGCTCGGTGACGTGCGGGCGGGGGCGGTGCGGGATATCGGCGGGCTGTACGTGCCGGCAGGGGCGCGAGGCGTCGGCGGGCCTGGTGACGTGAGGTCGGGGGTGCGGGAACCAAAAGGGCTCGGTCGTGTGCGGGCGGGGGTGCCGGACTTCGGTGGGCTCGCAGGCCTCGGCGGCCTCGGTGAGGCTGAGGCGGCGGTGTTGGCGGCGGCGCGGTTTGGCGGGGATGTCCCGGCCGCGCTCGCTGGTGCCGCGCGAGAGCCGGGTGCCGAGGGGTTGTTGGGGCTTGCGGCTTGCTGGCGGGTTGCCGTGGACCAGGGCGCGGGACTCGCGGCCGGACTCGACCGACTCGAAGGGGCATTGCGCGCAGAGCGTGATCAACGGGCCGACCTGCGGGCGCAGCTGGCGGGCGCCCGCTCGACGGCGGTGATGCTTGCCGGCCTGCCGGTCCTGGGCCTCGCTCTCGGTACGGCCCTTGGCGCGGATCCGCTGCACGTACTGCTGCACACCGGGGCGGGACTGGGCTGCCTGTTGGCCGGTGGCCTGCTGGAAGGGCTGGGGATGTGGTGGGCGATGCGGATCGTGCGGGGAGCGGAGGCGGTGTGAGGGCTACGGCTGAGGAAGCGGACGGTCGGCCGCGAAGGAAAGGGCGGGGCGGGAGCCGGCCGAGGACGAGGGGCGGGGCGGCAGGGCGCCGACTGGGTGGGCCGACGCGCCGAAGGTCGGCGGGGGGCCGGCTGGCCCGGTGGGCGTCGGCCGAGGGCGGACGTGGTGGGAGAAGCGGGAGTCGGCAGAGGTCTCGGGAGGGAGACGGTGGCGTGAGTGCGGAAGTTGTCCACAGGCTGGGGGTGGCCGTGGGGATGGTGCTCGTCCTCGGATGGCTGGTGCGGTGGCTGGAGTCGGTGCGGCGGGAGCGGAGGGTGCGGCGGCGGTTGGCCGGGCTGTTGGCGACGGTCGGGGAGCCGTCCAAGGGGCCGCGCATCGAAGCGCGGGACGTCGCTCGGCGATGGCTGCCGATGGTGGGGGTGGCGTGTGCCGTGTGGCTTCTGGTCGGTGGGGTCGCCGGTGCGGTGGCGGGGTCGGTTGCCGCGGTCGGGCTGTGGCGTTGGCGGCTCCGGCAGGCGGCGGCCGGCACCGAGGCGGAGAACGACGCCCGAGAGGCGGCTCGACAACTCCCCCTCGCCGCTGACCTCTTGGCGGCCTGCATCGCGGCGGGCGCCGGTCCCGTGGTCGCGGCGCAGGCCGTGGGTGAAGCCCTTGGCGGTCCTGTCGGAGAAGGGCTGGCGCGGGGCGCCGCAGAGGTGCGGCTCGGCGGCGAACCGGGCGAGGCCTGGCGAAGGCTCGCCTCGACCCCGGGCGCCGGAACCCTGGCGCGACTGCTGGAACGGGCCGGCGTCTCCGGGCTTCCCGCGGCCGGACCGGTGGCCAGGCTCGCCGCTGACGCCCGCGCCGACTGGACGCGTGAGGCGACGGCACGGGCGCGGAGGGCGGCCGTCATGGTCGCCGCGCCGGTCGGGCTGTGCTTCCTGCCCGCGTTCATCGCGGTGGGCGTGCTGCCCGTGGTCATCGGGCTGGCGGACGGGGCGCTGGGAGGAGGTGGTGGATGAGGAGAGGCGAAAGCGACGGCAAGTAGGGGGCGTGGGCCGCGAGTGGTCGACGCACGGCAGGTAGTCAGCTGGTCAACGGAACGGAACCTCACGGGGGTCGAGATGCACAAGGCGGTACGGGCGCGGCTGCGTTTCCAGGTGTGCAGGGCACGGGCGGCGCGGAGGGACGCGGGGATGGTCACCTCCGAGTAGTCAAAGGTCTGGCTATGCACCCATTCCGACAGGGGTAAGTCTACCTGCCAGACGGCCCGATTGGCAGTCCGCGCCGGTCAGTAAACGTGCAGGTCAGCAGCCCTTTTCTGAGGCTCCCTGGGGTCCTGCGAGGCATCGCCAGGGGACGCACATAGACGCGCCTGCGCGTCAATCAACGACAAGATCAGAACGCGAAGAAGCGCCCGACCAACGGCGGCGGATCGAGCGCTTCTTGTGTCAGTCTTACGGCCGGTTCGCCTACGCGGGTTTGCGCTGCGCCAGCACCGGAATCGCCGCGATCTTTTCGGGCGTCAGGTCATCCCACACCAACCCGCGCGGTCGTCGGCGGTTGGGGCAAGCGATCACCTCGCCGGGGGTGACGATGTAGTCCACCGAGAAATCGTGCTCCGTCTCGGGGATGTCGTTTTCGATGACTTGAAGCTCATGCACCGGTGCCACGATCACTGTCTTCTCAGTCACCAGGCCGGCTTCGATGAGAAGCGCAACTTCAAGGTCGGAGTACCCGGCACCCTTGCCGATACGTGCTCCCGAACGGTTCACGGCCACGCTGCCGCACACCACGATGTCGATCGGCTCGACCTCTTCAACGCCGACGCGGCGGGCAACCTGAGCAGCGCCCTTCTTGTCGGCAGCCTCCTCGGGCGAAATGGTGAGCGCCTTGGGGTCGAGCAGGTAGAAGGGTTGGGGGCTGGCCATACGCGGCACGGCCATATACACCCGCTTGCCGTCTTTGAGGGCACGCACACGAACGGGAAGCTGTGCCCAGTCAGGGTTTGCCTTGACGGTGCCAGCACGCCGCCACTCGTCCAGGGTTGCCAGCTGTTCGGCTGTCGCCTCCGAACCGTAGAAGCCGGGAATCTTCCCGTACGAATCAGCCGGTGCTCCGCCGCCGTCGATGAGTCGTCGCCACACCTGCTCGCGTACGGCCTGCTTCGCCTGGTCGATGTCCGTCAACGCTCCACCCGTTCTACATCAGGGCGAGCAGCCGATCGTTGATCTCCTGCGCCCATGGTTCGCTCCGCCACTGCCGCAGCTCCCGCCCGGCAGAGAACGCCAGATTAAGACCGCCACCGCCGCGCGTCAGCTCCACGGCATCAATGGTGCGGTGCATGACACTCGCCGCCTCGTCCAGCTTGCCTTGACGGATGAGCGCCAACGTCAGGTTCCCCAGCGCGATGGCTTGAGACTTCTTCTTGCTAGCCAGCGCTCGTGAAGTCATGCGCAGGATGGGTTCGGCACGTTCAGGAAGATCGAGGAACAGATAACAGCTGCCTGCGAGCCGGTTGTACTCGTTGACCGTGTAGAAGGGTGCCGCCAGATCATCGGGGTGGGCGCGGTCGAACTGAGCGTCAGCCTTCTTCAAGGCGGCTTCGCACTCGCTGAGTGCACCGGTCATAGCGTGGCCCTCGGCAACGTGAAGCAGACTCAACCCAGTAAGCGCCGGGCTGATCGCTTGAGCGACATCGGCTGCCTGCTCGGCGAGAGCCGCTCCTCGCACTGGGTTCTTCTCGCCGTAGAGTGCAACGAAGCTCATCCGCAGCGTGGCGTACGCCTCCATCGAGGGGTCACGCGCATGACGGGCAGCACTGACGGCTTCCTTGAAGTACTGAACCGGTGCGTGGTGGTCGCGGCGCTGAGAAACGTCCCACACCAGCTGCCCCATGATCGTCGCTGAATCGGCTTCGACTTCATAGAGGGCCCGGCGAACACGCGGGTTCGCCACGTTCTTACGGAGGAAGCGCACCTGGCCGTGCAGTTGACCGGCGCGACCAAGCAGCGCCGTCGACGCCTCTTGGTCGTACGACTCATCCAACTTCCGCAACTGCTCGTGGAGGTAGGCAACGACCATGAGGTCGGCCGATGCTGGATTTTCTAGGGCGTACGTCATCCGCTCGCCGAGTTGAGCGTCGGTGACGGTGATGTCATCGAGGAGCGCTTGAAGTTCCTCGTTCGACACCTTGAGGGCTCGCGCCAGCTTTGGCCGTAACCATGCTTGCGGCTCCGTCTCGGCAGACTCCCAGCGACCTACTGTCGAACGCTCGACGCCAAGAAACTCGGCAAGGTTCTCCTGGGTGTGGCCTGCCGCTTTACGACGCCGGACGAGACCCATCCGCTTCGCTGCCATCGCCCATCCCTCCGGTACGGGGCGAGGTTTCACCATAGCCGCGCAAGTGGCATTCGTGCAGGCCAGCGCTGTAAATCCCCCATGGATGCGACAAGAGTGCCGCACGTTTGCTGTGGTGTCTTTGCAGGTCAACCCGCTTCTCTGGCAAGCAGGTTGGCGGGCGGATGGCACTCTCGTGCCACTGCTCGCCGACCGCTCCAGTCCCCCAGGAGGAACGGATGCGACCGGCCATGTTCGGATACATGCGGCTCGCCGCAAGCGACGATCCAGATGAAAACCAGGCAGTTGAAACGGAGTTGCGGCGTTACACGCTCCGTGAAGGCTTCGAGTTGGAGCGGCTGTTCATCGAACGACTCGACTCCAGTGATGAATCCGCCTTCTTCGCGCTGACGGCTGCCCTGAAGACCACCGACGTCAAGTGCGTCATCGTGCCGTCCCTGTGGCACTTCGCCAGGCTTCCCGGGCTGCAAGCGGCCATGCGCGACCACATCGAGCGGGAACTTGGGGCACGGCTCTGGATCATCCAGAGCACCGCCGCTCAGCAGCGGGGTGTCACGTCATGAGCGCTAACGACGTCAAGCCCATCCCTCTACTGTCGGCGTCCCTCCGGTTGGTCGCTGTTCCTATGGCGGTCACAACGTCGCGAAGGTTCGTCGACTACACGCTGTCGCAGTGGAAACTGACCGACCACGCCGAGGCTGCTGCGCTCGTGATGAGTGAACTCGTCACCAACGCGGTGAAGGCCAGCGCCGTGATCGCCCCGAAGGCGAAGCCGGGCGAGGCCAAGCCTGAACGTGTCGTCGGTGTGCAGCTGCGTGCCATCGAGGCAAGCGTGCATGTTGAGGTCTGGGACGGAGCGGAAGAAGCGCCGGTACGTCGGACGCCCGACTCCGACACAGAAGGTGGGCGCGGCCTACTACTGGTCGACGCCTTGGTGAAGCAGTGGAACGTCTTCCGCCCGATGGTTGGCGGCAAGGTCGTCACGGCTGAACTGCCGCTCGGGCTACCGATAGAAGCTGCGGCTTCTGACGAGATGCATGCCCCGTTGCCGTTGCCCGATGGCCTCCGGGCGCACGGGCCGGTAGCGGAGCGAGCTCGATCGGCACTCTTCGAGTACCTGATGGAGACGACCGTCTCAACGATGTGCGCGCGGGTAAACGATGCGACCTGAGCACTGTGGCCGGCTGACCGTAGGACACTTCCACCAAGGCCCGGTCAGCCACCGATGAAGTCACAGCAGATATGGGACCTGTTCGACTGGTTTCGTGGGTCGTGCTTCCGCTGCGAAGCGGTCGGTGTTCCCGTGGCGGTGGTGGGTGACATCACGGCGCAGGACACGCCACTGCCGCTGTATGCCTGCCACCTCTGCATCTTCCGGATGCAGCAGTCGCATTGGTTCAGGACGAAGCGGCGAGCGTGGCCGCTTGAACGGTTGCAGCTACCTCCACGAGCGGGCGCGAGGGTGGGGCGCAGAGGTTCACTGAAGTGGCTCACATACAGAAAAAAGTCCAGAGCATGAAGAACGCCCCCGACGCAGACACGGGGCGTTCTTTGCTGTCTGGGTGAGAACCGAACACGGAAGATTCACCAACCACGTTGCGGCGGTAGGGTTGCGCTGATAAGAAGTCAGCAACATCCAAAGCGTTTTACTCTGAACACTGGCGAAGGACGAACTCACGATGGCACAGCAAACCATTATCAAGCTGCTCGATGACCTCGACGGGTCTGAGGCGTCCGAGACGATCGTGTTCGGCCTCGACGGCAGGACCTACGAGATTGACCTGAACGAGAAGAACGCTGCCAAGCTGCGTAAGGCTCTTGAGTCGTACGTCGACAAGGGCAGGAAGATGAGCCAGACGCGTGGTGGTAGGCGTGGAGCGGCTTCGCCGTCAGCAGCCTCCAGCGGCGACACTGCCCAGATTCGCGCGTGGGCCAAGGAGAACGGCTACGAAGTGAACGACCGTGGCCGTGTCCCGGCGGAAATCAAGGAGGCGTATGGCAAGGCCAAGGTTGCCTAGCGTCACCCGCAAGAACGAAGAACGCCCTCGCTGTGGATGCGAGGGCGTTCTCGTTTTTAACTCAAGCTCTACGAGTTCTCCTGCATGAACTTATCGAGCAGTTCACGCAGTACCTGCGGCGGCTCGTCCATCGCTTCGGCGAGGGCAAGACCGTCCTTCGACTTCTTGTAGCCGCGATCCAGGTATTTCGTCCACAAGCCGTTCAGAACATCTGCGCCAGGAGCGAGATTCTTCCATTCGGCATCCCAGTTGGATGAAGCCTCCCTCTCATGCTGCTCCCATGTTGAGGAGATCTTCTCTTCAATCTCCTCAGCGGTAGGAACACGCGCCAAGACTTCCGCGGACAATGCCGCCTTGTCTGCCGATTCCTTCGCCAACTTGCCACGTAGTTTATTATCGACAAGCCGGATCGGGTCCGCGAGGTCTGCCATGGCCTGCTTCAACACGACCACTTGCTGAAGCTCGTCAGCCAGTTCACGGGATGCCGAAGAAATCTCCTCGACCGTCACTGTCTCCTTGCCAAGCCGTTCACGCTCGGCGTTGATGACCGTCTGGATTGCCTTATCGTCGAGCATCAGATTCTCAAGCTCACGGCACGGCAGGACGTAGACGTTCTCCGATGCTTCCAATGTGGCCAGGAATTCAGCGGAAAGCTCATCCCGGTCTCGAACGTAGAGAACGCGACGTTGACCAAGCTCCCCATCTGCTTTGTCGAGCCAAGCGGCGAAGAGCTTGGCGTGTCGAGCATTGTAGCCGCCACCCCCACGAATGATGACGATCCGGGGGTTATTCAAGACGGACGGGAACCAAGTGTCGAGAATTTCTTTGTCTGTCGGGCCTTCCACGATGAGGACGCGCTCAGCAGAGAGAACATCACTCAACCGAACGCCAAGCTCCTGTAGGAGCGTCGTGCGCTCGGTAGTAACAGGGGCAACTGCGGAATTACCCTCCGTACGGGAGACGGCAAGCACCGACGTGTTAGGGGAATGCCAATCGAGAAGCGCGGCGGAGTGAGTGGAAGCCAAGAACAGGCGACCTGCCGACCATGTTTGAAGCAGGGTCAACAGCGCTCGCTGGGCACTAGGATGCAGTCCGGTTTCCGGCTCTTCTAGCAGGACGACATTGGCTGATTCAGTCAGGCCGACGACAAGCAACATGAGTAGTTGCTCAACGCCCGAGCCCAGGTCTTTGAGGTTGTGCCGGACGCCGGAAGAGCTGTCCTTGAAAACAACCTCGACACTTGTATTTTCCACTGGAACCATGAGTTGGCCGACATCTGGCACGATGCTTGTCACATGTGTCTGCAACTCCTGCCAAACGTCAGGCCGGTTCGTATAGAGGTGAAGTAGAACCGTTGCGAGATTCGAGCCGTTGGTTTCAAGGAGTGGAGTCACACCTGAAAGCGCAACCTTCCGGCCTGCCGATTCGCGGAGTGGTTGAAAGTGAAAGTAACCCTTCCGCCATTCCGTGAGGATGTTGTGAGGGATGCCGCTCGCGTAACCCTGAAAATGATGGAGAGTGTCAGATGGATGACTTCCACCTCCTGAACTTCTTTGGGTCAGATCGTGATCCTCGTTCGTCAAGGGAAAGTCGGCAGTAGAAAACTCGAAGGAGCCGGGCGAACGTGATTGAAGCAAGGCGATAGTGCGTTCTTCCGATGCCCATTGGATCGTAATCCGAGTTGGTCGAATGAAGCCTTCGTGTTCAGAAAATACCCACTCCATCCAGTGGGCAGTGTCTGCGTCCGCGAGAAGACCGTGAAGATCGTCCGACTGGCCAAGAATGAGGGCCCTTTCCTCATCATTTAGAGACCAGCGAGCAGTGACGCGAGAGTTGAACCCTTGAGCATGTCGAACTGAATCCGTAAACTCACGGCCGGCGACGATGTCGAAGGCGGAGAGAAACGCACTTTTACCTGAGTTAGTTGGCCCGGCTACAAGGAAGAGACCATTACCTCGAAGGTCAACGGAAAATTTTCTGTACCCGCGAAAATCTACTCCACGGATGTGGATCAGCTCGGCCATAAGTCCTCCCTTGGTAACGTCTAAATAAACTCTTCTGAGTGTAGCAAGTTGACACCTTTGGGCATAGAGGTAAGTCGTCACTCACAAGATTGAAAAATGCCCCCGCAGCGGACGCGGGGGCGTTCTTCGCTGTCAGGGGCGGTGTGGGTTATGCCGTTGCGGCGTCTTCGTGTAGCCGCCTCTCGACAATGGTGATCCTGCTGCGCTTACGAAAATCTGGTTTCTGGGAGACTCGCTGCACCTGAACATGACGAGGACGCTCGGGAGTGCCCATGCTCATCAACATGCGAACGCGATCAAACCTGTGTGTCGCGGGATTGAATCCCTCGTCGAACATCCAACCCTCTACATAGTAGTTCGGAAATTTTTCGTGAGGGAATCTTTCACGAGGGGGTTGAGAGATTAGTGCGTCGACCAGGAGGAGGCGATTGATTCCACCGGGCAGATTTACTGTGCACGGCTGAACATGGGTTGTGCGGTTAGCGGTCTGGGCGGCCATGACATCCTTGAGATCGAACGTCGGCCCTCCAATAAAGTAGACCGGTTCACTGGCGTCAAACCCTTCAGCCATGTATCCCTCTGTCTCATGCACCCCGTAACGGCGTCGTTGATGAACAACAACCTCGGTTACGGCAGGGATTCCCATGATCTCTGTTGCAGAGGCCATAACTCTCTCCATGATTGATTCTGGCAGGGCGGTCCGTTCGCTAAGCGTGCGAAAGGACCGCCGCGCCAGAAAATATGGAGAGTAGCAATTTGGGCCGAACTTATTTAAACATCGAGTTACGCAGAGATCAACCTGCTGAGTGTTGGCGCGAAGGTCAACGCGTCAAGGGTAAGCGCCAAAATGCATACCGCCACCATAAATCCCTCGGCGTAACCTTCTAGCTTTTCCCTCTCCGTATTTCTGAACAGCCCAAGACGGTAGCATTTAATTGGAGCGCGAGAAATTGGTGGTTGAACTTCCGCACCGAGATTCACGCCGCACACAGAGTTTTCCAGGATGATGCGGGCCAAGTCCCATTGACCTGCTTTCTCACGTCTCCTGACACTTTCCGAGCATCCATATGCGATCAGTAGGCGGCTGCGGCGAAGTCCTACGTTTGGCTCCTGCTTGCCTGTAATCCCCAAAATATTGAGCACGGCATCCCGCTGCTCGTCGTGGCCGATCATCTGTGCGAACTTCTTGAGCCGCTCCACGGCGTCTTCGGTCGTCTCGCTGTCCGAGTGAAGATGCTTCATCAGTGTTGGGAAGGTGGCTAGCCGGGCTGCCGTAAGGCCCACCTTCTGCTTCAACTGCTCAAGCTCACTGAACAGAAGAGCCAGTTCATCCACCGTCTGACCTCGCATTTGTTGGCTCTGTGTGGGGAATCTGTGGCGCCACAAGATTATGGCAGGACGCCAACATTTGCTCGGTGACTGGTGGTTGCTGCGCTTCAGTGGTTGCGGAGGCCGCGAAAGGCGGCCGAACGCAAGGAGCAATCCATTGGCCAGAGAAGTTGAGCGTTACCAACCACCCGACCCCAGCCAAGCGGCGTACCAAGCAGGCCACGAACTCGCCCGGCAACTGCCGTCCCGTGAAACGCCACAACCAACCGGCAACCTCCCGATGCCCCGCGGGCTCGACCCTTCGGCGCTGGCCGGCTACTTCGAGAACCATCCGTTCTTCGAGCAGGGGCAGACGAAACGTCAGCGACAGACCACCCGGGAGATGCACGTCATCGGGGAGGACGAGTACAAGCTGACGGAGACGACCATCGATACCGAGTGGTTCAGCTTCGGCCGCGACATCTTCATGAAGGGCAGCGGCCAGTGACCCACGACCAACAGTTCCTCGTCGGGTGTGTGGTGACGCTGCTGTTCCTCGCGGCTGTCGTCGGTGGGCCGCTGTTCTTGGCGCTCCGGATGATGCCGCGCATCAACAGGGCGAGGCGGAGACGGCAGATCGAGACGGCCATGCGCCTCGGTGTCCTCGACGGTGAGCTCATCCAAGAAGTTGGCGACAAGCTGTACCGCGAGCGGGAGGGGCAAGCCTGATGCCCCACAACGAAGTATGCCCCGACTGCAACGGAAATGGCCTGGTCGTTCCTGACGACGCAGGACCGTATGAGGACCCCATTGACTGTGAACGCTGTGGCAGCGACGGGTACATCGTCGTTGACGACTAGCGGGGAGCGCTGAAGCGCTCGACCTTCAGGAAATCGGTGAAGTCGCGTAGCTCCTGGCGCTGCTTGTCCAGGAGCGCGCGACGCTGGTTGCGAGGTACTACCCGCAGCAGATCGCGGGAATGACTGCCGAGGTCATACCGAAGCCGGCCGAAGCCCTGGGCGACGAGCCGATGGTCGTGGGGAACTTCCCGGCCGTCGTAGAAGCGGGCGAGCAGCAGCACCAGGCGGCGAAGCTCGACGGCATTGTGTCGCTCGACCATCTGCCATGCACGGCGGGCCTGTTCGCGGTCGCCTTGCTTCTCGGCTTCGTGCGCACGACGACGGTGTTCATCGGCGTGTGGGGAAGCGATCGAAACCGACGGCCCCAACGCCCGGTCAATGTGACCACCGCACGACATGTACGTGTGAAAGCCCAGGAGCCGGAGAACGGCGACCGTGTCGATGATCGGGCGGTCTACCGCCATCCCCATGCCATCTCG
This sequence comes from Streptomyces sp. AC555_RSS877, assembly GCF_019049245.1. Lineage (GTDB taxonomy): Bacteria > Actinomycetota > Actinomycetes > Streptomycetales > Streptomycetaceae > Streptomyces. The sequence goes on along the minus strand of NZ_JAGMUK010000128.1, from coordinate 5,842 downwards.
AAGCTGACGCACTGCGTGCTTCTCGGCTTCCCACAACTCCCGCTGTTCTTTTGTCATATCTCATTCCATTTTACGCCGGAACGATCATTTTTAGGAGAGGTGCCAGGTGAAGAAGGCCCGCGCGTGGCTCGTCATGCTGCTGCTTGGCGTGATGGCGATTCGGATGCTGTGGCTACTCGTTGAACCGCTCATCCCGGTACTGCTGATCGCGCTCGTCATCGTGATGGTGCTCGGCTTCCTGTATCACCGGTCTTCGCGGTGGTAGACGACGAGAAGCTGCGGACGTTCCTTCTCGGCTTCCCGGCAGGGCTAGACGAGCGCCAGGTCGTCACATGGCTCGGCTCCGTGAACGGCTTGATCCAGCTCGGCCCGCGGCGGCTGGTTGGTGTGTCGTCCCTCGTCCTCGAAGTCCGCGCGGATGAACGCGGCATCCAGCACCGCATCCGGGTGCCGCGAGGTCAGGCGAACTTCGTGACGGCGCAGCTGCGCACCCTGATCCCTGGTTCTACGGTCACGCCGGCGAGGACGGAAGAACAGGGCGACGTATGGACGACCGCGGTGGAGCTTGGGTCGACGGATTCACGGCGTCGGCTTCGCACGGTGGACGGCGCATTCATGTCCGCTCGGCTCCTGGCCATGATGCAGGGCCTCGCTCGGCGAGAAGCGCTCCTTCTCCAGTGGGTGATCTCCCCGGCTGTTCCAACGCACCAACCCCTCGGGGCCGACGCGGGGGTGGTGGTGCCGTTCTTCGGCAGCGGCCAGCGGCGGGGTGAACGTTCCGACAAGGAGACGGCCGCTAAGCACGAGGAGCCGAACTTCCTCGGCGTCCTCCGCGTAGCGGTGAAGGCCGCAGACGACGACCGAGCAGCACGGCTGCTGTCTGGTCTGCGGCATGCCCTCATGAGCGTCAGTGGCAATCGCACTCGATTCAGGCGGCGCTTCGTGTCCCCTCGTCGCGCAGCTCGACGCGTTTCACGGGGTGCAGCGCCGCTGCTCTTTCCATCCCGTCTTGCGACGAGCGAACTTGCTGGGCTGTTGGCGTGGCCCATCGGGGCGCCGCATGTCGCTGGGCTTCCACGACCACGCACGCGGCAGCTGGCGGCGACAGGGGCGATTTCATCCCGAGGGCGGGTGATCGCTCGCTCCAACTTTCCTGGTGCCGAGCGACTGCTTGCCCTCGATCCCGTTCTCTCAGCGCAGCACCTTCACGTCGTCGGCCCGACTGGCAGCGGTAAGACGGCGCTGCTTACGAACCTCATCGAGCAGGACATGAAGGCGGGCCGCGGGGTCGTCCTCGTCGAAAGCAAGGGGGATCTGTTCAAGGCGGCGCTGGAGCGTGTGCCAGAACAGCGGCTTCAAGATGTCGTCCTGCTCGACGTTGGTGACACCGACCATCCGGTGGGGTGGAACCTGCTGACCGGCAGCCCATACCTGGCAGCGGCTGGTATCCAAGCGCTCTTCGACCATCTGTATCCGCAGGACGCGAGGGGCGTACGGGTACGGGCAGGCTTCTACCACCTCATCTTGACCCTCATGCTCAGTCAGGGTGCGGAGGAGCCGATGTCCTTTGCGGACATCGGGCCTCTCGCCTTGCCGCAGGCAAGACAAGAGGACTTTTCTCGTCGCCTCATCCGAGGTGTTTCCCACGTCGAGGAACTGGCCGACTGGTGGCGCAGCATCGATGACCGGATGCGCACCGCCCACTTCCAACCGATCCTGGATCGCATCTGGCAGCTCAACAACCGCCCGGCGCTGCGGAACATCCTCGGGCAGGGCCGGAGCACGGTGGATCTTCCGAAGCTCCTACGCGAGCGGAAGATTCTGCTTGTCAACCTCAGTCGCGCAACGGAGGGGAAGGACACGGCCGGGCTCTTCGGCTCCCTGCTACTGAACGGAATTTGGGGAGCTGTCCAGGCCGGGGCGTGTGATCCGACCAACCCAACACAGCTGTACCTCGATGAGTTCCAGGACTTCATCAACCTGCCGATCTCTGCGTCAGAGTGGTTCGCTCAGGCGCGTTCGCTCGGCCTGGCGGTGACGGTCGCACACCAACACCTCGACCAGCTCACCCGTGAACTCCAGGCGGCAACGCAAAATAATTGTCGCTCGAAGGTCGTCTTCCAAACGGCGGCGGACGAAGCCCGGGACTTTGCCCGCCAGTTCGGCCGCAGCGTGAGTGAGGACGACTTCCTCAATCTCAGCCGCTTCGAGGTCCTGATGCGCCTGGCAACGGAGGACGGGGTGAGTGCGCCGCTCTCTGGCGTGACGCTTCCGCCCAGTGACTCCACCGGCTTCGCTGACGCGGTTCGCCGACTTTCCCGCGAGCGCTACGGACGGCCACGGGGAGAGGTGGAAGCGGAGATCCGGGCGCGAAGGGAAGGGCGGAAGAAGCCGAGCACCCAGGCGCAGCCGGCCACTGCTCCTAAGAGGCGGCGGTTCGGCGGCCCGAAGGTGGAGGGGTAATGCCGGGCACTCAGAACGCGCAGTCAGAAGTGGCGTACTTGCGCCGAAGTTGCGACTACCTTCTGTCGGCACTGCGCGACGTCGAGAAGGAGCTTGGTCGGTTGCCGGATCTTACCGAAGCCCAAGAAGCCATCTTGGACATGGAGACCTCTTTGGCTGGCGAGGACATCCGAAAAGACCTCGACCACGCGGCGGGGTCGGCGGAAACCTGGCTGCGGCGAGTCGAGAACGTACGGAACTGCTGACCCGGCGGTGCTACAACCAGCCCTGAGGTAATCGCTGGTGGTCCTCCAACTTGGCCTGTATCCTGACCTGTTCGCTCGTGATCACTCACGCTCGGAGGAGCACGGTGGCAGACATCCAGAAGATGGTTGACCAGCTTGACTTCTTGATCAAAGCTGCGAGCAACTACGAGGTACGTGACGGCTGGCTCCAGCCGTACAACATGCCTGCCGATGCCATCGTCCTTGGAAACCGCCTGGAATCGGCGATTGAGCGTAGCGCGCTGGCCGGGACCGTCTACATCAAACAACTTGATGACGCACGCGCTCTGCCGCAGCCTCAAAAGTTCTTGGAAGTGCAGCACGTCGCGATTGGTCTACGGGACGACCTCATCGCAGGTTGGTACTCATCGGTGGTGGAGCTGGTGCATGCCGACACGTACGGCGACTACCTGGAGATGGCTGAGGGTCTTCTCGACCAGGGATACAAGGACCCTGCGGCGGTTATCACGGGCACGTCCCTCGAAGTTCACGTGCGCTCGTTGTGCGTGAAGCACGGCGTCGATATCGCAATGCCCAACGGCTCACCCAAGAAGGCCGACACGATGAACGCCGACCTGAAGAAGGCGGGCGTTTACGACGGCTTGCAGCAGAAGCAGATAACGGCCTGGATGGATCTGAGGAACAAGGCCGCTCACGGAAACTACTCCGATTACGACCAGGTACAGGTGCGGCTGTTTATTGAGGGTGTTCGGGCCTTCATGATGAAGCACCCCGCGTAATACTCGGTGTGTAGGCGAGCCCCGTAGGCCAGGGGTAGGCCGGCCGTAGGTCTACCCCTACACCTTTGACCCTGTGACCAGGAAGGATGACAGGGCCTATCTAGGCGGAGGAACCACCCGTGGAGCTCGCCCAGCGCGACTTTGAAGTACTCAAGCTCACCCGCACCTTCTCTCAGCTTGCTTCGACGCACATTACAGAGCTGCTGTTCTCAGATAGATCCCACTCGGTGCCGGATAGGGTGCTGGGCCGGTTGGTGAAGCTCAGTTACCTTTCCCGCGTTGGCCGGAGGGCGACAGGGGAGAAGGGCGGGGCGGGTGCGTACGTGTACCAGCTCGGCCGTGCGGGGCGGTTGCTGTTGGGCGTTGATGGGCGGCTTTCTAGGGCAGTGAACAACCACTCTCTTATGATCGCGGACATGTATTTGGAGCTGCGACGAGCGGAGCGACAAGGGGTGCTTGTTATCCATGATTGGGCCGTTGAACGGGCTGTTCCTCCACGCGTGCGTGCGGATCTCTTCGTGAGCGTCGAGTATCCGGCACAGAGGCGGCGAAGCAGCTACTTCCTTGAGGCCGATTTGGGGACGGAGCCACTGCGAGTTATTCGGGAGAAGGTTGCGGGATATTGGGATGCTGTCGAATTGAGCGAGGATGAGTACTTCCCGTACGTGGTGTTCGTCGCAAAGGAGCGGGTGCGCCTATTGGAACTGGAGAGGTTTTTCCAAGGGTTTGATGAAGAACTGCGAGAGATGGTCTCTCTAGCTGTAGTCACAGACATGCAAAACAAGTTTCTCATGCTTTAATGGGGATGGCTCGTTCTATGACTCTCTATACTCAACCCCTAATTGTTGTAAATAATGAAAAATAACAAAAACCCATTGCTTTTCATAGACCGTCCGGGTTAATATAAGGCCATGTCTAAATCGTTATCACAAGAAACTGCCGCCGCCTGGATTAAGCGCCTTTTTGGTGACACTACCTCTAATTACGTGACTGTTGAAGCTATATGGTCAAATGCGGGTCGAAGCGGTAACGCAAAAGAAAAGAACAGAGGTTGGTTGTACAATCTCTTGGGGAGTATAAAGCACCTCGACCTTGTCGAGAAGGATTATGACACTGTTCGGGGTGTGAGGACTATTCGCGGTATCCGCCTTACAGAAGCGGGCGAACGAATCTTGCGCGGTAATGCAAGTCGCCAAGAAGCCTCGACGCACGAAATTCGACAGGTTACTTTTAAGTCCGTGAAAGAAGATATCGGCAAGTTGCGTGAGCAATATCCCGAGTTTATTATTGTTTTTGATGCATACCTAGGCCCCGATGACGAGAAGGAGGTGAGCATGTAATGACGACGCAAAAACAATAGAGACCTAGGGTTGCAGCCTAGGTCTCGGTAACCACAATTTTTGTTGATACGCAAATTTATTGGTTAATTCTATTTTAGAACATTTCGGGCTGCAAGTCAATAAACCGCTGCCTTTTCTTTTACGAGGGCGGTAAAATAACGGCACATTGCGTGTCAAGGAACTTCAGTATGACTGATTACTATGTCAACGACCATGAGCAAACTAATGGTGACCACGAGGTGCACCATTCGGGGTGTATGTACTTCCCGCTAATTGTGAGCAAGGCTTACCTGGGGGCTTACTCCAACGCCATACCGGCGGTTATCGAGGCCAGGATAAACCATTACGTGCGGTCTAATGGCTGTGCGTACTGTTCACCTGAAGCGCACACAAGCTAAGAATCAATCCCACTTAAAGGGCCCGTATATGGCGGGTCCTTTAAGTGGGTACCTGCGACGCTGCCAGTTACACTTTCGTTCGGACTATTCTGAAGATAGCTACCGTTCCCAAGTACGGCGATGGGCCGCCAGTAAGCGGGTAGTCGTCCATCGTCGCGGAGTAGAGGGCGAGCCTCTTCTCTGCAAGTTCATCCAAGATAGCCGTGATGCTTCGTTGTGCATCCCGTACCGAGGAGCGAGAAAACTCGATGTCTCCTGAGATATCGCTCCAGTCCCGGAAGCTTTGAACAGCACCGTCAATGAGGTCCTGCTCCTCGTCGGTGCAGTCGTCTGGCTCCTCGTGTTCCAACCACCCAAGGCTGCCGGAGAGGATCGGCCAGAGGTCACGACCCGTCTTGATGTGGTCGAGGAAGACAACCTCGAACTCGGGCTCGTCCACCGTGATGACGTCGATGATCCTGTCGACCTGCGCCCGCTTGAGCTTGCTGATCTCATCGGCAAGCATCTTGAGACCCCACACCTCGATGGTGACGCCGGGGTGCAGCGGGCGAAGCTCGTTGTCGATGAACTGGTCGACCTCGCCCGGCAGCGTGTCGTTGGTGAGGAAGCGCCACACCTTCACGTCGCGGTGCTCCTGA
>NZ_JAGMUK010000127.1 GCF_019049245.1 Streptomyces sp. AC555_RSS877 | reverse complement strand
AGGCCCTGTGTGATGTCGTGATCAATCGGCTGTTCGCAACAGTTCTTCGAGCCAGATCATCGAGGCGCGGAGTTCGAGGCCGGCGAGGTAGCTCTCGGGCGTCTTGTCGAAGCGTGTGGCGATGCCGCGCCAGTCCTTCAGCCGGTTGATCAGGCGCTCGACGGCGTTTCGTTCCTTGTAGAGGTCGGCGTCGTGACTGACGGGCCTGCCGCCTCGGCTGCCCTTCTTCTTGCGGTTGGCGGCCTGGTCCTTCTTCTCCGGGATGACTGCCTTGATATGGCGTTTGCGCAGGTAGGCGCGGTTGGCGCGGGACGAGTAGGCCTTGTCCGCGGCGACCGCGCCCGGCCGGGTGCGGGGTCGGCCGACCGGCAGGCGGACGCGGATCTTCTTCAGCACGGGGATGAACTGCGGGCGGTCCGCGGCCTGCCCGGCGGTCACAACGAACGACACAGGCCGACGCCCGCGGTCGGCAGCGAGGTGAATCTAATAGCTCAGCAGTGAGCCCGAGCACGTGAGTGCAAGGGCCCGCAGTGTGGAGTGGAAGCCTGCCGCCGTTCCGGGACTGGATCCCTCAGGTCAGACCGGCTCACACCACCGCGCCGCCGGGCGGAGGCCCAAGGTGGAGCCGGGGACGCGATCCCTTCAGCAAGACCGCGCCCCGCCCGGCGGAACCCACCAGGTTTCATGTCCCCAGCCCGCCGTCAGGGGCCGACCTCTCAGCAGTTCGCGAGCCGTAGAGCTCTCCAACAGACCGAGGTCCCTGACGGTCGCTGGAGACACGAACGGCTCATGAGATGGCGTGCCCCGAGCACTTCTATTAGAGCGCCGCGTGCTCCGCACGGAGCTGACCAGCACATTCACACAGTACGCGGACGGGAGAACGAGGTTGAGCAAGGTCTTCCGCGGCATCGACTGGGCCGAGAACCACCACGACATCGCCCTGGTGGACCAGGACGGTACCCAGCTGGCCAAGGTGCGCATCAGCGACGACAGCGCCGGATTCCACGCCCTCTTGGAACTGCTCGCCCGCCACGGCGACACCCCGGAACACCCCATACCGGTGGCCATCGAGACCCCCCGCGGCCTGCTGGTCGCATGCCTGCGCGCGACCGGCCGGAAGATCTACGCCATCAACCCGCTCGCCGCCGCACGCTACCGCGACCGCAGCAGCGTCGCCCGCGCCAAATCGGACGCGGCTGATGCCCGAGTCCTGGCCAATATCCTGCGCACCGACATGGCCGCCCACCGCCCTCTTCCCGCCGACAGCGAGCTCGCCCAGGCTGTCGCCGTTCTGGCCCGAGCCCACCAAGACGCGATCTGGGACAAGACCCAGATGGCCAACCGGCTCCGTTCCCACCTGCGCGAGTACTACCCGGCCGCCCTCGCCTCGTTCCACGGCAACGGCACCCTGGGACTCGACTCAGCCCACGCCCGCGCAGTTCTGGCCGCGGCGCCCACCCCAGCGGCAGCGGCCCGGCTCACCCGGAGCCAGCTGCGGGCATTTCTGAAGCGGGCCGGACGGCTGCGACGCGGGATCGAGGCCGAAGCCGAGCGGCTCCGCGAGGTCTTCCGCAGAGAGCATCTGCACCAGCTGCCGCAGGTCGAGCAGGCCATGGGCAAGCAGACCCAGGCCCTCGTCCAGCAACTCGACGCGGCCTGCCGCAGCGTGGACGACCTCGCGGCGGCCACTGAGGAGGCGTTCCTCACCCACCCGGACGCGGAGATCATCACCAGCTTTCCCGGCCTGTCAGTCATGTCCGGAGCCCGCGTCCTGGCCGAGGTCGGCGACGACCGAGACCGGTTCGCCGATGCCCGGGCCCTGAAGGCATACGCCGGCGCGGCACCCGTGACACGGGCCTCAGGCCGCAGCCATGTCGTGGTCGCCAGGGCTGTCAAGAATCAACGCTTGGCCTCCGTGGGCTACATGTGGGCCTTCGCCGCCCTCCGCTCAGCGGAACCCCGTGAGCACTACGACCGCCGACGCGCCGGCAGCGAACGGCACACCGCAGCCCTGCGAAACCTGTTCAACAAGCTCCTGGGCTGTCTCTACCACTGCCTGCAAAACCGCACGACCTACGACCCCGAACGGGCCTTCCCCCCGCCCGTCGCACTCGCGGCCTGACCAACGAAGTTGACCTCTAGCGACATGAGATGTCTTGCTGGTCAGCCCGCCGCGTGACCTTCCGAGCAGGGCTTCCCTGAGGCGGAGCCTTCGTCGTCGGCGGACGCGTCGGCGCTCTTCCCGATCGGGCCCGTTTCCGCCGTCCCGCCCGTTCTGTTCCGCCTCGCGTCCCCCTTTTGCCGGGCCTTCTCCTGCTCTGCGGCGGCTTCCTCAAGAGCCTCCATGACGTCCGCGCCGATGAGCATCCCGGCGGCGTCGTGGTGAGCGCGGACGGTCGTGGAGTCCACGCTGACCAGCGGCAAGTCCACCCTGCCCTGACGGGCGGCCTCAGCGATCAGGCCCTCCAGCAGGGCGGTGAAGACACCGGTGTCCCGCCAGACCCGGAAACGTCCGTAGACGGTCGGCCAGGGCCCGAACTCGCCCGGCATCTCACGCCACTGCGCGCTTGTCCTGAACCGCCAGATCACCCCCTCGAACTGATCCCGCAGCCGCTCGGGATACGGGCCGTACTCACCTATCGACAGGTACGGCTCGATCAACTTCCACTGCTCGTCGGTGAGTTGCCTGCGCGTCACGACCGACTTTCTACCCGACTCCACCCGTCGAACGGATCGGATCGGAAAGATGATCACGACATCACACAGGCCCTA
>NZ_JAGMUK010000126.1 GCF_019049245.1 Streptomyces sp. AC555_RSS877 | reverse complement strand
TCGGTGAGTTGCCTGCGCGTCACGACCGACTTTCTACCCGACTCCACCCGTCGAACGGATCGGATCGGAAAGATGATCACGACATCACACAGGCCCTAATAGCTGTCGTAGCTGGGCTTACCGCCTGGCCGGTAGACGCCGAGGATGGTGCCGCCCTTCGTCGTCGAGACGCTGACCGGCTCCAGCGCAGTGGGGATCGCTCCGTCGGCGAACAGCCGCTTGCCGGTACCGATGATCACCGGATGGATGGTCAGCCGGTACTCGTCGACGAGGCCGTGCTGCATGAGGGTCTGGGCGAGGTCGCCGCTGCCGACGACGTTGATGTTGCCGCCGTCGGACGCCTTCAGCTCGCGTACGGCATCGACGGTGCCGCCCTCCAACAGCGTGGAGTTCTGCCACTCGACGGACGCCAGGGTCCGAGACGCCACGTACTTGTGCATGCTGTTCATCCGATGGGTGAACGGGTTGTCGGGATCGGCGGTCGGCCAGTACGACGCGAAGATCTCGTACGTCTTGCGGCCGAGCAGCATCGCGTCGGCGTGCTCGTACCAACCGGCGATGGCCGCGCCGACCTCGTCGTCGGCCACCGGTTTCTGCCAGCCGCCGTGCTCGAAGCCGCTCTCAGCGTCCTCGTCCGGACCGCCCGGGGCCTGCATGACGCCGTCCAGCGTCAGGAACGTGCAAATGATGATCTTGCGCATGGTGCGCTCCCTTCGTCGACGGGTAGACCGCACAACCGCCGAGAACTCATCGGCAAAACCTGCGGGGCGCCGGGCTGCAGGGACTGGCTGCCGGTTTCTTCTTCTCAGCGCAGTTGCTCGGCCAGTCCGACGATGATGCCCTCCGGGCCGCGGACATAGCAGAGCAGATAGCTGTCCTCGAACCGGGCGATCTCGCCGACGAGTTCGGCGCCGTGAGGGCGCAGGCGGGCAACGGTGTCCTCGATGTCGTCGACGGCGAACATGACGCGGTGCGTGCCCACAATGTTGTGCGGCCGGTTGCGCGGCCCGGCGCTGATCACCGCGGGGCTGCGGTACTTCGCCAGCTCCAGCCGGCTGTGACCGTCCGGGGTCCGAACCATCGCGATGTCACAGCGCACCCCGTCGAGCCCGGTGCACTGGTCGGCGACCAGGCCCTCGACCTGCGCCCTGCCCTCCAGCTCCAGACCCAGTTCCACGAAGAACGCGATGGCGGCATCCAGGTCCTCGACGACGATGCCGACGTTGTCCATCCGCTGAATCGCCATGCTCGTTTCCCCCTCTTCCTCGTGCGGCCGGTGGCGGCCGCTGATGTCCCTGGGACGGAGCCGGTGGCACGTTCTCGACATCCTCAGACCGCCGAACTCCGAAAAATCTGGGATCGCGCCTCAGCACCGCTCCAGCAGTCCCGCGAGCCAGACGCCACCACCGAAGGTGAGTGCGGCGCAGGTGGCCGCTCCTATGAGGCCTGCCGTCAATTCGCCAGCGATCCCTGGCTGCCGCCTACAAGTCGAACTCGAGGTGCTCGATGTCGGTGAAGCGGACCTCTTCCAGGCTGCCGGCGCGGCGGCCGCTGTCCTGGAAGTACACCTCCTTGAGTCCTTCGGCGGCGATCTCCTGCAGGTGTTGGTCGGACGCGCCCTGCTGCTGGGCGTCGAAGAGGCGGGCGGCGTACTGGGGCGGCAGGGCGACGGTCAGGTGCCGGATGCGGGCGTCGTCGGTGGA
>NZ_JAGMUK010000125.1 GCF_019049245.1 Streptomyces sp. AC555_RSS877 | reverse complement strand
GAACTGCCACGAACTGGCCGTCCGGGCCCTGCGCGAAGAACTCGGACTCACCAACCCCAAGGACTACTACAACAACATCGTCTTCTCCTGGTTCGGCTCCTACGTGGTGGAGGCATCCGGTTACTTCTTCGCCCACGTCAAGACACCCCTGGAAGAAGACGAGCTAGTGGCTCGGGTAGCGACAGCTGAGAACGCGTTCGAGATCGAGGACGTGGACTGGTACGACCTGGACAGGCCAACAGTCACCATGGTTCTGGGAACCTGGCAGGACGGCCCCTGGACCGCCGGCGCGGACGGGACAGGCCGCCAGTATCTGCCCCATGCCACGATGTCCCTGACACAGCTTTGGCGCGTCACCCGCCAACGCATGCTGTAGGTGCCGGTGTCGCCTTCGACGACGGGATGCGTATGGACGCCGCCTCTTTCAGTTTCGATCCCTCGAACGTCGGTCTTTTCCGGATCATTGATTGGAATGCTGGCCGTCGGCTCGATCCGGATCACAACATCGGCGAGGTGGTGAAGGTCGACAAGCGCCAGGAGTTGATGCGG
>NZ_JAGMUK010000013.1 GCF_019049245.1 Streptomyces sp. AC555_RSS877 | reverse complement strand
CGTCGGCCTGAGCCTCTACCGGGTTGCCCGCGAACTGCAGTTACTCCTCGCGGTCTGGACCGGCGCCTGCCCCACCTGTCACCGCGACATGCCAGACCTCATACCGACCTGACCAAGCCCTACTAGTACTGCAACGGTGCTTGGGGACTGCTGCATGATCGGGTGACAGCGGGGTTTATGCAGCCAGAGCTGCGGGTGGGGTCATGATGGTCTCGTACTCGACGGGGGTCAATCGGCCTAGACGTCGTTGCCGCCGGCGCCGGTGGTAGGTCCGCTCGATCCAGGTGACGATCGCGATCCGCAACTCCTGGCGGGTGGCCCAGACGCGGCGGTCGAGGACGTTCTTCTGCAGCAGTGCGAAGAAGCTCTCCATTGCGGCGTTGTCGCCGGCGGCCCCGACCCGGCCCATTGAGCCGACCAGGCCGTGCCGGGTGAGGACGGCGGCGACCTTGCGGGACCGGAATTGCGATCCGCGGTCGGAGTGCACGATGCATCCCGCAGCGGGGCCGCGGCGGGCAACGGCGGACTCCAGCGCGGCCACCGCGAGGCGGGACTTCATCCGGGCGTCGATGGAATAGCCCACGATGCGGCCGGAGTACACATCCTTGACGGCGCACAGATACAGCTTGCCCTCGCCGGTCGCGTGCTCGGTGATGTCCGTGAGCCACAACCGGTTCGGCCCGTCCGCGGTGAAGTTCCGCCGCACCAGGTCATCGTGGACCGGTGGCCCGGCTTTGGCATTCTTCCCGCGGCCCCGGCGTTTGCCGAAGGCACTCCACCAGCCGTTGTCCCGGCAGATCCGCCAGGCGGTCCGCTCGGCCATCGCCTCACCGGCAGCGCGGGCCTCGTCGAGAAGGAAGCGGTGCCCGAACTCGGGATCGTCGCGGTGCGCGTCGAACAGGGCGTTGGCCCGGTATGCCTGGGTAAGTTCGGCGTCGGTGGCAGGCCGGGCCAGCCACCGGTAGTACGGCTGGCGGGCCAGCCCGAGCACCCGGCACGTCACCGCCACCGGCACCCGGTAAGGGGCATCGGCGGCGGCCAGCTCACGGACGAGCGGGTACATCATTTTGCCGGCAGGTTCGCCTGCGACAGATACGCCGCAGCCCTCCTGAGCACCTCGTTCTCCTGCTCCAGCATCCGGATCCGCTTGCGGGCCTCGCGCAGCTCGGCGGACTCACCCGACGTCGTTGCGGGCCTGGCGCCCTCATCGGTCTCGGCGCGGCGCAGCCACTTCGACAACGTGATCGGGTGGACCCCGAAGTCGGCGGCGATCTGTTCCAGCGTGACGCCGGGCTCGCGGTTGCGCGCGACCCGCACGACGTCCTCGCGGAACTCCTTCGGATACGGTTTGGGCACTGCAACATCCTTCCAGGCCGCTTCTCAGCAAGCCTGGTCAGGTGTCACTCAACCCTGCAGCAGTCCCGCTCGGCGTGTGGGGCTGGGTGGGACGGTGTCCCTCTGAACTGCGTGTACGCGGGTGCGCGCAGGTTGATCGAGCGTCGCGCAGTTCCAGTGAGCTGCTACTTGATGGGACAGGTCAGGAGGCGTCGGGGTTGGTGAGGTCGGCGTGGGTGAGGGTGACACGGGTGGCTTTGCCGGCTTTGCTGGCGGTGGTGGTGGGTGGCAGGACGCGTACGTGGATGAAGTAGACGCGGACGCCGGAGAGTTCGGTGTATGGGGGCCAGGCTCCGGGGGTGCCGTCGGTCGGCAGCTCGAGGAGCTTGTCGCTGATGTTGTAGATGACGAGGTAGGCGGTGTGTTGCCCGTAATCGTGGGCGTACTTGACGACCTGGTGCAGCCCTTTGACGAGGTAGCCCTTGCCACGCCCCTTGCCGTCGAAGATCTTGCCGTCGCAGACGAGGGGGTCGCGGCTGTCGAGGTCGCCGATGAGGTCGGCTTCGCCGGAGGCTGAGCGGGGCTCGGCGTGGGTGACGTGGTCGCCTTCGAGGAAGAGGAAGCGCTGCAGGTCGAGGTTGTAGACCTCCTCGCCGTTGGCGCGGTCGGCTTCGAAGCGGGTGTACAGCTCTTCGCGGTCGAACCATTCGATGCGGGTGCGGTAGCGCTCGAGGTGTGAAGGATGCTGCTTTCGGCGCCGACGCGTTCGCTGAGGAAGTCGAACAGGGGCTGCAGGATGTCCTCGGCGAACTCCCGCCAGCTGTCCTGGATGCTGCTCTTGGGGCTGTAGTCACTCGCGACGCGCCAGCCGGCATCTGGGTCCTCTGCTTCCGCCTTGGCGATGTCCTGCATCAGCTCCCAGACGAGCGAGGCCCGCCCTTCCTCGGTCCGGCTTGGCCAGAAGAACCGCCCGCTACGGGACAAGCCGGTTTGGAACTTCTCCCGGTCCAGGTCCGGCTCCTTCCGGGCTGCCTCTTCGAGGATTCCTCTGAGGGCTGGCTGATTCTTGATCCAGGTGACGGCGAGGTGGACTTCGTGGCCGGCGCTGGAGAAGGGCGCGGTCATGAGTTTGCGCAGGCGTTCGCGTACGGCGACCTGGAGGCGCTGCTGGTACTTCACCGGAAGAGGCCTTTCAGAGCTTGGGCGATCTGTTGCTGGACGACGTCGCCCGCGTTCTGCGCGCTGCCGGTCTCGTCGATCAGCCAGATCTGGGCGTAGCAGCAGGGACAGATCACGGCTGTCTGGGCTACGACCTCCGAGTAGCGGACCCACATCAGGTAGCGGCAGCTGGGGCAGGCCGTCTCGAGGTCCGCGCTGAGGAACTGCGTCGCGAGGGATTCGCCCATGAAGGCATTGTTCCGCACGGGTCTGACAGTGCCGCTGTTGTCGGTTCTGTCCGGGTGGATCGACGATGGAGAGTGGTGCCTGGCTAGGCAGGGCTTCGGCGTAGTCGGCGGGCGCCCGTTTTATGATCATGCGAGGCCGAGGAGTGCGAGGGGGCGGCGGGCGTCGCGTGCGTTGCGGCGGAGGCCGGCGGCGATGTTCTTGCCGCCGCCCAGCCGAAGGGCGCCGACGGCGAGGTTGCGCCAGGTCGCCATCGCGCGGGGTGCGTTGCCGGTCCGCAACTGGGAGGCGTCCTCGGCGAATGTGGTGTCGCGGACATGATGGAGGGCCTCGATCTTCCAGTGGTCGCGGATCAGTCTCGCGAGTTGGACGGGGGTGGCCTGCTCGGCGGCCAGGCTGGTGACGGAGTAGACGGTCGTGATGGCCGTCCTGCCGGTCTTGCGGTCGGTGCGACGGCGCTTGATCTGGACGGCCTGGCGGGCTCCGGGGAAGAGCAAGTTGTTCACGGTGGCGACCTTGATCCGGCGGATCTCCGCGCGGCCGTGGCCGGTGTCCCGGGTGCGGCCCTGAAGCGGGATGTCCTTCCAGGGAAGGGACTTCAGCTGCTTGCTCAGCTTCTGCTGGTTGCCCTTGACGATCGCGATGTAATGGGCCTCTCGGCCCAGGAGGTAGGCGGCGTGCTCGCGTTGCGTATGGAGCGCGTCGCTGGTGACCACGGTTGCGGCCAGGTCGGCGACGGTGTCGAGCAGCGGCTGGAAGCGGGTGCCCTCACCGGTCTTCTCACCGACGTCGAGCTGGGCCAGGACCAGCCCGGTGGTGTGCTCCACCGCGGCGAGTAGGTGGATCCTCCGCCCCCGGGCCTTCGCCGCGCCGCGCAGGGACTTGCCGTCCACGGACAGTCCGCGCAGCTCGGTGCTCTCGGGCCGGCGGTCGGCAAGCCATCCGCCCACCGCCCGGTCCAGGGCATCACCGTCGATGCGGGCGAGCAGTCGGCGGATCGTCGCCTCCGAGGGCACCAGCCTCTGGGGCAGTACTGGATCGGGGCGCACGCCGAGTCGCTCCAGCACGTGCGGCGGCGCATCCGCGATCCACTCGCCGACCGCCAGCAGCGACGTGGCACCGGTCAGCACCGCGCACGCGGTCAGCGTGAGCACGACGGCCAGGTCATGGCGCACGCCGCGCGGATCGCGCGGATCCGGCACCTGAGCCAGCCGCTCCAGCAGGCCGGGCACCTCACCAGGCCCGACGTCGGACTGATCGCGGAGCCGGCCAAGGGCAGGCGGAATCAGAGATGATGCGTCGGCAGGCACGGTCTTCCAGGCAGGTCACGGGGCGCAGAGCACTCCATGATCACGGGAACCCTCCCTGTATCGTCCCCCGGGTCACAGCAACGCCGCAGCCTCGCCGGCCACCCAGGTCTGCCAGACATGACGGGTGTTCGGCAGGTCAGGGCGGTCCAGGAGCCAGAGCACGTACCCGGCGTGGCACCGGGCCCACGGACTGTCCGAATCGGCTGCCCGATCGAGCCTGCCCCGTAGGTCAGCGCTGTCGACAGCCCGGGCAACCCGCACGTATTCGCGATCCTTGCAGCGATACGCCCGGTGGACGACGATCTCGACCAGGTCGGTGAGCTTCGCCTTGATCGCCTCGTCCTGGCGAGCACGGGCCACCTCCCGGATCAGGCTCTGCTTCGTACCCCACGCCTTCGCATGCAGCGTCCACTCCAGCGGGTACCTCGCCTCCCACTCCAGGAAGAGCAACACATAGGGCAGCCCCGGCCACGTCGCCAGATCCCCGTTCACAGGACCACCCCACACCCCATCAGGCAGCGAACGCCTCTGGGCTTGCTGATGCCTCCGGCGCGCCTGCAGAAAGGCCGGCTCTCGGTACTGCTCGTCCGCTCCCAAAGGCCGCGTCAGCAGCCACATCCCGTTGGCCCGGGCGAGCGCGTCCGTGACCTGCCTCTGGGCCTCCGCCAGATGGACGAGCGCTGCACCTCTCGCAGCCGGATCCTCCGCTATAAGCCCGAACGCCCAACCCAGTCGCTCAGCCCATGCGCAAGCGTCGTCCGCATCTGTACCTGCCTCTTCAGCCACGCACGGATCATCTCCCAGCGCGGTCGGCTCGCTCCACCAGACAGTGCGGGCGACACCGCAAGGGCTCCGAGGCGCAACGGACGTGAGCAGGAACCGCCCGCTCGCCCTCTCCTCATCTCAAGTGATCGCGAAAGGGACGCTCGCCGACTACGCCGAAGCCCTACCTCTACCCCCGGGCCGGGCAGCCGGGACCGGGGGACAGTTCCATCGGCGGGCCATTGCTGTGGCCGGCCGACGAGCCCTGGCCGATGTGCGCCGAACCGGACCACTACAAGCCGCTCGACCCGCCCCTCGGGCCGGAGCCGGTCGCGATGGTCCCGGTAGTCCAGCTGTACGCACGGGATGTGCCCGGCCTTGTCTTCCCCGCCAGTACCGATCTGTTGCAAATCCTGTGGTGCCCACTCGTTCATGAGGACGGCCGGTACGCGGCCAACCCCCGGCTCCATTGGCGCAACGCGGCGCTGACGGCCGCCGGTGCCATGGCCGGGGAGCCGCCTTGCCCGCATACCGCGGACGAGGACTACCTGCCTCGCCCGTGCACCGTGTCCCCCACGCCGGCCGTGGAGTACCCCAACTGGGACCTGCCGGAGGGACTCAGCGAGTTGCTCGACCAGCGGTTCGAGGACCTGAAGAAGGAAAAGGGCTACGACTACTTCGAAGTTGCCACCACGCAACAGAGCAAGGTCGGGGGCTACCCGGGGTGGACTCAGCCGCCCGACTGGCCCGACTGCGCAGGTTGCGGCACCCGCATGGAACACCTGCTCAGCGTCACCGCGACGGAGCCGGGCATGGGCCGGTGGCTTCCTCTGAATGACTGGGCCTCCGGCCAGGATGAGACCGCGACTCCGTGCTGGATGGCCGAGGCCGATCCCGCCGCTCTCGACGCGTTCGGGCACGACATGGCCCTGGGCGACCTCGGCGGCATGTACTTCTTCGTATGTCGCGGCTGCCCCGACACCCCGTACACCCACCGCTACGACTGCTGAGGCCCGTACGGTCGAATCGCGCGCCCGCGATGCAGCTGGCCACCGGGCGGCCTCTCCCTTGGAGGAGCCGACCCGAGCACCTGGTGAGGAGATTCAGATATCGCCATCAGCGAAGAAGCCCGCAAGGGAGGACGCGAGCTCTTCTGGAGCCTCTTCGGCCACGTGGTGCCCGGAGTCGATGCCGTGGCCCCGTACGTCCGGTGCCCACTGCCGCCAGATCTTCACCGGGTCTCCGTACAGGTCCTCGAGGTCGTCCCGGAGTGACCACAGGATCAGTGCCGGGCACCGGATCTGTACCCCGGCGGCGCGGTCGTCCTCCTCGTGCCGCCGGTCGACGGTGAGGCCGGCCCGGTAGTCCTCCAGCATCGCCCGCACCACGTCGGGGTTCCTCATGGCCGCGCGCCACTCGTCGTGGTTCTCCCGTCCCATGCTCTGCGGATCGCCGCGGTACCAGCGGTCCGGATCGGCGTTGATGACCCGCTCAGGTATGTCCGGTTGGGCGAAGAAGAACCAGTGCCACCACTGCGTGGCGAACTCGGTCGTGATGCGGGACAGGTGCTCCGTGAGGGGTAGACAGTCGATCAGCGCCACCCGCGAGACTGCGTCGGGATGATCGAGCGCGAGACGCAGCGCGACACTGCCTCCGCGGTCGTGCCCGGCGAGCGCGAACCGGGCATGGCCGAGGGAGCGCATCACCTCGATCATGTCACCGGCGACGGCCCGCTTGGAGTACCCGGCGTGGTCTGCGGTAGGCGCCGGGCCGGTGGACCGGCCGTACCCCCGCAGATCGGGACAGACTACAGTGAAACCGCGCCGGACGAGGAGCGGGGCGACGCGATGCCAGGTCGCGGAAGTCCGGGGGTGGCCGTGCAGCAGCACCACCGGCGGCCCTTCCCCGCCGTGGCGAACGAAAATCGATGCCTCATCGACCTGAACCCGCCTGGTCTCAAAGCCCTCGAACAAGGCCCGAACCTCCCGCCCGCGTTGATATACCGCCCACGGCACCTACCGGCACAGGGCAACCCCTGACTTGCTCACGAGAACCACCGGACCAGCAGACTGCGCAAGCTGGCCCCCTCGCCGACGAGTGCTAAACCGACACAGCATTCCTCTTGCCCCCGCGGGCGCCTTGGACACAACCGCCTGATTCGCCAACAGTGTCTTGCAGCTGCCGGGGGCGAGGTGTCCTGCATTCTACGAGCGAGGCGAGTTCACAACGTCATCGTTCCTGGGTCCCCTGGCCGTCGTCCTCAGCACTCGGGCTGAGCGCGTCCGTAGCGGCTGCCCAGTCTTCGGGGTGCGAGACAGGCAACAGCCGAAACTGCTGGGGGTGCGTGCTGTCATACGGCGTGGCAGACGTCTTCATTCGACTGTGATCCTTGATCAGCAGCATCTCGATCACACGTGCAGCGGTCTGCAGGTCCTCCGCCGTCGTTCCGGCCGCAATGGCTGTGGGAGACAGGACAGCGCCGTTTGCGTCGCGGTCGACGTAGAACCCTCGCTGCTTCGCCAAATTGGCCTCCCTGGCCGCGGCCTCGGCTTCCGCCTGCCGCTTCTTGTGGGCCTGTTCCCAAGCCTCGTAGCCGGTCCCCGAGGCCGGCAGAGCGCTGTAGTCACCCCAGAACTCTGCGAGTTCGTCGCCGAAGACGATGGCCTCGAGGTACTTCTTGGTGTGGTTCCGCCCGTGCTGGGTCAGAGAGCCCACGACCCGGGGCGCCTCACCTCCGCGGCTCCATTCAGCTTGGAAGGTGTCATAGATCCAGAGCGCCTTTCCGAGCTCCTCTTGTGCCAAAACGGTGAGGGAGCGAGCCCGCCCGTAGGACTCTGCAGACAGCAGCGTGTGGGCATCGGCGATCAGTGAAGAGGCGTTGTCCATCAGCACTTTCCAGAACTCGCGCGCCTGCCCCGGGCTCATCTCGACCATGACTTCAGTGTGCCCTGCCCTCTTCTGCGTGATGGGCGGCTGCCGTAATGATCAGGAATCTCCGAGATCAGACCCCGCGCTCGGCACCGGCGTCGCCTGGATCGCTCGTTGGGTTGAACACACAGCACACGAAGAACCCGCACAGTGCAGTGATCGTTGGTGCGGTTCGACGCACCCTGCCAGGGAGCGCGTGAACAGTAGGGACGGCATGGCGGGCAAGTTCGCCTTCTTGAAGGAAGAATTCCTGATCGACGGGAAGTGGGGTGGCATCGACCTCGACGCGTCGATGCGGCACCTGCAAGCCGGCATCGGGTCCGGGGGGAGCACCATCTCGGAGGCGGCCTTCGCTGCCCTGGGGGCCACCAGCGTGATCCTCACGCCTGTGATCGCGGAGCAGTGCGACGCCATCCGGGTCGAATTCGAGACGGAAGAGGGCCTCTGGACGGCCACCTTAGAGCTCGCCGCCCAGCAGGTCGCCTTCCTTAACAAGTCCACCGGCGAAGTCGAAGAGCTGCCCGTACGCCCTGAAGCCGGCGAACGGGCAGCAGGCTGCTTCTCGCTGGCGCGCATGGGCATCCCCGCCATGGAGACCCCGCGTGGGAATGTCACGATCGACACGGTGCTGGTCCTCGTGTATCTGCAGCAGCACCACGCGGGACGGGACACCTTCGGCTCAGTCAGCGTCGCGGACATGAACCTCACCCTGGAGGTCTGTTTCGGCGTTCTCAGCGAGGAGACTGCACGTCTCAAGGCTCAGGCACGGGCCGCCCGTAGCCGGGCGACCAGAGACGCGACGGCAGTGCGCAAGGCAGTCGAGCAACGCCAGAAGTACGGGCTGCCCACCTCGTTCGACCTCGACATGGAGCAAGAGCGATACGCCAAGGCCGTCGACGAGCATGCTGCCGAGCTGCTGCGCCTCGCACAGGAGATCGAACAACATCAGGGTGTGCTAACGGGAAGGGACGCTGAAGCGGCACGCGGGCTGCAAGCCGTATCGAGCGCTGCCACGGCAGCAGACCGGGCCCACCAGGCGCTCGCCTCGATGTATGAGCGCCGGGGACTGGCCCGCCAGCGCCTTGCAGCCGCGGAGGAAGCTGCGCGGCCCCGCACGCACTGCCCGGAGTGCGCGCAATCTTTGGAGGCCCGATCAGGTGAAGGCCCTCTGTGCCCGGTGTGCCGCCAACCCGACCCGGGCCTACCCGCACGCCAAGCGCAGCGTGCCCAGGAACTGGCCCGGGCCGGGGAGGCCGCATTGGCGGCGGACGCAGAGCTGCGCGATGCCCAGCGCATCGCGCACAAGGCGGTCGACGCCCGGCGCAAGACCGAGCAGGACGCGCAGCGGATGGCCGGCCGGGCCGCCGCGTACAGGGCAGAGGAAATCGCCCCTCGCGAGGCCGCACGCGCCCGAGCCCGTGCGGCCGAGAGCGATGCGCGGGCGAGGCTGGAAGCAGTCAAGGCCCGGCGTCAGGAACTTGCTCAGATCGCCGAACTGGAGAAGAACGCGGCAGCGTCGTCCCTAAGGGCTGACGACGCGGAGAAGGCGTGGACCGCCGCCGAAGGGGACGCGCAGGAGCATCGGCAGCAGACCGCGAAGCAGCTGTCGCAGATCTTCGCGGATATCGCCATCCCCATGGCTCCCGACAAGATCCGCAATGCGGTGATCGATCCCAAGACCTTGGCGCCCAAGATCAACAATCGGTCCCTGAAGCAACTGGCCCGATCGGCCGGACTGGTGAGCATCGCCCACACCGCCTACCACCTCATGGCCCTCGAAGCTGCTCGCAGCATGCCGCTTGTCCTGCTGCCCCGCTGCCAGTGGCTCGATGCGCCCCTCGACGGACTGGGCGGCGGCCCCGAAGGCGAACGCCTCGCCAACGCCGTCCTTACCGTTTGCGCGGAGATCGCCGGTGCCGATGCCCAGCTCATCCTCACCACTCCCCAGGCGCTCCCCGCCCGCCCGCAGGGCCTGCGCACCACCAAGCACGACAGCACCAAGCCGCTGATCCCGCATGCCCGCCCTGAGAGCGACGAACGGTGACCGACCTCGGCAGCAGCCCACCCGCCGTACCCACGCAAGCCCAGGTACAGGCCCACATGCACCATCCACCTATCGTCGAATGCCTCGGCGTCGACGACATGATCCTCACCTATAGCAGCGAACACTGGATCGACCCCCTGGGCGAAGACGGCGTGCAGTATTGGGACGTCGGCATGCACGTCAAAGAGGACGCCGGGCCAGGCACCAGCTTCGGGTCAGCCCGGTTCTGCGTGGCCGATGAATACCGGGTCGCCAACATCGTGCACAGCTTTGACACCCTCAGCTCCGACCTTTACCGGATCGGCAAGACCCTCTACGACGAGAAGACGGGCGACCTGCGCGACGACCTCCACGAGCTCCTCGCCTTGCCCGGCAAGGCGACCATCGTGGATAAGGTCACCATCGACCGGCGCCTGCGCGGACATGGCCTCGGCGTCTACCTGACAGGGATGGCCCTGGACTACCTCAACCACGGAGCCGGCGTCATCGCGCTCTTTCCCGGCCCACTGGAACGCGACGACAACACCAACCACCAACAAGCCTGCGCCAGCCTGGGGCGCGCATGGTCACGCATCGGCTTCACGCCGTACAACGACGGCACCTGGATCCTCGACCCCGGCATGACCACCCTCGACAATGCCCTCCGCCGCGAACGCGAGCGACTTCAACATCATCGCTGGAACATGACTTTCTGCTACGAAGAACGCGGCCTCAGCACGATCAGCGCCATCACCATGGCCAAGTCCATTCCGCATCCCCTCCCCAACCGCCTGTCCTGACGTCAAATGCGAGTCTCGGGCGTTGATAGCCGGTGATACCTGTGAGGCCCCGCCATGCGCTGCTGCGCCGGTGCGGGGCCTCACACGCGTATCCGCGGGGGGTGTTCATACACGCGCTGCCGTGTCCAACGCGGCGAACCGCTGTACGGTCACGGGCTGCCGGGGTCGTCCTGCTCCCCGTCGGCCATCTTCTGCTTGAACACAGCTCAGCAGCCTTCCTGAGCGCTTTGCCAGCAGCCTCTTCGTCGTACCCGGCACGCCGCTCCGCTACGCGCCGACGGATGACGTCCGGCATCTGGCGGGAGGCGGCGGCCGGGATGAAGAACAGCCCGATCATGCCGAGCCCGGTCACGGCGGCGCTCAGCAGGCCCACCGACACCGACGGGTCGTCGACCGAGGCCACCCCGCAAAACACCGAGCTGACCGCTACGAACACCAGCGACGCGACGATCCACCCCTCCCGCAGCGACGAACGGGTGCCGGCCACCACGCTCAGCCACCACGTCCAGCCCGCCATCACGCAAAACAGCACGGCCGCCGGCGGCAGCAGCACGGGCGGCGCCCACCGCGCGACGTCACCGCGGGGCAGCTCCTGCCCCGTCAGGTAGCCGACCTGGACCAGCCACACCAGGTACACCGGCACCTCGACGGCGATCACCACCCACATCAGGACGCGCAGACCCCGTAACGCGCCGCGCTCGCTCATCCGTTGGTCCTCCCCCTCGATCATCAAGTCCAGGGGAACGTACTGACCCTGCCCCAGCACCGCCAGGGCGCCTCACCCGAAGGAGTGGAGGTCAGTCACAGTGCTGGAAGTGAGCGGAATCGGACGGTGGCGTTCTCGTTGCAGTCAGCGAACACCCGGTGTGCCCACCTATTTCAATGGGCCCTAGGATCGGTGGCCATGGCGGGACGACCCACGACGGATGCGCTGCAGCGAGCACAAGGCAAGCGGCTGGCTATGCACCTGCGCCGACTCAGGTCGCAGCGAGACTGGAGCCGCGCACATTTGGCGGATCTCGCGGGAATCTCTCCGCGGACGCTCGAGCGTATCGAGGCTGAGACCACGTCCAATCCGGGACTGTTCACCGTGGCGGCCTTGGCCGACGCCTTCGGCGTGTCGGTCGACGAACTGGTGCGGGAAGCGCGGGGCGCCGAAGGCGCCGGGATCGTGTCGGCGGGGTACGAAGGGCGAAACATTGAGCAGTTCGTTGAGCAGCTGCTGGCCCGCAACGTGAGGACAGTGGCCGATGTGCGGCTCACGCCCCTCAGCCGCAAGCCGGGCTTCAGCAAGACCAAGCTGACCGGCACGCTGGCGGAGGCCGGCATCGACTACCGACATCTGCGGGCGCTGGGCAACCCCAAGGAGAACCGCCCGCCGTTCTGGGAGGGACGGGCCACGGAGGGTCGAGCCGTCTTCCGGAGACTGCTCGACAAGGACCCCGCACCGCAGGCTCTGGATGAGCTCTTCGCCCTGGCGGCGAAGGAGACGGTGGCCGTGCTGTGCTTCGAGCAGGACGAGGACCGCTGCCATCGCAAGGTCATCTGTGACATGGCCCGGGCCGATCACGGCCTGCAAGTGGCCGCCCTGGGCTAGAAGAGCTGGAAGCGGTCCATCACCCCGTGCGGCGGGTAGAACGCTCCCAGCAGCATGAACTGGTGGGGTCGTTTGTGCAGGTTGCCGACGAAGAAGTGCAGGTCCCGCTGCGGCCCGGCGATCTCGGTGAACCACCGCTGCCGAATTTTGTCCTCCAGCACCCCCGGTGCATACAGGCGACGCCACTTCAAGTACGCCGCCCCCGCCTCCCAGTCCAGCAGCCCGATATCGTGTCCTCTGCAGCGTTCGTCATCACAGCGGAAGCTGTAGACGAACCGGTAAGGCAATGCCTCCAACGCCTTGCGCTCCTGGTCGAAGATGTTCATCTGCGAGGCCATCATGTCCTGCCAGGCGGATCGGTCATCGGCCTTGACCAGCCGAAAGCTCTTGATCTCAGCGGGCCGGAACACCCCTAAGGATGTGCCGTTCGCCTCCTGCTCCCGCTTGATCTGGCACAGCGAGGCCGCGACGAGCGGACGTACCCACTCGGCCCGCCGTTCCCAGGACCTGTCGCTGGATACGTGGCCGACGACCTCCAGCGAATCCAGCACCGGTCGCCGGCTCTCAGGCCGGTCATCCCGGGAGTGACCGGTGACGTCGATCTCGATGATGTCGTACTTCTTGAACTGCTTGGATTGCTCCATGTCCCGGAACGGGACCGGGAACAGCCGCACATGCTCCGGCCGCTCGGTGTCCATCCGGACCCCGGCGACGCAGACCGTCTCGTTGTACTGCCGCGACAGAGTCGGGTACGCCTTCACCGTCACCATGACCCGGATGCGTTCGGCCTCCATAGCTCCCCCTCTATGTGCCCGACACCAGGATCAGTCCCAGCAAGGCAACAGCGAAAGAGCGCCCACCTGCTGTCTACAGGCCGACCAGCCGTCTCATGGGCCGCATATCCGGCCGGCCGTGCCGGAGCCGTCAGACGCCAAATGGGTCCACGAACCATGGTTTTCGGGGACCCTTCACAGGCCTATGCGCAGGTCAGCGGGCGAGGGTGACCTTGATGGGCGCGTTGGGGCAGGTGTCGAGGATGTCGGAGATCGCTGTCTGTTCGGCGGGGTCGACGGCGAGGCTCCACCTGGTCTTGATTGCGACCCAGTCGGTCGCGTAGGAGCAGCGGTAGCCGGTGGCCGGGGGCTGCCAGGCGGTGGGGTCCTGGTCGGCCTTGGAGCGGTTGCTGGCCGCGGACACTGCGATCAGCGCGCGGGCGTCGTAGAGGTCGTTGGCGTACGCCTGGCGTTCGACGCTGGTCCAGGCAGAGGCGCCGGAGTCCCATGCTTCGGCAAGCGGGACCAGGTGGTCGATGTCGAGAGCGCGGGCCTGGGCGAAGTAAGTGTCGTCGTACGGCGAATACCAGGAACCGCCGGTCAGTGCGCAGTTCGCGCCCTGTTCGGGGGCGGTGATGGCCTCCTCGATCAGGACCTCCAAGCGTGTGCTGCAGCCGTCGCGGTCGGCGTCGATCCAGTGGCGGAACTTGGTGCGCTCGTAGCCGGTGCGGTCCTCGGCTTGGACGGCGAGTGCGGTGAGGGCGTCGCGGACGGGCAGAGCGATCGTGTCGCCGGGCGCGGCGTGCGCGGCACCCGGGGTGAGCAGAACGGCGAGCGTGGAAACGACGGCGACCGCGGCGCCAACGGCGTGGGGGAGACGCACAGGCAGGGTTCCTCTCGAAGAGAACCAACAGATCCGCGATCTTCGTACCGGGCACGGTCTCCTCCCGTGCGGGATTTGGCCGTTGGCTCACCCGCCTGGCGGTAAGTCACCCGTCGCCAGGGGCCTTTCGGCGAGGCTCGCAGGCACCGGGGGTCAGCAGCGACGCCCCCCTCGATCGGGTGACGGCAGATCGGTTCTGTGCGCACACGGCCGTCTGTGACGGCTTGCGCTTCACGGGATGTCCACGCAGTACCGAGCGCAGTGTGAGCTGTGCCACGAGTCCGACGGTGCTTGAAATGCGAACTTCCGCGCCCGAGCTGTCGTCGCAGCTCAAGGCCCGTTCTCGAACCCATGAGCTAACATCGTAATCACGTTCCGTTTATGGAGAAGATCGCAGAGTCACGATTTCCGAGGGTCGTATGAGTTTCAGGACCCGAAAAACGCCAGGGTGGAGCGTGAGAGCCCGATCCAACGGGGCGCTCACGCGGGTGAGTTGGCCCGCGTCCGATCCCGCCGGCCTCAACGAAGAGGACCGGTGTTCACCGCCTGGAGGACTGCATGGGCAACGGCGACGTCACCACTGACGCATCGCCTCAGGACGGCGGCCACGGCCAGCCCGTCCAGGCCCCGCCCGATCTGCCCCTCGACTTCGAGGGCTTCTACCTGGGGCACCAGGAGTTCTTCCACGACTTCGCGGAGATCCACCTCGGCAGCCGTCGCACCGCCGAACACGTGGTCCACCAGGTGTTCCTGGAGATCCTCGGAGGCTGGAACGAGCTGCTGCAGCAGGGCGACCTCGAACAGCAGACGCTCGCTGTACTGCACCGCGGCGTCACCCGCCGCCTCGAAGAGGACGGACGCCCGCCGGCGTTCCTCATCAACGGCCCGATAGCGCAGAACCTCGAGGCGGTCCGCAGCCAGCTGGAGCTCAACAGCAGTGCCGGCGGCCTGTACGAGGCGATCCTGGAGCTGCCCACCCGCCAGTTCACCGTAATCGTCCTGCGCCACCTGCTCGGCTACCCCACCAAGCGGATCGCCCGCTACATGGGCCTGGACACCCGCACCGTCGACTACCACGGCCGCAAGGGCAAGGAACGCCTGCGCATCCGCCTTGACCTGCCGGCGGCTCCCGCCAAGAACAAAAAGGGGACAGGACAGTGACCGCCATCGACGAACTTCTGGCCGACGCCCGCATCCCCACCGCACCGCGTGACGGCTTCGATGTCGGCGCTGCTCTGCGCCGCCTCGCCGCCGACGCGGCCGCCGTCGCGGCCAAGCCGCACCCGGACACCGTCCGCGCCACCCAGGCAGGACAGCGGCTGTCCGTGGTGTGCCGCTGGATCCTCAACAAGCCCGACGCCGCCGACCACGTGGACCGCCTCGCCCAGGAACCCGACGCGGTGACCGTGGACCAGTTGGACGTCGACGGAGCCCTCGTCTTCGCGTGCCTGCTCCACCTGACCGACCACCGAGAGAGCGCCCAGTTCTGGTGGCAGCTCGCCGCCGGGGCCGGCCACCGCGCCGCCGCGTACTGCCTGCACCTGCACCACCTCGCCCTGGGCGAGTCCCGCGAGGCGCGGCACTGGCTGCACGTGGTCACCGACGACGTCCTCGACTCCGAGGCCCCCGACGGCACCTTCCTCGACACGCTGGAGGCCGTCGCGATGTACGTACGCAGGACCGGCACCAGCCTCGCCAACGCCCCCACCGGGGGACTCGAGATGGAGGTGGACCGCCTGGCCACCGCGAAGGACGACTCCTGCATCATCGTCCAGCGCCCCGACCAGCGCCTCGCCGACCTACTGCATGACTTCACCCGCCGCTGAGCATTCGTACGGTTCCAGCCGAACCATGACGCCAAGTCGACATTCGATTCAGGCGGCCGTCGATAGACTTCCTGAACGCGCAAAAGGAGCCCCTACGTCCCAACAGGTTTCCTAGGCCTCTGAGTTGGGAGGGCTCCTTGCGCGGTGTTCCAGCACGCCTGTAACGAGAGGAACTCCGTATGGACGAGAGTAACGCGAAAGACCAGCCCAAGCACCCGTTCCGCTGGGTCAGGCGACGCACCGGCATCGTGCGCCGCCTGCGGAAATGGATCAGTCAACAGGGACAGAACATCCCGCGCGAATTCCTGCAGGGTGTCGCCTACAAGCTGGGCAGCGGCGCGGTGACGCTGCTGATCCTGTGGTGGGAGACCCGCCGCTGATCTCGCTGCGGGCCCGCACTCACCTGCGGGTCCGCAGCCCGGCACCGTGGGCAGCCAGGGGTCGGCCGTCATTCCGCCGGGACGCCGCGCCGCCGGGCCCACCAGGACGGGCGCGGTGCGGTGGCCGCGCGGACGGCCTGCCCGAACGCTTCCAGTGCCGCCTCCAGTTGCGCCGTGTTCTCCACGTCCCCGCAAGCGCCCAGCAGCTGCTCGGTGGTGGCGGCGACGGCCGGATCGGGGTAGCGCATCAGCGGGGCCGCCGCGGCGGCAGCCCGGGCGAGCGGCTCCCGCACGGCGGCCACGGTCTGCTTGGTCGCCCGTCGGTCCCAGCTCAGCAGTTCCGCCGCCTGCCCGAGACCCACCAGGCCGCTCAAATTGTCTGTGCCGCCGGCGATCCGGGCCCGGGCGGCGCCCCCGGCGAAGGCGAGGACGGCCAGCAGGAACGACCGTGCCCGTTCAGCCGGGCCTTCCCACAGCAGTCGGTTGGCGGCGGCCGCGCCCTGCAGTTCCGCCACCGCCACCGTCATCGCGTCGGCCTGCACCCGCAGGGCGCCGATCTCGGCCTGCTGCTCCTGGCGGTTGCGGGAGCGGTTGGTCAGCCACGTCGCGAGGACGGCGATGAACGCCCCCGAAACGAGCGTGCTCGCCAACTCGATCAACTTGTCCATCCCCGCAGGCTGATCGTGCACCTGCCCCCGCGTGCGGCTCGTTGCGTATCTGACGCACAACCCGTACGCGGCTGTTGCCCCAGGTCATCCCGGAGAGTGAACGTCAGGTCAGCTGTCGTCGCCGATGTGGTCGAAGCCCCGCAGCACGGGGTCCAGTTCGGCCGCCGCGCCGCACAGCGCACACAGCCGGACGCCGGCCTTCTCGGCAGCGTCCAGGGCGCGCTCCAGCTCCAGCACCGGCGCGCCTTCTGGCGCCTCGTCACAGTCCCGAGCGTGCAGAACAGCCTGGCCGGGCCCGTGGCCGCCGCTCAGCTTCTGCAGGACCCACCCGGAGGGTCGGCGCGGTCCCAGGGCCTCACGTACCGGTGAGGGCTGCTCCAGGGGCTCGGTGGGCACGGCGTCGTACGAGACGCCGCCAACGGGGCGTACGTGCTCGGGTGCGCGCACCCACACGCGGTACTCGGCTGGCTCCACGCCGCCCTCCAACTGGTGGATGGGCAGTATTCGCAGCATGCGCTATTGGCACCGCGGGTCTGTCAGCGGATCAGTCGGCCTCGCAGCCGATGCCGTCACCGTCTCGGTCAAGGCGGTGCGGGTCGTCGGGGCCGACCCAGACGGGGCCTGGCAGGTCCGAGCAGTCCACATCGGGCGCACCGGCGGGAGGCCCGTCCGGGAGGTCTGGGCGTCCCGGGGTGTCCGGGGCGGAATCAGGTGAGTCCGGGGGAGACGTGGAGGTCTCCGGCTGCTCGGGGCAGGCGGTCCACAGGCCGGCTCCGGCCTGCTGGGCGGCGTTTTCGGCGTCAGAGATCCTGGTCCAGTACTTGTCGTTGGGCGGGTAGAGGACCGCCTCGGCGTGACCGCTGCGGACGAGGGACTCGTTGACGAAGGTGCCCTGCGCGTTCCACACGTACAGCAGGTACCGGTCATAGCGGTCTGTGAGTTCGACGTCCCGTTCGGCGCGGATATGGCTGCCCGGCGGCAGGAGAGTGGCGGTGCGGGCGGTGGCCTCGTCAGCGAAACAGGCACCCCGCTCCGGGGTATCGATCTCCAGAAGCCGGACCCGGGCCACGGTGTCCCTCGGCAGGACCCCGCCGTCGCCGCGCACCTCGAGGGTGTCACCGTCGATAACGCGGAGCACCACCACGCCCGGCGGAGCTGTCGAGGGTGGCTTGGGCTTCGTGGTCGGCGTCGCCGCGGGGTCGTCGGAGGGCTCGGCAGGCGGCTTCGTCGTACCTGCGGGCGAGTCGGGATGAGGGTTCTCGGACGGCTGAGTCGCGGAGGTCTCCGTCGGCGCAGTCGTGCCGGAGGTGCCCTTTTGGCCCCCATCAAGCAGCGCCCCGAGGCCGCCCAGGCCCACAAGAAGAACGAAAATCACGAGGACTGCGGTAATCCAGGGATGCTTGAGGCGCTTGGGCCCTCTGGGGCCACGCGGGCTTCGGGGACGACGTCGCCAGGGCTGGTCGCGCCAGGCGTTCGCGTCAGGCGGCGGAGAAGGGCACATGGCGCCCTCCAGAGGTGGCGAATGCTGCTTACCAGTACAGCACCGGCCCTGCCCGGCCGCCTTCCGATGGGCCTTGGGGACTCCTTGCCCAGCCCTACTCGTCAGGGAGGAAGCGCCTCCCGATGTTCGAGGTCGGAATTCCGAGCGCACTCGGAGTTAACCTGAGGCTGTGGCACGGATGGGCGGCGCTGACATCCCGGTCGGGAGGATGAGTCCCGCGGGAAGTGTCATGTGGGCTCTAATCCCTCTCTTCACGCTCGGGCTGGGAACGATTTTTGTCCTTGCGTGGGCGGCCTACCGGCTTCGATCACGCGCGCTATGCTTTTCCGCCGTCATTGCGTTGATCATGACTGTCCTCGCCTTCACCTTGATCGGCGCGTCGGATGACAAGGACAGCCCAGCGAGTGGTGTATTGATCATCCTGCTGATCGGCGGCGGTCTTACAACGACGTTCACGGTTCGGCGGCAGTTTATTAAGCCAGGCTACGGAGACCGCACCGAAGCCAAGGCTGACACTGCGTGGCCATCCCCCGGCCGGGCAGTACCACGCCGAGGCGGTGTGGACCCGGCGATCGATGAAGCCCTCGAACGTCGGCAGCGACGGGCTGAAGCACGACGGATCCTGGAACGCGATCCCGCCCTTGCACGGGAGCTGCGGATCGGCCGACCGGATCTTCCACGCAAGTTCGATGACGGAGGTCTCGTCGACGTCAATCACGTACCGGCCCCGATTCTCGCCACACTGCCCGGCTTTACGCCGGAATTGGCTGACCGGGTGGCCCGGGTTCGCGACGAGCACCGTGGTTTTACTTTCGTCGAGGAACTCGAGGTCTACGCCAACCTGCCTGAGGGGCTTGCAGACGAACTAACCGAGCGGTTGCTCTTCCTCCGGTGAAGCAGGTGCTGATTACTCCGGCGAATCTGCTACTCAGCGGATGTGTTGGACTGGACCTGGACCTCATCCAATAAGGATGAGTTCACAGGGCTGATCAGACTTTTAAACCGTCACCTCGCGTTTAACTGGTGGAGAGGCAGTATTCCGAAGGTGTGCTATTCGGGCGGGCAACAAGCGCTGGCGCGAGCCCACTGCGGCCACCGGGCGCTCGGGAACTGCCATGCGGTAGTCGACTGCCTGCGAGCGATGGCCGAGGGCCATGGGTTCGTGTTTTCCGAAGGGGCTTCGAAGCCGAACCGACGGCTGGCCCAGCCGTAACCGTATGTGGGCGGGCCCGGGTTCACCGAACCCGCCGAACTGGAAGGGTCAGCTGACTTCGTCGCTGTGAGAGGGCCGACGACTCATCCGGTCGCGCCGGCGGGGTCGGGCACCATGTCGACGCCCTCGAATCCGGTCACGATGTCGACGCCGTACTCGTCGGACACCTTGCTCCACGGCACGGCGACGCTCACAACTGGGATTTCACCAATGACGGGGACGCTAATGGGTGCGGCGCTGCTGGCGATGATGTGACCGCGGATGAAGGCGCCGCCGTTGCCCTTGACGTACAGCGGGGCGCCCGAGTCTCCCTTGCGTGACCCGCGAGGGCCCACGAGGGTGGTGAGGCCCTCCTGGCATGTCGCATGGCAGTTCTGTGCCTCACCAGTGGAGACCACAGAGTGATTGCAGGATTCGCCGCTGGTGGCACCACTGAAGCAATACATGGCGAATTCCGAGGGCAGCGCACGCGGGTCCCCGGCGCCGAACACCGGGATGGTGGTGGTGCTGTCAACGGGACCGGTGAAAATCGCCACCGGTCACAGCTCCGCTCGTAGACCTGATCTTTGAGACGGGACAGTAGTCGTCTCACCGAAGTCCGACCATTGCTCCGGCAGGTCAGAAGCCCCGGAGCGAGGCGTCGTGGTGGCCGCCGGAGACGGGCGTGTCCATCGGGTGCAGCCAGCGGAGCGGAACGGTGAGCGTGCCGACCCGGGGGAGCTCCACGGGCTCGCCCTCGGTATCGGGCAGCATGCCGGTGATCTGGTAGCCGTGACCGGGCGGCAGGCCGACGGCCTCCACCTGGTCCTCGGTGAGCTCCACCGTGACGTGGGTCGTGGAGACCATCCGCAGGCCCTGGGCGGTACGGGCCTCGGTGTCGACGTCCGTGACGGACAGTGGGAAGGTACGTCCCGCGCAGCCAGCTCAGCGCCCACCAGGAGTCGCTCATCGTCTCCGGCCGGTACCGCCGGTACGGCAGCGCGAACGGCACCTCGCAGCGGTACGTCTGCCCCACCCGGACGTCCTTGGTGCGCATGCCTCCAGCGTGCTCCCGGCCATGGTCCCGGCGCCTGAACAGCCAGCCGTGAACAGTCCGACCTGTGTCATCGACCACCAGTTTCCCCAGGTCGTCGTGACCATCTGTGTCACTGTTCATCTGTGTCATCGGGTGGGTTTCTCCCGTACCGTCCCGGAGCGCCCCGGCCCGGCGATACCGTGGTGACACACGCCAGATGACAGCCCAGGAGCCCCGGATGAGCGAGCAGCCGGCCCCCGCGCCCGTGCCCGACCGTCAGCCCCTCGATGAGCACGCCGCCGCGTCCGTCCGCGCGTACGCGGCCGACCAGCGCGCAAAGGTCGACGTCCTCGCCTCAGTGCTGGAGGACATCGCGGAGAACGGCTACCCGTCCCCGGAGACGGGCGTGCTGTGGGAGGACGCCCGCGACGCCCACCTGGAGCGCCTTGCCGGTGAGCAGCCCCGTGTCGCCTGAGCACGCACCGCGCCGGTCCCAGGTCGTCCTGGTGGAGCCCGCGCTGAGCCAGCTGGCGAAGCTCACGGCGAGCGAGACGCACCGCCTGGACCGCGCGATCGTCGCGATCAGCGTCAACCCCGAGCTGGGCACCCCGGTGCCCGACACCCTGCTGCGCGACTACGTCGACGACGTCGACGGGGTCCGCGTCATCTACTACGTCACGGCCCTTCGGCAGATCACCATCGTTGCGTACGTTGAGGCGTAGAAGCCTCCCGAGCACCCGTGCAGCGCCCCGGACCGCCAGGTGGTCCGGGGCGCTGCTGCATCCTGCTGCATGGTGCAGCGCGAGGGCGGTGGGCGGCGCTGCACGGTGGTGGACTGCGAGGCCGGCGCCCAGGCGGCACACGGGTGCTGCTTGTGCAGCAGGTCGCGTGCTGCAACACGACGGCGCCGCGCAGCGACCTGTCGTCGGTCTGCTGCACGGCGCCGCTGCAAAGGGTCAGCTGCTGCTGCCGGTGGCCCACTTCTCCATCGCGCTCGGGTCCTTCTTCACCAGCGGACAGCATTTGTTCACCGCTTCGGGCAGCAGACGGCGGTGGGTGCGAATCGAACGTTCACCAGTTTCGACAGCACCCGCACCGACCCGCCGGGTACTCAACGGCGCCTGGGACAGGCCGCTGAGCGACGACCACCTGGCTGCCCCCGTTGCGCAAGCGCCGCTGGACGCGGGCTCAGAGTCCCTTTCGCATGAGAACGCACATCGTGACGCTCGGAGGGGGGCTTGTTGGTGTGCGGGGTGGCGGCTGGTCTGGTGTGTTGCTGGTTCGCTGAGAGGTGAGGTGGGCGGCTTTGGTGGGGAGGCCGGGGTGTGTGAGCTGGGGTTGTGTCTTGTGTGCTGAGTGTGGCTGGGTTCGTTGGAGGTAGTTCTAGCGTGAAAAGGCTCGGCGTGTGTTTGTGCTGGTGAGGGCTGTTCTGCGTGCTCGGCGGGTGGGGTTAACGGGTTCGTGTGGGGCGGTTGTGTTGCTCGGCGAGGTGGTCGAGGCGGATGGCGTCGAGTGATTGCTTGGTGATGCGTTCGGTGCCGTCGCTGATGGCGGTGATGGCGGCTTGGCGGATGAGTCGGGTGAGGGATCCGATGCGGCCTGCGGTGCGTTGGTGGAGGTATGGGGCGTGGCGGGGGAGGGTGCCGGGTTTGTGCTGTTGGAGGTCGAGGTTGTTTTCGATGTCGGTGATGACGTCGCGGAATGGTTCACGTGATCCGTGGCGGGCGGGGAGGGGGCCGCAGTCGATGAGGGTGGCGCGTCCGGCGAGTTGGGCGCCACGGGTGCCGGTGAACAGGGGGGTGTCGGTGACGTTGATGCCGGCGTAGACGAACGTGGCGGGGAGGCGTTCGGTGAGGTCTTTGATCAGGTCGGCGGTTTGGGCGCCGGTGGTGGTGCGGGGGTTGAGGCGGTGGATTTCGTCGATGAGGACGAGTTGGATGCCGGCCTGGGTGTAGGTGTGGCAGACGGCGTCGGTGATCTGGGTCTGGGTCATGCGGGTGGTGGTGGGGATGCCGAGGTAGCGGGCGAATTCGGTGATGAGGGTTTTCGCGGTGGCGCCGGGCGGGACCAGGACGTACGCGACGGGTACCGCGGCGTGGGCAGTCCCGGGCGTGGTGGGGTTTTTGCGGGTGTGGGCGAGGTGGCAGGCGCGGCCGACGTGGAGGAGAGCGGTGGTTTTGCCGGCGGCGGCGGGTCCGGTGACGATCAGTGAGGGCCGTGCGGTGGCCTGTTGGTGGCGGCCGAGGATCATCAGGGTGCGGACCTGGGTGGCGAGGGTGCTGATGGCGGGGGTGCGGATGGTGACGAAGCTGGAGTGGTAGGCGAGGCGTTCTTCTATGCTGCGGGGCGGGTCGTCGGGCTGGGGCGGGGTGACGGCGTCGGCGGTGGCGAAGCGGTGCCAGCCCTGCCAGGTGGTCAGGGGCCAGGACGGTTCGGCCGCGCCGCCGGCGGTGGCTGCTGTGCTGCTCGGGCTCTGTGGGTGTGGGCTTACCACTTGTCGGCTTCCTCGTATGCGTCGTAGAGCCCGAATCCGGTGGCCGTGGCGGGGTGGGTGTCGTCGTCGGGGAGGTCGTCGATGCTGTCGTCCTCGTCCTGCTGTGCCGGCCTGTCGGCGCTTGGGCCGGTGTCGTCTTGCGGATGGCGGGCTGCGGGGAGCGGGATGGCGGCGGTGCGGGCCAGGAGGGTCTGTTCAGTTTTGGTGGCGTGGCCGCTGTGGACGCGGCGCATGAGCTGGTCGAGAGCGTCGGCGAGGTCGGCTTCGTGCTGTTCGGCGTCGTGGTGGTTGCCGTGCAGGGCGAGTGTTCTGATGTGCTGCCAGGTGCGGTCGTTGAACGGCTGGTGGACGTGGTCGCGGTGGATCCACGGGATCTCGGTCAGTAGACCGTCGGGCAGGCGGATCCAGATCAGGCGGACGTCGTGGGGGTTGTAGTGGATCTCCCATTTCCCGCCTCGGCCGGTGTGGGGGGAGGGCTGGCCGCGGTAGGGGGCGAGGAGGTCGTGGTCGTAGGTGCGGTGGTGGATGCGGATGCCGGAGGCGGTGATGGCCTGCCAGCGCACGGGCAGCAGTTCGAGGTAGTCGTGGCCGGTCAACGGGACGGGCACGTGTCCGGCGACGGCGATCAGCGCGGCCCACATCTGGTTCGGTGTGAGGGCCTTGCGGGGCATCATCGGGTGGCGCAGGCCTTCGTGGGGGCGGTGGTGGTAGTGCACCAGCCATTCGTCGAGGAGGTCTTGCAGGTGGGGGACGCTGTAGCAGGCTTCTTGTTCGGCGTCGGGGCCGCGGCGGGTGACGTCGGATCCGGTGTAGCCGGGCAGGTGCTGGCAGAACAGGTGGTTGATGGTGCCGAAGGCGCGCTCGACGATGCCTTTGGCGGTGGGAGCGAACGGCGGGGCGGGCTGGACGCTGATGCCGAGGGTTTCGCAGGCGGCGGTGAACGCCCGGGAGACGAAGACCTTGCCCCGGTCGACGACGATCGTCTCGGGCAGGACGACCGGCCTGGCCGCAGCGCCGGCCAGGCGTGCGTCAAGTGTGGTCAGCCGCTGGTGGGGGAGTGCCGGAGCGTGGTCCATGCGCAGGATGTCGGGCCAGGTGGGGCGGGCGGGGTGCGGGACGGCCATCTCCGCCAGGAGCAGGGCCGCGTCGACGGCCTTGGTCGCGCTGGGGCACAGGACGGCGGCGAGGATGGCGCGGGTGGCGACGTCGATGGCGATGGTGAGTTCGGGGCGGGCGAGGCGGCCGTCGTCGAAGAGGGCGAGGACGTCCAAGCGGGTGGTGTCGACCTGGACCTGCTCGCCGGGCCGCAGTGCCGTGGTGGGTGTAAAGGCGCGCCCGTCGAAGCTCGCGGGGGTCTGCCGGACGGGGCCACTGGGTAGTTCGCCGGGGCGGGCGAGGGTGGTGACGAGCCGGTACAGCGTGGCCTGGGACGGTGAGGGCACCGTGCCGGGGCCGTGCCGGTCTTCCAGGATGTGGTTGATCAGGGGGAAGAGGCCGTTGATGGTGCCCTTGGAGCGGCCGCGCCGGCGGCGCAGCGCCTCGCGGACGGCGGCGACGACCCGTTCGTCGGCCCGCCCGGTGGGGCTGGGGGCGCGCGTGCTGCGGTGGTCGAGGAGCCCCCACAGGCCTTGTTTGCGGTAGGCGAGCCGCATGCGCTGCACCGTGGTGCGCGAGACCCGGCCGAAACCGAGCGCGGTCAGCTCCTGGGCCTTGGCCTGCTCGCGCTGGGCCAGCGTGTGCTGCTCGGGGTCGTACTGCGGCCGCACCGCCCCGTCACTGCCGGGCCCGCCGGCAAGGCCGCATTCAACCTCTCTCACGTGCCGCTGCCAGGCCAGCGCCTTCTCGCGCGCGGCGGCGGGGGCGGTCTCGAACAGCCCCCACTGCGGGGCCGGCTGGGGCACTTCGGCCCCGATGACGGTGAAGCTGGGGTCGGCGAACAGGTGCCCGGCGAGTACGGCCTCACCGCCGCCGTCCGGGCCGATGAGGTGGATGTCCTGCCCGGCCAGGGCGACCACCTGCCACTTCACGCCGCGGAAGCGGACGTGAGCCCCGACCCTGAGCGCCGGTCGGGCGTTGCGCCGGGCGCTCACCTGCGGCCTCCCGTCCTGTCCAGGCCGTTTCGGCTCTGGGCCGGGCCGACCAGGACCTGCTCGTGGAGGGGGACGTCCAGGTCGGTTGTCAGTTGTCTGTGCCACAAAGCATGGAAGAGAGCAGGGAGAACCTCGATCGGGTCGCCGGCCGCTTCCGCGCCTTGGAACAGGGGCCGGGGCTGGGCGAATGCGTCGAGGACGGCGGGCATGAGGCCGGGGCGGCCAGCGTTGCGAGGGTGACGGTACCCGGCCAGCCATTTCAGATTGGCGGCGAGGATGTCGTCGAGCGGGGCGAGGCGCCGGTAGGTCCAGCCGAGGTGCGCGCAGGCTTCCGCTACAGCCTCCGCGGCGTTCAGGGCGCGTTCGCCGCCGGCGTCGGGGTGGCTGGGGCAGTCGGCGAGCAGGGCGGTGCCATCGGTATAGCGGGCGAACAGCTGCGGAACCCAGGAGCGGACCTGTCCGCGGTGGTTGCGCCACAGCAGTCGCACCGGCCGGCCCGCCAGCCCGGTCACCTCCGGGGCGCGGTCCAGGACCATCAGCTGGAGGCGCATCGCGTTCGACCCGGCCGCCACGTGCCGTCCGGTCGTGGCCGACCACCACAGGCCCGGCCCCCACCGCCGCCCCGGGATCGCCGGGAACGCGGAGACGGGCGGTAGGCCCTCGAAGGCCACTGCCAAAGCAGCGTCCGCCCATCGCTGCTGGACCATCTGCCCGAGAGGGTCGAGGAAGACCGCCTCGAAGCCGCTCCCACACGGTGCGGCCCGCCCTGGCCGGCCCCCGGGCCGGGTTTCTGCTGCGTTGATCACTTGCGCCAGCCAACTCCTGCCCGGCCGCGCGCGCCCGCGTTTTCAGTATTTCTGCCACCGACGAGTGCTGTTATCGGCCAACAGTCAACGCGCCCGCTACGAACACGATTCTCAGCCGCCGTCTTCCTGGCCGGCCGCGAGCATGGTCATCAAGGCGTCAGGAGACATTTCCGCCCACTGGGCGATCTCTTCCAGGGACATCCCGGCGTTCACCGCGGCCAAGGCGGTCCGCTTCCAGGCATTGTCGATCAGGTCGGCGCTGTGACGCAGGCTGCGCAGGAGTCGGCGGGCGACGTCGGCGGCCGGCCCGGTCTGCACCCTGCGCAGCTGTTGCAGCTGTTCCTCGGCGCTCTGCACGGCACTGGTGATCAGTGCCCGCTGCTCGGGCGGCACCACGGCCCGCCACATCCTGCCCGAGCCGGGCGCCTTCTTCTCCTTGCCCAGCACCCGCAGCTGCCCGGCCATCGTCGCCGGCTGGTGCTCCTGGCGCAGCCACCACGGATCGTTGTCGTAACCGGGCGGCCCGCCGACCTCGCGGCGCAGGCGGATGACAGCGCCC
The DNA here is from genome assembly GCF_019049245.1 of Streptomyces sp. AC555_RSS877. Lineage (GTDB taxonomy): Bacteria > Actinomycetota > Actinomycetes > Streptomycetales > Streptomycetaceae > Streptomyces. The sequence continues at coordinate 34,175 of NZ_JAGMUK010000013.1, read as the reverse complement.
ATCCACGAGGTCAGCGGTCCGCCGTAGTCGGTGGCAGCCAGCGGCCCCAGCCACCCGCGCCCGACCCGTTCGCCGAGCCGGCGGCAGAACGCCCCGTCGGCGGGCAGCGGCCGTGGCCGCCCGGCACCGCTGTCGCGCCAGGCCAGCTCGGCCATGGCAGGGTCCAGCAGCGCGTCGGCGACAGCCACCACCTCGGGGAAGACGACCGCGTCCCGCCCCACGATCCGCCACCGCTCCAGCTCCGTCCCGGCGTTGCCGCCCGCGACCTGGTGCAGCCGCCGCGGCCAGACCGCCTCGCGCTCCCAGTGCAGGGCCTGCTCCCACCACCGGGCCACCACCGCGTGCGCCAGAGCGAACACCCTCTCCAGCTCCGCTCCGGCCCGCACCGCCCGCCGCCCCACCCTGGCCCACCGCTGCTGCGCCGCGGTCACTTCCGGCACACACCGCACGTCCAGATACTCAAGAGACTGGTCGGCGTCCGCGTCCAGGAGCCACCGCCCGTGCAGGACACACACCCGCTCCCATCGCGGCGCGTACCGCACCACCCGCACGGCCGTCCCCGTACGCCGGGCCGCGCAGAGGCGGCAGCCGAAGGCGACCGGACCGGCGACCGCGCCCCCGATCCGCCACGCCGCCGCCGGCACCCCGTGCTTTCCGGCCGACAGCTTGGAGTCCTCCTGTCCCCAGGACGGCAACGCCCGCGCCAGCACGTCTTCCTCGACGCCGCACAGGCCTGCCAGGAGCTGCCGTCCGGCTGCGTTCAGCAGCACCTCGGCGTCGGCCCGCGCGCCTCCGCCCTCGTGCCCAGGCGGGTAGTTGCGCCACTGCCAGTACGACCGCAACGCTTTCGCTTCCATCCCGTAGCTGCCTGCGATGCGGCAGATCAGCGACGAGGTCGTCTCCCCCTGCAGGGGAGCTGTCCGCAAAAGGCCGGGATGATGGGTCACTCCACCACGGTCTCGTGTTCGCCGATCCGGGCGGGCGTTTTCGCAGCAGCCGTCCGGTCCTCGGCCTGTCGTCTGATTACTTCCCCAGGCCGTGGTCTCCCTTACCCGGAGCCGGCAGGCGTCGGTGTGGCAAGGGATTGGCCCGTTCGAGCGCATCGTGATGATCCGATCGCACTAAGCTACGCCTGTGGTGGTTGGCGAAGATGCTCAGGTGAAGGGCTTCTCGGGGGCCCGCAGAGCCAAGCAGTGGCTCGAGGGCACGATGCGCATCTTCGGCGCGTACGCGAACACGGACTCGGAGTCCTGCGGCCGCCGGCTGACTCTGGCCTGGCCGTACGGGGGCCGGACGTTCTCCTTTGATCTGGGGGGTGCCATGCGCGGTGACCCCTACCAGAACGACATGTTCTGCGCGGAGGTCAAGAACTACGCGCAACCCAGCGATCAGGGAACCCAGTTCGACGAGTTCCTCGCCAAGTGCTACGTGGCAGCCCAGATCCAGCACCATCTCAGCGACCACTTCATGTGGATCACCTGGGCACCGTTCCGGGCGAACTCCTGGTCCACCCTCAACTCACCTGACCAGGTGGAGACCGCAGTCCTTCAGCACAGCAGCCGTGTTTTCGGCACCAGCGACACCGAGGAAGCCCGAAAACTCCTGGACAGCGAACTCGCCCGGTCGGTCGCCGCACGCCTGTGGCTGATCGTGCTCTCGGACAAGCAGGAAACCCTCCTGCCGCTCAAGGACTGGGCAGCCATCGTCGCCGCCGAACTCACCCGCAGAGAGGGCTCGTGGTGAACATCGTCGAACAGTCGATCTCCCAGGCCATGGACGAGCCCGACGACCGGATGATGTTCACCCAGGTCAAAGACATCGTCGCCCGGCACCTGCGCCGCATGGACCCCCGAGCCATCGTCACCAAGACCGAGTTCTTCAACCACACCCATGTCCCCGACATGGTCCTCGAATGGCCCGACAGGCCCCGCACACCACGCCGGTTCATCTATCTGCGCACCACATCGGACCAGCGTGAGCTCGAGGACGACCTGCAGCGCCTTCCCCGTGCGGACCGGCCGGTGCTGGTGGCTCTCGGCCAGCTGCCCTCCGCCCGGCAACAGGGAGATCTCCCCCCGCTTCCCGGAAGCAGCACCGCGCTCCTCCTCGACGCTTCCGCGCTCGGCACACTCCAGCCGGCCGATGACTCTCCCGGCATCCCCCATCTGGTGTCCCGCTCCGTCCTCGAAGGCGGCCGCGGCACCCTCGACAAAGCGGCGACCGAGGAGTTCCTGAACACGGTCGTTCAGGGAGCCGAGGCCGCCCGTGCGGGAGAACGCGTTCCCACCCGCGACGCCGTCAACGCCCTCACCGCGCGGATGACCACCGACGTCGCCGACCGGATGTCAGCCTTCCTCGCCGCGCTCTGGCAAGGCGGCGGCTCCACACTCGCTAGCTTTCCCGCACCCCAGCGAGGCGTCGCCCATCTCGACGAGACGGCCCTGATGTACCTGCTGGAATCTGAGGACATCGCCGACGCCGCGTTCTGGAACCGGGTCGTCCGCATGATCAGCCTCCCCGTCCTGCTGCGCACCCCGGCCGCCGGCACCGGCAACCTTCAGCACCTGATGAGTGAGGCGATCCGGCTCTGGACCAGCCGCGTCTGCATGATCGTGCCCGGTACGGCCGATGCGGACCTCAGCCCGTGGCGCTGGGCGGTGAAGGCCGGACAGCTGATCCTGCAGACCCCGCGTTTCCATGTGCTGGTTGCCCAGTCCCGGCGCCAGCTCGCGCTCGGGCAGGAGCACGACCTGCCCCGCCTGGACGAGGTGAGGAACAGGGCCGACCGCTTCGGCATTCCGTTGACCTCTCTTCGCATGGTCGTAACGGACCGCCACGTCGGATACGGCGGCCCCGGCGACGACATCTCCCACGACGTCCAACTCGATGGCATCAGCGACGCGCTGGGACAGGCCGAGGGAGTCATCGAGGCCGATGCCCGCATCCCCTCCGGCGAGACTCTCCAGTGCCTGTTCGGCACCGGAATCGCCAGCGCCCGCGGCGCACGTACCCAGGTACCGCTGGACGCCCTCCTCGGCACGACGACGCGCCTGCTCTCTGATCTCTCGAGCGATGAAGCCGAGAAGATCACGCAGCTCCTCGGAGCCCAAGGCCCGCCTCCCGACCAGCCATGGAGCCAGCCAAGCTTCGACGACGTTTAGGGCTTCGTTGAAGTGGTGGCCGCCCCGAGACCGGGACGGCTGTCAGAACCGCCCCGGGCCCGACGGTGGCCGACTACGTGGGCTCTCCTCCGGGTTGTCCAGGATGGAGCCCAACCTGAGGTTTCTACTGCCCAGCCCGGGGCCACAGGCCAGCTGGGCTGTGCAGCAGAGCACCTTGTTCACGAAGTGTTCTGGTAAGGCATCTCCGCCCTCGTCTTCTCCTACGCCGCACGCCACCGCTACTTCGCCGATACGACAACGAACTGCTCACCACCATCGGCCACATGACCGCCCACCTCGAGGTCAGCGTCTGCCGCGCCGCGGACTGGGAACACGCCATCCTCACCGGCTACACCGTCTGGCGCCAGCTCCGCGAGTAGAACGGCGGCACCGTCCAACTCGACCTCGACCGGCGCACCCTCACTGTTGCCCTCGCCTGATGTGGTTTGTCGAGGTGCCGCCCCAATCCGGGGCCGGCGGACGGTTCTGCCTCGGCCTTGCTGCTTCCCGCAGCCGGTGGGCAAGGGTTTGCTGCCATGCCTGGTCGGTGGCCGGTAGGGGGGTGGTGGTGATACGCGTGAGGGTGCCGTCGGCCAGCCAGTGCAGATAGCGGAGCCGGCAGGCCCGGAAGGGGCCCAGAGCCTGGGGGAGGCGTCGCCAGGCCTGCCGGGTGCAGGCGATGTGGACGATGGCTTCCAGGATCTGCCGTTCGCTGCGGCAGCGGCCGCCGGTGCGCGAGGGCGGGGGCAGCAGGGCGGACAGGGTGTGCCAGGCGGTGTCGCTGATCCGCGGCTGCCACACCGGCACCGTGCCGGCCAGTGCCCCCAGCTGGCCGACCAGGTCCTGCTGTTGTGGGTGCAGCAGTGGCCGCCGGGCCTGCTGCTCGCCCAGCCAGGCGGTGGCCTGCTCGGCATCCGGTGCGCCCGGCCACCAGGCGAGGCCGTCGGGGAGGCCGGCCAGGTGGTAGCGGCAGGCCCACCACATTCGCTGCCAGGCAACCGGCCACGGAGGGTTCCACCACGCGTCCAGGGCGGTCAGGTGCCGGCCCAGGCGAGTTGGCCGACCGTGGGGATGCTGACGCTGGCGTACCTGGTTGAGCCAGGTTCCCAGGGCGAACCCGTCGTCGGTGCGGGTGGGCTTGGAGACGGCGAGGTGGCCGTGGCGGACCGCATACGCGCGGGCCCGGGCCAGGCCGTCGGCGGCGGGGCGGCGCCGGCCGGGCCAGGCGTTAAACCGCTCGGCCTCGGCCGCGGTCAGCCCGAGCTCGGCGAGCAGCTGCTGCTGGCCGTCGTGCAGCTGCGGGTAGTGGGTGATCTGGTGGCGCAGCCACCGCTCGAGCCAGCGCGGCAGCCCCTGCAGGTTGTCCCCGCCGTGCACCGGCCCGCACTCTGTCACGTGGGTGCGGGCGCGGTGCCAGGCACGCTGCCAGTCGACCGGCCACGGCGGATTCCACCAGGCATCCAGCGCGCCGAGCTGCTCCGCCTGCCGGCGGGTCAGCGATCCTGCGTCGGCACGCCGGTTGGCCAGCCACCGGCCCAGATCGAAACCGGCACCGGCCCGGCCACCGGTGTGGGGGAGCGCCAGGTGTCCCACGCGTGCCGCGTGGGCCCGCGCGTGCTCGAGCCCCTCGGCGAACAGCTCCTCGTTCCGCCGGGCAAGGCCCTGACCGTGCCCGGTACGCCGCGGCACAGCCGGCTCCGCCCGCCACCCTCCCGCCCCCGCCCCCGCGGCTGCCCCGCCTGGACCCGCGCCGGTATCGAGGGCGGGTGCCAGCAGACGCAGGCCTGGGCCCACCTCCATGGGCCGGTGCGCGCTGCGTACCCACCACATCCCGCGCTCGGGCGGCGGCAGCACCCCCGCGGGCCGGCGCTGCTCGCGGGCCACCGCCTGCACCCACATCGACAACGGCCCTGCCTGATCAGGCTGTTCGACCTCCCTCAGCCAGTGGCGTCCCAGTCGGGCACCCAACGCCGCGATGAACCCCTCACCACCGGGCCTGCGCACCAGAGCCGGCGCCGCGCTCCCGGCGGCCAGCCGCCGCAACACCGGATCGCTCAACGCCGCCGCCACCGTCACCACCTCGGGAAAGACCACCGCGTCCCGCACCAGCAGCCGCCACTGCCGCTCCCCCCAGCCCGGCGGCCCCGGATACCGCCGGCAGGTGGCCGCCACCACCTGCTCCAGACGCGGCCCCCACACCCGCTCCCGCGCCCAGAACTCCTCCCGCTCCCACCACCCGCACACCACCGCCCGCGCCAGCGCGAACACCTCCCCGCCCACCACACCCACGCCCGCCCGAGCCCGCACCAGCCGGCCAAAACACCGCTGCGCACCGTCCAACTCCCGCACCAGGAAGTCGACATCGGCGAACTCCCACGGATGCCCCTCACCCACATCCAGCAGCCACCGCCCATGGCGCACACACAACCGCTGCCACCGCGCCCGGTACACCCACACCCGCCCAGCACCCGGGTCGCGCCTAGCCGCACACAGCCGGCAGCCGGACACCACCGGCCCCCATTCCGCTGACCCCACCCGCCACCGCGCCCACCCCTGCCCCAGACCTCCCCGGCCGGCCAGCGCTGCAGGCCCGGCCGACCACGACGGCAACGCCCACGCCAGATGCCCGCCCGGCACCCGGCACCAGCCGGCCAGCTGCTCCTGCGCCACCTCATCGAGAAGTACCTCGCCGTCCGGGCGCACACCGCGCCCTCGATGCACGGGATTCAGCCACCGCCACCACGCCGTCAGGTCGCTGGCCTGCAGCCCGTAGGCGGCCGCGACCCGGTGCAGGAACGACCACGTCGTCTCACCGGCCACCGGCACCACCCGCAACACTCCACGCACACGATCACCTTCCGGGGCCGTTGGCCAGCCCAGGGCCGGCACAGCTAGAACCGCTGCAGCAGCCCTCTCAGCAGGTCGCGGCTCTCGTCGGTACCGAGGCTGTCTTGCCGCAACGAGTTCATCGCCTTGTCGTACTGGGCCACGTCCCATCGCTTGTCCAGGAAGAGGGCGCTGGTGAGCTGCTCCACGTAGACCACATCGGACAGGTCGGGCTCTGGAAAGCTGAGGATGCTGAAGGCGCCGCTCTCGCCGGAGTGCCCGCCGTAGCCAAGCGGAACGATCTGCAGCCGCACATGCTCCCACTCGGACACCTCGATCAAATGCTGGATCTGGCTCCGCATCACCTCGCGATCACCCCGCGGGCGGCGGACTGCGGCCTCGTCCAAGACGACATGAAGTTCCGGGCTTTCCTCGCGAACGAAGCGCTTCTGCCGCTCCATGCGCACGGCGACGTGCCGGTCGACGTCGGTCTTAACCGCACCCGTCAGGCCGTGCTGGATGAGCGCGCGGGCGTACGCCTCGGTCTGAAGCAAACCGGGCACGTAGTGCACCTCATACGTGCGGATCCGCAAGGCCGCGCTCTCCAGAGCGACATACGTCGGGAACCAGCTGGGCAGCACGTCCGAGTAGCGGTGCCACCAGCCGGCCGTCTCGCGTACGGCGCGGGCTCGGAAGGCCGGTGTGCGTGCGCGGAGCTGGCGGGCCCCCCGGCTTCCCAGAGATGTTCCCTCCAACAGCGCCTCGAAGTCGTCGTCCAGATCAGCCATGGAAACCTCCTTCTTCGCGCTGCCGTGCCTTTGTCCGCCACCGGTACAACAGACCTTCGATCGCGCGGATCGACGTGGCGTCCACAAGCTGCTGGATCTCTTCCTGGGTGTAGCCATCGATCGTCAGGGCGACGGCGGCCCGGGTCCGCGGGTCCTCGATGTCCCGGAGATCCTGGAGCACCCGCAGGTTGCCCAGGACATCCTCGGCCACGCCCCGCATCGCGAACCTGCCCTCGGTGGTGATCTCTTCCGTGGCCTGGCCGCGGTGCCACCGCTTCTGCTGCACACGGTGGCGCCGGTACTCGTTGGGAAACTCGTAGGCGCACGCCCCCATGAAGTACGTCGCGATACTGGCACCGCCATCGGACCGCCATCCGGCCTCGACCAGAGCCCGCTGCCGGAACACCGGGAGGGCCCGGGCGACGGTCATCATCGCCAGCTCCTCCCTCAGATCGCTGTCTCGGACCAGCTCCTCGAGCTCCAACTCGTGCGGCTTCAGGTCGAAGCCGCGCAGGGCGACGAGCTTGAACACGTAACCGGAGTACAGCCAGCCCCGCAGCACCGAGATCCCGTACCGGGCGAGCACGTCTTGGAAGCGGACGTAGTGACCACCCGCGAAACCGCTCTCGGACAGCAGCCGGACCATCTGCTGATCCGCCATCCGCCGGTCCAGGTTCTCCTGCAGCTTCTTGGCCTGACGGGCGTCGACCGCCTTCATCTCACGCTGGGCTTCGAGAGGCACGGGCGCTCCGAGGAACTGCCCCTGCTTGCCTACGACAGGTTGTAGGTGCCGGGCGCGCGCGGCGGCGGCCCCCCGGCCCGCCTCCTCGGCGTCGCCCCTCATCGCCTCCCCCTCCGGTCATCGTCACCGCCCCCGAACAGCACGGAGACGACCCCTTGTAAGTCGCCCGCCGGAGGACACCCCACGGACTTTTCCAAGATCTTTTTCCTAGTGCTGCTGCACAGAATTCAACCGTGGGATGCCAGGCCGACCACGACATATGAGCGACGTCATCACCGCCAACAACCGCTGGAGCGCACGTGAGTTCGCCGCCTGAGCCCCCCTTCATCAGCATGCACACGGCTGTCGTCCTGGTGACCGCAGCAATCATCGGGCTGATCTTCGGCGGGCTGACCTTCCTCTCCGACTTCTCCGCCCCCGGGGCGGTCCTGGCGGGGCTGGGCGCTGCCGGTCTCAGCATCCCGGTACTGCGATCGCTCATCCGTTGATCCCAGCAAGGGTGGGCATTGCTTGGCGCTCAGCGGCTGCGCACTCCCCTGGAAGCCGGCCCGTGGTCCCGGTGGAGATCCCCGGGCCGGTGGTGTGGTGCGGGTTACAGGTGGTCGGTGAGCCAGGCGATGATGGCCATATTGCCGATGGTGGTGGCGGCTCCGTGGAAGAGGCCTGCCACCGCGGACGTACGGCTGGCTTTCGGTGTGGGTGGGGCGTGATCGTCGTGCTCCTGGTGTGCGGGGACTTCTTCCGGCCACTTCTGCGCCCACCACCACGCTGTGACCGCCTCAGCGACCTCGAACGCCGAACCAGCGACGGGGGAGCGGCGTCAGTAGTCGAGGTCGAGGTAGTCGATGTCGTTGAGGGTGACGTCGGAGAGTCCCAAAGCGCGGCTGCCGCCGTCTTGGAAGTAGATCTCTCTGAATCCCTCGGCGATGATCCCTCGCATCTGCTGGTCGCTGGCGCCTGTGTTGCGGGCGTCGAACAGGCGTTGTGCGTAGGCCGGGGGGAGGTGGACGGTGAGGCGGCGGAAGCGTCCGTCGTCGGTGGTGCCGATCGGTGCGGTGTACCCGAATCGGGCCCTGGTTTCCACGGTGATCCCGGTCGCGGTGGCGGCCTGCTTGCGTCGGCGCTTGCGCACCTGCGGCTGCCAGCGCTGCCGTACGGCGTCGTCGATCTTCGCGGTGATGTTCTTCGGGGGGTGCTTGCGCTCGCCTTTGCGGTATCGCTCCACCGACCGTTGGCTGACCCCGAGTTCCGCCGCGACGGCCTTGGTCGTCTTGAGCTGCTTGATCAGGAAGTTGATGCGGGCCTGGAGGGTCTTGGGCGGCTGGCGGGTGAAGGCTTCCCGATCGGCGCGCTCGATGGCGTCCTCGATCTCTCCCACAGCGCCTACTCTCCTTCGTCGAGGACGGCGTCGCCGCCCTTGATGTGGCGGGCGGGGTTGTAGCCCTGTTCCATGAGGTCGACCGCCCACAGCATCGACTGGACGCCCTCCAGCTTCGCCAGGCCCGGGGTGGGGCCGAGGCGGAAGCCACCGGGCTGGGGCTTGCCGGACGCCGCGTACGGAAGGAAGTCCAGCGGGCTCTCCCCCGGTGAGGGGTAGACGACGCAGTCGGAGAGCACGGCGAGCGGGTACAGGCCCGTCATGGCCGCCATGTTGCGCAGTTTGCGGTGCATGTTGATCCGCGCTTTGGAGATGACGGCGGCGCGGATGTCGGGGCGCCAGGTCGGCCGCTGGAGGGCCGGCCACCGCTCGCCCTCCTGGTACTTCCTGCCCTGCGGGCGCTCGCGCAGCTTGCCGATGCCGCCCTTGACGGTGGCCTTGATGGCGGCGAGGACGGCCGCCATGGCGGGGTCGACGTCCTTGTGCCGCTCCATCGCCGCGAGGAAGGCACGGTCGTCGAGGTCCTTGGTGACGCCGAGGTCGGCGAGGGTGTCGGCGTAGGCGTTCTTCAATCGGTCGTGCCACGGGTCCAGGTAGGCGCCGGTCTCGCGGCGCAGGTACGCCTCCAGCGGAGCGACGTTGTAGCCGAGTTCCTGGGCGTAGGCGACGGTGTGCGTCTGGTACCAGGCCGGACCCGTGGGCCGGGTGCCGTCCGGGGTGAACGGCGAGGGCAGGCGCGGGTCCACCTCGACGTGGGACAGATCCACCAGCCAGGAGCCGGGAATCTTCGGGTTGAACGTCGGGGCGTGGAAGTGGTCGGGCTCCGAGAGCCCGACGATGAGGCGGGCCGCGGCGGCGAGGAAGGCGGTGTTCAGGTCCAGGCCGACCGCGTACGGCAGCGTGCACTCCTCATCCGTCAGCAGGCTGACGTCGCGCACCCACTGGTACGCCTCCTCGTTGAGGAAGCCGCCGCTCCAGCCGCTGTCGACGACGACGGGGTGTTCGGGGGTGGCCTCGGGCGGGGCAGGGTCCATCGGCTCCGTTCCGAGTGAGCCGGGGTTGTGACGCAGGACCGTCTGCTCCGGCAGGGAATCCAGTGAGTGGTACAGCCGCCGGTACAGGGCATCGGCGGCCTCCGGCTCTTCGGCGCCCGGCATGTGGTGCGCCTGCCACCAGGTGACCATCTGTCGCCAGGTCAGGCCCTGCGCCAGCAGAGGGTCCTTATACACGAGGCAGTCCTCGGCGTTCCGGACGATCTCCACCTCGTTGCTCACCGCGTCCCGCAGCAGGATCTGCGGCTTCGGGCCGACGGCCGCGAAGATGAGGTTCTTGAAGGTGCCACGGGGGGCCGTTCTTGAACCGCTGCTCGTACTCGGCCTCCTGCAGGTCCTCCAGGGCCTGCCTGGTCGGCTCCAGCAGCTCTTCTATGCACTCGCGGCGCGCCTGCCAGCCGCCGCCCCCGGACATGTCGTTCTTGCGCCAGTAGTCGTAGAAGCCGCTGTGATGACGGAACGGCAGCTGCGGCGGCTCAAGGCCCAAGCGCTCGAGGACCGCTCGGTGCGCTTTGACGGCGAGGACGACTTCCTCGTCAGCCAGGGCTTACCGGCCTACTGCTGCCAAGACGGCAAGGCACAAGGTGAGGGCTGCAGCGAAGGCGACCCCACTGCGGGAGAGGGCCGCCGGAATGCCAACTCCCTCCCAGCGCGCTAGGCCGAAGGCGATCACCGCAGCAACGATGGCGAACAGGACCGCCACCGCCAGGACGAGAAGCAGGAACGCTGTGGAGCCGTAGTTCACGAGTGCGCCGCCTTGATGATGTTGTGCCTAGGAGGGATTACGACGAACCCGAGTAAAACCCGCTGGTGAGCCGGTTGAATGTTCTCCGGTGACAACAGGGGGTTGTCCGGCGAACAACTGAGCGGGGGGCGCGTGGGCGCCAAGGGGAAGCGACCGGGTCGGCCATGGGCACCACCGCGAGGATCGTGTGCTGAGATCAATCAGTTGGTTGAGCTCGTGCGTTCCTGGCTGGTTGAGGCCGCAATATCGGTGAGGCAGCTCCACCAGCTACTCACGTCGGACCACTTCGTGGCCGGGGCCGTGCCCGAGCTGCGCCGACTACGTGACCTGTTGACCGGTGAGGCGCTGGCGTGGGACCTGGTCGAAGCTGTGGCTGACGTCTGCTTCCCTGATGAACCAGTTGACTGTGCTGAGCAGCGTCTGCAGACGGCACGAGAGTTATGGGACCGAGCGCAGGCCAGCCCGACACCGCTTGTGGGAGGTACACAGGAGCTGGCACTCACCCACGAATTGCTGGCGGCCAAGGACCGGACCATCGAGGTCTACCAGGAACTGCAGGTCGTTCGGCATGCATACGAGGCCAGCGAGCGCAGCAGGAACCAGGCACTGCAAATCGCTACGCTTCTGTTCGCCATGCTCGGCCAGGCCCAGGCAAAGGTGGTGGAACTAAAGCGCCGGGTCGATGAGCTGCAGACACTGCCACCCGAAGATCTTGAGGTGCACACAACCTTGGAGCTGCGCCTATCCCGCGCGCAGCGGCAGCAGACCGACCTGAGCCGGCAACTGGCTCGCGCCGAGCAGGAACGGGACACCGCCCAGCAGGTCGCCGACCATGCGGCCCGCCGCATTCATGGCCTCGAAGCCGAACTCGCTGCGCTGCATGAAGGGATGGGAGATGAGGGTTACGACCTCTCGCCGGATCTGACCCTGCAAATTCCTCAGCCCGGATTGCAGGCGATCCCTGACGATGACGCGGCTCTCGACGACGTAGACCTCGCCCTGCAAAAGACACGTGCCGTGCTTGATGAGGAGCACGATGCCGTTCAGCAGGCCGCCCACGACATGGGCTACAGGACACCGCCGGCCTCTGCTTCCGATGAGGCTCTTGCGACGAAGATCGTGCCTGGGCAGGTGCAGCGCATACCCGAATCACAGTCTCTTCCTCGGGCATCGGAGGTAACCTCGGGATTGTCCCGGACAACCCCGGAAAATGGGCTGACCAGCTCTACGGCCCTTTCTCCTGTCACCGAAGCACCGCGTTTGTCTGCTGATCGCTTGCGTTACATAGGTGCGGCGACCCGGCGGATCGCCCGAGCCATGGGCCTTGACGAGGTCGTGCTGGGGTTGTGCCGGGCCACCGTGCCGACGTTCGCAGATACCATCCTCGTTTATCTCCGTGAGCCGCTGCCGGTCGGCGACGAGCGGCCCACCGGTCCGTTGGTGCTGCGGCTGCGCCGTGTCGAGCCGGCCGAACCACCGGTGCTCGCTGCGGAGCTGTGCGAGGTGCACCCAGGCAGCGCCCTCGCTGAGGTGCTGCGCGGGGTACGGCCCGTCTTCGCGGACGCCCCTGCGGCCCGCGCCGCCCTGCCCGAACTCCTTGGTGGCAGTGGTGTCTTCGGCCTCCCCGCCGGGCAGCGCGGGATCCTCGCACCGCTGCGCGGGCAGCGCCGGGTGATCGGTGCCGCGCTCTTCCTGCGCGGCCCGGAGCGCATTGCCTTCCAGGACGACGACCTGCTTGTGGCGGCCCAGCTCGCCACGCACAGCGCGCTCGGCGTAGACAGGACGCTGCTGTACGGCCGTGAGGCATACCTCGCCGACGAGTTGCAGCGCACCATGCTGCCAGAGACACTCCCCCGCACAACGGGCGTACGGCTGGCCTCCCGCTATCTGCCCGCTGCCGAGACCACGCGGGTGGGCGGCGACTGGTACGACGCGATCCCGCTGCCCGGCAGCCGGGTCGCCCTGGTCGTCGGTGACGTCATGGGCCACTCCATGACGTCGGCGGCACTCATGGGCCAACTGCGAACTACCACGCAGACCCTCGCCGGGCTCGATCTGCCGCCGCAGGAGGTGTTGCACCATCTCGACGAGCAGGCGCAGCGCCTGGGCACCGACCGCATGGCGACCTGCCTGTACGCCGTGTACGACCCGGTCTCGCAGCGGATCACCCTCGCCAACGCGGGCCATCCCCCGCCGCTTCTGCTGCATCTGGGCGGCCGGGCCGAGGTGCTGCGGGTGCCGCCGGGGGCGCCGATCGGGGTCGGCGGTGTCGACTTCGAGGCCGTGGAGCTGGACGCGCCCGCCGGAGCGACCCTGCTCCTATACACCGACGGGCTCGTGGAGTCGCGTCTACGGGACGTGTGGACCGGCATAGAGCAGCTGCGGGAGAAGCTCGCCGCGACGGCGCAGCTGACGGGCCCCGATCATCCGCCGCCCCTCGAACTCCTGTGCGACGAGGTGCTGGACATGCTCGGCCCGGGTGACCGGGACGACGACATAGCGCTGCTCGCCGCCCGCTTCGACGGGATCGCGCCGAGCGACGCGGCGTACTGGTTCCTGGAGCCGGAGGACACGGCCCCACGCCGAGCCCGGCGTCTCGCCCGGCAGGCGCTGGAGCGCTGGGACCTGGCAGAGTTAAGTGACTCCGTCGAGCTTCTGGTCAGCGAAGTCGTAACCAACGCTGTGCGGTACGCATCCCGGCCCATCACGCTACGGCTGCTGCGCACGGACGTACTGCGCTGCGAGGTCGGGGACGATGTACCTCAGCTGCCACGGGTCAGGCATGCGCGCACTACTGGGGAGTCCGGGCGCGGGCTCTTTGTAGTCAACCAGCTGTCTCGGCGGTGGGGCGCGACCCGCCTAAGCACCGGCAAGGTGATCTGGTTCGAACTCAACATCAAGCAGTGACGTGCGATCTCTCGGTTTCGTGTCGGTGGCCCAGGGGCAGTCAGCCGCGAGGTCCGTGGCACTGCACGCATCGCCGCAGGGGCTTCCTTGGCACCCAGCCATGGTCGGGCCTGTGCAATGCCCATTGCGCAGGCCGGGTTGAGTGTCTACGGATGCCGCGGGCCGCTCCAGCTGACTCTCGGGTCGGGGTTGTCGACGGGCCGCCACACGGGCGCTGCGGAGCAGGTCGATCAGCGGCGCCACGAGGACGACGACGTCGCGCAGGAAGCCGGACGGCGCCAGATCCCGGGCTGCCGCGTGCAGGGCCCTGATGCGGGTGTCGATCCCGGCCGGACCGGTGCCGTCCAGGACGAACAACACCCGGGGGAAGAGCGGGTAGTGCCGCCGCCACTCCTCCTGCGGCGGCTCCTGGCCAAAGGCCGGCCGGCGCCGCGAGGCGGGCGCGGGCGTGTAGTGGTAGAGGCGGGAGTAGGCGGTGACCTTGGCGGCCAGGCGTTCGGGGCCCATGGTGGCCCGGTCGACTTCCACGAACGCCCGCAGCATCGACCAGTCGTCACCGCTGCCGCGCCGGTAGTACAGCAGTGCGTCGGGGATGACGGCCTCGCCGCTGCCGCGGGGGTGGTAGACCTCGGGGAGCCAGTCCAGCGGCCGGCACAGGTCACCTTGGCGGCGGGCGTCCTGGAGGAAGGCGAGCGCGGTCTCGGTCACCGTCAGCCCATGACCGACCCGCAGCCGCACGGCGGTCGGATCGGCCACCGTCTTCGGCGGCCGCCGCCCCCGCAGCTCCGGCCACTCACCGGCGACCTGCACCCCGTACTGGGTGGGAAACCACACCCGGGTCCGTCCGGCCCGCGGCAGGGTGATCCGGTCGACCAGCCCCTCACTGCGCAGCTTGGCCAGCCGCCGCCTCGTCTGCTCGATCCGCACCCCCGGCGCGATCACCAGGTGCATCTGTTCCGTGGTGGCCATCCGGTACTGCACCAGCACCGCCAGCGCCAGCCGGTCCCCGCTGCCCACGTCCACGTCGGGCATCGTGTCTGCTCCCGCTTCGTACGGTGCGGCGCCGTTTGGTCGGCGCCGCGCGTACGACGAAGCGCAGCAGCCGGCCCCGACCGGGGGACCGACCATGAAGGCCCGACCATGGTCACGGTGCGACAACACCGCCCCCGACCGGGCCGACAACCCCGCTGGCAACCCTTCCGACAGCGGCCCGTCCGTTCTCGGGCCCGGTCTGCATACAGGCAGGTCACCACGCCATTCCGGCCGTGGTCGCGAGCCCGACATCCCCTCTACGCCACCCGCGCCCGCCTCGAACACCAGGAGAAAGGGAAAGGGAGGTGGGGCGGGAGCGTGGGCAGCGGGCGAGGGGATCGGGGTGCGCCTCTGCCCTCGCGCGCGCGACGGCGGGGCCGCGCGCGTCGCCCTGGTCCAAGCGCCACTCGATCGGCGCAGCGTGGCGGCCGTAGGGCGGGGCACTGGCACGGTGGGCCCCGGAGCGTGTTCTTCCTGCTGCGCTACGGGCTGCGCGGGGCGGGTGCCGCAGTCATCCCCGAGTCGGCTGCGGCGCCGGCCTGAGCCTCTCCCGCATCCTCTCCTCCAAGGAGCTGCTCTCCTCCGGCGGCAACGCTTCCCGGCCGCGAGGTCGAAGTCGAGCACCACCACGTCCATTTGCCGCGCGTGTTCAAGATGCCCGCCAACGGCACCGCCCACCCCAGCCCCACGCAGGAGGCCACCCGCGATGAAGGCCGCTGCTTTCGCCGCTGCCGCCACGCGCAGGACGCTGGCCTTGAACACGGCAGTTAACGCCCTGTCCGGACGGTCGGGGCCGCCGGGCCGCCGGGCCAGGCTCCACCAGACTGCGCGCCGGCCTGAGTGGCCCAGGCCAGGAAAGCGACCAGGACGGTGGCGGCGGTCAGGGAGACCATGATCGGCCCCATTAGCCGCGGGCGGCGGAAGACGAGATAGCCGAGGCCGACCACGACCGCCAGGCCGACGACAACCCAGAGCAGTACGACGAGCAGAGCAAGCGTGGACACGAGGTTCCCCCTCAGGTGTGGGCACGCGGCGGATCCGTGTGCGGTGGGAGTGCGGAGCGTGGAGACTCCTCAGCCCTTGTGTCTCGGGCAGGACGCTCCGACAGCAGGCGCCAGAGTCATTGATGCCGGGGTTAGCCCCGCAACCCTGCTTTGACCTGCACCTTCAGCGCTGGCTTGTTCCTCGTCACACGATTACGTGTGAGGTACGTCCAAGCAGCAGTGCGGAGTTGACTCTGGCCAACAGGCAGGCAGCATTCAAGAGTTCGAGAGCTTCGGGTATCCGCAGACTTCCGCGCTTCGGCTACCGGAAGCCCCCGGTCCCTTGAATGTCCTGAGTTGTTTGGCTAGAGCATCTGCCGCCGCCCAGCGCTACACCGGCAGCCTCGAGCACCCCGGCCTCCGATGACCGATCACCTGCGGCCCCTGCCCTGACATCCGATACTCGGGCGCCGGCTTCGTCGTGTCGGAACTCTGTGTGTCGGCCAGCGCCTCCAAGCAGCACCACCGTGGGGGCGACAAACCGATGCAAACTGCCGTCCGGTCCGGCACCCGTCCGCTACACCGTTCCCGCACCGGTGCGCCATCCAAGGCGAGCCGTACGCAGCCTCGGAGGAATGTTGACGTTGTTGCATCACCGAGGTGATGCGGTCTGGGCCCGGCTGACCGCCCACACCCACACCGGCCGCCCTGTGCGGACCAGGAGCGGCTGCGCTGGGCCTTCAGCCGCCTCGCCTGAGCACCTCACCGTCATGCCGCCTGCCGTTGCCGTCAGGAAGGCGGAGTACGTCATCGTCGACGTCGAGGAGCATGCCGTCATGTTCTGGAAGGAGGAATCCGCCGGGAAGGCTTTGACCTGCGGTTTCAAGGTGCCTGCAGGGGAGGTGTGGGGCAGGAAGGTGTCCATGGCTGGTGAAAGCCCGCGAGACGTGTGCGGTGCGCCGATGGGAGTCTGACCTGCAGGAACATGGATCGTTGGGTGCATCGGGGTTCAAGATTCAGTTGGCAGGGGGAGGCGCGTTTGTCAGTGCCCGCCGAGACAGTAGTTGAAGACGAGTGGCCCGCCTCTTGTCAGCGCAAATGGACACCCATGTGCGCTGGCAGGGAGCGGGCCTTCGTCGTGAGGGTCCCGCAGGGCGAACGAGGTTGGGAGAGTAGAAGAAGTGGGACCCGCACACACACGTGATCGCTGGCGCACCGTCCAAGGCGGTGCCGCATGAGTGTCGAGACGGTGGTGACCCTCGCGTCGGCCGCGGCCGCAGTGATCGCGATCTTGTTCTACGTCATTCGCAGAGCGCTCAAGGAGGCGGAGACCTTGCTGCTTGCTCTGGTGCCGGTCATTCACGCGCTGGGCAAGGTCCGTACGGCCTGGCAGCAGACCCGCCGGATCCAGGAGGGCGACGCCGAACGGGAGGAGGGGCCGCGTGCTCTCCCGTGAACAGTGGCAGGAGGTACGCCGTCTGCATGCCGAGGGCATGCCGATCAAGCAGATCGCCCGCAGCCAGCAGATCGCCCCCAACACCGTGCGCCGCCTGCTCCGCAGCCCGCAGCCGCCCCGGTACCAGCGGCCCGAACGGGCTTCAGTGGCCGCCCCGTTCGAGCAGGTGATCCTGCGGCTGCTCCGGGACGACCCTGCCCTGACAGCCGCCGATATTGCGCGACGGGTCAAATGGCCGGCCTCCGCGAGCCTGCTGCGCTCGCACGTGGCCCGACTGCGTAAAACCTTGCCCCCACCGCAGACGGCACTGCCGACGGGGGCAGGGCGGCTGTCCCCCGGCCCGGTACTGCACGATTTCCGCCCGGGCTGGGCGGAAATCGGTCTGTGGCTGCCTGCGCAAGAGTTCGACGTCGGTCACGGGCAGTGCAGCACCTGCCCCGTGCTGGTCATGGTCGCCGGCGCCTCCCGGCACCTGGCAGCCTGCCTCCTGCCCAGCACCGCCTTCCGCGACGCATGGATCGCCCACCGACACCTGCTGCAGGAATGGGACGCCGTCCCGCACACCCTGTGCTGGGATACCGAAGACATTCAGCCCCTGGTGCCCTGGTTCTTCGCCGCACAAGGATGGGACCTCTCCTGGGACACCTACCTGGCACGAGCCCAGCTGGCGGACCTCACTGTCCAGACCAGCTTTGCGATGCCTGCGCTCCATGCCGCCCGCCAACGCCTCAAGGCCGAGTTCCCGGTCCGGCCGTCCGCGCCCTCCCCGTATGCCTTCGCCGCAGAGCTCAAGTCCTGGGTGGACGATGCGAACGCCTCGGCCGCCTCCACCCCAGAGAGCTGGGCCAGGGAACGCTTCGCGATGCGGGCACCCGCCGAGGCGTCAGAGCTGCTGGGGCTGCGTGCCCAGGGTCGGGCGATGCCCGACGACGATGGGTATGTGACCATCGCGGGCAACTACTACCTGGTGGGCATCTGGGGAGCACGGCGCAGGCTCACCGTGGAGGTCACGGACACCGAGGTGGTGATCCGCAGCAGCGGTTACCACGCTGGCGGATTCCACGTTGTGACCTACGCCCGCAGCTGGGCCCAGGGAGTACGCCTCACGCACCCACAGCACCATACGGTGAGCACGCCAGGGGGCAGCCGGACCGTACAGGGCCCATGACAGCTTCCCCGGAACCCGGCCATGCCTTCCGCCTCGCGATGCCGCGGCCGCCGCCAGCGGCGGTCTCGGCCCTGCCACTGGACTCGTTTCCCTGAAAAGCAGAGAAAATTACACCCTCTCCCGCAGTCTGCGCAGAGATAGTTACGCTTAGGAGTAACTATCTCTGTCAAACTGTGTAACTGTCTTTGTATGGACCGTGCTGAACAGCTTGCTGCGCTCTCCGGGGCCGCGGCGGACCAATGGGGTCTGGTCACCACCGCCCAGGCCAAAGAGATCGGCCTGAACGCCGTGCAGTTGCTGCGGCTGACCGAAGCTGGCCTGCTGGAGAACGTCAGCCGCGGTGTCTACCTACTGACTGCCGGCGGCACGCCCCGCCACGTGGAGACCAAGGCCGCATGGCTGCGCCTGCAGCCCAAGGCCTTCGCCTGGGACCGCCCCATAGGCCACCCGGACTCCGGCGTCGTCTCCCACTCCTCGGCCTGTCAGCTCCATGAACTGGGCGACATCCCCGCCCCGGACGTGGAGATCACCGTGCCGCGCAGGCGGGTCACGAACGAGCCGTTCGTCCGTCTGCGCACCGCGCCGCTGGAGTCTTCGGAGGTCACGGTGGTCGACGGCCTGCCCGTCACCACCGTCACCCGCACCATCACCGACCTGCTCCAAGCCAAAGCCGACGGCGGCCACATCGGCGGGGTCATCGCCGAAGCAGAACGCCGCGACCTGGTCGCCCTCGACGACCTCGCCGAACGCGTGCAGCCCTACGCCCGCAAGTTCGGCCTCAAAGCCACCGCCACCGGACGCGAGCTCATCGAGCACCTTGTGGAACAGGCGGGTGAAAGCCTGCGCCGCCAGGAAGTCGACCGGGCCAGCCGGGAAGGCTTCGATGCGGCCGTCCACCTCTTGGCCGAACACCCCGACCTTGCGACCTACCTGGCTCAGCACACCCCGAGCCGCTCCCGCCCGGTCAAGGACCTGCACAACGAAACCGCCGCGCTCCTCCGCAACATCGACGTGGCCGACCTGAGCGGTCTCCCGCACGCCTATCCCAACGTCACAGGATTTGCCGGGCTGCGTAAGACCCTCCAGGACATCGACCGGCGACTGAAGCTGAACATGCAAAACCCGGCCCTGGCCGAGACACTCGCAGGAATCGGCATGCTGCTTAAGCCCCTCCAGGACTTCGACCGGCGGTCGAAGCTGAACATGCAAAACCCGGCCCTGGCCGAGGCACTGCGTGCGCTGAACCAGCTCGACCTCCGGCAGGCCGGAGCCCTGCCACCTTCGATTCACAAGGCTCTAGAAAGCGCGTCCCGTTCCGTCGCTGCATCCCAGCAGTCGGCATCGTCCCCCACTCCGCAGAGCACGCCGGACAGTGAGTCAGCCGAGGGCCGGCCCGAGGCAGAAGAGACGGACTGACCCGCCCAAAGACCTGAAGGATGATCAACCCGGGCGTAAAGTCGGCAGACTTGAAGCAGCACGCCAGGGGGCGATCCATGGGCAAGACCTACACGAGCCCGACAGCGTTCCGAGCGGCCTTGAAACAAGCCGCACTGACCATGTCCAAAAAGACCGGCATGAGCGTCTCCGACCTCATGAAGATCTTCTACTTCAACCGGCTCGCGGCCCGCGTCTTCACCAAAGAACCCGACGGCTGGCTCATCAAAGGCGGCCAGGCCCTGCTGGTCCGCTACCGCGGCGCCGCCCGCCTCAGCCAGGACATCGACCTGCAAAGCGCTCACCCCGAGCGCAGCGCCGACGAAGCCCGGCAACTGGTGATCGAGGCCGCCTCGCTGGATCTGGGGGACTACCTCCGCTACACCCCGACCAAGTTCGAAAATCATAGTGACGAAGGCCGCGGCTGCGCACAGCACTTCAAGGTCTTCTGCGGGACAGCCGAAGTAGCCGACATCAAGGTCGACCTCGTCGTGGGCCGCACCCTCTCCGGCACCCCGGAGACACGCACCCTGAAGTCCGCCGTCGACATCGAATGGCCTGTGGACTGGCCCGATGTCCGCCTGTATCCCGTCATCGACCATGTCGCCGACAAGATCTGCGCCATGTACGAGCGCCACGGCGAGAACGCCCAGCACGGCTCCAACCGGTACCGCGACCTGGCCGACCTCCTCCTGATCAGCCAGCAGGAGGCCATCCCCGGACAGGCCGTCGCCCAGGCTTTGCACCGTGAAGCCGAACGCCGACGACAGAACGGCACCCCCGTGGTGCTTCCTGCCGTCTTCGAGGCACCGGGCCCCGACTGGCACGCCGGTTACCCCAAGCAGGCCGCCCTGGTCGTCGGCCTCCAGGGCTGCGGCACCTTCGCCGAAGCGGAACAGGCCGCCACCGCATTCATCAACCCCATGCTCAACAACACAGCCCAAGGAACCTGGGACCCACACCACGGCACCTGGGCATAGACACCGCTGACACGGAAGACTGCCTTCCTCCATATTCCCGGATGTCTACCGAGAGCCGGCAGCCGACCGGGGCGGGCGCAAGCACCAGGAACGCAGTGTGGGGGTCCGGCCGGGGACTCCCCGGCCGGACCCCCAACGTGTAGCGAGTCGGCAGTCGCACAGGTTTCGGACTCGAAATTGCCAGACGTCCTCGGGGGACGGCGACGCCCACCCGGGCACGAAGTCACCAACGAGGGTTCTTGGAGCGGAACTCCACGAGTGCCTTGAACGCCTTCTCTGCCCGTTCGACCTCTCCGTCGAAGGCGCCGGCCTGGAGGAGCGGCCAGGATTCGTTGATCTCCCGTGCAATGTCCGAGGCCAGGCCGACGTCTTCGTGCCCCCAGGACGAGTCCAGAAGGAACTCGCCGGACCACGGGTTCGCATAGAACTCGGGCTCGGTGTCCATGGCGATCAGGGAGGCGAGGAACTCGAAGCGGTGGAACGCCGCCTGATAGGCCTCGTCGTCCGGTTCCACGAGGAGGAACGGCTCACGCAACTCGTCGCCGAGCCAGTGACTCTGCGGGTAGTAGTACCTGCCGCCGCCCTCGGGGCTGCAGACCTCAGTGATCGATCCGTAGATGACGCGCAGCGGGTTGAGATAAACGGCCGGGGCCTGGCGTTGGTTGCTGGAGAAGGGGGGCGTCCACAGTGGCTGACTGAGGATGCGAGCGAGGAGTCCCTCGCGATGGCTGAGGACCGCAGCGATGCCCATGGTGAAGGTGGCGAGCAGGGCCGGGTACTGCCGTAGCTTCTCGAGATCCTCGGTGTGGCCGTTGATATTGCGGTCGCGCAGCCGGTTCAGTCGCTCGACAACGCGCTGCCACAGGCCGTTGTAGGTGCCGTCGTCGTGGAAAACGCCGTTGGCCAGCAGGTGCAGCAGAGTGTCGCAGTCGGCGCGGTAGCGGCGGATGCTCTGCGCGAAGACATTGCCGGTCAGCGGATACCGGTCCTGGCCAGCGTTGTTGGCGACGAGGGAGACGCTCTGCTCGATCAGGTCGTGGATCTCGATACGTCGGACAGGGTCGGGGAGGAAACGCTTGAGTTGGGCGACGGCCGTGTCCCGGGTTACCGGAGCGGCGGTCATCCGGTCCAGCGCCTCCACCCTGCGCTCGAGGTCGGTGAAGAGGTCGTCCGCGGTCACGCCGCCGATGACGGCGGCAGAGTGCTGCGCGACCAGCCGCCGGGCGGGCTCGCTCATCCGGCCGAACTGTCCCCAGTACATCGGATAACGCCGGGACCGGGTCCCTTCCACGGCCCTGACGAGGGCCCTGTCCCAGTCTGCTGACCAGCCGCACACGATCAGTCCGTACTCGTCCAGCACACGCTCCAGCAGACCCTGCTGTGCACTGGGGTATTCCTCCAGTTCGTCCACGGTGTTGCGCTGTTCCAGGTCGGCGTAGTCGCCGTGCAGCTTGATGACCGTGACCTGGCTGTGCACGAGGGGTTTCATGCTGTCGATCTGGTGGTCGCGGACCACCTGGGGGGAGATGCCGACCTCCTCCAAGGCGCGCTCCATGAGGCGGTCGAAGTTGGTCGTCAGGATGACCCTGATGTTCCCCTTCTTCACCAGTCGGGCGATCGCCCGGTGCGCCGCGGTGGGCTGCTTGACGGTGTCCTCGCCGTCCTCGGGTTCGAAATAGCCGGCCAGCAGCGCCTGTCGTGCCGCAGCAGTGGGGGCCGTCTCGGCGAGCAGTCGCGAGTAGCCCAGCTGCTCGCCGAACTGCTCCTGCCACCAGCCTTCCGGATCTGCCGCGGCTTCGTCGCCGGCATTGGGTGTGTCCGGGGCGTGCAGGACCGCGACCTTGCTGACCAGGTCCTGGACGATGCCCCAGCCGGTCTTGATGCCGGACGCCATGGAGATGCCGGCGCCCAGCAGCACCGTGTACACCCCAGGGCAGGTGTGGACGTTCAGGGCCAGGGACATTCGAGGATCGAGAACACCGCCGGTGCCCGGCACCGGCGCGTTGCTCTGCCCTGCGGCCTGCTTCGTCACCACGTCACCCCTCCTTTCAGCGGGCACACCGCCCCCAAGCGGCGGAAGCACTGCCCGCGTACCGCAGTTCACTCTACTCCATAATTTCGTCACTGTGACGATAATGCGGGTGGGTGATCGCCTCACCGAAATCGGCGAGGCGCCGTGGTGACCGCCGGAGACGGGCGTGTCCATGGGGTGCAGCCAGCGGACTGGAACGGTGAGCGCTGCGACCCGTGGGATTCTCCATGGGTTCGCCCATCCACACGGTTTGGTCTGCCGGACAGCAGAAAGCATTTCGTCTGCACAGTAAGGATTCCATCGCCCCCGTCGGGACCGTCCCCAGCGCTGAGGTGGGCGTGGACGGTCCCCAAGAGCTGATTCCGGCCTGCTGCGTTGACCGTGTGTACCGAAACTGACGATCTGTTACCGTCCTATCAGATGGCGATAGTTCGTCGGGAACACCTAGGGCGCCGCCGCGTGAATCCTGTTTACGCAGCGACGAGAACAGCACGGTCCTGCCGTGGCTGCCGAACCCTGGGGCCGGGCCTGAGCGCGCTCCGACCGACCGGCCCGATCCCCGGGACCGCGAGGTTGGGAACGTCCGGGGCACCGTTGCCCGTGCGTTGATCGCACGCCTTCATCGGCGTGCTCGACCTGCACGCCCCCACCCCGGGAAGACACCGGTGAACCAAACCCACACGCCCGACCTCACGGTCAACGACACCATCTCCGACGACGCCGAACTCCACCTTCGCGCCGCGCAGATCACACCCCTGTCGTGGGCACAGCACAAGGCCCTGCGCGAGGCCCTGATCAGTGCCGGCTTCCCCCCGGAGGTGGCCTCAACCACCCCGCTGCTGGCCGCGAACCCCCAGCACATGCTGGAGCAGCTCAAGCGACGCCGCCCCGAGCTGCTTGCCCCCGGCGTCATCGCCGAGTCGATCCACATCGACGTCCTGGTGGCCGGCCTCGTGCGCGCCCCGGAGAACCTGCGCATGGACGAGCAGCGCTGGGCCGGCGGATTCAAGATGCCCCGCTACACCACGTACACCGAGAACGGCACCGCCGCGTGCATGCTCGACCTGGCCGATCCCCAGCTGGGCCTGGACAAGGAGAAGGCCGCGGCCTTCTTCTTCGACCAGATCAAGCTGATCGACGCGGAGATCGAGCTGAAGAACAAGTACGGCGCGGACATCTGCGCGCACGGCATCCGCATCGGTGGCACGCTGTTCCCCGCCCTGCTGCGCTTCCCCGGCCGCGTGCCGATCGGCGGCCTGGAGACAGGCGATTGCTACGGCCGCACCTACTTCGTCCAGGAGAAGGAGGGCATGACCGCCTCCAAGGTCCTCTCCGCCCTGGAGAAGGTCCCCACCAACGCCACCGAGCTGCGCGAGCACCCCCTCCAGAAGCACCGCGCCAGCCTCCTCACCATTGCCGGGAAGATCACCGCCCCCAAGCCCTCGCCGATCAACGAGCGCGAACGCCTCATGCTCGTGCGCGCGGTCATGCCCGCCACCAAGATCGTTCTCAAGGTCAAGGACGTCTCCCTCGTCGAGGCCAGGCGTCGCATCGTCGCGCAGCATCACATCGAACAGCCCACCCCCTTCAGCTCCGACACCGCCTGGCAAATTCGGGCCGAGGCTGTCCTCGACAGCCTCCAGGCCAAGGGCTACCTGAAGACCCACCCCGGCATCGACGCCGCCGAGACCCGCCGCTGGCTCGACAACCCCACCGAGATCCCCACCCACATTGCGCACCGCGACGACATCGCTGCCCTCGGCGCCGCCACCCTCCTCTTGGACCCGGACACCACCGGCGACCGACACATCACCGCCGCGCTGCGCACACGTGGCGTGTTCGGCCGCGACCGCACCCGGGCCCGCAGCTTCCTCGCCGCCGCTGTCATCGCCCGCGCCGTCCCCGGCCACGCTGGCCGTCAGTCCGCCCTAGAGCGCGCCCTGAACGCCAAGGGCCTGCGCGACATGGGAGTCGACACCAGGCCCATCGACGAGATCCTCGTGGACGCCCGCTCCGAGCTCGCCGACGCCAGGCTCCACCGCGCGAGGGGCAACACGGCGATCCCCCCGATGGGGCCCGCTACCCAGCAGATTGCGCTGCGCGGCGCGTTCTACCTAACCTGCGGCACCGGCGACACCGTCCTGCTGGAGCGCAGCGCCCTTGGCGCCGGAAAGGGCGAGGGCCAAGAGCCCGGCCAGCTGCTGGCCTCCCTCGCCGCCACCCGCCAGGGCCTGGAACAGCTCGCTCAGGCCATCTTCGACGGGCGCCGCAGCCACCCAGTGCGGCGCCTGGAAAAGACCCAGAGCGCCACCGACCAGTCCACGCCCCCGCCGACCGCCGAGACGATGACCGCCCTGGGCCTTCGGGCGCTCGCGCTCACCCCGGACGACCCGATCGAGGACCCGTCCGCGTCCGCGATGCTCACCGAGGATGGCGACGAGCTGCGCCGCGAGGTGGCCGCCGTCACCACCCGCCTGGAAACCATGGAGCAGCGCCGCGACGACGGCGCGACGGCCACCGTCATCCAGCAGCGCGGCTGGAAGGACCCGCACAGCACGATCGCCGAAGACCTGGAGAACGCGGTCAAGCTTCTGCGCAACTGGGAGATGCGCCACGAGATCCTCGGGCAGAGCTCCAGCCCTGACCTCGCCTACAGCGACGCCGACACCACCGGGGCTGACCTGTGAGCAGCCTGATCGCCCGCCGACCCGTCGAACTCACATCCGACATCGCCGACCACCTGGATGCGCTGATGTGCATCGAGTCCGCCACCGGCGGCATCGTGCGCGGCGTTGCCAACCCGCTCATCGTGCCGACCACTGAGGTGACCCGTCACGGCCACTGGTCGAACGTCCGCACCGGCATTTACCTGCCCTGCACCGCCGCACGCACCGTCCTGTACGTCGGCAGCGTCCACCGCACGGGCCCGGCCATCGCCGCCCGGCTGCGTGAGCACTTCACTGAGCACCCCGAGCGGGAAGCCACCTGGACGCATCTGGCGCTGATCACCCTGTCGACCTCGATCACCCAGGCAGCGCTGCGCCGCTGTGAGGGCCGGGCGGGACGGGCCCTTGACCCGCTGGACAACACGAGGCTGCCAGCCGTCCCCGGACGACCGGCGTGGATTCCGCGCCCCAGGGCAACGTGATCTCGTAAACGCAGCCGGCGCAGTGAAGGGGCGGCACGCAGAGATCGACTTCCGGCTTCCCCTTGCCTGCCTCTAGCGGCCGTTGGCCGTGCCACGCCCGGACGTACCTGCCGCTGCCGTGTACCGAGCCGGCTCGGCGAGAGCCGGCTGCCGGGCAGAAGGCGTCGAGGGGAGGCGGGAGAGCGTTGCCGGTTTCGGGTGAAGGTGTCCGAACGTTGTGGAAGAACTGAGCGGTGCAGCGGTCCGGTGCCCGGCCGGGAAAGCGGATGACGGGGAAAGGGAAATGGGTCGCTGAGGAAGCGAGTAGCCAGTTGGAGACGATTGCCGGCCCGGGGCAACGGGTGTGTGCGAGGCGGCCGTTGACAGCATGCGGGCTGTCTCTGAAGGCGTGTAGTCGCTTCTAGGCTGATGTGAGAGGGCTGCGGGGTGGCGGCAGAGGGCACACCGGCGGCGTCACGTGACGGGAACGGGGCCTGGGTGGCGGGGCAGGCAGGACGCCAGCTGGAGGCGCTGCTGGCTCAGCGGCCCGTGGGAAGGTAGCTGCGGGGACGGTGGGCGAGGCGTCTTGTGCAGCCTTGGCCGGTGCGGGCTGACGTGAGCTCTGAGCCCGTTTCTGGGCTGTGTGAGGGCGTGCGGGGAGCGGGGCTGGACCAGGGCGTTGTCATAACAGGCCCGGTGGGTCCCGTTTTTTGGTGCTGAGCAGCAAACCGGCCGGGCAGGAAGCGGCGGCCGGGGGAGGGCGGCTGAGCGCCAGGCGCTGCATGCGAGGGAGCTCGCCGGGGAAGCGGATGCCTGCAGAGGCTTCTCTTCGGAGGAAGGCTCCGGAAACTGGCCTGAGAGGCCCTCAGTGGCCGCCAGGAGCCCTTGTAACCGGCGGGAGTGCTGCCGGGGGTGGGGCGGCGCGCCAGGGCCGCGGCAGGAGACGTGGGCTGGTGCCTTGGCGCAGGTGCGTCCTGAGGCTCGGGCGCGGGCAGACGCCGGGGGCGTGGCCTGCGGGGGGCATTGCGGCCGGTGTTGGTGCGCCCAGGAAATCTGCCCCGCAAGGCAGGTGGTGCGGCCCGTGCGGCGCAGCCGGGGGCTGGCCCGGCTGTCTTTTCACGGGCCTTGGCCGGGGCCTGGCAGCGTGGCGCTGTGGTGGCCGGGCGGGTGGCTGTCCGTGGTGGGGGCAGCCGGGGGTGGTTCAGCAGAGTGTCCGCCGGCGGCAGGAAGCGGCCTTCGCGGACTGGCGCGCTATGGCTGGCTGGGCCGTTGGCGGGGGCCGCTCCCGGGGTGGAGCTGCTCAGGCCACCGGCGTCGTCCTCGTCCTGGCCCGGACCAGCCGGGGGAGGGCAAGGGCCGCCGGGTGGCGCCTGCGCGGGACAGCCGGGTGCCCGGTGAGGGGTGCGCGGCGGGCAGAAGGACGCTGTGAGCGGTGGCTGCCAGTACGACCACTGTGATCAGGGCGGTTGGTGTCTCCATGCCGCTGTCCTCCTTCGGCTGTCGCGGTGCGCCGGCTGGCGCTCTGTGCGGGGCGGATTGCTGCTGAACGGTTCTCAAGTCGGAGCGGCACACAGCGAGGCTGCGCACCGCGGCCGTGGCCAGGGCAATGGCCAGGTGGACGGGCGCCTGTCCGGGTCGAGTAAGGCGCCTGAGGGCGAACCTTCGGGAGCGGGCGCTCCTGGCAGTTCGTGGTCTCAAGGCTGGGCCAGTCAAGGATTCGTTGCAAGGTGAGACCTCAATTTCGGACAAACTCGAACGCCGTGAAAAAACTGATTCCGGGAATCGGCTTGACCTGCGAAAACTCGGATTTTCCATGGCTCATTTTTCATGGAAAAACAAGAAAATAAATCTCTGCTGGTGAGGGGAATTAGTTCGGCCTCAATGCCGCGCCCGAATGAGTGTGGCGCCTTCCCGGCGAGGGGTGCAGGAGTTGACAGGATCCGAGTGTGGGAGATTCGGCGCCCCGGCTTTATGCGTCGCCTACTTCCCACATTTCGATCCACTCGAACTGAACTTTACCCAGCTTTCAGAAGCAGCGGATTAATCGGATTTTACTACTCCGCTTACCCTCTGACCTGCGCATACTTTCGAGTCCTGGTCAACCAGGATCTCCGGATCCAGGTTTTGAACGGACGTCAAGAAAAAAAGCATTGGCCATGAATCCGACCAAGATCAATACCGCTGGCGATGATCACTCGCCGCATTATTCCGGACTGCTGCAAGAGGAACTTGTCGTCCTGTATACGGCCGTGCGATTCTTTTATTGCGCCGGAGGGCAATCCGGCGTGCAGCAAGAAAACGGACGGGAAGCGTCCGGGTCACCAGAGAGTAAGGCGCCTAAGGGAGGCACCGAAAATGATCATCAACTGGAGCGGGCTCCGCCCCCTTTCCCCCGCCGGGGGCTGCGTTATAGACGCACCCGCGCACACCGGTTTCGGATTCACCGGTAACCGCATCCCCGGCATCATCACCAAGATCGGCATCGCGGCCGGCTCCTTCGCCCTCGCCGGCGCCTCCGCGCTCGGCCTGATCCACGCCGGCGTCGACACGAGCACGGCCACGGCCGTCACCGTCGCAGCGGGCAAGACCAGCGCCGCGGCCACCGTCGCCGCCTACGCGATCGCCGACCGCCGCGCCCGCCGCCGGCGCCGCCACGAGGCCCAGCACCCGGTCCTCACGCCGGACGAGCGCGTCCCCCCTTCCACCCAGGCCCCGGCCGGCGACCAGCCCGCAGGGGCGAACTGAGACGTGCGGGAGGCAGGCGCACCCTACGGTGCGTCTGCCTCCCGCACTCCCGGTTCAAGGGAGGAACGACCATGGCACGTCCCAGGCGCGACCACACCAAGATCACCGGCAAGTTCGCCCGGCTCGCCAAAGAACTCGCCGCCCTGCGCCCCGAAGACCTCACCCTCAAGGAGGCCAGCAAGCTCACCGGCCTGTCGACGGCGACCCTGTCCCGGGCCACCGACCCCAACCGCTGCCCGTCCTGGCAGACCATGGTGGAGTACCTCACCGCCTTCGGCGAGGACCCCAACCAGTGGCGCCCCATGTGGGAGATGTACGCCAACGAGCGGCAGCGCCAGGTCGCCGGTGTCCCTGCCGACCGCACCCAGCGCGCCCGCTACCAGCGCCTGCGACCCACCCACGTCGTGAACCAGGCCGAATACGCCATCGCGCTGGGCGACTTGCGCCTGTGGGAGGGCAACCCCCCCTACAAGTTGATGGTCTCCCGCGCACGCGAGGCAGGCGTCCCCATCTCCCAGAGCACGATCTCGGACGCCCTCAGCGGCAAGATCCTGCCCACCGAGGACGCGGTCGAGGGCATCCTCGCCGGCCTCCTCATGAACCCCAGGGACCCCGAGTACGACGAGTGGCTCGAGGCCCGCCGCGTCCTGGACGCCGGCCGCCGGCGCGAGAAGATCACCGCCAAGTCCCTGCAGCACTCCGCCACCCGGCGCGTCATCCGGCCGCGCCCCATGCGCACCGTCGTACGACGAGAGGACTGACCCCGACCACCTCGCACGCCGGAGGGCTCCCACCGCACCCAGCGGCGGGAGCCCTCCGGCGTTCACCCCTTCCGCGCCCCTCTATCGGCCCAGGGACCCAGCACACGCGCGGGTCCGGGAGCGCCCTTCGACAGATGACGTACCTCCCTTGATCCAGACGCCCGTCGCCCAGGAGGGTTATCGGCGCAGAGCCCAGGTCATGACGCCGGCCAGGCCCCAGGCGGCGCCGGCGGCGGGGAACAGCGGGAGGGCCGCGGCGAGGTTGCCGATCAGGATCAGCACGATGGCGATGCCGAAGACGATCGTGCCGATGACGGTGAAGATGTAGAAGGCGATGCGCGGCGCGACCCGGGAGTCCTTCTCCCGCAGCTGGCGGCGGCGGTGGGCGCGGCGCAGGCGGGCGACTTGGCGTACGCGCCCCCGGGCGGCCCGTACGTCGTTCTTCTTGACGTCAAGGTCGGCCTCCATCGCGGAGAACGCCTCCGTCACGCCGAGGTCGTCGCGGGCGGCGAGGCCGGTGTCCACCCTGGCAAGGAGCGCGGCGATGGCGTCGGTGACGTCGGCGTCGTCCTCCCTGGTGTCGACGGCCGTCTTCAGCGCGGTGAACTGCGCATCGAAGCCGGTCTCGATGACCTCGATCCGGTGGGCGGGGGAGGCGCTCATCCTCGTGACGAAGAACTGCCAGCCCCGGTTCTTGCACTGCTTCACGGCGAGCCGGGCGAGAGTGCCCTCGCGGAGCATGCCGAGCAGGCGCGGCTCGGCCTCCCGGATCAGCTCGATCTCGAACACCTCGTAGGCCAACCCCGCAAGGCCGCAGCCGGCCAGCTCCTCGATCCGCGCGGCGTCCTGCCCGATCCCGCGCCTCACCAGTCGGCAGGCGCGCTCACGCCCACTGGATGCCCAGCTCTCGCAGCGCGTCCAGCTGCTCCGCCGTGAGCTTGTCCCGCCGGGTCTTGATGTTGGAGACCCATACGCCCAGCTTCACGGTCACCGGCTCCGCCTCGCCGTCGAGTGTGATCTGTTCGCTGTGGCTCCTTGGTACGGGCCGGTGGACGCCTTCCCGTTCCACCCACTGCGCGAGGGCTGTCAGGCCGCGCTGGAACGCCTGTTGCGCCTTGCTCGGGCCCTTCGCCGCCGTACGGCCGGCCGCTGCTGCGGGGGCGGCAGTCGGTGCCACGAGCGGTGCGATGCCCAGTGTGGTGAGCCGTTCCTGCTGTTCGGGCAGGAGTCGTGTCCAGGTGCCGGGCTGTTTCTGCTGCTGGAGCCATTTTCCGAGGTCGTCGCCGTCCATCAGCACTCCGGGTTCGATGGCTGGCAGGACGCCGTCGGCGTCGACCAGGTCGGCGAGCACCCGGTAGTGGCGTTGCCAGTCAAGTGGCCAGGGGCAGTTCCAGTCCTCATCGATCGCGGCCAGCTGCTGCGCGCGCGCCTCCGCCCGCTTCGGGTCCTTCCCGAGACCGCTCTTCCGCCGGAGGTTGGCCATGTGCTGCCCGATGGGCACCATCGCCTCGCCCTCGCCCTCGCCCCACACCGCGTCCTGACGCGGCGCGAGGTGCCCCATGGCGCGCCGGTAGGACCTGAGCGCGGCGAGCTTGTTCTCCCAAGCCTCTTCACCCGGCTCCCACACCATCCCGGCCTCCGGCAAGTCGAGCAGGGTCTTGCGCCGTTCCTCCAGTTTCCCGGCCCGCAGCGCCTTGCGCTGCTGGTGAACCCACCTGCCCAGCGGGAAGTCCTTGGTGACGCCCACCGTCGTCTCGGTGTCGTACGGGACGGCGTACAGGCCGATGATGTCGTTCTCCTTCCGCCAGCGCAGCAGGGCCTGGTAGCCCTCGAGCCACACCAGGGACTCGGGCCGGTAGACCCGGGTGCGCAGGAAAGCCGCGATGGTGGCGGCGTCGCGGGGAGAGGAGAAGTGGAGCAGGGCGGCTTCGGCAGCGGCGTCGGTGTTGTCCTTCTCCTGGTCCTCGCCGTCGACCTCGACGATCTGCCCGTCCTCGTCGCGCTGGATGTGCACCTTGCGCTTCCCGCTGCTGAGGGCACGGGAGGCGAGCTGTTCCACGAGTCGTTCATCATGACTGCGGAGGCCTTGGAGGACCGCTACAAGGGGGCGAAAACTGGCGGAGGCGACCATGTCGGTCGGGTCCTCGCCGGGCTCCAGGAAGACCGGCACGATGATCCGCGCGACCTTCGTGGAGCCGTCGCGGTTCAATCTGAGTGCCCGGCCGATGTTCTGCACGATCTCCACCTGGGAGCCGCGGGTGTCGGCGAAGCAGATGGCCTCGACTCCCCGTTCGCCGGTGATGTCGACGCCTTCCCCGAGGACGCGAACGCTGGCGAGGAACGCGCGGTGGATCCGGCGGCCGTCCGCGTCGATGCCGTTGGCGAACTGCCGCAGCACCTCGCGCCGCTCGCTGACGAGGTGGTCGCCGCACAACCACGCCGACCACACCCGGTCCGGGGGTACGTGGCGGCCGGCCTCCAGCTCGTAGAACTCCGCGTCGATCGACGATGCGGGGAGCCGGTCCGCGGCCGCCAGGTCGTCGTCGGAGGCGTCGTTGATGTACAGCTCCGCAGCCGTCTTCGGCAGCTTCTCCGCGAACGCGGCAGCCTCCCCCACCTTCTGGTGGAACGTCATGACGGTGCGCAGGTTCCACCTTGCGGCGTGCTCCAGGAGCGCCGTCTGCAGCAGAGCGAGGCGCCGGCCTCGCTGTGCTTCCTCCGACTCCCCGAGGACGGGGGAGGGGTCGCGGATCTCCAGGACGTCGATCTCGAACCCGGCAAGGATCTCGCGCTCGATCGCCTCCGAGAGCCCGAGCTCGGCAAGCCAGGGCCCGTAGGTTTCCGAGTCCTGGCCCATTGACGCGATCTCGAGTTCCTCGCTGTCCGCGACTTTCTGCGGCCGGGGGGAAGCCAGGATGCGTGGGGTGGCAGTGAGATAGAGCCGAAAGTCGGCGGGGATGCGGGCGTTGTCGTGGATCGCCGCCCATGGCCTGCCAAGATCGCCTGCGGTTGAGTGGGCCTCATCGATGATGGCGAGCGAAAAACCGTCCATCCGCTGCCCGTACAGGCGCTCTCCACCCGCCAGAGCGGCCTCCAGCGGCCCGCGAACGCGCCCCTGACCCATCGGGTCATCGAAGTCCTCGCGGTCCACGAGAGAGGCGTACGTGGCGAACACGATGACCGGACCATGCCCGGCCCACAGGGCGAGCTGGATCGGGTTGGTGGTGGTGCGCACCCCCAGCTCGTTCAGCACGGGGTCGTTCTCCAGTGAGCACACCGCGACCATAGGGGAGCGGTGGCCCACCAGGCGCCACGCCTGGGCGGTCTGCACGAGCAGATCCAGGGTCGGGACCGTGACGAGGCTCCGGCCGCCCGGGAAGCACTCCAGCGCACACGCAGCAGCGGTGATCGTTTTCCCGGATCCGGTCGCGGACACCAGCATGCCCCGCGCTCCCCGAGCAGGCACAAACGATCTTGCAAAGAATCTAACCCAATCCCGAATTTGTGCTTTTTGTGTTACCTGATGCTCCCGGAGGCTGATCACAGAATTCCACTCCTTCTTTTCCCGGGAGAAATCAGGTTCCTCCACCACGAGCAAGTAGAAGCTGGTGACCTGCCAGAGGCAGGAGGGAAGGGGTATCTGTCCGCCCCGCCGCGTGCGGGCAGCTCGTCCTCGAAGTCACAGGCGGCCACGGCTTTGAAGCCGCCACGCCACAGTGCTTCGAGCACGGCCGCGACGGCCTGCACCACATCGGCCGGCGCTCCTGCGGAGGCCTCGCACTCCAGCACGGTCGGCCATTCAAGGAAGGCGAAGGGGTGGGCCCGCCGGCCCGTGGCGTAGCCGTTGTACTCGCCGGACACACATAGCGGCCCGACGGCCAGGCATGGCCCGTTGTCCTTGAGGTTGAGAGAGCCCTGAAGCCAGGCCACGACCCGAGCCCCGTCCACCGCATCCACATAGATCGAGACATCCACGTAAGAACAGCCCGAACTATGGAGGGAAGGCACCGAAGGTTCCCGATCATTCGCCACGCGCACTCCCTGGAGCCTCAACAGCCGTGGGCGCCAGGAAGCGCTGAAGCAGCCGCTGCGCCGGCTCGTGGTCGTAGTGCCCGGCGATCTGTAGAGGAGTCTCCCCATCGGCGGCTGGCAGACGCGGATCGGCACCGTACGCCAGCAGGATCGCCGTGGTGGCCGCGTTCAGTGGATGCCCCGACTGCAGGTGACTGTCCCCCTCAAGGTCGATCGCGTGAGTCAGCAGCGTGTGCCCGAAGCACATCTCGTTCGGGTCGGCCCCGGAGTCCAAGAGCACGGCGAGTGTCTCGTAGTCACTTATCTCCACGGCCTGATGCGCGGGTGTCCACGGCTCCACGTCATCAACAGCTTTCAGCGCATCGGAAACCATAACGCCTTTCTCCCCGTCCAGTCCGCAGGCCGCTAAGTTACCGGCCCTGATACGAGTGGTTGGTGGGTGTCCCGTATTTCCTCCAACGCTACATTCTGCATCATCCTGATGCACACGCTACACTGAAACCCGACACGAACGAGTAACCCCCTCCCCTCGTAGCCAGCCCGGCCCGCGTTAGCGGGCCCAACGGTTCTGGAGGCGTAGCCGGAAGGACCGTCAGGCGGGGGAGCGCAGCGGACTCGCCGACCAGGCTGGAGCGGAGCGGAGGCCTGGTATCGGGACGGAGTCCCGCCGACCCGGGAGCGCAGCGGACGGGTCGTCACCCTGCTTGCGCAGCAAGCAGGGTGTGCGGGTGGCGCAGCCACCCGCCAGCGCTCACGCGGAGCGGGAGCGCAACACCCGCGCGCAGCGCGGGTGTTCGCTTGCACATCGCGCAGCGATGTGGTACCC
>NZ_JAGMUK010000124.1 GCF_019049245.1 Streptomyces sp. AC555_RSS877 | reverse complement strand
CTAGTGCTGAATTCCGCTTTCGGTGGGTATAGCTACTGGTAGCGGGGTGGTTGCGGGTACTCGGGGGCGGGTGCTGGACGATGGTGTTACGGGTACGGCCGGGCCGTGACGAGGGCGAGCAAGCGGTGGTCCACCGCCTGGCGGCTGCCAGGAAGGCGCCGAAGGTTCTGGTGGAGCGGTGCCGGATGGTGGAGCTGAGCTGGGACGGCTGGCTGGTCCCGCAGATCGCCGACGAGCTGAGGTGCAGTCAGAAGACGGTGCGCCGCTGGCTGCACCGGTTCAACCGCTTGGGGCTTGAGGGCCTGGAGGATCTGGGCGGGCAGGGCCGCAAGCAAAGGATCACCGAGGCCGAACGCTCCCGGATCATCGCGATGGTCAAGCAGACCCCGCCCGGTCGGCTTGAGGTGCAGCCGTCGAACGAGATGTGGGCCGCGGACGAGTCGGGACCCTCGGAATGGACCTTGGACGCACTGGCTGCCGCGGCCCGGGACCTGGGAATCGAGGTAAGCCGCTCCCAGGTGCGCCGCATCCTTCTGGCCGAGGGCGTGCGCTGGCGGCGCACACGCTCGTGGACGCGCCCCAGAGATGCAGACTTCGAGGGAAAAGGACGCGGATCGTCGAGCTCTACACCAGCCCGCCCGCCGGCGCGACGGTCGTCTGCGCCGACGAGCTCGGCCCGGTGATCCCACGCACCTTCCCGCCGGCACCGGGCTGGTCACCTGACGGACACCGCATCAAGAACGAGATCGACTACTCCCGCGGACCGGAGAAAACCTGGGTCTACGGCGCCTTACGCGTCCGCGACGGCCAGGAGCTCACGATGACCGCCACCTCCCGCAACAGCGCCTTCTACCAGCAGTTCCTTCAGCTGGTCGAGGACGCCAACCCCGTCGGGGACATCTATGTGATCACCGACAATCTGTCCTCGCACAACAGCGTGTCCACCCGAACCTGGCTCGAGGACCACCCCCGCATCAGGCACGTGTTCATCCCGGTCGGCGCCTGCTGGCTCAACCTCCAAGAGGGCTGGTGGCGCATCTTCCGCAAGACCGCCCTGGCCGGACGCTCCTTCGGCGACCGCGACCACATCACCCACGCCACCGAAGTGGCCACAGCCCAGCTCAACGCCCGCGCCCGACCCTGGATCTGGGGCAGACCAGCACCGCCCACACG
>NZ_JAGMUK010000123.1 GCF_019049245.1 Streptomyces sp. AC555_RSS877 | reverse complement strand
GATGTGCTGCTTGAGGAGATGGGTGCGTTCCTGTCGGGTCGGGAGGGTTCGTTGCCGGAGCCGCTGCCGTTCCGGAACTTCGTGGCGCAGGCGCGGCTGGGCGTGACCCGGGAGGAGCACGAGGCGTACTTCGCGGGGCTGCTGGGAGACGTGGAGGAGACCACGGCTCCGTATGGGCTGATGGATGCGCATGGTGATGGCAGTGGTGTGGTGCGGTCGCATCTG
>NZ_JAGMUK010000122.1 GCF_019049245.1 Streptomyces sp. AC555_RSS877 | reverse complement strand
GTGGCGTGCAGGGGTGAGGTGTCGCCGATGGTGTGGAAGGTCCGTACGGGGTGGTCGCAGTCGACGCGGTCGACGACGACCATGCTGTGCAGTGCGTCGGGCACCGAGAGATGGATGGTCTCGTTCACCGTGTCCCGGAGCCGGATCATGGGTTCGCGGGCGGCGGCGAACAGGCTGGAGCCCTGCAGGGCTGCGGGTCGTACGGCCAGTACCCGGGCGCCGATCTCCCAGCGCGTGGTGTCCCTGCGGTTGGCCCGGAGCCAGCCCGCCTCGTTGAGGGTGACCAGGGTGCGCTGCACCGTCGACTTCGGCAGGCCGAAGAGCTTCGTCAGCTCGCCCACGGTGACCGGCTGATGCCGGGCGACCGCCTCCAGGATGCGCAGTGACCTGATGACGCTCTTCATTTCCATCCGGGGCCCCCATCAGTCGCGTGGCTTCGTCGCTCACCTTTGACTCCCTCCCCGGAGCCCCAGGCATGATTCATGCCGCATTCTAGCATGGCGTTCCACGATGCGGCATGAAGCGGGATTGGGGCCCTCATGGCCTTCCCGGCGATGAGCGGCGGGAGCGCCTCTGCCCCCTGTCGCGCCGTGTCGCGCGGCGGCCGCCCTGGGCCCGACGCCCCCGTCGGGCCCGGGGAGACGGCTGCCCTGACATGCGGAGAGGGCCGGCTTGCACGCTTCGACGCGTGCAAGCCGGCCCTCTCCGGTCGGGGCCTTCTTGGGCCGCCACCTTCCGTCAGCCGCCCAGTAGGCGTCCGCTGATCTCCTCTGCCGCGCCGGCCACGAGGCCACCCCACTCGGACTCCCGTTTCACGTCGTGCCGGGAGTCGGGCATCGAGATGGCCACGGCGGCCAGCGGTGTCCCGTTCTCGTCGAGCACGGGTGCGGCGAGGGCGCAGACGCCCGGCCGGTACTGGTTCCGGTTGATCGCGTAGCCGTCGGCGCGGATCCGGTCCAGTTCGGCGCGCAGCTCGTCGGGGTCGGCGGGGGTCGTGTCGCTGAAGCGCTCCAGGCCCTGGGCGATGAGTTCCTCGACGTCCTGCTTCGGGAGATGGGCGAGGATCGCGCGCCCCACGGCGGTGGCGTGCAGGGGTGAGGTGTCGCCGATGGTGTGGAAGGTCCGTACGGGGTGGTCGCAGTCGACGCGGTCGACGACGACCATGCTGTGCAGTGCGTC
>NZ_JAGMUK010000121.1 GCF_019049245.1 Streptomyces sp. AC555_RSS877 | reverse complement strand
GGGTGGGGGTGGGCGTTGTGGGGGTTGGGGTGTGGGCGGTGGCGGTCGTGGTGTCGGTGGCGGTGGGGTCGAGGTCCGGGCTGCGCTCGGGGGACGGTTCCGTGTCGATGCCGAAGCGGTAGTCGTTGGACTGGCCGACCCACTCGCCGTCGTCGTCGTGGCGTTGCACGACGGCCGCGTTGGCGGTGACCTCGTTCGGTACGGCGTCCGAGGTGACCGCGAGCCGGACCTTCACGGTGAGGGTCTTTCCCGGCCCGACGGTGAACCCGGGAAAGCCGGCCCGCTCGTCGGCGAAGGCGCCCACGAGCTCGTCGGCGTCGGTGCGCTCGAAGCGGACGGGGTGAGGACGGGTGCTGCCCCGCACGGTGCCGTCGTAGAACTCCAGGCGGGGCTGGGAGGGTTCCAGGGCCCGCTTCTCATCGGCGAGGACGACGACCGGGTGGATGTTCGCGCAGGTCCGGCTGGTGGTGTTGGTGAGGTCCAGGTACCAGGTGCCGTAACCACCCCCGGCCTCGTAGGAGGGGGGTCCGCCGTGGATACGCGTGCTGACCGGAAAGGCCTGGTCCCCGGAGGCGGCACAGAGGCCGCCCGAGTCGGCGTACGCCGACATGGGGAAGAGGGCGGCGGCTGCTGCGAGACAGAGGGAAACGGGCACGGGCATAGGCAGTCGCATAAACACATGACCATGCCGGGCAAGGACGGGCCAACGAGGACGCCATGCCGGTCGGGCACAAGGCCGGGGCATGATTCCGCCCGATTGGCGGGGCGGAGGCGGGGGCGGGGAGGACCACGGGCAGCCCACCCCGCCAACCCGCGGAGTCGAGCCGCTCGGACGGCACCCGACATGCCGCGGGCAGTCGTGTCGCCAGGACGCACCCGTCAACCCGCGGGCAGTCGTGCCGCCAGGACGCACGGGCGGGCGCGGACGGCACCCCGTCAACGCCGGGCAGCGCGACCCACCCCGCCCACCCACAGACCGCGGCCAGCTGTGCCGCGGGCGACGGCCCACGGGCAGCCGACCCCGTCAACCCGCAGGCAGTCGTGCCGCCAGGACGGCACGGGCGGGCGCGGACGGCACC
The DNA here is from genome assembly GCF_019049245.1 of Streptomyces sp. AC555_RSS877. Classification (GTDB taxonomy): domain Bacteria; phylum Actinomycetota; class Actinomycetes; order Streptomycetales; family Streptomycetaceae; genus Streptomyces. The sequence continues at coordinate 110 of NZ_JAGMUK010000121.1, read as the reverse complement.
CCGTCAACACCAGGCAGCGCGACCCACCCCGCCCACCCACAGACCGCGGCCAGCTGTGCCGCGGGCGACGGCCCACGGGCAGCCGACCCCGTCAACCCGCAGGCAGTCGT
>NZ_JAGMUK010000012.1 GCF_019049245.1 Streptomyces sp. AC555_RSS877 | reverse complement strand
AGGAGTCCTTGCAGAAAGATCGTGTTGTGGCACGGTGGAGAGGTATGTGATCCCGTCTTTTGTGGGGTGTGACCATGGCGCGGCGGAAGCCGTGGGAGGTCAGTGACGAGTTGTGGGCGGTGATCGAGCCGCTGTTGCCGAAGCATGAGCGGCGGTTCCGGTATCCGGGGCGCAGGCGGATCGATGACCGCAGGACGCTGCAGGGTGTGCTGTTCGTCCTCTACACAGGTGTCCAGTGGGAGTTTCTGCCGCAGGAGTTGGGGTTCGGTTCGGGGCCGACGTGCTGGCGTCGGCTGGCCGAGTGGCAGGAGGCGGGGGTGTGGGAGGAGCTCCAGCGGGTGCTGCTGGACGGGTTACGGGCGGCGGACCGTCTCGACTTCTCCCGCGCCACCGTCGATGCCTCGCATGTCCAGGCCAAGCGGGGGCGAAGCAGCCCAAAAGTCGGTCCGAGCCCGGTTGACCGTGCACGGCCGGGCTCGAAGCATCACGTGAATGACCGATGCCCGCGGCACTCCGCTGCGGGTGTCGCTGACCGGAGGTCACCGTCACGATGTCACCCAGCTTCTGCCGCTGGTCGACAGCCTTGGGCCGGTACGGGGCAAGCGGGGCCGGCCCCGGCGCAAGCCCCGCACGTTGTACGCCGACCGCGGCTACGACTACGACATCTACCGCCGCCGTCTGCGCGAGCGCGGCATCACACCGAGGATCGCCCGGCGAGGCCAGCCACACGGCTCGGGCCTGGGCAAAGTCCGGTGGGTCGCCGAGTCGGCCATCGCCTGGCTCCACGGACCCCGCCGCCTACGGACCCGCTGGGAAACCAGAGACGACATGCACGACGCCTTCCTCCAGCTCGCCCACTGCATGACCCTCGCCCGCAAGCACCCGGCTTTCTGAAAGCACCCCT
>NZ_JAGMUK010000120.1 GCF_019049245.1 Streptomyces sp. AC555_RSS877 | reverse complement strand
GGTCACGGGGGACCAACGGGCCCATGGGGGGGGGCCACACGGGGGAAGTACGGGGGAGCACCAAGGGAGCGGGACTGGAGGGGCCGGGGGGCCCGTCCAGTCCCGCTTTCGTGTGTGCGGCCGTCAGCGTGTGCGGTTGTCAGCGGTACGGCGGTCAGGGGGCCGCGATCAGGCCTGGGAGGCCGACGCCGCGGCCGGGCGGCGGCCCGCAGCGGCCGCGGCCAGCCGGCCCAGGGCCTCGTCCTTGTCGCAGGCGTGGGCGCCGAGGGCCCTCTGGCGGGCGACGATGGAGCGTTCGGAGCGCATCAGGCGCCAGCCGCGGCGGAGCAGGAAGGGGACGGACTTGCGGCCCTCCCGCAGGTCGCGCAGGAAGCGGCGGCGGAAGGTCCGGAGCGGGCCCCGGCTCAGGCACAGGGCGTCGGCGAGAACGCCGAGTTCCCGGCACCGGGTGACGATCTCGGCGGCGAAGATGCCCTCCGCGATGAACAGCGGGGTGCGGCCCACCTCGACCGACTCCTCGCCGGTGCGGGCGCTCAGCGAGATGTCGTAGACGGGGATCTTCGTCCGGCCCGTGCGGCACAGGTCCACGATCGCGGCGATCGCCGTGTCCGCGTCCCACGAGTCCGGGTGGTCCCAGTCGATGTCGGAGCTTCCCGCCACCAGCGGCAGCGTCGGGTCGTCGCCCTCCTTGTAGAAGTCGTCGAGCCGCAGGACCGGCAGGCCGGAGCGGGCGGCGAGGAGGGACTTGCCGGAGCCGGAGGGGCCGCAGAGCAGCACGACTCGCGTCGGTATGGGTGGAGGGGAGCTCACGGGACACCAGTGTGAGGCATCCGGCGGCCCCTGTACGACCCCGCGGGTCGGCTTTGAAGCGCGCGTCACACCTCAACTACCCTTCGTGTCGACCTCGTTACCATGCGCAAGTGAAGCAAGCGGAAGGTGGCAGAAACGATGGCCCGACACGCGTCCTCCCAGAACCCGACCGCCCAGCGCGCCCTGGTCGCCCTCGCGACCGCGGGCGTGGCCCTGGGAGCAGGCGCGGCGTCGGCCTCCGCCGACACCGAACCGGTCGTCGACGTGATGCGCTCCCGCCCCACCTCGCTCGGCAACGTCGACCCGCAGGCAGGCCTCCAGGCCCTCACCGGCACCGTCGGCTACGTCACCGGCCCGGTCGCCGGCCTCAAGCCGAACCCGCTCGCCGGTACCGGCGTCGACCCCCTGGACAACGGCATCGGCACCCAGGGCGCCGGCTTCAAGCCGCTCACCTCGCAGGCGCTGACCCAGCCGATCGCGCAGGCGCAGTCCATCGGGAGCATGCCGGTGGTCGGGCAGGTGGCGGGGCTGCTGGGCAACGGCTGAGCGCGGCAGAGAGCCGCGCCTCCCCCGGACGGAGGGGAGGCGCGGCTCTCCGGTCTTCGGCGGCTGTCAGTACGCGGAGCCGGACGCGCCCAGCGAACCCGTCGGGTGCCAGACCGTCTTCGTCTCCAGGAACGCCGTCATGCGGTCGAGGCCGGGGGTCGCCGACCAGTTGTCCACAGGCTGTGGACGCAGGACGCGCTTCAGGTTGTCCGCCGCCGCGATCTCCAGGTCCTTCGCCAGTTCGTCGTCCGCGCCGGCCAGGTCGATCGCGTTGACGTCCTGGTGCGCCGCGAGGGGCGCCGCGATCTCCGCCGTACGGCCGGAGAGGATGTTGACCACGCCGCCGGGCAGGTCGGAGGTGGCCAGGACCTCGCCCAGGGACAGGGCCGGGAGCGGGGAGTTCTCGCTCGCGATCACGATGGCCGTGTTGCCGGTCGCGATCACCGGGGCGAGGACCGAGACCAGGCCCAGGAAGGACGACTCCTGTGGGGCGAGGACCGCGACCACGCCCGTCGGCTCGGGGGACGAGAGGTTGAAGTACGGGCCCGCCACCGGGTTGGCGCCGCCGACCACCTGGGCGATCTTGTCGGTCCAGCCCGCGTACCAGACCCAGCGGTCGATCGTCGCCTCCACCTGCTCGGCGGCCTTGGACTTCGACAGGCCCTCGGCGTCGGCGACCTCGTGGACGAACTGTCCCCTGCGGCCCTCCAGCATCTCCGCGACGCGGTAGAGGATCTGGCCGCGGTTGTACGCGGTCGCCCCGGACCAGCCGCCGAACGCCTTGCGGGCCGCGACCACGGCGTCACGGGCGTCCTTGCGGGAGGAGAGCGGCGCGTTGGCCAGCCACTTGCCCTTCGAGTCGGTCACTTCGTACACCCGGCCGCTCTCGGAACGCGGGAACTTCCCGCCGACGTACAGCTTGTAGGTCTTGAAGACGCTCAGACGTTCGTTGCTGCGGTCAGACATCGAGGTACGCCTCCAGGCCGTGGCGGCCGCCCTCGCGGCCGAAGCCCGACTCCTTGTATCCGCCGAACGGCGAGGTCGGGTCGAACTTGTTGAACGTGTTGGACCAGACGACGCCCGCGCGGAGCTTGTTCGCCACCGCCAGGATGCGGGAGCCCTTCTCCGTCCAGATGCCCGCCGACAGGCCGTACTGGCTGTTGTTGGCCTTGGCGACGGCCTCGTCCGGGGTGCGGAAGCTGAGGACGGACAGCACCGGGCCGAAGATCTCGTCGCGGGCGATGGTGTGCGCCTGGGTGACGTTCGTGAAGAGCGTCGGGGCGAACCAGTAGCCGGAGGAGGGGAGTTCGCAGGCCGCGGACCAGCGCTCGGCGCCCTCCGCCTCGCCCGCCTCGACGAGCGTGGTGATGCGGAAGAGCTGTTCGGCGGAGTTGATCGCGCCGATGTCCGTGTTCTTGTCCAGCGGGTCGCCGAGGCGGAGGGTCGACAGCCTCCGCTTCAGGGAGTCCAGCAACTCGTCCTGGATCGACTCCTGGACCAGCAGCCGGGAGCCCGCGCAGCAGACCTGACCCTGGTTGAAGAAGATGCCGCTCACGATGCCCTCGACGGCCTGGTCGATCGGGGCGTCGTCGAAGACGATGTTGGCGCCCTTGCCGCCGAGTTCGAGGGTGACCTTCTTCCTCGTGCCCGCCACCTGGCGGGCGATGGCCTTGCCGACCGCCGTGGAGCCGGTGAAGGCCACCTTGTTCACGTCGGGGTGCTCGACGAGGGCCGCGCCCGTGGCGCCGTAACCCGGGAGGATGTTGACGACGCCCCGGGGGAGGCCGGCCTGGCGGCAGATGTCCGCGAAGAACAGGGCGGACAGGGGGGTCGTCTCGGCCGGCTTCAGCACCACCGTGTTGCCGGTCGCCAGCGCCGGGGCGATCTTCCACGCCAGCATCAGCAGCGGGAAGTTCCAGGGGATGACCTGGCCGGCCACACCGAGCGGGCGCGGGTTCGCGCCGAAGCCCGCGTGGTCGAGCTTGTCGGCCCAGCCCGCGTAGTAGAAGAAGTGCGCGGCGACCAGGGGCAGGTCGGCGTCCCTCGTCTCCTTGATGGGCTTGCCGTTGTCCAGCGTCTCCAGGACGGCCAGTTCGCGGCTGCGCTCCTGGATGATGCGGGCGATGCGGAACAGGTACTTCGCGCGCTCGGAGCCCGGCAGCGCCGACCACTTCACGAAGGCCTTGCGGGCCGCCCGCACCGCGCGGTCGACGTCCTCGGAGCCCGCCTGGGCGATCTCGGACAGGACCTCCTCGGTGGACGGGGAGACCGTCTTGAAGACCTTGCCGTCGGCGGCCTCGGTGAACTCGCCGTCGATGAACAGGCCGTAGGAGGGCGCGATGTCGACGACGGAGCGGGACTCCGGTGCGGGTGCGTACTCGAATGCGGATGCCATGGTGATCAGTCCACCGTCACGTAGTCGGGGCCGGAGTAACGGCCGGTGGCCAGCTTCTGACGCTGCATGAGCAGGTCGTTCAGGAGCGAGGAGGCGCCGAACCGGAACCAGTGGTTGTCCAGCCAGTCCTCGCCCGCGGTCTCGTTGACCAGTACGAGAAACTTGATGGCGTCTTTGGAGGTGCGGATCCCGCCGGCCGGCTTCACGCCGACCTGTACCCCGGTCTGGGCGCGGAAGTCGCGGACCGCCTCCAGCATGAGGAGGGTGTTCGCGGGCGTCGCGTTGACGGCGACCTTGCCGGTGGACGTCTTGATGAAGTCGGCTCCGGCGAGCATGCCGAGCCAGCTGGCGCGGCGGATGTTGTCGTACGTCGACAGCTCGCCCGTCTCGAAGATGACCTTGAGGCGGGCGGCGCCTCCGCAGGCCTCCTTCACGGCGACGATCTCGTCGAACACCTTCGTGTAGTTGCCCGCGAGGAACGCCCCGCGGTCGATGACCATGTCGATCTCGTCGGCGCCCGCGGCGACCGCCTCGCGGACGTCCGCCAGCTTCACGGAGAGTGCGGCGCGGCCCGCCGGGAAGGAGGTCGCGACCGAGGCGACCTTCACGGAGGAGCCGGCGACGGCCTCCTTGGCGGTGGCCACCATGTCCGGGTAGACACAGACGGCCGCGGTCGCGGGGGTCGTACGGTCGGTCGGGTCGGGGCGGACCGCCTTGGCGCCGAGCGCCCGGACCTTGCCCGGGGTGTCCGCGCCTTCCAGCGTCGTCAGGTCGACCATCGAGATGGCGAGGTCGATGGCGTACGCCTTCGCGGTCGTCTTGATGGAACGGGTGCCGAGCGAGGCGGCGCGCGCCTCCAGGCCGACCGCGTCCACGCCGGGCAACCCGTGGAGGAAGCGGCGCAGCGTGCTGTCGGACGCGGTGACGTCGGCGAGAGCGTGTGCAGCGGATGCAGTGGTGGGCATGGTCACAAGCCGAGCATATCTACGCGCGTAGCGGCTGTACACCCCGGCGGACATATCAGGTGCTCATCCGGTACGCGTCCCGCACTAGTCCCGTACTCGTCCGGTACGGCGGCACCTCGTACCGGCGTGGGCGGGGGCTTCGGGCAGAATCGGGACCATGACGACCCCGGAGCCCCAGTCACCAGCGCCGCAGCCCTCGGTGCCCCAGTCGCCTGACCGGATCTACCGGTCGCCCGCGGGCATGGCCGGCGGTTTCCTGCTGCTCGGCATCACCGGCTGGCTCGGCATCGACGCGATCGTCACCGGCGAGGACCGCACACCGTGGCTGGCACTCGCAGCCCTGATACTCGTGGTGCCGCTGGTGGTGGCCTTCACGTTGCGCCCCGCCGTGTTCGCGAACGAGGAACGGCTGCGCATCCGCAACCCCTTCCGCGTGATCGTGCTGCCGTGGGCCCAGGTCGCGTCGCTGCGCTCCGGCTACTCGAACGAGGCCGTTGCCACGTCCGGCAAGAAGTTCCAGCTCTGGGCCATTCCCGTGTCCCTGCGGGGCCGCAAGAAGGCGGCCCGGCGGCAGGCCCGGCGCGGGGCGGAGGGCGACGGACGGGGCGGTGCGTTCGGCGGCGGCCTGTCCGGGCTGTCCGGCGGGATGCGGGGCGCAGGGATCGGCGGCGGGACCGCGGTGCCGGAGGGGCCCGTCCGAGCGGTGACCGACCGGGTCATGGACGAGCTGCGCGAAATCCACGAGGCCCAGGGGAAGGCGGAGGCGGCCCAGGGCGAGGTGACCGTGCGGTGGGCGTACGAGATCGTGGGGCCGGCGGCGGCCGGGGCGGTGCTGCTGGCGATCCTGATCGCGCTGGGCTGAGGGCACTCCCGGGCGGGGCGTGGCCGAGTCCTGGGGCGCGCGGGACGCGGGGCGGTGCGTGCGTGGCGGCGGTACGCCGTCCGGGGGGCACGGGGGTCCCCGCCACACCAGGGTCAGGTACGCACCGAGGTACGCCGAGCCCGTCACCGCCGCCGTCAGGACCACCGCGCGGCGGCCGCGGGGGTGGTCTCGGTGGTCGCTCGGGGTGTCGGCCGGAAGACGGCCGAGGACACGGCGGCGGCTCCAGGCAGGCTCGGCGGGTGCTTCCGGTCCACCGTTGCCCGCGGGGTTGGCGGAGGCGGGGAGCCCGCGTCAGCCTGCCTGGGGAAATCACCCGATGGGGCACCCCCTGAGTCTCCTCGGGGGCACCCCGTCCACGGATGGGGGCAACCCGTCCGTGGCTCAGATCCGCGCGTACCGCTCAGATCCGTCGTGTGCGGCTCAGATGCCGGCTGCCGTCGACAGGTCCCGCTTGATCGTCGCCAGCAGTTCCGCCGCCTTCGCGCGGGCCGTCGGGAGGTCGGCGTGCGCGGCGACCGGGACGACGACCTCCAGGTAGCACTTCAGCTTCGGCTCCGTGCCGCTGGGGCGGACGATGACCCGGGCGCCGTCGAGCGTGTAGCGCAGGCCGTCGGTGGGCGGGAGCGTGTCCGTGCCCCGGGTGAGGTCCTCGGCCCTGGTGATCGGCAGCCCGGCGAGGTGGGTCGGGGGCTGTTCGCGCAGGCGCCGCATCGCGTCCGCGATGACCGACAGGTCCTCCACGCGGACCGCGAGCTGGCCGGTGGCGTGCAGGCCGTGCTCGACCGCGATGTCGTCGAGGAGGTCGAGGAGGCTGCGGTTCTCCTCCTTCAACGTCGACGCGAGTTCCGTGACCAGGAGGGCGGCCGTGATGCCGTCCTTGTCCCGTACGCCGTCCGGGTCCACGCAGTAGCCGAGGGCTTCCTCGTAGCCGTAGCGCAGGCCCTCGACGCGGGCGATCCACTTGAAACCGGTGAGGGTCTCCTCGTACGGCAGGCCCGCCTTCTCGGCGATCCGGCCGAGGAGGGAGGAGGAGACGATCGACTCCGCGAAGGTGCCGCGGGCTCCTCGGGCCACCAGGTGGGTGGCGAGGAGGGCGCCGACCTCGTCGCCGCTGAGCATCCGCCAGTCGCCGTCGTCCTTCACGGCCACCGCGCAGCGGTCGGCGTCCGGGTCGTTGGCGATGATCAGGTCGGGGTCGGTCTCGCGGGCCTTCGCGAAGGCGAGGTCCATCGCGCCGGGCTCTTCCGGGTTGGGGAAGGCGACGGTCGGGAAGTCCGGGTGGGGGTCGGCCTGCTCGGCGACCAGGACGGGTCGCGGGAAACCGGCGCGGGCGAAGGCGGCGAGGAGGACGTCGGTGCCGACGCCGTGCATCGCCGTGTAGACCGTGCGGGCCGTGCGCGGGGAGCCGGGGGCGAGGACGGCGCCCGTGCGGGCGAGGTAGGCGTCGAGGACGGCGTCGTCGAGGGTTTCCCAGCCGGTGGTGGGGCGCGGGACGGTGTCGAGGGACGTGATGGCGTCGATCTCGGCCGCGATCTCGGCGTCCGCCGGGGGCACGATCTGGGAGCCGTCGCCGAGGTAGACCTTGTAGCCGTTGTCGCGGGGCGGGTTGTGGCTGGCGGTGACCTCCACGCCGGCGACCGCGCCCAGGTGCCTTATGGCGTACGCCAGCACGGGGGTCGGCAGGGGGCGGGGGAGGACCGCTGCGCGCAGGCCCGCTCCCGTCATCACGGCGGCGGTGTCCTGGGCGAAGTCGGCGGACTTGTGGCGGGCGTCGTAGCCGATGACGACGAGGCCGTCGTCCTGGCCCTTCGCCTTGAGGTACGCGGCGAGGCCGGCGGCCGCGCGGATGACCACGGCGCGGTTCATGCGCATCGGACCCGCGCCGAGTTCGCCTCGCAGGCCCGCGGTGCCGAACTGGAGGGTGCCGCTGAAGCGTGCGGTGAGCTCCGGGACGTCCTCGGCGTCGATCAGCTTCGCGAGTTCGTCACGGGTTTCCGTGTCGGGGTCCTCGGCCAGCCATGCCCTGGCTCGCGCGATGAGATCGTCGTGCACGTTCGGTCAACCTCTCGTTTCGGTTCGTCTGCGGCTTGCCGGGCGGGTTTCTCGCCCCCGCCGCCCCTACCCGTCCCGACTCCGGGGGCTGCGCCCCCGGACCCCCGTCGGCCCTGACGGGCCTCGTCCTCAAACGCCGGACGGGCTGATCGGGGCGGAGCCCCCTGGTGTGGTGGCTACAGGCGGCCCAGCACCTGTGCCAGCAGTGAGCCCATCCGTGTCGCCGAGTCGCGGCCCGCCTGGAGGACCTCCTCGTGGTTCAGCGGCTCGCCCGTCATGCCGGCCGCCAGGTTCGTCACCAGGGAGAGGCCCAGCACCTCCGCACCCGCCTCGCGCGCGGCGATGGCCTCCAGCACGGTCGACATGCCCACCAGGTCCGCCCCGATGACGCGGGCCATGCGGATCTCCGCCGGCGTCTCGTAGTGCGGGCCGGGGAACTGGGCGTAGACGCCCTCCTCCAGCGTGGGGTCGATCTCCTTGCACAGCGCGCGCAGGCGCGGGGAGTAGAGGTCGGTGAGGTCGACGAAGTTCGCGCCGATGATGGGGGACGTCGCCGTCAGGTTGATGTGGTCGCTGATGAGGACCGGCTGGCCGGGGCGCATGCCCGCACGCAGACCGCCACAGCCGTTGGTGAGGACGATCGTCTTGCAGCCGGCGGCGACGGCCGTACGGACGCCGTGTGCGACGGCGGCGACCCCGCGGCCCTCGTAGTAGTGGGTGCGGCCCAGGAAGACCAGGGCCCGCTTCGCACCGGTCCGGTACGAGCGGACCGTGCCGCCGTGGCCCTCCACCACCGGCGGCGGGAAACCGGGCAGCTCGGTGACCTGGAGCTCGGTGTCGGGGGCACCGAGGGCGTCCACGGCCGGAGCCCAGCCGGAGCCCATCACAAGGGCGACGTCGTGGGTCTCGGCGCCGGTCAGTTCGCGCAGGCGCGCGGCGGCGGCGTCGGCGGCGGCATGAGGGTCGCCCTGGATGTCGTCCGGAAGGAGAGATGCGTTCACGCGGACGAGGGTAGCCGCTCAGGGCCTACGCGCGTAGATGACAGAGCTCACGGGATGGGGATCGTTGTCTTGTCGTTTCCAACGAGAACGGCGGTCCCCGGGCCGACGAGACAGCGCCCCGGCTGCCTCAGCAGGGGTGCTTCCGGAGCTCCATCACATAGTCGTGCGGCGCGCCCGCCGACTCCGCCGCGTCCGCGATCTCGCCCAGGTAGCGGGCCGAGGGCAGGCCGCCCTCGTAGCCGTTGAGGACGTACACCCAGGCCGGTTCCTGGCCCTCCAGGGTGTGCACGCGGACGCGCATCCGGCGGTAGATGTCGAGACCGACGCCCTCCCAGCGGTCCATCGAGTCCTCGTCCATGGGGGCCAGGTCGTACAGCGCGACGAAGACCTGGGCGCCCGGCGCCTCGACGATCGTGGCTAGCGCGCCCTCCCAGCCCATGTGTTCGCCGCCGAAGGTCAGCCGCCACCCGTTCAGCCAGCCCGTCGCGCGCAGCGGCGAGTGCGGGGCGCGGCGGGTCATCAGCCGCGCGTCGAGGTTGCCGGCGTACCCGGCGTAGAGCGACATGCGTCGAGGGTACGGCAGCCGTTTCGCGGGCCTCTCCCGTCACGCACGTAACGGATGGGCCTCCCTGTCGCCCCCGGGGCGGTGGCAACGCGCGGCGTACGGGACAATGGAGTACGTGACTCGGATCGTGATCATCGGTGGCGGACCCGGCGGATACGAGGCGGCCCTGGTGGCCGCCCAGCTCGGCGCGGAGGTGACCGTCGTCGATTGCGACGGCCTGGGCGGGGCGTCGGTGCTCACCGACTGCGTCCCGTCGAAGACTCTCATCGCCACGGCCGAGGTGATGACCACCTTCGACTCGTCGTACGAAGAGCTGGGCATCATCGTCGCCGACGACACCCCGCCCATGGAGCAGGCCGCCCGGGTGGTGGGGGTCGACCTGGGGAAGGTCAACCGGCGTGTGAAGCGGCTCGCCCTCGCGCAGTCGCACGACATCACCGCCTCCGTGACGCGGGCCGGCGCCCGGGTGCTGCGCGGGCGCGGCCGCCTCGAGGGCATGCAGGCCCTCGACGGCTCGCGGAAGGTCGTCGTGCGTGCCGTCGACGGCACCGAGGAGACCCTCGTCGCGGACGCGGTGCTCATCGCCACCGGCGGTCACCCGCGTGAACTGGAGGACGCCCAGCCCGACGGCGAGCGCATCCTCAACTGGACCCAGGTCTACGACCTCGACGAACTCCCCGACGAGCTCATCGTGGTCGGTTCCGGTGTCACCGGCGCCGAGTTCGCCGGCGCCTACCAGGCGCTCGGCTCCAAGGTCACCCTCGTCTCCTCCCGCGACCGGGTCCTGCCCGGCGAGGACTCCGACGCCGCCGGCGTCCTGGAAGAGGTCTTCCGGCGCCGCGGCATGAACGTCCTGGCCCGCTCCCGCGCCCAGTCCGCCAAGCGGGTCGGCGACCGCGTCGAGGTCACCCTCGCCGACGGCCGGGTCATCACCGGCTCGCACTGCCTGATGGCCGTCGGCGCCATCCCGAACTCCGCGGGCATGGGCCTGGAGGAGGCCGGGGTCAAGCTCCGCGAGTCCGGGCACATCTGGACCGACAAGGTCTCCCGGACCACCGCCCCCGGCGTGTACGCCGCCGGTGACGTGACCGGCGTCTTCGCCCTCGCCTCCGTCGCGGCGATGCAGGGACGTATCGCCATGTACCACTTCCTCGGCGACGCGGTGGCCCCGCTGAACCTGAAGACGGTCTCCTCGAACGTGTTCACCGACCCCGAGATCGCCACCGTCGGCTACAGCCAGTCGGACGTCGACTCCGGCAAGATCGACGCCCGCGCCGTGAAGCTGCCGCTGCTGCGCAACCCGCGCGCGAAGATGCAGGGCATCCGGGACGGCTTCGTCAAGATCTTCTGCCGTCCGGGCACCGGCATCGTCGTCGGCGGAGTCGTGGTCGCGCCCCGCGCCTCGGAACTGATCCACCCCATTTCGATCGCTGTCGACAACAATCTGACGGTCGAACAGATCGCGAACGCGTTCACCGTCTACCCCTCCCTTTCCGGGTCGATCGCCGAGGTCGCGCGGCAGTTGCACACGCGCAAGGCGGGCGACGAGGGGTGACGGCCGAAAGCGATTCCCCGCTGGTCACGGGGAGTCGTCGCGCATGCGGATGGCATAGGCGCCGGGATTAGGCCCTATACCACTTCCTGTCCCTGTGTACGAACATCTTCTGTAATTCGGCGCAAACTGCTGAAAGCAGGCGGTCGTTGGGGTTACTGTCAGTTTCGTGTTCGCTGCAGAACGTCGCCAATTGATCCTCGAAATGGTGCGAGCGAACGGGGCCGTGTCGCTCCGTGAGCTCGCCCGCGTCGTCCAGACCTCCGAAGTGACCGTACGGCGGGACGTGCGCGCACTGGAGGCAGAAGGACTCCTCGACCGCCGACACGGCGGTGCGGTATTGCCGGGCGGGTTCACGCGAGAATCCGGCTTTCCGCAGAAATCCCATCTCGCGACCGCCGAGAAGACGGCCATCGCCGATCTCGCCGCGAGCTTCGTCCAAGAGGGCGAGGCCATCGTGGTCGGGGCGGGAACCACCACGCAGGAGCTGGCCCGCCGGCTCGCCCGGGTGCCCGGACTGACCGTCGTCACCAACTCCCTGTTGGTGGCCCAGGCGTTGGCCCACGCCAACCGCGTGGAGGTCGTGATGACCGGCGGGACGCTCCGCGGTTCGAACTACGCCCTCGTCGGCAGCGGTGCCGAACAGTCCCTCCAGGGGCTCAGGGTGTCGCGGGCCTTCCTCTCCGGGAGTGGACTGACCGCCGAGCGCGGGCTGTCCACGTCCAACATGCTCTCCGCGTCCGTCGACCGGGCGCTGGTGCAGGCCGCCGCCGAGGTCGTGGTCCTCGCCGACCACACCAAGCTCGGCACCGACACCATGTTCCAGACCGTGCCGACGGACCTCATCACCCGCCTCGTGACGGACGAACCGCCCGGCCACGACGACCGGGCGGCCACCGAACTCCAGGCCCTCGCCGACCAGGGGGTGCAGATCGCCGTCACGGGGGCGTCGGAGCACCCGGGGGGTGATCAGGTCCCGGCGCGTCGGCAACAGCGCCGGGACGTCCCCCTGCCGGGCCCGCGCCGCGGGCAGGTCCCCGGCGGCAGCCCCGGACTGCGCTCCGCCACGGCCCTGGGCGAGCAGACGCCGGGCACCGAACGGGCACGGGTCGCGGACCTCCGCCGCCGCTGAGGAGGCGGGGGTTCCGAGGAGACCCGTGACGGGGCAATGGGTTCCGGTTTCCCCTCTCGGACGGGGGGACTGCCCGGCACGGGGTGGGTGGTCCCGTACTCCCGTACCGTCGCCTTATGGGTGCTCGGGGGGAGTGTGCTCGGAGATCACCGGCGCGGACGCACGGGCGCGTGCCGGGACCGACCCGTGACCGGGAGAACGCCACCGGCACGGAGGAGTTGCGGGGCGGGCGCCGACCGCGGTGATGACGCCGGTGCCCCCGCCGACGCGGGGCGCACAGCTTCTCGATCGACCCGCCCTCCGTGTCTCTCACCGCGGTCGGCGCCCGCCGTCGCTCGCCGTCGGCGCCGCGGGTGTGGTCGGGCGGGGACGGAGAAGACGAGGCGCCCGGCGGACTGGAAGGATCAGTCCGCCGGGCGCCTCGGGGTGTCGTACGAAAAAGGCTGTCAGTCCTTGATCTCGCAGATCGCCGCGCCGGACGTGATCGACGCGCCGACGTCGGCGGACAGACCCTTGATGGTGCCGGCCTTGTGCGCGTTCAGTGGCTGTTCCATCTTCATCGCTTCGAGGACGACGATCAGGTCGCCCTCCTGGACCTCCTGGCCCTCCTCGACCGCGATCTTGACGATCGTGCCCTGCATCGGAGAGGCGAGGGTGTCGCCGGAGGCGGCCGGACCGGACTTCTTCGCCGCGCGGCGCTTGGGCTTGGCGCCCGCCGCGAGGCCGGTGCGGGCCAGGGACATGCCGAGCGAGATGGGGAGGGAGACCTCCAGGCGCTTGCCGCCGACCTCGACGACGACCGTCTCGCGGCCCGCTTCCTCGTCGGCCTCGGTGTCGGCGGGCGCGGCGAAGGGCTTGATCTCGTTGACGAACTCGGTCTCGATCCAGCGGGTGTGGACCGTGAACGGGTCGGCCGAGCCGGTGAGCTCGGGGGCGAACGCCGGGTCCTTGACGACCGCGCGGTGGAACGGGATGGCGGTGGCCATGCCCTCGACCTGGAACTCCTCCAGGGCGCGGGCGGCCCGCTGGAGGGCCTGCTCGCGGGTGGCGCCGGTGACGATCAGCTTGGCCAGCAGGGAGTCCCAGGCCGGGCCGATGACCGAGCCGGCCTCGACACCGGCGTCCAGGCGGACGCCCGGGCCGGACGGTGCGGCGAAGGTCGTGACGGTGCCGGGGGCGGGAAGGAAGCCCCGGCCCGGGTCCTCGCCGTTGATGCGGAACTCGAAGGAGTGGCCGCGCAGCTCGGGGTCGCCGTAGCCGAGTTCCTCGCCGTCGGCGATGCGGAACATCTCGCGGACGAGGTCGATGCCGGCGACCTCCTCGGTGACCGGGTGCTCCACCTGGAGACGGGTGTTGACCTCCAGGAAGGAGATCGTGCCGTCGACGCCGACCAGGAACTCCACCGTGCCGGCGCCGACGTAGCCGGCCTCCTTGAGGATGGCCTTGGAGGAGGAGTACAGCTCGGCGACCTGTGCCTCGGAGAGGAAGGGCGCCGGGGCCTCCTCGACCAGTTTCTGGTGGCGGCGCTGCAGCGAGCAGTCGCGCGTGGAGACCACGACCACGTTGCCGTGCTGGTCGGCCAGGCACTGGGTCTCGACGTGCCGGGGCTTGTCGAGGTAGCGCTCGACGAAGCACTCGCCCCGGCCGAACGCGGCGACCGCCTCGCGGACCGCCGAGTCGTACAGCTCGGGTACCTCTTCGAGGGTGCGGGCGACCTTCAGACCGCGACCACCACCGCCGAAGGCGGCCTTGATCGCGATGGGCAGGCCGTGCTCCCGCGCGAACGTGACGACCTCGTCGGCGCCGGAGACCGGGTCGGGCGTGCCGGCCACCAGCGGGGCGCCGGCACGCTGGGCGATGTGGCGGGCGGCCACCTTGTCGCCGAGGTCGCGGATGGCCTGCGGCGGCGGGCCGATCCAGATCAGCCCCGCGTCGCCGACCGCCTGGGCGAAGTCGGCGTTCTCGGAGAGAAATCCGTAGCCGGGATGGATGGCGTCGGCGCCGGACTCGCGCGCGGCGTTCAACACCTTCTCGATGTCGAGATAGCTGGTCGCGGGAGTGTCACCGCCCAGAGCGAACGCCTCATCCGCGGCGCGGACATGCAGAGCGTCCCGATCCGGGTCGGCGTAGACGGCCACGCTCGCGATACCGGCATCCCGGCAGGCCCGGGCCACGCGGACAGCGATTTCGCCACGGTTGGCGATGAGCACCTTGCGCACGATTGAGGCTCCCTCCTTGAAACAAGCCGAGTTTAGGGACTGCCGACACGACACTTCGACCCGTCCCCACTGGTGAGCTTGCCCACACGGAGCGTGATGTGAGGCCAGCTCGACCGCGAAATCCCTTGTCGCACCTGGGTACGCCGGACTCCTGTCGAAACCCTAGCCTTCCTTTGTGGTCAAGGTCTCTATGAGAGCGTGCTGCGGGCCACAGGGTTTCTTTGTGGAGTCCCTACGAATGGCCCAATGATTCTTTGCCCGCGGCGGAACTCTTGTCCGTGGGTGTACCGGTGAGTAGCGTTCAGCACGCCCCGAACGTACTTGGGGTAACAGCAGCCTTGCTCGGGTGGTGTTCGGAAAGCTCGGAAGTGGGTGGGGACCGGTGGTGCGCAGACCGGTGGCGTGGATCGTGGCGGTCGTGCTCTTCGTCGAGGCGCTCGGCGTCGTCGCGCTGAACTGGCTCCTGGGGACGGTCGTCGACAACCAGCAGATGTCCCTGGCCGGCCTCGACCCGGACGTGATGTCCACGTCGTCCAAGGTCAGCGGCTTCGTCTTCGGTCTCTACTTCGTCCTGTGCGGCCTGGTCGCGCTCCTGGTCGCCCTCCGCGACCGCCCGCCGGTGGGCCTCGGGCGTGTCCTGCTGGTCAGCGCGGCCGTGGTGCACGGGCTGCTGGGCGCGTTCTCCTGGGGACTGATGGGCTGGCACGCGTTCCTGTTCATGATGGTGGTGCTCGCGCTCATCGTGTTGCTGCTGATGACGTACGACCTTCAGGGCCGGCCGGAGCCCGAGCCCGCCGACGTGACGCAGGGCGGCCCGAAGGGCGGCGACGGCTCGTCGCTCGCCCCGCCGACGCCCAGCACGTCCTGACCGCTGCGGCCGGTCACTTCTCCCCGGGCGTCCACAACTCGGTGATGCCGACGCCCAGTTCGGCCAGCAGTCGCCGCAGGAGCGGCAGGCTGATGCCGATCACGTTGCCGTGGTCGCCGTCGATGCCGTCGATGAACGGGGCCGAGCGGCCGTCGAGGGTGAACGCCCCGGCGACGTAAAGGGGCTCGCCCGAGGCGACGTACGAGGCGATCTCCTCGTCGGTGGGGTCGCCGAAGTGGACGACGGTGGAGGCGACGGCCGAGGCGTGGCGCCCGGTGGCGGTGTCGTGGACGCAGTGGCCCGTCTGGAGCGTCCCGGCCCGTCCGCGCATCGCCTTCCAGCGGGCGGTGGCCTCCTCGGCGTCGGCCGGCTTGCCCAGGGCCTCGCCGTCCAGGTCGAGCACCGAGTCGCAGCCGATCACCAGGGCGCCCTTGACCTCGGGCTTCGCCGCCACCACGGATGCCTTCGCCTGGGCGAGGGCGAGGGCCAGCTCGGCGGGGGTCGGCGCGCTCACGGCGTCCTCGTCGACGCCGCTCACGATCACCTCGGGGTCGAGTCCGGCCTGCCGCAACAGGCCGAGCCGGGCGGGGGACTGGGAGGCGAGGACGAGTCGGCGGCGCGGCTGATCAGTCATGCGGCCAGGGTATCGGCGGCCCGCCCCGGGGTTCTCACCTCACCCCGAGCACGATCATCGCCAGCACCATGGCCAGCGCTATGAGAACGCCCAGCCGCCGAAGCATCTCCTGCGTGTCGCGCAGTTCCTTCGGCGGCTCGTTGTCGGGGTCGGACCACAGCATGTCTTCCAGCGTGCGGGGGTTGCGTGGAGGGCGCCTGAGTACGCGTACTCAACTTCGGCCCGCGCAACAAAAGGGTCTGCTGTTCCGTTAATCTAAAGGAACTTCAGTCCCGTTTGGAGGGCGAGTCATGTTCACAGCTGCCTGGGCCGCGTCACCCCAGCTGCCCGCCGAAGGCTTCACACCCAACTGGTCCCGGGAGGGCTTCTGGCGCCAGTCGGTCCGTCAGGTCGTCCGGCTCACCGCGGGCGGCGGCCGGCTCCGGATCCGGCTCTCGAACGCGTACGGCACGTCGGCACTGCGGGTGGCCGGCGCCACGACCGGCCGTACGGTCGCCGGGGCCGCGGTGGACTCACCGACGCGGCTCACGTTCCAGGGGGCGTACGACGTGACGCTTCCGGCGCGCGGGGACGCCGTCAGCGACGCCGCCGAACTCGCGGTGGCGGCCGGGGACACGGTGGCGGTCACCCTGTACTTCGACACCACGACCGGACCCGCGACCTTCCACGCCCAGGCCTTCACGACCAGCTACCGGGGCGAGGGGGACCTGCTCACGGACGTGGACGGCGACGGGTTCGACGCGACGACCGAGTCCTGGTACTTCCTGTCCGCCGTCGAGACCGACGCCGGCCGCACCGACGGCATCGCCCTGTTCGGCGACTCGATCACCGACGGCTTCGGATCGACCCCCGGCGCCGACCGCCGCTGGTCAAACGCGCTGGCGGAGCGTACGGGGCGGCCGGTCCTGAACGCCGGGATCGGCGGGAACCTGCTGCTCAACGACAGCGCGTGGTACGGGGAGAAGGGCGTCAACCGGCTGCGGCGCGATGTGCTGGAGCTCGCGGGAGTGGACACGCTGGCCGTGCTCATCGGACTGAACGACATCGGGTTCAGCGAGACCGACGAACAGCCGACGTACCGGCCGGCGCCGGTGGTGGAGGCGGAGGACGTCGTCGCCGGGCACCGGGAGCTGATACGGCAGGCGAAGCGGCGAGGACTTCGGGTGATCGGCTGCACCCTGCTGCCGTTCGCCGGGTCGGACCACTGGGGCGAGCACGCGGCCAAGGTGAGCCACGAGGTCGACGAGTGGATCCGGTGCGCGGGGGAGTACGACGCGGTGGTGGATCTGCGGCGTGCCCTGGCCGATCCGGCGGATCCGGACCGGCTGCGGCCCGCCTACGACTCCGGCGATCACCTGCACCCCGATGACCAGGGGTACGCGGTGATGGCCGAAGCCGTCGCGCGCTGTCTGTAGCGGCGGATGCGGGGGCGAAGGGCCCGCCGCGGGGTTCCCCGCGCCGCTCAGGGCGTATGCCTCAGCCCGGCCAGTAGGTGCGGCTCCATGCCGTGGGCCCCGGCTCCGGGAGCCGGTGTGCCGCGATGCGGGACGGGTCCGACCAGGCGTCCCGCGGGGTGGGTGCGCCGGGCGGGGCTTCCGCTGCCGCCGCGGCGCGGGCGCGGACCACCGCCAGAGCGGCGGCCAGCTCCTCGGGGGTGGGGTTGCCCCGTACGACCTTGATCGTCATGGCGGCTCCTAGAGGGGGATGTTGCCGTGCTTCTTCGGGGGCAGGGATTCCCGCTTGGTACGCAGCTGACGCAGGCCGCGGACGACGTGCCGGCGGGTTTCGGACGGCATGATCACGGCGTCGATGTAGCCGCGCTCGGCCGCGATGTAGGGGTTGAGGAGGGCGTCCTCGTACTCCTGGATGAGCCGGGCGCGGGTGGCCTCCAGGTCCCCGGCGGTCTCCGCCTCGGCGATGGTCCGGCGGTGCAGGATGTTGACCGCGCCCTGGGCGCCCATCACGGCGATCTGGGCGGTCGGCCAGGCGAGGTTGAGGTCCGCCCCGAGGTGCTTGGAGCCCATGACGTCGTAGGCGCCGCCGAAGGCCTTGCGCGTGATCACCGTGATCAGCGGGACCGTGGCCTCCGCGTACGCGTAGATCAGCTTGGCGCCGCGGCGGATGATGCCGTCGTGCTCCTGGTCGACGCCGGGCAGGAAGCCGGGCACGTCCACGAAGGTGATCACCGGGACGTTGAAGGCGTCGCAGGTCCGCACGAAGCGGGCGGCCTTCTCGCTGGCCTTGATGTCGAGGCAGCCGGCGTACTGCATCGGCTGGTTGGCGACGATGCCGACGGGACTGCCCTCGACCCGCCCGAAGCCGGTCAGGATGTTCGGGGCGAACAGCGGCTGCGTCTCGAAGAACTCGGCGTCGTCCAGGACGTGTTCGATCACCGTGTGCATGTCGTACGGCTGGTTCGCGCTGTCCGGCACGATCGTGTCCAGCTCGCGGTCCTCGTCGGTGAGGGCGAGGTCCGCCTCCTCAGGGAAGGCCGGGGCCTCGCTGAGGTTGTTCGACGGCAGGTACGACAGCAGCTGCTTGACGTACTCGATGGCGTCCTTCTCGTCCCCGGCCATGTGATGGGCCACGCCGGAGGCGGAGTTGTGGGTGCGGGCGCCGCCCAGCTCCTCCATGCCGACGTCCTCGCCGGTGACCGTCTTGATGACGTCCGGGCCGGTGATGAACATGTGCGAGGTCTGGTCGACCATGACGGTGAAGTCGGTGATCGCCGGCGAGTAGACCGCGCCCCCCGCGCACGGGCCGACGACCAGGCTGATCTGCGGGATCACACCCGAGGCGTGGGTGTTGCGGCGGAAGATCTCGCCGTACGCGCCGAGGGAGGCGACGCCTTCCTGGATGCGGGCGCCGCCGGAGTCGTTGATGCCGATGACCGGGCAGCCGGTCTTCAGCGCGAAGTCCATCACCTTGACGATCTTCTGGCCGTAGACCTCGCCGAGCGCGCCGCCGAACACGGTGAAGTCCTGGGAGAACACGGCGACGGGGCGGCCGTCGACCGTTCCGTAACCGGTGACCACGCCGTCGCCGTAGGGGCGGTTCTGGTCCAGGCCGAAGTTGGTGGAGCGGTGCCGGGCGAACTCGTCGAGCTCCACGAAGGAGTCCTCGTCGAGCAGGAGCCCGATCCGCTCACGGGCGGTCAACTTGCCCTTGGCGTGCTGCTTTTCGACGGCGCGTGCGGAGCCGGCGTGCGTCGCTTCCTCGATGCGTCGCTGGAGGTCCGCGAGCTTGCCCGCGGTGGTGTGAATGTCGATCCCTGGGATCTCGTGACGCTCTTCCGGCTCGGACATCGGGATAGGGCTCCCTGCCTGCTCAAAAGGGGGGACGGTTACTCATCCGTAGAGTAGTGGGGTGCCCAGGGATCAGCAGTGCGGTGTTTACCACACCTAGGGTGGGTTGCATGACGCCGCGAGATGCCTCAGACGACAGCCGCTGGTCCGACCTGGACCGCCCGCCGCTCAACGGTGCCGCGTTGCGCAGGGCCCTGGTGCGGGACGGCGGTCTGTGGTCCGGCATCGAGGTCGTGCAGCTCACCGGATCCACCAACCACGACCTGGTGGCGCTGGCCGACTCCGGCAAGGCGGCCGAGGGCGCGGTCCTCGTCGCCGAGGAGCAGACCGCCGGGCGGGGCCGCCTCGACCGGCAGTGGACCGCGCCGGCCCGTTCGGGCCTCTTCTTCTCCGTCCTGCTGAGACCGACCGAGGTCCCGGTGGCCCGCTGGGGCTGGCTGCCGCTGCTCACCGGCGTCGCGGTGGCGACGGGCCTGTCGCGGGTGGCGGGCGTCGACACGGCACTCAAGTGGCCGAACGACCTTTTGGTGACCGTGGCGGGAGAGGAACGCAAGGCCGGCGGCATCCTCGCCGAGCGGGCCGGGAACGACGGGGTGGTCGTCGGCGTCGGCATCAACGTCACCCTCCGCGCGGACGAGCTGCCGGTGCCGCAGGCCGGGTCGCTGGCGCTGGCCGGGGCCGTGAGCACGGACCGCGACCCGCTGCTGCGGGGTGTACTGCGGTCCCTGGAGGACTGGTACGGGCGCTGGCGGGCGGCCGGAGGCGACCCGATGACGAGCCGGCTGCAGGAGGCGTACGTGGCGGGGTGCGCCACGCTCGGGCGGACGGTGCGGGCGCAGCTGCCCGGGGATCGGTCGGTCGTCGGCGAGGCGGTGGCGGTGGACGGGGACGGACGCCTGGTGATCGCCACGGAAGAGGGCGTACAGGAGCCGGTGGGAGCGGGCGACATCGTGCACCTGCGACCCGCGTGAGCCGTACGCCCACGGGGGCGCGAGGCCGTGGCGAGCTGCGGCTGCGCCGCAGGGGCGAGGCCGGCCGCACCCGGCCCGCGGCCGCCCCCGACACGAACCACCCTCCTCTCTCCCCGGTCTCCCCGGCTCCACCTGGCGGAGCGAAGGAGTGAGCTACCGCACACCTGCCGTAAAGTGAAGGCCGGTCGAGAACTGACCGCGGCAGATCGGAAGGCAGCAGGCGTGACCGTCGACGACACGGGCTCCGGCGCGGACGCGGACGGCCGGGCGGACCCTCCACAACTCCCGGCTTCGCTCGAGCAGGAGGACCCCCAAGCCGCCGAGTCCGGCGCTGACCCGCTCGCCCTGCGCATCGAACAGCTCATCCTGGGCGCCGAGCGGCGCTACACCCCCTTCCAGGCGGCCCGCAGCGCGGGCGTCTCGGTGGAGCTGGCCACCCGCTTCTGGCGGGCCATGGGCTTCGCCGACATCGGGCAGGCCAAGGCGCTCACGGAGGCCGACGTGCTCGCGCTGCGCCGGCTCTCCGGTCTGGTGGAGGCGGGGCTGCTGAGCGAGGCGATGGCCGTGCAGGTGGCGCGCTCCACGGGGCAGACCACCGCCCGGCTGGCGGAGTGGCAGATGGACTCGTTCCTGGAAGGGCTGACCGAGCCGCCCGAGCCCGGCATGACCCGTACCGAGGTGACGTACCCGATCATCGAACTGCTCCTGCCCGAGCTGGAGGAGTTCCTCGTCTACGTCTGGCGCCGCCAGCTCGCCGCCTCGGCGGGCCGGGTCGTCCAGACGGCCGACGACGAGGAGATGGTCGACCGGCGCCTCGCCGTCGGCTTCGCCGACCTCGTCGGATTCACGCGGCTGACCCGCCGCATGGAGGAGGAGGAGCTCGGCGAACTCGTCGAGGCCTTCGAGACCACCGCGGCCGACCTGGTCGCCGCGCGCGGCGGGCGGCTGGTGAAGACGCTCGGCGACGAGGTGCTGTACGCGGCGGACGACGCGGGCGTCGCCGCCGAGATCGCCCTGCGGCTCATCGAGACCATGGCGAACGACGAGACCATGCCGGAGCTGCGCGTCGGCATCGCCTTCGGCACGGTCACCACCCGTATGGGCGATGTTTTCGGTACGACGGTCAACCTCGCCTCCCGGCTGACGTCCATAGCCCCGCGCGACGCCGTCCTCGTCGACAGCGCCTTCGCCGAGGAACTGATCCGCACCCGCGACGCGCCGGCCTCCGAGGCGGAGGCGGCCGAGGCCGCGGCGGCCGCCGAGAAGGAGGGCGAGGAGCCGCCGGTGTACCGCTTCGCCCTGCAGCCGATGTGGCAGCGCCCCGTGCGCGGACTCGGCGTGGTCGAACCGTGGCTGCTGACGCGGCGGAGCGGGCAGCCGTAGTCCTCCTCAGCGGTGCCGGGCGGCCAGCGGGTCCACGCACACGGCGATGACCGGCACGCACAGGCCGGGCCCGTCCGTGCGGTCCGGCCGGCCCGGCTGTTCCGGCTGTTCCGGCTGCGGAGCGGGGGGAGTCGTGGCCCTGCTCGGCGTGGGTGTCGGGGCGGGCTGCGGGAGCCGGCCGCCGGACGTCGAGGGCCTGGGCGCGGTGCTGGGTACTGCCGTGACGGCCGGGTTCGGCGCCTGCGGGGTCGTCGTGGACGTCGGCCGGGACGACCCCGCGGCCGTGGTGGGGGCGAGGGATGCTCCCGGCGTGGGCAGCGCGCTCGGACCGCCCATCACGGTGGTCGCCGACGGGCTCGCCCCGGGGACGACGGCCGCGACGGTGGCGGCGGCATGGGTCGCCCGGTCCGCGCCGGCCTCCTGGTCCACGCGGGGCTCGGCCTCCGTGGTGGCGAGGCCGTCGACGCCCGCATCGGGGGTCAGCCGTAGGAGGTTCAGCGCGCCCGCCGCCAGGGCCAGGCCGCCCGCCGCGAGCAGTACCTTGCGGGGCCGGGGGCGGCGGTGCCGGCCGCGGGGACTCCAGAGCCGGGTTCCGATGCCGTACGACTCCGGCGGTACGGCCTCCGCGCCCTCCGCGCTGTCTCTCTCCCTCTTCGCCGGTGTGTCCGTCGTCGTCATCGTGATCCCTCCCCAGGCGCCCGCGCCCCCTGTGCGCTGCGGCGGACGCACGTTATGCGCTCCTTTGCGCGGTGGGGCGGGAGACGGGCCTGATATCACTCGAACGGGGTGTCGGGTGGGGATGCGGGAACCGGCCGGGCCTTTCCTGTGCGGGGTTCGCCTGCGATGATCAGGGCAACGTTAACCGTCGTTAACCGGGAGGGTGTCATGAGCGAGGAGCGGTTCGGGGAGTTCGTGCGGGTGCGGCGGCACGCGGACGGGCAAGTCGCGGAGCTGGTCCTGGACCGGCCCAAGGTCATGAACGCGGTCTCGACGGAGATGGCCCGCTCGCTCGTCGGCGCGAGTGCGGCGCTGGGCGCGGACCGTGACGTGCGGGTCGTCGTGGTGACCTCGACCCATGAACGTGCCTTCTGCGTGGGGGCCGACCTGAAGGAACGGAACTCCTTCAGCGACGCGGACCTGTTGCGGCAGCGGCCGGCGACGCGCGGTGCGTACACCGGCGTCCTGGAACTGCCGGTGCCGACGATCGCGGCCGTGCACGGCTTCGCCCTGGGCGGCGGCTTCGAGCTGGCGCTCTCCTGCGACCTGATCGTCGCGGACCGTACGGCCGTGGTGGGGCTGCCGGAGGTGTCGGTCGGCGTGATTCCCGGAGGCGGCGGCACGCAGCTGCTGCCGCGGCGGGTGGGGGCGGCCCGCGCGGCCGAGCTGATCTTCACGGCCCGGCGCGTGGAGGCCGAGGAGGCGGCCTCCCTGGGGCTCGTCGACGTGCTGGTGGAGGCGGGGCAGGACCGCGAGGAGGCGTTGGCGCTGGCGACCCGCATCGCGGGGAACTCGCCGGTGGGGCTGCGGGCGGCGAAGAAGGCGTTGCGGCTCGGGCAGGGGCTGGATCTGCGGGCCGGTCTGGAGGTCGAGGACGCGGCGTGGCGAGCGGTGGCGTTCTCGGGGGACCGGGCGGAGGGCGTGGCGGCGTTCAACGAGAAGCGGCGTCCTTCTTGGCCGGGGGAGTAGAGGCCCCACCGCACCGCCGCGCCTTCGCCCGAGGTGCCAGGGGTCTGGCGGTCCGGCGTCCGTCGGGGCGGGCGCCTCGACGGGCGCCTCGACGGGCGCCTCGCGAGAAGCAGTCCGGCGTTCCCTCGACCCACGGCCACTGCCGGCGCAACCGCCTCGCCGACCGGCCCCCGCCCCTGGACCTCCGGACCGTGCCCACCCCCTGCCCGCCCCCGCCGAGCGGCCCTCGCCCGGTGCGGAGCTCCGGGGGGCGGTCACCCCACCGCCGCATACAACGCCCGGTTCGCCCCAAAACTCCCTAGCCTGGTGGGATGGGTGAGGACAGTCGGCTCGCGGGCGTCGTCGCGTTGGCGCAGGGCATGGCCGCCGCGCACAGCTCGCGGGAGGTGTGGTGGGCTGCCGCGAGCGGGGCGTACCGGGCGCTCGGAGGCAGTTTCGCCGCGCTGTCCGTGTGGGAGCGGGAGCTCGGACGGCTGCGGGTGCTGGTGAACGTGGGCGAGCGGGCCGAGGACGAGGAGGAGTTCCCGGACGCCGAGGCCTACCCGGTGCA
The DNA here is from genome assembly GCF_019049245.1 of Streptomyces sp. AC555_RSS877. GTDB lineage: Bacteria > Actinomycetota > Actinomycetes > Streptomycetales > Streptomycetaceae > Streptomyces. The sequence goes on along the minus strand of NZ_JAGMUK010000120.1, from coordinate 75,570 downwards.
CCAGTTCGCCGAGATCACCGAGTTCCTGCACGAGCGCTGGGCCGGGGGCGGTGAGCCCGACGCCTGGGTGGAGACCGCGGAGGGGCCCGCCGCGGGGCGCCGCCCCGGCTACGTCCATCAGCGCGTCGCCGCCCTGCGCCGCCGCGGCCGCGGCTGCTGCGTGGTCGCGCCGATCGTGCTCCACGGCCGGGCCTGGGGCGAGCTGTATGTCGCCCGGCCCGTCGGCGCCCCCGTCTTCGACCGCGAGGACGCCGATTTCGCCACCGTCCTGGCCTCCGTGGTCGCCGCGGGCATCGCCCAGACCGAGCGGCTGGAGGAGGTGCGGCGGCTGGCGTTCACCGACGCGCTGACGGGCCTGGCCAACCGTCGGGCCGTGGACTCCCGCCTGGACGAGGCCGTCGAGCGGCACCGCAGGGACGGGGCGGTCGTCAGTCTCGTCGTCTGCGACATCAACGGACTCAAGCGCGTCAACGACACCCGCGGGCACGCCGTCGGCGACCGCCTCCTGGAACGCTTCGGCTCGGTCCTGTCCCTGTGCGGCGCCATGCTTCCCGGCGCGCTCGCCGCCCGCCTGGGCGGCGACGAGTTCTGCCTGCTCACGGTCGGACCGGCCGCCGACGACGTCGTCAAGGCGGCCGACGAGCTCTGCCGCCGGGCGGCCGAGCTGGAGCTGGGAGAGGGGGTCGCCTGTGGGGTCGCGTCCACCGAGGACCCCATCGGGCCGGTGCACTCCGCCCGCCGGCTGTTCCGGCTCGCCGACGCGGCCCAGTACCAGGCCAAGGCCGAGCGGTCCCTCCGGCCGGTCGTCGCCGGGCGCGCGGGGCCCGACGATCCGGTCGTACGACTGGCCGACGAGCCCGCCGCCGAGCAGCCGTCCGCCGAGCGTCGCCGCTTCCGCGGGCGTGGCTGAAGTGTGACCCCCGGGTAAGGGGCAAACCAGGCCCCCACTGGTGACATCCGGGAATTCACTGCGTACGCTCCTGAATATGGATATGCACACTGTGGTGGTGGGGACTTCCCGAGTCACCGCGTCCGACGTCCTCGCCGTGGCGCGCGCCGGCGCCCGGGTCGAGCTCTCCGCAGAGGCGGTCGCGGCCCTCGCCGCCGCCCGCGGCATCGTGGACGCGCTGGCCGCCAAGCCCGACCCCGTCTACGGCGTGAGCACCGGCTTCGGCGCCCTGGCGACCCGGCACATCAGCCCGGAACTGCGGGCGCAGCTGCAGCGCAACATCGTCCGCTCGCACGCCGCCGGCATGGGCCCGCGGGTCGAGCGTGAGGTCGTACGGGCCCTGATGTTCCTGCGGCTCAAGACCGTCTGCTCGGGACACACCGGCGTACGCCCCGAGGTCGCGCAGACCATGGCCGACGTCCTGAACGCAGGCATCACCCCGGTCGTCCACGAGTACGGCTCCCTCGGCTGCTCCGGCGACCTGGCCCCGCTGTCCCACTGCGCCCTGACGCTCATGGGCGAGGGCGACGCCGAGGGTCCGGACGGCGTCGTACGCCCCGCCGGTGAACTCCTCGCCGAGCACGGCATCGCGCCCGTCGAGCTGCGCGAGAAGGAGGGACTTGCCCTCCTCAACGGCACCGACGGCATGCTCGGCATGCTGATCATGGCCCTCGCCGACCTGGACACCCTCTACAAGTCCGCCGACATCACGGCCGCCCTGTCCCTCGAGGGCCTGCTCGGCACCGACAGGGTCCTCGCCCCCGAACTGCACGCCATCCGCCCGCACCCGGGGCAGGGCGCCAGCGCCGCCAACATGCTGGCCGTGCTGAAGGGTTCGGAGCTCACCGGCCACCACCAGGACGACGCGCCCCGCGTCCAGGACGCCTACTCGGTGCGCTGCGCCCCCCAGGTCGCCGGAGCGGGCCGCGACACCCTGGCGCACGCCCGGCTCGTCGCCGAGCGTGAACTGGCCTCCGCCGTCGACAATCCCGTCGTCCTGCCCGACGGACGGGTCGAGTCCAACGGCAACTTCCACGGCGCCCCGGTCGCCTACGTCCTCGACTTCCTGGCCATCGCCGCCGCCGACCTCGCCTCCATCGCCGAGCGCCGCACCGACCGGCTGCTCGACAAGAACCGCAGCCACGGGCTGCCGCCGTTCCTGGCCGACGACCCGGGCGTCGACTCCGGGCTGATGATCGCCCAGTACACGCAGGCCGCGCTGGTCAGCGAGATGAAGCGGCTCGCCGTACCGGCGTCCGCGGACTCGATCCCGTCCTCCGCGATGCAGGAGGACCACGTCTCCATGGGCTGGTCGGCCGCCCGCAAACTGCGCACGGCCGTCGACAGCCTCACTCGCGTCCTCGCCGTCGAGCTGTACGCCGCCACGCGCGCCGTCGAGCTGCGCGAGGGGCTGACCCCGGCGCCGGCGTCCCGGGCCGTCATCGACGCCGTACGGGCCGCGGGGATCGCCGGTCCGGGTCCGGACCGCTTCCTGGCGCCCGACCTCGCCGCGGCGGACGCCTTCGTCCGTGCCGGGCACCTGGTGGCGGCGGCTGAGACGGTCACCGGGCCGCTGCGGTAGGCGGCGGCGGACAGCACGGGGCCCCGCCGGTCCGCCGACCGACGGGGCCCCGGTCGGTCACTTGAGCTTGGCGCCCTGCGCGTCGATCACGGCGGCCGGGATGTCGTACGCCTTGCCGGTCGTGAGCGCGGCGAAGTTCACCGAGTAGAACGTGGCGATGGTGCTGCCGTGCCGCACCACCTCGGTGTGGAAGGTGCCCGACTCGCCCTCCGCCCCGGAGTCCACGGCGAACGCCACCGACTCGTCACCGGCGCCGGAGGCCTTCTCGGAGGAGATCTTGGTGATCTTCGTGTCCGTACCGTCGGCGGTGAAGCCGAACCCGCCGGAGCAGGCCGCGACCCCGTCGGAGACGGCCTTGAAGGCCTTCTCCGCGCCGTCACCCTCGTACGAGGAGAGGCCCACGTAGGTCGCGGTGAGGTTGAAGGCCTCGGCGAAGTCGCCCGCGGAGGCGGCGTCCGTCGGGGCGTCCTCGGTGACGGTGTTGCTCGCGCTCGCGTCCGTGTCGCCCGGCGGCAGCGCGGCCATGGCGTAGGCGACGGGCTCGCACTCGGCCTTGTCGATGTTCTTCAGCACGCTCTTGGACTTCGGCAGCGTGTCGTCGCCGGAGGTGACCTTGTACCCCTTGACCTCGCCCTGCGCGAGCAGCAGCTTCTCCAGCTCCGCCGCGCTGTACGCCTTCGCGGCCGTCGTCGGCGACGAGGACGACGACGAACCGGAGTCCGTGGAGCCCTTGGAGTCGTCCGACCCTTCGTCGGAGCAGCCCGTGATGAGGGCGAGCGACAGCACGCTCACGGCAACCGTGGCGCCTATGCGCGCGCCCGATGATCTCTTCATGAGCGGACTATGAAGGTTTCCTCAAGAACCCGTCAAGCGGGTTTAAAACCCGAGGCGTTCCCGGCGGACCGAATAGACCACGAACCCGGCGCCCAGCGCCAGGCAGAGGGTCCCGCCGGCGACGTACGGCGCGGTGTCGAAGCTGCCGGTGTCGGCGAGCCGGGTGGCGTCACCGGTCGTGCTGCCGGTGTCCGTGGAGATGGCCCGTGCCTGGGTCGTGACCTGCGACGTCGGGGGCGCCGAGGGCTCCGTTCTGGCCGGCTGGTCCCCCGTGGCGTTGGCGGAGGGGACGAACCACAGGGCGCCCAGAAGGGTGCCCGCGGCGGTGGCGGTCAGCAACGAACGTCGTGCAGGTGACACGGAATATCGATCCCCTTGTGGCGCTGGCGAATTGGCCGTGTGGGGCGATGTTAGTGAAAGGTGCGGGTCACAGGAAAGTCACGGGAGGGATCAGCCTTACGCTCCGGGCATGAGTACTCCAGAGACATCACGTTATGTGCGGCTTCGCGTCGATCTGATTCTCGAGGTCGACGACGCGGGAGCGGTCACCGAGGCGGCGCTGGGGCGGATCGCGGACGACACCGACATGCCTGCCGACGAACGGACACACGCCGAGAGCGCTGTGACGGAGGACACCGCGGAGGCCCTCGCGTATCTCGTCGACCCGTTCGACCTGGTCAGCGAGATCCCGGGGGTCGAACTCGCCCAGGCCTCCTGGTCCAGCGAGCGGATCGACCACGATCCCGATTCGCCCGACTGGGGCCTGGACGAGGATGATGTCGACGACGACGACGAAGACGACGACGGCGACGACGGCGCATTCGACGGTGACGGCGAGGTCGAGGACGACCACGAAGTCGACGACGACCACGAGAACGAGCGGGTCGGCTGACGTTCCTTGGGAAAATCGTGACCCCGGGCGGCAACCGCTGTCCGGGGTTTCGTCGTCTCATGGGGCGCACGGCCCGACCCCCGCACCGCCCGCCTCCGGGAACGTGGTGTGCCCCACACCTTCGAAGAATGTGGAACGGGACGAACCGGTCGTAGCGTTGAAGGTTCTTGACGGGGACTCTCGGGTTTTTGGGGATTCGGCAACGATGGAGAAGCGTGTGATGACCAACAGTAGGCGGCGCAGGGGCCTGACGGTCGCGTCCGCACTGCTCGGCGGTGTGCTGGTGCTCTCGGCGTGTTCCGGTGGAGGCGACGACGCCTCCGGGAGCGACGGCGGCAAGGACACCTCACAGGCCAAGGTCGACGAGGCCGCGGCCGAGAAGACCTCCGAGGCCCAGATCAAGATCACGCCCAAGGACGGTTCGGACAACGCCTCCATCAACAACTCCGCCGCCGTCACCGTGAGCAAGGGGACGCTCACCGACGTGGCGATGACGACCGCGGACGGCACCGCGGTCAGTGGCGAGATATCCGCCGACAAGACCAGCTGGAAGCCCAGCGTCCAGCTGGAGCGGTCCACCACCTACAAGCTGACGGCGGAGGCGAAGGACGCCGACGGGCGCGTCGCCCACGAGAACGCCTCGTTCACCACGGTCTCCCCGACCAACAGCTTCATCGGCACCTTCACGCCGGACGACGGCACCACCGTCGGCGTCGGGATGCCCGTGTCGATCAACTTCGACAAGGCGATCACCAACAAGGCGGCCGTCCAGAAGGGCATCACCGTCTCCTCGACCAGCGGCCAGGAAGTCGTCTGCCACTGGTTCAACGCCAACCGCATGGACTGCCGGCCCGACGACTACTGGCAGGAGAACTCCACTGTCACGCTGAAGCTCGCGCTCGACGGTGTCGAGGGTGCCTCCGGTGTCTACGGCGTCCAGCAGAAGACGGTCACCTTCAAGATCGGCCGCAACCAGGTCACGTACGTCGACGCCAAGACCAAGCAGATGAAGATCACGCAGGACGGCAAGACCGTCAAGACCATCCCGATCTCCGCCGGTGCGCCCGACAACAAGACGTACGAGGGCCAGATGGTGATCTCCGAGAAGTTCAAGGAGACCCGGATGAACGGCGCGACGGTCGGCTTCACCGACGACGACGGCAAGGGCGAGTACGACATCAAGGACGTGCCGCACGCCATGCGTCTGACCACGTCCGGCACCTTCGTGCACGGCAACTACTGGGGCGCCAAGTCCATCTTCGGCAGTGTGAACACCAGCCACGGCTGTGTGGGCCTGTCGGACACGAAGGGCGCCGACGACCCGAACACGCCGGGCGCGTGGTTCTACAACAACTCGATCATCGGTGACGTCGTGGTCGTTCAGAACACCGGCGACAAGACGGTCTCGCCGGACAACGGTCTGAACGGCTGGAACATGAGCTGGGCCGACTGGAAGGCCGGTTCGGAGGCCTGACCGACCCGGAGTTCACCGCTTTCCGATGCCGCCCCCCGGGGCGGCATCGGTGTTTCCGGGGCCAGGCACTGCCTTCTCATCCTCCTTTTATATGTGCCTTATCCCTTCATCACGTGCCGTACCTACCGTGCGGCCATGTTCTTCACCTACCTGAGGCGCGAGCTGCGCCGCCGCAGAAAAGCGGCCCTCGTCGTCGCATCCGGGCTCGCGCTGGGTATCGCGCTCGTCATCGTGGTCACCTCCGTGTCCTCCGGCATGGGCAGGGCCCAGGACAAGGTCCTTCAGTCCCTCTACGGCCTCGGTACCGACATGACCGTCACCAAGGCGGCCCAGCCGCAGGCGAGCGCCTCCGACCGGCCGCGCTTCCGGTTCGACGCCCAGGACGACGACTCCGGCGCGGAGCAGAGCACCGACCGCGTCCTGGTGCAGGGCTTCGAGACCCTCTCCACCGCGACCGTCACCAAGGTCGGCGAGCAGACCGGCGTCTCCGGCGCGGTGGGCGGCCTCAGCCTCCAAGTCGTCAAGGTCAGCGGCGAGTTCACCCGCGGCCAGGTCCAGCAGAACGGCGAGGGCGGCAGTCGGCAGGGCGCCCCCGGCGGCCAGGGCGGCGGCACGGGTCAGCCGCAGGGCGAAGTGCAGGGCGGTGGCGCCGACTTCGACGTCAACAGCTACTCCGTCTACGGCACAGACGTCACCGAGCCGGCCCTCGGCCCGCTGACCTCCTCGAAGATCACCAGCGGCCGTACGTTCACATCGTCGGAGACCGACGCCAAGGTGGCCGTCGTCGACTCGGCGTACGCCAAGGAGAAGAAGCTCAAGGCCGGCAGCACCGTCACCATCAAGGGCGTCGCGTACAAGGTGATCGGCGTCGCCACGGCCGACAGCGGGGACGCGGCGGCCAACGTCTACATCCCGCTGACGCAGGCTCAGACGCTCAGCGACTCGAAGGACAAGGTCACCACGATCTACGTCCGGGCGACCGACTCCCAGAAGATCGACAGCGTCAAGTCGGCCATCCAGAAGAACGTCTCGGGTACGACGGTCACGACCTCCGCGGACCTCGCGGACACGGTGTCCGGCTCTCTCTCCACGGCCTCCTCCCTCGCCACCAGCGTCGGCAAGTGGCTGTCGATCGCGGTGCTCGCCGCCGCGTTCCTGGTCGCCGGTCTGCTGACCTCCTCGGCCGTCTCGCGGCGGGTGCGTGAGTTCGGCACGCTGAAAGCCCTGGGCTGGAAGTCGGGGCGGGTGACCCGGCAGGTCGTCGGCGAGGCGATGGTCAACGGCCTGGTCGGCGGAGCGCTGGGCATCGCGCTGGGGCTGGCGGGCGCGTATGTCGTGACGGCCGTCAGCCCCACGCTGCAGGCGCAGTTGGGCGGCGGTTCGGGTGGCGGGCCCAGGGGTGGCGGGGGCTTCGGTGGTGGCCGGCAGGCCGCGGCCAGGACCCTCGACGTCGCGCTCACCGCGCCGGTCAGTCTGACGACCATCGGGGTCGCGGTGGGGCTCGCGGTGGCGGGTGGGCTGATCGCGGGGGCGTTCGGTGGCTGGCGGGCATCGCGGCTGCGGCCGGCCGATGCGCTGCGGCGCGTTGAGTAGCTGACGTCGGCTGGGGCTGAGGGGCGGGTGCGCTTGCCCGCGCGGGCGGGGTGCCGCTGCGCCCACCCTCCCCCACTCTCGACTTCGCTCGAGCGGGGGGACCCCCATCGCCCCGGCGGCACGACTGCCCGCAGCCTGCGCGGAATCACCAAACCTCTCACCCATCTCAGGAGTTGTCCCCATGTACGAACTCAAAGGCGTCACCAAGCGTTACAGCCGAGGCAAGGAAACCGTCGACGCGCTCGACGGTGTGGATCTCACCATCGCCGACGGTGACCGGCTGGTCATTCAAGGCCCCACCGGCGGCGGCAAGTCCACGCTGCTTCAGATGCTCGGCGGCCTCGACCGGCCGACGTCCGGTGAAGTCGTGCTCGACGGCACCGACATGGCCAAGCTGTCCGAGGCCCGGCTCACCAAGGTGCGCAGCGAGAACATCGGCTTCGTCTTCCAGAGCTTCAACCTGATCCCGACGCTCACCGCGCAGGAGAACGTCGAGACCGCGCTCGTCCCGCTCGGCGTGAAGGGGAGGGAGCGGCGCGAACGGGCCGCCGAGGCGCTGAGGTCGGTCGGGCTCGGCGAGCGGCTCGGGCATCTGCCGGGTGAGATGTCCGGCGGCCAGCAGCAGCGCGTCGCCATCGCCCGCGCGCTGGTCAAGCAGCCGAAGGTGCTGCTGGCCGACGAACCCACCGGAAACCTCGACGAGTCGATGCGCGACGAGATCATGGACGTACTCGAAACCATGTGGAAGGAGCTCGGGCTGACTTTCATCATGGTCACCCACGACTCCTCGCTCGCGAAGAAGGCCCCGCGCGTCGCCACGATCCGCAAGGGGAAGATCACGGTGAAGGAGAACGCCCTTTCGTAACGGCGAACTCGAGGCGGCGAACTCGAGGCGGCGAACTCGTGGCGGCGAACTCGTGGCGGCGAAATTCGGAAATGGCCGGAGACATTCGCTTACCCGACGATCGTGTAACAGAGCCTTCCTGTGAGGTGTCTGTCTATTGAGGTGCCTGATCACCCCCCGGCATACTGCGAGTTCCGGGGGGTGCACGGGTATGCGTGCGAGACCACCCCCGGCCGGGTGAACGGGGAATTCACCCGGTACTTCCGCTAGGGGGAAACTTGCGCAGACAAGTGAAAAGAGCATGCGCGGCCACGATAGCCACGGCCGCGGCAGTGGCCCTGGCGGCGGGCATGACCAGCCCGGCGTCGGCCGAGCCCGAGCAGCGCGCGACCGGCGCCGCCCAGCTCACGTCCCACCACCGCATCACCCTGATCACGGGTGACCGCGTCTCCGTCGACACCAAGGGCCGTGTCGTGGGCCTGGAGCGGGCGAAGGGGCGGGAACACATACCCGTCCAGATCCGCAAGGCCGACGGACACACCCTCGTGATTCCGGCCGACGCGGCCCGGCTGGTCGCCACCGGCAAACTCGACCAGCGGCTCTTCGACATCACCGAGCTCAACAAGTCGGCGACCCGCACCTCCCAGAAGAACGGCCTGAAGGTCATCGTCGGCTACAAGGGAGCCGCGACCGCCACCAAGAGCGACGTCCGCGACGCGGGCACCCTGCGCCAGACCCTCAGGTCCCTGAACGCCGACGCCGTGCAGACCCCGCACGAGGACGCGCCGGACCTCTGGGACGCGGTCACCAACGGCGACAAGACCGCCTCCGGCATCGCGCACGTCTGGCTCGACGGCGTCCGCAAGGCCAGCCTCGACAAGTCCGTGCCGCAGATCGGCGCTCCGAAGGCGTGGTCGGCCGGCTACGACGGCAAGGGCGTCAAGATCGCCGTCCTGGACACGGGCGTCGACGCGACCCACCCGGACCTCAAGGACCAGGTCGTCGCGGCGAAGAACTTCACTCCGGCCGCCGACACCACCGACAAGGTCGGCCACGGCACGCACGTCGCGTCCATCGCGGCGGGCACCGGCGCCAAGTCCGGCGGCAAGTACAAGGGCGTGGCGCCCGGCGCCGACATCATCAGCGGCAAGGTCCTCGACGACACCGGCTCCGGCGACGACTCCGGCATCCTCGCCGGCATGGAGTGGGCGGCCGAGCAGGGCGCCCAGGTCGTCAACCTCAGCCTCGGCGGCATGGACACGCCGGAGGAGGACCCGCTGGAGGCGGCGGTCAACAAGATGTCCGCCGAGAAGGGCATCCTCTTCGCGATCGCGGCCGGCAACTCCGGCCCGGAGTCGGTCGGTTCGCCGGGCAGCGCGGAAGCCGCGCTCACCGTCGGCGCCGTCGACGACAAGGACGTTCTCGCGGCCTTCTCCAGCACGGGCCCGCGGCTCGGCGACGGCGCGATCAAGCCGGACGTCACCGCGCCGGGCGTGGACATCACGGCCGCTTCGGGTGTCGGCAACGACATCGCCAAGGAGGTCGGCGAGAAGCCCGCCGGCTACATGAGCATCTCGGGTACGTCGATGGCGACCCCGCACGTCGCGGGTGCCGCCGCGATCCTCAAGCAGCAGCACCCGGACTGGAAGTACGCCGAGCTGAAGGGCGCGCTGACCGCCTCCACCAAGGGCGGCAAGTACACCCCGTTCCAGCAGGGGTCGGGCCGTATCCAGGTCGACAAGGCCATCAAGCAGACCGTGATCGCCGAACCGGGGTCGGTGAGCTTCGGCACGCAGCAGTGGCCGCACACCGACGACACGCCGGAAACGAAGAAGCTGACGTACCGCAACCTCGGTACGAAGGACGTCACGCTCACCCTCTCCGCGACCGCCACCAACCCCAAGGGCGCGGCGGCTCCGGCCGGCTTCTTCAAGCTGGGCGCGACCAAGGTGACCGTCCCGGCGAACGGCGGCACGGCGTCCGTGGACGTCACCGTCAACACCAAGCTGGGCGGCACGCTCGACGGCGCGTACTCCGCGTACGTGACGGCGACGGGCGGTGGCCAGAGCGTCCGTACGGCCGCTGCCGTCAACCGTGAGGTGGAGTCGTACGACGTCACCGTCAAGCACCTCGGCCGGGACGGTCAGCCGTCCGACGGCTACAACACGCTACTCCTCGGCTACTCGGGCCTCGGCAACGGCCGTGGCTACCAGGTTCCGGTGGCCGCCTCCGGCACCACGACCATGCGGGTGCCCAAGGGCACGTACCTGCTGGACGCCTGGATCGCGAAGGACTTCGTGAACCTGGAGGGCGGCCTCGACTGGCTGGTCCAGCCGAAGCTGAACGTCACCAAGGACACCTCGGTGACCGTCGACGCCCGCAAGACCAAGTCGGCCGACATCACGGTGCCCGACGCGCAGGCCAAGCAGACCGGCGCGATGAGCAACTACTTCTACGAGCCGGCGGGCATCGGCATCGGCGTCGGCCTCCAGAAGTTCGCCGACCTGCGGATGGCCCACCTGGGTCCGGAGGCCGCCACCGGTCTCACCCAGACCTGGAACGGCCAGTGGACCAAGGGCGCGAGCGCCGAGTACGACGTGGCCACCACCGCCAAGGTCAAGAAGATCCAGGGCGACAAGGTCCGGCACTTCAAGGCGAGTGAACTCGCCACGGTGAAGAACAACCTCGGTGCGGCCGCCTCCGGCAAGTCCGGCGGACTCGTCACCTGGGGTCTCTTCCCCGAGGACGTGGTCATCGGTCTCCCGGTGGAGCAGAAGCTGCCGGGCGCCCGCACGCTGTACCTCTCGACGGCCGACAAGATCCAGTGGACCTTCGACTTCGAGCAGTACGCCGGCAAGGACGCGGACGGCTACCCGATCCTCGACGCGTACTACACGCTGGGCGACCCGCAGACCTTCAAGGCGGGCAAGAAGTACACGAAGACCTTCAACACCGCGGTCTTCGGCCCGCACCTGAACGCGGACTACGGGCTCTTCCGCGAGGGCAACGGCATCTACGGCCTGCTGCCGCTGTTCGCCGACGGGGCCGGGCACGCCGGATCGTCCGACTTCACCTCGGTCGCCACCTCGCTGTACCGCAACGGCACCAAGATCGGCACCAGCGCCGACCCGCTGTTCGGCGAGACGGTGTTCAAGGTCCCGGCCGGTGACGCCGAGTACAAGCTGACCACCTCGGTCAAGCGGAGCGTCAAGGTCGCGGCCGCCTCCACGCGGATCGACGCGAGCTGGACCTTCCGCTCGAAGAAGCCGACCGGCGACATGGCCAAGCTGCCGGCCTCCATGGTCCGCTTCAACGCCAAGACGGGCCTCGACAGCAAGGTCGAGGCGGGCAAGACGGTGTCGATCCCGGTCACCGTCGAGGGCGCGGCCAAGGGCTCCAACCTGAAGTCGCTCGCGGTGTACGTGTCGTACGACTACGGCCAGACCTGGAAGAAGGTCACCGTGAAGAACGGCAAGATCACCGCGAAGAACCCGGCGAAGGGCAAGGCCATCTCCTTCCACGCCAAGATCGCCGACAAGAAGGGCAACAAGTCGACGATCTCGATCTACAACGCGTACTACGGGAAGTAGAACGCCGGCTCATTGAGCGCTGAGCGAAAGGCCTGCCGGAGGTACAGCCTCCGGCAGGCCTCTCGTGTTTCTGTGGTCGCATGACCGCACAGACTGTCGAGTACATCCGGTACCGCATCCCCGAGGAGCAGTCGGCGGAGTTCCTGTCCGCCTACACCAAGGCCGGTGCCCTGCTGGCCGCGGCGCCGCAGTGCGTCGACTACGAACTGGCCCGCTGCGAGGACGACTTCGAGCACTACATCCTGCGCATCACCTGGACCTCGAGCGAGGACCACCTGGAAGGCTTCCGCGAGTCGGAGCTGTTCCCCGACTTCCTCGCCGAGATCCAGCCGTACATCCCGAGCATCCAGGAGATGCGCCACTACAAGCCGACCACCGTCCGCGGCACGGGCTCCGCCGTCCCCACGCTGTACGAGTGGGCGGGCGGTGCGGAGGCCTTCGGGCGGCTGACGTCGGTGTTCTACGAGAAGGTGATGCGGGACGAGCTGCTGGCCCCGCTCTTCGCGGGCCTCGACCCCGAGCACGCCGAGCATGTCGCCCTCTGGCTCGCCGAGGTGTTCGGCGGCCCGCCCGCCTACTCCGAGAGCCAGGGCGGGCACGGGCACATGGTCGCCAAGCACATGGGCCGGGGCATCACCGAGCCGCAGCGCCGCCGCTGGGTGAACCTGATCCAGGACGCGGCGGACGAGGCGGACCTGCCGACGGACGCCGCGTTCCGCTCGGCGTTCCTCGCCTACGTGGAGTGGGGCACCCGGCTGGCCGTGTACTTCTCCGGCCCCGACGCGAAGCCACCGGCGGAGCAACCGGTACCGCGGTGGACGTGGGGGGCGGCGCCGCCGTACCAGGGCTGACGGGGAGCAGGCGTCGGCCGTTGACTAACATCCCGTCATGACCGACGCCCTCGCCACCACGATCACCGCCGTCGTCGGTGTTCTCGGCACGCTCTTCGCGCCCGTCCTCAGCCACCGGCTCACCCGACGGCAGCGTGCCGAGGAGATCACACTGGAGGACAAGCGCCGGGCGTTCGAGGAGCGGCGGGATGCCTACACCGCCATGAACCGGGCCTCCCGGCAGTTCCACACGCTGCTGAAGGACGCCCTGCACCGGCTGCGCGACGACGTCTACGGCGACCAGGAGCGCGAGCAGCTGGAGGAGGCCCGCCGCGACTACCGCGACCGGTACGCCGAGGCACAGATGGTGGTGCCGGAGCGGATCCTGGAGTCCTCGCGGTCCCTCAACGAGGTGCTCGCGGGCATCGACGCCGTCGCCAAGCGCCTCGACCGGGGCCGGGCCCGGGAAGGCGAGAGCGCCCAGCAGGCGCTACTGGACCTGAAGGCGGCCGAACCCCGGCTGAGCGCGATGCGCCGGGTCATGCGGGAGGATCTGGGCGTACGGGACTGAGTCGTCGTACCGACGCCGACGGCTGCTGAACCGCCGTGTCAGAGCGGGGGCGTCGACGACTGCGCACCCGCCCGCGTGGCGTCCGTGCCCCAGCTCGCCAGCAGGCGCAGGGCCTCGGCCGACGGGGAGCCCGGTTCCGCGTGGTAGGTGATCAGGGACTGCTCCGGGTCGTCGACCAGCTTGAACGTCTCGAAGGAGAGTTCGAGACGGCCGACGAGCGGGTGGTGCATCCGCTTGACGCCGTGGCTCTTCTCCTTGACGTCGTGGGTGGCCCACAGCCGCCTGAACTCCTCGCTCTTCACGGAGAGCTCGCCCACCAGCGCGGACAGCAGCGGGTCGTCCGGGTGACAGCCCGCGTCCATCCGCAGATAGCTGACGATGTCGGTGGCCTTCTGCTCCCACTCGACGAACAGCTCGCGGTAGTCCGGCTTGAGGAACACCATCCGCGCCCAGTTCCGCTCCTGCTGCTGCAGCTGCGCCCAGTCCCCGAAGACCGCCGCGGCCATCCGGTTCCAGACGAGGATGTCGGAACGCCGGCCCACGATGTACCCGGGAATGCCGTCCATCGTGTCCAGCAGCTGCCGCAGCGCGCCCCGCACCTGCTGGGTGCGGGCGGACTGCTTCTTCTTGTGCTGCTTGGGCTTCGCCAGGTGCGTGAGGTGGGCGCGCTCGGCGTCGGTCAGCCTGAGCGCGCGGGCGATGGCGTCCAGGACCTCCGCCGACACGTTCCGCCCGTTTCCCTGCTCCAGGCGCGTGTAGTACGCCACCGACACCCCGGCCAGCTGCGCCAGCTCCTCCCGGCGCAGTCCCGGCACCCTGCGGTGCCGCCCGAAGTCCGGCAGCCCCACGTCCTCCGGCTTCAGCCGGGCCCGCCGGGTGCGCAGGAACTCGCTGAGCTCGGCTCGCTGGTCCAGCGAACCGCCGCTCTCCGCGGTGGGGTCCTGTACGGGTCCGGGCTGTTCGTCCATCCGTCCAGTATTCACGGTCGTACGCACACCAGCCTGACCCCGCCAGTGGTAGGACCAGCGAACGTAGGCAGAGCCGTGGCCTGGGTGAAAGCGGTCCGGTGAGGCACGCTGGAGGGCGTGCCCGGCCGGAAGGCAGCCGGGCGCGGAAAACCCTTTGCTAGGAGAACCCTCCGCATGACCACTGTTGCTGCGTACGCCGCCCCCGCCGGCAAGGCTCCCCTGGAGCGCACCACCATCGAGCGTCGCGCGGTCCGCGAGTTCGACGTGCTGATCGACATCAAGTTCGCCGGCATCTGCCACTCCGACATCCACCAGGTCCGCGAGGGCTGGGGCGAGGCGATCTTCCCGATGGTTCCGGGCCACGAGATCGCGGGCGTCGTCTCCGAGGTCGGCCCCGGCGTCACCAAGTTCAAGGTCGGCGACCGGGTGGGCGTCGGCTGCCTGGTCGACTCCTGCCGCGAGTGCGACAACTGCAAGGCCGGCCTGGAGCAGCACTGCACCGGCGGCTCGGTCGGCACGTACAACGCCGTCGGCAAGGACGGCGAACCCACCTACGGCGGCTACTCCACCCACGTCGTCGTCGACGAGAACTTCACCGTCCGCATCCCCGACGGCCTGGCCCTGGACGTCGCCGCGCCGCTGCTGTGCGCCGGCATCACCACGTACTCGCCGCTCAAGCAGTGGGGCGCGGGCCCCGGCAAGAAGGTCGCCGTCATCGGCCTGGGCGGTCTCGGTCACATGGGCGTCAAGATCGCGCACGCGCTCGGCGCCGAGGTCACGGTCCTCTCGCAGTCCCTGCGCAAGAAGGACGACGGCCTGAAGCTGGGCGCCGACCACTACCACGCGACCAGCGACCCGAAGACGTTCGAGGAACTGGCCGGCTCCTTCGACCTCATCGTCTCCACGGTGTCGGCCCCGCTGGACTTCGGCGCCTACCTCGGCCTGCTGAAGACGGGCGGCGCCCTGGTGAACGTGGGCGCCCCCGAGGAGCCCGTCGCCCTGAACCTGTTCTCCCTCATCGGCGGCAACAAGACCCTCGCCGGTTCGATGATCGGCGGCATCGCGGAGACCCAGGAAATGCTGGACTTCTGCGCCGAGCACGGCATCGGCGCGGAGATCGAGCTGATCGGCGCCTCCGAGATCAACGAGGCGTACGAGCGCGTGCAGGCCAGCGACGTGCGGTACCGGTTCGTGATCGACACCGCGACGATCTGAGCACCGGCTGACGGGCCCCGGCGGATGAGCGCCGGGGCCCGTCAGCGTGTCGCCGTACGTCGGCCCAGCAGCCACAGCAGATACGGCCCCCCGACCAGCGACGTGAGCGCGCCGACCGGGATCTCCAGCGGGGGCAGCAGGGTGCGGGCCGCCAGGTCGGCCGCGACGAGCACGAACGCGCCGGTCAACGCCGAGCACCACAGCGGAAGGTGAGGCGTCCGGGTGATCCGGCGGGCCAGTTGGGGTGCCGTCAGCGCGACGAACCCGATCGGTCCCGCGGCACCGGTCGCCGTGGCGGCGAGGACGACCCCCACAACGGTGAGGCCGAGGCGGGCCCGGTCCACCCGGACGCCGAGCGCGGCCGCCGTGTCCGGGTCGAGCCCGAGCGGCCGTACGGCCCGGCCCGCCCACACCAGCGCGGGCAGACACAGCAGGAGGACGACGGCCAGCGGCCCCGCCTGCTCCCGGCCCCGCCCGTTCAGACTGCCGGTCAGCCACAGCTTGACCTGCTCGGCGGCCTCCAGCTCGCTGTCGGTGAGATACAGCTGGACGATCGCGGACAACGCGACCCCGATCCCCACGCCGGTCAGCACGAAGCGGCTCGGCTGCATACCGCGCCGCCAGGCGAGGAGGTAGACCAGGGCGGCTGCGGCAAGTCCTCCGGCCACGGAGACGGCGGGCATCGCGCCGGGTGAGCGGACGGCTCCCGTCGCCAGGGCGAGGACGGTCGCGGCGGCGGCCCCGTGCCCCACACCGATCACGTCCGGACTGGCGAGCGCATTGCGCGTGACGGTCTGCACCAGCGCCCCCGCGAGTCCGAGAGCGGCCCCCACGAGCGCTCCCAGCACGATCCGCGGCACCCGCAACTCCCCGACGACCAGGTCGTACGGTCCGGAGCCGGTGCGCAGGGTGTGCCAGACCTCGGCGGGGGAGACGTACGTCTGGCCCAGGCAGGCCGACGCGAGCATGACGGTCGCGAGGAGGAGGAGCAGGGTCACGGCGGCCACGGCGGAGCGGCGGTGGAGGAGCAGTGAGACGCGGCGGCCGGGGCGAAGGACGGTGATGCCGGACGCGAGGGCACCCGGCGTCGGTGTTGAGGACTCGGACGCGCTGCCCGGCGCTGACGGGGTGCCCTCCGCGCCCACCCTCCCCATCGCCCCGGCGGCCCGACTGTCCGCGACTCGGCGGCTCATGCAGCCACGCCCTTGCGCCGTACCAGCACCACCAGCACCGGCACCCCCACCAACGCGGTCATCACCCCGGCCGGCACCTCCGCGGGAGCCCGTACCACCCGCCCCGCCACATCCGCGCCCACCAGCAGCGCCGCGCCCAGCAGGGCGGAGAGCGGCAGCACGGCGCGATGGCCTCCGGAGACCAGCCGCCGGGCCAGGTGCGGCACGGCCAGCCCGACGAAGGCGATCGGACCGGCCGCGGCCACCGCGGCGGCCGTCAGCAAGGTCGCCCCGAGCGCCGCCGCACCCCGCACCAGCTGCACCCGATGCCCCAGCGCCCGTGCCGTCTCCTCGCCCAGGGCCAGCGCGTCCAGTCCTCGCGCACAGGCGAGCACCAGCACCGCGCCCACCGCCAGGAACGGCAGCATGCGGACGACCGTGTCCGCGTCCCGCCCGCTCAACGCGCCCACCTGCCAGAACCGGAACTGGTCGAGCGTGGCGGAGCTGGAGGTGAGGACGACGGTCGTCGCACCGGCGGTCATCGCGGACAACGCCGTGCCCGCCAGCGCCAGCTTCACCGGCGACGCCCCCTCCCGTCCGCGGGCGGCGATGGCGTACACCAGACACGCGGCGACGACGGCACCGGCGAAGGCGTACCGGACGTACCCGCCGAAGCCGTTCGCCAGACCGAACCCGATCGCGAGGACGACGCCGGCCGCGGCCCCCTGGCTCAGCCCGAGGATGCCGGGATCGGCGAGCGGATTGCGGGTGACGGCCTGGAGCGCGGCGCCGGCGACGCCGAGCGCGGCACCCGCGGTCAGCCCGACCTCGGTGCGCGGCACCCGAAGCGACCGTACGACCAGGGCGTTCGGTGAACCCCCGCCGTGCAACAGGGCGTCGAACACCGCCGACAGCGGAACCGCGCGGGTGCCGACGGCGAGGCTGAGCATGCCGACCGCGGCCACCGCGAGGACGGCCACCGGCCAGGCGAGGTGTCTGGGGCTCACGTGCCGATGTGCTCGGCGAGCTGTCGTATCACCAGACGCGCGGCGGTCGGACCGGCGTTGAGGTACCAGGGGTCGTCGTCGACCTTCACGGCCTGCCCCGCCTCGACGGCCTTCATCGACTTCCACAACGGTCCGGCGACGACACTCGCCGCGTCGGTCTCGCCGGCGTCGCCCTGGACGGAGTAGAAGATCCAGTCGCCGTCGGCGGTGTCGACGCTCTCCGGGCCGATGTCCTCGGAAATGGCGGTGAACCGCTGCGACTCGGGCCGCGACAGCCCCATGTCGACGGCGATGGACCCGGTGAAGGAGGAGACGCCGAACATGCGGGTGCGGTCGGGCGTGAACCGCACCATGGAGACGGTGGGGTCGCCGAGGTCCGCGCCCTTCCCGGCAGCGTCGGCGGTGATGTCGTCCAGCATCTTCCGGGCCGCCTCGCCCTTGCCGACGGCCTCGCCGACGAGGAGCAGGTCGCGCTTCCAGTTGATGCCGTTGCCGGCGGTGATCACGGTGGGCGCGATCTTCGACAGCTTGGGGTAGAGCTCGCCGAGCGAGTCGTTCGCGAGGATCAGGTCCGGCTCGGCGGCGGCGAGGGACTCCAGATTGGGCGCCTGCCGGGTGCCCGCGTCGGTCATGCCGGCGAGCCGCGCCTTGTCCTTCGGGAAGGCGTCGGCGAGGTAGTCGGGTACCAGCCCGGCGTTGTCGGCACGGGTGGTGGCCGTGGGCACGGTCCCCAGGGACAGCAGGTCGTCGAGCTGACCGGTGCTGAGGACGGCGATCTTCTTCGGCTCGGCCTCGATGGCCGTCTTGCCCTGGAAGTGGGTGACGGTCCGCGGGAACGTCCCGTCGGTGTCCGTGTCGGCACCCATGCCGTCGGCGAGGGCGCTCGGCGCGGCGGACGGCCCCTTGGAGGCTCCTGCCGAGGCGCCCATCACCGGATTGCGCGCCCCGTCCGCCTTCTCCGCGCTCCCGTCACCGCCGTCCGACGACGAGCAGCCGGCGAGCAGCCCTCCGACAACGGTCGCGGCCAGGACGGCTTTCACTGCTGGTGCACGCACGACTACTCCGACGATGTACTGGTTCACCGGTGTCCTGGCACCGTTGCACTCGTTCAGCGATAAACCGGCTTGCTAAGGCAAGGCTTACCTTAACCGCTCGCGGAGTATGGTCGATACGAAGGAGCCCCGAACTCGGCGCGAGGAGGCCCGCACGATGACCGTCCAGCTGAACCACACCATCGTCGCCGTACACGACAAGAACACCTCGGCCCGGTTCCTCGCCGACATCCTCGGACTGAAGGTGGCCCCGCCGTACGGCCCCTTCGTCCCCGTCGAGATCCCCAACGGCGTGACCCTCGACTACATCGACACCCCCGGCCCGATCACGCCCCAGCACTACGCCTTCCTCGTCTCCGAGGACGACTTCGACACGATCTTCACCCGCGTCCGGGACGCCGGTCTGACCTACTGGGCGGACCCGTTCCACAGCCAGGCAGGGGAGATCAACCACAACGACGGGGGCCGGGGCGTCTACTTCGACGATCCGAACGGGCACAACCTGGAGATCCTCACGCGGCCGTACGGCAGCGGGAGTCGAGGGACGCGGCCGTGATCGGCCGGATCAGGACCGCAGACCCTGAAGGCCGTCGTAGGCGGACATGACGATCTCCAACCCCCGCTGGTCCTCGGCGGGTTCGCGCATCTGATTCGTCACGTACGCGACCGCCATGCGCGCGTCGGGTTCGACCATCACCACGGAGCCGCCCCAGCCGCCCCACCCGTAGGTGCTGCCGAACAGCCCGTAGCCCAGGCCGTAGCGCACCGGCCTGCCCAGGATCCGGTCGTCACCGCTGAACTGCTCCACCCACGCCCGCTCACAACCCGCCGGCGACAGCAACCGCACGCCCCGCACCGCTCCTCGGCAGGCCATCGCCGACTGCACGAGGGCGACCGAACGGGCATTGCCGAACCCGCTCGCCGCGGGGATCTGCGCACGGCGCCAGGCCACGCCGTTGCCGTCGCGTACCCGGATGCCGGTCCCCGCGGCAGGGCCCGCGTTGCCGACGGACGTGCTCGCGGTGTAGTCCTCGCCACGGGAAGGAGGCGGGACCGTGAGCGCCACGCGGTGGTCGTGCTCGGCGGACAGCCCGATGTGGAAGTCCGCGCCCAGCGGACCGGCCACCTCCTCGGCGAAGTACTCGCCGACCATCCGGCCGGTGATCCGGCGTACGACCTCACCCACCAGGAATCCCTGGGTGAGCGAGTGGTACCCGGCCGCGCTGCCCGGCGCCCACCGAGGCGCCTGCCGGGCCAGCCGCGCCGTGGCGGACGGCCAGTCGTAGAGCTCGTCGACGGGTCCCTCCCAGTCGGGCAGGCCCGCGGTGTGTGCGAGCAGGTGCCGCACCAGCACCTTCTCCTTGCCCACAGCGGCGAACTCCGGCCAGTACCGGGCGACCGGTGCGTCCGGATCGAGCTCGCCACGGTCGGCCAGGACCAGGGCACACAGCGCCGTCATCGTCTTCGTGACGGACCAGACGTTGACGATCGTGTCCCGCTCCCACGGGACCGTGCGGTCCGCGTCGGCGAACCCGCCCCAGACGTCCACCACCGGCTCGCCGTCCACGAAGACCGCCACCGAGGCGCCCGCGTCTCCCTCGTCCAGCAACGTGGCCAGCGCACTCGGCACGGCCGTGAACAGATCGTCGTACGAGCCCTGGATGTCAGCCATGCGTGCCATTAGCCCGCATCGGGCGACGGGAGGCAACGAATTCCCCGCGGGCACGCGTGCCGGCACCCGGGAACGCGCGTCGGCACAGGGGGCGAGGTCAGGCCCGTGCGGGTGTCACCGGTCGGCCTTGGCCATGCCGACCGGGGGGTTGCTCTGCCCGCCCATGTCGAGACGGAACGGCGGGTACTCATCGGTCATCAGGGCGGCATAGGCGGTCACCCGCGCGACCCAGCGGGCCATGCCGATCAGGAAGTCGAAGAGGTGCACCGGGTAGCGGGCGGTGACCGCCAGAACGATCACGGCGACCAGGGAGAGGAAGGGAATCAGACCGCCGCCGTGCCAGCCGTCCCCTTCCCCCCAGCCCCACCCGCCGACGAACATCCCGACGACGATGTACTGCGGGATCACCAACAGCCACCACTTCACCAACACCAGGCCGCGGGAAAGGCGCTCGGGATAGGCGACGTCGAAGTGCGCGGGATAGTCGGCCACGTCCGCGAGGGTGAACGGCGGATACCGGTCGGTGCCGAGCGCGGTGTGGGCGTAGTAGCTGACCCGCCAGTTCCAGCGCAGTACTCCGACGTTGAAGTCGAAGAGGGACCGGGGGTATCGCGCGGTGAAGAGGATGGCGAAGAACGCGACGACGGTGACGAGGACGAACGCGATCCACAGGAAGAACAGCACGATGTAGTGCGGGACTGCGAGGAGCCACTTCACCAGCCACAGCCATCTGGACAGCCGCGGATCGAGAAACGCGTCGATTCGCACAGGCGACATGGAGACAGGAAGCATGTGGCGCAACTCCTTCTCGAGAGCCCCACCCGGCGGTCATCCGTCCGTACCCTCACCCCTCGGGCAGGCCACCTGGTGGCTGCCTGATCATGCATTCAGGCTCGCACGCGAAGGGGGCCGCCGCGACTTAAGGGGCTTTCACTATGCCCGTCCGGGTCGCGCGGCCTGGCACCGCACCTCGCCGCGTTGCCGAAACGCCCACGTGGCTCCTCCCCCACGCTCGAACAACCTCGCGCGGGGGGACCCCCATCGCGGCCGCTCCGGCGCCTTGCGATGCACGGCACCAGACCACGCGACCTGATCAGACGCTCATAGTGAAAGGACCCCTTGGGCGGAACTGCCCGACAAAGCGGAGCGGGAACGACAACCGTCGTTCCCGCCACAGGCCGCGAGCGGTTGCAGTGCGAGCAGCAGGGGTGATCCCGGTGCTCAGCCCTCGGCCTTCGCCACGCCGATCGGGCAGGACACCCCGGTCCCGCCGATCCCGCAGTACCCCGCCGGGTTCTTGTCCAGGTACTGCTGGTGATATCCCTCCGCCACGTAGAACGTGCGGCCCTCGACGGGGAGGATCTCCGTGGTGATCGTGCCGTGGCCCGAGCCCGTCAGGACCTTCTGGTACGTCTCGCGGGAGGCCTCGGCGACGGCGGCCTGCTCCGGGGTGTGGGTGTAGATCGCGGAGCGGTACTGGGTGCCGACGTCGTTGCCCTGGCGGAAGCCCTGGGTGGGGTTGTGGGACTCCCAGAAGGTCTTCAGGAGCTGCTCGTAGGAGATCAGCTCGGGGTCGTGGACCACGCGGACCACCTCCGTGTGGCCGGTGAGGCCCGAGCAGACCTCCTCGTAGGTCGGGTGCTCGGTGTGGCCGCCCTGGTAGCCGACGAGGGTGGTCCAGACGCCTGCCGGGAGCTGCCAGAACTTGCGCTCGGCGCCCCAGAAGCAGCCCAGGCCGAAGTCGGCGATGCCGTAGCCCTCGGGGTAGGGGCCGAGCAGCGGGGTGCCGAGGACGGTGTGGCGGTCGGGGACCGAGAACGTCGGCTCCGAGCGGCCCTGGAGCGCCTGCTCGGGGGTGGGCAGGACGGGCGTACGGCCGAACAGCATGGCGCGGGCTCCTTCATGCATGGGTTTGCGGGGCGGCACCCGGAACAACGTTTGCGTGCCGCCCCGAATTCCGGCCGGACACCGGCAGCCGGGTCAGCCCGACGCTGCCCCGCCCGCGTTCGCCAGGCTCGCATCGCGCAGGCGGCAGAACTCGCCCGCCGGGTCGCCTCGGTAACGCCACGGGAGGGCATCGACGTACCCGTCGACCTGGCGGAACTGTTCCACGGCCGCCTCGTCCCGGTCCTGCAGGCACAGGTAGAACGCCAGCAGGTGGCGGACCTCCGGCAGGCGGGGGTGGGCCGGATCGGCCGCCGCCACGTCGGCGAGCGCCGCGTCGACCAGGGCCCGCATCCCCGGGGTGCGGTCGGCGTCCGCCGAGTCGGAATCGTCGTGCTCGAAGTGCGCGATCAGGGGGAACACCGTCATCAGGCTGCCCAACGGGGCCTTCGCGGCGGCGCTCGCCGCGAACTCGCGGGCCAGCGGCTCGGAGCCGCGCCACTTGGCGCACCAGTACTGCAGGGCGAAGTAGTGGGCCTCGTAGTGGTGCGGGGCGCGGTCCGTGAGCTCCTTCCACAGGCGGTCCATCTCGGCGTGCGGGTAGCCGAGGCCCAGCGCGGTCGGGATCTCGCCGATGTACGGGGTGGGGTCGCCCTCGACGGCCACGGCGGCCGCGCGGGCGTGCTCCTCGCGGGACCGGGCCATGACGCGGTGGAAGCCCTCGAACTGCTCGGCGGTGGTGTGCTTGGCCCGCTTCGCGCCCCGGATCTTCCCGGCCAGGGCCACCGTGCTGCGGGCCCGCACCAGCGCGGCGCCGGGGTCGTCGGGGCGGGCGGCCTCCCAGGCCAGCAGCCACGCGTCGTCCTCGGCGGCGAGGGAGGCGAGCCGTCCGCTGTGGAAGGAGCGGTGTTCCCAGTCCCGCGCGTCGGCCGTCGCGTCGAGCAGGGCCGCGGCCGGCTGCCAGTCGCCGGCCTTGGCCGCGTCGAGCGCCGCGACGAGCGCGGCCGGCAGCGGTGCCGCGGACTTGGTGTCCTGCCGCTCGGGGGGCAGCAGACCGAGGGCGGCGGCCGCGGCGGGCAGTTCGTACTGCCCATCCTCGTCGCCGTCGCTCTCCCCGCGCCAGCCTTCGACGGCGCCCTGGACGATCGCCTTGAGGAAGTACAGGCCGAGAGCGAGCAGGGGGAGTCCGATGAGGGCCAGGACGACCCAGAGAACGATCACGTCAGACCTCGGTGCTTCGATCGTGGTGGGTGAGCAGTGCCCGCAGCGGGGCGGTGTCGGGGGTGTCGGCGACCGCCTGGCCGACCGCGGCGTCGAGGTCGGTCTCGGTGCCGTCGGCGGCCGGCGGCAGGACCGGGACCGCCGACCGCTCCCAGGAGAACTCCCAGCGCAGCAGCGAGCGGGCGTCGAGCTCTGCCAGGGCCATGCTGACCAGCGACGTGTGCAGGGTGGGGCGTACGAACTCGCGGAAGACCCGGCCCTGGGCGGCGGCCGCCTCCGGCGACATGGGCAGCCGCTTCGCCAGCTGCCACAGCCGGCCGTCCTCGATCACGTCGAGCAGCGCGGGCAGGGTCGGCTGTTCCTGGGTGTACTGCCGCAGCGCCCCGTGCAACGGCGTATCGCCGGAGGCGAGCGCCTCGGCCATCGAACGGTCGAGCAGTTCCTGCCAGTCCCGGGTGCGCGCGAAGCGCCGCACCTCGTCCGTCAGGACCGCGTCCTCCAGGGCCGCGAGCGTCCGCCCGGGGGCGGACAGCAGGTCGAGGGCGGCGCCCCGGGCCTCGTCCGCGCGGCCGTCGTCCGGCAGCTCCTCGATGCGGCGGACCCGGTCCGCGATGGGTGGGTGCGAGTCGTACGGCGACGAGGGTTCGCTGGGCAGGTCGGTACGCATCCCCGCCAGGTCCAGCCGGCGGGCGCTCAGCATCCGGCCGAAGCCGCCGAACACCTGCCCGTGCGGCGGCAGGAGACCCTTGTCCGCGCCCAGCGTGGCGTAGCTGCCCATGTAGAAGCCGAACGCGGCGTCCAGGACCGGGATCTCGCGCAGCGCCGACGCGGTGGCGTCCCGGCCGGCGATGCGGGCGGCCGCGGCGTCGGCGGCGTACTCCTGGCGGCGGGAGACGGCGAGGGTGGCGCGGAAGTACAGCCTGGCGTACCCGACGTAGATCTTCGCCATCGTGCGGTACGTGACGCCCGCGTGGCCGGTGTCGACGTCCTTGGCCTGTTTGCCCTTGGCCTCGGCCTTGGCGTTCTTCTTCTCCTGGCGGGCCTGCTCGCGCGCCGCCGACCTGTCGGCCCGCTGCTCGAAGTGCGTGATGGTGCGCAGCACCTGCGCGCGACCGCGCACGGTGAGGGCGGACAGGCGGGTGTCGGAGTTCGAGTAGTGGCCCAGCTCATGGGCGAGGACCGCCCGCAGCTGGGCCTCGGACAGGCCCTGCATCAGGGGTACGCCGAGGTAGAGGCGGCGCGGCCCGGGCAGCAGGCCGAGCAGCCGGGCGTCCTCGGACACGGCGGCGTTCACGTCGGCCGTCAGGACGATGCGGGACGGGGCGCGGGTGCCGACCTGTTCGGCCAGGTCCCGTACGGTGCGCCAGAGTTCCGGCTCGTCGGTCTCCGTGACGGGCAGGCCCGCCGCTTCCTCCTCGCGCGGTGTGCGCAGCATGAACAGGCCGCGCACCAGCGGGATCGCCAGGAGCACGGAGACGATGGTCAGCTTGACCGCGAGGCTGCTGGGAGCGTGCCGGTGGAGCAGGTAGTCGCCGCCGGCGAGCAGGGCCAGCAGCACGACGCCGAGCAGATAGAAGCCGGCGAGCAGCAGAAGAGCACGCAGCGCGCGCAGAGTCGTGCCCATCGGGCAGAGGTCCCCCCACAGGACGGATCCGAAGATCGGAAGATCATGAAACAGCCCGGGTGGTCACGAGGAGCGCGGGGCGTGCTCATGACCAACACGGGTGTGACGGCGGAGTATGGCCGACCGGTCCGGAGTGAGGCAAGACGCCCGAGTGGGGGCGAGGCAGGAGAGCCGCGCCCGCCCCTGTGGAGGTGAGACCGGGCCCGCCGGGGGCCGGGTTCACGCCACGTACGTCGTCAGTTCGACAGGGTCGCCGGGCTGCCGCCGTTCGCCTCGTAGCCCGCGACCGCCAGGGCGCGGTAGACCGCGAACTCCGCGGCCGGGTCGGGGGACAGTGTCCAGGGGAGGGCGCCCACATGGCCGTCGACGTGGACGAGCTGGCTCATCGCCTCCGCCCAGCGCTCGGCACGGACCAGGAAGAAGATCAGCAGGTGGCGGACGTGCGCCAGCATCGGGTCGTCGGCGCGGGCCGAGTGGACCGCGTACAGCGCGCCGTGCATCGCCTTCGTCACGGTCTCGCTCTGGTAGAAGCCGCTGACCAGGTTCACCTCGGGCAGGTGCTCGAAGACCGCGAAGAGGGGCATGGCCGCCAGGAGGGAACCGCGGGGAGCTCTCGCCGCCGCCGCCTCCGCGAAGCCGTAGGCCTGCTCGCGTGAGCCGTGCCACTTCTCGCACCAGTAGTGCAGGGCGGCCAGATGCGCCCCCATGTGGTTCGGGGCGCGGTCCAGGATCTTCAGCCAGAGCTGCTCGAACTCCGTCTGGGAGTACCCCAGTCCGCGCGCCACCGACAGCTCGACGATGTACGGGACCGGGTCGCCCGGGGCCAGCAGAGCCGCGTCGCCGACCGCCGCCCTCGCCTCCTCCATGATGATCCGGAACTCGTCCGTGCCCGGCGTCGACGTCCGCCACGCCTGCTGGACCAGGAACTCCGCGTGCACCGCCGCGCCGCCCGCGTCCTTCGGCGCCTCGGCCCGCCACACCCGCAGCCACTGCCCGCCCGGTGCCTCGCTCACCCCGCCGGGCCGCTGCCGCAGCTCCAGCGAGGCGGCACCCGCGAAGGCCTGGACACGTTGCCACCGCAGCTCGTCCGCGGCCTCCGTACCGGCGAGGAGCTGAGCCGCCGCCCGGTGGTCCTGGGTGCGCTGCACCAGGTCCAGGACATCCACCAGATCCTGGTCGGGGCCGGGCATCCGGACGTCCAGCTCCTCCTGCAGGGCGAAGCCGTAGTTCGCCGGGTCCGCGGCGTCCGGGTGGCCGGGCGAAACCTGCTCGATCATGCCGCGCCTGCGCCGCATGACGGGGAGCAGCACGAAGCCAAGCATGACCAGCGCCATCAGGACCCAGAGAATTTCCATGCCTCAAGGGTTCCAGACGCCTCGGACAATTGGCCAACCCGGTCGGCGCCTGTGGAAAACTCCCGAGCGCACTACGCTCGGTGTCCATGAGCGACAGGCACATCAGTCAGCACTTCGAGACCCTCGCGATCCACGCGGGCAACACCGCGGATCCCCTCACCGGCGCGGTCGTCCCGCCGATCTACCAGGTCTCGACCTACAAGCAGGACGGCGTCGGCGGCCTGCGCGGCGGCTACGAGTACAGCCGCAGCGCCAACCCGACCAGGACGGCCCTGGAGGAGAACCTCGCGGCCCTGGAGGGCGGCCGCCGCGGCCTCGCGTTCGCGTCCGGACTGGCGGCCGAGGACTGCCTGTTGCGTACGCTGCTCAGCCCCGGCGACCACGTGGTCATCCCCAACGACGCCTACGGCGGCACGTTCCGCCTGTTCGCGAAGGTCGTCTCCCGGTGGGGAGTGGAGTGGTCGGTCGCCGACACCAGCGACCCGTCCGCGGTACGGGCCGCCATCACCCCGAAGACCAAGGCGGTGTGGGTCGAGACCCCCTCCAACCCGCTGCTCGGCATCACCGACATCGCCGCCGTCGCCCAGATCGCCCGGGACGCGGGCGCGCGGCTCGTCGTCGACAACACCTTCGCCACGCCGTACCTGCAGCAGCCGCTGTCCCTCGGAGCGGACATCGTGGTGCACTCGCTGACCAAGTACATGGGCGGCCACTCGGACGTCGTCGGCGGCGCCCTGATCGTCGGCGACCCGGAGCTGGGCGAGGAGCTGGCCTACCACCAGAACGCGATGGGCGCGGTCGCCGGGCCCTTCGACTCGTGGCTGGTGCTGCGCGGCACGAAGACGCTGTCGGTGCGCATGGACCGGCACAGCGAGAACGCCACCAAGGTGGCCGACATGCTCACCCGGCACGCGCGCGTGACGAACGTCCTGTACCCGGGTCTGCCCGACCACCCCGGTCACGAGGTCGCCGCCAAGCAGATGCGGGCGTTCGGCGGCATGATCTCCTTCCAGGTCGCGGGCGGCGAGGAGGCGGCCGTCGAGGTCTGCAACCGCGCCAAGGTGTTCACCCTCGGCGAGTCCCTGGGCGGCGTCGAGTCGCTCATCGAGCACCCTGGACGCATGACGCACGCGTCCACGGCCGGCTCGGCCCTGGAGGTGCCCGCCGACCTCGTACGCCTGTCCGTGGGCATCGAGAACGCCGACGACCTCCTGGAGGACCTGCAGCAGGCCCTCGGCTAGGCATCCGGCCCCTGGCGGCCGGCGGCGGCGCTCCCCGGCCGCTCGCCCCGAGTCCCCGCCCAGGTCACCAGTCCGTGAGCGGTGGAGTCGTGTCCGACGGCGGCTCCACCCACGGCTGGGCCGTCAGCGCCCACACCACGAAGGCGACGGTCGCGGCGAGGAGCAGCAGCCACAGCAGGCGCCGGACGGCCCTCCTGCGGCGCAGCATGCGGGCGCCGCGCCGCACGACCTCGCCGTACAGCTCCTGGGGCACGGACGGCACGGACCGCTCCATGATCCGCCGTACTGCGGCCTCCCGCTCGGGCCGGTTCACGCGCCCCTCCGGCCGCCGGGCCGCCTCAAGACGGCGCCACCCTCGGCCCGGCCACCGACGGCGCCGGGCCCCGGGGCGGATGCAGCATGGTCGCCGTGGCCCGGTCGCACAGGGTGCGGACGCGTTCGACGGGGATGCCCAGGAGCGCCGCCGCCTGTTCCTCGGCGACGCCCTCGTACAACCTGAGGACGAGGATCAGGCGTTCCTGCGGAGCGAGCCGGGCCAGAGCGCCGGCGGGGTCGCGGCGGGCCGGGACGAGGCCGCCGTAGTGGTGCCACGCCCCCCGCGCGAAGCGGGTGGCCAGGTACTGGCGGGCCCGGTCGTACGGGTCCTCGCCGCGCAGCCGGTCCCAGCACGCGTACGTGTGCCCCAGAGCCAGCGTCAGCAGGCGCCGCGCACGCGGGTTGTCGTGCGGGTCCTCCGCGGTGAGGAGCGTGGCGGCGTGCAGCAGCCGCCCGGCCGCGCCCGCGACGAACGCCTCGAACTCGCGGGCCCGGCGGGCCCCCTGGGCCGCCTGCCGTTGCCGCACCGCACCTCCCGCCTGAGGGCGATCCTGAGAGAACGGGTCCGGCCCCGTACGGCATGCGCATCGGTGTACGACGGGGACCCGGTCTCATATGAGGCCAGGCGCGGCCCGTTGGTCAAGGGCCGCGCAGGGCCGAGAACTCCGCGCCGGTGCGCGGGGAGCCGGCCGTCAGGAGGCGGACGGCGCGTCGGCCCCCGGTACGTCGTGGGCCGACATGCGTGCGGAGAGGGCGGTGTTGAAGCGCGTGAGGAGCGTGCAGAACGCCTCGCGCTCCTCCGGCGCCCAGTCGTGTGTCAGCTCGGCCATCAACTGACGCCGCGACGAGCGCACTTCCTCGAGGCGGGACAGCCCGCGCGGGGAGAGCTGGAGCACCACCGCCCGCCCGTCCTCGGGGTGCGAGGTCCGCTTGACGAGCCCGGTGTCGACGAGCGGAGCGACCTGACGGGTGACCGTCGACGAGTCGATCCCCATGCTCGCGGCGAGCGCCTTGACGCCCATCGGGCCTTCCTTGTCGAGCCGGTTCAGCAGCAGGTACGCGGCGCGGTCCATGGAGTTGCGCACCTGCCCCACCCCGCCGAGCCGGGTCTGTTCGGCACGTCGGGCGAACACCGCCACCTCGTGCTGCAGCGTGTCGAGGAGACCGCTGTCACCGACGGTCGTCATGTCCATCGACATTTCAGGTGTTGTGGGCATGGCCGGAGGCTCACTTCGTGAAGGGGTGCTGGATTGGGGGACAGGGTACGCGGCCCGGAGGCGGGCCGTACCAGGGCTGCGCAAACCGGTCTCGGAGGTTGGTCACGGAGGGGGCCCGCGCGTGTGAACTGCGAGACTTGAGCCATGAACTACCGCGAGGTCCCTTCCGTGCCGCCGGTGACGCTCGACGACGTGCGTGGTGCCCAGAAGATGCTCTCGGGCGTGGCGAGGATGACCGCGATGGAGGGCAGCCGGCATCTGACCCGGCTGGTCGGCGCGCCGGTCCACTTCAAGTGCGAGAACCTCCAGCGGACGGGCTCGTTCAAGCTGCGCGGCGCGTACGTCCGTATCGCCGGGCTGCTGCCCGAGGAGCGGGCCGCGGGAGTCGTCGCGGCCAGCGCGGGCAACCACGCGCAGGGCGTGGCCCTGGCGTCGTCGCTGCTCGGCGTGGGCTCCACGGTGTTCATGCCGAAGGGCGCCCCGCTGCCGAAGATCAGCGCCACCCGGCACTACGGCGCCGAGGTGCGCCTGCACGGGCAGGTGGTCGACGAGACGCTGGCCGCCGCGCAGGAGTACGCGGAGGCGACCGGCGCGGTGTTCATCCACCCGTTCGACCACCCTGACATCATCGCAGGCCAGGGCACGGTCGGCCTGGAGATCCTGGAGCAGTGCCCCGAGGTGCGCACGATCGTCGTCGGCATCGGCGGCGGCGGGCTGGCGGCCGGCATCGCGGTCGCGGTGAAGGCGCTCAGGCCGGACGTGCGGATCGTGGGCGTCCAGGCGGCGGGCGCGGCCGCGTACCCGCCCTCGCTGGCGGCCGGGCGTCCCGTGGTGATCGAGAACCCGGCGACCATGGCCGACGGCATCAAGGTCGGACGGCCCGGCGACGTGCCGTTCGGGATCATCGGTGAGCTGGTCGACGAGGTGCGCACGGTGACGGAGGACGAGCTGTCCACCGGGCTGCTGCTGTGCCTGGAGCGGGCCAAGCTGGTCGTCGAGCCGGCCGGGGCGAGCCCGGTCGCCGCGCTGCTGAGCGACCCCGGCTCCTTCGAGGGGCCGGTCGTGGCGGTGCTGTCCGGCGGGAACGTCGATCCGCTGCTGATGCAGCGCGTGCTGACCCACGGACTGGCCGCGCAGGGCCGCTACCTGGCCGTACGCCTCCGGCTGACGGACCGGCCCGGCGCCCTCGCGACGCTTCTCGGGGTGTTGTCAGTGGTGGACGCTAACGTCCTCGATGTGGGCCACGTACGGACCGATCCACGGCTCGGGCTCACGGAGGCGGAGGTGGAGCTGCACCTGGAGACGAAGGGACCGGCGCACTGCGCCGAGGTCGGCCAGGCCCTGCGCGACGCGGGCTACACGGTCATCGGCTGAGGTCAGGCGTCTCTTTGTCACCCGATCGGGTAAGTCCATTGAGAGACGCGATATATCGCGATACGGTGTGTCGTGTGCCACCCGTACCCAGACTCTCAGAAGATTCCCCAACGACGTGGAGACTTTTATGCCAGGCGCCATCTATGCCGAAGGTCTGGTCAAGACCTTCGGTGACGTAAGGGCTCTGGACGGCGTCGATCTCGATGTCCCCGAGGGCACCGTGCTGGGCCTGCTCGGGCCGAACGGCGCGGGCAAGACGACCACCGTCCGCTGTCTGACGACGCTGCTGCGCCCCGACAGCGGCAGGGCGGTCGTCGCCGGCCTCGACGTGCTGAAACAGCCCAACGAGGTGCGGCGCTCGATCGGCCTGTCCGGCCAGTTCGCCGCGGTGGACGAATACCTGACCGGCCGCGAGAACATCCAGATGGTCGGCCAGCTCTACCAGATGAAGGCCAAGGCCGCGAAGGCCCGGGCCGCGGAGCTGCTGGAGCAGTTCAACCTGGCGGACGCGGCCGACCGCCCCGCGAAGACCTACTCCGGCGGCATGCGCCGCCGCCTCGACCTGGCCGCGGCGCTCGTCGTGTCCCCGCCCGTGATGTTCATGGACGAGCCGACGACCGGCCTCGACCCGCGCAACCGCCAGCAACTGTGGGAGGTCATCAAACAGCTGGTCTCCGGCGGCACGACCCTGCTGCTGACCACCCAGTACCTGGAAGAGGCCGATCACCTCGCCCACGACATCGCCGTGGTCGACCACGGCCGTGTCATCGCCCGCGGCACCTCCGACCAGCTCAAGGCCCGCACCGGCGGCGAGCGCGTCGAGGTCGTGGTGCACGAGCGGGAGCACATCCCGACCGCCCGCGAGGTGCTGGGCGGCTTCGGCAAGGGCGACACCACCCTGGAGGAGCACACCCGCAAGCTCACCGTGCCCGTCACCGGCGGCGCGAAGCTCCTCGCCGAGGTCATCCGCGAACTGGACGCCCGCGGCATCGAGATAGACGACATCGGCCTGCGCCGCCCGACCCTGGACGACGTCTTCCTCTCCCTGACCGGTCACGTGGCCGAGACCAAGGACGAGGAGAACGGCACGGCAACCAAGAACGCCAAGGACGCCAAAGACACGCAGGACGCCAAAGACCGTCGGCACAAGAAGGAGAGCGCCAAGTGAGTGCCGCCAGCGACGCCGTGCGGATCACGGCGCCCACCAACCCCGTCACGCAGTCGGTCCGCGACTCGCTGGTCGTCGCCAAACGCAACCTGATCCGGATGTCCCGCATCCCGGAGATGGTCATCTTCGGGCTCATCCAGCCGATCATGTTCGTGGTGCTGTTCAGCTACGTCTTCGGCGGCTCGATGAACATCGGCGGCACCACCGACCCCGGCGTCTACCGCGAGTTCCTGATGGCGGGCATCTTCGCGCAGACGGTGACCTTCGCCACCGCGGGCGCCGGAGCGGGCATCGCCGACGACATGCACAAGGGGCTCATCGACCGCTTCCGCTCGCTGCCCATGGCTCGCGGCGCGGTGCTGACCGGACGGACGCTCGCCGACCTCGTGCAGACCGCGCTCACGCTGTTCGTGCTGGCCGTCGTCGCCCTGCTGGTCGGATGGCGGACCCACACCAGCGTGGGTGAGGTGCTCGGCGCCTTCGGGCTGCTGCTCCTGACGGGATACGCGTTCACCTGGATCGGCGCGGTGATCGGTCTGTCCGTGCGGACACCGGAAGCGGCCACCTCGGGCGGGCTGATCTGGCTCTTCCCCGTGACGTTCGTCTCCAACGCGTTCGTGGACTCCAGCCAGATGACGCCCTGGCTGCGCCACGTCGCCGACTGGAACCCGTTCAGCGCCACCGTCCAGGCCTGCCGCGAGCTGTTCGGCAACCCGGGGGTCTCGACCTCGGACGCCTGGCCGATGCAGCACTCGGTGTGGGCCTCGATGATCTACTCGGTCCTGATCATCGCCCTGTTCAGAACCCTCGCGGTGCGCAAGTACCGCTCGGCGACGGCCTGAGGCGCCCGACGGCGGCATGACGAGGCCCCCGGCGTCAGCGGACGCCGGGGGCTCGGAAGGACATGCCGGGGGCCGGGTCAGCCGCTGTAGGGCTCGGCCTTGAGGATGGTCACCGAGGCCTTCTTGCCGTTCGGCAGCTCGTACTGCGCGTTCTCGCCGACCTTGTGGCCGATCACGCCGGAGCCCAGCGGGGACTGCGGGGAGTACGTCTCGACGTCGGCACTCGCGTACTCGCGCGACGCCAGCAGGAAGGTCATCGTGTCGTCCTCGTCACCGTCGAAGGCGATCGTCACGACCATGCCGGGCGCCACCGCACCGTCGGTGGAGGCCGGGGCCTCACCGACCTTGGCGTTGTCCAGGAGCTGGGTCAGCTGGCGCACTCGGAGCTCCTGCTTGCCCTGCTCTTCCTTGGCCGCGTGGTACCCGCCGTTCTCGCGCAGGTCGCCCTCCTCGCGCGCGGCCGCGATCTTGGCGGCGATATCCGTGCGCGCAGGACCAGACAGGTACTCCAGCTCGGCCTTGAGCTGGTTGTACGCCTCCTGGGTCAGCCAGGTGACGTTCTCGCTGGTCTGGGTCACAGGTGCTCCTCGTAGGTACTGGGAATACAAAGCATCGCCCTACCCAGAAGAATGTTCCTTCACGGATGGGCGAAACCACGAGCCTAACAATTCAGCGGCCCAAGGGGGAGGACATAAGCCTCAGAATCCCGTCGTCGCAGGCCAGGGCCTACGCATCGCGGAGTACCTCAGTCGGCGTGACAGCCGAGCAGCTCGGCCGTGGTGCCCGGTGCCGTGGTGCGCAGCGTGAGGACCTTGTCGATGCGGGTGGCGTCCCCGTCGAAGCGGAAGTCGGCCCGGCCCACCTCGGCGCCGCTCTCCGCCTGGGAGCGCAGGGTGCAGTAGCCGTTCGCACCGGAGTCCTTGCGGACCTCCAGGTGGATCCGCACCGCGTCCTTCCCCGGCTCGAAGGTGATCACCTCGGCGCTGATCTTGTTCTGGCCGACGTAGTGGTACGCGAAGTACCCCACGAGGGCGAGAAGCAGAGCGGCGAGGACGGCACCGGCGATCTTGAGTCGGTGGTCGGCACGCTCGTCCGAGGAGCGGCCGTAGCGGCCCTCGGGCAGTCGCGTGCTCGCCGTGCTCATGATCGTCCCTCCCGGCAGGGCCTCCGAAGCGGGGGACCCGGAATTATTGGCCCCTCGATTCGGTCACTATAGAAGCGCCGATCGCACCCGTTCACATCGGGCGCCGACTACGAGGATTGAGTCTTGACTGACCAGCTGCGACTGATGGCCGTGCATGCCCACCCCGACGACGAGTCGAGCAAGGGCGCGGCCACCATGGCGAAGTACGTGTCCGAGGGGGTGGACGTGCTGGTCGTGACCTGCACGGGTGGGGAGCGCGGTTCCATCCTCAATCCCAAGCTGCAGGGCGACAAGTACATCGAGGAGAACATCCACGAGGTACGCAAGAAGGAGATGGACGAGGCCCGCGAGATCCTCGGCGTCGGGCAGGAGTGGCTCGGTTTCGTCGACTCCGGTCTGCCCGAGGGCGACCCGCTGCCGCCGCTGCCCGAGGGCTGCTTCGCCCTGGAGGACGTCGACAAGGCGTCCGGCGAGCTGGTGAAGAAGATCCGCTCGTTCCGTCCGCAGGTCATCACGACGTACGACGAGAACGGCGGCTACCCGCACCCCGACCACATCATGACCCACAAGATCTCGATGGTGGCGTTCGAGGGCGCGGCGGACACCGCGAAGTACCCGGAGGAGGAGTTCGGCCCGGCGTACCAGCCGCTGAAGCTGTACTACAACCAGGGCTTCAACCGCCCGCGCACCGAGGCGCTGCACCAGGCGATGCTGGACCGGGGCCTGGAGTCGCCGTACGGGGACTGGCTCAAGCGCTGGGACGAGATCCAGCGCGAGGAGCGGACCCTGACCACGCACGTTCCGTGCGCCGACTTCTACGAGATCCGCGACAAGGCCCTGATCGCGCACGCCACGCAGATCGACCCCGACGGCGGCTGGTTCCGGGTGCCGATGGACGTCCAGAAGGAGGTCTGGCCGACGGAGGAGTACGAGCTGGCGAAGTCCCTCGTCGATACCTCCCTCCCCGAGGACGACCTCTTTGCGGGCATCCGAGACAATGCCTGACATGAGCGCAAGCGCAAGCCTGGCAATGACGCACCTCACGACCCTCGCCAAGGAGGTCGACGAGGACAAGGTCACTCCCGGCGTCCTCGGCTTCATCGTCTTCGCGGCGATGGCCCTGGCCGTGTGGGCCCTGATGAAGTCGATGAGCAAGCACATGGGCAAGGTCGACTTCACGGAGACCTCGGACCCGACGAAGGCGGAGTCCGCGGACACCTCCGCCTCGGGTTCCGACTCGGCCTCCGGTTCCGCCTCCGCCGAGCCCGGGGCGAAGCAGGGCTGAGGAACGCCCACCGGTTCTTGTCCCTCACCGGCAGTGGCCGGCCAGGGACAGCACCAGGTGGGCGGACTCCGGCCGCAGAGGGTCCGAGCGGACCCCCGCCGGACCGCGCCCGCGCACGAAGACGTCGCCACTCGTCACGCCTGGGCCCTCACCGCCACGCCCATGACCTCCCGGGCGTGCCTGTTTGGCACCATCCCCAGCCGCCAAGCCTGCCAGCCGGCTTCGAGGTTCACTCCTCGTTCCAGCAGCAGCTGGTACGCCTCCACGTAGTCGTCCAGCTTCTCGTCCCGGGCCGGATGGCCCGCCCGCCCCAGCTGGGCCAGCTCCTCCTGCGCCACGGCGGTACCGATCTCCACGCCGCCCGGGGCGGCGTACGGCAGCAGCGTGCAGCGCAGGAAGCGTGCCCAGTCCTCGCCCCGTCGGTCTCCGTACGAGGTGAACAGGCCCACCGCCTCGTCGCACAGGGCGAGGGCCTGCGGGGTGCGGGCGTTGCCCGCGTCCACGACCGCGAGTTCCAGGCACGTCCACGCCTCGCCGTGGGCGACGCCGATGCGCTGGAAGTCTGCGCGGGCGTCGACCAGGAGCTGGCGGGCGAAGCCCGAGTTCCGCAGCGAACCCGTCTGCGCGGCGCGTTGGTCGCGGGTCGCCCGTGCCGAGTGGTGCCGGGCGCAGGCCAGGCCGTAGACGTCCCGCATCCGCGAGAACATCGTGCGCGAGCGTTCCAGCTCGCGGACCGCGAGGGTCAGGTTGCCGGTCTCCTCCAGGGCCTGGCCCAGGTAGTACACCGTCCACGCCTCACCGCGCGCGTCCTCGTTGTCGCGGTGCCGGGACGCCGCCTGGCGCAGGCCGTCGACCGCCGCCGACGCGTCGCCGGCGACCAGGCGGGCGCGGGCGAGCTGGGTCAGGGCCCACGCCTCGCCGCGGGCGTCGCGGGTGCGGCCGTACAGGTCGAGGGCCGTGCGCAGCTCCTGTTCCGCGCGCGGCACGTCGCCCATGCGCAGGCCGAGCTGGCCGAGCTGGAAGTGGGCCCAGGCCTCGCCGTGCACCGACTCGCCGGCGCGGTGCAGGAGCAGGGACTGGGTCAGCAGCTCCATCGCCTCAGCCAGCCGGGCCCGGTCACGTTCCACCGCGGCCAGCGCGTGCATCGTCCACGCCCGGTCCGTGGCCAGGTCGGGCGGCGCCTGGAGGTCCAGCGCCTCCCGGAGCTTGGACGCCGCCTCGGTCAGGTTGCCCTGGTGGTGGAGGGTGATGCCGAGCGAGCACAGGGCCCGGGCCGCGCCCGCGTCGTGGTGGGCCTCCATATAGAGGTCCACCACCGACGTCAGCGTCGTGCGCGCCTTGTCCAGCTCGCCCAGCTGCCGTGCCGCGATGCCCGTACGCCACTGCACCGAGCGGACCAGCAGTCCCTGGTCGACTGCCTGCGCCAACTCGCTGATCTCGCCCAGCCGGTAGAGGTCGCCGCGCAGCAGGCAGTAGTCGCACAGGGCGCCCAGCAGGTTGAGTACGGCCGCCTGGTTCACGCCCTCCGCGTGTCTCAGCGCCGCAGTGATGAAGCTCGACTCGTCGTCGAGCCAGCGCAGGGCCTCGTCGAGGGAGTGGAAGCCATGCGGGCTGAAGCGGTCCGAGCGGGTCGACATGTTGCCGTCGACCAGCCGCAGCACCGAGTCCGCGAGGTCGGCGTAGTTCACGATCAGGCGTTCTTGTGCCGCCGTACGTTCCGCGGGTTCCTCCTCGTCGAGGAGGCGGGCGTGGGCGAAGGCGCGGACCACGTCGTGGACGCGGTAGCGGCTGCCGCGGACGTGGTCGATGAGGCCGGCCCGGGCCAGCGCGACCAGATGGCGGCTGGCCTCCGTCTCGTCCGTGGCCAGCAGGGCGGCGGCCGCGGCGGCGCCGAGGGAGGCGCGGCCGGCCAGGGCGAGGCGGCGCAGCAGCCGACGGGCCGTGTCCGTCTGGTCGGTGTAGCGCAGCCACAGGACTCTCTCGGCGGGTTCGACCGGGCCGTACGCGTCGAGATCGGTGGCGAGTTGGCGGGGTGAGCGCGGGCCGAGCGAGGAGCCGGCTATGCGCAGGGCGAGCGGCAGGCCGCCGCACAGCCGGCTGATGCGCTCGGTGGACTCGGCGTCGTAGGGGCCGGTGCTGTCCTGCGCGGCCGCCGTCAGCAGCTCTTCCGCGCCGGGCCCGTCCAGGGTCTCGACGGGCAGGTGGTGCACCCGGGCGGCGAGGTCGGCGGGCAGGTCGAGGGGCTGCCGGGCAGTGACCAGGACGAGGCTGTCGGAGCGCTCGGGGATGAGGGTGCGGACCTGCTCGGGGTCCGAGGCGTCGTCCAGGACGATGGTGACGGGCAGGCCGGTCAGATGCTGGTGGTACAGCTCGCTCAGCCGCTTGACCTGCTGGTCCGCGGAGGAACGCTCACGGAACAGCAGCTGTTCGCGGGGGGCGCCGAGCCGGTTCAGCAGGTGCAGCAGCGCGTCGCGGGTCGACAGCGGTGCCTCCTCCGGGCTGTCGCCGCGCAGGTCGACCACGCAGGCGCCGCGGAAGTAGTCCTTCAGGTCGTGGGCGGCGCGCACGGCGAGTGTCGTACGACCGCTGCCCTGCGCCCCGTGCAGGACGACGACCGTCGGCCGGGTCTCGGTGCTGGCGCGGGCCGCCTGCACCCACTGCCGGATCCGGCCCGTCTCCTGGCGCCGGCCCGCGAACGTGCCCACCGGCTCGGGGAGTTGACCGAACGACTGCTCCAGTACGTTTCGTCCGCGGGCCGCCGCGCTCTTGTCGGCGCCCTTCAGCCGCGGTCCCGTCTGCTTCGGGCCGGTGGAGGCGTTGCGTACCCGCTGCTGGTCGAGGTAGGGGCGGATGCCGCGTACCTCGAGAGCCGTCAGCCACTGCAACCGCAGCTGCTCGGGGCCGCCGGGCTGGCCGAGTGCGCCCGCGCGGTGGTGCGCGGCGGGCAGATGCGAACCGGCCACCTTCACGACCGTCGCCGCCGCGCCCACCACGCCCACGGCCATCCCGGCCCCGAGCGCGGTGCTCGCGCCGGTGCCGAGAGCCAGGTCGGCGACCGTGGCCGCGACCGCCGCGACGCCCGCCACCAGCAAGGGAGTGCCGCCGCCCTCGCGCGCGTACCGCTGCCCGAAGGTGAGCTGGCCGGCCTCCGACTCCTCCAGGGCGCGTGTGTACGCCTCGTACTCCTCCGCGGACGTCTGCGCCATCGAGTCCAGCGCGGCGCGGGCCCGGGACAGCAGTACGGTCCCGTCGGTGCGCCCGCCCGACCGCCGCACCTCCTCCTCCACGGCCCGTGCCAGCAACCGCTCGGCCTCCGCGCGATGACTGTCCCGCATGTCACGTCCCCCTCCGGCGGCAACTCCTTCGCCTACAAGTGTCCTTCGGGGGGAGGCGTGAGCGCGAGAGGGGCGGCGATCACCGGTTCCGGTTCGGTGACCTAAGAGTCACTCGATCGTTCTTGTGGATGTCGAGTGAATTGTCGAACGGGGGTGTTGTGCGGCACATTGCTACAGAGGAGTCGACTGGACGGATTCCGGTGTCGTCCTACGCTCGGACATCGGAGGATGTTCGCCAGCGCGACGGGCACGGTGTGCGTTATCAGTCGCGGGTCAATGAACGGATCGCGCAAGAGCACGGTTGCGTGGTGGTCGCGAGGTACAGCGACAATGGCATCAGCGCGTCCAGAGCAGGCGTGGTGCGTCCGGGTTTTGACCGCTTGCTCACGGACCTGACGTGGGGGTGCACCGGTGGCGGACAACCGATCCTTGGGGTCGTCTGTGTCGCGGATGACCGGCTGTATCGGCGTGCTGAGGACCTTGCCCGTTTCTTCGCGGCATTGACCAGCCTCCCAGGACGTATTCACGTCGATCCGCAAGGTGTCCGTGACCCGTACTCGCCCGAGGGGCTCTCGCGGGCTGTGCAATCACTGGATGCCGCCGTTGCGGAGACGCAGGTCAGGAGCCGTCGGCTCCTCGACTGGCACTGGGCCCGAGCTGTCGAAGGCGTTCCGCACAGCGGTCCGAGGCCCTTCGGCTGGCAGGAGGACAGGATCACTCTGTTCCCCGATGAAGCGAGGCTGGTCAAGCAGGCGATCGACGACCGCATCGCCGGGAAGGCGGTCCGGGCCATCGCACGTGACTGGTGTGAACTGGGGGTCACCGGTAGTCGCGGAGGCAGGCCGAATCCCCAGACCGTGACGCAGATCATGACCGCCCCCAGGGTGTTCGGGTACCGGGCCAATAAGGGGCAACTGCTGCTGGCTCCGGAAACCGGTCAACCGGTCCTGGGCCAGTGGGAGCCCATCGTGACGCCGGACGAGTGGCGTGCGGTGTGTGCGACTTTCTCGCCCGGCAGCCTCTACCTTCATCGGGGGAGCGGTGCTCCCAGGCTCACCGGGAAGGAGAAACCGGCTCCACGTCACCTGGCTACTGGCTTCCTTCGGTGCGGTGCGCAAGCCCCCGACGGCATCGTCTGCCGCGGCGCGCTGTGCGCCCAGAAGGGGCGGAGCAAGAAGAGCCCGTATGTCTACTCCTGCCGTAGCTGCGGTCGATGCAGTATCAGCGGGCCACTGACCGACGAAGTCCTTGAACGGCTGATCGTCTCTAACACCGAAGGACCCGTGCGGCTGTCAGACGCCATGCGTGAACGCTGGCAGTCCGGGGAGATGGAGATCGAGGAGAAGCGCGAGATCGTGGGGTCTGTCGTCGCGAGTTGTCTCGTCCGACCTGGGGTCAAAGGAGCCCGTGCCTGGGATCACTCGCGGGTGGAACCCGTTCTCAAGCGCCCCCGTCATGCAGGATGGAGCTATGCCGAACCGACTGGCCCATGAGACGTCCCCCTACCTCCTCCAGCACGCCGAGAACCCCGTCGACTGGTGGCCGTGGTCGAGTGAGGCATTCGACGAGGCGCGGCGGCGGGGGCTTCCCGTGCATCTGAGCGTCGGCTATTCGAGCTGTCACTGGTGCCATGTTCTCGCCAAGGAGAGTTTCGAGGACGAGGCGGTCGCCGCCTACATGAACGAGCACTTCATCAACATCAAGGTCGACCGCGAGGAACGCCCCGACGTGGACGCCGTCTACATGGAGGCCGTCCAGGCGGCCACCGGGCAGGGCGGCTGGCCCATGACGGTGTTCCTGACACCGGACGCCGAGCCCTTCTACTTCGGCACCTACTTCCCGCCCGCCCCGCGCCAGGGCATGCCCGCCTTCCGGCAGGTCCTGCAGGGCGTGCACAGCGCCTGGGCCGACCGGCGGGACGAGGTCGCCGAGGTGGCCGGGAAGATCGTGCGGGACCTGGCGGGGCGGGAGATCTCCTACGGCGACAGCCAGGCGCCCGGCGAGGAGCAGCTGGCCGCGGCCCTCCTCGGGCTCACCCGGGAGTACGACGCGCAGCGCGGCGGGTTCGGCGGGGCGCCCAAGTTCCCACCGTCCATGGCCGTCGAGTTCCTGCTGCGGCACCACGCGCGGACCGGGGCCGAGGGTGCCCTGCAGATGGCCCGGGACACCTGTGAGCGGATGGCCCGCGGGGGTATCTACGACCAGCTCGGCGGCGGGTTCGCCCGCTACTCCGTCGACCGGGACTGGGTCGTGCCGCACTTCGAGAAGATGCTGTACGACAACGCCCTGCTGTGCCGCGTCTACGCTCACCTGTGGCGGTCCACCGGCTCCGAGCTCGCCCGCCGGGTCGCGCTGGAGACCGCCGACTTCATGGTGCGGGAACTGCGCACGAACGAAGGCGGGTTCTCCTCCGCGCTCGACGCCGACAGCGACGACGGGACCGGGAAGCACGTCGAGGGTGCCTACTACGTCTGGACGCCCGCGCAACTGCGCGAGGTGCTCGGGGACGAGGACGCCGAGCTCGCCGTCCGGTACTTCGGCGTCACCGAGGAGGGGACCTTCGAGCACGGCTCGTCCGTCCTCCAACTCCCGCAGCAGGACGAGTTCTTCGACGCCGACCGGATCGCGTCCGTCAAGGAACGCCTCCTTCGCAAGCGGAGCGACCGCCCCGCACCCGGCCGTGACGACAAGGTCGTCGCCGCCTGGAACGGGCTCGCGATCGCCGCGCTCGCCGAGACCGGCGCCTACTTCGACCGTCCCGACCTGATCGAGGCCGCGCTCGGCGCCGCCGACCTCCTCGTGCGGCTGCACCTGGACGAGCAGGCCCGCCTCTCGCGGACCAGCAAGGACGGGCATGTCGGCGCGAACGCCGGGGTGTTGGAGGACTACGCCGACGTGGCGGAGGGCTTCCTCGCGCTGGCCTCCGTGACCGGCGAGGGTGTGTGGCTGGAGTTCGCCGGGTTCCTCCTCGACCACGTCCTCACGCGGTTCGCCGACGACTCCGGCAGCCTCTACGACACCGCCGCCGACGCCGAGAAGCTGATCCGCCGCCCGCAGGACCCCACCGACAACGCCACCCCTTCCGGTTGGACCGCCGCCGCCGGAGCCCTGGTCGGCTACGCCGCGCAGACCGGCGCCGAGCCGCACCGCGCCGCCGCCGAGAAGGCACTCGGCGTCGTCAAGGCGCTCGGCCCGCGCGTC
Organism: Streptomyces sp. AC555_RSS877; assembly: GCF_019049245.1. Lineage (GTDB taxonomy): Bacteria > Actinomycetota > Actinomycetes > Streptomycetales > Streptomycetaceae > Streptomyces. The sequence continues at coordinate 34,119 of NZ_JAGMUK010000120.1, read as the reverse complement.
CCCCGCTTCATCGGCTGGGGACTCGCCGTCGCCGAGGCGCTGCTCGACGGGCCGCGCGAGGTGGCGATCGTCGGCCCGGCCCTCGACGACCCGGGCACAAAGGCCCTGCACCGCACGGCACTTCTCGGCACGGCCCCCGGTGCCGTGGTCGCCGTGGGGACCCCCGGCAGCGACGAGTTCCCGCTGCTCGCCGACCGTCCGCTGAGCAACGGTGAACCGACCGCGTTTGTCTGTCGTAACTTCACATGTGACGCCCCGACGACCGATCCGGACCGGCTTCGCTCGCAACTGAGCGGCTGAACCGGAAGCGGAGGTGTCTCTTTCGCGTGCCAAAATTGCGCATGTGTTCGGATACATCCCGCTACCAGCGTCACCGTTCCGAAACACGCTATTTATCGGAACAGCTCCCGCGCTTCACAGTTCCCCCCTAATCTCTGCACAGTGACGCGACGGATGTGGACATCCGTCGCGACAGGGGGTTTTGGGATCTGGGGGGATCTGTTGCTGACGTCTGTCTTCATCGCTGCCGTCTCGCTTGCCTTGTTCTGGATGGCGGCGTTCACCTTGTGGTGGCAGATGCACGCGTGGCGTACGCCCGAAGTGCTCGCCTCCACCCGCTTCCACAGACCGGACGGCGGGGAGAGCCTGTCGTTCTCGCTGCTGCTTCCGGCGCGGCACGAACAGGCCGTGCTCGACCACACCATCCAGCGGCTGCTGGAGTCGAGCCACACCGACTTCGAGATCATCGTGATCGTGGGGCACGACGACCCGGAGACCACGGCGGTCGCCTGCGACGCCGCGGACCGTGACCCGCGCGTGCGGGTCGTGGTCGACACCCACGAGAAGAAGAACAAGCCCAAGGCCATGAACACGGCGCTGCCGCACTGCCGCGGCGACGTCGTCGGGGTCTTCGACGCCGAGGACCAGGTCCACCCGGAACTGCTCGCCCACGTCGACCACGCCTTCCGCACGACCGGCGCCGACGTCGTCCAGGGCGGTGTCCAGCTGATCAACTTCCACTCCAGCTGGTACAGCCTGCGCAACTGCCTGGAGTACTTCTTCTGGTTCCGCTCCCGGCTGCACCTGCACGCGCAGAAAGGGTTCATCCCGCTCGGCGGCAACACCGTCTTCGTGAAGACGGACGTACTGCGGGAAGCCGACGGCTGGGACCCCGACTGCCTCGCCGAGGACTGCGACCTGGGCGTGCGCCTGTCCAGCGTCGGCAAGAAGGTCGTCGTCGCCTACGACTCCGACATGGTGACCAAGGAGGAGACCCCCGGTTCGCTGATGTCGCTGCTGAAGCAGCGCACCCGCTGGAACCAGGGCTTCCTCCAGGTGTACCGCAAGAAGGACTGGAAGCAACTGCCGGGATTCGGGCAGCGGTTGCTGGCCCGCTACACCCTCATGACGCCGTTCATGCAGGCCTTCACGGGCATCATCATCCCGCTCAACGTGGCCATCGCGCTCTTCCTCGACGTGCCCGTGAGCATCGCGTTCATCACCTTCCTGCCGGCCGTGACCGCCCTGGTCACCTTCGTCTTCGAGCTCGTCGGGCTGCACGACTTCGGCAAGCAGTACGGACTTCGCGTCCGCTTCGGCCACTACGTCAAGCTCGTCGTGGGCGGCCCCTTCTACCAGGTGCTCCTCGCCGGGGCCGCCGTCCGCGCCGTCTGGCGTGAGCAGCGCGGCCGCAACGACTGGGAGTTGACCACTCATGTCGGCGCGCACCTCACCCCGTCCGAAGTGACCCGAGAGGACGTCCCTGCGTGACCTCCACCCTTCCCGCGGTGACCACTCCCAAGGTCCCCGCTCAGCGGCAGCCTGCGCCCGAACCCGGTCCGGCCGGCCCGGCGGCTCCACCGAGCCGCCTGCGTTCGTCCCGCTCCGACCTTCTGCTGTGCGGTCTGCTCCTCGTGGCGATCCTGGTCGTGCAGGGCTGGAACATCGCCGACTACCCGACGCTCAGCGACGACGAGGGCACCTACCTGGCCCAGGCCTGGGCGGTCCAGGAGGGCAGGGGCCTCGCGCACTACACCTACTGGTACGACCACCCGCCGCTCGGCTGGATCCAGTTGGCCCTGCTGACCTGGATACCCGCGATGATCAGCCCCGAGTCGATGACCGTGGGCTCGATGCGCGCGGTGATGCTGGTGATCAGCGGTATCAGCGCGGTGCTGGTCTACGTCCTGGGCCGCCGGCTCTCCCTGCCCCGCTGGGCCGCCGGGCTCGGCATGGTCTTCTTCGGGCTCTCGCCGCTGTCCGTCGTCCTCCAGCGCGAGATCTTCCTCGACAACCTCGCGGTGATGTGGACGCTCGTGGCGTTCACCCTCGCCGCCTCCCCGAGCCGTCACCTATGGCACCACTTCGGGGCGGGGATCGCGGCCGCCACGGCCGTCCTCACCAAGGAGACGATGCTCGTCATCCTGCCCGCGCTCCTGGTCACCATGTGGCGGCACAGCCACCGCGACACCCGGAAGTTCGCGGTCACCGGCGCCATCACGGCCTGCACGCTGATCGGCTTCTCGTACCCCCTGTTCGCCCTCCTCAAGGGCGAGTTGCTGCCCGGCGGCGGGCACGTCTCCCTCTGGGACGGCGTCAAGTACCAGATGACCAGGCCGGGTTCGGGCTTCATCCTGGACCAGGGCTCCGGTTCCCACGGCGTCTTCGAGTCCTGGCTCTACTACGACCGTGTCCTGCCCCTGGGCGGCCTCGCCGGCGCCCTCCTGCTGCTGGCCACCTGGCGCTGGTCGGTCACCGCCCGCGCCCTGGCCGGACCCGCCCTGACGGTGGCGATCCTCGCCGCGCTGGCCCTGCGCCCCAACGGCTACCTGCCCGCGATGTACGTCATCCAGGCGCTGCCCTTCCTCGCTCTCGTCCTCGCCGGAGGCACCGCCTCCGTCGCCCACGCCGTGCTGCGCAGATGGCGCACCGAGGGGGAGAAACGATTGCTCACCGGTGGGCGGTACGCCCTCGCGGCGGTCCTCGCCGTCGCCGCCGGCGCCTACGTCGTACCGAAGTGGTACGACGGCGCCCGCACCGCCGTCACCGTCGACGCCAACGCCCCCTACCAGGCCGCCTCGAAGTGGCTCGCCACCGAGGTGGAGGACCCCGAGGACACCCGGGTGCTCGTCGACGACGCGATGTGGCTGGACCTGGTGCACGCCGGGTACCGGCCCGGGCTCGGCGTCATCTGGTTCTACAAGGCCGACCTCGACCCGGCGGTGACCAAGACGATGCCGCGCGGCTGGAAGGACGTCGACTACGTCGTGGCCTCCCCGACGGTGCGGCGTGACGCGGTCGACCTGCCCAACGTCAAGGCGGCCATCCAGCACTCGAAACCGGTCGCCGTCTTCGGCACCGGTGCGGACCGGATCGAGATCCGGCAGATCCAGACCACCGGCACCGCCGCGGGAGGCGTCCGATGACCCAGGAATCCATCGTCCCCGGAGAACTGGGCGATCCGGCCGTACGGGCCACCGCGAGTGAGCCGAAGGGGCGCGCCGGTGTCGAGAGGGCGAACGCGCGGAGGCCCGAAGGGCTGAGCACGATCGCCCTCTCGACACCGGCTGGAGCGCCCCGGAGGCGAACCGAGCCGGCAGAAGGTGCGGTGCCCGAACCGGGCGCCGTCACCATCGTCGTCCCGACGTTCAACGAGTCCGCGAACGTACGGCAGCTGCTGCGCCAGATCAGCGAGTCGGTGCCGTCCAGGCTGCCCTGCGAGGTCGTCTTCGTGGACGACTCCACCGACGACACCCCCCAGGTCATCCACGAGGCCGCGAAGGACTGCCCCTTCCCGGTGACCGTCCTGCACCGGGACAAGCCGGTCGGCGGGCTCGGCGGCGCGGTCGTCGAGGGCATGAAGGCGGCCGGGTCGGACTGGATCGTCGTGATGGACGGCGACTGCCAGCATCCTCCGTCGCTGGTACCGGAGTTGGTCGCCACCGGCGAGCGGGCCAACGCCGGTCTCGTCGTCGCCTCCCGCTACATCAAGGGCGGCAGCCGCGCCGGACTCGCGGGCAACTACCGGGTCGCCGTCTCGCGCGCGGCGACCTGGCTGACCAAGTCCCTCTTCCCGCGCAAGCTGCACGGCATCAGCGACCCGATGAGCGGCTTCTTCGCCATCCGGCGCAGCGCCGTCACCGCCGACGTGCTCCAGCCCCTCGGCTACAAGATCCTCCTCGAACTCGCCGTGCGCAGCCGTCCGCGCGGGGTGACCGAGGTCCCGTTCGTGTTCCAGGACCGGTTCGCGGGCGAGTCCAAGTCCAGTGCCCAGGAGGGCTTCCGCTTCCTGCGTCACCTGGCCGGTCTGCGCACCGCCTCGCCGGTCGCCCGCATGGTCGGCTTCGGCCTGATCGGCGCGACGGGGTTCGTGCCCAACCTGCTCGGCCTGTGGGTGCTGACCCTGCTCGGCATGCACTACCTGCCGGCGGAGATCCTCGCCAACCAGCTCGGCGTCGCCTGGAACTTCCTGCTCATCGAGCACCTGCTGTTCCGCGACCGCCGCCGGCACCGGCAGGTCTGGGACCGCGTCGGCCGGTTCGCGCTGCTCGCCAACGCGGACCTGGTGCTGCGGATCCCGCTGATCGCCCTGTTCGTCCACCGGTTTGACATGAGCGCGCTGTCCGCGACCGCTCTGGCCCTGGTGACGACCTTCGTCCTGCGCTTCGTGGGGACCGAAGCGCTGGTCTATCTGCCGCGAAGGGGCCGCGGGGGCCTCGACAGCGGTCGTACCGCAAGGAGAGCCGAGTGAACAGACACCGTAGGAGATCCGCCCTCCTGGCCGTGGCAGGCCTGACGGGGGGCCTTCTTCTCACCTCACCCCAGCCAGCCTCCGCCGCCAACCTCGTCAAGAACCCCGGCTTCGAGACCGCCGGCACCGACGGGATGCCGTACTGCTGGGAGAAGTCCGGCTGGGGCGACAACGACTTCAGCTTCACCACCACCTCCGACGCCCACTCCGGCTCCAAGGCCATGAAGGTCGAACTGACCCGCAGGGCCGAGGGCGACCGCAAGGCGCTGATCACCGAGTCGGCTCAGTGCGCGCCGGTCGTGACCGCGGGCAAGCAGTACGACCTGGGGCTCTGGTACAAGTCGACCACCCCGGACACCTCCGTCACCCTCTTCCGGCACGACGCGACGGCGGGCTGGCAGTACTGGACCGACCTCAAGACGCTGGCGATGGCGGGCAGTTGGACCGAGGCGTCGGTCCGCACCCCGGAGGTCCCGGCCGGTACGGACCGCATCACGTTCGGCGTCTCCGTCTACGGCACCGGCTCGGTCACCACCGACGACTACACGATGGACCAGGTCGCCGACCCGGTCCCGGACCCGGTGTGCACGGGCACGCCCGCGGAGTGCGCCAACGGCAGGTGGGACGTGCTGCCCACCCAGAACCCGGTCCGCTCCATGCACTCCGTCGTCCTCCACAACGGCAAGGTGCTGCTGATCGCGGGCTCCGGCAACAGCGAGGAGCAGTTCAACGCGGGCACCTTCACCTCCGCGGTCTACAACCCGGCCACCGGCACCTACAAGGTCATCCCCACGCCGAAGGACATGTTCTGCTCCGGGCACGTCCAGCTCCAGGACGGGCGCGTGCTGGTGATGAGCGGCAACAAGGGCTATCCGTCCGCCGACGGCACGATCGGCTACCAGGGCTACAAGGACTCGTACATCTTCGACCCGGTCACCGAGACGTACAGCAAGACCAACAACATGAACGACGGCCACTGGTACCCGTCGGCGACCGCCCTCGGCAACGGTGACGTCATCTCCTTCGGCGGGCTGAAGGAGGACTCGACCGGCTCGGTGACCGCCGAGCTGTGGTCCGACGCCGAGCAGCAGTGGCTGCCGACCTGGAAGGTCAACCAGACCTGGTCGTACTGGGGCCTGTACCCGTCGATGATCCTTATGCAGGACGGCCGCCTCTTCTACTCGGGCAGCCACACCTTCGGCAACAACATCCCCGGCACCGGATCGGCGATCTACGACTACGACGCCAACACGATCACGCAGGTCCCGGGCCTGCAGAACAAGGACGAGCGCGACCAGTCGGCGAGCGTACTGCTGCCCCCGGCGCAGGATCAGAAGGTCCTCACCCTCGGCGGCGGCAACATCGACTCCAACCCGGACGGCAACCGGCTCACCGACGTCATCGACCTCAAGGACGCCAACCCGGCGTACGTCGCCGGGCCGCCGATCCCGCAGGGCACGGTCGACCTGGGCAACGGTCCGGTCCCGCAGACCGGCAACCAGGGCAAGATGTACGTCTCCGCCGTGCTCCTGCCCGACGGCAAGGTCCTGGAGACGGGCGGCGCCCTGCACAACCGGGCCGACCCCGTCTACGAGACGTCGATCTACGACCCGGCGACCAACACCTTCGACCCGGTGGCCGCCGACCCCGAGGCCCGCGGCTACCACTCGTCCGCGTTCCTGCTGCCCGACGGCCGGGTGATGACCACCGGTGACAACCCGGGCAACGGCACCTGGAACCACAACGTGTCGATCTACACCCCGCCCTATCTCCTCAAGGGCGCGCGTCCGACGATCACTTCGGTGATCGACACCGAGTGGAACTACGGCGACACCCAGCGGATCACCGTCGACCGGCCCATCGCGAAGGCCGAGCTGATCCGCCCGGCCGCGGTCACCCACTCCTCGGACCCGAACCAGCGGTTCGTGGACCTGCCGCTGTCGGTGGACGGCAACAACATCGACCTGAACGTGACCAGCAACCCCGACATGGCCCCGCCCGGCTGGTACATGCTCTTCGCCGTCGACGCGGGCGGCGTGCCGTCGGTCGCCAAGTGGGTTCATCTGCAAGGACCGTCGGCCCTGAGCGCCACCGACGCCTCCGCGCACGTCCACTCCTTCGCCGACTCCCTGGAGGGCACGGTCCAGACACCCGGCAAGAAGAAGACCTCGCAGAAGGTCAGCCCCACCGTCTCCGGCTGCGACCGGCACTACGGCTCCATCAACGTCTGCGTGCCGACCGCCTTCCCCGACGAGGTGAAGAACACGACGGCCGCCCGCTGTGCCTGGCTGAAGACGAACGAATACGGCCGTCTGAAGGTCAACGGCAAGGACGACCCGCTCAGGCTCGACCGGAACAGGGACGGGATCGCCTGCGGAAAGGGTGACGTGAAGAAGAAGAGTTAGCGGTCGCCCGCGAACTCCTTCAGGGCGCGCTCCACGATGGCCTCCAGCTGCTCGTGGTGCGCGCCCTTCCAGTACGCCCGCCCGCACGCCACGCATTGCGCGAACACGTCGTACGACCGCTGCGTCCCGCCCTCCAGCTGGTCCGCCACCTCGTCCTTGGTGGCCTCGCGCAGCAGCCCGTTGCAGGCGATGCACCGGGTCCACGGCCGGAGCTCAGGGCGGAAGCGGTCCAGGACGTCCTGGAGTTGGTCCTCGGGACGGGTGCTGTAGACGAACGCCCCCGCCCACAGCTCGCGGCGGCGCAGCAGGCCCCGGTCCCGGCTGAGCATGACCCGGTGTTCGGCCGCCGAGCGGGCGGCGAGGGCCGGATCGCCGATGTCCAGCGACTCGTACGCCGTGTCCACGCCGAGCAGACGCAGGCGGCGGGCGAGGGTGCCGAGGTGGACGTCGAGGAGGAAGCGGAGGGGAGCGCCGGGGACCCGCTGGGGCCGCTCGACGGCCCCCACCCGGACGGATTCGCCCGCCGCCGGGAGGTGCGAGACGGGCGCCTCGCGGCCGTCCACGACGAGGGAGCCGACCTCGGTCAGTGGGACGCCGAGGGACTCCACGACATGGCCGAGGGTGGAGACGCCGTCGATGACGACCGGGGTGGCGCCGGCCCGCCGACCGTGCCGGACGAACAGGGCCAGCTCGGGGCCGAATTCCACCTGGATCTCCGCTACTGCGCTCACCGGGTCAGGATGTCACGGCCGGGCGACATGTCATCCATGTATCAGGTACCGCTGGGACCTCAGGGCTTCTCCCGGGTGAGGCCGTGCTCGATGACGTCCAGGGCGCGGTCGAGGAGCTCGCGCAGGTCGTCCCGGAAGTCGTTCTCGGCCCAGTACAGGGAGATCTCCGCGAGGCCGCCGATCAGGGACATCGTGTAGACCCGCACCTCCAGGCTGTCCTCCGCGCGGCCGGTGCGGGCGGCGACGGCCGAGGCGAGCAGCCTGCCGGTGACCGCCATGCTCTCCACCATCCGGGAGCGCACCGCGGGCACCTGGACCATCAGGTGCGACCGCAGCCGGGTGATCTCGGGCTCCTCGGCCGCTCCGACACCGATGGCCTTGCGCATGACGTACCGCAGGGAGTCCGCCCACGGCTCGTCCGCCGGCCGGGCCCGCAGTTCCTCCAGGAGGACCGCGTCGTACTCGTCCGTGAGGACGATGTCCTCCTTCGTGGGGAAGTAGCGGAAGACCGTGGACGGCGACACCTCGGCGCGCTCGGCGATCTGCTCGATCGTCGTGCCGTCGTACCCCTGCTCCTCGATCAGCGCGTACGTCGCGTCGCGGATCGCCGTCCGGGTCTTGATCTTCTTCCGCTCGCGAAGGCCCAGTTGGGGACGGTCGGTGGGGGAAGAGGTGCGTGCGGGCGTCATGAGGGTCATTGTCGGGCATCGGCCTGCGCGGCAGCCAAGTCCGGGCGGTCCGGGCCCTTGGTGACGCGGGTGTTCGGCAGGAACGCCGCTGCCGCCAGCGCCGCGACGAGGGCGGCGACACAGCACACCAGCAGGACGACGCCCATGCCGTGGACGTACGCGCTGTTCGCGGAGGCGGCCAGGTCGGCCGAGCCGGCCTGCCGGGCGACCAGGTGGGCGGCGACCACGGAGTCCCCGGCGGTGTCCGCGGCCCGCGCGGGCAGCCCCGTGACGTCGAGCCGGTCGCGGTAGGTGCCGGCGAGCAGGCTGCCGAGCAGGGCGATGCCGAGCGCCGCGCCGACCTGGCGGACCGTCATGAGCAGTCCCGAGCCGCTCCCCGCGCGGTCGCGGGGCAGCGCGCCGAGGGCGCCGTCCATCGCCGGGACGACCGAGAAGCCGAAGCCGACGCCGGTGATCGCGAGCCACATCGCGGTGAAGTCGTAGCCGGAGTCGACCGTCGTACGGCTGCCGAGCAGGGCGGCGAAGGCCAGCACCACCAGGCCGGCGGTCACCACGGCACGAGAACCGAACCGTTCGACGACCGGTTGGGCGCCCTTCGCGGCCACCATCAGGCCACCCATCAGCGGCAACAGGCGCAGACCGGTACCCAGGGCGTCATGGCCGAGGACGGCCTGGAGATACGGGGGCAGCACGAACAGCAGACCCGAGAGGGTGAACATCACCAGGGTCGCGGCGAGCGTGTTGAGCAGGAAGCCGCGGTGCCCGAGCAGGGTCATGTCGAGCATGGGGCGTGCCACCCGGCGCTCGCGCAGCACCAGCCCCGCGAGCAGAACCACGCCCGTGCCCAGCACGCCCAGTACCAGCGGGTCGCCCCAGCCGCGGGTGGGTGCCTCGATGATCGCGTAGATGAGGGCGCCCAGTCCGGCGGCGGTGAACGCGGTGGAGAGGGTGTCGACCTGGGGTGAGGAAGGGTCGCGGGTCTCGGGCAGCAGGAGCACACAGGCGGCGATGCCGATCGCGGCCATCGGGACGTTGACGAGGAAGACCGAGCCCCACCAGAAGTGGTTGAGCAGCCAGCCGCCGATGATCGGGCCGAGCGGCAGGCCGAGCGCGGAGGCGGCGGAGATGACGCCGACGGCCTTGGTGCGTTCGTCGGCTCCGAAGAGCGAGGGCAGGACGGAGAGGGCGAGCGGGGTGACCAGAGCGCCGCCGACGCCCATCACCGCGCGGGCGACGATCACCGCGTTCACGTCCCCGGCGAGGGCGCCCACGACCGAGCCCGCCAGGAAGATCCCCAGCCCGGTGATCAGCATCCGCCGCCGTCCGAACCGGTCGCCCAGCAGGCCCGCCGGGAGCATCAGCGCCGCGAAGACGACGACGTAGGAATCCGCCATCCACTGCTGCCGGCCGGTGGTGGCGCCGAGATCCGCGGCCATCGTCGGCAGCGCCACGTTCAGGATCGTCATGTCGAAGCCGAGGGTCAAACTCTCAAAATATAGTGACTGTCAATCGTTCCGTGGTTCTCGTCTTCCGGGCATGCAAAAGCGGCCACGGCTGACGAGCCGCGGCCGCTGTCTGCGGTGGGAGGGGCTAAGCGTGCTGGTACGCCACCATCGAGATCCCGACGTAGTGCGCGACGAAGGCCGCCAGGGTCAGGGAGTGGAACACCTCGTGGAAGCCGAACCAGCGCGGGGAGGGGTTCGGCTTCTGGATGCCGTAGATCACGCCGCCCGCGCTGTAGAGCAGGCCGCCCGCGATCACCAGCACGAGGACGGCGATGCCGCCACTGCGCATGAAGTCCGGCAGGAAGAAGACGGCCGCCCAGCCCATCGCGATGTAGCAGGGCGTGTAGAGCCAGCGCGGGGCGCCGACCCAGAAGACGCGGAAGGCGATGCCCGCCGCGGCCGCCGCCCAGATGCTCCACAGGAGCCACTGGCCCTTGGTGCCGGGCAGGAGCAGCATCGTCAGCGGGGTGTACGTGCCGGCGATGATCAGGAAGATGTTGGCGTGATCCAGCCGTCGCAGGATCCCGTCCATGCGAGGGCTCCAGTCGCCCCGGTGGTACAGCGCGCTCACGCCGAAGAGCAGGCAGGCCGTCAGGGCGAAGATCCCGCAGGCGAGGCGGCCTCTGGGGGAGTCGGCGAGGGCGGTGAGCGCCAGGCCCGCGATGAGTACGGCCGGAAACATACCCAGGTGCAGCCAACCGCGGAGTTTGGGCTTGACCGGGTGCGGCAGGGAAGTCGCGACGGGACCGCGGCCTGCGGCCGGGATGTCCGAGGTCGCGTCGGGGACGGACGCAGTCATACGGGGCATCGTACCTACGGAACCGTAAGTTGCGGGTCGGGGCGACCCGTTGGCCGACGAAGAGTGGCCATCGTCTCACGGAGGCCCCGCCCGAGGCCCGCCATGCCGCTCCGGCGGAGGACCGTCAAGAGACCTTCAGCTGAATCCCAAGTGGACGCAAAACGCGAATTTTACACGTGGTGATCCTCACTCCGCTCATCTGTACGTCCCTCTGGACAGATGGGCGAACTCGTCGGATGATCAAATGAGTGCGGTCGGCACCGGATGAGCGCCAGAGGGAATCGACGCTGCGAAGCATCCGGGTCGCGGCCCCCACGGGGCAACCAAGGACAAAATCCCTCATTTAGGAGCAATCGTGGCGCGCGACATCGCGGCTCCCCCCGTCATCCCCACCACCCACAAGGAACTCGTCGCGTGGGTGAACGAGATCGCAGAACTGACCCAGCCGGACAACGTGGTCTGGTGTGACGGATCCGAGGCCGAGTACGAGCGCCTGTGCGAGGAGCTCGTCGCGAAGGGCACCTTCAAGAAACTCGACCCGATCAAGCGCCCCAACTCGTACTACGCAGCCTCCGACCCGACCGACGTCGCCCGCGTCGAGGACCGGACCTTCATCTGCTCCGAGCAGGAGAAGGACGCCGGCCCCACGAACCACTGGAAGGCCCCCGCCGAGATGCGGGAGATCTTCGCCGGCGAGAAGGGCGTCTTCCGCGGCTCCATGAAGGGCCGGACGATGTACGTCGTCCCGTTCTGCATGGGCCCCCTCGGCTCCGACCTCTCCGCGATCGGCGTGGAGATCACCGACTCCGCCTACGTCGCCGTGTCCATGCGCACCATGACCCGCATGGGGCAGCCGGTCCTGGACGAGCTCGGCACCGACGGCTTCTTCGTGCGTGCTGTGCACACGCTCGGAGCGCCGCTGGCCGAGGGCGAGGCGGACGTGCCGTGGCCGTGCAACTCCACGAAGTACATCTCCCACTTCCCGGAGTCCCGCGAGATCTGGTCCTACGGATCCGGCTACGGCGGCAACGCCCTGCTCGGCAAGAAGTGCTACGCCCTGCGCATCGCCTCCGTCATGGCCCGTGACGAGGGCTGGCTCGCCGAGCACATGCTGATCCTCAAGCTGACCCCGCCGCAGGGCGAGTCGAAGTACGTCGCCGCCGCCTTCCCGAGCGCCTGCGGCAAGACCAACCTCGCCATGCTGGAGCCCACGGTCTCCGGCTGGACCGTGGAGACCATCGGCGACGACATCGCCTGGATGCGCTTCGGTGAGGACGGCCGCCTGTACGCCATCAACCCCGAGGCCGGCTTCTTCGGCGTCGCGCCCGGCACCGGTGAGCACACCAACGCCAACGCGATGAAGACCCTGTGGGGCAACTCGGTCTTCACCAACGTCGCCCTCACCGACGACAACGACATCTGGTGGGAGGGCATGACGGAGGAGACTCCGGCCCACCTCACCGACTGGAAGGGCAACGACTGGACGCCGGAGTCCGGGACCCCGGCCGCCCACCCCAACGCCCGCTTCACCACCCCCGCCTCACAGTGCCCGATCATCGCGCCCGAGTGGGAGGACCCCAAGGGCGTGCCGATCTCGGCGATCCTCTTCGGCGGCCGCCGCGCCACCGCCGTACCGCTGGTGACGGAGTCCTTCGACTGGAACCACGGCGTCTTCCTCGGCGCCAACGTGGCCTCCGAGAAGACCGCCGCCGCCGAGGGCAAGGTCGGCGAGCTGCGCCGCGACCCCTTCGCCATGCTGCCGTTCTGCGGCTACAACATGGGCGACTACATGGGCCACTGGGTCGACGTCGCCAAGGGCAAGGACCAGGCGAAGCTCCCGAAGATCTACTACGTCAACTGGTTCCGCAAGAACGACGAGGGCAAGTTCGTCTGGCCCGGCTTCGGCGAGAACTCCCGCGTCCTGAAGTGGATCGTGGAACGCCTGGACGGCAAGGCCGAGGGCGTCGAGACCCCGATCGGCGTCCTGCCGGCCAAGGGAGCGCTGGACACGAACGGTCTCGACCTGTCCGAGTCCGACCTCGACTTCCTCCTCACCGTCGACAAGGAGGTCTGGCGCGAGGAGGCCGCCCTGGTCCCCGACCACCTCAACACCTTCGGCGAGCACACGCCCAAGGAACTGTGGGACGAGTACCGCGCACTGGTGCAGCGCCTGGGCTGAGCCGGCCCTCCCAAGCCGCCGCGGCCGGCTCGATCGTGCCCTGACCAGCAACATCGTCACGGCCGGCCGCGGTGACAGCACCTTCGCACAACCCCGTACCGGCGAGGTTCCGCACAACGGCGTGTGGGGCCCTGGGCCTGTCGTCGCTCTTCCGTCCGCCTCGACGGAAGAGCGACGGCAGGCCCTCGCCCGTTACCGCGACCGGTCCTCCAGATACCGCGTGTGCGACTCCTGCCGCCGGGCCTCCGTCTCCCGCAGGCCCGCGGCCAGCCGCTCGGCCTCCTCGTGCAGCAGCGTCAACTGCCGCTCCAGATGGCGTTCCGGCGACTCCTGGCCCGGCGCCAGCCGCGTCCACCACCGGGTCCGTACGAACGTGTCGACGGCCTCGGGAACGTCCTGCCGCACGGCCCGCGACAGCGTGTGCACGCCCTCCGGGTCCCGGGCGAGCACCTCGGCGACCCAGCCGGGGTCCAGCAGCGCGGCCAGCAGCTCCGTCAGTTCGGTGAGCCGGCCCGCGGCGGCGGGCGGCAGTTCGACGTCCGCGAGGTAGGCCACCAGCCGGTCGTGGTCGGCCCGCACCTCGTCGAGCTGGGCCGACGGGTCGGGGAAGTCCGGCAGCGGCGGCCGCTCCGGCGGCGCGACCAGGGCCCCGGCGCCGTACAGACCCGCCACGACCACGGGCCAGTACGGGCCCGCGACCCCGGCGAAGGTCAGCGCCAGCCCCGCGAGACCGCAGGCGCTCCCGGTGAGGTTCTTGCGGGACTCGAGATAGCCGAGCAGCTTATTGGTAGCCACGGATCTCCTCGAAGGCGCCGTCCAGCGAGCCCTTCCGGGCGTCGAAGAGGCGGCCGCCGGTCAGCTCGGCGATGTGTTCCAGTTCGGAGCGGTCGGAGTCGCCGAACAGGATGGGGAAGACGGGTGTCTCCCGCTGCGCGGCGCCGAGCCCGGCGTAGAAGTCGTCGAACTCCGCCGCCTTCGCGCCCGCCGTGTTCTCGCCGTCCGTCATCAGCACGACGGACGTGAAGGTGTCCCGTCCGGCGTCGAGATGTTCGTACGCCTTCTCCAGTGACGTGTAGATCGCGGTGTCGCCCTCTGCGGTGAGCGCCTCGGTGTCCCTGCGGATGGCGTCGAGGCCGGCCTGCGGGTCCGCCGGGTCCACCACATGCGTCCGTACGCTCTTCACGCCGGACCCGAACGGCATCAGCGTGACCTCCTCGCGGTCCCGGAAGTCGCCGGTGAGGTCGGCGAGCGCGTCCTTGAGCCCCGCCAGCCGGTCGCCCTCCATCGAGCCCGAGGTGTCGAGGACGTAGACGGTCCTGGACGGGCGGCGCAGCTCGTTCTCGTACGAGTCGAGCAGGCCGTCGGCGACGGAACGGCTGCCGGGGAACGGCAGTTCGCGCCGCCGGGTGGCGTCGAGGCCGGACGCGGGCGGCACGGCGGCGACGACCGGGCGGCGGTGCGTGCGCTCGGTGATCTCGCGCTGGATCCCCGGCGTGCGCAGGGCCTCGGTCAGACGGCGGACGTCCTCGCGGGTGGTGGCGTCGGTGGCCGTGAGGGAGGAGAGCGGGTAGTCGGCGGTGACGACCCCGTCCTTGGGGCGGATCACGGTGAGGCCCGGGATGCCCTTGAGGACGGACTCGTAGTTGAGCAGGGCGTCCACGGTCCCGCGCCGCTCGTACGCCGCCGCCAGCCAGCCCGACGACCCCGACGTCAGCTGCTGCCCCTGGAAGAACTCCTTCAGCCGGGGCGTGGCCTTGGCGACGTCGGCGTCCGTGAGCGCGGACTGGGCGCCGGAGAGGGCGGAGGCCACGGAGACCAGCGTGGCGAAGCCGGAGTTGGAGCGCGCCGGGTCGGTCATGCCGTACGACAGCCTGCCGTCCTGGACGGCCTGCTCGACCTGGGCCCAGGTGACGTCGTCCGGCTTCCAGCCGAGCGCCCGGACGGTCGCCGGCTTCACGCCCACGGCGACCGGGCTCGACATGACCGGCGTCTCGGACACGACCTTCTTCGCCGCGTCGGGGCGCAGGCGCAGGTAGTCGTTGGAGGACAGCCACAGGGCGTCGTACCTTCCGTCCGCCTTGCCCGCCGCCAGCAGTTCCACGGCGTCCAGGGTGCCCATGTAGGTGGGCCGGACCTTGACGCCGGTGTCCTTCTCGACCCGGTCGAGGACCGGGGCCATGTCGGCGATCTCGCTGGAGGCGAGGATGCGCAGGGTGCCGGGTTCGGGGGCGCCTGTGTCGTCGTCCTGCTCCTGTGCGCCAATGCATCCCGTCAGGAGGGCGAGGGCGAGGGCGAGGAGGGCGGTGAGCCGTCGTCTCATGCGAGCCCTCCTTCCAGCGCGCCCTGCGACCGGCTGCGCTCCAAGTAGGTGCTCGCGTGCTGCAGTTCGGAGGTCAGGGACTCCACGGTCGCCGCCATCGCCTCGGTCGCCTGGACCTTGTAGGTGTCGATGGCGTCGAGGGTCCGGTAGATCTGCTGGAAGGCGGTGCGCAGGGTCTCGGCCCCCACGGCCGGGTCCGCGGCGATCCGCTGGATCTCGCCACTCTGCGTGGCGAGCATCTCCGCGTTGCCCCGGATCAGGTCCTCGGTCGTCCCGCGCAGGGCGTTGACCTGGTCGACGACCTTCTTCTGGTTGTCGAGGGCGGACGCCAGCATCACGGAGATGCGCAGCGCGGAGACCGTGGTCGTGGCCGCCCGGTCGACGCCCTTGATCAGCTCCTCGTTGTTGCGCCGTACGACGTCCATGGCGAGGTAGCCCTGTGCGCACACCGCGAGCTGGGTGAGCAGGTCCTGGTGCTTCTGGCGCACCGGGAAGAGCACGTCGGCACGGAGGCTGTCGGCCTGCTGCGGGTCCGTCGACTCCACGCCCGCGACGTGCTGCTCGACGGCCGTGTCCAGCGCCTCGGTCAGCACGACGTACTCCTGGAGCTTGCCCATGGTCTCCCACAGGCGGACCCGCTCGGTCTGCAACGCGGCGTTGTCACGCCTGAGTTCGTCCTGGCCGCCGCGCAGCGAGCCCACGATCCTGTTCAGGGTCCCTTGCGCGGAGGCGTACTTGGCGACGTGGTCGCGCAGCCTGTTGCCGCCGGGCAGCCGGGACAGGAACCTCCGCCCCTTGGCGGCGGACAGGTCCCGCGGGTCCAGGTCCTCGACCACGCGCCGGAGTTCGACGAGTGAGCCCGACACCTGCGACTGCGCGTCCCCGCCCTTGGCGGGCAGACTCCGCACGGTGCGCTCCAGCATGCGGTTGGACTGTGCGGCGGCGCCGCGCATCTCGCCGGCGCCGAGCGCGGTGATCTCACCGACCTTGCCGGCGAACTCGGGGGAGCGGGCGTCGAGCGAGGCGAGGCCCTCGACGTACGCGGCGGCCTTCTCGGCCATGCCGGTCCGGACGGCGTCGTCGACGGGCACGAGCCCGCCTGCCTTCTCCCGGGGCACGGGCGTGACGGCCTCGGGCGGGGTGAGGGTGAAGGTGTCGTCGGTCATGTGCTGTCCCCCTGTCCGCTCGCCCGGCGCGCCATCGTGTGCAGCACCTCGGAGGTGGGCACGGGCGCCTGCCGGATCCCGGTCAGCGTCTGGTTGAGGTAGGCGGCGTGGGCGGCCGTGGCCTTGGTGAACTCGGCGGTCGTGCCCTGCGGCCGGAACCCGTGCCGGACGGCCAGCTCGCGCAACTCCGGTTCGTCGGCCAGGAGTTCGCCGAGTGCGCGGCCGTCCTCCGTGAGCGGTACGACGGTGTGGTCGCTGTTGGCGGTGGTGTCCGGGTAGAGCACGGTCAGGTCGTCGACGCCCCGCCCCTCGCCCAGCAGCGCGGCGACCTGCGACTCGTACACCAGCACCAGCGGGTTGCCGGCGCCGCTCACGAAGTCCCGGAAGGCCGCGTCCGTGCTGGACTGCTGGGCGCCCTGCACGCTGACCAGCTTGCGCATCAGGGGCGCGGTCCGGTCGACGTCGGCGTCACTCGCGGCCACCTTGCCGCCGGCGGCGGCGTAGGAGGCGGCGGCGAGGTACAGGGCGCCGGAGTTGGAGGTCTCGGGGCTGGTGGTGGCGACGTAGAGCGTGCCGGTCAGCTCCCCGTACTTGTCGGCGCCCTTGAGCTGCTGCCAGGTCCGGTCGCGCTCGGCGGCGTCGAGATAGGCGGCCATCCTCAGGGTGCCGCGGTTCTTGTCGAGGGCGGCGAGTCCGTTGGCGGCCAGCACCTCGGCGGCGCCGCGATGGGCCACGACGACGAGCGGCGAGTAGAAGGGCCGGGGCAGTGGCTGCCTGATCCGGTACTTCGCGGCGAGCTCGGCGGCGGGCGCCTGGCTGGATGGGAAGGCGAGGTCGTGATCCTTGAGGTCCAGTCCCTCCATGGCCCAGGACCCGGAGGTCTCGGCCTTGACGGTGTAGCCCTTGGCGGCGAGGGCCTTCACCACGTCGGGATCGGCGAAGAACTCCGCCTTCTCCGATCCGATCACTGCGCGCACGGTCTTCGTTGCCGTGCTCCTGTCCCCGGTGTCCCGGCCCGCTACGACGGCTGCCACCACGCCGCCGACCAGCAGGACCGCGAGGACGATTCCTGCGATTCGTCTCACAGGGGGAGAGTGCTCGCGGAACCCAACATTCCCCGGCGGGAAGCGTGAACGGGGGATGACGTACCGGTCCCGGTACTGCAGCGCCCCGAAAGGGGCGCGGGGAACTGGGCGACAAGCCATGGACAGTGCGCGGCCGCCGACCGCGATGGGCCCTACGGCGATGCCTGTCAGGGGCGCGGGGAACTGGGCGACAAGCCATGGACAGTGCGCGGCCGCCGACCGCGATGGGCCCTACGGCGATGCCTGTCAGGGGCGCGGGGAACTGGGCGACAAGCCACGGACAGCGCGCGGCCGCCGACCGCGATGGGCCCTACGGCGATGCCTGTCAGGGGCGCGGGGAACTGCGCGACAAGCCACGGACAGTGCGCGGCCGCCGACCGCGATGGGCCCTACGGCGATGCCTGTCAGGGGCGCGGGGAACTGCGCGACAAGCCACGCATCACCGGCAGCCGCAAGACAACGCGTACCCCAAGGGCGAAGCGCACCGCATCCCACCGGCACTTCACCACCGGCGACGACAAGAACCGCCGCCCAAGCCAACGCAGTGCCATGGCACCCGGTCCGCGCGTCGCTGTGGGTGCACGCGGACCGGGGCCGTTCTCGGGGAGCCGTACGGCTCAGTGAGGGGCGAGCTCGCGCGACTCCAGGGCCGCCGCGTGGGCGTCCATCCGCTCGGCGGACAGGATCGCCGCCGCCGTGTCCGCGCGGGACGCGGCCACCACGAGCGCGCGGCCCGCGAGGGCATGCGCCCGCCGGTGCACGGGGGCGAGGTTGGTGCGGGCACCGGACGCGGTGAGCGGGGCGCGGGCCGGCGGGCGGCCTCCCCGCAGCCGGGTCACCTGCTCGGCGAGCCGGTCGGCCGCGGTGTCCAGGCCGGCGGACGGCGCGAGCGCACGCAGCTCGTCCGTGACGGCGAGCAGCGCGGCGAGATGGCCCGCGAGCTGGATGTCCAGCTCTTCCTCACGGGTGCGGTGGGGGAAGTCCGAGGTCGTGCCGGCCATCGTGCTGTGGACCGACTTGGTGCGGATCGGCTCGTACATGGGATGGCCTCCTGGGTTCTCAGGAAACCATCCTAGCTTGGATTCCGTCTAAAGTTGAGCGGACCCCAAAATCGCCGTCACGGCTGGCCGTATCCGTCCAGGAAGGTGCCGATCCGGGTGATCGCCGACCGCAGGTCCGCCACCGTCGGCAGGGTCACCACCCGGAAGTGGTCCGGCTCGGTCCAGTTGAAGCCGGTGCCCTGGACGACCATGATCTTCTCCTGCCGGAGCAGGTCCAGGACCATCTGGCGGTCGTCCTTGATCTTGAAGACCTTGGGGTCGAGGCGCGGGAAGAGATACAGCGCCCCCTTCGGCTTCACGCAGCTCACGCCCGGGATCTGGGTCAGCAGCTCGTAGGCCAGGTCCCGCTGCTCCCGCAGCCGCCCGCCCGGCAGCACCAGGTCGTTGATGGTCTGCCGTCCGCTGAGCGCGGCGACGACTCCGTGCTGGCCCGGCATGTTCGCGCACAGGCGCATGTTCGCCAGGATCGTCAGACCCTCGATGTAGGAGTCGGCGTGGGCGCGCGGCCCGGAGATCGACATCCAGCCGACCCGGTACCCGGCCACGCGGTACGCCTTCGACATCCCGTTGAAGGTGAGGATGAGGAGGTCGGGGGCGACCTTGGCGGTCGGGGTGTGCGTGGCGTCGTCGTACAGGATCTTGTCGTAGATCTCGTCCGAGCAGACCAGCAGGTTGTGGCGGCGCGCGATGTCGGTGAGCCCCCGCAGCATCGCCTCGTCGTACACGGCCCCCGTCGGGTTGTTCGGGTTGATGATGACGATCGCCTTGGTGCGGTCGGTGACCTTGCGCTCGATGTCCGCGAGGTCGGGCATCCAGTCGGCCTGCTCGTCGCACCGGTAGTGCACGGCGGTGCCGCCGGACAGGGAGACGGCCGCGGTCCACAGCGGGTAGTCCGGCGTCGGCACGAGGACTTCGTCCCCGTCGTCCAGCAGCCCCTGCATCGCCATCACGATCAGCTCGGAGACGCCGTTGCCGATGAAGACGTGCTCGACGTCGGTCTCGATGCCGAGGGTCTGGTTGTGCATGACGACGGCCCGGCGCGCGGCCAGCAGGCCCTTCGCGTCGCCGTAGCCGTGCGCCGAGGAGACGTTGCGGAGGATGTCCTCCAGGATCTCGGGCGGGCACTCGAAGCCGAAGGCGGCCGGGTTCCCGGTGTTCAGCTTGAGGATGCGGTGGCCTGCCGCTTCCAGGCGCATCGCCTCCTCGAGAACCGGGCCCCGGATCTCGTAACAGACGTTGGCGAGCTTGGTCGACTGGATCACCTGCATGTCTGGGAGCTTACGGCCCGGTAACGCTCTCCGCGTCGTGTTTTCCGCCACGTGGGACGCGTCGGTTTGGGTGGATATCGCCGACGGCTGTCCCGCGGGCCCCTCCCGTCCCTACAATGCGCGCCCATGTCCAGGCCACCTCAGTACGACAACGGGGCGTACGGCGCCGACGGCGCGCCCGGCGCCCACGGCACGGGCGCGGACGGCGGGCCGCCGAAGGTGCCGATGGTGTACCACCCGCAGGCCGAGTCGACGCTCCCGTACGAGGAGTACGTCGACCCGGCCGCCGCGCACGGCTGGCAGAACGCCTACGACCAGACGGCCGAACTGCCCCAGGTTGCCGACCCCGGGCCGGTTGCGGTCGGCGCGCCGGCGGCCGGAGCCCAGGCGGTGCCGGTCCGCGGTGCCGTCCCGGGGCGGCGGGGGTCGCGGCGGAAGCCGAGCCGGTGGCGGTCGCGTCGGGTGGTGGTCGCCGCCGGTGCGGCGGGCGCGGTGTCCGCGGCGGCGCTGATCGCCGGGTTCGCGTTCTCGGGATCCTCCTCGGACGGGCCGCAGGGCAAGGAGGGTGCCACGAGGTCGGCGCCGGGCGACGCCGCGAGGCCGGAGGGTTCGTCCTCCTCGGCCGGCCCGGAGTCCTCCGGTTCCCCGGACCCGTCGGGGCCGGACGGTCCGGCGTCCGGCGGTGCGGGCGCTTCGCCTGGCGCCTCGCCGGACGGGGAGCGGTCCGGCGAGCCCTCGGCCGCCCCGTCGACGGACCCGGAAGCCCCCTCGACCCCCACGGCCGGCGCCTCGGTGAGCGGCGACGCCGCTCCGGGCAACTCCGAACGCAAGGGCCGGGGGCCGGGAGGCACGAAACCGCCCAAGTAGGGGGAGGGCGGGGAGGTGTTTTCGGCCCCGTCCCCAGGCCGAAAACACCTCCTTGTCTCCGCGCGCCCCTCCATTGACAATGCGCATGACAAAACAGCGGGTGGCCGGAAGATCTCCGGTCACCCTCGTCATGTAGAGGGGACCCCCACATGAGAAAGCCTCTCGTCGCCGCACTCTTCGCCCTGGTGATCGCCGGGGCGGGCGCGGCACCCGCGGTCGCGGCACCCGCCGCTCCCGCGGTCAAGGCGGACACGAAGACGGCCGCGTCGCCCACGCTCCAGGCCGTGACCCTCGCCGGGACCGTCGCGCTGAGCAACTGTTCCGGTTCCGTCGTCCGCTTCCCGAACTCCCTGGACACCGCCCCCGCGCTGGTGCTCACCAACGGCCACTGCCTGGAGAGCGGCTTCCCGGAGCCCGGCGAGGTGATCGTCAACCGGGCGTCCAGCCGCACCTTCGGCCTGCTCAACTCCGCCGGCACCCGCGTCGCCACCCTGCGCGCGAACAAGATCGCCTACGCGACGATGACCGACACGGACGCCACGATCTACCAGCTCACCACCACCTACGCGGCGATCAGGAACTCGTACGGCATCAGCGCCCTGACCGTCCAGGACACGCACCCCACCGCCGGCACCGCGATCACCGTCGCCTCCGGATACTGGAAGCGCCTCTACAGCTGCAGCATCGACGGGTTCGTGCACACCATGAGGGAGGGCGACTGGACCTGGAAGGACTCCGTCCGCTACACCTCCGCCTGCAACACCATCGGCGGCACCTCGGGCTCGCCGGTCGTCGACCAGACCACCGGCAAGGTCGTCGCCGTCAACAACACCGGCAACGAGGACGGCGAGAGCTGCACGGTGAACAACCCCTGCGAGGTCGACGCGAGCGGCAACGTCACCGTCCGCCAGGGCATCAACTACGCCCAGGAGACGTACCGCTTCCCGGCCTGCTTCACGACCGGCAACCAGCTCAGCCTGAGCGCGAGCGGCTGCGTCCTGCCCAAGCCGTAGGCGTCCGGGGGATCAGGGAGTCCGCCGCACCGCCCGCCCCGCCAGTACGTCCGTGCGCCGGCCGTCCTCGATGACGAAACGGCCGTCGACCAGGACGTACGGGATGCCCGTCGGCAGCACCCGGGGACTGTCGAAGGTCGAGCCCGCCGCGACCGTCGCCGGGTCGAACAGCACGAGGTCCGCCCGGTAACCCTCGCGGACCAGCCCGCGGTCCGGCAGTCGCAGCCGGGCCGCCGGGCGTGCGGTGAGGTGGGCGACGCACTCCTCCAGGGACAGCACTCCCAACTCCCGGACGTACCGGCCCAGATAGTGCGGGAAGGTGCCGTACGCGCGCGGGTGCGGCTTGGCGCCCTGGAGGATGCCGTCCGAGCCGCCGGTGTGCACCGGGTGCCGCATGATCGCCCACACGTTCTCCTCGTGGCCGACGTGCTGGAGGATCGTCGAGCCGAGCCGGTCGTCGAGGAGGAGCCGGCGGGCGGTGACCCAGGGGGCCTCGCCGCGCCGATCGGCCGACTCCTGGACGGTACGGCCGACGTGGTCGTTCAGGCCGGGATCCGTCACTCCGGAGATCTCGATCGTGTCCCACTCCACGGGCACGCCGTGACAGCCGTCCGCGCCGACGACCTCCAGGTCGTGCCGGATACGCCCCGCGGTCTCCTCGTCCGTCAGCCGCTTCAGGACCTCCTCCGGGCCGCCCTCGCTCGCCCAGCTCGGCAGCAGCGCGGCCAGCGTGGTGGAGCCCGGCGTGTAGGGGTACGTGTCGAGGCTGATGTCGGCCCCGGCGGCGAGCGCGTCGTCCAGGAGGGACAGCAGCTCGGGCGCGCGGCCCTTGTTCACGCCGAAGTTCATGGTGGCGTGGGCGAGATGGAGCGGGCAGCGGGCCTCCCGGGTGAGGGCCACCATCTCCTCGTACGCCCGCAGGGCCCCGGCCCCGTACGAGCGGTGGTGCGGGCAGTAGTAGCCGCCGTACGACGCCACCACCCGGCACAGCTCCGTCAGCTCGGCGTCCTTGGCGTACATGCCGGGGGTGTACGTGAGGCCCGACGACATGCCGACCGCCCCCTGCTCCATCCCCTCCGCCACCAGCCGCCGCATCCGCTCCAGCTCCCGGGGCGTCGCCTCGCGGTCCTCCCAGCCGACGGCGAGCGCGCGGACCGTGCCCTGGGGCACGAGGTACGCCGCGTTCACGGCGATGCCCCGCCCCTCGAAGCCGACGTCGAGCCGGTCGAGGTACTCGCCGACCGACCGCCAGCCGAAGTCGACGTCGTCGCCGTCACCGTTCCAGCCGGTGATCGCGCGGCGGACCTCGGCGAGCGTGCGGTCGTCGACCGGCGCGTACGACAGCCCGTCCTGGCCCAGGACTTCGAGGGTGACGCCCTGCGCGGCCTTGGCGCTGTGGTCGGGGTCGCGCAGCAGGGCGAGGTCGCTGTGGGCGTGCATGTCGATGAAGCCGGGGGAGAGGGCGAGGCCCTCGGCGTCCAGCTCGCGGCGCGCCTTGGGGCGTTGACAGCCCGCCGCCGCGGCCTCCTGGACGATCGACACGATCCGGCCCTTGTCGACCACCACATCGGCACGGTACGAGGGGCCGCCGGAGCCGTCCACGACGTCCGCGTCCCGGATGACGAGCTCTTCCACGCCGGACCTCCTAGAAGAACGTACGGATGTAGTCGACGACCGTGCCGTCCGCCTCCGCGACCGGGATCAGCGGCCACTTGTCGAAGGACGTGCACGGGTGGGACAGCCCGAGGCCCAGCCAGTCGCCGACCTCGAGGTCCGCCTCCGGGGCCGTCCGAAGCCAGGCGTGCTGGTCGGACAGGGCCGTCACCTCGATGCCGGTGGCCGGACGCTCGACGCCGTCCCGGCGGACCACCTGGGCGAAGGGCAGATCGAGGTCGTACGCCGCGTCCCGCTTGCCCGCGTTCACGAAGGCCTGCTCGGCACAGGGTCGCGACACCACCTGCGTCCAGAGCCGGAAGGCGGGCTCCAGGGCGCCCTCCTCGGGGACCCGGTTGAAGGGGGTGATCTTGCGGTAGTGGCCGTCGTCGTGCGAGACGTAGGCGCCCGAGCGCAGCAACTTCAGCACGGGGGCGGAGAGCTCGGGAATCTCCGCGAAGACATCGGCGACCGCGTCGAACCAGGCGCTGCCGCCCGCGCTGACGACGATCTCGCCGGCGCGCGGGAACCGCCCGGCCTCGTCGAAGTCGACGGCGAGCGCCACCAGCCGCCGCAGCCACGCGTGCACCCGCTCCGGTGTGGCCTGCGGGACCTCGCCCTCGTAACCTGCGACGCCGACGAGGCGCAGGGTCCGCGTCGCCGCCACGGCGTCCGCGACCGCCACGCACTCCGCCTCCGTACGGACCCCGGTGCGGGCGTCCTCGCCGGCGGCGAGTTCGACGACCACGTCCAGCGGGCGTGAGGCCCCCCGCAGCGCCGCGTCCATCAGGCGCACCCCGCGTACGGAGTCGACGTAACAGACGAAACGGAAGCCGTCGTCGGCGTCGAGCCGGGCGGAGATCCAGCGCAGGGCGGCCGGGTCGACCAGCTCGTTGGCGAGGAAGACCCGTTGGACGCCGAACGCCCGGGCCACCCGCACCTGGTGCGGCACCGCGAGCGTGATGCCCCACGCCCCGTGCTCGATCTGGCGCTGGAAGAGCTGAGGGGCCATCGAGGTCTTGCCGTGCGGGGCGAAGGCGAGGCCGTGCCGGGTCGCGTACGTCTCCATGAGCCCGAGGTTGTGCGCCAGGCGCTCGGCGGAGAGAGCCAGTACGGGAGTCGCGAAGCCGTCGGTGAAGAGGTTGCGGCGCTGGGCGGCCAGCTCGCCCACGGTGAGACCGTCGGCGTCCGGGGGGAGGCCCTTGAAACGGTGGTCGACGCGTTCCGTTGCCAGGCGGGCGAGCGCTTCGCTGGCCATGGAGCCTCCCTGATCAGGTGCGTTGCGAAGGCGTTGCGTACAATGCAACGCTCATTGCGTATATCGCTTACCGCTGTCTAACATCTCCGCCAACGCCGGGTCAACGGAGCCGCCGCCCGCGAACGAGGTTCAGGAGCTACGACGATCGTGACCATCAGCGGACCCTGCAATGCCCCCGACGTCGTGGACGTCGTCGCGCTCGGCGAGTCCATGGTCACCTTCCTGCCCTCCCAGCCGGGCCGCCTCGCCGACGTCCCCTCCTTCGACCGGGCCATCGGCGGCGCCGAGTCCAACCTCGCGTGCGCGCTGGCGGCCGCGGGACACACCGTGCGATGGGTCAGCCGGGTCGGCGCGGACGCCTTCGGCAACCACCTGACCGACACCATCGGGGAGTACGGCGTCGACGTCTCCGCCGTGCACCGGGACCCGGCCCGGCCGACCGGCATCTACTTCCGCACCGCGGGGGACCGGTCCACCGACGCCCACGAAGTGGCGTACTACCGGGCGGGATCGGCGGCCTCCGCGATGACCGTGGACAACGTGGACCCGGTCGCGGTGCGGGCGGGCCGGATCCTGCACCTGTCGGGGATCACGGCGGCCCTGTCCGAAGGCTGCCTGGCGCTGCTGCGCGAGCTGACCACCCGACGGCCCGGCCGCCCGCCGGTCTCCTTCGACGTCAACCACCGCGCCGGCCTGTGGCAGGACACCGACGGGCCGCAGGTCCTGCTGGAACTGGCCCGCGGCGCCGACATCGTGTTCGTGGGGGAGGACGAGGCGGAGGAGGCATGGGGGGTCACGGGCGGACCGGAGGCGATCCGGGAGGCGCTGCAGGAGCCGGGGGTGCTTGTGGTCAAACAGGGGGCTCGGGGAGCGACGCTGTTCCGCCATCCCGCGGGCAGTCGTGCCGCTGGGGCGATGGGGGTCCCCCCGCTCGAGCGAAGCCGAGAGTGGGGGAGGGCGGGCGCGGACGGCACCCCGCAAGCGCCGGGCTGCGCACCCCACCCCCCAGCGGCAACCCCGAGTGTCGAACAGCCATCCACCTTCGTCCCCGCCCTCAACGTCGACGTGGTCGCACCCACCGGCGCCGGTGACGCCTTCGCCGCCGGGTTCCTCTCCGCCACCCTGCGCGGACTGCCCCTGAGCGTCCGCCTGAGGCACGGCCACCTGTGGGCCGCCGCCACCCTCACCGCCCCCGGCGACCTCGCCCCGCCCCCCACCCGCGACCACGCCGACCGCCTGGCGGCCCTCGACGACGACGCGTGGGGGAGACTTCGACTCGGCCCCGGCTGGACACAGGCCGCACAGCGGGCCGAGGAGGAGGTACGTACGCCATGAGCCAGACCGTCGACCGCGCGCTGAACATCCTGCCGCTGCTCGCCGAGGGCCCCGCCGACCTGGGGCAGGTCGCCGACCGCCTCGGAGTGCACAAGTCCACCGCCCTGCGCCTCCTCCGCACCCTGCACGAGCACGGCATGGTCTACCGCCAGTCCGACCAGCGCTACCGCCTCGGCGCCCGCCTCATCGCGCTCGCCCAGGAAGCCATGGAGAACCTGGACATCCGCGAGATCGCCCACCCCCACCTGGTACGCCTCAACGAACAGTGCGGACACACCGTCCACCTCGCCGTCCACGAGGACGACGAGGTCCTCTACATCGACAAGGTGGAGAGCCGGTACCCGGTGCGGATGTACTCGCGGATCGGCAAGCCCGTCGCCATCACCGTCGCCGCCGTGGCGAAGCTCCTCCTCGCCGACCGGCCCGAACCCGAGCGCCGGGCCCTCGCCGACAAGCTCGACTACCCCATGTACACAGCCCGTTCGACCCCCAACGCCCCCGCCTTCCTGCGGGAGTTGGACAAGGTCCGCGAACAGGGCTGGGCCACCGACCTCGGTGGCCACGAGGAGTCCATCAACTGCGTCGCCGCGCCGATCCGCGGCGCCGACGGCCGGGTCGTCGCCGCGATGTCGGTCTCCGCGCCGAACGTCGTCGTCACCGCCGACGAACTCCTCACCCTGCTGCCGCTGGTCCGCCGTACCGCGGACGCGATCAGCGGCGAGTACTCCGGCAGAGCCCCCGTCAAGGAAGTCACCTCATGACCGAGAAGACCGCGCTCACCCCGAAGACCCACACCACCCCGCCCGCGAAGTTCTCCCACGGCGTGCGCAAGGGCAACATCCTCCAGGTCGCCGGCCAGGTCGGCTTCCTGCCCGCCGAGGAGGGCAAGCCGCCCACGCCCGCCGGTCCGACCCTGCGCGAGCAGACCCTCCAGACCCTCGCCAACGTCAAGGCGATCCTGGAGGAGGGCGGCGCGAGCTGGGACGACGTGATGATGATCCGCGTCTATCTGACGGACGTGGACCACTTCGCCGAGATGAACGCCATCTACAACACCTACTTCGAGGAGCAGGCCCTCACCGCTCCGCCCGCGGCCCGCACGACGGTCTACGTCGGCCTTCCCGCCGGGCTCCTCGTCGAGATCGACGCACTCGCCGTCCTGGGCTGAGCCCGGCTGACGCTCCCTCAACTCCCGCACGCCGTACACGGCACGGCGCCCGACGACTCGACGGGCGCC
Organism: Streptomyces sp. AC555_RSS877; assembly: GCF_019049245.1. Lineage (GTDB taxonomy): Bacteria > Actinomycetota > Actinomycetes > Streptomycetales > Streptomycetaceae > Streptomyces. Next base: position 6,798 of record NZ_JAGMUK010000120.1, on the reverse strand, counting down.
GTGCCGCGATCACCCCTGCCCGAAAGCAGTATGTACTTACCCAGAGGACCCCCCATGTCCCATCCGCTCGCCGCGGCCCCCACCCCCGAAGCCCCACCCCACACCGGAGGCCTGCTCCTCCTCATGGACGGCACGGCGGGTCTGCTGACCGTCGCCGCCCTCGGCATCGGCCTCCTGCTGTTCCTGATCATCAAGGTCCGCATCCAGCCCTTCGTCGCCCTCCTGGCCGTCTCCATAGCCGTCGGCCTGCTCGCGGGGCTGTCCGTCACCGAACTCTTCGGCACGGTCCAACGGTCGGACGCCGTCTCGACCATCGAGTCCGGCATGGGCGGCATCCTCGGCCACGTCGCGATCATCATCGGCCTCGGTACCATGCTCGGCGCGATCCTCGAAGTCAGCGGCGGTGCGGAGGTGTTGGCGTCCCGTCTCCTGAACCTCTTCGGCGAGCGGCGCGCGCCGCTCGCCATGGGCCTGACCGGCCTGATCTTCGGCATCCCGGTCTTCTTCGACGTCGGCATCTTCGTCCTCGCGCCGATCGTGTACGCGGCGGCGAAACGCTCCGGCAAGTCGATCCTGCTCTACTGCCTGCCGCTGCTCGCGGGCCTGTCGATGACCCACGCCTTCCTGCCGCCCCACCCCGGCCCGGTCGCGGCCGCCGGGCTCCTCCACGTCGACCTCGGCTGGGTCATCCTGATGGGCATCGTCTGCGGCATCCCGGCCGTGCCGGCCGCCTGGGCGTACTCGGCGTGGATCGGCCGCCGCATCTTCGTCGCCGTACCGCAGGACATGGTGGAGGCGGCGGCGGAAGCCAAGCTCGCCGTCGTCAACGAGCAGCGCGCGTCGGGGGTGGAGCCGCAGGAGACGCCGGTACCGCTGGGCACGGTCCTCGGCATCATCGGTACGCCGCTGGTGCTGATCCTCGCGGCCACCTTCTCGTCGGTCGCCCTGGACCCCTCCACCGGCCGCTCGGTGATCGAGTTCTTCGGCAGCCCGTTCGTGGCCCTGACGATCGCCCTGCTCCTCGCGTACTACCTGCTCGGCATCCGCCGCGGCTGGTCCCGCAAGTCCCTGGAGACGGTGTCCACGGCGTCGTTGAAGCCCGTCGGCAACATCCTGCTGGTCGTCGGCGCGGGCGGCATCTTCGGCGCCGTCCTCAAGGCCAGCGGCGTCGCCCAGGCGCTCTCCGACACCTTCAACGACGTCGGCCTCCCGGTGATCGCACTCTCCTACCTGATCTCCGTGGTCCTGCGCGTCGCCCAGGGCTCGGCGACGGTCGCCATCGTCACCACGGCCGGCATCGTGGCCCCCCTGCTCGCCGAGGGCGACCACTCCCAGGCCTTCGTCGCCCTGGTCATCATGGCCATCTCGGCCGGCTCGATCTTCGCCTCGCACGTCAACGACGGCGGCTTCTGGATGGTGGCGAAGTACTTCGGCATCAGCGAGCGGGACACCCTCAGGACGTGGACCGTACTGGAGACGGTTCTGTCGGTCGCGGGGTTCCTGGTGGCGGCGGTGCTGAGCGTGTTCGTGTAGGCGTCTGATAACGAAATCGGGGGCTGGCTGTGTCCGACACAGGATCGTCGACCATACTGCCCGCTGTGGAGCAGCGCATAGGTTCGAGCAGCCAGCCCCTGGAAGGCGCCGGATTCGACCCGGCATTCATCCCCGGGCTCACCTCACCCGCGTCCGGCGAGCCGGCGGATGCCGATCCGGCGGACGCCAGGTCGGCGGACGCCGAGGAGGCCGTGGAGACGGAGGAAGCCGCCCCCGAGGGGACCGCGGACGTCGACGAGCCGGACGGGCCCGAGGCGTCCGAGGAGTCCGGGACGTCCGAGGAGTCCGAAGAGGCCGGGGAGGTCCCCGACGGCCCCGTCTTCGAGGCCTCCGACCGCCGCGCGAAGATCGTCGCGGACCACCGGGGCGTCCGCCTGGCCCTCGACGACCAGAGTTGCGAGTTCCGCTGGGACGAGATCGGCGCGGTCGAGACGGAGTCCCCCCGCTTCGGCAAGCGGTTCACCATCACGGTCCACACCCCTGACCGCCGCTGGTACCCGATCGAGATCGAGGCGACGGCCAGGAGCCGGTTCACCGAGTGGGAGTCACAGTTGGACGCTGTGCTGGACGCCTACTTCGACGAAGACGCGTCTGAAATGGCGTAGGTGCGCGGGGAACCGCGTACCTAGGGCCTGTCCGGCGGATCATGCCGCAGACGCGGGGCGTGGCACGCCGATCTGCGGCGTTGTCGTCGGTTGCCGACTCCCCCGCTCTCGACCTCGCTCGAGCGGGGGGACCCCCATCGCGTCGACGCCCTCCTCCGCCTTGCAGCTCGACGCACCACGCCCCGCTCACCTGCGTCGATGAGGCGCCGCGCATTTCCTGCGACTTGATCCGCCGGACGGACCCTAGCCGCAGTACTGCGTCTCCTTGCCGATGGACCGGTACATGCAGTCCGAGTTCTCCAGCAACTGCAGGACCGCGTCCCGGTTCCGCGCGGTCTCCCGCTCGATCACCTCGTCGGGCGGGTAGAACCCGCCTCCCGAACTGGACCCGGGATACATCTCGAACGTGTACCCGAAGATCTTCTGGTTGCCCCACAGCCAGTCGTCGATCGACCCGTCGGTGATGTACAGGTCGCTGGACTGCTCGGGCGTGTAGCCGTTGCTCGCGGCCATCTTCTGCCCGACGGCCGCGAAGGCGTTCCGGTCGTCGGCCGTCATCCCGGTGGTCGTGTTCGCGGTGGTGTACCCGAAGGGCCACAGCACCAGTTCGCTGTACGTGTGGAAGTCGATGCCCGCCTTGATCTGCTGGACCCCGCCGACCACCCGGCTGCGCACGAAGTCGGCGACGACCTTGACCTCGGGCGCCGACTCGGCGGCGGTGCCCCGGTACGTGTCGGAGGACGGCGACCCCGAGGACCCGCCGCAGCAGCCCCAACGGTAGTTCCAGTTCCGGTTCATGTCCGTACCGACGTACGAGGAACCGCTGTTGGGCTGCCGGTTCTTGCGCCACGACCGGTACGACCCGCTCGCGATGTCGTACTCGCCGCCGTCCGGGTTGAGGTCGGGCACGATCCAGATCTCGCGGTTGTTCACCACGTTGGTGATCCGGGAGTCGGAGCCGTAGCCCGCCCCGAGCTCGCGGATCAGGTAGAGCGCCATCTCCACGGTCAGGTGCTCGCGCGCGTGCTGGTGGTGGGTGAACAGCACCTCGGGCTCGGACTCGTCCGTCGCCACGTTGTCGCTGATCTTGATGGCGACGATGTCCCGGCCCTGGTACGACTTCCCGATCACGCGCCTGCTCATGATGTTCGGGTAGGCCGAGAGGCGCGTGGTGATCTCCGCGTTCATCTCGGTGTAGTTGTGGTAGCGCGAGTCGGCCGAGGGGAAGTCGAGGAGCCGTACGTCGTCCTCGCCGTTCGACCGGTCCGGCACCGCGCCCATCGGCGTGACGTCGTAGCCGAGTCGCTTCAGCTTCTTGACCTGGTCCGCGCGGCCCGAGATGAAGACCGAGTGGTCGTCGGCGTCGTCCACGGTCACGCCGGAGCGCTGAAGGTCCGTACGGGACTTGGCGTCGGAGTGCAGGTGCACCTCGTACTGGCGGATGTCGTCGGCCGACGGGGCCGCCTTCCGGGCGCTGTCGGCGTTCGCGGAGAGCGGGGCCGCGAGGGCGAGAGCCATCAGGGAGGCGACGGCGGCGACGGCGGCGCGCCGTCTGCCGGGGCGGGCGCCCGAGCCTCGTATGCGAAGTCGCATGAAGTCTCCTAGTTTCTCCAGGATTCCGGGATCTCCGGAAGTGGGGAGTGGAGCGGGGGTGGTTCAGCGACGAACTGGTGCGGGTGTGCCGCTCATCGTCCGCGCATGGCATGAGCAGGTCAAGACCGGATAAAGACGCGATGGCGGGAACTGTTCGACCCGAAGGTGCTGATGCGTGAAGGCATGAAGGCGTGAAGGCGTGAAGGCGCGGAGGCGTGAAGGCGTGAAGGCGCGGAGGCGCGGAGGCGCGGAGGCGCGGAGGCGCGGAGGCGCGGAGGCGCGGAGGCGCGGAGACGCGGAGACGCGAAAGGCCGTGCAGTGTACGCGGGTTGCAGCCTCGCGGGGCGGTCCCCCGTGAAGTGCACCCGGGGGTGTGACCGCCGCGTGCATATATGCCGGGCTTCGGGACAAGGTGAGGCGTCACCGAACCCCCAGAGGACTGGCTGATCATGGGCGGATCAGCGCCACGACGGGACTGTCACCTGCCGGTCGAGACGACCAGCTTCGTCGACCGGCGCCGTGAACAGACCGACGGCCGCGAGCTGTTGGCCCGAGCACGCCTGGTCACGCTGACCGGACCCGGCGGTGTCGGCAAGACCCGCCTCGCCACCCGCATCGCGGCCCGCGTCGAGCGCGCCTTCCCGGACGGTGTGCGCTTCGTGCACCTGGCCGGCCTCGACGACCCCGCGCTCGTCCCGCTCGCCGCCGCCGACGCCCTCGGCCTGCACGACTACTCCGCCCGGCCACCACTGAACGCGCTCGTCGAACACGTACGGGACCGGCGCCTCCTCCTCGTCGTCGACAACTGCGAGCACCTCCTGCAAGCCTGCGCCGAGCTCGCCGCCGCCCTCCTGCGCGGCACCACCGGCGTCCGCGTCCTCGCCACCAGCCGGCACCGCCTCGGCCTCACCGAGGAACATCTGCTGGACGTACGGCCGTTGCCCGTCCCCGACCCCGACGGCGACCTCTCCGCCGCCGTCGGCTACCCGGCCCTCGCCCTCTTCGCCGACCGCGCCGCCGCCGTCGCCCCCGGCTTCCGGCTCACCGCCGGCAACCGGGCCGCCGTGGCCCGACTGTGCCGCCGCCTCGACGGCCTCCCGCTCGCCATCGAACTCGCCGCCGTCCGCATGCGCGTCCTCAGCGTCGAACAGCTCCTGGAACGCCTCGACGACCGCTACCGCCTGCTGTCCGCCGGCAGCCCCGCCGCCCTGCCCCGCCACCGGACCCTGCGCGCGGCGATCGACTGGAGCCACGAACTGTGCACCGAGCGCGAGCAGTTGGTGTGGGCCCGGCTGTCCGTCTGCGCCGGCGGCTTCGACCTGGAGACGGCCGAGGTGGTCTGCGCCGACGGCGAGCGGATCAGGTCGTACGACATCCTCGAAGCGGTCGCGGGCCTTGTCGACAAGTCCGTCCTGTGCCGCGAGCCCGGCCCGGACGGCGTGCGCTACCGCCTCCTGGACACCCTGCGCCACTACGGCCTGGACAACCTACGGCAGTCGGCCGGTGAGGAGGAGCCCGCCACCCGCCGCCGTCACCGGGACCGCATGCAGGCCATCGCCGCCGCCTGCGAACGGGCCTGGTTCGGCCCCGGCCAACGGGAGATCGTCGCCCGCCTCCGGGCCGACCAGGACAATCTGCGGGCGGCGCTCGACCACAGCCTCACGGCGCCGGGGGAGGAACTCGCCGGACTGCGCCTCGCCGGCACCCTCTGGTTCTACTGGCACGCCTGCGGCGCCCCTCGCGAGGGCCGCTACTGGCTCGACCGCGCCCTCGACGCCAACCCCGAGCCCACCCAGGAACGGGCCCGTGGCCTGTGGGTCGCCGGACTGCTCGCCGGGTGCCCCGAAGACCTCACCCAGGGCCTGCGCAGAGCCGAGGAGGCCCACGCCCTCGCGCGCGGGCTGGACGACGCCGCCGAGGCCGCCCACGCCGACTACGTCATCGGCGTCATCCGGCTCTTCAGCGACGACCTCCCCGCCGCCCTGGCCCACTTCGAGGCCGGCGTCGCCCGCGGCCGCGTCGACGGCCAGCACCTCAGCCTCGTCGGCCTGGACCAGGTCGAACTCGCCTGCGCCCTCGGCTTCCTGGGCCAGGCCGACCGGGCGGTCGAGATCTGTCACCGGGCCCTTCGCCTCTGCGAGGAACACGGCGAGGAATGGGTGCGCTCCTACGTCCTGCGGATGCTCGCCCTCGCCCACACCGTCAAGCAGGACTGGCCACGCGCCGAACGGCACGCCCGGGAGGCCCTTCGCCTCAAACTCGCCGTCCACGACGTCATCGGCATCGCCCTCACCCTCGACCTGGCCGCCCTCATCGCCACGCGGGGCGGCGCCCACGAACGCGCGGCCGTCCTCCTCGGCGGCGCCGACCGCGTCTGGACCGCCGTCGACCGCGACCGCTGGGGCGCCCAGACCCTGATCACCACCCGCCTCGACAGCGAACGCCGTGCCCTCGAAGCGGTCGGCCGGTCCTCCTTCCGGCAGGCCTACGACCGCGGCGCCGGCCTCGACCTCGCCGAGATCGTCGGCTACGCCCTCCAGGAACCCGGCCTCCCCCAACACTCACCCACCGCACCCCCGTCGACCGGCGGCCCCGAAATCCGCCTCACCCGCCGCGAGGCCCAGGTCGCCGAACTCGTCGCCGAAGGACTCGCCAACCAGCAGATCGCCGACCGCCTGGTGATCGCCCGCCGCACCGCCGAAGGCCATGTGGAACGCATCCTCAGCAAACTCGGCTTCAACAACCGCAGCCAGATCGCCACCTGGGTCACAGCCCAACGCTGACACCCCATGCCATCACCGCAGCCGAGGGCACCCACCAGCGCCGAACCGCGCCCCCCACATCACCGCACCCACGGGCAGTCGTGCCGCTGGGCCGCGCCACCCCCCACGTCACCGCAGCCCCATGCCGCCGGTCCGCCGGTCCGCGCCCCCACGTCGCCGCAGCCGCGGGCAGTCGTGCCGCTGGGCCGCGCCACCCCCCACGTCACCGCAGCCCCATGCCGCCGGTCCGCCGGTCCGCGCCCCCACGTCGCCGCAGCCGCGGG
>NZ_JAGMUK010000119.1 GCF_019049245.1 Streptomyces sp. AC555_RSS877 | reverse complement strand
CCACCGGACGCTTCCTCTCCCTCGACCCCGTCTACGGAGGCGGCGCCAACGCCTACGGCTACCCCGCAGACCCCATCAACCAATACGACCTCGACGGGCAACGGTGGGGGTTCTTTAAGAAGGGATGGCGCTACGCCCAGCGCGGATACCGAGCCACGCGATCCTTCTTCCGCTACTCGCCCACCAAGTGGATGATGTTCAACAGGAAGAACAAGTACCTGGTCATGCGCCGAGGGCGCCCGGGTATCCACTGGGGGAACCATCAGAACCGAATCGAGTGGGATCCGGTCAACCGCTGGCACCACAATAGGGCGGGAAGCAAGGGACACTACAGCGTGAAGCGCGGCTTCTGGAATCTTGGGAAATCAGGGTTGCGCAAGGCCTGGCGGTGGGGAACCGGGAGACGCTGACCAGCCGCGTGCATAGGGTGGCCGGACCATGTGTCCGGCCACCCGGCAAGTACCTCACTAGGAAAAGGAACCAATGCAAGTAACGTCCACTTCAAACTCCGACCTGGAAATCTTCTTGTCGGCGCTCGGTGACTATCTAAGGAGGGTCGGGGCGTCGGTAACGCTGGACCTGTACGTGGATGAACCGATTTCCGAGCAGGAACCTCGCACTCTCTTTGAAGAGATGCGCGGCGCTATCCTTACTGCAAGTGCGGAAAAAGAGTCTCGCGATTTGCTGATGGGAGTGCCGCTCGACCTCCGAAGCGCCGACGCGCGGAGGCAGTTTTCGCTACTCGGGCACCGCACCATCGGCTGCGAAGCATATGTAAACGACAAGCTTGTCTTCACGTCGATTGAGAACGAGAAGACTCTGTGGCTCGATCTCCCAGAGGGCACAGTTGATGAGCTCCTGTCGAGGGCTCATCAAGATGGCGCAGTAGAACTTCGCGCTGTCTAGAACATGCCCACACTGTCTTCCTCGACGTGGCAGCCAGCCTAGAGTGGACTGAGGGGCATAGTCTCGCTGCTCTCGGCAACAAGAAGGGCCCGACAGTACACTGTCGGGCCCTTGCGCGATGTCTGGATGAATTAATTCTGCGGGATCATTCGGGCCGGATCTCCTCGTGCGGCTTCGCCGTGCTTTTTCTCCGCTTGGCATTTCGCCTTGCGCGCAGGGATCCGTACGCCAGACAAGCCGTCAACGCGACAAAGAGAATCACTTGTAGTTTTTCGATCAGCGGCGGCTGGCCAACGGACTGATCGAGGGTATCGAGGGTGATAATGCCTGCCGCGATCCAGATTCCGAGACCATAGCGAAAATCCTTGGACCACATTAGCGCCAGCGAGGCCGGGCTAGGCCACGGAAAGATCGGTAAGCCAAATTGCGGCCGTGGCGGTAGATGTTCCTGCTGTGATAGTAAGTCGTGCTGATGCCCGTGACATTCCAGATACATCCGGCCGCCCGCCGCCAGGATCGGCACGCCGTCCTGAAGGAGCCGCCGCGACGGAAAGTCCATGACGTTGCGACCATGCCGATTGAATGAAGCGTGTCGAAGCCCCCATTATTTCGGCGGAGTTTTTTGTACTTGCGCCAACCCTTTTTTATGTACTTCCAGATTGTTCCGTCGAGGTCGTATTGGTTGATGGGGTCTGCGGGGTAGCCGTAGGCGTTGGCGCCGCCTCCGTAGACGGGGTCGAGGGAGAGGAAGCGTCCGGTGG
>NZ_JAGMUK010000118.1 GCF_019049245.1 Streptomyces sp. AC555_RSS877 | reverse complement strand
TGGCGGACGCGCAGGAGACGTTCGTGCGTGACTACGGCCTGTCCTTGGTCGGTGGTTGTTGCGGGACGACGCCGGAGCATTTGCGGCAGGTGGTGGAGCGGGTGCGGGGGGTGGCTCCGGGGGTGCGGGAGCCGCGTCCGGAGCCGGGGGCGGCGTCGTTGTACCAGTCGGTGGCGTTCCGTCAGGACACCGCGTATATGGCGATCGGTGAGCGGACGAACGCGAACGGGTCGAAGAAGTTCCGGGAGGCGATGCTCGAGGGCCGCTGGGACGACTGTGTGGAGATGGCGCGGGAGCAGATCCGTGAGGGTGCTCACATGCTGGATCTGTGTGTGGACTATGTCGGCCGGGACGGGGTGGCGGACATGGCGGAGCTGGCGGGCCGGTTCGCGACGGCTTCCACGCTGCCGATCGTGCTGGACTCCACGGAGGTGGAGGTGTTGCGGGCCGGGCTGGAGAAGCTGGGCGGCCGGGCGGTGATCAACTCGGTGAACTACGAGGACGGGGACGGGCCCGAGTCCCGGTTCGCGAAGGTGACCGCGCTGGCGCGGGAGCACGGGGCGGCGCTGATCGCGCTGACCATCGACGAGGAGGGCCAGGCCCGTACCGTCGAGTCGAAGGTGGCGATCGCCGAGCGGCTGATCGACGACCTGAGCGGGAACTGGGGCATTCATGAGGCGGACATCCTCATCGACTGTCTGACCTTCACCATCTGCACCGGCCAGGAGGAGTCCCGTGGTGACGGGGTGGCCACCATCGAGGCGATCCGTGAGCTCAAGCGCCGCCACCCGGCGGTGCAGACCACGCTGGGGCTGTCGAACATTTCGTTCGGTCTGAACCCGGCCGCCCGGGTGCTGCTGAACTCGGTGTTCCTGGACGAGTGTGTGAAGGCGGGTCTGGACTCGGCGATCGTGCACGCCAGCAAGATCCTGCCGATCGCCCGCTTCACCGAGGAGGAGGTCACCACCGCCCTCGATCTGATCTATGACCGACGGCGTGAGGGCTATGACCCGCTGCAGCGGCTGATGGCCTTGTTCGAGGGGGCCACCACCACCTCGCGCAAGGCGGGGCGGGCGGAGGAGCTGGCGGCGCTGCCGCTGGAGGAGCGGCTCAAGCGGCGCATCATCGACGGCGAGAAGAACGGCCTGGAGCAGGATCTGTCCGATGCGCTGGGTGAGCGGTCCGCGCTGGACATCGTCAACGAGACGCTGCTGGACGGCATGAAGGTGGTCGGTGAGCTGTTCGGGTCCGGGCAGATGCAGCTGCCGTTCGTGCTGCAGTCCGCGGAGGTGATGAAGAGCGCGGTCGCCTACCTCGAACCCCACATGGAGAAGGTGGAGGGCGAGGAGGGCAAGGGCACCATCGTGCTGGCCACGGTGCGCGGCGACGTGCACGACATCGGCAAGAACCTCGTCGACATCATCTTGTCCAACAACGGCTACAACGTGGTCAACCTGGGGATCAAGCAGCCCGTCTCGGCGATCCTGGAGGCCGCCGAGCAGCACCGGGCGGACGTGATCGGCATGTCCGGCCTGCTGGTCAAGTCCACGGTGATCATGAAGGAGAACCTGGAGGAGCTCAACCAGCGCGGGATGGCCGCCGACTTCCCGGTCATCCTGGGCGGCGCCGCCCTGACCCGCGCCTACGTCGAGCAGGACCTGCACGACATCTACCAGGGCGAGGTCCGCTACGCCCGCGACGCCTTCGAGGGCCTGCGCCTGATGGACGCCCTGATCGGCGTCAAGCGCGGCACTCCCGGCGCCCGCCTGCCCGAACTGAAACAACGCCGCGTCAGGGCGAGCGCGCAGACCGTCGTCGAGGAACGGCCCCAGGAGGGCGCAGGCCGTTCGGACGTGGCCGTCGACAACCCCGTGCCCACCCCGCCGTTCTGGGGCACCCGCGTCATCAAGGGCATCCAGCTCAAGGAATACGCCGCCTGGCTGGACGAGGGCGCGCTGTTCAAGGGCCAGTGGGGCCTCAAGCAGGCCCGCACCGGTGAGGGGCCCAGCTACGAGGAACTCGTCGAGTCCGAGGGCCGCCCCCGCCTGCGCGGTCTGCTGGACACCCTGCAGAGGGACAACCTGCTGGAAGCCGCCGTGGTCTACGGCTACTTCCGCTGCGTGTCCAAGGACGACGACCTGATCCTCCTGGACGAGCAGGGCAACGAGACCACCCGCTTCACCTTCCCCCGCCAGCGCCGCGGACGGCGCCTGTGCCTGGCCGACTTCTTCCGCCCCGAGGAATCCGGCCAGACCGACGTCGTCGGCCTGCAGGTCGTCACCGTCGGCTCCCGCATCGGCGAACAGAGCGCGAAACTCTTCGAAGCCAACGCCTACCGCGACTACCTCGAACTGCACGGCCTGTCCGTCCAGCTCGCCGAGGCCCTCGCCGAGTACTGGCACGCCCGCGTCCGCTCCGAACTCGGCTTCGCCGGCCAGGACCCCGACGCCATGGAAGACATGTTCGCCCTCAAATACCGCGGCGCCCGCTTCTCCCTGGGCTACGGCGCCTGCCCCGACCTCGAGGACCGTGCCAAGATCGCCGACCTCCTGCAACCCGAACGCATCGGCGTCCGCCTCTCCGAGGAATTCCAGCTCCACCCCGAACAGTCCACCGACGCCATCGTCATCCACCACCCCGAAGCCAAATACTTCAACGCACGCTGA
>NZ_JAGMUK010000117.1 GCF_019049245.1 Streptomyces sp. AC555_RSS877 | reverse complement strand
CGTGCCCCTCTTCCACTACGTACGCCTCTTCCTGGCGGCGCTTGAGATCCGTTGGGAGGCGCGGGCCTACCCGGAACGACGCGTCGACTGACCTCCTGTGTGACCGAGGGCCCCCAAACGGAACGGGGACCCTTTGCTGTACCAATGCCTTGTCAAGTTAGGTAGAGATATGTAACGCGCCTGGCTAGACTGTTCGCATGAGTGGACTCCGAATGACCCCCCAGACCGAGGCGGTCCTCAAGGAGATGCTCCAGAAGCCGACTCAGGCCCACTACGGCCTGACCCTCGGGCAGGCGGTAGATCTGCGGAGTGGAACCATCCACCCGATCATGGCCCGGCTCGAACGTGCGGGAATACTGGAGAGCTTCTGGGAGGACCCGGAGGAACATGCCGCCGCCCAGCCGTCCAGGCCGCGCCGGCGCTACTACAAGTTCACGACCAATGGCGCCGAACAGGCCCGAGTCGCCATCGCGGACGCGTACAGCAGGCGATCACGTCGCCTCGGCACGAAACTGGCTCCTTCCCCGAGTCCGGGACAGTAAATGACCATGGCCGAGCCAGTGTTTTTGGTCGTCCTGCTGGTGGCCGGCGCCATGCCCCTGCTGACTTGGCTGGTCACGACACGACTCCGGCAAGGGGATCCTTCGATGGGGATGAAACCAGTTGTCAGGGCCGCTATCGCGGCCACCCGGAGAGCCTTAGAGCCCCCTACTTACGCAGAACTCCGGCTTCTCAAGAAGGCCAACCGGGTTGGTCCACAGCTCCGCCTGATCGGTGCGCTTCTTCCCGAGGGGGATGAATGGCGCGTCGAGGAGATGATGAACCACCGCAACGAGCTGTGTACGGAGCGGGGCCGCGTGCCCCTCTTCCACTACGTACGCCTCTTCCTGGCGGCGCTTGAGATCCGTTGGGAGGCGCGGGCCTACCCGGAACGACGCGTCGA
>NZ_JAGMUK010000116.1 GCF_019049245.1 Streptomyces sp. AC555_RSS877 | reverse complement strand
GCTCCGGCGAGAACCCGCTGGGGGTGTGGTGGTCCTGGCGGGGGTTCCGCGCGGGTTCACGTCCGCCATCTGGGACAAGATGGGGCCTCCGATCTGGAGGGGTGTTGGGATGGGTTACAACCTGCAAGCAGTGATCGCTGACGGGGAGGCGCTGCGTGCCGCGGCGCGGGACTTGCCTGCTGCTCGGCTGGCGTCGATCGGACAAGGCCTGTCGCTGATGCTGATGACAGACGCCCTGTTCGATTCCGTCGCGGACGGCAGCGGTGCAGGCGCGTTGGGGTTCTGGCGGTTGCCAAGAGACTTCGAGAAGGCTCTCGCTGCCTGGTCAGCCGGTGGGCCGCTGGCCTACGTGGAAGCTGAGTACTTCGGCGGCGTGGGCGAGCAGCGGGCTGCCGTGTGGGGTAGCGGCACTGTCGTGCTGGGACCGCTTCACGTGGAGGAGGGCCAGCCCTTTCCGCCTGCTGGCAGTCCGATCTCTCAAGCGCTGCGGCGGTTGGGCGTAGTGGCAGGCGCCGGCGAGGACGAGTTCTCAGCTGTGGGGTTGGACCGGCATCGACACGGTGAGGCGTGGATTGCCTGACGCGCGACTTCCGAATTCCCGCACTCACGGGCAAGTTCCCGAACCCTCTCGCGGAATCTGCCTGTGAGTGCGAGAACCTCGTGCGCTCGCTGATTCGTCCGGCGCAGGGTGCTCACCTGCGTACTTGCGCCGATGCGACCGCCGTACGTCTCAGGGAACCCGCGTGAACTCCAGTT
>NZ_JAGMUK010000115.1 GCF_019049245.1 Streptomyces sp. AC555_RSS877 | reverse complement strand
CCGAGAGCTACCTCGCCGGCCTCGAACTCCGCGCCTCGATGATCTGGCTCGAAGAACTGTTGCGAACAGCCGATTGATCACGACATCACACAGGGCCTAGTCGAGGATGCCGAGGGCCGTGTCCGGTCGGCAGTGGACGCAGGCCGGCACCTGCTGGCGCAGAGCCTCCAGCGCCTGCTGCCGGGTGACCGGACGGCACCGGCCGCTCTCGGCAGCCGCCCAGCACTCACCGGTGTGCACGGCGTCGACGTTGGTGTGGTTGAGCCCGTACTGGATCAGCCACTCAGCTGGTGGCGGCCGCATCTCCTCGCCCCGGCGCCGCTCCGCCTCGCGCCGCTCCTCCACCGCGATCCACTCATCGAGCTGGGCAAGGGCCGTCGTCGCCTGCTGCACCACTACGCGGCGAGCGAAGCGGAGCATCTGAAGCCGCGACGGTTCATCGTTCACGTGTTCGATTCTAGGTTCCTGCCGAGAGAGGCGCTGCACTGCCTCCCGGGCCGCCGCGGCCAGGCGCGCCCGCGCGCACGTGGGCATGGCCTGAGCCCGCTGCGCGCCCGGGAAGCTGCCGAGGGCGCCTGCGGCGCGTAGCTGTGAGGCAGACCTGCAGGTCAAACTGAACATCCCGGTCCTGGCCCTCGGCGGCACAGCGTTCATCGGCGACCGCAACGAGTCCCAGATGCGGCTCATGGCCCACGACGTCACCGGACACACCTTCGACGCCGGCCACGACCTCGCAGAGGAAGTACCCGACGAGATGGCCGACGTCGTCCTGCCGTTCCTGGCCGCGCACCAGTAACCGCATCCAGTCGGCTGTTTCCAACTTCGGCGGCAGGCAGTCCCGTTCATTGGCCCGGGCCATCCGGACCGCGTCACGCTACAGCTGACGCCGCACTCCGCTTGGCGGGAACCAGCCATCCTTGGCGCGAACCTGCCATCGTGGCCGGCGGGCGTTCCGGCGCACCTACGCTCGGTTCCATCGGCGTGATCCACGCAGATCTCCGCAGGTGTGCCAAGCCGCCGGGTCGACCGTGGCTCGACCAAGACCGCACCGGGACGGTGCTGACAATGACCCGTACCCATCCGGACCGAGCCGGCGCCCAGGACCCGGACATCGTCGCGGTTCTCGGTGCGTTCGTTCTCAACGGCGCGCTGCTCGGCACGTGGGCCCCTCGGGTGCCGGCGCTGGCCGAGCAGATCGGTGCGGACGAGGGTGCGCTGGGGCTGTCCCTGCTCGGTGCCAGCGTAGGTATGATCGCCGCTTCGATTCTCGCCGGTCGGCTGTGCGCGGCGTTCGGCGCTCGCGTCGTGATGACGGTGTCCGGCGTGGCCGGGTCCGCGATGCTTCCGGCTCTGGGACTGGCGAGGTCGCCCGCGGCGCTCGGCCTGCTGCTGATCGTGCTCGGCGCCATGGTCGGCGCGATGGACGTGGCGATGAACGTGTCCGGCGTGACAGCGACCCGGCGGACCGGTCGGACGATCATGCCGCTGTTCCACGCGGCCTTCAGTTTCGGCACGCTGGCCGGTTCGGTCGGCGCTGCGGTCGCGGCCGGACAAGGGTTGGCACCGAGCCGTCATTTCGCCATCGTCGCGGTGATCTGCGGCGGCCTCACCGTCGGCATCGCCCGCTCGATTCCCGTCGAGGAACTACTGAGGGTGCCTGCAGAGAGCGGGCGCGCCGGGCGGGCACCGTTCAGGCGACCGGTGCTGTGGCTGCTAGGCGGCGTGGCACTGTGTGCCTCGATGGCCGAAGGAGCGACCGCGGACTGGTCGGCGCTGTTCGGTGTGCGGGAGCGCGGTCTCAGCGAGGCCACCGATGCCCTGATCTACTCGTGCTTCTCGATCACGATGGCGTGCACCCGCTTGTGCGGTGAGGCGATCCGGCGTCGTTGGGGCGCACCACGGATGCTAATCGGGGGTGCGGCGATCGGTGGGCTGGGGCTGGCCACCGCGGTCATGGCGCCGTCGCCGGCGCTGACCTTCGCCGGCTTCGCTGTCGCTGGTGTCGGTTTGGCGTACGCGTCCCCCGTCGTCACGGAGTTGAGTGGCGCGGCCGGGCGACGGGCCGATGGGGCGGTGGTGAGCGCGAGGTTGCGTTTGCGACAACCATTGCCTACAGCGGGTTCTTGCTCGGCCCTCCGATGGTGGGCGGGCTCGCCGACCTGACCAGCCTGCCGGTCGCGCTTGGCGCTGTCGCGGTGCTCGTGTTGTTGATCGGCCCACTGACTCTGGCAGCGGGTACTTTCCGGCGCCGGGAGTTGTCGTCGGCCCAGGAATCAGCGGCGAACCCCGCCCGGGGCAGATCTATCCGGCGCGAAATGGGCTGAGCCGGCCGCCACGGTCGTGGGCGCGGGGATTCGTCAGGAGGTGCAAGCCGTGCGTCGTCGCGGAGCGCGTCCGCGTGTACGCACGTGGCCCAGGGTGGTTCCAGAACCTCGCTGACGTTGCGCCGGGTCGATACTGTCCAGGCCGCCTCCAGTTCGTCGTAGCTGTGAGCCGTTCCGTTCCCCCCACGCGGCCGCGCCTCGCGAGCCGGTCGACAACGCCCGCATTGGGCGGCGGGTGATGCGGCGCCGCGCGAAGGAGGATGACCGCGAACGCCGTCGCGGCGGCCCGCGCGGACGCCCGCTTCTACGCGCGCCGGAACTCCCGCCATGAGCACCTGGCCGACGACGAACGCGGCCGGGCGGAACTCGCGGAGTAGGAGCGCATCGACCAGCTGCTCGCCGTCGCGGCCACGAACGCCGTCTACGACTCGTACACCGACGACGACGTCCAGGCGGAGCTCGCCGCCGAAGCCGAGGCCGCCACCGCCCGGGACGCCGAGCCGCGCTAAGCCGCCCGGGTCGCGGCCCGCGCCGATGAGCTCCAATGCTGCGCGCGCAGCCTCCGTCTTCCAGCGCCCCGCCCGATAGCCGGCCACAACCCGGTCTGTTTCCGCCAGCTTGGTCGCAAGTTGTGTAGTGACTTTGTCGCCCTCAAGGCCGGGCGCAAAAGCGGTCCGCGGAGACACCAGTAGCAACCAGCGACACAGCCGGGGCCAACTCGGGCCGCCCGCGCGGGGACGAACGACATCGCACCAATGACGTGTTCGCGGGTGAGGGCCGGTTGCACCTGGGGCTGAGGGCCTTGTCCCACCGCGAGGCGGCGGGGATCATGACCGCGTGCAACACCGAGAGGGACTCCACGAACTGCTCTCAGGCGCCGGACTCGCGGTCGTCGAGGACATGCGCCCGGGCAGCCTGTTCCCGCCGGAGGCCGGCTGGCGGATCGCGCGGGGGATCGCGGCGCCGGACGGCGCGGTCCGGGAAGCGCTGGACGCCGCGTGGTGGCACCGCCTTGCCGATGGCGAGTTCCTTGTGGCCGTCCTCGGACATCGGATCGGCGGCAACGACTCCTGTTGGACCCGCGTCCGCTTCGCGGGCGGCGGTGTGCCGGGGCTGACCGGTGACCCGGGGTTCGTGGCGCTCTCCCTCGACGGGCAGGTGCTGCTGGGGGAGGTGCCCGGCGCGGACGGGTCTCGGGTGACGGCCCTCGACCGGCTGCCGGAGCGGCTGGCGGAGGCCGCCGCGGCCGCCGGGTGCGAGACGGAGGTCGAGCGCGCCGAGGTGTGGGCGGCGGTGCCCGGCCGGCCGGCATGGCCTTTGCACTGGGCGGAGGGGATCGGGTCCAATCCGGCCGCGCCGGACGAGCTGCTGATCCGGCTGCTCGATGTGGAGGTGCGCTTCCTGAACGGCTGCGACCGCGAAGTCCGGGGCGGCGCTGGATCGCCCCACCAGGCAGCCACATCAGCGCCCGCCCGGCCACCCATGTTGACTCATGCCGATCAAAGAGCGCGATGCGGTGTTCACAAGCAGCGCCCCCAACGGGCTCCGGTGGTAATCGGTCGAGCCGGTCCTGGCGCTGCCGCTCGTCTAGGTACGGAGAATCGCCTCGAACTTGGCTGCCGGCACGGCCCGTTGCCCATCCGACCCGCTCATTCCAGACCAGCGAACCACCGAACGGGAAAGCACGAGCCAATGATCTGCAAGCCCTAAGCGACGCTTTTCGGGTGAGTAAGGTTTGCGCCGTTCGCCGGATTGAAGACATGCGCCTTGCCCATGTCGACCTGCAGGTCAACGGATTCCCCTTCGCGGGCGCGGGTAGCAGCGTCCAGGCGGGCCACGACTTGAGGAGTGTTCGAGCCGGTGTCACGCAGGCCCGCGTCCGCAGCGAGTTCCTCGAGTTCGGACGTCTTCGCGGCCGCGCCCTCCGCCGTGAAGTAGACGAACACGTCGGAGCCCAGCGACTCGAGGACGTCCACGGTGACGGTGAAGCGAGGGCGGCCTCGTTCTTGTGCCAGTGCCGCATCCTCGAAGGCCTCCGGTCGGAGGCCGACGATGACATCGCGCGGTGCGTTCTGGCGTTCCAGTGCCTGGCGCGTACGGTCGTCCAGGGGCAGGCGGCCCACGGGGGAGCGGAGGGTGTTGTCCTCCAGGGTCGCCGTCAGGAAGTTCATCGCAGGGGAGCCGATGAAGCCCGCGACGAAGAGGTTGCGCGGGTGGTCGTAGAGCTGTGCGGGTGTGCCGACCTGTTGGACGAGGCCCTGTCGCATGACGACGACGCGGTCGCCGAGCGTCATGGCCTCGGTCTGGTCGTGTGTGACGTACACGGTTGTCGTGCCCAGGCGCCGTTGCAGCCGGGAGATCTGGGTGCGCATCTGTACTCGGAGTTTGGCGTCCAGGTTGGACAACGGTTCGTCCATCAGGAAGGCCTTGGGATCGCGGACGATTGCCCGTCCCATGGCCACCCGCTGACGCTGGCCGCCTGACAGGTTGGCGGGCTTCCTGTCCAGGTGCTCGGTCAGGTCGAGGACGCGGGCGGCCTCCTCGACCTTCTCGTTCACGGTGGCCTTGTCGACCTTGGCCAGGCGCAGGGGGAAACCCATGTTCTCCCGGACGCTCATATGCGGGTACAGGGCGTAGCTCTGGAACACCATCGCGATGTCGCGATCTTTGGGGGTGAGATCGTTGACGATCTTGTCGCCGATGCGCAACGTGCCCTCGGTGATGTCTTCAAGACCCGCGATCATGTTCAGGGTGGTGGATTTGCCGCATCCGGACGGACCGACGAGGATCACGAACTCGCCGTCGGCGATGTCGAGATCCACGTCCTTCACGGCGAGGGCTCCGTCGGGAAAACGCTTGGTGACTCCCTCGAGGATGATCTCGGCCATGGTGGTGTCTCCTTGCCTTCTCGCCATCCGGCTCTGGGGTGTCCCGGATCGGATGGCTGCGGACCGGCGGCCGGCCGGCGACGGTGGCCGGTCAGCCCTTGACCGCTCCGGAGGTGAGTCCGGCGACGATGCGCCGCTGGAAGAGCAGGACGAAGATGATGATCGGAATGGTGATCACCACGGCCGCCGCGGCGATCGATCCGGTGGGCTGCTGGAACTGCGAGCTGCCGGTGAAGAACGCGATCGCGGCCGGTACGGTGCGTGCGCTCTCTGTGGAGGTCAGCGAGATCGCGAACAGGAAGTCGTTCCAGCAGAAGATGAAGACAAGGATAGCCGTGGTGAACACGCCCGGCGCCGCCAGCGGCACGATGACCAGCCGGAATGCCTGCGCGGGCGAGGCGCCGTCCACCTTGGCCGCCTTCTCGAGATCCCAGGGAATCTCCCGGAAGAACGCTGACAGAGTGTAGATCGCCAGCGGCAGGGAGAACGTCATGTACGGGATGATCAGCCCGATCCACGTGTCGAAGATGCCGAGGATCCGCTCGATGTTGAACAGCGGGGACACCAGTGAGATCGGGGGAAACATGGCGATCAGCAGTGACATGCCGATGAGCACCTGCTTGCCGGGGAACCGCAGTCGGGCCACGGCATAGGCGGCCATGGTGCCCAGTACCACCGCGATTGCCGTGGCGATCAGGGCGATGCCGATGGAATTGATGAGGGAGCGGGTGAACTCGGACGTCTCGAAGATGCCCCGGTAGTTCTCCCAGGTCCACTTCCTGGGGATGTAGTTGCCGTCCGTCAGAGTGCTCGGGTCCTTGAACGACAGCGCGGCGATCCACCACACCGGGAACAGTGCGTAGAGCACTACCACCACGTTCACCACTGCCCAACGGGTGGCGTGTGCCTTGCCCACAGCAGTCATCAGCGCTTCACCTCCGCGCCGGGTGCGGCCGCCCCGAACAACTTGATGAAGGCGAAGGCGATGATCCCGACGCAGATGAAGATCAGCACAGAGATCGCCGACCCGATGCCCAGGTTCAGAGCGGTGAACAGGTTGTGGTAGCCGAGGATCGACAGGGAGCCTGTCCCCTGGGCTCCCGAGGTCAGGATGAAGATGTTGTCGAAGATCCGGAACGCGTCGAGGGTGCGGAACAGCAGTGCCACCAGGATGGCCGGCTTCATCAGCGGCAGTACGACCTTGGTGAAGCGTTGCCAGGCATTGGCCCCGTCCACCATGGAGGCCTTCAGGGTTTCCTCGGGGACCAGAGCCAGGCCGGCGAGGAGTAGCAGGGCCATGAACGGCGTGGTCTTCCACACCTCTGCGAGGATGATCAGCCACAGGGCCGGCCACTGCTCGGTCAGCGGAGCCTCACCGCTCGGCAGCAGCTCGGCTAGGTATCCGAGCTCCGGCGTCCAGGCGTACTGCCAGGAGAACGCCGCGACGACCGTGACGATCCCGTAGGGGACGAGGACCGACGTGCGTACGGTGCCGCGGCCGAAGATCGTACGATGCATGACCAGCGCGAGCCCCATGCCCAGGACCAGTTCGACGGCTACGGACACCCCGGTGATGAACAGCGTCACCCAGAAGGCGTCCCACCAGAACGGGGACGACAGGACCGCTCCGTAGTTGCTGAAGCCCACGAACTTCGCCTGAGCGGGGAAACGCAGGTCGTATCGCTGGAGCGACAGATAGATGGCGTACCCGATGGGGTACGCGGTCACGGCCACCATGACGGTGACGGCCGGTGCGCACAGCAGCCAGCCGAGCCGCCGCTCCTGTCGGGCACCGGCGGACAGTGCCGCCTGGTCCTTCCGCGACTGCCCCGCATCGAAGGGCTGCGGGGTCCCGGCCGGTTCCGCCTGCATGCTCATCGCGGGCCGCCGGGGGAGCAGGCCCGCGCGCTTGAGCGCAGACGGGCGGGACAGCGGGGCAGGTGGGTCACGGGATCACACCCTCGGACTCAAGAGCCTGGTCGATCTGTTCTCTGATGGTGTCGACCGAGCTCTGCGGACTGATCGCGGCCGGTGGAGACAGCGTGTGGGAAACCGCGATCGACACGTTCTGGTACGCCGGGGTGATCGGGCGCACGCTCGCCGACTCCAGAGCCGCCAGCACATCCTTGGCGAACGGGTAGTCCCTGATGAACGACGGCTCGTCGTACAGACTGCGCATCGTGGGCGGCAGACCGCCCTTGAGCGCAGCCGTGAGCTGGTTCTCCCGGTTGCGCAAACACAGCGCCGCCTCGAAGGCCAACCCGGAGTTGCGTGAGTACGCGCTCACGGCCAGGTCGATACCGCCGATGGTGGGACGTGACGGACGGTCGGCGTCGACCCGCGGGTAGGGCGCCCAGCGGAAGTTCTTGAACAGCTTCGGGTTGTTCGCCTTCATCGACGGATAGACGAACGGATAGTTGATCTCGAACGCCGCCACCCCGGACTCCATGGCAAGGCGGTTCTGATCCTCCATCTGGTTGGGAAGGGACGGGTCCGCGGCCGGGGAGTTCGCGAGATCGCGCATGATCTGGGCGGCTCGCACGGCGGGTGGACCGAGCGAGGGCTCGGTGGCGCCGGCGTTGAGGATGGAGCCGCCCGCGCTGTTGACCAGGCTGTTGAACCAAACGGTAAGACCCTCGTACTGAGCGCCCTGAATCTCCACCAAGTGCGGTCTGTCCTGCTGAGCAAGGTCGCGGGCCATGTCCAGCATCTCGCCCCAGGTTCTGGGCGGAGTCGGCACCAGGTCGTTGCGGTACCACAGGAGTTGCGTGTTGGTGTTGTACGGGACGGCGTACAGCTTGTCCTTCCAGGTGGCGGTCTGCAGTGGTACGCGCAGGGTGCCCTCGGTCGCCTGCTGCTTCACCTGCCCGGTCCACTCGCGGATCCAGCGGGCCTCCGCGAACTCCGCTGCCCACGTGACATCCAGACCCATGATGTCGACCGAGGTGTCCTCGGCCGCGAGCCTGCGCACCAGTTGCTCTCGCTGCCCGTCGGCGGCGCGCGGAAGCCGGTTGTAGATGATCCTGTAGCGACCGCCGGACGCCTGACTGCACTTGTCGGCGGCCTGCTGAAGTGCACCGGAGTCGTCGGGGAAGTTGTACCAGTTCAGGGTGATCCGGCCGTCCTGCGCATCGTCACCACCGCAGCCGGAGAGTACCGACGCGAGCAGCGGCAGTACGGCGAACGCCCGCAACCGCCGAGACCTTGTGAGCCGCGCTCTTTCCTCAGTCGACCGGAGCCTGGGATCCGGCCGGAAGCCACATTTGGCGTGCACTCGTTCCACACCTCGCTTCCGGGGTCGGCAGTCGCGGGACTCGCATCCGCACAGATTCTCTTCCCCGGGGACATTAAATGGGATGTATAGTGACATCAAGCACATTTGCCTCTAAATTTTCATCGGGTAACCAAAGCGTTTTGGTACAGCCTTTTGGTCGGTGTGCCGGGCAGCGGTGCGTGGGGCAACTCACTGAGTGCTCCTTGCGTTGCCGCTCCAGGGTGAGAACCGCAGCGGCGATTGACGACATTCGGTTCAGCCCGCGGCACGGGCACCAGCCGAGCGTGGCGTCGCACGACTGAAGTCGTGACGGGAGTTTGCAGCGGCGGTCACCCTCCTTGGGCTTGCATGGGTCCCGGAGCAGCTGACACAGGACGGCGCGGACGCGGCGGTGTGGCGGCGTCGGGGACGGGAGGGCGAGCAGACGCTGACGACCGCGCTCGACATCCCCGACTGCGACGCCTCCACCGCCGTCAGGCCGCCCGCGCCGACGCGGAACAGGAGGAGCGCCGGACCGCTGAGCGGGAGGTACGGCGGCTGGAGTGTGGGTAGTTCACCGACCAGCGCTGGGAGGAGACCACCACACGCGGGTACGTCTGGGGCCGGCAACCCGTCCGTGTGCCGCTTCTACTGCGCCGACTACGACCCGGCAGCGTCTACTCGCCGGAGTACGGGCCCGTCTTGCCCGTGAACGGGAAAGTGGATAGCCCTCCATACACGGGCCCCGGCGGGTGGTACGGCCAACCCATCCCCAACCGGTACAGCAAGGCCAGTGCGAGGACTACCGCGAGCGGTGCGAGCCACCTGGCTGCCCGTCCGCCTGGAAGGGGCCACTTCCGCTCCTTCGGGCAGATGTTCACCGAGCGCCAGGGCGAACGGCTGCCGCAGGGGCTCGACGCCCTCCGGCGAGATGACCTTCCCACTCTCCACACCCTGCCGCATGCATCGACCGTGACCACGACGCGGTCAATGCCGGCCTCATACTGCCCTGGAGCTCCGGCGTCGTCGAAGGCCACGTCAATCGGATCAAGATGCTCAAACGCCAGATGTTTGGCCGGGCCTGCTTCGCTACTACTGCGGAAGAGGATGCAGGCGAAGACACGTCGTCCCGGACAGTGAGGGGCCCTCGCGGGTCGGCGCGGTGCCGGCCGACGATGCGTTCGACGGCTTGGGCCAGGTTGTGCAGCAGGAGCCAGGCATCGTCCACCTGCCGTGACTGCGGACGTCGCGCAGGCGCGGCCGCGGCGCACGGCGAACTTGTCGACGTCGGGATGCGGAACGGTGCCGACTTGAGGGACGGGCAGTGCACGAATCAAGCGGAGGAGGATGTCCTAGTCGATGGTGATGGCCACCCGTCCGCGATCGCGGTGCACCCCAAATCAGCGACAGAGCCAGATCGTGGGGCGCGGTCGCGGAGGGTGTCCCTGGACCTTCTCAGAGGCGAGGCGGTCAGGTGGTTTGGAGTCGGAAGTGCAGTAGGCCGGTGGCATCAGCAGGGGCTGGCTTGCCGTCCGGATCGGTGACCGCGGTCACGGCCAAGCCGGCGGTCGTGGCCAGCCTCACGAACTGGTCCCGGGTGTACCAATGCATGGTCCACGGGCGGTCTTCGATAGTGCTTTCTGATTCGTGGTGGCGTTCGTAGCGTAGAAGCGCCGTCTGTGTCCGGGCTGTCTTGTCGCGTTGCTCGGCGAGGACGGACACACGGAGTTCGGCGCCGTCGGGTGCGGCGGCCGTGCGCACCCGACCGATCTGTTCGGCTGGGGTCGGTTCGGGGGTGAACAGGGGCACCAGGGCGGTGCCGCCCTCGGCCAGGTGAGCGCGGATGGCGCGCAGGGCGGCGAGCGCTGTGGCGTCGTCGGGGAGCAGGGTGAAGGTCGGCCCGGCGAGGAAGATCGCCCGGTAGCGGCGGGGCAGGTTCAAAGCTTCCATGCGCTGGTGGAACACGGTGGCAGGGATGTCTTGTTCGGCTGCTCGGCGCCGGAGCCGTTCCAGCATGTCGGCGGAGGAGTCGACGCCGTCGACGTCCAGGCCACGTCGGCGCAGTTCGAGCAGGGGCTCACCGTCTCCGCATCCCAGCTCCAGTGCCGGCATGCCGGCTTGCTGAATGAAGGCTGCGTAGGGTTCGGGGTCCTGGGAGAAGGACTTCAGCGGCCCGTAGAGTGCTGCGACGATGCCGGTGTAGAAGTCGGCTGGGTCCACGCGCGTCACCCTACGCAGCCCCGTTCCTAGGTGCGCTCGAATAATTGAGATGCCCAGGTGGGTGGCCGTTGGGTGTCCAGGCTGGCGGCCGTCAGAAGCCCAGATGTGTGGCAAGTGGTGGGGTGGGAGTGGCATAGCGGGCTCAGCCCGGTGAACGGGGCTATCCAGGATGACTCCGACGCCGTGATCACTCCCGACATGTCAAGATCATGGCGCCTGCCTTCACTTCGTGGCGCAGGTGCGGAAACTGGTACGCCCGGCTGACGCTTTCCCCTGATGCCTCGGTCGAGGAGGCCATCGACGTACTCGAGTGAATCCCCACGGATCACCTGCTCTCCCTGGACGGAGCGTGGATCTACGTCACCGCTGTGTCCCGGTCCGGGATGAGTTACCTGAACTTCGCCAACACGTACCTGGGCGATCTGGCACCTCACATCATGATCGTCCGTATGAGAATCCACTGTTGACCTGCCCGGCCTGGGTAAGTCGGACGGTGCGCGGGGTGCGGTCGAACAGCTTGACTCCGAGGTCCCCTTCGAGGAGCTCGATCTGATGACTGAGCGGCGACTGCGCGATGTGCAGGCGCTCGGCGGCCCGCCCGAAGTGCAGCTCTACGGCGACGGCCACGAATCCGGTGAGATGTTTCAGCTCCACGGGGGCGGCGATACGTCGCCGTATGGGATGCTCCGCCCGTAGATCATCGTGATGACTACGTGCTGAATGTATCGAGAGAACTGCCGTCGGCAGGGACGACGGTGATGACGGAGGGGGCATTTCCGTGAGCGATCTGGTCAAGGGGGCCAACACATTCGTTCCGACAGTGCCGTTGCGCATCGCGGTGCGCGGCGAACTGCGGGCGACGGCGCTGCTGCTGGCGGCGGACGGCCGCGTCCGGGGGGACCAGGATGTCGTGACCGACGGCGCCCCGGCACATCCGTCGGGCGCGGTGCGCCTGGCGGGGGGTGCGGACGGCACCACATGGCTGGAGGCGGGGCTCGGCGAGGCCGAGGCGGACGTCGAGCGGGTGCTCGTCGTCGGGTCCACGCGCGGTGGGACGGTGCGGGAGACGGGGGTTCCGTCGGTCGAGGCGTACGCGCCGGACGGGACGTCGGTCGCCCGGTATGAGGTGGCCGAGGTGGGGGACGAGACGGCGCTGGTGCTCGCGGAGTTGTACCGGCGGGCGGGCGGCTGGAAGTTCCGGGCGGTCGGCCAGGGGTATGAGGGCGGGCTCCAGGCGCTGGCGGCGGATCACGGTGTGGAAGTGATTCCGGTGGCGGGGGCGGCGCCGGTGGGCGTGCCGTTCGCGCCGCCGGTGGGGGCGCCTGCTGCCGCACCGATACCGACACCCATTCCGGCACAGGCACAGGCCCAGGTACCGGCACCGACCGTGGCGGTGCCGAGCACGGCGGCTGCACCTCCGCAGGCTCAACCGGCGCCGCAGGACTGGGCGTTTGGCCCCGTTTTCGAGCCGCGCACGCTCACCGGCCGCGACAACGACGTCATCCAGGTGGACGGCCTCCCGCCGGGCCCGGTCGTCGTCGAGCTGTTCGTCCGCGGCGAGGGGTGGACGTGCCTGACGCCCCTCAACCGGCGCAACAAGGAGGGCGATGTCCTCGTCAACAGCACCGAGGACGACTTCCAGGGCAGGCTGCTCACCACGGTCCCGCAGGGCGACCCGCTGCGCCTGCGGCTCCAGGCCGAGGGGCGCTGGCAGGTGACGGTGCTGCCGCTCGCCGCGGCCCACCGGCTGACCGGAGAATGGCTGGAGTGGCGCGGCCCGGACGTCCTGCTGCACACCGCGGGCCCGGCAGACTTCGCCATCCGCTACAAGGGCGACGGCAACCTCATCGCCCACCGGTACGAGCTCGAGGGCCACACCGACCACGCGACGCTCCCGCGCCGCGAGAACTTCATCAACAAGATCGGCGCCCGCCGGGAGACCCACCCACTGCCCGAGGGGCCGGTGATTGTCGAGCTGGAGATGGCGGACGGCCCGTGGCGGGCCAGGCTCAGGGGCGTCGGGCAGCGGGAGGACACCCCGCCCGAGGACGGTGCCGCGTCCCAGACGTTCGCTCCGTTCGCGGTGCCGGGCCCGGAGAAGACGAGCACCGTCCGCAAGTCCTCGCGCTGGGGCTGGCGCGGCAGGGACTGAGCGGCGTACGGGCGGGCGTTGTCAGTGGCGTCTGGTGCAATCGCTCCATGACCGCACCAGACGCCGCCCGCCGGCTGCCCGACATCCCGACCCTGCGCGCCCTGTGCCGTGCCCTCGCGGCGGCGGAGGCGATGGTCAACCCGAGTGGTGAGTACGGGTACCACAAGTACTCAGCGAACTGGGGCGAGTCCGAGGAGGCGCTGTCCGTGGACACCGGATCGGGAGACGACTGCACGGTCATCTTCTCCCCGGCCGGTGTCTACATACGGGCCTTCAGCCACGAGTCGCCGATGAGCCCGTACGGGAACGACGAGGAGCAGGCCTGGCCCGGCGTCCTCGACTCGGTGCCCGAGGTCTTCCGCGCGTACGTCGACGAGCCCGCGTTCACGGACGACGGCCTGCCGCGCGTCACGGCATGCATCTGGCGCGCGACTGGCGACACGCACTGGCACACCGGTGACATCGCGTTCCCCGACGAGGAGGAGGACGACGTGGACGGCGCGGAGTGGCTCCTCGACCTCCTCATCGAGGGCACCCCGGAGGCGTTCCGGGAGTGGGCGGAGGACTACTACGAGCGGCCGGTCGACCTGGAGGCGGTGCGCCGCGTGTACGCGGAGGCGGGCGTCCCGGATGCCGCGGGGCAGGTGCAGAAGTAGCCCTCCACCGCGCCGGGCGGCGGGAAGTCGTGCGGGAGCAGATCCGACTGGCAGCCGGTGCGGCCCTGGTAGGCAGCGCGTTGACGATCTCCCGCATCGCGTACCGGCCCTGATGGCCGCTGACCGGGGTATTGGGAACTGCTGCTGGGTGACTGGGCATGAGTGACTTCTGGTGAGCGTGAATGAGTGTCGGAGCTGGGTTCTGTTCCGCTGCGTTTCACGCCTGTCCTGAGGCATGTTGTGGCTCTTCGCTCTTCGGAGGGGAACGAGAGTTCCTGGATCGAATGGGTGGCCTTTTGTGCAGGCTGCTCGTTGACTGCGGTGACGGGGATTTTCAGCCGGGGCGGGCTGGCTGGTTGCGGGAGGTGGCGGCGTCATCCGTGGTGCCCGGTCCTTCCGGGGTGGCGATTCGGGACCCGCTGCGAGTGGTGCAAAGCAGCCACGACTGCCCATTGTCGGTTAGGCCATTGCCCCGGACCACTGTCGACGCAAGTAAGCCTGGGAATCGGTCAACGGGAGTGTGCTCGATGCAGAGTGGGGCCATTTTGCCCGAGGCCCACGTTCGCGTGATGGCCGCAGCCGGGTGGGCAGGGGGAGCGTCGGAGAGGGGCTGGGAGGATGGTCGGACTGGTGGCCCTGACTCGACGAACACCGGTGGAAATGACCAGCAGGAAGGACATTGCCGAACGAATGCACCCTACGGTTGCCAGTGGAGTTCCCTTCCCGTTAATCTGTCGGCCGCATCCTCAAGATCACCGCAGGCTAATTCTCGACCTGCTGGCGACAGAGGGAAATCGGCGGCCCGGCGAGATGTGTCGATCGGCGACTGCGGGGGCGCACGGGAAAGGAAATGCAGTGGGGAAGACCTTCCAGAGGATTGTCAGGAGTCTGGTCGCCATGACCGGAGTCTTTGCGATCAGCGTGGCCATGTCCGGAAGCGCGTCTGCCGGCACGGAGGGGCAGTGGGTTTACGACACCACCTACTCTGCAGAAGCCAAGTTCTTCGCCTACGGCGAGCACTTCAGGGTTTCGGACGTCAGGGCGGACAACCACTCGGCCGTCGGGCGATGGCGCCAGCCCGGCCCGGTGGATGTAGCTCAGTACCACTACTGCTGGGACGCCGACGGAGCTCTCAACGGGTACAACGACTGCAATTACGCGCTCCCCGAGGGAACCTACGTGTATTACCAGGCGTGCATCGGCGAATATGGGGCCCGGGATGTCTGGACATCGACCTGTGGCCCAACCCAGCTCACCATAGTCTGATTTGACGTTGTGAACCATGGCGGTCTTTGCCCATTCGCGGCAAGGGCCGCCTTTGGTTGCGTAGGTGCGGATGCCGACATGATGAGAATGAAGATGGGCAGGAGTGCGGAAAGCGATGCGCAACTGGCAGTCCGGGCGACCCTGGCCGGTGCGGCGGTGGTCCGCGACCTGTACGGGACCTCGCTGCGACGGATCGACACGTCCGCCGGTGACCTTGCCACGGCTGCCGACCTCGCGGCCACGGCTGCCGACCTCGCGGCGGAGAAGACCATTCTCGACGTGCTGCGACGACGCGCGCCGATGACGCCGTAACGGGAGGAGAGAGAGCGGACACACACCTGGAAGTGATCCCGGGGACGGCTTCAGAACCTCTCGGCTGGTGGTTCCAGATCATGGACCGCTGACATCCGCGAACTGGCCACAACGGGACTGTTGCTGGCGCTGTCACGTTGCTTGATGACGCGGGAAGCTCTTCGGGTTGGTCATGCTGTAGGGGTGGTTCGTGGAGAGTGCGCCGCCGTCGTCCAAGGAGCACCTGTACCCGGTCGAGATCATCGCTCAGTAGGTGTGGCTGTACCACCGCCCCCCCTCAACTTCCGCGAGGTCGAGGAGTTGATGCTCGAGCGCGGTGTCGTCGTCTTCTACGCGTCGGTCCGCCGCCGGTGAGTGAGGTTCGGCCTGGCCTACGCCGACGCGATGTGCCGCAGGCAGCCCCAGCCCGGGGGACAGGTGGCACCTTGGCGAGGTCTTCATCAAGATCAACGGTGACCACGAGTACCTGTGGCGGGCCGTCGATCAGGACGGGATGCTGCTCGACATCCTCGTACAGAACCGGCGGGACGCCGCCGCGGCCAGGCGCTTCTTCCCCTTTCTGGGAGAACCACCGGTCGTTGACGTTCTCCCGGGCCCCGGGCCCCGGGCCCCGGACCCCGGACAGCCGGTCGCAGGCGATGTGCGTGCCGTACAGCACCAGGTGTGTCATCCCCTCGGCGAAGCAGAGGCCCAACGCCGCGTGTCGATCAGGGGCTTGGGCGGCCGGCACACCGATGCCCTCATGGAGGTAGCGGTAGCCGGTGGCCTGCGAGATCCCGGCGTCCGGGCCAGGCAGTGCACGCAGCCGTGTTCTCGGAATCAGCGCAGCACCAGTGCCGCCGCCTGGCGGAACCGGCCCAGGTGCGAGAGCCCTTCGGGGCGCCGATCCCGCGCAGGTGGGCGGCCGGCAACCGGGGAGGAACTCCGCGTTGTGGCGTGGGACGTCGAGCGCGGCAGCACAGGTGACCAACGTGAAGCCTCTGGTTCGAGCGGACATGATCTTGGCAGACCAGTCCTACCAGGGGCTTCACGCCTGCCCGGCCTCGTGGGCCACCCGGAGATCATTTCGTTGGGGAAGCGTCAGTGGGTAAGGGCCGCGCTGGGCTCAGCCCCAGGTCTGGCCGGCCGGTTCCTTGATCGTGCGGTTGATCCGGTTGAAGAAGTTGGTCAGCGCGATCTCCAGGTTGATCGCGCCGATCTGCTCCTCGGTGAAGTGGGCGTTGGCCTCTTCCCAGATCTCGTCGGTGACGCCCGGTGCACCGTCCTGCAGTCGGGTTGCGGCCTCGGCCAGCGCCAGTGCCGCGCGTTCCGCGTCGGTGTAGAACGGTGCCTCGCGCCACGCTGCGAGGTTGTGCAGCCGCTCGTCGGTGTCACCGGCCTTCTTCCCGCCGGCGACACTGGCGTAGACGCACGCCGAGCAGCTGTTGATCTGGCTGGCGCGCAGGTGGACCAGCGCGAGCAGCTTCGGGTCGACGCCCCCGGCGGCGATCGCCTTCTGGAGGTGCTGGATCGCGGTCCACACATCGGTGGTGTTCGTGTTCTGGTTCTTGTTCTTGAGCCGGTTTTCCATGGGGGAGTGCTCTCCTTCATCGGGTTACGTTGCGGCGCCTGTGCGCGTCATCCCTATGACGGAGCAGCTTCCACGGAGGTAACAGCATGGCCGGCACCCATCCGACGGACCCGATCGTCGATGCTTTCGAGTCCCACCGTGACCGCCTCCGCGCCGTCGCCTACCGCATGCTCGGATCACATGCCGATGCGGAAGACGTGGTCCAAGAGGCGTGGTTGCGTCTGTCCCGCCAGGACACCGACACCATCGACAATCTCGGCGGCTGGCTGACCACCGTGGTCGGCCGCATCAGCCTCGATGTCCTGCGGTCGGGCCGGACGCGCCCAGAAGTCTCCTTCGACGACCAGCTGCCCGAATTCACCGTGACGCTCGACGACGCTCCCGCTCCGGAAGACCTTGTGGCACTCGGGGACTCCGTCGGCCTCGCGCTCCTCACGGTCCTCGACTCGCTGCGCCCTGACGAACGACTGGCGTTCGTGCTGCACGACGTGTTCGCCGTGCCCTTCGCGGAGATCGGCACCATTCTCGGCAAATCCGCCGACGCGACCAAAATGCTCGCCAGCCGCGCCCGCAGGAAGGTACAGGCCGCCCAGCAGCCCGCCAGTGCCGGACAACACCAACGCGAGGTGGTCCAAGCCTTCCTGGCCGCAGCCCGCGACGGCCGGTTCGAGCAGCTGCTGCAGGTTCTCCACCCCGAGGTGAAGTTCACCGTCCACACCCCGAACGGCACGTTCGTCACGCTAGGGGCCACCGAAGTCGCCACCCGCGCGCGAGTGGCCGGCAGTGCGGCACGAGGGCATGCGGCGACCGTCAACGGCCGCCCCGGCGTCATCTCCTGGAGCGAGGACGGCACCCCGCTTTCCCTCCTGGCCTTCACCGTCTCCGACGGTCACATCACCGAGATCACCGCCGTGGTCGACCCCGCCAAACTCGCGCTCATGGACCTGCCGGACCCGGTGTCAGTCGATGGCCGGCGGAGGCCGCGCACGCTCGAAGTGGTCCACGGCTGTTCCCGCAGAGACGTTAGCCTCTGGGGCCGCGTTTGAGATCTGCGTGGGTCGTGGGTGAGGAGGTGTTTCAGCCTCTGCTGGTGAGCGATGCACGAGTCCCCTTCGTCGGTGGCTTCAGAGAGCTTGAGCAGGGCAGCCCAGATAGGCTGTCGCTGTGGTCTGCGGTCAGGGCCGAGGCGTCCGTCAGCGCTCGGGAGATGGTCAAGTATTTGCAAGGCGGTGCCCTGCTGGCTGCGACGACCACGCTCACGCGTGACGTTCTCAGCCCTGACCACCCTGTGATCGGCGGGCTGCACCTGCTGACGGACGGGCACTGGCTTAGGTACTCGGACCTGGCCCACTACGTCGAGCACTACCATGTGGCGCTCGACCCGCAGTTCACCGCGCATGCGCAGGCCAATGGCTGGACGGTCCCGCAGCTCGATGACGCGGACCTGCTCGCACTGCAGTCGGTCCTTCTCGGCGACGATGCGGACCGAGCGATGACCTATGAGCCGGTCGTGTGTCCCGCTGCCGCGGTCGGGTGAGCGGTCGGGGACCGGGCCGGGTAGCGGGACCGGTGCGCGTGAGCCGCCGCACCATGACGTCGATCAATGCCCCCGACGGATCATGGTTTCCGAGCGGGCCGGGCTGGCCTCGTAGTCGCGGGCCAGGCTGCGGTGTGCGGTGAGCTACGAGAATGTTCGCTCTACCGCCCACCCCTTCGGTTGTACCTGGAATCCGGGAAGCGACGGATCTTGGCGCGGCCGTGGCCGTGGGGTGCTGGCGGTCAACCCGTAGCGGCATCGGCTCCCGCCCCGGGGTACCTGCCGCCCAGTCCCGGGATCAGCACCGTCGCCACTGCCAAATGCATCAGAGCGAGGGAGACCCGGGTGCCGCTGTCCATGCCGTCGCCGATGAACGGCAGGAAGGAAAGGGCCAGTACGGCGCCGGCCACTCCGGTCCAGATGGCGCGGGCGTGCCGCGCCCCGAACCGCTCCAGGACGGCCATCAGTCCCCAGCCGGAGAGCGACGCGAGCAGTGCGACGACCGCCACGGGCACGGCGCCGATGTCGAGCGTCTGCTCGCCGTCGGTGATCCACAGCCGGTGCCCCAACAGTGGGTCTGCGACGAGCCACACCAGGACGGGAGCCAGAACGGCCAGGGCCGTAACCCCCAAGCGCCTTCTTCGCGCGCTCACTTGGCGCTCTCCGAGAGCGCCCCATGCAGGAAGACCTCCACCAGTTCCTGCGGTGTCAGGTCGGGCTCGTCCTCCGTACGCGGCTGGGTGAAGAGCAGCCCGAAGAAGAGGGCCGCGATCTGCTCCGGCGGCCGGCGCAGGGCGGCCTTGTCGGGCTCCAGCAGCTCCGCAAGGGCCGCGCGGATACGGATCGTTGACTCGGTGCGGCCCGCGCCGCGCACCGTGCCGGGGTGCTTGCCGCCGCCATGCCCCAGCGAGCCGGCGATCGCACCCATCCTGGACATGTGCGCCTGCAGCGCCTCGGCCGCCTCCGCGAGCCGGTCGGGCAGCGGCTGGGATACGTCGATCGCGTCGAGTTCGCGGACGGCGTGCTCGGGGGAGAGCGCCTCAGCCATGCAGGCCTGCAGCAGCTCGTCCTTGTCGGCGAAGACCCGGAAGATCGTGCCCTCGCCGATACCCGCGGCGCGGGCGATCTTCGCGGTCGTCACCGCGGCGCCGTACTCGGCGATCAGCGGGATCGCAGTCTGGACGATCATCGCGCGCCGCTGCTCCGGCGACATGCTGGGGGCGCGGCGGCGGGGGGTCTGGTTCTCCTTAGGTGCTGTCATGACTGTGAGAGTACGGAGTGAGTACTCACTCCGTCAATGAGTGAGTACTCACTCCGTTCGATATCTCCCGTTCTCGGCCGCTTGTCGTTGACGCGCCACCAAGATCGACAATTGCCGCTGGAGTATTCAGTAGGCGGCCGCGAGTTGCTGCCAGTGCCCGCCGCTTGAGGCCCGGAACGGCCCCTGGCGGCGTGGATCTCCGATGCGGGCCTTGCGGTTCTGCAGTGGTAACCAGCTGGGCAGCCCCTGGCGGTCGCCGTTGCCATCCGTGACGGCCTGACCAGCTCGGCCCACCTCCTGGACGAGGCAGCCCCGGGGTACTGAGCCGGGCAACTGCTCCTGCTCCGGCTCGCCGAGCGCGACGCATTCACCCCCTTCACGATCCACGCCGCTTGCCGCCTCGCGGGCACCTAGCGCACCCGGCGGTGGGGAGTCAGAAGGATTGCGGTGCAGCTTGCCTGATGCTCCGTCAGTGCGCAGCAGGTTGAGGTCCGCGTGCGGCGGGATGCGGCCCGCTAGGGCTCGTCCGGCGGGTCATGGGCCGAGTCAGGCCGGACCGAGGCGAGGGTCGGACAGTGCCCTAATCGTGTTGACTGCCTCCGGCCAGCAGTGCTGGAGTCGGCACGTGGACAGCATCCCCGCCAACCGGCGGCTCTGGAACCAGATCAGCAGCGCCTACCAGCACGAGCACGACCCGCAAATCGGCGCCACACCCCGGCTGTGGGGCATGTACTCCATCCCCGACGCGCACCTGCACGCCCTGGGCGACGTCACCGGCAAGCGCGTCCTCGAACTCGGCTGCGGCGCCGGCCAGTGGTCCAGGGCGCTCGCCGCCGAGGGCGCCACCGTGGTCGGGCTCGACCTGTCCGAAGCCCAACTCGCCGCAGCGTCCCGCGCGATGGGAGCGGCCCGCTACCCGCTGGTGCAAGGCGCCGCCGAACAACTCCCCTTCGCCGCCGACAGCTTCGACCTGGTGTTCTGCGACTTCGGTGGGCTCAGCTGGGCGCCCCCGCACCTGGCCGTCCCGCAGGTCGCACGCGTCTTGGGCCGAGGCGGGCGCCTGGTGTTCAACGTCGCCAGCCCATGGTTCGAAGCTTGCTACGACGAAGCCGCCAGCCGCGTGACCACGACGCTGCAGAAGGACTACTTCGGGCTGCACACCATCGCCGAAGACGACGGCGCGACCAGCTATCAGCTCACCTACGGCGACTGGGTCAAGGTCCTGCGCGGCGCGGGCCTCATCATCGACGACCTCATCGAGCCGCGGCCTGAACTCGGAACACCCAACGGCTACAACGAAACCGACCCACCCGACTGGGCACACCGCTGGCCGGCGGAACTGCTCTGGGTAACTCACAAACCGTAAGTTCCGCCGCGCCGAGACGTGAAGGCATCCCTTCGCCGGACAGGCCCTAGCCGAGCTGCCGCAGCACCTCGGCGATGGTGGCCCGGTACGTCTGCAACGCGTGCAGTCCGGCGGCGTAGCGGTCGCGGTGCCGCGTGATGTCCGCGGTCTGCTTCTGCGCCCGTACAGCGTGCCAGAGCTCGGCCGTATGGTGGCGGCGCTTGCAAGTGACGTCCGCGGCGGCGGTGGCCCGCTCCCGCTTCGTATGCCGGGTGTTGCCGTCACTGCCCCGCTGCCAGGCGGTGTCCGTGTACGCCGCGACGGGGTCGGGATAACGCGTGAATCCTTGTTCTGCCACACAGCGGGACCACACATCCCAAGCCGCGCGGAGGCGCGGGTCGCGCTTGACCGCCTTGTCGACCTCGATCGCCCGTTCACTTGCGTAGAGCCAGTCCCGCTTCAGGTCGATGCCGCGCATCAGCCGCCGACTCGCCTCGGCGTTGCAGGCGGGGAGGTCCGCATACTCGGCGTTGGTCATCCGACGGCCCTTCGGCCGGAGAGCTTGGGACTTTGCCGGGTCCCAGCCGTAGCCCCAGCGGTGGGCGGCGGCGAGATCCAGGGCACCGTAGTCGGTGCTGACCGCGGCGGCGATGATGGGATCGGTGGGGTAGCGGGGGTCGAGCGGGAAATCCCGGTGGCCGCGCTCCGCCATGCACTGCCGGACCAGCAACGCCGATGCCCGCTGCGATCGCTGGTAGTCCTGCGGCGTGTAGTCGTAGCGGTCGGCCGGGAGGGGGCCGAGGTCCGACGCCGTACGGACCGCCTCCGGGCGTTCTGGACCGGAGGCGCAGATCGCCGCCAGTATCGCCACGGCCCCCAGGAGCCACCCCCGTCTCGTCATGCGCAGGGATGCTAGCGGACAGCGTGCAGCGGTCGGCCGTGGCCCCCACCCAATCAACCATGCAGGCCAAGGCCCTTGATGACTCGCTCCATGGGGCGATGGTCGCCTGACGGCCCATCGCTTGAGCTGTGTCCGGGAGCGCGCAGGCCCGGCTTTTGCGGACGATTTAGCACATCCGCGACTTGTTCAGCAGTGGCTACGAGCTGGAGCGGTTGGCCGTTTGGGCGCTGCGGGCGGTCTGCGGGTCGCCGGTTCGGCACGAGGGTTCGGCGGTGGCTGCGAGCAGGGCGGCGTCGTCGTCGACCCGGTCGGGGGTGTTCAGCAGTTCCATGGCCCGTTCGGTGATCTGCTGGGGGTCGGGGCGGGCGGCGGCGGGCAACGCGCCGCACATCTGGCGCAGGGCCGCCAGGCCGTCGCTGAGGGACAGTGCCCGGTTCTCCACCAGACCGTCGGTGTAGAGCAGCAGGCTCGTGCCGGGCCCGAACGCCACCTCGCAGTCGACCGGGGTGCTGCCCAGTCCCAGCGGCAGCGCCGGGGGCAGCTCCAGGTAGGCCGTGTCGGCGGCTATCAGCAGGGGAGGCAGGTGCCCGCTGGCGGCGTAGCGCAAGCGGTGATGGTGGGGGTCGTAGACCGCGTAGAGGCAGGTGGCGAAGCGTTCGGTGGCGAGTGACTGCATGTATGCGTCCAGTCTGGTCAGCACCTGGGCCGGGCCGGCGCCCTCCAGTGCGAGGCTGTGCAGGGCGGAGCGGAGTTGGCCCATCAGGGTGGCGGCTTCCACGTCGTGACCCATGACGTCGCCGATGGCCAGCCCCACGGCGCCGTCGGGCAGGGCGAGCACGTCGTACCAGTCGCCGCCGACTTCGGCGCCGCGGTTGCTGGCCCGGTAGTGGGTGGCCAGGCGCACGCCGGGTACCTGGGGCAGGCGGTGGGGCAGCAGGGCGCGCTGCAGGGTCAGGGCGAGGCGGCGTTCGTTGTGGTACCGGGTGGCGTTGTCGTAGGCCAGGGACAGACGGTGGGCGAAGTTCTCCAGATACTTGTGCTCGACCGCGGAGTACTCGCCGGTGTGCCGGACCAGTACCAGGGCCCCCAGCGTTTGGTCGTGGGCGTGCAGCGGCAGGGCCAGCACGGCGGCGGGCGCCGGGTGCGGGCCGGCTGGGGCTGGGGCGGTGCCGTTGATCGCGCAGGTGGCGGCGCCGTCCAGAGCCTCGCGGGCGAGAAGCGGGGTGCCGGCGATGTGTGCCGGGGGAGACTGCGCCGGGGCGGCTGCCGCGGCGGTGAGGTGGATGCTGATCTGGTCGGCGAAGTCGGGCAGCAGGATCTGGCCGGCAGTCTGCAGGATCTGGTCCGGGTCGAGGGTGGCGGACAGTCGCAGGCCCGCGTCGGCCAGGGAGGCCAGCACGGCCAGCTGGTTGCGGGTCTCGGTCAGGACCTGTTCGCGCAACCGGGACAGCTCCACCCCGGTGCGGACGCGCGCCAGCAGCTGGCGTGCGGAGAAGGGTTTGGCCAGGTAGTCGTCCGCGCCTGCGTGCCGGCCCTGTACGGATTCCTCCTCGCCGGTGCGGGCGGTGAGCAAGACGATGGGCAGGCGGGCGGTGCGCGGGTCGGCGCGCAGCGCCCGGACCAGCTCGAAGCCGTCCATGCGGGGCATCATCACGTCGCTGAGCACCAGCTCCACCGGCTGCGCCAGGGCCATCTCCAGGGCGGCCCTGCCGTCGGCGGCGAGCAGCACGTCGTAGTCGGGCTGCAGGAGCTGGATGAGGTAGGCGCGCATGTCGGCGTTGTCGTCGACGACCAGCAGGCGGGCCCGGTGGGGGCGGCCGGTTTCGTGTGGGCCGGGGGAGTGGGGGGCATCGTGGTTCGCGGGGGCGTGCGGGGTGCGTGCTGCGGCGGTGGCCGCGGCGGGGACGGGGTCGGCCGCCAGCCAGCCCAGCGCCTCGTCGACATAGGCCGCGGCGCGGCCGGGCCCGCCGTCTCCGCCTTGGCCGGGGGTTTCCTCGGAGGATCCGGCGGCGGCCGCGGGCGGGGCCGGGCGGGGCCGGTGGGCGGCGGCGAAGGGGAGGTCCACGGTGACGGTGGTGCCCAGGCCGAGCCGGCTTTGGACGCCGACGGTGCCGCCGTGCGCTTCCACCAGGTCCTTCACCAGCACCAGTCCGAGACCGCTGCCTTCGTGGGAGCGGGAGCGGGCGCCGCGGACCCGGTGGAAGCGCTCGAACAGGCGCGGAAGCTCGTCCGCGGTGATGCCGGTGCCGGTGTCGGTCACCGTCAGCCGGGCCCGGTCGCCGGCCGCGGCCATCTGCACCCGAGCGCCGCCGGTGAAGGTGAACTTCAGGGCGTTGCTGAGCAGGTTGAGGATGATCTTCTCCCACATCTCCCGGTCCAGGGGCACCGGCTTGGGCAGAGGCGGGCAGACCACCTCCAGCGTCAGGCCGGCCGCCTCGAAGGCGGAGCGGAACACCCCGGCCAGCTCGGCCGTGGCACCGGCGAGGTCGACCGGCTCAAGGGCCGGGCGCATCTGCCCTGCCTCGGCCCTGGCGACGTCCAGGAGGGTGTTGACCTGCTTCAGCAGGCGCAGGGCGCCGCGCTCGGCCAGCTCCAGCTGCTCGCGCCGCTCGGGCCGGTCCTCGTCGGCCAGAGCCTGCTGGAGGGGGCCCAGGAGCAGGGTGAGCGGGGTGCGGAACTCGTGGCTGACGTTGGCGAAGAAGGCGGTCTTGGCCCGGTCCAGCTCGGCCAGCGCCTCCGCTCGCCGACGCTGTTCTTCGTGCGCGAGCGCGGCCGACAGCGCCCCGGCCACGGCGGAGGCAAGCACCTCCAGGAAGTCGTGGTACGCCCCGGCCGGAGGGAAGCAGGGGTTGACGCCCACGACCAGGACGCCCTCCACCTTGCCCGCGCAGTGCAGGGGCAGGGCCAGTACCTGCTCGACCGGGAGCCGGGAGGCCGCGGCGTGCTGCCCGGCCGTGCCGGCGCCGGTGAACGTGGCGGCCGGCAGCGTGGCCGGGGCCCCGTCGGCGACCACCTGCGCCAGCCGGGCCGCCACCCGCGGCCCGTCGGCCGCACTCAGCGCGGCGGTCTCGGCCGCCGGTCGGCCGCTGCATCCCCGGCCCGGAGGCCAGGTACAGGCCCAGAAACGGGATCTCCTCGGGGTAGGAGCCCGCCACCTCGGCGACCACGCGGGCGACCTCGCCCGGGGCGGTCAGCCCGGCGGTGCGCGCGCCGGTCTCGCTCAGCAGACGCAGCCGGCGCTCGCCCAGTACCCGGCCGGTGGTCTCGGTGAGGATCTGCAGCACGCCGCCGGCGGTGCCGTCGTCCAGCAGCACCGGCTGGAAGGCGGAGTCGAAGTAGCACTGCTCCAAAAAGCCGTGGCGCTCCATGATGAGCAGTTCATCCGGGACCAGCAGGGACGTGCGGCTGTCGGTCACGTAGTGGAAGTGGGAGCTCACAGGGTGGGCCCAGACCTCGGGGAACACCTCGCTATAGGGCTTGCCGAGCGCCCAGGGGTGTTTGGCACCGACAATGGGTGTGGAGCCCAGGTTGTACAAGGTGGCGAATTCAGCCCCCCAGTACAGAGCCATCCCATGCTCGGAGGTGAGCATGAGGCGCAGGGTGTCCACCAGGGGATCCGGCCAGGAGATGGGGGGCCCGAGTGGCGTCGCCGCCCAGTCGATCCCTGCCAGAAGCTCGCCGAACGCACCCCCTTCGGCGAACACCCGGGCCGCCGCGGTGCACGGGTCATCGGGCCGGGTCATCGAGAGTTCTTCCTCCTGGCGCCTTCGCGATCCGCCCGCGCCCTCTCAAGACTGCCGACGGTCACTCGCTGCGTGACCTTCCGGGCAATCGGAGGCCGGAGCCCAAGGATCTGGCTACACTCTGCCCGATTTATAAAGTTTAAACAATTAAAAGGCTATTTGCACAGAAGTGTACGCCTGCGCTGTGCTCGGCCGGCCCGGTGACGTCGCTGCTCGAATTGACGCCGACGGCCGAGCACCGGCGTGGGCACGGGGGGATGTAGGACGCGGTCAGCCACGGCCGGCTGGAGCCGCTCCGCCTGCGCAGGCTGCTGGCTTCCACGCCGCTGCCGCGTGTCGCCGACGGGCGGATCGTGCTCGCGGTGGACGTGCGTAACTGGCTGTGTCTCGGTGCCCCCACCAGACCCGAGTTGCTGTTCTGTCACGTCTACGGGCGGGGCAGCGCGGATCAGTTGATCCCTAGCCGGCCCTACTCCTTCCAAGCCGTAGCCCTGGCACACCCCTGACCAGACGACGACGTGCGACACCACCCACTACGGCAGCGCCGAAGCCCTTGGCTGGGACCGGATGCACCCTCGATTGCGAGCCGGTGCCCCTGACTCGACCACTGCGGTGAACTCCCCCTGATCCGCTGCACGTTGATCCGGCTGAAGGTCGACCACCTACCTGGTGACCCCGACTAAGGAGTCCTTGCAGAAAGATCGTGTTGTGGCACGGTGGAGAGGTATGTGATCCCGTCTTTTGTGGGGTGTGACCATGGCGCGGCGGAAGCCGTGG
>NZ_JAGMUK010000114.1 GCF_019049245.1 Streptomyces sp. AC555_RSS877 | reverse complement strand
CGAGGATCCCGACCAGCGTCTCCACCCCACGCGGCAGACACAAACCCACCACCGACTCGGCACCCACCCCCTGCACCCGCAGGAAACGCGCCAGCCGATCAGCCCGCACCTCCAACTCCGAGTACGACACCGACAGCCCCGCCTGCACCACCGCCACCGCATCCGGAGTCCGCACCACCTGCGCCGCGAACAACCCCGGCACCAACACACCAGCCACCGGCACAGCGGTGTCATTCCAC
>NZ_JAGMUK010000113.1 GCF_019049245.1 Streptomyces sp. AC555_RSS877 | reverse complement strand
GAACGGACTGTACCGCGCACCTCCGACACCTCCTGCCCGCTGCCTCAAACGTGCGCCGCGGCTTGACGAACGGCATCAGGAATCGATGAGGATCCCGCGCCCCGATGTCGGCGGCGGTCTGTTCGATCACTGGCACCAGTCGATGCACACAGTCGTATCCGCACTGTCAGCCCGGGCGCAGAGCACCGGTGCTCTCCGATCCGTCCTCGACGTGTCGGACTGAGCTGCAAAGCCGCCTCTCACAACACCTTCCCCCCAGAGAAGATGCGGCCGCGGCAGCGATGTCGCGAGGGGCGGGGTGTGAGGTCCGCCCCCTGACAGGACTGGAGCATGACCAGGTCGGGAAGCGCGAAGGGGATCCTGCACAAGCTGTCCGGCTTCTGTTCCGCGACCCGGTGCCCCGGCTGCGTCGCGCCGTGAGGGCCAGGCCCTTACTCGGCCGGGTGGAGGCGCCAGGAGGGAGAACCTCACACCGTGCTGAGCAGCCGTGGTCGGGCTGTGGGCGGTGCGGGCGGGAGCCGTGGTCGGCCTCATGGTCGGGTCCGTGGTCGCCCCGACCATGGCGGCTCGGTGGGCGCTCGTTACGGAGGCCGGGCAGCTCAAGAACCGTGTCCGGGCCGGGGCGGCAGCGGGGTTGCCGGGGGCTTGCCGGGTTCCGATGTCCGGCGTCGGCCGGCTATCGGGTGGTGGCGCCCGGCGGCGGGTTCATCGCCTGCTGCCATTCCTTGTCGGGGATCTTCGAGCGCAGCAGCAGGGCGCCGTCGCGGGTCGGCCGCGGACATGCCGCCCTGTGAGTCTCTCAGCTTCACAGTGTGACGCCGGGGG
>NZ_JAGMUK010000112.1 GCF_019049245.1 Streptomyces sp. AC555_RSS877 | reverse complement strand
TTGAATCCTCCCCTCCCTG
Organism: Streptomyces sp. AC555_RSS877; assembly: GCF_019049245.1. Taxonomy (GTDB): domain Bacteria; phylum Actinomycetota; class Actinomycetes; order Streptomycetales; family Streptomycetaceae; genus Streptomyces. Next base: position 340 of record NZ_JAGMUK010000112.1, on the reverse strand, counting down.
AAGGGAGGGGATTCCTGGCTCAGGCAGCCTCCTGGAGCAGCGCTCCAGGAGGTCTTGCGCCATCAGCACCAGCCGGGTTGAGACCAGCCCGGACGAGCATCACGCGTGCGGAGTTCTTGTCCCGTGGGGACACCGCTCCGCACGCGGCGCGGGTGTAGGTGCGCATTCCCAGCGGCAGTGCGTGCTTGGCTCTCGCATCGCAGTGCGCGCAGTCCATCGTGGTGTGCGCGGGGTGTACCAGGCGGATGTCCCGCCCGTGCTTGCGGCCCATCTCGATCAGAGCGGCCTTGGTGGCGCCGATGGCGGCGTCAGCGGCCTTGCGGGCCATGCTGGTCCGAGC
>NZ_JAGMUK010000111.1 GCF_019049245.1 Streptomyces sp. AC555_RSS877 | reverse complement strand
AGCTTGTTCTTTTTCTTCCGGCCTCGAACGGTGTCTCGTACTGAGTCGCTCACCTGGGGGTTTGCCGGACGTGGGGGCGGCCTTCGTCTGATCCTGTGCTCCGACCAAGGTGCACGTGACCGAGACGAAGGCCGTGAGGGTGAGTCTGCTGCCTGATGTTGTGCGGAGGGATGCGTTTGCGGAAGCGTCACGCTTCCGGGGCGAGTTCTACGAGTGTCTGACCGCACGGCGCGACGAGTTGTTCGAGCTGGCGGATGCGGTGCTGTGTGCGGACGGTGCAGTGAAGTCCCCGGTGGACCTGACGCTGCTGCCCGAGCATCTGCGTGGGCACGGAGCGATGTACGGCGGCCTGAACCACGGCCGGATCGATGTCGAGCAGGTGCGGACGGTGCTGGCCGGGCTGCCGCTGCCGCGGTTCGACGGCGGGCGTCTGGTCCTGGCCGTCGATGTGTCGCCATGGCTTCGTTCGGACGCGCCGTGCTCGGCCGAGCGGCTGTTCTGCCATGTCTATGGCCGGGCGAAGACGGCGTCGCAGTTCATCCCGGGCTGGCCCTACTCCTTCGTGGCCGTGCTGGAGCCGGGCGCCACCTCTTGGACCGCGATCCTGGACGCGGTCCGGCTCGGACCGGTGGACGACGCCACAGCGGTCACCGCCGCCCAGCTGCGGGGAGTCGTTGGACGGCTCATCGCCGCGGGTCAGTGGCGGGCCGGGGACCCGGACATCGTGATCGTCAGCGATGCTGGCTACGACGTCACCCGCCTGGCCTGGGTCCTGCGCGATCTGCCGGTCGAGCTGGTCGGCCGGGTCCGCTCCGACCGCGTCATGCGACTGCCGAAGCCGCCTCGTGTCTACGACCCGAAGGGCGGCCGGCCGCCTAAG
>NZ_JAGMUK010000110.1 GCF_019049245.1 Streptomyces sp. AC555_RSS877 | reverse complement strand
CCTAAGCACGGCCCGGAATTCCGCTTCGCCAAGCCGGAGACCTGGCCCGAGCCCGCGATCACCACGGTCACCGCAACCACCAACTACGGCAAGGCCGAGACACAGGCATGGGACCGGGTCCACCCAAGGCTCACCCATCGCTCCTCATGGCTCGACCATGACGGTGAACTTCCCCTGGTTGAGGGCACGTTGATCCGGTTGAAGGTCGAGCATCTGTCGAAGGACCGTGATGCCCCGCCGGTGTGGTTGTGGTCCTCCAAGACCGGCGTCACTCCGGACGACGTGGACCGTTTCTGGCAGGCATTTCTCCGCCGCTTCGACCTGGAGCACACCTTCCGCTTCGCGAAGCAGACCCTCGGCTGGACCACCCCGAAACTCCGTAGTCCCGAGGCGGCGGACCGCTGGACCTGGATCCTGATCGTCGCTCACACCCAGCTCCGGCTTGTCCGGCCCCTCGCCAAGGACCTCCGCCGACCCTGGGAGAAGCCAGCTACCTCCGGCCGGCTCACCCCCGCCCGGGTCCGCCGAGGGTTCAGGAACATCCGCGCTCACCTGGCCTGCCCGACCCGTGTTCCCAAACCTCGAGGCGCCGGCCCCGGACGGCCACCCGGCGTCAAGAACAAACACCGGGCACCCCGCTACGACGTCGGCAAGACCGTCAAACGCCCTGAGACCCTCAAGGCCATCGGCAAGCCCGGAAGATCTTGGTAGATAAAGAACAAGCT
>NZ_JAGMUK010000109.1 GCF_019049245.1 Streptomyces sp. AC555_RSS877 | reverse complement strand
CCGTGCGCAGTTCGGGAGCGTTAGCTACGGCTTCCCCGCCGTGGACCAGCAGCATGGCCAAAGCCTAGGTGCAACCTTCCCCACTCCAACCGGAGGGGTCGACGGGGCGCTGCCAAGCCAAGATCCGCCGGACAGACCCTGAGCAGTTTGCTTCGGATCCGCCACAGTCGCGATCACAGAGCGAGCCGGAGGCTCTCAAGTCCTAGTTCAGAAAAGGCATGTAAGGCACGTGCCCTGTTCAGGGACATGACTTGCAGGTATCCGAGGGTTGTGAGACACGTTGGTCACGTCAGGCAGACGCCAACCTCGGCTGGTGTGCGGATGACGACCTGCCGCACCTCAACTCGGCACCTTGCACACCTGTCGGGGTACCCCTACAGTAGATATGTCGGGGTACCCCGACATATCTATGTGGGAGGTGCCCGGATGTCGTTGACCATCACTGCCGAACTGCTCGCGGACCTGGCCGAGCGGCGGAGCCGCCCGGAGGAGACCGCGATCGTCCTCGGTCCGTCCGGCTGGGAGTGCGGTGTCTGGACCGAGAGCCGTCCGACACCGATGCTGACCGCCTTGACCCTGGAGGAACTCCTGGCCTACACGGGCGGGGAGGAACTCGACGACGAGGTGACCGACGCTCTCCTCGCCGAGAAGGACTACTCGATCCCCAACGAGGGCGGCGAGTCACGCCTGCCCGGCGACGACATCGACTGGGCTGTGATCACCGGCAGCGTGGAGCGCGACGATGTACCGGTGGTGATGGGCTGCGAGAACCAGCCCTGGCAGCAGGCGCAATGGTTCAACCTGGGCAGCGCCCACCAGGTACTCCGTGAAGACGCTGACGAACTGCGGGAAACCGGACGGGCGTTCAGTCTCTGGCTGACCGAGGGTGGGCGCTGGCTGGTCAGCCTGAGCACCCGCTACGTCGCTGAGACGGACGGACAGTGGGTGCAGTGCAGCCCAGAGCGTGCAGCCGAACTCGTGTACGGCGCCCACTCCTCGCTCTTGGCCCAGGACACGGACGACCTTCCCTTGCTCGCCCGCGCGGCCCGGACCGCCCGGGACCTCGCCGACCTTCTCGCCTTCGACATCCCGACGGGAGACCCCGAGCAGCGGGAGGCCCGCGCCTGGAAGGAGCGCGAGGCGGCCATCGGCCATGAGCGCACCGCCCGCGCCATCGGAACCCTGGTCCGCGAAGACCTTCAGCGGGACGTACGCGCTGGGCGCCAGGGCGCTGCCACGACGGTTCGCATGGCCAACAGCAGCAACGACTCGCGGACCGCGCGGGACTTGGGGATCTCCCGGACCAGCTTGCTTGCCCTCCTCGGCGCGTAGGGCTAAGGCCAGGCCACGGCCGCTCCTCTGAACCATCCGACGTACGGAGGCACCGCATGACTGACACCAGCACCCCGAAGCCCATGGAGGAGGGCGAGGACGAGGGCGAGCAGCGCACCGCCGTGCACCTCTATCAGATCCAGAAAATCCTTCAGGAGGCATGGCACAACAGCCCCTACAGTGGCGCCGCGATCGCCGTGCTGCACAGTGCTACGGACCCGTTCGATCCCGACGGCGAATCCGCGGTTCTGCGTGCGGCCGACACCTACGGCCGCCGCCTGGGGTGCACCCGACACCTGGAGGCTCAGGGCCTGCCCGTCTTCGTCGCCCACCTCGCCGCGGTCTGGCTCCTGCGACGCCTCGGCGACCAGTTCGGAACCGACGGCACCGCCGCCGAACCCGGAATCCACGGGGCGCTCGATCAGCTGATCACCCACATCTGGGAGCAGGAAACCATCCCCCGCACGAACTACGACCTCACTCCCGACCTCGTCCACGCCTGCGGACGGCTCAGGCGTGCGATCCGCAACGAGAGCGGCGAGTTCGGATCCGGCCAGTACGGCACCCGCCTACAGACCGCGGCCGACACAGCCCGCCTATACGCGTCCGGCGATCTATGGGCTGTCCACGGCCGCCTGATCCGCTCCGTGAGCGTCGCCCTCGGCACCCTCGCCCACGAAACCCGCCGAAACTCGGCACAAGCCGCACTCACGGAAACCCTGCACAGAAGCTCCCGGTTCACCGGCTGACCCCACACGCCACCGGAGCGCGAAACGTTATGACCGTAACGTTTCACGCTCCGACCTGCCTTACGTGCCTGAAGCACCAAAGGGCGTCCCACCTGGGTTGGTGACCGCCCACCACTAAGCTTGTTCTTTATCTACCAAGATCTTCCGGGCTTGCCGATGGCCTTGAGGGTCTCAGGGCGTTTGACGGTCTTGCCGACGTCGTAGCGGGGTGCCCG
>NZ_JAGMUK010000108.1 GCF_019049245.1 Streptomyces sp. AC555_RSS877 | reverse complement strand
AGCGAACCGAGATCATCACTCGACCCCCGCGAATCACGCTGCAGATTCGAGAGCGTCTGCGCGCCCATGTCGAACTTCATCACGCCTCCCCCGTCGGGTCCTTCAGTTCCTCATCACCACATCGTGTGCATTACATCTCTACCAACTCCCTGATCGCCCATGCAATCGGGAGCCGACGGTAGTTACAGAGGCAGCACAAACCCATGACCCAGACGTGGGCCCACATGTGGGCAAACGGTCAGTGGGAGGATGTTACGGACGCCGCCGTCGGACCCTCGCGGCAGATCAGCAGCAGCGCCCGGTCGTCGTTGACGTCCTTCGCGACCGCTTCGATCAGGTGCCAGGCCGCGCCGTGGAAGCCGCCGGCGACATAGCGGTCGGCCTCGCCGGTGAGGCGGTCGATGCCCTCGACGATGTCACGGTCGGACGTTTCCACCAGACCGTCTGTGAACAGCATCAACACGTCACCCGGGCGCAGCGAGCCCTTCACGGGGTCGAACTGGGCGCCGTCGTACACACCCAGCAGCGGGCCCTCGGCGGCCTTCTCCTCCCAGCGGCCGCTGCCCGCGCTGAGCTGCAGGCCCGGCGGGTGGCCCGCGGAGTAGAGCTCGTAGTCACCCGAGTCGAGGTCCAGGACGAGGTGGATCGACGTCGCGAAGCCCTCGTCCCAGTCCTGGCGGAGCAGATAACCGTTCGCCGCCGGCAGGAACGCGTGCGGGGGGAGAGAGCCGAGCAGCCCGCCGAAGGCTCCGGACAGGAGCAGTGCGCGCGAACCCGCGTCCATGCCCTTGCCGGACACGTCCGTCAGGACGACCTCCATCGTGCGGCCGCCGTTCGTGCGGGCCGCGACAACGAAGTCACCGGAGAACGACTGGCCGCCCGCCGGGCGCAGCGCCATCTCCCGGTGCCAGCCCTGCGGCAGCTGCGGCAGCTTGCTCTGGACGCGGATGCGTTCGCGCAGGTCGAAGAGCATGGTGCCGCCGCGCCGCCAGGGCACGCCGACGCGGCTGCGGAACTGGGCGATGAGGAGACCGAAGAACCCGCACGCGGCCACCACGAGGACCACGCCCGGGGTCACCCTGGACGGGCCCTCCGTGTACGGCCCCAACTGCACCGACTCCACGATCAGCGCGGTCGCCGCAGCCGCGTACAGGCTCAGCAGGCTCGCCGGGCGCAGCAGCAGGCCGCCGGCGACGATCGGCAGGACCAGGGCGGCCGGTGAGCACCACACCGAGTTGGCCAGTGTGGTGGCCGCGATCAGGGGAACGGTGATGAGCAGGCCGGCCAGCGCGACCCAGTCCGAGCCGTCGCCGCGGAAGTAGTCGACGGCACTTCTGCGCATGCCGACGCGGACCCGGTGCCACTGCATCTTGCACCGGGCCGCGAACGTCTCGGCTTCCGCGCGCCGCTCTCGTCCTGCTGCCATTAGTTCGGGACCCTATCCATCGGACCAGGTGCTTGGCACGGGAGGTCCCACTTGTCCCCCGTCCGAGGCTCAACTTCACAGTGAACTTCACAGATGGCCATCGTGGCGTCATCAAGGCGAAATTCCCTGGCCCGTCCCGCAATGCCCTGGTAGGCATGGTTCATGGGGACTGACGTGCGGGTACTGCAGCAAAGCGACTGGGACCAGTGGTACGACAACTTGATCCGCGCCTTCGGCGGGGTCCCGGAGTCGCCGGAGGAGCGGGAGCTGTGGCGCTCGCTCACGGAGATCGACCGTTCTGTCGGCGTCTGGGACGGTGAGGCATGTGTGGGCACGGCAGGGGCGTTCAGCTTCCGGCTGACCGTGCCGGGCGGCGCCGCGGTGCCCGCCGCCGGCGTGACCATGGTCAGCGTGGCCGCCACGCACCGGCGGCGCGGGGTGCTGCGCTCCATGATGCGGCGACAGCTGGACGACGTACGGGAATGGGGCTGGCCGCTGGCCGTCCTGACGGCCTCGGAGCCCGAGATCTACGGCCGGTTCGGGTACGGCGCGGCGACGCACTGCGTGAACGTCGAGGTCGACACGGCGCGCGTACGGCTGTCCGTACCGCCCGGCACCGATGACGTACGCCTGCGGTACGCCGCGCCGGCCGACGTCCTCGACGCGTGCGAGGCGGTGTACGCGCGCAAGGTGCCCGGGCGGCCCGGGATGCCGGCGCGGCTGCCCGGGTGGGAGCGGGTCGTGGTGCTCGATCCGGAGAGCGGCCGGGACGGGGCGTCACCGCTGCAGTGCGTGGTGGCCGAGCGGGCCGGCGAGGTCGTGGGGTATGCGCGCTTCCGGGTCAGGCCCGAGTGGGACACCGCGGGCCCCAAGGGCGTCGTGGCCGTGCAGGACGCGGAAGCCCTGGATCCGGCGGCGCATGCGGCGCTGTGGCGGTTCCTGTTCGGGATCGACCTGACGTCGACGCTGACCGCGCGGGGACGGCCGTCGGACGACCCGTGGCTGTCCATGGTGTCCGACATCCGACGGTGCGGATTGCGGGTGCGGGACTCGTTGTTCGTTCGGCTGGTGGATGTGGGCGCCGCGCTGGAGGCGCGGACGTACCAGGCGCCGGTGGACGTGGTGTTCGACGTCGAGGACGACTTCTGCGGCTGGAACGCGGGGCGTTGGCGGCTCACCGGGGACGCGAAGGGCGCGTCCTGCGGCCGTACGACCGACGCGGCCGATCTCGCCTTGTCGGTACGGGAGTTGGGGGCTGCCTATCTTGGGGGTGTGAGCCTGGTGTCGCTGGGCGCGGCCGGGCGGGTGCGGGAGCTGCGGCAGGGGGCGCTGGCGGAGGCGGCCGTGGGGTTCGGATCGGCCGTGGCGCCCTGGCTGCCGCACGGCTTCTAGGCCGGCCTCAGGGCCTTTGGCAGGTGGGGCACCAGAAGAGGTTGCGGGCGGCGAGATCGGCGGTGCGGATCTCGCCGCCACAGACGTGGCAGGGCAGGTCGGCCCTGCGGTAGACGTAGACCTCGCCGCCGTGGTCGTCGACGCGCGGCGGGCGGCCCATCGCCTCCGGGGTGTGTTCCGGGCGGACGGTGTCGATGCGGTTGTTGCGGACGCCCTCGCGCATGAGGTCGACGAGGTCCTGCCAGATCGCGTCCCACTCGGCGGGGGTGATGCTGCTGCCGGTGCGGTACGGGTCGACGCGGTGCCGGAAGAGGACCTCGGCGCGGTAGACGTTGCCGACGCCGGCGACGACCCTCTGGTCCATGAGCAGGGCGGCGATCGTCGTACGGCTGCGGGAGACGCGCCGGTACGCGGCCTTCGGGTCGGCGTCCGCGCGGAGGGGGTCGGGGCCGAGGCGGTCGTGTACCGCGTCCTTCTCGGTGTCCGTGATCAGGGCGCAGGTCGTCGGGCCGCGGAGATCGACGTACGACGTGCTGTTCGCGAGCCGGAGGCGGACGGTGTCCGTGGGCGGGGGCACCGGGGCCCGGCCGAAGGTGACCTTGCCGAAGAGGCCCAGGTGGATGTGGATCCACTCACCGGCACGGAAACCGAGGAAGAGGTGCTTGCCGTGGGCCTCGGTGGCGGTGAGCTCCGTACCGGTGAGGAGGGCGGCGGAGTCGGTGAACTTGCCCTGGGGGCTGGTCACCCGCGGTGCGGTGTTCTTGAAGGCCGCGGCGTAGTCCTGGGCCAGCCGGTGAATCGTGTGCCCTTCCGGCACGGTGCTGTTTCCCTTCCGCCGCCCCTGGGGCTCCGCCCCGGACCCCGCCAGGGGGCTCCGCCCCCTGGCCCCCCTCACCTCTGCCCACCCACCTCCCGTCTCGGTGGGTCACAAAGGTGCCGTAGCGCCTACTGCTGCGGGTGATGCGCCGGGATCGGCGGCAGGTCGCCCGTCGTCTCGTAGTCGGCCAGCATCTCGATGCGGCGGATGTGACGCTCGTCACCGGAGAACGGCGTGTTGAGGAAGGTCTCGACGAACTTGGTCGCCTCCTCCTGGGTGTGCATGCGCGCACCCACCGCGACGACGTTCGCGTTGTTGTGCTGCCGGCCGAGGGAGGCCGTCTCCTCGCTCCAGGCGAGGGCCGACCGCACGCCCTTCACCTTGTTCGCGGCGATCTGCTCGCCGTTGCCGGAACCGCCGATGACGACGCCGAGGGCGTCGGGGTCCGCGGCCGTCCGCTCGGCGGCACGGAGGCAGAACGGCGGGTAGTCGTCCTGGGCGTCGTAGATGTGGGGACCACAGTCGACCGGGTCGTGGCCCGCTTCCTTGAGCCACTCGACGAGGTGGTTCTTGAGTTCGAGGCCGGCATGGTCGGAGCCGAGATACACGCGCATGGGACGAGTGTGACACGGGCGTTTCCGGGCAGCAGCCCGGGGGGCCGATCCCGAAAACTGTGGGCAACACTACAGAACCTCAGGAAAAGCTCAAGTAACGATCCGGAATCAAAGGTTCACCAATCCCTTTGCCTCCGATTCACTGGACCAACCCGTACGCCGCTCGTACGGAACCCGCACCTCCCCCCGTGCGGGATGAGCTCACCCGGCGCAAAGGAATCCCCCTCCTATGACCTCGCAGCCGACCCTTCCCAAGACTGGTCAAGACCCCGGAGCCCCCGGCGAGCCCGGAAGCGGCCTCCAGGCAGGACTCAAGAACCGCCATCTCTCGATGATCGCCATCGGCGGTGTCATCGGTGCCGGACTCTTCGTCGGATCCAGCTCCGGCATCGCCACCGCGGGCCCCGGCATCCTCCTGTCGTACGCGCTCGTCGGCACGCTCGTGGTGCTGGTGATGCGGATGCTCGGCGAGATGTCCGCCGCCAACCCGACCTCGGGCTCGTTCTCCGCACACGCCGACCGGGCGCTCGGGCCCTGGGCCGGGTTCTCCATCGGCTGGCTGTACTGGTTCTTCTGGGTGGTCGTCCTCGCGGTGGAGGCCACCGCCGGGGCAAAGATTCTCGAAGGGTGGATACCCGCCGTACCGCAGTGGGGGTGGGCCCTCATCGTGATGGTCGTGCTCACCGCCACCAACCTGGTCTCCGTCGGGTCCTACGGCGAGTTCGAGTTCTGGTTCGCCGGGATCAAGGTCGTGGCGATCGGTGCGTTCATCGTCATCGGCGGGCTCGCCGTCTTCGGCGTGCTGCCCGGCGTCGACAGCGACCAGGCCGGGCTCGGCAACCTCACCGACCACGGCGGCTTCCTGCCCAACGGGCCCGGCGCCATCCTCACCGGTGTGCTGCTCGTCGTCTTCTCCTTCATGGGCAGCGAGATCGCGACCCTCGCGGCCGGCGAGTCCGAGGACCCGCAGCGGGCCGTGACGAAGTCGACCAACAGCATCATCTGGCGTATCGGCGTCTTCTACCTCGGCTCGATCTTCGTCGTCGTGACGCTGCTGCCGTGGGACGCCAAGTCCATCCAGGACGACGGCTCCTACGTCGCCGCCCTCGACTCCCTCGGCATCGCGCACGCCGGCCAGATCATGAACTTCATCGTGCTGACGTCGGTGCTGTCCTGTCTCAACTCCGGGCTCTACACGGCCTCCCGCATGGCCTTCTCGCTGGGTCAGCGCGGTGACGCGCCGAAGGCGTTCGCACGGGTCAACGGCCGGGGCGTGCCGATGGCGGCGATCCTCGCGTCGGTCGTGTTCGGCTTCGTCGCCGTCTTCTTCAACTACCTCTCCCCGGACAAGATCTTCCTCTTCCTGGTCAACTCCTCCGGTGCGGTGGCCCTGTTCGTCTGGCTGGTCATCTGCTTCTCGCAGCTGCGCATGCGGAAGATCATCCAGGCCGAGGCGCCGGAGAAGCTCGTCGTGAAGATGTGGCTGTACCCCTACCTCACCTGGGCCACGGCCGCGCTGATCGTGTTCGTCCTCGGCTACATGCTGACCGACACCGAGCACGACGGCCGCCAGACCGTGGTGTTGTCGCTGCTGGTCGCGGCGGGCGTGATCGCCATCGCCTTCGTGAAGGAGAAGATGAAGGGCGAACGCGCGGTCACGAAGGTCTGATCGCAGCCCGTGAACGACGGAGGGGCCCGTGCGCCGTAAGGCACGGGCCCCTCCGTCGTGTCTCACGCTCCTCTCGCAACACGTCTCACAGCACCTCTCGTTGTGCCTCTCGTTGTGCCTCTCGTTGTACCTCTCGTTGTGCCTCTCGTTGTGCCTCTCGTTGTGCCTCTCGTTGTGCCCCTCACAGCACCGTGAAGCTGTCCCTGACCTTGTCGTACGTCCTGAGAGCCTGCGTCTCGATGTCCGGCTGGTACCAGGTGTTGATCTGGTACGACTTCCCGTCCTCGTTGAAGCCCAGCAGCCGGGCGTGCCAGGGGACGCCCTCCAGGGTGAAGGTGTACTCCCAGACGACCGCCGGGTTGCCGCGGAACGTCGTCTCCTCCAGGCGGATCTTCTGGTAGTCCCTGCCCTGGTGGGCGTTCTGTTCCGAGGTCCGCCAGGTCTCCATCAGGTCGCCGCGGGCGAGGGAGGACTTGGCGGCGAGTTCCTGTTTTCCGTCCGGGGACGTGTAGTGCACCTCGGCGCCCGTCTTGATGTCCCGCCGCCAGCCGGCCGGCGTCGCCCACGCGAACCCGCCCGCCTCCCGGTGCGCGCCCGGCGGCAGGCTCTGCGGCCTCGACGTGCCTTCGACCGTCGGCGAAGGGCTGTCGCTCCCTGGGGTGGACGCGGTCTGCGAGGCGGAGGCCGACGGGGAGCCCCCCGCCCGGTTGTCGTCCGGTGAGCCGTCGGCCGACGTGAGGACGATCGCGACGACCACGCCCGCGGCGATCACGCCGACGGCGGCGACGAGGCCCGTACGGCGTCCCGCCCGCCGTCCGCGCCGAGGGTCCGCCGGGACGGTGGGGCCGGGCGGTTCGCCGGACGGCAAGGGAAGGGGGGCCGGGGCGGGCACGGGGCGGCGGTGTTCGGTCTCCGTCCGGGCGCGGACGAGCGAGACGCCGGTGACGGTGGGGGCGGCGCCGATCCTGCGGAGCTCGGTGGGGGCGGCGGATGCGGCTGCTTCGGCTGACCCGGTCGACGGGCTTTCTCCGTCTGGTGCGGTGCCCACGGAGTGGCCGGACGGGGTCTCGGAGCGGGTCTCCGAGCGCAGTCCGGACGCGGCCTCGGTGGAGGCGCTGGCGGGCCGGGGAGCGAAGGCGGGTCCGGGTGCGGCTCCGGACGTCGGTACGGGTGTCGCTCCCGGCGTCGGTGTGTGCTCGGGGCCCGGCACCGGTGCCGGAGCCCTGGGGTCGCGCATCGTGCGCAGCTGCCGGGTGTTGGATGATTCCCCGGGGGCCGACGAGTGGGGTGGTGTCGCGTCCTGGATGTCCGGCCTTTCCGGTTCGGCCGCCGGCTCAGGTTCTGCTCCCCGCTCCTCATCCCTTCCGTCGACCGGCCGGCCCTCAACCGCCCTCCCCCCAGCCGGCTCCGCCTCCGGAGCCTCCTCCTGGAAGACGGCGCCCGCCTCTCCCCCGCCCACCGGCACGGTCGTTGTCGTGGGCGGCGCCGGATACGCGAGCGGGCGCAGGGACGCCTCCAGCTCCGCCAGGCCCGGGCGGACCGTCGGGTCCTTCTCCAGCAGCGCCGCCAGGATGTCCCGCAACGGGCCCGCCGTCGCGGGGAGTTCGGGCTCCTCGTACAGGACCGCGTGCAGGGTCGCCAGCGTGGTGTCGCGGGAGAACGGGGAGCGGCCGCCGACGGCCGCGCACAGGGTCGCGCCGAGGGACCACACGTCGGACGGCGGGCCCTGGGGGCGGCCGGAGATGCGCTCCGGGGCCATGTAGTCCGGCGAGCCGACCAGCATGCCGACCATGGTGAGCGCCTTGGCGTCCTGGATCGCGGCGATGCCGAAGTCCGTGAGCACGATCCGCCGAGCGCCGTTCTCCACCAGGACGTTGCCGGGTTTGATGTCCCGGTGCAGGACACCCCGGTCGTGCACCTGGCGCAGCGCCTGCACCAGACCGAGTCCGAGCAGCGCCGTCTCCCGCGGGCCGAGCGGACCCTCCTCCGCCAGGACACGTTCGAGGGAGCGTCCGGCGACCAACTCCATGACGATCCACAGGTGTTCGCCCTCGTCCACCACGTCGTACACGCGCACGACGTTGGGGTGGTCGATCCGGGCGGTCGCCCTGGCCTCGCGCAGGGTGCGTTCGCGGCGGGTGCGGGCGTCCTCGGCGTCGAGGCCGTCTATGCGCATCTCCTTGACGGCGACCTGCCGGTCAAGTATTTCGTCGGCGGCTCGCCACACCCGCCCCATTCCCCCCTGGCCGATACTCTCGACCAGGCGATAGCGCCCCGTCACCAGGAGCCCTGGAACTCCACCGCTCCTCGTATTCCCCGGCAATCCGCTGCACCCCCTCAATGCCTTCCGGACGTTCCCGACTGGAACACAATGGTCACACTTCACGCCGTACCAGCATAGTGCGGAGAAATCTTGTGGTACCTCTTCAAGTACTGCGAATTCAGGCGCAGCCAAGGGGGACGAACATGAGTTCTCGTCGTGCGACGACCATCGCGGGATCGCTGGTCACGGCATCTTTCTCGGTCGTGATGATCCTTTCCGGAACCGCCGGTGCGGATGACCAGGGGCCCGGAAGCAGCAAGGGAGGAAAGGCCGTTGACGAGGCGCCGGCCGGCGTGAAGCTGACCACGCTGCTGCCCGAGAAGATCTCGGTGGACAACAGCTCGCAAGAAACCGACATCACCGCCACGGTGAAGAACGAGGGGACCAAGGACAGCGGAAAGATCAGGCTTTTGGTCGTCGGTTTCGATGGCCTTTCGGTCAAGAACGTTCAAGGCTGCTCCCCGATCGGCGAGAAGGATTTGCCGGAGGGCTCGAACAGTGGATTCGCCTGCCCCGTCGACAATCTCGCGGCCGGACAGTCGAAGTCGTACGCCGTGGACGCGACATTCGATCTCGGCAAGACCGGGAAGATCTGTCTGCCGGTGCAGACCGGCGACGGAAAGAAGACGTTCTGGCAGCAGGGACCGGTTCCGTTCGGTACGACGAACCCGTCGCCGAACGCCCCGGCCACCCCGCTGCTGCTCGGCACCGACAACAAGCCGGTCGGCCCGGGTGGCGACGAGCTCCCGAAGACCGGATTCGAGCGTCACGTACTGCCGTTGGGGGCGGCGGGCACGGCGCTGATGGCCGCCGGTGCGGCAGGGCTGTGGTGGTCGCAGCGGCGGCCGAGGCAGATGGAGAGCTAGGTGTACTGCCCTGTGAGGTTGGGGACGCGGCTGGCGGGTGGTTGGCCTTTCAGAGCGGTGTGTCCTCGGTGGTGATTGTAGGTGTGCAGCCACT
>NZ_JAGMUK010000107.1 GCF_019049245.1 Streptomyces sp. AC555_RSS877 | reverse complement strand
GCAAACTCGACCGCAGGGCCCTTCCCGCCCCCCACTACGCCACCGCGGCCGCCCGTTCGAGCCGGGGACCGTCCTCGGTGCAGGAGGAGATCCTGTGCCAGGCGTTCGCGCAGGTCCTGGGGGTGGACCAGGTCGGTGTGGATGACGACTTCTTCGTGCTGGGCGGGCATTCGCTGCTGGCGGTTTCGCTGGTGGAGCGGTTGCGTGGGCGGGGGGTGTCGGTTTCGGTGCGGGCGTTGTTCCAGACGCCGACGCCGGCCGGTCTGGCCGCG
>NZ_JAGMUK010000011.1 GCF_019049245.1 Streptomyces sp. AC555_RSS877 | reverse complement strand
GCTGGGAAACCAGAGACGACATGCACGACGCCTTCCTCCAGCTCGCCCACTGCATGACCCTCGCCCGCAAGCACCCGGCTTTCTGAAAGCACCCCTTAATAGCGCAGCGTTAGGTGCATGTCGCAATTCGGCACTTCCTGGGGGAAGGCTGACGAGCTGCCTGATTCGCATTCCAGATGATCACCCGCTGCCGCTCGAACAAGATCCGGTTTGCCGCACGCGCCCTCTTGTGATGGCAGAAAGTCCGTGTTGATCCCCAGCCGCACGCCACGGGAACGTCACACATACCACTTGGCCTGCACCACGGCTTTGATCTATAGCCGGGCACGGAAAGTCCCCAGGTTGACGGCGTGACTGACCTCCAGGCGGTCGGCCAAGGCTCTGGGCCCTGTTCCATGATGCATGCACTCCCATGGCGGCCGGCGGACCTCACGGCACCCTCCTCGATCCACAACAAGCCGTCCGCTGCCTGCCCCTCCATGGAGTCGTCGAGCCGCCGAACCGCGGCGTGACCTGGACCCCGGCCCCGCCTGGAGTCGCGAGGTGCGCCCGGAGCTGGCAGCCGCCGAGCCAGAGTTCCGTACCCACTACGAACTCGTGGACTCTGATACTCACGCGTTGGACATCTGTGCTTGGGGTTGGGGGCGCCGTGCCCCTGCCGGGCGGTGAGCAGGCCCTTGCCGACGCCGTCCGGTTTCAGGTAGGTCGTCAGGGAGTTGTCCAGCGACTGCATCACCAGGCCGATGATTGTCCGCTCCGACCAGCGGCGGTTGGACAGCGAGCGCAGCACCAGCAGGGGGTGCCGTGCCCAGTTCGCCAGCCAGGCCAAGACCCGCGAGGCGCCCTCGGCGTACGGGACTTGGAGGATGGAGAGACCGCCCATCGAGTTGGAGCCCTTGCCGTAGCGGACCGGCTCGATGTGGGTGTTCTCGTCCGGGTGGATGGACGAGGTGATGGCGACGCCCCGGGTGAAGTCCACTCTCTTCTCGCCGGTGACCTTGCGGTAGCGCCGGTTGTCGGTCTGTGCGCCGACCAGCGCCTCGGAGTTGGTGCGGGTCAGCTCGCCAAGCCTGTCGGAGATGTGGGGGAGCTGACCGCCTGCCTTCATGCGGTGCAGCAGGGTCTGGGTGCCGTAGGTGCCGGCGGCGAGGACGACCTGGCGGGCCTTGAAGACCTTGCCCTCACTCCTCTTACGATCCGTGAGAAGGGTGGCGACCGCGTATCCGCCCTGCGAGTCGTCGGTGACGGACACGACCGTCGTCAGGGGGTGGACGACCGCGCCCGCCTTCTCGGCGAGGTAGAGGTAATTCTCGTTGAGCGTGTTCTTGGCACCGTGCCGGCAGCCGGTCATGCACTCGCCGCACTCGGTGCAAGCCTTGCGGGCCGGGCCCGCGCCGCCGAAGTACGGGTCGGCGACCTGCTCGCCGGGTCTTGCCTTCCCCGCACCGTCGGCGTCCTGGCCGTCGCCGAAGAACACGCCGACCGGCGCCATGTGGAAGGTGTCCCCGACGCCCATGCGTTCGGCGGCGGCCTTGAGGTGGACGTCGGAGGGGGTCATCGTCGGGTTGAGCCGTACGCCGAGCATGCGCTGTGCCTGGTCGTAGTACGGCTTCAACTCCTCTTCCCAGTCGGTGATGTCACGCCACTGCGCGTCCTCGAAGAACGGCTTCGGCGGTACGTAGTGGGTGTTGGCGTAGTTGAGCGAGCCGCCGCCGACCCGCGCGCCGGCCAGCACCATGACGTTGCCCAGCAGGTGGATGCGCTGGATGCCGTACATGCCGAGCTTGGGCGCCCAGAAGTAGTTCTTCAGGTCCCAGGAATTCCTGGGGAGGGTCGCCCGGGTGAAGCGGCGGCCGGCCTCCAGGACACCCACGCGGTAGCCCTTCTCGGTGAGGCGCAGGGCGGTCACCGAGCCGCCGAAGCCGGAGCCGACGACGATGACGTCGTAGTCGTAGGTGTCCTGGGGCACATGCTCTCCTCGTTGAGAACGGTGTTGATACCGGGGTTGGGAGCGGGTGTTTCTACTCGAAGCGGAGATTCGGAGCCGACCACGCCGGTGAGCTGTGGGCCGGGCGGTAGAGGCTGCGGCCGAGGGCTGAGGCGACCTCAGCGATTCCGTCGATCGCCGCGACTTGGCGGTCGGTGTAGGCGATGGGGGTGACGGTGGTGAAGGCGTAGCGGCCGTCGGCGTCGGTGAACAAGTGCCCGCGCAGGTTGTGCGTGGGTACTCCGTCGTCGTATTGCCCGGAGTAGTTGCCGTTGTTGGCCGCGTGGTAGATCTCCATCCTGGCGCCGGCAAGCGGGCGGCCGTGACCGTCCAGGACGCGGCCGGAGGCGATCAGCGGGGTTCCGGGCTCGTCCGGTCGCATCGGCAGGGTGCCGGGGTTGCCGATGCGCGGGGAGCCGGGGATGTAGGTGGGGCTGTCGACGTCGTCGGAGGGGGTGTAGCCGTCCCGGCCGTCCTGGAAGAGCTCGCTGTACAGCGGCATGGCCATCAGCGCCAGCGGGGCGCCGGTGACCGCCTGGATCTTCTGCAGGACGTCGGCGGCCGCGTTGAGGTCGTCGTAGGGCAGTCCCTCTTCGTCGCGGAGACGGATCAGGGCGTCCTTGAACGCCTCGACGAGGCGTACCGCGCGGGGGTTGATCAGTGCCGGGTCGACGTAGGACGGGTCGGTGATGGTGGTCATGGGGGATCTGCTCCTCGCAGGGGTGGGGGATGGTGCCGAGGGGCATGAGCCGGCCGCAGACGTGAGCGGAGCGGTGGGGCGCGGATGGACGCGTCCGTGGCCCTGTTCATGCGGCCGGTGCTGCAGGCACGCCGAGACCCTTGCGGATGGCGGGGACGACCTCGGTGGCGAGGAGTTCTATGGACGCGTGAACCATCGGGGCGGGCATGCCGCCGAAGTCCACCTGGCCGAGGTACCGGTCGAGGCCGAACAGCGCGTGCTCGGTGAGGATCTTGTCGATGATCTCCTGAGGGCTGCCGGCCACCAGTGCCCCGAACGGCCGGGGTTGGCGTCGAAGTCGGCGCGTGAGATGTGGAAGCCGCGGCCGGTGGGCGGCTTGGGGCGGACGTACTCGCGGTAATAGCGGGCATCGCTCACGCCGACCTGGGAGATCCTGGACACTGCCCCTCTCGCGGTCGAGGATCACCGAGCCCTATGGGCGGTGCTCCGGGCTCATCTGAGCGGGGTTGGGAGGGTCGATTCTCAATAGGTCCGATGTGTGGCGTGGGGTTGACGACTGGGTGATCTTTGAGGCTCGGCATGCGTCCGCGAAGGCCCTGTTTAACGGCTAGTTTTGTGCGAATCTTGTCCTATCTATAGACGCGGTCCCGGTGGTGCTCCTATAAATCCATCCGATGTCTTCTGTAGGGCGACGCGGAGCACGGCTGCCATACCGGCTCTCCGCTCCTTAACGCCCTGCTCTCCCCTCTGACACATGGAGCCGCACCATGTCCTCTGCTTACCTCAGCAGACGCTCTCTGATGAAGGCCGCCGCCCTAGCCGGAGGAGTGGCGGCCTTCGGACTGCCGCAGGCCCTGTGGCCTTCCACCGCCGAGGCGTACACCGTCCCCTCGAAGATGGACTGGTGGTACCAGGCCAGGTTCGGGATGTTCATCCACTTCGGGTCCTACTCCCAACTCGGCCGGGGTGAGTGGGCGTTCGACAGTCAGCAGTGGGGCAAGGCGGACTACCAGACCCAGGTCACCGAGAACTTCGACCCGACCGAGTTCAACGCCGCCACCATCGCCGAACTGGCTGAGAACGCTGGCATGAAGTACCTCGTGATCACCGCCAAGCACCACGAGGGCTACGCGATGTGGGACTCCGACGTCCCCGGCTTCACCGACAGCACGGGCACCAAGCTGTACAACCTGCACGACTTCAACGGCCTCCAGACCGACCCGCTCATGGACCTGAAGACCGAGTGCGAGAGCCGTGGCATCAAGTTCTGCCTGTACTACTCGATACTCGACTGGAACCACCCTTCGCAGACGGACCGTCACGAGGGCGGTCTCACGACGATGTCCTCGCAGGCTGCCCGCACCGCCTACATCGCCGACATGAAGGCGCAGCTTCAGGAACTGCTGGACCGCTACGACCCCGCCCTGCTCTGGTTCGACGGCGACTGGTTCGACGAGCCGTCCAGTCCCACTCTGGAGGACTGGTGGCTGTCATCGGACGGCGTCGACCTCTACGACTGGCTGATCGCCCGCAAGCCCGAACTCATCGTGAACGAACGGGTCAAGCGGGACCACGGCCTCGGCGACTACGCGGTCGCGGAGTTCTCGATACCCAGCGAGCCGATGAACCGTCCCTGGGAGCGGTGCGCCACCATGAACGGCGCCTGGGGTTACGACACTTCGAAGGAGAACTCCTACCGTTCTGTGAAGGACATCGTTCAAGAGCTCGTCACGGTCGTCTCCCGGGACGGCAATCTCCTGTTGAACATCGGCCCCAAGGGCGACGGCTCGGTCACCGGGGGAACCCAGACCGTCCTCAACGGCCTGGCCTCCTGGATGTCGACGTACAGCGACAGCATTCACGGCACCAGCGGCAGCCCGTTCGCCACCGAACCCGCATGGGGGAAGGTCACCAAGAAGAACGGCAAACTCTTCGCTCATGTCTTCACCTGGCCCACTAACGGCCAGCTGAGGATCCCGGCGATCGACAACACGATCAGCCGCGTCTATCTGATGAACAACCCCTCGGTCTCGCTCCCGTACACCGTCACCGACCAGATCAACGTGACCGTGCCGGCCACCGCGCCGGACGCCAACGACTCCGTGGTGTGCGTCGAGGTCCAGGGCATGCCCGTGAGGGTCTCCGCGACGGTGTTCCAGAACGTGAACTACCAAGGTGCCCGCGCCGTCCTGCCGCTCGGCAGCTACACCTCCTCCCAGCTGTCCGCCGCCGGCGTGGGGCCCGCCACGACCTCCTCCATCCTGGTGCCCGACGGCTATCAGGTGACGGGGTACTCCAGCGACAACTTCACCGGGACCGCCTGGACGTTCACCTCGAACACCGCCGACCTTCGGGTGACCGGCAACAACGACGTCATCCGTTCGATGAAGGTGACGTTCAACCCGGCCAGGTACCTCCGCCTGACCAACGTCGCGAACAACCTGGCACTGGACAGCGGCGGCAATGTCGCCAGCGGCTCGAACCTGAAGCAGTGGGAGGCGATAAACCACGCCAATCTCCAATGGCAGGCCATCGAACTCGGCAACGGCTACTACAGGCTCGTGAACCGAACCAACGGCATGGTCGCCGACGGCTGGGGCTCTACCAGCAACGGTGCCCCGGCCCGGCAGAAGGCATGGGACGGCAGCAACAACCAACAGTGGCTGATCACCCACCGCGGCCAAGGCCAGTACTCGATCGCCAACCGCAGCACGGGGCTGGTCCTCGACGGCGGCGGCATGGTGGCCGCAGGGGCCGTGACCAAGCAGTGGACGTGGCAGCAGAGCACCAACCTGCTCTGGAGGTTCAGGACAGTCGCCTGACCGGCGCCACCCCGGTGGCACGCCTGAAGTCTTCGTCAGCGGGCCCCTACGAGCCGGTAGGCGCCCGTCGGCGGGCCGCTACGCGTCCTCGATCACGACGATGTCCAGGATCCGTGGCCCGTGCACGCCTTCCACGCGGTCCAGTTCGATGTCGCTGGTGGCCGAGGGGCCGGAGATGAGCGTCAGCGGCCGGTACGGGTCCAGGAGGCTCAGCGCCTCGGGCACGTCGGGGACAATCTGGCTCGCCCGGACCACGCAGATGTGCTGGTCGGGCAGCAAGGTCAGGGCCCTTCGCCCCTGGCCGGGGCCGTGGTCGAGGGTCACGGTGCCGGTGACTGCGATGGCGGTGGCAACGATGGTGATCACGGCGTCCGCCGCATCGAGTTGCTCCACCGTCAGCGCCGGGATGTCCTCCAGCCGCGACCAGGGCCCGTCGGGGACAAGGTCGTCGGGGAGGCCCGGCGGCAGGACCACGGACCGCGCTCCGGTGCGTGCCAGCGCGCGCCCGGCGGCGGCCGCGGCACCGACCGCCGGCACACGGACCACCGTGGCGCGGTACTCGGCGGCGCGCTCGGTGAACAGCGCGACGATCTCCGGCCCCGCATGGTCGGCACGACGACCGTGCGGGACCGCTGCGTCGTCGGGGCTCTCGGAGCCGGGTACATCTCCCACAGCTGTCCTCACCGCGCTGAGGACTGTCTCACGGTCGCTCATCGTGGTCCCTTCCCTTCCGCCGTCCTTCGGCTCTCATCTCGGGTCGTCGTCTTCGTACGGCGCCACCAGGCGCGCAGCGATTCCCGGGCCGGCGCGGGCGCGTCCCGAGTGGCGGACCAGCGGGCGAACGGACCCGGCAGGAAGCCGATCCGGCCGTCGCGGGCCACCACGCGGGCCCCGAGGGCGGCCAGCCTCTGGGCGGCTGCCAGACGTTTGGGGGAGGAGAGCACCGCCGCCGCGGCCTTCATGGCCAGCGCCTCGGTGGTGGGCAGCAGCCGGTCGCGGCGCTTGGCTTCCACGGCCTCGGCGCGCAAATGGACCAGCACCTCGGGGATGTTGATTTTCACGGGGCAGGCGTCATAGCAGGCGCCGCACAGGGTCGAGGCGAAGGGCAGCGAGGCGGCGTTCTCGATGCCGACGAGCTGTGGGGTGAGGACGGCGCCGATCGGCCCGGGGTAGACGGAGCCGTAGGCGTGGCCGCCGGTGCGCTCGTACACCGGGCAGACGTTCAGGCAGGCCGAGCAGCGGATGCAGTTCAGCGCCTGGCGGCCCACCTCGTCGGCCAGGGTCGCGGTACGGCCGTTGTCGAGGAGCACCAGGTGGAAGTCCTGGGGCCCGTCGCCCTCGGTGACACCGGTCCACAGGGAGGTGTACGGGTTCATGCGCTCGCCCGTGGAGGAGCGGGGCAGGAGCTGGAGGAAGACGTCCAGGTCGGCGAAGGACGGCAGGACCTTCTCGATGCCCATGACCGTGATCAGGGTCTCCGGAAGGGTCAGGCACATGCGTCCGTTGCCCTCCGACTCCACGACCGCGATGGTGCCGGTGTCGGCGGCGGCGAAGTTGGCGCCGGAGACGGCGACCTTGGCGCGGAGGAACTTCTCCCGCAGATGGAGCCGGGCCGCTTCGGCCAGGTCGCGCGGGTCGTCGGTGAGTCCCTCGGGGGCCGCTCTGCCCCACTCGCCCATCTCCCTTCGGAAGATCTCGCGGATCTCGGAGCGGCCCCGGTGGATGGCCGGTACGAGGATGTGTGAGGGGCGGTCGCCGCCCAACTGCACGATGAGTTCGGCGAGATCGGTCTCATAGGCGCGGATGCCGGCTTCGGCGAGCGCCTCGTTGAGGCCGATCTCCTGGGTCGTCATCGACTTGACCTTGACGACTTCACTCTCGCCGGTCGCCTTCACCAGATACGTGACGATGCGGTTGGCCTCGGCGGCGTCCGCCGCCCAGTGGACCGTGCCGCCGGCGGCGGTCACCGCTTTCTCCAGGCGTAGGAGATGGTGGTCGAGGTGGCGCAGGGTGTGGCGTTTGACCGCCGCGGCCGTCTCCCGCAGGTCCTCCCAGTCCTCCAGTTCGGCGGCGACGGCCAGCCGTTTGTCGCGGATGGTGCCGGTCGCCCGGCGCAGGTTCGCCCGCATCCGGGTGTCGGCGAGCGCGGTGCGCGCCGCCTCGGGGAAGGCCGGTGTGCCCAGCCATACGACGTTGTCGGCACGGCTCACCGTGCGTCCCCTTCCGTGGAGGCCAATATCTCGGCCAGGTGCAGCGTCCCGACGCCCGTGCGGAGCCGGGACAGGCCGCCGCCGATGTGCGTCAGGCAGGAGTTGTCGCCCGCGCACAGGTATTCGGCGCCGGTGTTCAGGACATGGCGCATCTTGTCGGCCAGCATGGCGTTGGAGACGTCCGCGTTCTTCAGCGCGAAGGTGCCGCCGAAGCCGCAGCAGGAGTCGGCGGCGGGTAGTTCGACGAGGTCGATGCCCTTCACCGCGCGCAGCAGTCTGATCGGCCGCTCGCCGACGCGCAGCATGCGCAGTGAGTGGCAGGTCGGGTGGTAGGTGACCCGGTGCGGGAAGTACGCGCCGACGTCGGTGACACCGAGGACGTCGACAAGCAGTTCCGACAGTTCGTACACCGTCGGCACCACCCGCTCGACCGCCTCGGTGAGGCCGTCGTCCCCGTACCGGGCGGCCACGGCACGGTGGTGGTCGCGCACCATGCCCGCGCAGGAGCCGGAAGGGGTGACCACGGCGTCGTAGCCCGCGAAGACCTCCGCGAAGCGGCGCACCATGGGCAGGGTCTCGGGACGGTAGCCGGTGTTGAAGTGCATCTGGCCGCAGCAGGTCTGGCCCTGCGGGAACTCGACGGTGTGACCGAGGCGTTCCAGCAGTGCGGTCACCGCCCGGCCGGTGCTCGGGAACATGGTGTCGTTGAAACAGGTGATGAAGAGAGCTATGCGCATGGGGTTTCCTGGTGCGGGCCCGGGGATCCGGTCACGGTCAGGCCGTAGGTCCGCGCGGCGGTGCCGGTGAAGACCTGGTGGCGCTCTGCGGGGTCGAGCCGGGCCGTCAACTTGCCGGCGATGGCGACCACTTCGGCGTAGTCGGCGGCGATCCGGCAGACGGGCCAGTCGGAGCCGAACATCAGCCGATCGGGACCGAAGGCGTCCAGGACGGTGTCGGCGTACGGCTTGAAGTCCTCAGTGGTCCAACAGCCTCGGCCGACTTCGGTAACCAGGCCGGAGAGTTTGCAGACGGTGTTGGGGAGGGCGGCGAACCACCGGGTCTCCCCGGCCCAGGGTTCGAGGGCGCCGGACGCGATGGGCGGCTTGCCGAGGTGGTCGAGGACGAACGTGAGGGCGACCCTCATCACGGCTCCTTCGACGTGGCTACGGGGACGGGGGTGCCCGGGCTCAGCAGCTCTTCGGCGCGCAACTCCTCCCATACGGCGTCCGGGATCGGGCGTCGCGACTGCTCCACGGTGTCGCGTACCTCTTCGGGGGTACGGGCGCCGGTCAGCACGCTCGCGACCGCCGGGTGGCCGAAGGGGAAACGCAGGGCGGCGGCGCGCAGGGGGACACGGTGGCGTTCCGTCACCGCCAACAGGCGCAGAGCGCGGTCGAGCACCGGCCGGGGCGCCGGGGCGTAGTCGTACGTGGCGCCGGGGCGCGGGTCGGTGAGCAGCCCGGAGTTGAAGACGCCGCCGATGACCACGCTCCGGCCGCGAGCGGCGGCTTCCGGCAGTACTTCGGCGAGGCCGTCCTGGTCCAGCAGGGTGTAGCGGCCGGCCAGCAGCACCACGTCGATGTCGGTCTCTCGCAGGAAGCGGGCGGGCAGCGCGGACTGGTTCATCCCTACCCCGATCGCCCCGATCACGCCTTCTGCGCGCAGCCGCTCCAGCGCCGGGTACGCCTCGCGCAGAGCCTGCTCGGCGTGGTCGTCGGGGTCGTGCAGCAGAGCGATGTCGACCCGGTCGAGGCCGAGGCGCTCCAGGCTCGCCTCGAGGGAGCGCAGCACCCCGTCGGCGGTGAAGTCCCAGACGCGACGGTGGGTGGCCGGTACGGCGAAGCCGTGGGCGAGGTCGTCGCCGAAGCCGCCTTCCGGGTTCGGCGCGAGCAGTCTGCCCACCTTGGTGGAGACGGTGTACGCGTCCCGGGGGCGGCCGCGCAGCGCGGCGCCCAGCCGTCGCTCCGACAGGCCGAGTCCGTAGTGGGGTGCGGTGTCGAAGGTGCGGATGCCGGCGTCCCAGGCCGCCTCCACGGTGGCGAGGGCGGACTCGTCGGTGACCGGGTGGTAGAGGTTGCCCATGCCCGCGCACCCCAGCGCCAGTTGCGTGACCCCGACCGTGCTGCCGCCGAGCGTCGTGGTCCTCACGACCGGGCCGCCGGGCGCAGTCGCAGCCCCTGCAGGCCGCCGTCCACCGCGAGTGCGGTGCCGGTGACGGACGCCGCGGCGGGGCTCGCGAGGTAGACGATGGCGGCGGCCACCTCGTCCGCGGTCACCAGACGGCCCATGGGCTGGCGAGCGTCGAGCGCGGCGCGCTCGGCCTCGGGGTCGTCCGCGGCGTCGAGCAGCCGTGTCACCCAGGGAGTGTCGGCGGTGCCGGGGTTGACGCAGTTGACGCGGATGCCCTCGCGGACGTGGTCGGCGGCCATGGCCAGGGTCAACGACAGCACGGCGCCCTTGCTGGCGGAGTACAGGGCACGCTGCGGCAGTCCCGCGGTGGCCGCTATGGAGCACGTGTTGACGACCGACGCGTGCGCGGACCGCCGCAGGTGGGGGAGGGCGGCCCGGGTGGTGCGCACGACACCCATGACGTTGACGTCCAGGACGCGGTGCCACTGCTCGTCGGGGTTGTCCTCCACAGTGCCCTGGGCGCCGATCCCGGCGTTGTTGACGAGGATGTCCACACGGCCGAGCCCGGTGGCGGCGGCTTCCACGGCGGCGCTTACCGAGGCGTCGTCGCTGACATCGGCCTTGAGGGCGAGGAGCGGACGCGGCACTGCGGAGGGGTCGAGGTCGAGCACGGCCACCGTCGCTCCCCGCTCGACCAGCATCAGCGTGGTGGCCAGCCCGATGCCGGACGCACCTCCGGTGATGACGGCCCTGAGTCCTGACAGATCGGTCATGCCGCGTCCTCCTGTCCGGAGAGTCTGGAGAGTCCGGCGCGGTCGGCGACCCAGAACGTTCCGTCGGGGTAGCGGTACTCGGCGATGGACTCCGCCCGCATGGTCGCGGAGAAGCCGGGCGCGGGCGGTGCGGTGTAGTGGCCGTCGCGGATCACCACGGGGGTGGTGAAGTGCTGGTGCAGGTGATCGACGTACTCGATGACCCGGTTCTCGGTGGTGCCGGACAGCGCCAGGTAGTCGAACATCGACAGGTGCTGCACCAACTCGCACAGCCCCACTCCGCCGGCGTGGGGGCACACCGGCACCCCGAACTTCGCGGCGAGCAGCAGGATGGCCAGGTTCTCATTGACCCCGCCGACCCGGGCAGCGTCGATCTGGAGGACGTCGATGGCGCCGGCCTGGAGAAGCTGCTTGAAGACGACACGGTTCTGCACGTGCTCACCCGTGGCGACCTTCACCGGGGCGACCGCCCGACGTACGGAGGCGTGTCCGAGGATGTCGTCGGGGCTGGTCGGCTCCTCGATCCAGTACGGATCGAACTCGGCGAGCGCGTTCGTCCAGTCGATCGCCTCGTCCACGTTCCACCGCTGGTTCGCGTCGATGGCGATGCGGATCCCGTCGCCGACGGCGGCCCGGGCCGTGCGCAGCCGGCGGATGTCGTCTGCCAGGTCGGCGCCGACCTTGAGCTTGATCTGGGTGAAGCCGTCGGCGACGGCCTGCTTGGCCAGCCGGGTGAGCTTGTCGTCGGAGTAGCCGAGCCAGCCCGGGGAGGTGGTGTAACCGGGATAGCCACGCTCCCGCAGGGTCGCCTCGCGCTCGGCGAGGCCGGTCCGGCCCTCGCGCAGGAGCGTGAGGGCCTCCTCGGGGGTGAGGGCGTCGGCGATGTAGCGGAAGTCGATCTGGGAGACCAGCCACTCCGGGGTGGCGTGGGCGAGCAGCTGCCACAGCGGCTTGCCCTCCCGCTTGGCCACCAGGTCCCACACGGCGTTCACCACGGCGCCGATCGCCATGTGCATCACGCCCTTCTCAGGGCCGAGCCAGCGCAGTTGGCTGTCGCCGATCAGGTCCCGGCTGAGCGACCCGGGGTCTGCGCACAGCTCCGCCACGGAACGCCCCACCACGTGGGGCCGCAGTGCGTTGATCGCGGCGACCTGGACGTCGTTGCCGCGTCCGATGGTGAAGGTGAAGCCATGGCCTTCGAGCCCGTCGCCGGCGTCGGTGCGCAGCACCACGTAGGCGGCGGAGTAGTCGGGGTCCGGGTTCATCGCGTCCGAGCCGTCCAGTTCCCGTGAGGTCGGGAAGCGGACGTCGTAGGTGTCGACCGCGGTGATCCGGGCGGGGGTTGCAGTCAAGGAAGTGCCTTTCACGCTTGGCCGAAGGTCTGGCGCTGGCCGCCGAGCCCGTCGACGGACAGTTCGACGGTGTCGCCGGGGCGCAGATACGGGCTGCCGGGCAGGCCGAGAGCCACGCCCGCGGGCGTACCGGTGTTGATCACGTCGCCCGGCTCCAGGACCATGTACCGGCTCAGGTACGACACGAGGTGGTCGACCGGGAAGATCATGTCGCTGGTGTGGCCGTCCTGCCGCTTCACACCGTTCACGCTCAGGTGCAGGCCCAGATCCTGCGGGTCGCCGATCTCGTCGGCGGTCACCAGCCACGGGCCGAGCGGGTTGAAGGTCTCGCAGGACTTGCCCAGGTCCCACTGCGACGAGTGCTCCAGCTGGAACTCACGCTCCGAGACATCGTGGCTGACCGCGTAGCCGGCGATCACGGCCCGCGCGGCGGTCGGCCCGCCGAGGTAGCGCGCCCGGCGGCCGATGACGACCGCCAGTTCGACCTCCCAGTCCGTCTTCACCGAGCCTCGGGGAATCAGCACCTCGTCGTAGGGGCCCACGACCGTGCCCGGGTCCTTCATGAACACCACCGGCCGCGGCGGGATCGGCGCGCCGGTCTCGGCGGCGTGGTCGCGGTAGTTCAGGCCGACGCAGACGACCTTGCCGGGGCGGGTGACGGGTGCTCCGATCCGCAGGCCGTCCGCGTCCAGTTCGGGCAGCGTGCCCTCCGTGACCGCCGCACGGGCCCGGTCGACACCGTCCGCGGCGAGGAAAGCGCCGTTGATGTCGGGAGCCACGGAGGACAGATCCAGCAGCCTGCCGTCGTCGGTGCGGACAGCGGGCCGCTCCTCGCCGGGCAAGCCGACTCGTAGCAGTTTCACTGGGTAACTCCCTTGCCATGGGTGGTTCGTGAGAGGTGATCGGCCATGCCGGCCGCGCTGCCATCAGCGCACCGGGCCGGATTTGCATGGGGCTTCGACGCCCTTGCAGTCATCGGAGGTATGGCCGCACGGTGACTGTAAGCACAGGAAGACCGGCTGGCAATGGAGACATCGGATGTATCTGGTCGTCGTTGGCAGTTCTGTTCCACGTCCATGGTCGATGTGTGCTGCTGTGCCCGCAAATGAGGACTGAATGCGACACCTTCCTCCGATGAATCCACCGAGCGGTCATGCGGCCCTCTTCCCTGACGGAGAGCGGAGTGTGCCTGGCGGATCTCCTGGTCTCGGCGGGTCGGTCACCGCGTCGCTCGCGTCCTGACGAGCCACCGCGCAGCGTCCCAAGTGGCTTCGTTGCCGAATTGTGAGCTGTTGCCGTTCTGTGCCCCGAGCCCCCGAGGGTGGATATAAATCCAGGTGAGAAGCGGTGGCGACGGGTGCCTCAGGGCGCCAGGGCCGGTCAGTGGCGTTCCCTGAGCCGGTGTCGCGCAAATCTGCGACCGCGCACTCTTGTCAACGCTGGCAACGCCGTCGTAACGTCCTGGTCGTCCGAGATACATCGGAGGAATGGCCCGCACGTTCCGGTGCATGCATGCGACTCGCACAGTGCGGCCGTTAGGCCTCCCCCCGTCCCTCGGGCTGCCCTCTGCTCACGCCCCCTTCTGACGTGATCTGCACGTGCCCTGTGCCGGATCCGCAGCGTGCCCGGTCGGTGGCCTCGTCCTCCCCCCGCAGGCGAGTACGCCACCTTCCACCGTCGCCCGGCGGCTCCCCGCCCTGCCTGAAGAGAGAACCCGGTCATGAAGCTCGCTCGCACTCGCTCCACCGCCGCAGCCGTCACCGCCGTCCTCGCGGCGATGTCGCTCGCCACCGCATGCAACCGTGAAGGTTCCGACTCGGTCGGCGCCGGCAGTGACAAGCCGGCCATCGGTATCGACCTGCCGCGTTCCGACTCCGACTTCTGGAACTCCTACGCGCAGTACCTGGAGAAGGGCATCAAGTCCGACGGCGTCAACGCACTGCCCCGGAGCAACTCGCAGAACGACGTCACCAAGCTGGTGGCCAACGTCCAGGTGTTCCAGAACACCGGGGCCAAGGCCGTCGTCATGGCCCCCCAGGACACCGGCGCCATCGCCTCCACCCTCGGCACTCTGTCGGCCAAGAAGATCCCGGTGGTCAGTGTCGACACCAGACCCGACTCGGGCGACGTCTACATGGTGGTCCGCGCCGACAACCGGGCGTACGGCACCAAGGCGTGCGAGTACCTCGGCAAGCAGCTGGGCGGCGAGGGCAAGGTCGCCGAGTTCCAGGGGGCCCTGGACTCCATCAACGGACGCGACCGGTCCGAGGCGTTCGCGCAGTGCATGAAGACGAAGTTCCCGAAGATCAAGGTCTTCGAGCTGCCGACCGAATGGAAGGGCGACGTGGCTTCCGCCAAGCTGCAGTCGCTCCTGGCCCAGCATCCGGACCTGAACGGCATTTACATGCAGGCCGGCGGTGTCTTCCTGCAGCCCACCCTGGCGCTGTTGGAACAGAAGAAGCTGCTCAAGCCGGCGGGCCAGGAGGGCCACATCACGATCATCTCCAACGACGGCATCCCGCAGGAGTTCGACGCCATCCGCAAGGGCCAGATCGACGCCACGATCTCCCAGCCCGCAGACCTGTACGCCAAGTACGCCCTCTACTACGCCCAGGCCGCGGTCGACGGCAAGACCTTCAAGCCGGGTGCGACCGACCACGACTCCACGATCGTCAAGATCCCGGGCGGTCTGGAGGACCAGCTGCCCGCGCCGCTGGTGACCAAGGAGAACGTGGACGACAAGTCCCTGTGGGGCAACAACGTCGGCTGACCGGCGGCAGCTCACGGCCACGGTGTGGAGAGACGGGCGGCCCCCTCTCCCCACACCGCTTCACACCCTGCATTCCCCGGCCCCCTCCGTACACGAAGGACGGTATCCACCATGGCGGACACCGCGACCGCCCGGGCGACCGGCCCCCAGCCTCCGGCCCCGGTGGCCGAGGCGACCGGCATCAGCAAACGGTTCGGCGCGACCGTCGCCCTGCGCGACGCACGGATCAGCATCACAGCGGGCGAGTCGCACGCCCTGGTCGGACGCAACGGCGCCGGAAAGTCGACGCTCGTGTCCATCCTCACCGGCCTCCAGCGGCCCGACACCGGTTCCCTGCGCTTCTCGGGCGAGGCGGCGCCGGCCGTCGGCGACATCGACGCCTGGCGCTCCCGCGTCGCCTGCGTCTACCAGCGCTCGACGATCATCGGTGACCTGACCGTCGCCGAGAACCTTTTCCTGAACCGGCAGAGCGCCGGCGCGGTGCAGCCCATCCGCTGGAAACAACTCCGGCTTCGAGCCGAGGAGTTGCTCGGTGAGTACGGCGTGGCCGTCAACCCCGCCGCGCAGGCGAAGGACCTCACCGTCGAACAGCGGCAGTTCGTCGAGATCGCCCGGGCGCTGTCCTTCGGCGCCCGCTTCATCATCCTCGACGAGCCGACCGCCAAGCTCGACGCCCGCGGCATCGACCGTCTCTTCGACAAGCTCCGCGGCCTCCAGGACCAGGGGGTCGCCTTCCTATTCATCTCCCACCACCTGCAAGAGGTCTACGACCTCTGCGCCACGGTCACTGTCTACCGCGACGCGGCCCACATCCTCACCGCGCCAGTGGCAGAGCTCGGCCACCAGCAACTGGTGGAGGCAATGACAGGCGAGTCGGCCTCCTCGGGGAGCGCCGTAGCGAGCGAGCCCTCCGCTCCCCGGACCGGCTCCGCGGAGCTGGTCGCGATCGACGGCCTCACGCTGTCCGGTGCCTGCCAGGACCTGTCCCTGTCGGTCCGCTCCGGTGAGGTGGTCGGACTTGCCGGAGCGGCGGCCAGCGGCAACGTGCAGGTGGGCGAGGCGGTCGCCGGACTCCACCGGGCCGAGGACGGCAGGATCTCCGTCGCCGGCAGGACCGTGCGGACCGGCAGTGTGCCGTCCGCCCTCGCCGCCGGGGTCGGGCTGGTCCCCGAGGACCGCCACCTCCAAGGGCTGGTCAACAACCGCAGTGTGGCGGAGAACGCCACCCTGACCGTCACCGACCAGCTCGGCCCGTTCGGCACAGTCCTGCCCTCCCGGACCAGGACCTTCGCCCAGCGCATGATCCGGGATCTCGACATCAAGACCCCCGGAGCCGCCACCCCGGTCTCCGCCCTCTCGGGCGGCAACCAGCAGAAGGTCGTCGTCGCGCGTGCCCTCGCCACCGACCCCCACGTCCTGGTGGCCATCCGGCCCACCAACGGAGTGGACGTCAAGTCCAAGGAGTTCCTGCTCGCCAGGATCCGGCAGATCGCCGACGGCGGCAAAGCCGCGCTGATCGTCTCCGACGAACTCGACGACCTCAGGGTGTGCGACCGGGTCGTCGTCATGTTCCACGGCAGCGTGGTCGCCGAGTTCGACCGCGGCTGGAAGGACGAACTCGTCGTCGCCGCCATGGAAGGCGTCGGCACCACCACCGCATCCACCGCATCCGGTAACGACGAGCACGGAAGGTAGTCATGTCCGCCACCACAGATCTCACCGAGCCCGCAACGAGTGCTGCGGAGCCGGCCGTCGCGGACACCGCACATCGCCGGGTCGAGCTGGGCCGCTTCCGTCAACTCTCCCTGGTTCCGGCCATCCTCGTCCTGATGCTGATCGGGTTCATCGTCTCGCCGGCCTTCCTCACCTCCGACAACCTCATCGGCGTGCTGCAGCAGTCCACCGAGCTGAGCCTGCTGGTCCTCGCCACGACGTTCATCCTGATCAGCGGACGGATGGATCTGTCCCTGGAGTCCACCATCGGTGTGGCTCCGGTCATCGCCGTATGGCTTGTGCTGCCCTCCAGCGGCGGCCGGTTCATGGGCCTTGGGCTGTTTCCCGAATGGATGGCGGTCCCGCTCTGCCTCCTGGTCGGCGCGGCAATCGGCGCCGTCAACGGCTTCCTCATCCTCAAGCTGCGCCTCAACGGGTTCATCGTCACCCTCGGCGCCCTGACCATGCTGCGCGGACTCCAAGTGGCCCTCTCCGAGGGCCAGTCCATCGTGGAGCTGCCGTCCTCGTTCACCTACCTGGGCAAGGCCTCCTGGCTGGGTGCCCCGGCCGCCATCTGGGTCTGCGCGATCCTGTTCGCGGCCGGCGGCGGTGCGCTGGCGTGGCTCCGGCACGGCCGGGCGCTGTACGCCATCGGCGGCAACTCGGAGGCCGCCCGCACCGCCGGCATCCGCGTCGACCGCATCGTCTGGATCGTCCTCATCATCGGCAGCGTGCTCGCCGCGTTCGCCGGCATCCTCTACAGCGGCCACTACGGCTCCATCTCCGCCACCCAGGGCAGCGGCTGGATATTCCAGGTCTTCGCCGCGACCGTCATCGGCGGTGTGAGCCTCAACGGCGGCAGGGGCTCCGTCTTCGGTGCCCTCACCGGTGTCCTCACCCTGCAGCTCGTCGTCAACGTCATGACGCTGGCCGGCGTGCCTCCGCTGTGGAACCAGTTCCTCAACGGCGCGATCATCATCGTCGCTCTGATCATCTCCCGCTTCGCCTCCGGCGAGAAGCAGGAGTAGAGCCGGCTCGCGGCGGCTCCGCCCGGCGCCCGCAGGGGGACCCGGGCGGAGCTGTGACGGTCCCTACGCTCCCCGCACAGAGAGGCACCCTCGTGGCACTGACGGACGAGGCGATGGACAAGATCAAGGCGATGATTGTCGCCGGGGAACTCGCGCCCGGCTCCCGCCTGCCCAAGGAGGACGTCCTCGCCGGCCAGCTCGGCCTGTCCCGCAACTCGCTGCGCGAGGCGGTCCGGGCGCTGACCGCCATGCGGATCCTGGTCACCCGGCAGGGCGACGGCACCTACGTCTCCAGCCTGGAGCCCCACCTCCTCCTGGAGACCCTGTCCTTCGCCGCCGACGTCTCCCAGGGGCGTACCGCCCTGCAACTGCTCCAGGTACGCAGACTGCTCGAACCCCAGGCGACCGGACTGGCCGCGTCCGTGCTGCAACCGCACGACCTCCAGGAACTCCGCGACATCCTCGACCGGTGCCGCTCCGCCGCAACCGTCGAAGAGTTCGTCGCCCACGACATCGCCTTCCACCTGCGCATTGTCGAAGCGGTCGGCAACCCAGTGCTCTCCATGCTTCTGCAGGTGCTGTCCACCCGTACGCAGCGGGTACGCATCGTCCGAGGCAGCCGGACCAGTGCCGCGCTGGACAGTGCCCACCACGACCACGAGGAGATTCTGCGCGCGCTTCAGGCACGCGACGCGCTGCTTGCCGTCTCCGCCGCCACTGTTCACATCACCGCCGTCGAGCAGTGGCTGGCGACAAGCCTCGTCGACGACCCCCTCCGCCCGACCGACGGCTGATGACCGCTCTACCTGTCCCAGTCCCTGTCGTGCTAGCGGGCTGAGCGGCGGTACTGCCCAGGGGCCTCGCCGCGGGCGCGCCGAAAGGCCCGGCTGAACGCGAAGACCGAGGTGTAGCCGACCGAGCGGGCGATGGTGTCCACAGTGTCGTCGGTGTCGCGGAGCCGGATGGCGGCCAGGTCCATCCGCCACCGGGTGAGGTAGTCGCACCCCGATCCAGGACGTGGAGGTACGGCTACTGGACGACAAGGGCCAGGACGTCGCCCCCGGGGAGATCGGCGAGCTGGCCGTGCGCGGTCCCAACCTGATGAAGGCTACTGGAACCGTCCCGAGGAGACGGCGATTGCCATCCCGGACGGCTGGCTGCGCACCGGCGACCTGGCCCGGCGGGACGAGGACGGCTACCTCTACATAGTCGACCGGAAGAAGGACATGATCATCCGCGGCGGTTACAACGTCTACCCGCGCGAGGTCGAGGAGGTTCTGCACGAGCACCCGGCCGTCGCCCTCGCCGCGGTGGTGGGTGTACCGCATCAGGCGCTCGGCGAGGAGATCGCGGCCGCGGTGGTCCTGCGCCCGGGCGCCCAGGTCACGGCCGAGGAACTGCGGCAGTACGTCAAGGACCGGGTCGCGGCCTACAAGTACCCCCGAGCTGTGTGGCTCATGGACAGGTTGCCGATGGGGCCGAGCGGCAAGATCCTCAAGCGGGAGATCCGCGCGCCGGTGTCGCCGGAGCCGACTGTCTGACTGCGCCGCCTCGAGTGATGGTGGGTGGCCCTGCGCGGAGACGCTGGCACGAATCCGCGCGCTGGGGCTGTTCTCTGAGCGCCTTGACACCTCACCGTACGACGTGGAGACCAACAGGGAGAACGCTCAGCGGCCGGGCGACGACGACCCCTGGGCCGGTCTGCACTGGGCGGTCGCCACATGCCGCGCCGGACTCCTGCCCGGGGTGACGCACACGGGAGGCGCGCCACGCGCGGTGACAGGCGACGGACGGTGCCAGGTGAGTCAGTGGTGCACGCCTCTAGACATCGGATCTATCGTCCCGCAAAGATGACTGTGCCCTCGATATGTCTTGATGCGGCTGTCACTCCCCTCGTGAAAGAGCCGATGAATGTGCCCCGGGAGAGCTCACTGTGATCAATGAATCCCAACCGCAGCGACGAAGCGTCCTCAAGTTCGGCGGTGCCCTCGCCCTGGCACCTCTGATCACTCAGCTGACCGGCGTAACCTCTGCGGGACAGGCCGTCGCCGCAGGGACCGACGCGCCGGCGGCCGTCCAATGGCCGACCCTGTCGCGCAAGGCGCTGAAGTATTCCGTCCCTGCCACGGACTGGCAGTCGCAGGCCCTGCCGATCGGCAACGGCCGGCTCGGCGCCATGCTCTTCGCCGATCCCTACGAGGAGCGCATCCAGTTCAACGAGCAGAGTCTGTGGGGCGGTGTCAACAACTACGACAACGCCCTCGCGGGCAAGCCGGACAGCGCATTCGACACCGGCATGACCGGCTTCGGCTCGTACCGGAACTTCGGTGACGTCGTCGTTTCCTTCGCTCCCCGTGCGAAGGTCACGGCCCCGGGGGGACCGTACAACACCTCCTCGTCGGAGGGTGTCGACAAGACGTACGACGGCAACTCGAGCACCAAGTGGTGCATCGTGGGGCCAGGCTCGAAGGTGCAGTGGCAGGCCGAGCTCCCCGCCCCAGTCGCGGTCGCGTCCTACAGTCTGACCAGTGCCAACGACGTGCCGCAGCGCGACCCGCAGGAATGGACATTGTCCGGTTCCGCCGACGGTGCCACCTGGACCACGCTGGACAGGCGCACTCTGGCGGCGCCCTTCGAGAGCCGCGGCCAGACAAAGGAATTCACCTGTGACAACACCGCGGCCTACCGCTTCTACCGGTTCGACTTCGTCCCCAGACCAGGGGTCAGCCACTTCCAGGTGAGCGAGATCGGTCTGTCCGGTGCCGACCTTGGCGGGGGCGGTTCGATGTACCTGTCGTCGCCGAGCGGGCACTCCAAGGGATCCGGTGCCGGGACCGGGTCCCAGGCCACGGACATCTCGAGTTCGGTGGACCGCGATCCGGCCACGGTTTGGCGGGTCGACGCCGCCGCGCCGGCGGTCGTCTGGCAGGCCGACCTGCCCCGAGTGGTCGCCGTCACCTCGTACACGCTGATGGCGGCCCCCGACCGTCCGCAGGACGACCCCCGGCGATGGGCGCTCGAGGCGTCGCAGGACGGGCATGCCTGGGTGACCCTCGACACGCAGAACCCCGGGGCGCCCTTCGCCGGCCGCGGCGAGAGACGGACCTTCCGGATCACCAACAGCACGGCCTACCGCGTCTACCGGCTCACCCTGACCCCCGGCGCGTCCTCCACCGGCTTCCAGATCGCGGAGATCGCGCTGGAAGGCAAGGGCTTCGACACGCGCACGCAGCGCACGGTCGTCGACTACCAGCGCACCCTCGACTTCGTCGAAGGTGTCCACGTCACCCGCTTCGGCGCGCCGGGACGGCGTGTCCTGCGCGAGGCCTTCGCCAGCCGGTCCGCTGACGTCATGGTCTTCCGGTACACGTCGGACAGTGCCCGGGGGCTCTCTGGAGCGATCTCGCTGACGTCCGGACAGGACAAGGCCCCCACGACCGCCGACGCCGATGCCGGGCGCATCGCCTTCAGCGGTGTCATGGGCAACGGGCTCAAGCACGCGTGCACGGTCCGGGCCGTGCACAGCGACGGTGACCTCCGCGCCGACGGGTCGGTGCTCCGGTTCAGCGGCTGCACGACCCTGACCCTGTTCCTCGACGCCCGCACCGACTACAAGCTCGACGCCGCCGCCGGATGGCGCGGAGCCGATCCGGAACCGGCCGTCGCCGCGACGCTCGACAAGGCGGCCGCCCGGTCCTACGACGAGCTGCGCGACGAGCACACTGCCGAGATGCGCGCCCTCATGAACCGTGTCTCGGTCACCTGGGGCACCACCGACGACGCCGTCGTCGCTCTGCCGACCACCGCCAGGCTGGCGCGTTACGCGGCGGGTGGGGAAGATCCGACATTCGAGCAGACGATGTTCGACTACGGCCGGTACCTGCTGATCAGTTCGTCTCGCCCGAACGGCCTGCCCGCCAACCTCCAGGGGCTGTGGAATGACAGCAACCAGCCGGCGTGGGCCTCCGACTACCACACCAACATCAATGTCCAGATGAACTACTGGGGAGCCGAGACGACGAACCTGTCGGAGTGCCATGAGGCACTCGTCCGGTTCATCGAGCAGGTGGCGGTGCCCAGTCGGGTGGCGACCCGCAACGCCTTCGGCGAGGACACGCGCGGCTGGACCGCCCGCACCAGCCAGAGCGTCTTCGGCGGGAACGCGTGGGAGTGGAACACCGTCGCGAGCGCATGGTACGCGCAACACCTGTACGAGCACTGGGCGTTCACTCAGGACCTGGTCTACCTCCGGACCGTCGCCTATCCGATGATCAAGGAGATCTGCGAGTTCTGGGAGGACCATCTCAAGGAGCGCGAGGACGGACTGCTCGTCGCACCGAACGGCTGGTCCCCCGAGCACGGGCCGCGCGAGGACGGCGTCATGTACGACCAGCAGATCATCTGGGACCTGTTCCAGAACTACCTCGACTGCGAGGCGGCGCTCGATGCGGATCCCGCCTACCGGGCCAAGGTCGCGGACCTGCAGGCGCGCCTCGCGCCGAACAAGATCGGCCGGTGGGGTCAGCTGCAGGAGTGGCAGGAGGACATCGACAGCCCCACCGACATCCACCGCCACACCTCGCACCTCTTCGCGGTCTACCCGGGCCGCCAGATCACCCCGAAGGCGCCCGACTTCGCGGCCGCCGCCCTGGTCTCGCTCAAGGCACGGTGCGGCGAGAAGGAAGGCGTCCCGTTCACGGCGGCGACGGTGTCGGGCGACAGCCGCCGCTCGTGGACCTGGCCTTGGCGGGCGGCCCTCTTCGCCCGCCTCGGTGACGGGCAGCGCGCCCAGATCATGCTCCGCGGACTGCTGACCTACAACACGCTGCCCAACATGTTCTGCAACCACCCGCCCTTCCAGATGGACGGCAACTTCGGCATCTCGGGCGCCGTGGCGGAGATGCTCCTGCAGAGCCACGACGGCGTCATCCACCTGCTGCCCGCCCTGCCGAACGCATGGAAGGCCGAGGGTTCCTTCACCGGACTCCGCGCCCGTGGCGGCTACGAGATCAGCTGTCAGTGGCGGGACGGGGAGGTCACGTCCTACGAAATCGTGGCCGACCGGGCGCGCAACCGGGGGAACATCACCGTGCGGGTGAACGGCGTCGACCAGAAGGTGAAGCCGATCAAGCCCTGACGGCGGCACCGGATCGCTGCCGCGGCCATGCCGACGGCCGTGCGCCGCCCGAAGCGGAGCGGCTCGGGCCGTCGGCTCGACGCTGTCCACACCGGATCCTGGAGGCCGGCGCCGGAACACGTCACGAGGCTTCGCAGCCGCCGAGAACCGTCAGTCGCATGCAAGGACCGTCGAGCCGGGTCCCGGTGGCCGGTTGGTGATCAGTCCTTGCCCATCTGGTCCTCGGGCGAGAGGTGTTCCACCGTCCTGCCGGTCTCGGTGAACGTCCGTGTCACATGGCCCGAGGAGTACACCCACAGAATGCGCAGCGGGGTGCTGCCGATGTTGCGGAAGAGATGCGGGACCGGCGATGGAATGTAGGTGGTGTCGAACCGCTCCAGCCTGGTCACCTCGCCGTCCACCCAGACCTCCGCCTCGCCGTCGAGGACCGTCACGTGCTCGTCGCAGTTGTGCGAGTGCAACGGCGCGCCGGAGCCGACCGGGTACACACTCATCCCGCTGGTGATCCGGTTCTCCCCGCCCGCCGAGGGCGTGGTGATCAGCGGCGTGGTCACCACGGCCCCGCCTCGGTCGAGCAGCGGCACCGACGCGACCTTGATGATCGTGGTCATCTGGGATTCCTC
This sequence comes from Streptomyces sp. AC555_RSS877, assembly GCF_019049245.1. GTDB lineage: Bacteria > Actinomycetota > Actinomycetes > Streptomycetales > Streptomycetaceae > Streptomyces. The sequence goes on along the minus strand of NZ_JAGMUK010000011.1, from coordinate 7,952 downwards.
TCCACTTCACGCTGTTGCGTCGAAGTCGTTAGGTCGCGCCCGCGTGAATGGGTGCCCTCCGGCATGCAGTTTTACCTTGCATTCCGGGAGGGGTGAGCTCTTCCGTGAAGTTTCCCCAAGGCCACGTAGTTAAGGGATTTCCGCCGCTGTCAAGGGGGTTGATGCAGGTCTGAGGCCTGAAGCAACGGTGCTCTCGTTGTACTGCTCCTCGTCTAAGACAGCAGACAGGAGAGCCCCGTTGGCCCCATATCGCGTACTACCTGTGGCAGACGGTGTTCCGGAGGGACTGATCGCTTCGTCACGCGGGCGATACGCGCCCGCGCACCTGGGCGAGTTGGGTACGTTGCTGCCGCCGGAGCTGATCGATGCGGTACTGGAGGAGCACGGAGGCCGGCACTCACGGCTCCGCGATCTTCCTTCGCGCTGTGGGGTGTACTTCGTTCTCGCGATGTGCCTGTTCCCTGAGGTCGGCTACGGCCTTGTGTGGCGCAAGCTCACCGCCGCTCTGGGCTCGTTGTCCATGGTGGATCCGACGGCGAAGGCCCTGCGCGATCTACGCCGGCGCATCGGCATCGCCCCGATGCGAGCCTTGTACGAGACCGTGGCGGGACCGCTCGCCCAGCCTTCCACCCCGGGAGTACGTCACGGTCGGTACCGCACAGTGTCCTTCGACGGCTGCTCCTCCGCGATCAGGCTGCCCGACAGCGGTGCGAACCGGGCGGCCTTCGGCCGGCACGGCGGCTGGCCGATGCTCCGGCTGATGACCCTGGTCGAGACCGGCACCCGGGCACTGATCGGCTCGTGCTTCGGTCCACCCAGCGAGGGCGAGGCGGCCTACGCCCGCCGCCTGCTGCACCTGTTGACGCCGGACATGCTCGTGCTGTGGGACAAGGGCTTCGATGGCAACGACTTCCTCGCCGAGACCTGCGCCACCGGCGCGAAGGTGCTGGGAAGACTCAAGTCCAACCGGATCACCCCGGTCCTGGCCCGCCTCGACGACGACTCCTACCTCTCCCGGCTCGGCACCGTGGCAGTCCGCGTCATCGAGGCTCGGATCACCGTGACCTGCGCAGACAAGACCACCTTCACGGGCTCCTACCGGCTGATCACCACGCTCACCGACCCCCGGCGCCACCCCGCCCGCACCCTCGTCTCCCTCTACCACGAACGCTGGGAACACGAATCCGCGTACTACGTGTTGCGTCACACCCTGATGGACAGTCGCGTCCTGCGCTCGAAGGACCCCGCCGGCGTCGAACAGGAGGTGTGGGCCACCCTCACCCTCTACCAGCTCCTGCGCACCGCCATGGTCGACGCCGTCGAGACCCGTCCGGACATCGATCCTGACCGGGCCGGTTTCACCGTCGCCCTCCAGGCAGCCCGCGACCAGATCATCCTCGCCGCACCCGCCACGGGCGGCCTCGGACGAGCCACCGAGATCGGACGCCGCGTCCTCGACTCCCTGCTCCCGGCCCGCCGCCCACGCGTCAGCACTCGCAAGGTCAAGTCCACCACCGTCCGCTACGCGGAGCGCCTCAACGACGGTCGCCCCGACCGTTCCACCCCGATCACTCGTCTCACCACGGAAGTCCTGCCCCCTCCAGAACGGAGCGAGTACCCCGAGACCACCACGGACGAGCGCACCCTGCCCAGGGCTTCACCCCAGCGCCGCAGCGAGAAAATCATCGCCTTCCTGCACTCCGAACCCGACCGAACCTGGAGTGCCAAGGAGTTCTCGCGCCTCCTCGGTGACATCACCGTCCAGTCCATCTACCGCCAGCTCAGCCGCCTGGCCGACCGCGGTCTCATCATCAAGGTCGGCCCTGCGGCTTACGCCCTCCCAACCCCCTTGACAGCGGCGGAAATCCCTTAACTACCTGGCCTTGGGGAAGGTTCAGTCGGCGTGTCTTCATGGGCCGCGACAACCTCCTGGTGCGAGCATCTTGACGCCGTCGCCGCCGAACTCGATGGCCGCCCACGCAAAACGCTCGGCTGGGAAACCCCAGCCGAGCGCCTGCAAAACTGCTCGCGGCCTGATCGACACGACCACGTATTGCAGCGCCCTCTGAAACCGCCGTGGTAGCGGGCCTTACGCCCGTGGCGGGACGGCAGACGAGCTCAGAGCTGGGTTTCGCCGCCATCCACGGCCAGCTCGATGCCGGTGGTGTACGTGGCATCGAAGGCGAGGAATGCGGCCGCCTTGGCGAACTCTTCGACGGTGCCGTAGCGCTTCATAGGGTTGCTCGCGGTCCGCTCCGCCCTGAACTGGTCAGCGGCCTCTTTGGACAAGTTCATCGTTTCCAGAATCCCCGAGTCGATGGGACCCGGGCTGATCGCATTGACACGGATTCCCCGCGGAAGCAGCTCCCGGGAGAAGGTGCGGGCCATCGAGCGCAGCGCCGCCTTGCCGGCCGCATAGACGCTGGTGTCCACCATGCCGATGACGTTCGCGATCGAGGTGGTGAGGACGATGCCAGCGTTCGCGCTCAGCAGCGGAGCGAGCTTCTGCACAGTGAAGAAGGCGCCCTTGACGTTGATCGCGAACAGCTCGTCGTACACGTCCTCGGTCGTCGACTCGAGGGGCGTGAGGGGTGAGATGCCGGCGTTGACGAACAAAGCCTCGATCGAGCCGAGCTCGCTCTTTACACGGCCGGCGAGCATATCCAGGTCGGACAGTGAGGCCACATCCGTCCGGACGGCCACGGCATTCTCGCCGAGCCGCTCGCGTGCCGCGTCGAGCTTGGCCTGAGAACGGCCGGTGATCACCACGCGGGCTCCGCCTTGCACCAGCAGCTCCGCCAGCGCGAGCCCCATGCCGCTGCTGCCACCCGTGATCACCACCTTCTTGTCGCTGTACTTACCCATACCGAGGTTGCTCCGTTCCATCATCAAAAACATGTCGATATATCTGGATGTCGCCGTTCATGAAGCGAATCAGCCGAGGGTTTCGATCTTCATGTCGCCTGTGGTGACCGTGCGGATGTGATCGCTGGCGAGCAGGTCGTGCGGATTGCCGAGGTCGATGGCGCTGACCTCGTCGAGGCGGGCCAGCTGGGAAGGAGTGAGGTCGACCTGCAGGGCACCCAGGTTGTCCTCCAGCTGCGCGATGGTGCGGGCGCCGATGATGGGTGCCGTCACGCCCGGGGCGTTCAGGGTCCAGGCCAGTGCGACCTGGGCGGGTGTGCGGCCCAGCTCCGAGGCCACCTCCTTCACCGCATCGGCAATGGCAAGGTTGCGGTCGGTGACCCATCCCAGGGCGGCGTTGAGGCTCTTGCGGTTGCTGGCGGTTTCGCCGACAACGGAGCCCGCCGGGTTCTGGTCCTCCCGGCTGTACTTGCCGGTGAGCACCCCGCCGCCCAACGGGGAGAAGGGGACCACGCCGAGTCCCATCTCGCGTGCCATCGGGATCAGTTCACGCTCCGCGGTGCGCCCGATCAGGCTGTACTCGGTCTCCAGTGCGACCAGTGGCGACCAGCCGCGCAGGTCGGCGATCGCCTGCATGCGCGACACCTGCCAGGCCGGGGCGCTGGAGATCGCCACGTACAGCACCTTGCCCTGCCTCACCAGGTCGTCCAGGCCCCGCAGGATCTCCTCCACCGGCGTCCTGAAGTCCCATACGTTCACGTAGAGCAGATCGATGTAGTCGGTGTTCAGCTGCCGCAGACTGGCTTCCACCGACGCCAGCATGCTCTTGCGGTGGGTACCCCCGGAATTCGGGTCACCGGGCTGACGCAGCGTCGAGTACTTCGTCGCCAGCACCATCTTGTCGCGGTTGGTGCGGGCGAATTCGCCGAGCAGTCGCTCGGAACTGCCGTTGGTGTAGGTGCTGGCGGTGTCGAAGAAGTTGCCGCCGAGCTCGGTGTAGCGGTCGAAGAGCTTGCGCGCCTCGTCGCGCTCGGCGCCCCAGCCCCACTCGGTGCCGAAGGTCGCCGTGCCCAGCGCCAGCGGTGAGACCCGGAGTCCGGAACGGCCCAGCAGCCGATAAGTGTCGAGAGTGAGTGCCATCGTGTTCTCCTGTGAGGTGCGGTTCGTGGCGTTCGAGAGGTGCGGATTGGTGGTCGACTCGCCCGGGTTTCAGGCGCCGAGCCCGTAGCCGCCGGCCACGGTGATGTCCTGGCCGGTGATGTAGCCGGCGGCGTCCGAGGCGAGGAAGGCGACTGCTTCCGCGACCTCCTGGCTGGATCCGAAGCGCTCGAAGGGGATCTTCGAGCGCATGGCGTCCCGGCCGCTCTCCGGCACCCCCAGCTTGTTGAGCAGCGGGGTGTCGGTGGCCCCGGGGCTCACGGCGTTGACGCGAATCCTGCGCGGGGCCAGTTCCAGCGCGAGCGAGGGCAGCATGGCCAGCAGCGCGCCGCGTGTCGCCGCCCCCACCGTGGCGCCAGGGGTGCCGCGACGGGATCCGATGCCGACGGTCAGCACGATCGAGCCGCCGTCGTTCATGAGGGGAAGGGCCTTTTGGAGGGTGAAGTACTGGCCCTTGAAGTTGAGGTCGGCGTGCTCGTCGAACGATTCCTCCGTCACCTCGGCAACCGGTGCCGGACGGAAGATCCCGGCGTTGAGGAAGAGCAGGTCCAGCGATCCGAACCGCGCCGACACCGCCGACATCAGGGCGTCGGTGTCGGAGAGCACGCGCCCGTCGGATCGGACGACGAGCACGTCGCCGGGGAGCTCGGACTGCGCCCGCGCGAGGGACTCGGGATTCTGTCCGGTGACCGCGACCTGGTAGCCGCGGGCGTGCAGCAGCACGGCCGTCGCTCTGCCGATCCCGGTCGTCCCCCCGGTGATGAGAGCTGTAGGCATGGCAAACCTTTCGTCGCTGAAGGGAGGGTGAGACCACCTGTAATCGGGGAACTCCCCGGTTGTCTCACCGTACACTGAACCGGGGACATCCCCGAATCGTTCCCGAGCCTCATCCGACACTCACGATCGCGAAGGTCATGACACCTCCACGCAGCACCCTGCGCGCCGACGCGCAGCGCAACCGCGAGCAGTTGATCGCCACGGCCGCCGAAGCCTTCGCCTCCGGACGCCCGATCTCGCTGGACGCGATCGCCAAACGCGCGGGAGTGGGGAACGCCACCCTGTACCGGCACTTCCCCACCCGAGAGGATCTGGTCGAAGAGGTCTACCGGGACCAGATCCGCCCCTTGCGCGAAGACGCGCGCACCCTGCTGGCTACCAAGCCGCCCGCACAGGCCCTCCACGCGTGGATGCTCCGATTCGCCGACTGGGCCGGCGAACGACGCGGCATCTGCGAGGCCCTGGTCGCCATGAGCGCTTCCGGCCGCTTCGGCACCGGACCGGTCTGCGACGAGGTCCAGCAAGTCCTGGCGATGGTGCTCGAAGCCGGCGCCACAGCAGGAGAACTGCGCAGCGACATCGACCCGGTCGAGGTAGGCGGCATCCTCGCCGGTTTGCTCTCCGTGGCCGGCGCACCCGAGCAGCGCCCCCAACTGAACCGCATGCTGGACGTCGTCGTCGACGGACTCAGGCCCCGCTAAGGCATACGCCGGCGGTTCGGCGAGGCGTCGGCCTATGCCGGACGGCATGGCTGCTGCCACGGCGGTCGTGGTACCCCAGACCTTGGTGAGGACCGTCGGGATGGTTGCCTACGTTCGGCTCGTTCCCCGCCTCGCGACAGCGCCCGAACGGCTCGTCAGGTGTTCCTGCCGTCGCCGCCCAACGGAGACCACCGAGGTGCGCCGCTCAAGGGGATCACCGAGGTGGACCCAGAAGCCGCCAGTAGTTGATCTTGGAGGCGTCAGCGCTTCCGGCGGGCGGCGGGGTCGCGTTCGGCGACGTGTCGGGCGACTGCGTCGACGCCGGGGCGGGCGTAGCGTTCCAGGGAGCGGACGGATGCGTGGCGGGAGCGGGCCAGCAGCATCGGGGTGGAGGTGCCGCCCTCAGCGTCGTGTGTCAGGGCACTGTGGCGGAGCCGATGGAGCGTCCAGCCGTTCAGGTCCTCGATGTCCTCGGGCGAGGCGAGAGGGTTGGCCAGCAGTCGGGTGTTCTCCTCGAAGATTTCCTCGGCCCGGCGATAGGAGAGCCGGGCCCGGCCGGTCTCGGAGCACACGTCCAGCGTGGGTGTTCCGGCCGGGGCCTTGCGGTCGGTGAGGAACAGCGGGCCGCGGGTGCGACGGGCGATCAGTCGGGGCAGGAGCTGGACGGTGCCGGACTGCCAGTGAATCCACTCGATCGCCCCGCCCTTGGCGGTGATCCTGCCGCGCTTGTCCTGCGGATATAGGTCCTCCACGTTCAGGCACAGCACCTCATCGGCGCGGGCCGCCGACTCGTAGAGCATCTTCCAGAACGTCTTCTCCGCAGCGAGACGTCCAGCCGCCACAGGGCGGCGATCTGTTCCTCAGCAAGGGCCTTGGTGCGGTCGGGCGGTGCCGGCCGTCGCTCGATGCCGATCGTGGGGTCGGATTCGATCCATCCCTGGCGCCTCCACCAGCCGATTGCCTTGCGCGCGATGGACAACTCCCGGTTGACGGTGTCGGCGTCCATCTCGTCCGCCCGCGCCGCCGCCAGCTCGGCCAGCACCTCGGGCAGGGCTGGGTCGTCGATCGCGGTGAGGGGGGAAGACGGGCGGCTTCGCGCCTCGGCGGGCGGGTCCGGTCGGCGCCGGTTCCCCGGCGAGCATCCATCCCCATGTCGTCAGCGAGATCCGGTAGGTCCGCGCGGAGGACTTCGCGATGCCCGCGCCGGTGAGGTACCGCTCGACCGCTGCGGTGTACGACGAGGGCGGGGCGGACAGAGGCATCACCCGGGCGCGCGGCAGCCGGAGCGCACACCCGCTCCCGAGTTCGGTCACTGGTTCGATCGTCATGTCCGTCCCGCCCTTCCGGTGCTGCCGCAGGAAATGCGTACACCTCGCCCCGGTGGCCGGAATCGTCCGTCGCAGGTCGGGATGATCACGGTAGGTGCTCTGCCGCAGTGAATCCGGTATTTACTGCGGCACCATCCTGGCGAGTCACTAGGCGCGCCGGAAGTCCGATAAGTGAACCTCGAAGCTGAATCGCTGCCACCGCCGATCGCTGTGCCGTCGACCCTCGCCCCCGCCCCAGCCCCGAGCCTCACCCTGCGCTACATGTCCGTTCGCCGTAGCTATACGAGAACAGGGCCGTGACGCCTTCCAAGCTTCAAGATCATCCCGTGCCCCCTTTTGGGCTTACCTCGGCGATCCCCCTGGATGAGGTCTTCATCAAGATCAACAGGCGGTTGCAGTACCTGTGGCGGGCCGTCGACCAGGACGGGGACGTCCTGGACATCCTTGTGGGAACCGGCGGGACAAGGCCGCCGCCCGACGCTTCTTCCTCAGGCTCCGCAAGAAGATTTGCACGGTGCCGTGGGTGATCGTCACCGACAAGCTCCGCTCCTACGGCGCCTCCCACCGCGAGGTCATGCCCTCCGTCGAGCACCGCTGTCACAAGGGCCTGAACAACCGGGCGGAGGACAGCCACCAGCCCACCAGGCAGCGCGAACGGGCGATGAAAGGCTTCCGCTCAGGGGCGGAGCACAGCGGTTCCTGTCCGCATTCAGCGGCATCTCACCCCACTTCCGGCCCCGCCGCCACGACCTGACCTCAGCCCGAACCCGACTCCACCACGCCCCGGCACACTGTCCGACACCCTCACACCCAACAACGTGACAACGCCCTCCGGCGTAATGTTCGATTGCGCGCCGGTAGCCCTAGACCCGGGGATCGTCGCTGGTGGCGGCCAGGACCTGCAGCAGGGTGCTCACGGCCTCCCGGGCCTCGCCGACCTTGTACAGCGCCATGGCCAGGAACGACCGCAGAGCAGGATCCCCGGGGAACTCCTCCAGACCGCGGCGCTGACAACGCACCGCCTCCTCCTAGTAGGGCTTGGTCAGGTCGGTATGGGGTCTGGCATGTCGCGGTGACAGGTGGGGCAGGCGCCGGTCCAGACCGCGAGGAGTAACTGCAGTTC
>NZ_JAGMUK010000106.1 GCF_019049245.1 Streptomyces sp. AC555_RSS877 | reverse complement strand
GAAGACCAACTCGAAGAAGCCAAGCGCATCAACGCCGAATACCGCCACGCCGCCCAGTCGGCGAACCCGACGGCCGCAGCCTGACCCGACTGAGACCCCCAGCTGCCCAGAAGCTGTACGGCTGCCACCCAGGGAAGACCGTGACAGCTGCTTTGCCCTTGCCTCGGGGTGAGGAGCAGGTAGCGAAGGTCAGCGCGGCTGGTGCGGGATCGTTTCGTTGTTGAGGATCGTGCGGGCGACCTCGCGGAGCTTGATGTTCAGGTCTTGCGAGGTCTTCTTCAGCAGGTCGAATGCCTGGTCGTCACCGAGGTTGAAACGCTCCCTCAGGATGCCGAGGGCCGTTCCGATCTCGTGACGCGTCTGCAGGGCCGTGGTGAGCTGCTCCTCGGTGCGCGCGTAGGCGAAGGCGACCGCGGCGTGGGAGGCCAGTAGCCATCCGAGGTGTTCGCCGGCCTCGGTGAAGGCATGCGGACGGAACGAGTAGAGGTTCAGGGCACCCAAGGTGTTGTGGCGGGTGAACAGGCGGAATCCCAGGGCGCTTTGTATTCCGAGGGCGCGGGCCCGGGGTGCGTAGCGGGGCCAGCGGTCTGCGCTGGTGGTGAGGTCGGGGAGGCGCTGGACCGGCTGGTCGTCGGTGACGGCGTTGAAGCAGGGGCCTTCGCCCAGTTCGCCCTGGATCCGGTCGGAGTGCCGCACCACATCCGCAGTGGCAGCCAGGGACTGCACTGCGCCGTGGCGCACGGTCAGGATGCCGGCGGCGTCGCAGCCGTCGACGAGGTCCACCGCGTAGGCGGCGATCCGGTCCATGGTGGCCTGTACCGAGTCCTGTTCGAGCAGGTCGCGTGCCATGGCGGCCAGCTGGTCGGCCGTCGTTTCCCAGGATGCTGGTGTGGAGGGGCTTGGTCTGCGGCCGGAGGGCTGTGGTCGGACGCTCATGCAAGCTCGATATCTGCCTGGACGCGTTTGCCTGCCGGATGGGCATCTACGGTGAGGCGCCGGCTGACGGCTTGGACGATCCGCAGGCCCTGTCCGCCGATCCGCTGTGGGTCGGGGGGCTGAGGAGCGGGCGGGTGGGGCGAGGTGTCCCAGACCGTTACCCGGGCCAAGCGGCAGGCGGCGGACCGTTCCAGTTCCAGATGCAGGCCGCAGGGACCCGGCGCGTGCTGGCGGGCGTTGGTCACCAGTTCACTGACGACCAGTTGGACCTTCTCGGCGGCGTAGTCCGTCGGCGGGGCCAGTCCCGCGGATCGGGCTTCGTCAAGGAATGCGAGAGCTGCCTGACGGGCTGCCGCGCTCGTCGCCGCACCGTCATGCCAGATGAGGCGCCGAGGCAGCGGATCGCGGTGGTCCGAGCGGTGGTGCCCATCCGAAGCCTGCTGCATAAGCGGGCTGGTCATGCGTGGTACCCCTCTTGGTAGATCAGAGCGCCACGTCCGTACCCCATGTGCGCGCCCGTGACGCCGCGTCTACCCGCTCCGGCAGCCGGTAGGCCCGGCCGCTTGCAAGAAGCGTCCCGGCGGCACGCGCTGAACGATGAGCAGGTGTTGCGCGTAACCGGGTAGACGGCCACGCATTTTCCTGTTCTGTACCCACGACGAGGGCTCCGGTGGGCTGAACCTGTACGCACGCCGCCTCGGAGCCGTCAGCAGGGGCATCACGTCGGCTGCGGGCTGGTTGCCGGCCTCGCCCGCCGCCGTCGCGTGGCGCGGGCCTCCGCGACATGGGACCTCGGCCCAGCAGGTCCGCACCGAACGCACCGACCCGTTTTGACGGGCCAGTCCGCAGCCTGGAAGGGAAGGGAAGCGGGGGGCGGGGCGGGCAGGCGACGGGGGGAATGCACCTGCCCGCCCCGGGAGCAATGACCCGCACGGGGGGAACGGGTCTTGCGAGCCGTAGGTACGGCCTACCCCCTACAGCGCATCGGACGCTGCATATGTCACGCAGGCGCGATCGGGGCGGGTGAGGGGGCCGCTCGCCAGGTTTTGCCGAGGCTCGTCGACGGCCCCGTCCCGTCCGACCACGCCGCTGGCTCTTCTTCCGGGGACGGGCTCCGGCAATAGGGCGTCGGCGGGCCGCGCTGCCCGGGTCGCTGCCGCAGGTATGGAAAGTGCCCGCGTCATCGACCCGCGAGCGAGCTGTTGCGCCCGAGTCCCGGCCCCACCGGACAGGCACTGGACGGGCACTGGGCAGGCGCCGGGCAGGCGAGAGAACAGGCAGCAGCGCGTCGTCTCTGACAATCCACGGCTTGCCAGGGGGATACGGGGGCATACGGGCCTCACCTATTCGAGAGGAACCGCTCCATGCTTGGTATAGCCGCAGCAGTACTGTTCTTCATCGCGTTCCTGATCAACGCTGCCGAGATCACGACGAACGATGTCTTCGCTTCCACGAACGTCATGCTGCTGGGCCTGATGCTTCTGGCCCTGCACGTCGCGGGAATCGGGAGTGGTTGGTCGAGCCGCAGACGCTGACAGCGGAACTCCCGGGTGGGGTGCGGCCCGTGATTGGCGCCTCACCCCACCTCGGTGCCCGCCCGCACAGCTACAGCGTCTTCCGCTCCTTCGTCCGAGCCGCCAGTAGCACATTCGGACTCCGACAGGGCGTGAGTGCAGCTGGTGAAACGCGAGTGCGGGGGTACACGGGGCGGCATGGCACCGAAGAATGACCACTCCACGTCCTTGCGGGCCGTGCGGCAACTGCACAGGATGCGCACCTTCTATACGGCAGCCGTCCTGATGTGGGCGGCATCAACTGCCTGGCTGGGGTGGGAGGATCCCGGGAGTCGACAGATGTGGGTGTCTGGCCTCTTCCTGCTGGTCTTTACCGGCCTGCTGTCCGTGACGTCCCTGTGGCTGCGGCGCCTTCAGGGCGCCGACGCGGACAAGCCCGTGCACCACGCCGCTCCGCGAAGGATGGCCGCTCGCCGTCAGGCGAATGCCTGAGGCCTGGCGCTTGGCGGGCCGCGCCATCTCACTGCCAGAGGTGACCAGGGGAAGGGAGACGCGTATGCCACAGCGTTCGAGTTCTCAGCCCCCGCCGTCGTGGATAAGGCCGGGTGCCCGGTGGGGGCCATGGCTCTACTGGCCGATGCTCTGCATAAGCACCGGCCTTTTGGTGTGGCGAGTGACCGATGGTGCCAGTACGGCAAGCATCGCGTTGGCGGCCTGCCAGGTTCTCTTGTGGTGGGGTCTCTTGGCCGGCAACTGGTCCGCGCGGCGCAGACGCCGCAGTTCATGAGCCCCCACCCCTCTTTGCCGCTTCTCCGGCGATGGAACCCGTTGCGGTCCACACTCGGCTTGGTCAGCCTGCTTCGGGGCGCGGGGCGCGGGGCGCGGGGGGACGGGCCCGATCAAGCACCGCAGGCATCGTCACCACGAGTTGGTATCGGGGCGACCGACCGTCAGCGGCGTCTCCACCGCGGCCGGAAGCGTCCGTCCAAGGCGTGCGAGCGGGGACATAGCCATCACCAGTGGGGACAGCATCATGCCTGAGGCCGCTGCCATGAGACTGGTCCGCGGCCCCCACTCCTCAGCGAGGAATCCGCCGAGCAGGGAGCCCAGTGGGGACAGCCCCATGCCGACGAACGTGATCGTCGCGGCCGCGCGGCCTTGCATCGCGTCTGGGGTGACACTTTGCCGGACGGTCATGGCCGCCACATTCACCAACTGGCCGCCGGCCCCGAACACGAAGTTGATCGCGAGGAGCACGGTTACGGTCACCGCAGAGGAACCGTGCAGCGCGGGTACGCACAAGAACACGCCGTCGCCGAGTGCCGCCGCGGCAACGAGTACCGGGCCGTACCCGAACCGGTTCGGCAGGCGGGCGGCCAGCACGGATCCCAGGAGCGCGCCTGGTCCCGTTGCCGCGAGTGCCAGCCCGACGGCGGTGCCGGACAGGTGCAGTTCCCGCGGCAGGAAGAGCAGGTAGACGGTTATCACGGCCGCGAAGGAGAACTGGAAGGCCGCCGAGGCCAGGCACACAGTCCGCAGCGAGGTATCGCTGACGACGAAACGCAGGCCCTCATGGATCCGCCGCCAGACCAGAGGGGGACGTTCTAGGCGCTCCGGCGGGGTCGATTCGACCCGACGGATCCGTCGGATCGACAGGAATGACAGCGCGAAGAACAGCGCGCTGGAGGCGGCACCGATCGGCGCCGACAGCAGGGACACCAGCGCACCGCCGAGGGCGGGGCCGCCGATCTGCGCCGCGGACCGACTACCCTCGAGCGCGCTGTTGCCCCGCACCAGCTGATCGCGTTGCACCAGCCGTACGAGAGACGTCTGGTATGCCACGTCGAAGAACACGGACAGGGCCCCGACGGCGAAGGCGGTCATGAAAAGCGCGGGCAGGCCCAGGAAGCCGAAGAGGCCGGCTACGGCGGCGGCACCCAGGGCGAGAGTCCGGCCGGCGTCAGTCAGCACCATCACCGCGCGGGTGCGCCACCTGTCCACCCATGCGCCGACGAAGAGCGAGAGCAACAGGATCGGCGCCTGGCCCAGGGCGCGCAGGACGCCGAGCTGGGTGGCACTGGCGTCGAGCGTCAGGACGGCGAAGAGCGGAAGCACAACCAGGGCTGTGTGTTCCCCGAGTTGGGAGGCGGTCTGCCCCACCCAGAGTCTGCGGAAGTCACCGTCCCGCCACAGGCTTGACGGAACAGGGCGACCGGAATCGGATACAGGGGAGGAAAGGGACGGCACGGGGATCCCTCGGGTTGCCGACAACGAGGCCCGCTACCGGGCGCACGACAGGTGCGCCGACGGTTCAGGCAGGAGAAGGCTCGCTGTGCCGCAACAGAAAGGGCAGCACGCGATGACAGGCCGATCGGCCTACAACGTCAACGCGCGCTCGGGTGACCGACCATGTGCGCAACTCCTCGTGGGGCAACTCGATGCACCCAGACACTAGCGCTCGATGGCCCCATGGGAAAGGCATTTGGGCTTCGAGGCAGGCGGCCAGATCCCGTTCCGCCGCAGCGGAACTCCCACAGCCCTGGATGAGCGATCCCCCAACCCGCCTGGCCCGAGGGCTCGAGGCCGCCGCTGTCTACGAGTGCAGCGTTCGCTTGGGAGCTGGGGGCGGGAATTCAGGGCTGACGCGATGCACTCCGGTGACGCCCTGTCATCGTCACTCTCTCACCTGGGGTGTCGCCTCGTCGTCGACGGGGATGCCCAGTCGGCCGGCGACGGTGGTGAGGGCTGTTCCCAGCGGGAGCTTGACTCGGGTGACGGCGTGCCGGTCGCCCCGGGTCGGGTCCCGGTTGATGATCAGCACTGGCTTCCCGGCCTGGGCTGCCTGGCGGACGAACCGCAGCCCGGACATCACCGTCAGTGAGGAGCCCAGGACCAGCAGTGAGGTCGCCTCATCGACCAGTTTGCGGCAGTGCTCGACGCGTGTCGGCGGTACGGTTTCGCCGAAGAACACCACGTCCGGCTTGAGGATGCCTCCGCAGACCGTGCAGGGCAGCACGCGGAAGTCCCCGACCTGTTCGTCGGTCAGGTCGGCGTCGCCGTCCGGGTTGATTCCGGTGGCCACCGGTTCGAAGCCCGCATTGGCTTCTTCCAGCCGCCGGGCGAGTTCGCGGCGCGGGCTGAAGGCGCCGCAGGAAAGGCAGACGACCTGAGCCAGGTTTCCGTGGAGCTCCACGACGCTCTCGGTGCCGGCGGCCTGGTGCAGGCCGTCGACGTTCTGGGTGATCACACCCGAGAGCAGGCCGTGCTGTGCGAACGCGGCCACGGCCCGGTGTCCGGCGTTGGGACGGGCACGGCCGAAGGTGCGCCAGCCGAGGTGGCTGCGCGCCCAGTACCGGCGGCGGGCCTGAGCGCTGGCGGTGAAGTCCTGGTAGGTCATCGGAGTGTGCCGGCTCAGGCTCCCGCCCTGGCCTCGGTAGTCGGGGATGCCCGACTCCGTGGAGATGCCCGCCCCGCTGAGCACCAGCACACCACCAGTGCTCAGCACATCGGCGACCGGCTCCAGATTTGTGGTGCCCGGCGGCAGGTCCGCGGTAGGGGTCCAGCTCATAGTGGGGCGCATGCGCATGCTGCCAGGGTACGGAACTGGCTGCCACCACCCGTTTCCGCTGTCGTGAGGGCCGTCGGCTGGGATGGTGCCGTGGACGACCCGCGTCGGGGGAGCGCGCGCCAGCGATTCTCCCCACATGGCGAGAGAACATGAGACCCGGAGCACCTGCGGACCGGTCTCCCTGTGCGCTGGATGTCCGGTGCAGGCCACCCCGACCTGTCCCAGTCGAAGGCCGACGCGGCGCTCGTGGACGCCGTCCGCGATCTGTCCCATGTCAGTGCACGACCTCTACGCCACCTACTCCGACTTCCGACCGCACTCTCACCACCGCGGCCGCCGTTTTGATGGCCGCGCGGTGGTGGTGGGCTTCCCCGGGTCTCCGGCCGCACTTCGCCGGACCGGCGCTGATCGGCTGGAGACCCGGCTGCGCCACCGCAAGGTTCGCAACGCCGGCCGGCTTGCCGGGACAGGCCTCCGGGGCACTGTCAGTAGTGCCTTCGGGTGATCCGCGGGGCCGACGTCGTCAGCCGGCCCAGGGCCGTACGCAACGTCCGTCTGCCGCGTTCGGCTGGTGCTAGCGTGCCTGCGCATGCCGGTGATCGGAGACTCATCGATGGACGAGTTCACGTTCGAGCAGGGCTTGGTGCGAGCGTTACTGCGGGATCAGCATCCGGATCTCGCAGGCCTCGAGCTCCGGGACGTCAACGGGGGCTGGGACAACCAGCAATGGCGCCTCGGGGAGGAGTTGGCGGTCCGCTTGCCGCGTACCGAGCGCGCGCCGGCCCTGCTGCACACTGAGCAGACATGGCTGCCCGTGTTGGCGAGGCTCCTGCCGCTGCCGACGCCCACTCCGATGCGGATCGGCAAGCCGTCGAGCCTGTTCGAGCACACCTGGACGATCGCGCGCTGGGTCGAGGGGGAGCCGGCTGATCACGCGCCGATCACCCGCGTCGATGCGGCCGAAATCCTCGCAAAGTTCCTTGGCGTACTGCATCACAAGGCGCCCGCCGACGCCCCGGCCAACCCTACGCGCGGCATCCCTCTGGCCGGATTGCCGAACCAGCGCGACCGCTGGTTCGAGGTCATCAATGACGACGCGACCGCTGACGCTGCGTGGGAAGTCTGGGAGAAGGCCATCGCAGCGGCCCCTTGGCAGGGCGCGCCGCTCTGGCTGCACGGCGACTTGCATCCGGCAAACGTGGTCGTCCGGAACGGAATGCTCGCTGGGGTGATCGACTTCGGCGAAATGTGCGCAGGCGATCCCGCGACCGATCTTTCGGCTGCCTGGATCCTGTTGCCTGCCGGGGCGGCGGATCGGTTCTTCGACGCGTACGAGCACGCCGACGAAGCCACCATCGCCCGGGCCCGCGGCTGGGCCGTCCTGCGCGCCCTGGGCCTGATCGAAATCGGACGGAACGGCAGGCTCGGTCTGCCTGGGGGTAAACCGACCTGGGAACCGGCGGGTTACGCCACGTTCGAACGGGTCCTCGCGGCGAACTGACCGCGCCACTGCGCGCGTTGGGGACGACACGCGGCGCCGGCCGCTGACCCGGCGTACGCCGCACGTCACCAGGTCTCGTTCGGCGCTCCAGGAGCCTTCGGCGTCCCTCGATGTTCAGGTGGGGGTTCGCATGCGTCACCGGAGCACCTCGGTGCTGTGGCGGGCCGCGATCGCAGTGCGGACGGGGAATGCGATGAGCAGCGCTACAGCGATCAGGAGGCCGCTTGCCCACAGCGGCCCCAGGTTCCCGGCTGCGGTGCTGAGGGTGGTGGCGGCGACGAGTGGCCCGACGCCGGCGCCGACGTTGAGTGCCGCGGTCGCGTAGGAGCCGGCCATGGTGGGGGCTCCTGCCGCCTCGTAGAGGACCCGCGTGATCAGGGTGCTGCCCAGCGCGAACGACAGCGCGCCCAAGACGAACACGAGGACGAGCAGAGCGACCGGCTTGTCGGCCAGCACCGCCAGGGCCGGCCAGCTGACGAGCAACAGTGGACCGCCTGCTGCGAGAACAAGGTAGGGGCGGTGGTCGGACAGCCGGCCAGCAACAGTGACGCCGGCGAAGGAACCGATACCGAAGAGCACCAGAGCGACAGAGATCCACAACTCGCCCAGCCCGGCGGTGTCGGTCACAACGGGAGCAAGAAAGGTGAAACTCCCGAACGTTGCCGCGTTCACCAGTGCGCCGAGCAGCATCACCAGGATCAACCGCGGCCTTGTGAGCTGGGCGAGCTCCGCTCGCAAGGTCGGCCCGCCAGTCGCCTCATCCTTCGCACGTCCCGCTGGGATCCCCTTCAGGACACCGAGAGCCGCAGGCAGGCAGAGAGCGGCGACGGCCCAGAATGTGGCCCGCCAGCCAAGCACCGCGCCGAGTACCGACCCACCGGGGACACCGGCGATCGTGGCCACTGTCGTGCCCGACAGCAAGACGGCCAGCGCGCGTCCCTTCTTGAGGGGGGAGACCAACGCGGCGGCCGTCGTGAGAGCGACGGCAAGGAATCCTGCGTTCGCCAGCGCGGCGACGACCCGGGTGGCGAACAGGATGGGAAAGCTCGTGGTGATTGCGCCCACGACGTGAGCTGCCGCGAAAGTGAGGATGAAGCCGAGAAGGCTGGAGCGCCTGGGCCAGTCGCGGGCAAGCGCCGCGACGAGAGGGGCGCCGACGATCATGCCCATCGCGAAGGCCGAGGTGAGCAAGCCTGCTGTCCCGACTGTGACGTCGAGATCGGAGGCGATGTCGGGCAAGAGGCCGGCAAGCATGAATTCCGAGGTGCCCATGGCACAGACCGCCATGGCAAGCAGGTACAGCGGAAAAGGCATCGAATGGCTCCGAGGTGAGGAGAAGCACGAGAAGGTCATCTCGTCACCGCGGCCAGCCCCTGGGCACACCCGTCCACCACAGAAATGCGGCGCGACGACAGGGCTACAGGCTCAGTGGTTCGGGGGGCTGACGGCGTGACCGAAAGCCCCCACCTTGTCCGACTCAGGACTCGACATGATCCGTACGCTACCCGACCGACGCCCGTCGAGGGACCTTGCTTTCCCCGGCATCGGCCTGTCTCACCCACGCCATGTGCCGCAACAACCGGACATGTGTACAACCAAATTCAGAGCGTTGATGGCTGCGATCACCGGCCTCGTGACGTAAGGCGAGCTCGCCAGGCTGACTCAGCGCAGTCACGCCATCCCGCGGCGCCCGCGGAGGAGCTCGACGCCGTCGCCTTCGAGATCGTCGCAGTAGGTCGAGCGCCCGGTCATCGCCATCACCAGGGCCAAGGTGGCGCCGGAGACGAGCTGTCCGGAACCGGTGGTGAAGGAACCGTCATTCGCGACGAGTCTCAGGCCGCCGATGCGTCCCTTGGCCACGACCACAGTGTCCGATCCCTGGTAGTACTCGGCCACCAGCGTGACCACCTCGATCGGATACTCGCGGCGGATGCCCAGCGGGCGCCGGATGTCTTCTCCGTGCACGATCGTTTCGCCGAGCATGGCTATGGGAGGGAGAGGCGGCTTGGTGGTGCTCGGGACCACGCGCCGGAATCGCTCCAGCGTCTCGGCCGGGGTAGCGCCCAGTTGCTCGGCCAGCCGCATGGCCACCTGTCTGTCGAAGTCGAACCGACAGCGGATCACACCCGCCAGCCAGTGCACGGAGTTGAGGCTTGCGCCCGCGGTGAGATGCGCCAGCACCTCACGCACCGTCAATTCGGTGCACAGCGACGGTGTTGCCCACTGCTCGTCAGTCAGGTCTGCGAGATCAGCCGCCAGCGCCGCTCGCTCAGCGTGGATCAGGGGCCAGACCTCAGCCCTCCGGCTGCGGTCTGCTGTCAGCTTCGGATCGGTCATGCGGCAGCGTCTCCTGTCACGGGTAGTGCTCTGCGTAGGACACCTGGCCGGAACGGGTGGCGTCCGGCAGGGGCGTTCAAGGAGGAGACCGTAGCCGCGGAGGAAAGTCATCGCTCGTGAGTGCAATCACGGTCTACTACCACGCCGGTGACGTGCGCCGAGTAGCCTCAGAGGTCGCAGTCAGTCCGACCCTCAAAGCTCCGTCCCAGGTTCCGTGCTGCCTCGCCATGCTGCTCGTCATCGTCGGAATGATCGCATTGCTCTTCTGGCCCGTCGTCGTCGACGACGGCTCCGGCCTCCCTGCCCTTGTGCGCTGACATCCGATGGGAGTCGGGGTGAGGCCCGTGTGAGGGCAGCAGGCCCGACCAGCCGCATGACGTAGCTCTGTCTGTCCCGATCCCAGTTTCGTGAGCCTTGTCCGGGGGTGGCAGCCCCCGGAGCATTGCTGCCTGCGAACGAATCGACGCAATCGCCTGGGAGACCTGATCAGGCAGGGCCTCAGCGGCGTAAGACTCGGCTGGTGTCCCGACCGAGTCCTCCACGCCTGGTCTGTCCTGGTTCATGCCTTGGGGCTGCCCTCGTAGACGAGCCTCGAACGCCCGATCACCCAGTGGGAGCACAAACGGTTGCCCCGGCCGGATCGGCTCGTGATCCTCGACACCAGCGAGCTGCCACCCGCTGGGCCCGCCCCTGGCAGCGGCGACGTACCGCTCCGGGCTCTGGACGTCCCGTTGGGTTCAGCCGGCGAGGCGAGGGCGCCCGCCGGTGGTGTAGGGCACGCCGAGGCGTTCGAGCAGGAGTCCTTCCCGGGTGGACCAGGGGCAGATCTCGACGTGCTTGGCCCCGCAAGCCTCCATGAGGGACTGCGCGATCAAGGCTCCGGCCAGGGACTGTTCGGCGCGGTGTCGGGAGATGCCGGGCAACTTGGCACGGCGGGACGGCCCCGCGTCGGCCAGCAGGGAGACCGACGTGCGCAGCCGGGGTAGCGCGAGCTGCCGTCTGTCTCGCGGTGTCTTGCCCTGGGCGGCGGTCAGCCGGGCGAGCTGTTCGAAGGTTTTGGAGGAGGCCAGCACCCGCCCGCCCGGTTCGGCCTGCGGCAGGCCGGGGACGGCTTCCAGGGACCGGCGCAGATGCTGCCGGATCTCGGCCAGGCGGCGCTGGGACGGTGCTGTGCCGCCCGGGAGCCAGTCGCGGGTGATCCTTCGGGCGCCCAGCGGCATCGAGTGGACGGTGTGGGGCTGCTCTCCGACGCCGGAGGCGATCTCCACGGTGCCGCCGCCGATGTCCAGAACCAGCAGCTGCCCGGCCGTCGGGCCTGCCCACTGGCGGGCGGCCACGTAGGCCAGCCGCGCTTCCTCCTCGCCGGTCAGCACGCGCAGGCGGGTGCCCGTGGTGCGTGCCACCCGCGCGATGATCTCGTCTCGGTTGGGTGCGTCCCGGATGACCGAGGTCGCGAAAGCGAAGACGTCCGTCCCGCGCAGACGCGAGTCCGCGGCGACGGCCTCGGCCACTGCTCGCTCGACGCTCTGCATGCCGGCTTTGTCCAACCGCCCCTTGCGGTCCAGTGTCTCGTGCAGCCTCAGTCGCACCTTGTGGGAGAGCACTGGCTCCAGCACTGCACCCGGACGCCGCCTCACCACCGTCAACAGAGCACTGTGGCACCCGACATCGAGCACGCCCGCCTGCCGCATCCCATCGCCTCCCCTGGTTCCGCACTCGACCGGACCGGCCCTTCCCCCATCCTCCGACAGCCTGACGACGGCACGACGGAGACTCCGGCCCACCGAGTGAGCATATCGTTACCGCCCGTGTACCCCCTGCCCCGGCCCGTAGCCCGTTGCTGTCGCAGCGGGGAGCGGCGCTCGCCATGCGGGCCGTATCCGTGGCCGACCCGAGAGGTTCTGCGCGGAATCCTGATATGTGGTGGGACGTATCGGAGGCGGCTGCGGGACCGGAATGAGCCGGCGGCTGGCGCGGCTGGCACCGGCTGCACGAGGTGCCGCTGGTGAGTTGTACGCGACGGCGAAGGTTGGCTGGCTCGCTGCGTGGCTCATTCGTTATCTGTCGGCGTGCGGGGCTGTCGCGGGGAGTTCCACCGTGATGCGGAGCCCGCCGACAGGACGTGGGGTGAGGGTGAGTGTTCCGTCGTGTGCGTGGGTGATGGTTTTGACGATGGCCAGACCGAGGCCGACGCCTGCGTGGTCGGTGTGGATGCGTTCGGTGCCGCGTTGGAATGGTTCGGTGAGGGTCGAGACGCGCTGCGGGGTGATCTGTTCGCCGGTGTTTTCGACAGTGAGCACCACAGTCTTGGGGCGGACGCTGGTATGCACCCACATGGTGCCCTGTTCCGGCAGGTTGTGGACGATCGCGTTGTGCACGAGGTTCATGGTCAGCTGCAGCAGGAGCGCGGGCGACCCGCTCGTGAGGGTGATGTCGCCGCTGGTCTCGATGGTGACGCCGTGCTTTTCCGCGAAGGGCAGGAGTGTCTCAGTGGCCTCTTCCGCCAGGAGGGACAGGTCGACGCGTTCCCTGGTGAAGGATCCCTGCTCGGCGCGGCTGACCAGGAGCAGTGCCTCGGTGAGGTCGATCGCTCGGGTGGTGACGGCGTGCAGGCGATCGATGAGTTCGCCGGTGTCACGGTTCGGATCGGTGCGGGCCACGTCGAGAAGTGCCTTCGAGATCGCCAGCGGGGTGCGCAGTTCGTGAGAGGCGTTGGCGGCGAATCTCTGCTGTTCGGCGACGTGCACTTCGAGCTGTGCGAGCATCGTGTCGAAGGCGTCGGCGAGTTCGCGGAACTCGTCCTTGCGGCCCGGTAGCCGGATCCGGTGGGAGAGGGATCCGGTCGCGGCCATGCGTGTGGCGTCCGTGACGCTCGTCAGGGGGGCGAGCATGCGGCCGGCGAGGATCCAGCCTCCCAGGAGGCCGAACACCAGCAGGAACGCCATGACTCCAGCTGCCCCCGACGCGAAGTTGATTGCGAGCTGGGAACGGACCTGCAAACCGCCGACGCCGGCCTTCACTTCGGGCAGGTCCCGCAGCAGGAAAACCCACACCGCCGCGACCATCAGGACACCGGCGAGCAGGAGAAATCCGGCGTAGCTGAGGGTGAGCTTGAGGCGAACGCTCAACCCGGGCGCCCTGTCCACGGTCCCAGGCGCCCAATCCCCGGCCCAAGACGCCCTATCCACGGTCTCCGCCCTCGTCTCTGGCGGCCTCTGCCTGCGTGTCGATGCGGTAGCCGACCCCAGGCACCGTGGTGATGATCCACGGCTCGCCGAGGCGCTTGCGCAGGGCCGAGACGGTGATGCGTACGGCATTGGTGAACGGGTCGGCGTTCTCGTCCCACGCGCGTTCCAGGAGTTCTTCGGCGCTGACGACACCGCCTTCGGCAGCGACGAGGACGTCGAGCACCGCGAACTGCTTCCTGGTCAGCGCGACGTAGTGGCCGTCCCGGTAGACCTCGCGGCGGAAAGGGTCAAGGCGCAGCCCTGCGATCTCCCGCACGGGAGGCCTGACATGGGCGCGTCTGCGGTCGAGGGCTCTGAGCCTGAGTGCGAGCTCCTGGAGTTCGAAGGGTTTCGTGAGGTAGTCATCCGCGCCGAGTCCGAACCCGGAGGCCTTGTCGTCGAGCCGGTCGGCCGCGGTGAGCATGAGGATCGGCATGCCGGTGCCGGAGGCGATGATGCGTCGGGCGATCTCGTCACCGGACGGTCCGGGGATGTCGCGGTCGAGGACGGCGATGTCGTAGGCGTTGACACTCAGTCTTTCCAGAGCGGTATGGCCGTCACCTGCGATATCGGCCGCGATCGCTTCCAGGCGTAGACCGTCGCGGATGGCTTCTGCCAGAAAGGGCTCGTCCTCGACGATCAGCACACGCATGTCATCAAGGCTACGAGTCGGTGCCTATCGTCGGCATATCGAAAACCGCATACATGCCGGCAACACCGAGCTGCCTTGACTGGCGGCATGCATCGAACACCGCCCTCAGCGCGACCAACGAGCCGCCGGACGCGCCGGCTCTTCGGCGTCAGCCTGTTCGTCGGCACAGCAGTGATCACAGCAGCCCTCGGCTATCAGGTGCCGAAGGCCTCGTCCCTGGCTGCCTTGCCCTCCTCGGCCGCACCACCCTCGACGTCCTCGCCGACCGAACCGCCCTTGCAGCCGTCCTCGAACGCAGCACCCCATGCGTCTCGCGGTGAGCACCGGGACGCGCCCGGTGAGGCGGACGGTGTCGTCCCTGACGGCGTGACGGTCTTCGACGACGCGATTCCGGCCGTGGCCAACCTCGATCCCGATCTGCTCAAGGCCCTCCGCCAGGCGGCAACGGCTGCCGCGGACGACGGAGTCGACCCGAGGACGCAGCAGTGACCGGCAGTGAACGGGGACGGACGATGGTGCAAATGGACACGGCGGAGCGGAGCGGACCAGAAGGTTCCGGATGCCGGGGCACCGGCTCCGGCGCCTGGCGTACGGGCATCCGCCGGGCGATCCGCATCGGCTCCCGGCCGGGGCCCTGGAAGCGCGGCCTGGTGCTCGCGGCGCTGGCGCTGCTACTGGGTCTGTTCATGTTGCTGCACGCGGAGATCCCGAACCGGGTCGGGAACCTCGGCAGCCTGGTGGAGACCTTCCTGCCGTGGTTCGGCCTGCTCATCCCGGTGCTGCTGGCCGGGGCGCTGTGGCGCCGCTCCGCCTCCGCGGTGGCCGCGCTGCTCCTTCCGGTCCTGGTGTGGCTGAACCTCTTCGGGGGGCTGCTCAGTGACAAGTCCCGCCCGGGCAGCGACCTCACCGTGGTCAGCCACAACGTCGCCGCCGACAACCCCGACCCGGCCGGCACCGCCCGCGACCTGGCCGCCTCCGGCGCGGACGTGCTGGCCCTGGAGGAGATCACCCCGCAGGCGAAGCCGCTGTACGAGAAGGAACTGGCGAAGGCGTATCCGCACCACACGGTGCAGGGCACGGTCGGGTTGTGGAGCAAGCTACCGCTGTCGGACACGCAGCCGGTCGACATCAAGACGGACGTCGGGCCGCTGGCGGACACCAAACCGGCCGACATCAAGATGACCTACAACCGCGCGCTGCGCACCACGGTGGCCACGGACCGGGGTCCGCTGGCGGTGTATGTGGCTCACCTGGGTTCCGCACGGGTGAATCCCAGAGGAGGCTTCGCGACGGAACACCGGGACCGCGGCGCGCAGGCGCTCGGCGAGACCATCGCCGCCGAGCAGAACGAGCGGGTGGTGCTGCTCGGCGACCTGAACGGCACCCTGGACGACCGGGCGTTCGCCGACATCACCTCACAACTGCACTCGGCCCAGGCCGCGGCCGGGGACGGCTTCGGCTTCAGCTGGCCGGCAAGGTTCCCGATGGTGCGGATCGACCAGATCCTGGTCAGAGGTGTGAAACCGGAGAGCTCGTGGTCGCTGCCGGCCACGGGCAGTGACCACCTGCCGGTGGCGGCCGGAATCAGCTGGTGAACGCCGCAAGGACGCCGGCCGGCGCTCCACTTGCTGCAGGACTCCACATAGCCGGCCTCGGGGACGTCCTGGTCCGCGGTCCCCTCGTCCGCGGCTCGGTCAGTCCTGCCGCCGGTTCCGCCCCGGCTGGTCTCAGCCCACCGCTTTCCTGACGAGAGCGCTGATGCGCTCTTCGTCGGCTGCGGTCAACTCCTTGAGGGCGTAGGCGACAGGCCACATGGTGCCGTCGTCGAGAGCCGCCTGGTCGCTGAATCCGAGCGTGGCGTACCGCGACTTGAACTTCTGCGCGCTCTGGAAGTGGCAGACGACCTTGCCGTCCCTGGCGTAGGCGGGCATCCCGTACCAGAGCCTGGGCGTGAGGTCCGGAGCGGCGGCCCTGACAATGGCGTGGATCTGCTCGGCGAGGAGCCGGTCCGCCTCCGGCATCTCGGCGATCTTCGCAAGCACGTCCCGCTCCGCTGCCGCCTCCTTCTCCGCCTTCGAACCACGCCGTGCCGCCGCCTGCTTCTGGCCGTGCGCGTGCTCCTTCATCGCGGCCCGCTCTTCGGCGGTGAATCCGTTGTACTCCGCGGCGGCCGTGCCGGAGTTCTCGGCGGACGACTTCGTGTGCTGCATGGCGGTTTCCTTTCGTACAGGGATGAGGCAGGGCGGGGCGGGAGTGCAGGGCTGGGCGTCAGGACAGTGCAGACGCCGTGGACGGTTGCGGGGCGAGCGACGTGGCGGCCTCCCAAGCGAATTCGTCCGGGTCGACGAAGGGGCCGGCGGTGCCGCCGAGGACGATACGGTGCGAGCCGGTGCCTTCGGCGGGGACACCGAGGTCCTTGGCCCGGCCGCGGCGCCTGTACAGCGCCAGCCTGACGGGGCTGGACTCGCCGGAGGCGAACTCGGCGTACTTGCCGCCGAAGCTCTTGGCCACGGTCAGGCCCCGGCCGACGTAGAACTGCTTGCCGGCCCTCACGTCCTCAACGGCGAGCAGGAGGACGATTTCGTCGATCTCGCGGGTGGGCGGGCCGGTGTCCTTCTTCGCCGAGGTCGCGATCTTCCAGATCGTCCCGTCCGGCGCCTGGACGACGCCGCCGTAGCCCCACAGTGACTTCGCGGCGGGCTTCAGCACTGCGGCGCCGGCGTCCACGGCGGCGCCGATGAAGCTGTCGACGGTGGCCGGCTGGGACACCGTGAGCGCCAGGGTGAAGCCGCGGAATCCGGTGGAGTGCGCCTCGGATGCCCGCAGGCGAATGCGCGTGTTCACGCCGAAGGCGGTGTAGAAGTGACGGGCGGCGTCCGGGTCGGCCACCTCGAGGGTGACGGATGTGATGGACGCGGCGGTTGCGGTGGTTGCCATGGCCATCACGCTAGGGGCTGCCCGGCGGCCGGGGCTTCTCGATTCCTGACCGGTCTGGTCACCTGCTTCGCCACACACGCCGGCATCCCCTGCACCGTGACCGCAGGCCCCGCATCACCGTCGGTACTCGTGGCATCGGCACCGTCGGCCGCAGCATCCGCCGCGCGACGCCGGAAGGCTCCGGGCGGCATGCCGACCAGCTCGGTGAAGCGGGTGGTGAACGTGCCCAGCGACGCGCAGCCGACCGCAAAACAGACCTCGGTGACGCTGAGGTCTCCTCGCCTCAGCAGTGCTGTCGCGCGCTCGATGCGGCGCGTCATCAGGTACGCGTACGGCGACTCGCCGTACGCGGCCCGGAACTGCCGGCTGAGGTGCCCGGCGGACATGTTCACACCGCGGGCGAGCGCCTCCACGTTCAGCGGCTGCGCATACTCCCTGTCGATCCGGTCGCGGACGCGGCGCAACCGCGCGAGATCGGCCAGGCGCTGCGCCTCAATGCGTGCACGCCGCCACTCGGGCTGACACATGAGAGCACTCCCCTCTCTTTCCTCTTCCATCGACGCCTATCCGCGCCTGAAGTACCTGTGAGACAGGCGTCCCAGACGCTCGGTGATCAGGACCGGCCCGCCGGAGCAATGACCTCAGCGAAGTTCCTGGATGCGGATCAAATTGCCCGCTGGGTCGCGGAAAGCGCAGTCACGGATGCCGTACGGCTGCTCGATCGGCTCCTGGACGACCTCGGTGTCACCGGCCTGCACCTTCTCGAACGTGGCGTCGAGGTCCGGCGTGGCCAGCAAGATCCAGCCGTAGGTGCCTTTTGCCATCATCTCGGTGATGGTGCGGCGCTCTTCCTCGGTGACTCCCGGGTCGGCGGCAGGCGGCGCCAGAAGGAGGGACGTGCTGGGCTGACCGGCCGGACCGACCGTGATCCAGCGCATCCTGCCCTGCCCGACGTCGCTGCGGACCTCGAAGCCGAGGACGTCGCGGTAGAAAGCGAGCGACGCGTCCGGGTCGTCGTGCGGCAGGAAGCTCGTGTGAATGGTGATGTCCATGACGAGCAGGCTAGAACCGATTCCCTGCCCCGCGCTTCTTGATTCCTGATCGGTCCGGCCACGCCAGGACGTTCTCGTTCCGGTCGGTGGTCAAGAGGCCGACGACACCAGAAAATTGACGCTATGGAATCTCCTGGTTTTGATGTGGACGCTTTCTTGCAGCAGCCGCTCACTGCTCGCATAGCGACGAGCGGGCCGACCGTGCGTCCTGTCTGGTTCCTGTGGGAAGGGGGAGCCTTCTGGACCTTGACAGGCCCGTGGGCCCGGTTGTTCGACCGAGTGAAGGAGGACCCGCGCGTCGCCCTCGTAGTGGACGAGTGCGACCTCGCAACGGGCCTTGTCCGGCAGGTGATCGCTCGGGGTCGGGCCGAGCTTGTGGCCTTCGATGTGCCGAGGGGCCGACGGAAGCTCGTCCGCTACCCGGGAGCCGACGAAGCACTGTGGGACGCGCGCTTCGTGCACTACCTGCACGATGGCCCAAGCGAACGAGGCACGATGTGGCTGCGCTTGGTGCCTGACTCGCTCACCGCGAAGGATCTCAGTTACTCCGCGGCGCCGTGATGGGGGATGGCAGGTGCAGGTGCAGGTGCAGGTGCTGTCTGTGCGGCGCGTGCGGTGTGAGCCGACGCTGCGGACGGCCCGGCTGACGTGGAGCATAGAGGCAGGTCAGCCGGTGCGGGTCGGGCTTTGCTGGTCCGTATGCGCGACGGTTTCGCCTATGGGCTCGGGGGCGCGGTTCCCTCGGTGTTCGTGCTCGCAGGATTCGTCAGGATCGCGCTCGCGACAACCGCGAAGAGGTGGTCGGCGCGTGGCGCGAGCGGGGGTTGATCGCTGAGCCACGCGAGTGCCGCTATCAGCGCGAACAGATCGGTGCCATCGATGTCGGTCCGCGCTGTACCCGCGGCCTGGGCGCGGGCGAGGAGACGCGCACCGGCCGCGCGCAGGGTGACGCACGAAGCGTGGAGTGCGGACTCGGTGTCCTCGATGGCGGCTGCCATCAGCACGGTCACACCCCGATACTCGGTTGTCCACGCGACGCAGTCGCGGAGCCACGAAACGAGCGCGTCTTCGGGCGAGTCCGACGTCTCGAACTCGCCCGCCCTGGCCGTCAGTTCGTCGAAGCTCGTGCGGAGCAGGGCTTCGAGCAGGGCCTCGCGGGTCGGGAAGTGGCGCAGCAGCGTCGCGAGCCCGACGTCGGCCCTGCGCGCGATGTCGCGCAGTGATACGTCGACGCCCTGCTCGGTGATGGCGGTGCCCGCTACGGCGAGCAGGTGGTCGCGGTTCTTCTTGGCGTCGGCCCGCATCGCAGCTGTCCCTCCTTGACTATCCGGATCAGTGGTCCATATATTCGGATCAGTGATCCGATTATGTGGATCGCTGATCCGAATAAGCCTATCCCGCAGCGCGGTCAGGAGAGAACGATGCCGACACACACGATGAGGGCGGTCCGGCTCCATGAGCACGGCGGCCCTGAAGTGCTGCGCTACGACGAGGTGCCGATACCCGAGCCGGAGCCGGGTGAGGTGCTCGTCCGCGTGCACGCGGTCGGCGTCAATCCTCCGGACCGGTACCTGCGCGACGGGCTGACCAGGATGCCTGGGGAGACGGAATCGACGGTTGGCCTGCCGGTGATTCCGGGGACGGACGTGTCGGGTGTCGTCGAGGCCGTCGCCGCGGACGTGGACAGTCTCGCCGTAGGTGACGAAGTCTTCGGTCTTCTGCGTTTTCCCAGCTTCGACGGCAGGGCGTACGCGGAGTACGTGGCCGCGCCGGCCTCGGACCTCGCACGCAAGCCGGCCGGCATCGACCACGTGCACGCCGCCGGGGCGCCCATGGCAGGGCTCACGGCGTGGCAGTTCCTGATCGAGGTCGGACACGATCGCCCCTCGCCCTTCCAGGCGGCGATGCATCGCCCGACGGCACTCGGCGCTGACACGACGGTGCTCATCAACGGCGCCGCGGGCGGCGTGGGACACTTCGCGCTTCAGCTGGCGAAGTGGAAGGGCGCACGCGTGGTCGCGGTGGCGTCGGGCGAGCATGAATCGTTCCTGGGCGAGCTCGGCGTCGACCAGTTCATCGACTACACCAAGAGTCGTCCTGAAGAACTCGTGCACGACGTCGACCTCGTTCTCGACACCGTTGGTGGCCCTCACAGCAGCCGCCTCCTGCGCACGCTCAAGCGCGGTGGCGCTCAATTCCCCGTGCTCCCTGGGGACTTCGACGAGGAAGAGGTCGCGAAGCTGGGTGTCACCGTCTCGAGCGCCCAGGTCCGCTCGAACGGCGCACAGCTCGCCGAACTGGGACGCCTGCTCGACGCGGGCACGGTCCGCGTCGCGATCGACAGCACGTTTTCGCTCGCGGACGCCCGAGCGGCCCATGAGCGCGCGGCCCGCGGGCACATCCAAGGCAAGATCGTGCTCACGGTCGCTTAAAAGGGGAAGCCCTACGAGCCCCTCGCCGGGGCCGGTACCGGCACCGGGCCGGCCCGAGGCGCCGCCTGATCCTTGACCGGCAGGGGTCGGCAACCGGGATACCGCGAAGAGAATGCCGCCGATCGGAGCCCGTATCCGAGCGCGGTACGCGACTCCCCATGCCCTGCCGGCCGAAGAGCTCGGCATTCGCGAGGTCGCCGGGTATCTGCGCATGGCCGGCAACACCGTCCGCCGCGGAGCGTGAGGCTGCCCGCATCCCGTTGGCTCAACTGGCCGCGGCAGGCTGGGGGTTCACCCTGGATGCCTTGCACGCCGCAGAGGATTCCGCCCGCCTGGTCACGGACCGGCTCGACGTCCACTACGTCCTGATGCTCAAGGGGGGCCAGCCGCTGGGCGGCGCCGAGGCCGGGTGGAGCCGCCAGTCCGGAGTGAATCTCGTCATACGAGACGGCGTCATGTCATTGGAGACAGCCGGGATCGGTCTCGATACCATCCAGCGATGGAGACCACACTGGAAAATTCCTCGATCGTCGTCACTGGCGGCGGCTCGGGCATCGGCCGGGCCATCGCCCGGCGCCTGGTCAACGACGGAGCCACCGTCACGATTTGTGGTCGTCGGGCCGACGTCCTGGAAGCGACCGCAGCCGAGTTGAACTCCGCCTGCTCCGGCCCGGGCCGCGTCCTCCCCATTGCCGTCGACGTAACCGACGAACGGGCCATGGGTGAGGCCGTGGCCCGGGCAGCCGAGGCCGGGAACGGCATCACCGGAGCGGTGGCCAACGCCGGTGGTAGCGGGCAGATGCGCCCGCTGCACGAGATCAGCGCTGCCGACATCGCGTCGGTGCTGAACCTCAATGTGGTCGGAACGTTCAATCTGCTGAAATTCACCGTGCCGTTGATGATCGAGCGACGGGGCGGGTCGTTCGTGGGAATCTCCTCCGGCGCCGCTGCCCAGACGAGTCGCTACTTCGGGGCGTACACGGCAGCCAAGGCTGCGGTCGACGTGCTGTTGCGCAACGCGGCTGACGAGTACGGAGGCCGGCTCGTGCGGTTCAACTCCGTACGGCCTGGGTTCACGATGAGCGAGAAGATGGCGTCCCTCGTACCGGCCGACGACCCGGTCCGTGAGAGTTACGTCGTGAACACTCCGCTGCCGGGGGTCGGCGAGATGACGGATGTCGCCAATCTCGTACGTTTCCTTCTCGGTCCCGAGGCGCGGTGGATCACCGGCGAGGCGATCGCAGTCGACGGCGGTAACAACATGCGCACCGGGCCCGACATCTCGTCGATGATTCCGATCTGAGGTGCAGCACGTGTCGGCTGCAGGGTAGCCACCGTCGCCGCCCAGCACGACCTCTGCAACCGCTTCACCGGGCTCGACGAGTTCAGGGTGATTTCGGGCCGGCCATTGACGACCGCCGATGGGCACCTATAGCTTTCAGCCGCGCCGATCGGTGGGCAACAAACCGATCGGGGGAGCGCTTTCAGGCGCTCCACGGAGACCGTTGCATGCCGACCAGGCGTGCAACGAGCTGGCCGGTGACTGAAGTCCCCAGCCAGCGGAGGTCTCTTTCGTGAAGGTCGTACTTTACCGAACGCACGGCGGTCTGGATGTGCTCCAGGTCGCCGACGTCCCGGTGCCCGAGCCGGGGCCGGACGAGGTGCTCGTCCGCGTCGCAGCCTGTGGCCTCAACCACCTCGACGTCCTGCAGCGGCGCGGGCCCTCGCTGATCCCCGGCTTCACCCTGCCGCACGTGGCCGGAATGGACGTCGCGGGCACCGTCGCGGCGGTCGGCCCGGCAGGCACTGGGCGGGCGGGCCATCCGACCGCGCTCGCCGAGGGCGCCCGTGTCGTGGTGAATCCGGCCGTGCCGTGCGATCGCTGCGAGAGCTGCGCCGCCGGAGCCGACGGCAGGTGCCCGAGCGTGGGTGTCATCGGCGCCACCCTGGCCGGCGGCTACGCCGAGTACGTCCTCGTCCCGGCGGCCAACGTGCACCCCGTGCCGGACGAGGTCGACCTGGTCGACGCGGCCGTCGTGCCGACGATCTGGATGACGGCCTGGCACGCGCTCATCGAGATCGGCAAGGTCCGCCTCGGCGAAACGGTGCTGATCCACGCGGCCGGCAGCGGCGTCAGCACCGCCTTGATCCAGCTGGCCAAGGCCAGTGGTGCCCGTGTGGTCGCCACGGTCGGCTCGGACGCGAAGGCCGACTACGCACGCGGCCTGGGCGCCGACTTCGTGGTCAACTCGACGACCGGCGACGTCGTGGCGGCCGTGCGCGAGGTCACCGGTGGGCGGGGCGCCGACCTCGTGCTCGATCACGTCGGCCCGGCCACATGGAACACCGGCATCTACAGCCTCGCGCCGCGCGGGCGACTGGTGTTCTTCGGCAACACGACAGGCAACCGGGCCGAGTTCGACCTGGTGTACGCCTACCACTTCGGCCTGCAGCTGCTCGGCTCGGACCCCTACGACCGCCGCGAGTTCGCCGCGATGCTCGACGCATACTGGGCCTCCACGTTCCGCACGCCGATCGACAGCGAGTTCCCGCTGACCGAGGCCGGGGCGGCGCAGGAGCGGATGGAGTCACGGCAGGCCACCGGCAAGATCGTGCTGCGCCCATGAGCAAGACGACCGCCACACCCGCCGGCCCGGCGCCGGTGTGGGACGTGATCAACGGTTTCACGTCCTACTGGGCGCTCTCGGCCGCGCTCGACCTCGGCCTGTTCGACGCCCTCGCGGAGGACGCCGATTCCGCAACCGGACTCGACGCCGCACAGCTGGCCACCGCGATCGGTGCGGCCGGCCCAGGCCAGGTGACCGTTCTGGCCGAGACCCTCGTCGCGCTCGGCCTGCTCTCCGCCGCCGAGGACCGCTTCCGGCTCACGCCCACGGCCGAGCGCTACCTGGTGTCGACTGCACCGGCCTCGATGGCCGCGCTCGTGCGGTACTCGCCCGGGCCGCCGGCCGCCTGGCCGGGCCTGGCCGACACCATCCGCACCGGCGCACCAGAGCCTGCCGTGACAGCCGGCCTGGCCGAGCTGTACCCGGCGCTCGTGCGCGCGACCGGCCCGACACAGGCCGGCGTGGCGACGGCTGTCGCCGCCGAACTGGAGCGCCGCGGACTGTGGCCGGAGCAGCCGACGGTCGTCGACCTCGGCTGCGGTTCGGGAGCCTGGCTGACCGCGCTGCTGCGCACCCGGCCGGCCGGCACGGTGATCGCGGTCGACCGGCCGAACGTGCTGCCGATCGCGGAGCGAGCGGCCACGGACGTCGGTCTGCGCGAGCAGGTGATCGCCGTTGCCGGCGACTACCTCGGGACCGCGCTCCCGGTCGCCGCGGCCGACGTCGTCGTCCTGGCTCACGTGCTGCGGGCCGAACCCGCCGAGCGGGCCCGGCAACTGCTCGCCCGGGCAGTCGAGTTGGCCGGTGCGGGCGGGGTCGTCGTGGTCGTCGACTACCCGCGTCCCGACCCTGCCCGCGCCCGTCACGACGACGGCGACGTCAGAGGCGAAGACCGCGTCGCCGCCTGCGTCGCCGCGCGCCACGAACTGCTGCTGTCACTGACGATGCTGGCCTCGACGGCGGGACTCGGTGTCACGGTCGCGGACCTGCGTGCGTGGGCCGAAGCAGCCGGAGCCGAATTGGTCGACTCGTTCGAGCCGTTGCCGCGCCAGCACGTCCACCTCATCCGCTCCCGCACCCCGGAGGCCACCTCGTGAACGCCCCGAACGGCACGGCAGCCGCCGACACGCTGATCGTCAACGCCCTCGTCGTGACGATGGACGACTCCCGCCGCGTGATCAGGGACGGCGCGGTCGCCATCCGGGACGACCTGATCGTGGCTGTCGGCAAGACCGCCGACGTGACCGCCCAGTGGCACAGCGACACCGTCATCGCCGGCGAGCGGTTCGTCGTCACCCCGGGGCTGATCAACACGCACGTGCACATCACCGGCGAACCGCTCACACGCGGCTTCGTCCCCGACGACACCCCGTTCCTGGAGAACGTCTTCGAGTGGCTCACGCCGATCCACACGTACTACACCGAGGAGGACGAGCACATCTCGGCCCAGCTCGCCGCGCTGGAGATGCTCAAGAGCGGAACGACCGCGTTCCTCGAGGCCGGCACGATCAGGTTCATCGACCCGGTCGTCGAGGCCCTCACCGAGATCGGCATCCGCGCCCGCGTCGGGCCGTGGGCGTGGGATCTCGTGCCTGAGCCGGAGGTGCTGCGCCTGTCGACCGCGCAGGCGATCGCCCGCCTGAACGACACGATGGACAGGTACGCCTCGGTGGCCGACGGTCGCATCCAGGCCTGGCCGATCATCATCGGCCACACCTGCTGCAGCGACGAGCTGTGGCGGGCCGCGAAAGAGCTGTCGGTCGAACGCGGCACCGGGTTCAGCTTCCACATGTCACCGGCGGCGATGGATCCCGAGGGGTTCCTCGCCGCCTTCGGGCAGCGGCCGTTGGTGCACCTCGACGAGCTCGGCGTGCTGGGCCAGAACGTGGTCCTGACCCACGCCGTCCACGTCGACGACGGCGAGGTGGCGCTGCTCGCACAGACCGGGACGAGCGTGTCGCACTGCCCGACCACGGCGCTCAAGGTGTCCTACGGCGTGACCCAGATCGGCAAGTTCCCCGAGATGGTGGCCGCCGGCGTGAACGTGGCGATCGGCACCGACGGCAACAACGCCTCGAACTACCACGACCTGATGCGCGCGACCTACCTGGTCGCCGGCCTGTTCAAGGACGCGCGGCGCGACGCCACGATCTTCCCGGCCGAGGACGCGTTCGCGATGGCCACCCGCAACGGCGCCCGCGCACTGCAGGCCGAGCACGAGATCGGCTCGATCGAGACGGGCAAGAAGGCCGACCTGGTCTTGCACGACACGAACCGGCCGGAGTGGCGGCCGCTGCACAACGTCGCCAACCAACTCGTGTGGTCGGCCGACGGGCGGGGCGTGCACACCGTGTTCGTCGACGGGCGGCGCGTCGTCGACGACTACCGCTGCACGACGATCGACGAGGGCGACCTGCTGCGCCGCGCCCAGACCGCCGGCGAGGGCATCGTGGCCCGCTCCGGCCTGCCCGACCGGGCCAAGTGGCCCACCGTCTGACCACCCGGCCGCGTGTCGCGGTCGAGCCGAACGAATGACGAATGAGGAGAACCGGACCATGGCACAACTGACCGAACCCCGCTGGACCCACGTCGCCCTCCCGGTCAGCGACCTGGATCGATCGATCGAGTTCTACGAGCACCTCACCCCGATGGTGCTGGTCACCAAGAACGAGGACGACACCGGGCGCAGCGCCTGGCTGTCGAACAAGGGTCAGGTCGACTCGGCGTTCGTCCTCGTCCTGGCCGAGTTCATTGCCGAGGTCGGAGCGCGTTTCGGTATCGAGCCGGGCAAGAAGGTGCCGACGCTGGCGCCGTTCGCGCACATCGGTATCGAGCTGCCCAACCGCGAGGACGTCGACGAGGTCGCGGCCAAGGCGCGCGAGATGGGCAACCTGCGGTGGGAGCCGATGGACATGGCCGCCCACATCGGCTACATCTGCGCCGTGGAGGACCCCGACGGCAACACGATCGAGTTCTCGCACAACCAGAAGGTGTTCTCGACCATCCAGGAGCTCTGGGGCTGACCGCCGCGTGGCCGGTCGGGCGGGGGCGCGGGCGCGGTCTGTGGCGTCTTCAGCGCGTGGCCCGGTCGGCCGCTTGTCGGGTGATGTCGGTGTAGAGGCGGAAGAGGGTCGGCCGGGCTTCGCCCGGGTCGGGTTCGGGCAGGGCCGCCCAGCATCGGGCGATGAGTTGCCGTGCCTGGGCGCCGGGCC
The DNA here is from genome assembly GCF_019049245.1 of Streptomyces sp. AC555_RSS877. GTDB lineage: Bacteria > Actinomycetota > Actinomycetes > Streptomycetales > Streptomycetaceae > Streptomyces. The sequence continues at coordinate 32,028 of NZ_JAGMUK010000106.1, read as the reverse complement.
AGGGCTGGGGCAGGAGCTGCGGCGGCAGCAGCGGGTCGGGCTCCATGGCACGGGTGAGTTCGGCCGCCAACTCGACAGCGATGGTGAGCAGTTCGGACGGGGAGAGTCCGGCTGAGCCGGTGAGCCGGTCGAGGCGGGGCTGGGCGATGTGGCTGAGGCGGTGGTAGCGGTCGGCGATTTCCTGCAAGGGCCATAGGTGGCAGGCGAGTTCGGCAGGCTCTTGGGTGTCGCCCCTGCGCAGGTCCGTCGTGCTGAGGAGGGTGAGCGCGCCGTGGGCGCCGAGGCGGTGCGCCGCGTCTTCGACGTACGGTTCCCAGGCGTTGGCGCAGACGTACAGTCCACCTTGGAGCGGGGCGCCACCGAGGTGGACGAGGGTCTCGCGCAGGGCGTCCCGGGCCGTGCGCGCCGATTCGGGCACGGCGAAGGCGGCGAGGTGCCAGACGCCGTCCCAGGGGGCGAGCCCGGCGTCCTGACGGAATGCGTGCCGCAGGAAGTCCGCGTTGGGGGGCAGGGCTTGTGTGGTGTCTTCCGTGGCGTGCAGCACTGCTCTGCGGCCGCGGCCTTCGTGGGTGAACCGGCTCTCGGCCACGAGGCGTTTGATGCACAGGCGTACCTGCTGGTCGCTCATGCCGAGGGTCGCGGCGACGGTGTACAGCTCGTCCGCGCTGACCGTGCCGTCTTCCCGGATCAGCGCGTGCACGAGCATGCGGGTGGGGATCTCGACGTGGTCGGTCATGGTGTGCGCAGTCCTCTCGGCCCATCCGCCTCGACGGGGCGGTGCATGGTGGTCACCGCGCCGAATCCCAGCAGTCTGCGGAGGTAGGGGGTGTGCTCGGTCCGTACGGCCGTGAAGCCGCGCCGCTCGTACAGGGCTCGGGCGCGCGGATTGGTGTCGATCACGTCCAGTCTGACCTCCCGGCAGTTCTGCTCCGCCGCGACAGCGGCCACTTCCTCGATGAGCAGGCTTCCGACACCGCGGCCGCGCACGTTTGGGGCAACGGCGATGCCGTCCATGACGAGCTGTCCGGAGGCCGGTTGACGTTCGAACAGGGCGAGGAGCAGGAGGCGGTGCAGTCCGCCCAGGCGTCCGTACGCGCGCAGCACGGCGGAGGCCGACCCTCCGGTGAGGGCCCGCCCGTCGAGTTGGTAGCCGGCGAGGCCGACGAGTTGTCCGTCGAGGAGCGCGCAGACCGCGCGATCGGCGTTCAGGTGGGCCGCGATGAAGGGCACCGCCTTGCCCGGCGGATTGAGTGCGGGTCCGAGTTTGCGGCCGAAGGCGTCCCAGTACAGCTCGGCCACCTGCCGCTCGGCTCCGGCCGGGACGCCTCGCTGGACAACCACTGGTCGGGCCCCGGGGCCTGTCTCGTCCAGTCCCATGCCGTGTCCCCTCTTGTTCGCTCAGGTTCGCTGAAACCGAAGTCTAAATCTATCGTACCCGTGACGACCGTGCTCGCAATGATAGCTTCGGTACTGCGTACACCCGAGCAGAGGCGGTCATCGCATGTCTCCCAAGACCCAGCCCCGACGGCCCCGACGGCCCCGACAGCCCCGACAGCGCGGACTCCGAATAGCCGTGTGGTCGCTCGTCACGGTCTTGGTCGTGGCCGTCGGTCTCGTCGGCGTGGTGCTGTGGCAGAACTCGTACGACATGGACGAGCAGCGAGTCACGATCCGCCACGGAGGCCACAGCCTCAACGGCGTACTGGCCATCCCCAAGGACGGCCGCAAGCGCCACGGCCTGGTCGTCTACCTCCACGGTGACGGTCCCGTCGACGCCACCCACGACGACGGTTACAAACCGCTGTGGGAAGCGAACGCCAAGGCCGGATACGCCGCTCTGTCCTGGGACAAACCCGGTGTCGCAGGCGCACCCGGCAACTGGCTCGACCAGTCCATGGACGACCGGGCCGCCGAGGCCGCCGCCGCCGTCGCCTGGGCGCGCGCCCGCCCGGACATCGACGGCGACCGGATCGGGCTCTGGGGTGCCAGCCAGGCGGGCTGGGTCCTGCCGAAGGTCGCCGCCAAGGCTCCAGTGAGGTTTGTCATCGCTGTCTCGCCCGCGATCAACTGGCTCCGGCAGGGCCGCCACCATCTCCTCGCCCAACTGCGCGCTGACGGCGCATCGGCAGCCCGCACCAAGGCCGCGATCGCCAAGAGCGACACCACCCGCCGACTGCTCGCACGCCACGCGACCTTCGAGGAGTACGTCAAGACCATGCGCGGCGACCCGGACGGCATGACCGCCGACCGCTGGGGCTTCATCTCCAAGAACTACACCGCGGACGCCACGGAAGATTTGCGCGCCCTGCGCGGCATACCCGTGCTGCTGGCCCTCGCAGGCCATGACATCAACGTGGACACCGCCGACACGGAGCGCATCTACCGCGACGTGCTGGACACAGGCGGCGCATTGACGGTCAGACGCTACCCGGACGCGAGCCATTCACTGCTCAGGCAGTCCATCGAGCAGTCGGACGTCAAGATCACGCTCACCGCGCTCTTCTCCCCCCGCTCACTCTTCGCGGACGGATTCCTGGACGACCAGCGACAGTTCCTGAAGGATCTCGGCCGACGTCGCAACACCACTCCATGACAGTCCCGCAAGGCCCCCGTGGCCGGTTCCGCAGCAGGCCGTCGCGCTCCCGCCGCCGCAGCCGACCACGAGCGCCACCGCAGCGAGGGCGGCTATGCTCGACACGGTGAGGCGCCTGGTTCTCGATTCCACTGGGTTCCTTTCATTTCACTGGGCGCGGTCCTGGCAGACCGTGCAGGCGGCCGGTACTGACGGCCGCCTGTCATCGGTGGTGCTTCGCCGCTCCGAGGTCAGAGTCGGGCGGCGAAGCGACCGATGCGCGTGCCACCAGCGGGCAGGGCAGCATCTCCTGAGCGGCAGGACCCGTCCCCTGGTCCTGCGCGCTCGTGAGCGCGAGCAGCTGTGCGACAGCCCGCGCCCCCATCTCGTAGTGCGGCAGGGCCACGGTGGTCAGTCCGGGGAACAAGCCGTCACAGATCAGTTCCTGGTTGTCGAACCCGATCACCGACAGGTCGCCGGGAATCGACAGCCCCAGTTCGGCGGCGGCGCGGTAGACGCCCATCGCCATCCGGTCGGCGAAACAGAACAACGCGGTGGGCCGTTCCTCCGGCTGCAGCAAGCGAAGCGCCGCGCGGTGCCCGCCGGCGGCGTCGGAGGTCTCCGCCACCACCAGTCCGGGGTTCTCGGCGATACCCGCCTCGGCGAGAGCTCGGCGGTAACCCTCCAGGCGTCAGTGCGTGGCCGGGATGTCGTCGCGGTTGTTGATGATGCCGATCCGGCGGTGGCCGTGACGCGTCAGCTCGCGTACTGCTGTCTGACCGCCCATGACGTCGTCCGGTACGACCGAGGGCACGCCGGGGTCGTCCGAGCGGGCGTCCAGCAGCACCGTGGGGAACGACCGCAGCCGCTGCGGCACCTGAACGACCCGGTGGTACATCGACGCGTACAGCACGCCGTCGACCTGACGCTGGAGCAGCAGGTCGATCTCCTTGCGCTCCAGCTCCGCATCACCGCCGGTGTTCAGCATGAGCATGAGCATGAGCATGAGCAGGAGCAGGAGCAGGAGCAGGAGCAGGAGCAGGAGCAGGAGCAGGAGCAGGAGCAGGAGCAGGAGCAGGCCATGCTTCGCTGCCTCCTCCTGCGCCCCCCAGGATGATCCGCCGGCGTGGGGCGTGGTGGCGATCTGGTCGCTGACGAAACCGATCGTGTTCGACCGCTTCAGCCGCAGCCCTCGCGCCAGACCGTTGGGCGCGTACCCCAGCTCCCGGGCCGCTTCCAGCACCCGCTGCCGGGTTTCGGCGTTGATGCGCTTGCCCTCGACCGCGTTGAGGATGTGGGAGACGGTCGTTGCCGAGACGCCGGCGGCTGCCGCCACGTCCTTGATCCCGATCCGCCTGCCCATGTCATGCCCAATCGTTCTGGCAAAAGGAGTGCGGGATGAGATTGCGCTCCGCGAGGCGCGCCTGTCCACGGCTGGTTACGAACTCGTGGCCAAGGAAGGTCGACGCGACGCGGAAACCCTGCCCCCAGCACTTCGGTGAAGAGCCGGGATCGGCGACTGGCGGCGGCCTTCCCGTAGCGGTGGTCTCGGCGGTCGTGGTGTGCTCCGGTTCGGGCCGCGCGGTGTCCTGTCCGCCCGGGGGTACTCGGCAGGGGACGAGTGGCCCTTGGGGCGGCCTGATGGCCCCTATGCGCATATGGGTGGCTGCGCCGAGGCTGGGGAACCGAGGAGCCGCGCGTCGGTGGCGTTCCGGGAGGAGGGAACCCCGTGACGGATCCGGTGATCGTAGGTATGGACGCTTCCGCGTCCAGCCTTGAGGCGGTCGTCGTCGCGGCCCGTGAGGCGCAGCTGCGCGGGGCGCCCCTGCGCATCGTGCACGCCTTCGGCCACTCGCCCGGCCACCTGACGACCGGTGCCCCACCGTGGAACCCGGCCGACCACGGCCTGGAGCCGATGGCGCGGGGGGCGCTGGCCCAGGCTGAGGAACGGGTGCACGCGGTGGCGCCGGGCATCGAGATCACGCGGTCGGTGGTAGCCGGTGAGGCGCTTGAGGTGCTGGAGATCGAGTCACGGTCGGCGTCGCTGGCGGTCGTCGGCAGTCGGGGCCTGAGTGGCTTCGCCGGGCTGTTGCTGGGCTCGACGGCGGTGCACCTGGCCGCGCACGGCCGCTGCCCGCTGATGGTGGTGCGCGGCCGCCCCGATCCGACCGGTGCGGTGGTGCTGGCCGTGGACGGTTCTGATGCCGGCGATGCGGCGGTGGAGTTCGCGTTCGCCGAGGCCGCGCTGCGCAAGGCGCCGCTGGTGGCCGTGCACGTGTGGAACACCTGGAGCGAGCGCGCCTACGAAGGCCCCGGTGACCCCCTGAACGCCATGGTGGTGGAAGCCGACCGTCTCCGTGAGGCCGAGCAGCACCTGCTGGACGAGACGGTCACCGCCTGGCAGAAGGTCTTTCCCCAGGTCGCGGTGGAGCGGCGGCTGGTGCGTTCCCGGATCCGCCCGGCGCTGATCGACGCCAGTCGGGGAGCCCAACTGGTGGTCGCCGGCGCCCGGGGACGCGGTGGCTTCACAGGCCTGCTGCTCGGCTCCGTCAGCCAGGCCCTGCTGCACCACGCCCACTGCCCCGTCACCGTCGTCCGCGGCAAGAGGTGACCGTGCCTCAGCAGATCCGGACGGAACGACACTCTGCCGATGCAGCCAATACGGAGCCGCCGAGGTGGCGGACCTGCTCGCCGTGGTCCCGGCCACGGGCCTGACCACGGCGGACGCCGAGCGGTGGGCCGCCGCCTTGAGGGCCGACGAACTGGCCGAACCGGCGCGTCGACCGCAGTTTGGAGGCTCTCGGAACCACGCTGACCGGCGAGTCCCTCGTCGCCAAGACGCCGCCCCCACTGCGGCCGACGGCGACGGCCCCGTGCCCGTGCCCGTAGCCGTCGCCGAGCGCCGACCGCGACGTCCTCGGGCTGGTCGCGGTAGACGGTTGGCGCTGTGTGGCGAGGGTGAGCGGCCAGTTGGATTCCGTAAACGTCGTCAGGCCACCCCTGCCGGTTTCACGGCCGCTGAACCGCTGGTCGGTCAGTCCTTGAGCGCGACCAGGACGTGGCTGTCGCCGAACTGCCAGACCGGGGTGATGTGGCGGAAGCCCGCTTGTCCCAGGAGTTCGACGTGGCGGGACAGTGTCAGGTCGTTGTCGTTCCCGTGGTGAGAGAGGGCCGCCTGGCGCTTCTCACGTTGTGCGAACAGCTCGGCCAGTTCCGGCTCCTGGGCGGCCGCGCTCCACCAGGCGTCCCAGTTCTCGTGGTCGTGTGTGCGGGACCGTTCGGCTCGTCGTCGCCCCACATGGGCGGTGAGCTTTGAGCAACGCCGGTCGTCCGGGGCGAAGTGGTCGCCGTTGACGAGGACGCCCCCCGGCCGCAGCAGGCACTCCAACTGACGGTAGGTCCGCAGCAGGGTCTGTTCGGAGAAGTAGTGGAGGGCTGTTGTCGAGACGACCGCGTCCAACGGGCGGTCCAGGCCGAGGGTGTCGGTCCACCCCCTGTCCCCGATCACCGCGTCCACGTAGCGGGCGGCATCCGCGTGATGAGCACGGCCGAGCTCCAGGAGCACCGGGTCCATGTCCACGGCGACGATCTCCGCGTCCGGCATCCTCTCGGTGAGCCGGGAGGCCAGCGACCCCGGGCCGCAACCGAGGTCGAGGACCAACGGTCCTTCCTGGTGGGCGACGACGTGTTCGACGACGTCGGCGATGACCATGAACCGCTCCTCGCGGGCGGTGGCGTAGTGCTGCTGCTGCAGTTCCCAGCGCTCCACCCACAGCCTGGCCGTCCCCATGCTTACGCCCATGCTTCGCGTCGCCTCTTCCGTCTCTCACTACCGGGTAGGCTCAGAACCTACTCCTTATTGGAAACGGTTTCCATTCGCCTTCTGGTCCGGGGTCGTCAGCACGGTACAGGCGGCCGGCCGAGGCGGCGGCCGGACCGGACCGGACTGACGGCACAGGACTCATGTGCTGCGGCATCAAGGGTCAGCCCCCGGGTCCTGCCACCTTGGCCGGTCCGGTCGATCGGCCGCATCATGGGAGTCCGGCGAGAACGGTCAGCAACCGGTCGATCTCCTCCGGGGTGTTGTACGCGTGCAGGCTTACGCGCACGGAGTCGGTCTTCTCGCCCGCGCTGCCCTGGCAGTGGCTGTCGGACCGGACCATGAAGCCGTGGCTGAAGAGGATGAATCCGAGGTCGCCCGAGTCGATGGACCGGTGGCGGATGGTGACGATGCCCTGGCGGCGCTGGACGGTGGAGTCGGCGGCCAGGCTGAGCGGACAGCCGAGAACCTCGTAGGCGTCCAGGTGGCGCAGCCCTTCGGTGAGCCGGGCCGCCAGGGCGACCGTCCAGCGTTCGATGCGGTCGATGCCCGTGGCGTCCAGCCAGTCCAGGGCCGCTGCCAGGGAGGCGATGCCTGCGGTGTTCGGGGTGCCGCTCCAGCCGCCGGGGGCGAAGGCCGGCCCGCGTGCCTGACGGGCCCAGACCGCGCCGGTGCCGGGCAGGGCCAGGGCCTTGTGCCCGGAGAAGACGACGAAGTCGACGTCCAGGTCGGCCACGGACACCGGCTGGTGGCCGACGCTCTGGGCGGCGTCCAGGCAGATGACGGCGTCCGGGCCGACCGCTCGCCGGATGCGGTGCGGGTTCATGTCGCCGCCGTAGACGTGGTGGACGTGGGTGGCGGCGACGAACCGGGTCCGAGGGCCGGTCAGTTCGGCGAGCGCGATGTGGTCGTAGTCCCCGGAGCCCGGCTGGTAGGGCATGGGCAGGACGCGGACGTGCACACCCTGGCGGGCGAGCAACTGCTGGGTCTCCAGCCAGGGCAGGATGTTGGCCTGGTGGTCGGCGACCGGTACGACGATCTCGTCGCCGTCGGAGAGGAAGCCGGCCAGCCAGTCGCGCGCGATCGTGCGCAGACCCTCGGTCGTGCCGCTGGTGAAGTGGACGGCGGAGCGCTCCGGGTGCGGGTCGTCCAAAAACTCCTTGATCCGGTCGCGGGTGCGCTCGACCAGGTCGGTGGTCCGGTTGGCCCAGGTGTAGGTGCCGCGACCGGCGTTGGCGTTGACGGTGGTGAGGTACGTCCGCACGGCGTCCAGGACGGCCAGTGGCTTCTGTGCCGTTGCCGCGCTGTCCAGGTAGGCCGGCTCCGGGGAGGCCGGCGCCGGGTGTCCGGAGAGGATCGGGAACTGCGCGCGCACCTCGCGCTGCCAGGAGCGCAGGTCCTCGAGGTCGGTGGGGCCGTGGTCGCGGGTCGTGGGTGCGGTCATGGCGGTCAGTCCCGTACCAGGGGCGCGCCCGCGTCGCGCCACGCGATGATGCCGCCGGCCAGGCTGCGGACGTCGGGGTGTCCCATCCGGGTCAGCAGCGCCGCGTACCGGGCGGACTGCTCGCCCACCGGACACGCCAGCAGCACCGGCTGCCGCCTGCTGAACGGCAGGCCGCCCTGGACGAGTTCCCCGAACAGTTCGTCGACGATGTTGACCGAGCCGTCGATGTGCAGCGCGGCGTACGCGTAGGGGCTGCGCAGGTCGACGACGAGCGGACGGTCGGTGGTGATCCACGCCTGGGCGTCGCCGACGCCGATGGCCGGGGCCGTACGGATCTCCGCGTCGGACAGGTCGGCCGGCGAGTTCTTCCGGGGCGGCCGGCCCAGCAGGTCGGGCCGTCGCTGCCGCACATAGCTCAGATAGCTCTCCACGCGGTCGCAGACGATGAACACCGCGACCTGGCGCTCAGTCAACTCCGCGTCCAGCTGTCGAAGATGACGCACGGCGCCGAAGTACGCGGCCCCGCCGGTCGGTCCGGCCAGGATGCCGCACCGGCGGTTCAGGGCGAGCATCCCCTCGATCGCTTCGTCGGCGCTCACCGACTCCATCGTGTCGTACGTGTCCGGATCGAACAGCCCGACTTCCTGGACCTCGTCGATGGTGCGGATGCCGGGGATGAAGTCGGACTTGGCCGCGACCAGGCCGAGGACCCGCACGGCCGGATCGGTCTCCCGCAGGACGCGGGCGACACCTGTCGAGGAGCCGGCGGTGCCCACGCAGGCGACGAACCAGTCCGGAGCCCGGCCGTCCAGGTCCTTCACGATCTCCGGTCCGGTGCCGGTGAGGTGGGCCTCGGTGTTGCGCGGGTTGAAGTACTGGTCGGTGTGCAGGTACGCGCTGCCGGAGGCGGACAGGGTCCGGTGGAAGAGGGTCAGCGGATCGTCGGTCGCGGTCGGGTCCAGACACTCGCTCTGGCCCGGCAGTTCCTCGATCTGAGCGCCGAGCAGCAACAGGAGGTCCTTGATCTCCGGAACGCGCATCCGGTTGGTGACGCTCTTGAAGCCAAGCCCGTGCATGCCCGCGATGACCGCCAGCGCCTTCGCCGTGTTGCCGCTGGACAACTCGACGACCTGGCTGCCGTGTTCGACCGCCTCACTCAGGTGTGGGCGCGCCATGTTCCAGGCGGCCCGGTCCTTGACCGAGCCGAAGGGGTTGAGCAGTTCGAGCTTGGCGTACAGGTCGATGTTCCGCAGTCCGTGCACGTCCGGGTCGATGCGCACCAGCGGGGTGTTGCCTATGGCCTCGGTGATGCTGTCGTACCTCAATGCGGTTCTCCCGGGAGCGTGATCGGCCAGTACTGGTCGTCCAGGCACCAGCGCCACGCGTCGCCGTCCTGCCAGACGGCGGCCTGGCGGGCGACGGGCTGGAGCTGGGCGCGGGTGGCGTGGAAGTCCATGGCGTAGCCGGCGGTGTTGGCAAAGACCATCAGGTCGCCCGGCGCGGGACGGCGCGGCAGGAAGACCGTACGCCTGGTGATCATGTCCGTCTCCAGGCACAGGCTGCCGAACAGGTGGACGCCGACTGGCTCCCCGCCGGTGTCCGCCCGCGGCCTGGTGTCGCTCCTGGGGATCACGACGGGGTCCAGGAGCACGCCGTGTTCCTCCAGGGCGACGTCGTTCGACTTCAGCGCCAGCCGTACGAGCAGCTCGGCACCGGCGTCCGAGGAGCGCACCTCCAGCACCTTGGCCACCGTGATCCCGCACTGGTCGAGCAGAGCCCGGCCGGGTTCCGTGTACAGGTCGTGGAGGTGCTCCAGGAGCAGTGCTGCCAGGGGACGACCGCCCAGGGAGGCGGCGGGCTGTGACAGCAGTTCGTCGAGGTAGCGTGCCCCGGCTACCGGCCGGTGGGCGGGATAGAGCCCGAGGCTGCCGCGCACCGTACCGGCCTCGTTGCGCAGTCCGTAGCCGTGCCCGCCCCAGGCCAGGGGTGGGCGTCTGCCCAGCACCGCGGCGGTGAGTTCGGTGGTGTACCGCTCCCACTGCTCCCCGTCGGCAAGGTAGTTGACGCCGAATCCGCCGCCGATGTCCACGGCTCGGGGGCGCAGGCCCCGGCTCCGGCACACCTCCAGGGCTTGAAGACAGCCTTCCAGGGCCGTCGCCTTCTCCGCGACGCTGGTCGTGTCCAGGTGGTAGGCGATGCCGGTCAGGTCGACCGCGCCGGCATGCCGTTCGACCGCTTTCAGCAGGAGGTCCAACTCCCGTACGGGCGTGCCGAAGCGGCTCGGCCGGCTCAGGACCCTGACGCCGGAGGTCTCGAATCCCGACAGGCGCAGCAGGATCCGTACGGGGGAGAGCTTGTGGGCGCGCACCAGCGCGGCGAGCTGGTCGAGTTCGGATCCGCCATCGACGCTCACGGTGACGCCCGTGCGAGCGGCGAGCCACAGGAATTCGGGGTTCTTGGGACCGGTGGCCGTGATCCGGTCGGGTGTGAAACCGGCGCCCAGGGCGTGCTGCAGCTCGCCCAGGGACGCGACGTCCACCCCGGCGTCCGTGGCGGCGAGCCGGCGCAGCAGGGCGCTGGAGCGGTTGGACTTGTGGGCGTAGAAGACCTGGCCCGAGAGATGGTGCTCGCGGTACACGGACCGGAACCGCTCCAGGTTCTCGGCTATCTGCTCCGGCACCACGAGGTTGAGTGGCGAGCCGAGCGCGTCGGTGAGCATGTGCAGGAATTCGGCCGACTCCAGCAGCGAACGGAGCCGCGGCCCGAGCCGGGGTTCCAGATACAAGGGCCCTCCGCCCACACGCAATACCCCTCCCCGTGAGCTGCCGCGCCCCGATCCGGGCACGTCCGACACTTCCTGCGGTTTTGCCGTATACCCCCTTTCCATTCCTCGGTCTGTTTACGCCCTGTGGTGCATGGGCCTTACCTTCGCTTTACGAGCGAACAAGGTGTGTAAAGGAGTCCGTGGCTGCGCGAGGCGCGCGGCCGTCGGCAGTTCCCAGGTGCGAGGGCAGGTCGCGACTCGGGCTGGCGGACCGTCGAACCGGACGTTCAGAGACTGAGGTTCATCAGGATGTCGTCACGGTCGTCGCCGGGGGCCACGCGAAGCGCGCCTGGCCATCGGCCCACTTCCGTCCATCCCAGGCTCCGGTAGAAGTGCTCGAGCCCGAGTCCTCCTCGCGCACTGAGCTGCAACTGCTCCAGCTTCATGTCCTCTGTGGCGATCTCCCGGACGCGGGCCATGAGGGCGGTGCCGATTCCTCGTCGGCCGAAGTGCGGGTGGGTCTGGACGTGGTTGACCACTCCGCAGTGTGCGATCAGGGGATGAGGGTTCCGGTGAATGATCAGCCAGCCCGCGAGTGTTCCGTGGACGGTCGCGACGAGCAGTCGGCTGCGCTCCGGATCGAGTCCGGAGATGAGCCGTTCCGCCGCCGGGCCGACATCCCGCACGCTGACGGGAGGCAGGGGGATTCCGGGCGCGATCACCGCGCCGCCCGCGTTGATGACGGCTGTCCAGCAGTCGACCAGCTGTCTCCTCAGGTCTGGCGTGATCTCGTGTGGCCGGGTGAGCTGCAGGAACTCGGGGGAGTCGGGCACCGTCATGGCGATCAGGTTTTCATACCTGGCCGAAAAGCTCCCGAGCACCGTCCAGAGCATCCTGTGCCTGCTGCTCGACCCCCGGTTGCAGGACACTGACAGATGTCCAGCGGAGGCGGCAAGGCTCACCTTCTGCGCGAGTCTGGTCGGGCCGCTGCCGTCGGATGGAGCGGCCCGCGAGTTCATAGATGCCCCATGGCCTCTTCCTCACACACGACCGGATCTCGCATCGCCCCTCTCGCGTGCCGTCCGGTCGGCAGCGCTGCAGTCACCAGGACGAAGCAGTCCCCCTCGGGCGCCGGCCGCGGCCGCACCGCGATACAGACGTGGGGCGGGCCGAAGGGCTGCGGGCACGGTGGCATATACCTCCCGTTGCGGGGCACTTGAAGGCCTGCTTGACGTGTCCGGTGGTGAGCCGTGGCGTCAGAGCCTAGATGCAGTCAGTTCCTCGCAGGGCTGCCGGCTGCCCGGTGGGAGGGGCTTTGAGGGAGAGGTATCACCGTGATCATTCCTGCGGAGAAGGAACTTCGTGCCGTGCTGGCCCGGTTCGCTCAGGCACGTATCGAGCATGACGTGCGCCCCACCGGCCGCACCAGCCGGGATCTTGAAGACTCCACGTACACGCTGTGCGTGATGACCGGAGCCCGCACCGCTGATGAGGCTCTGCTCGCGGCCGATGCACTGCTGGAGCAGTACAGCGGGAGCCATGTGAGCACCTCCCAGGAGGATGAGACGCTGGCCGCGTAAGACGGATCACCCTGTGCCTGCCGCTGCGTCAGGCCAGATCACTCTGTCAAGAGCGTGGCTGCAGCCAACGATGCGCGGCGGCCAGCGTCACCTCGATGTCGTCGCTCCATGAGCAGACTTCCAGCCACGACAGGTAGCCGCCCTGCACGAAGGCCAGGACTTCGCCGGGGCATTCACCGGCCTCGGTGACGAGTTGCGCTTCGGCCGCCACGACAGTGCCGGGGCCGGTGGGCGCGGGTTCGACGTCGCTGGTGTCGAGTGCGAAGTAGGCGGTACCGCACCCGCACGTGCAGCGCGCTCGCACGCTGAGGTGCGAAACCTGCCGCCGGAGCGCGGTATGAGCCGGATTGTCCTTGTTCAGGACTGCCGCCAGCACGTCGGCCACGTCGGCGGGCAGGCTCTCGGTCATCCCGTCACCGTATCTGCCAGGGGCTTGTGGCTCGGACCGTGCTCGGCGCGTGGGGCAGGACCACCCTGATCGTGGACTGAGCCCATGCTCCCGCGCGATGGCCGGATCAGGCCGGCGCACCATCAGCGGAAGGACGCGGAACCGGTGCGCTTGGGCGGCCCGTCGTGGGGCCGTCCGTGTGCGGCGATCGGCGTCGGTGGCGGGAACTAAGCTCCCGTCCATGAGTGAGGCAGACAGAGGCGCCGGGAGACGAGTCGTCGACGGCCGTTTCGAGTTGGAGTCCCGCCTCGGTGGCGGTGGGATGGGGACGGTCTGGCGGGCCAGGGACCTCGTGCTGCACCGGTTGGTGGCGGTCAAAGAGGTCCGCCCGCCCGACCGGGACTTGGCCGAATACGATCCCGAAAGCGCGCGGATGCTGCGCGAACGCGTGCTGCGCGAGGCCAGGGCCCTGGCGCGGATCGACCATCCGAACGTCGTCACCATCCACCACGTGGTCGACGGCGGCGACGGCACGTACCCGTGGATCGTCATGGAGCTGGTCAGCGGTGGCTCGCTGGCCGACCGGCTGGCCCAGGGACCGATGCCGCCGATCGAGGCGGCGCGGATGGGAAGGGGAGTGCTGGCCGCGCTCGGCGCTGCGCACGACACCGGTGTCCAGCATCGGGACGTCAAGCCGGCCAACGTTCTGCTGCGGCCCGACGGGCGTCCCGTCCTCACTGACTTCGGCATCGCCGCCATCCGTGAGATGACCAGCCTCACGGCCACCGGCTCCATGATCGGTACGCCCGACTTCATGGCGCCGGAGCGCATCTCGGGGCACGAGGGCGGATCCGCCTCCGACCTCTGGTCGCTGGCGATGATGCTGTACACGGCCGTAGAGGGGCACCACCCCATGCGCCGGGGTACTACCTTGGCCACCCTCGCCGCGGTCCTCTACGACGACGTGCCGCCGCCGGTGCGAGCCGGCGCCCTGCAGGACGCCCTGACGAGGGTGCTCGTGCGGGACCCGGCGGCGCGGCCGTCCGCCGCTGTGCTGGACCGAATGCTGGCCCAGGTCGAGTCGGGGCCGGGCCGCCGGGCGGCCTCGCGCGAGGAGCCCACCTCTTACCCCACCTCCTACCCGCTGAACCCGCCGTCGGCCTCTGCGATGCCGGTTGCCGGTGCCGGCACGGCCGTTCCTGCGCACACGGGCGCCCCCGCCGGCTTCGGGCCGCCGCCGGGTTACCCCTACCAGGGACAGGCCATGCCCCAGCCGGTGACCGCGCCCGTGCGGGCCGAACGCCGACGCACCTCCGGCTCGACTGTCCTGCTGAGCCTCGCGGCAACTTCGCTCGCCGGAACCGTGGCCCTGCTGTGGTGGCTGCTGCCCTTCGGAGGCGACTCGGGTGAGCCGGATGCGGGTGCCTCCCCTTCCAGGTCAGCTCCACAGGCGACCGCTGCACCGACCGCCGCGTCCCCGGCCGCGCAGCAGTCGCAGGAGTCGCAGGAGTCGGAGACCACCGACCTGCTGACGCCGGGCGGCATTCGCACCGCCATCGCAGCGTTCAAGGAGGAGACCGGCCGGGACATGTTCGGCGACTTCACCGTCTACCCGGAGTACGTGTCGGCCCAGCTGATGGTCAACGGCAGCACCACCAAGTTCGACTCCTACACCTACTACGCCGAACGGGGTGTCGAGAAAGGCATCATCTCGGGCACCCTGTCCAGCTCCGACCTGCCGGTCAGTCTCGACGGATTCAACTGGGACAAGGTGCCGGCGCTCCTCAAAGAGGCGGAAAAGAAACTCAACGTCGACGATCCGGAATCCCGCTACTTGGTGGTGAGACAGCCCGACGACGTCTTCGACACCCCGGCCGGAATGGCCATCTATCTGACGGACAAGTACAGCAGGGGCGGTTACCTGGAGACCGACACCGAGGGCAAGGTGACCAGGGTGCTGCGCGCAGAGGACTGACCTGGTCTGCGGCACGCTCCACGTCTGGGCTCACTCGGGCTTTCGCCCGGGCAGGCGGCCCGCCGCCCCCTACACGCCCCGGCCGCTGATGGACCCCAGCACCCCTCCGTGCCGCCCGGCGTGGGCGTCCCCCATCGTGCCAGGCGTCACTGACCGACAGCCGGAAAACCTGAACTAGTGGGTGAATGCCGGGTGTTCGGACATAGGTTGTGCCGTAAATGATCCACGCCTCGGTTGAAGGACGGACACGAGTGATGACCGACCCTGTGACGACGCCCGAACCAGCGAAGCATCAGAAGATCGACACGTCGGTTCCGCACTCCGCCCGCATCTGGAACTACTGGCTCGGCGGTAAGGACAACTATCCCGTCGACGAGGAGGCCGGTGACGCGTACACCGCAGTCTTCCCCGGCATCGTCACCATCGCCCGGTCCAGCCGTGCCTTTCTGCGCCGCAACATCACGTACCTCGTGTCCGAGGCGGGCATCTGGCAGTTCCTGGACGTCGGCACCGGCCTTCCGACCGCTCAGAACACCCACGAGGTCGCTCAAGGGCTCGCCCCCGAGACGCGGATCGTCTACGTCGACAACGATCCGATGGTCCTCGCCCACGCCCGCGTCCTGCTCCACTCCGCCCACGAGGGCGCGACCGCCTACATCGACGCCGACGTGACGGACCCGGACCGCATCCTCGCGGCCGCCGCCGAGACACTGGACTTCGAACGTCCCACCGCACTCATCCTCAGCAACATCCTGGGCCACGTCGCCGACTACGATCAGGCCCGCTCCATCGTCACCCGGCTGATGGGTGCCCTGCCCTCGGGCAGTTACCTCTCCATCAACGACGGGTCACGCGGCATCGACCCCGTCTTCGAGCAGGCCCAGGACGCATACAACAACAGCGGCGCCGCCCCGTACATCCTGCGCACGGCCGACGAGATCACCACCTTCTTCGACGGCTTGGAACTCATCGAACCGGGCGTCGTCTCGGTATCGCAGTGGCGCCCGGAGCACGGTTCGCCCAGCCCGGAGGTCGTCGCCGAGCACGGCGGTCTCGCCCGGAAGGCGTGACTGACACCGGGAGAAAAGCCGCTGCCGTACGGCAGCCCCTGCGCGGATGCCGTACCCGCGCCGTCCTCTACCCGAGCGTGAGCATCGCCTCGGCGACCTCGCCGACCGCCGCGTCGGGGATCGTTGTGGCGGCCTCCTCGAGGACGAGCAGCCGAGCCCCGGGGATCTCTCGCGCGATCGCCTCGCCGTTGCCGACGGGGAAGAACCGGTCGCGGCGACCGTGGACGACGAGCGTGGGGATCTCGATCTCGGGCAGACACTCGCGCCAGCGGGGTGTGCAGTCGAGCCGGGAAAACACCATGCCCATCTGGTTGGCCATCTGGACCGGGGGTGCGGTGCCGGGCGTGCGGTCCCAGATGCGCGCGGCGATCACGCGGGCGCCGACGGGGTCGTCGCCGAGGATCTCCGCACCGGAGGCGGCGAACTCCGCCACCGCCTCGCGGTCGGCCCAGTCGGGCATCGGATGCGAGAACAGCCGGCTCATCGTCGACTGGTCATGGTCGGGGAGGTCGTCGTCGGGCGGGCCGGGCGCAACCGCGCGGGTGCCGACCAGGGTGAGCGCCGAGAACGCGCCCGGATGGTCGAGCACGGCCACCTGGGCGACCATGCCGCCGACGCCGATCCCCGCGAGGTGCGCGGGCCCGCCGCCGAGCGCGTCAGCAAGGGCCGCCGCGTCGGCGGCGAGGTCGCGCAGGGTGTAGGCGGGCGCCTCCGGGTCCGCCGTCGTCGATTCTCCGCTGTCGCGCAGGTCGTAGCGCACGACGCGGCGCCCGCCGGCGGCCAGGCGCTCGCACAGTGCGTCCGGCCAGGAGAGCATCGTCGTCCCGCCCGCGAGCAGGACGAGCGGCGCGTCGTCGTCACCGAACGACTCGACGCCCAAGGCGATCTCATGGACGTTGACGGTGGTCATCGGGTCACCTCAGGACGTCGTAGGTCAGGTGCGTCGCGGTCGATGTCGAGGTCACGCTCCGCTGCACGAGAGTGCGCGGAGTTCCGCCGGTGAACAGTGGTGTCCCGGCGCCCAGTACGACGGGCGCGAGGTGCAGCGTCAGCGCGTCGACCAGCCCGGCGTCGAGCGCCGAGCCGATCGTGGTGCCACCGCCCATGAGGACGACGTCGAGGTCCTTGCCGCTGTCCGACGACGCCGCCTCGGCGCGCTCGCGCGCGGCGGTGACGGCGTCGGGCAGACCGGTGGTGACGAACGTCCAGTCGAGGTCGGAGAGCCGCACCGACTCCGGCGGCGAGCTGGTCACGACGATGAACGCGGGCTTGCCGACCTCGTCGGCGCCGTAGCCGGTCTTGTCGTCCCAGCCGTTCGGCCCGTCGACCACGTCGAAGAGGTGGCGGCCGAGGACGACGGCGCCCGAGCGGGCGGTGGCCTCGCGCAGAACCCGGCGGTCGTCGGGGTCGTCGGAAAACGCCCAGGTGTGCAGGGCTTCGCCGCCGGTGCCCAGACCATTGGCCGGGCCAGGGTCGGGCCCGGTGACGAAGCCGTCGAGGGAGACCGAGATGTCAGCGATGATTCGAGTCATGCCAGGGCAGACCTGATCCGCCGTGCGAACTCATCGCTGCCGCATACACCGTGTGTCGGACGTGAACCCGATTGCAGGACGCCCAAAGCGGCACGTCGGACGTACAGCGCAGGTCACAGGCGGAGGACGATCAGGGCGATGTCGTCGCGGGCGCCGCTGCTGACGCCGAAGTGCGCGAGCAAGGCGTCGGCGAGACGTTCGGGGTTGTGGCGGGCATGGCGGGCGAGCGCGTCGGTGAGGCGTCGCAGACCGGCATCGATGTCCTCGCCGCGGCGTTCGATGAGGCCGTCGGTGTAGAGCACGAAGGTGTCGCCAGGGGTGTAGGGCAGGTCGGCCTGGAGGCGGGGGACGGGTTCGGGGCGTGCCCCCAGCGGAGGGTCGGTGGCCCGGTCGAGAAGATCGCAGGTGCCGTCCGGGTGGAGCAGGACGGGGGGTGGGTGGCCGGCGCAGCTGTACATGATGCGGCGAGCGCGGGTGTCGACGACGGCCTGGACGACGGTGGTGGCCAGCGCGCCCTCCACGTAGCGGGCATACAGGCCCAGGACGTCCAGGGCTCTCGCGGGCCCTTCCACGGCTCGGATGACGGCGGACAACGCGCTGCGGAGCATGCCCATGACGGCGGCGGCCTCCAGGCCGTGGCCGACGACGTCCCCGACCGCGACGGCGAATCTGTTCTCGGGCAGGTCGACCACCTCGTACCAGTCGCCGCACACGTTGAGTGACCCGGCTGCGGGCAAGTAGCGCACTGCGGTGTCCCGGTGCCGTGCCAGGTGGGGCGAGTGGAGCATGGCCTCCTGCAAGGTGACGGCGACCTGGCGTTCCCGGGCGTGGGCCTGGCGCAGTTCCTCGTTCAGCCGATGGAGCTCGCGCGCCCGCGCATACAGCTCGACCTCCATCGCCTCCACGTCGCTGAGCGCCCCGCCGCCTCGCGGGCGAGGGTGGGAGAGGATGAACGAGGTCACGTCCTCCCCCCGGTGGATGATCCACTTTACCTGCCCGTCCGGCCCGAGCACCGGTGTGTTGATCGCGGACCACCACCGCTCCTCGAACACGCCGGGCCGGTCGGCCACAGGAATGTCGTACTTCATCGGCGCCATCGTGTCCGGCTTCTTCGAGCGCAGGACCCGGTGCAGGGAGGCGTGCAGGTTGCGTACCCCGTCAGCATCCGGGTCCGCCGGATTGTCAGGGAAGGCGTCGAAGAGGTACCGCCCGAGCAGATCCTCCGGAGTTCGGCCGGTCACCCGACAGGCCGCCTCATTGACGTCGGCGAGCACCAGATCGGGGCCCAGCACCATGCAAGGGCTGGGGGTGACCGTGAACAGCGCCTGGTAGTCGATGCCCGGCCTCCTCGCCACACGCTGCGGCCGTGCATCCTCATCAGGGCTGCTCTCGTCCCTCACCCTTACGTTCTACCGTTCGTCGGCGCCCTCGGCACCTGGGCACATCGCCTTCCCCCGGCCCCGCTGGGGCCGGCAGTGAAGGACCGGCCTCGTCGTCCCGTCCACCTGATCGCAGAGCGGCTCGCGCCCTACCCCGATTGCGCCAGTACCCCCCGATCGTTCGGCGGGGATTCCTTTACCTGGGGGTATCGCGGCTATCCCCTATCGGGGTCCAATGGTAAGGAGTTGGGCCCTTCGCGCACGCACCGGTCAGAAGAGGCACGCAATGGATCCATGGCTGATCTGGTTGATCATCGCAGCCGTGCTGGCTGCGGCGGAGATCTTCACCCTTACCGCTGCGCTCGGAATGCTGAGTGCGGCCGCATTGGTCACTGCGGGGTCCGCGGCGGTCGGCCTGCCGCTGCCCTTGCAGTTCTTGGTGTTCACCGTCGTCGCTACCGTCACCGTGCTGTTCGTGCGCCCCATTGCGCTGCGCCACGTCCTCCAGCCACAAGCGGAACGGTTCGGCGTGGACGCACTGGTCGGCAGGGCTGCGTATGTCGTCTCGGAGGTGACGGGCCTGGGCGGCAGGGTCCGTATCGACGGCGACGAGTGGACGGCCCGCGCCTACGACGAGACGCTGGTGATTCCTCCTGGAAAGACCGTCGACGTCATGGAGATCAGTGGCGCCACCGCGATCGTCTACCCCCGGGACTGAAAACATGGAAATCTCGGCGTTCCTCATTGCCGGCCTGATCGTCGCGCTGATCGCGGTTTTCACCGTGGTGCGGGCGGTCCGTATCGTGCCCCAGGCACGTGCTCGTAATGTCGAGCGGCTAGGCCGCTATCACCGGACCCTGACTCCCGGCCTCAGCCTCGTGATCCCTTACATCGACCGTGTTCATCCAGTGATCGATCTGCGCGAACAGGTTGTTTCCTTCAAGCCGCAGCCGGTTATCACCGAGGACAACCTGGTTGTCGAGATCGACACCGTGCTGTACTTCCAGGTCACCGACCCGCGAGCGGCTTTCTACGAGATCGCGAATTTCCTTCAGGGGGTCGAGCAGCTCACGGTCACGACCTTGCGCAACGTCGTGGGATCCATGGACCTGGAAAAGACGCTCACCTCACGGGACACCATCAACAGCCAGCTCCGTGGCGTGCTGGACGAGGCCACCGGAAAGTGGGGGCTGAGGGTCAACCGCGTGGAGATCAAGGCCATCGACCCTCCTCAGTCCATCAAGGACGCGATGCAGAAGCAGATGCGAGCCGAGCGGGACAAGCGGGCCGCGATTCTCGGCGCCGAGGGCCAGCGCCAGTCGCAGATCCTCACCGCCGAAGGCGACAAACAGGCCGCTGTCCTGCGCGCGGAGGGCAACCGTACCGCTGCGATCCTCCAGGCCGAGGGCCAGTCCCGGGCCATCGACGAGGTGTTCCAGGCCGTACATCGCAACGACCCCGACCCCAAGCTGCTCGCCTACCAGTACCTTCAGACGCTGCCCCAGCTCGCGCAAGGCTCGGGCAACAACTTCTGGGTGATCCCGAGCGAGATCACCTCCGCGCTGCAGGGCGTGTCCCGCGCCTTCACCGAGGTGCTGCCCCAGTCGCCGGCCACCCGCGACAAGCCCCCGGACGACATGGTTGCCCAGGCCGCCAACGACAAGGCTCAGGCGGAAGAAGCGGCTGCCGAGGCCCTCGCCGACGCAGCCAAGGCCGAGGGCGTCACTCCCGATGCCCTCCCGTCTCACCCGCCTCGCTGAGGCGGCGGGTGGCGTCTCTGCCCGCGCGACCCTCACACGGGAAGGGTGCGCAGGCAGACGCTGACCGACTCCGACGTGGATGACCCGAGCCAGGCCGCGGACCTACTCCGCGCACGAGGTCATGCGGCGGGCAGAGGAGCCGGTTCGGCGGAGTCCTTCCACCATACGAAGACCTCGGTGCTCGGTTGGCGTTCGGAGAACCGGCCCGACGGCGAGGTCTCTCGCAGGAGTCGACGCAGGTCTGCCTCGAAGTCAGCGCGGCGCGGGCCGAACAGGTGCGGAGCCGAGAATGACATCGAGAAGACCCCGGCGACGACGTCGTCAGCTGTGCGTTCCAGAGGCCGGCCGCCGGGAATGACATGGCGCTGTGGGCCGGAGAATCCCGCCCGGGCGAACACCGCGGCCTCACCCCCGGTGTTTCTGGGGCAGCACGCCCCGGCCGGCTCGCCGGACCGCCCCGAGGTAGTGCCTGACCAACTCCTGCCGCGGAGGGCTCCGCCGGATACGGCAGACCGTCGACGGTTCGGGTCTCCGTTTTCACGTCAGCGATGTGCACCAGCGCCCCGCCAGGCTGGCCAAAGGGCTGCAGTCGATGCGGCCGGACGATCGTCAGGCGTCGAAAACTCGGGCCTCGCAGCGGCTCCATGCACGTCGGGTGGTGTGGCGCATCCTGATCGGCGCGCCGAGCTCGATGCGGCGCTCGCCGACCTCGAGGCGCAGGCGAAGTGGCGCAGACGCCTTGGCGAGTGCCTGCGCGGTGACCTCCGGGTCACCGACCTCCGCCACCAGGCCGAGCCCGCCGCGCCGACGGGGCGACACGTCACCGCGGAGGCAGGCCGCTCACTGAACCCGTGCCTCGTTCCGGGCCGAGGCCGCAGCTCGTTCCACGTCAGTGGGCTCGCAGCACATCGAGTGCCATGAGGGCCGCGTGGAGTTCGGTGCGCTGTTCGCCGGACTCCAGGTCGCGGTCGAGGAGACGCTCGATGGTGCGCAGGCGCTGGTACATGGTTTCGCGGGAGAGGCCGCCCCGGCGTGCGGCGGTGGTCTTGTTGCCGGCCGCTTCGAGGTAGTGCCGCAGGGTCGTCAGCAGGTCGGTGCCGTGCTGGGTGTCGTGATCGATGAGGCGCCCGAGCTGCTGTTCGGCGTACTCCTGGATCCGGATGTCCTCCCGGAGGGCGTACAGCAGGCGGTGCAGGCCGAGGTCGGACAGTTCGTGGAAGGACCGGTCCGGGGGGAGGGGCTGGCCGGGTGGGGTGGCCTCGGCGACGCGGGCCGCCTCACGGAACGAGCGGGCGGTGTCGGAGAGGTCCGTGATCTCCGAGCCGACGCTCACCACGGCTTGGGGGGCCAGGCTCAGTACGGTGCTGCACAGTCGTTCGACGATGGGGCGCCAGGGTTGGGAGGGGCGCAGAGCCAGCAGGATGCCGAGGCGGTCGGGGGCCAGCTCGCCGACGAGTGCCGAGACGCCGGCCGTCCGGAGCTCCTGGAACAGGCGGGTCCCGGGCTCGGTTCCCCCGCTGCCCGTGCGGAGGTCCACCAGGGTCGCGACGAACCGGTTCTGGTCGGTCGGCAGTCCCAGCGCGGCGCAGCGGGCGCGGGCGTCCTCGGCGGAGCGGTGGCGCTGGTCGACCAGGTCGCGCAGGGCGTTTCGGTGCGCGGTGCGTTCCCAGGGGGTGGAATGGATGAGGCGGGCGACGGTCAGTGCCATCGCGGTCCGCTCCAGCACGGTGATGTCCTCCGGCCCGAAGGCGGGGCCGTCTGCGCGGGCCGGAAGCATGACCACACGGCCCCAGCGCTCGCCCTGGTACTCGACGGGTGCGGTGAGCCAGCCCACCGGGCCGCGTGTCGCCGTGTGGTCGTCGGTCCCGGTGGCTCTGGAGCGCTGTTCCCAACCGGTGAGCGCCTCCTCCACCGTGCCTCCGGACGGTTCGCAGATCAGTGCCTGGTGCACCAGGTTCTCCAGGACGACCGTGCGGCCGCACATCTCCGCCGCCGCACGCACCACGTCCTCCGGGCCGGCACCGCGCAGGGTCAGGGCGGTGAACACCTCGTGGATGCGCTGGGTGCGGCGCATCACGTCCGCCTGGTTGCCGAGCAGGAGGGCGTGCACGACCTGGGTGACCTCCAGGAAGTTGACGTCCTTGGCGAGCGTGACGAGGGGAAGGCCGCGCAGGCGGCAGGCGTCCACGAGTGCGTCCGGCGGGCGGTGATAGCGACGTACGAGTTCGATGACCAGCGCCGCGGCCCCGACGTCGGCGAGTTCGTCGACGTACCGGCGCACGCCGGCCACGTCGTCCGGGAGCGGCATTCCGGTGGTCAGGACGAGTTCGCCGCCCTTGAGGAAGGACGCGGGGTCGGTCAGTTCGGTGATGTGGACCCACCCGACCGGCCGCTCCAGGTGGGGCACGCCGGTGACGACCTGGGGTTGCCCGGCGGCCAGGACGGGAAGGGCCAGGACGTCGGCGACGGTGAGTGCGCGCGTGGGCCCATGGCCGGCCGGATGGCTGTTGTTCACGGTGTCTCCATGGGGTCCCCTGCCCGGGCACGGCTCCGTGCCCGGGAGTGTCCGGTCACTGTGACAAGCGTGGCTGACCTGCGCAAGAGCGGTCTGTGAGCAGTCGGAACCCGGCATGCCCCCGATGAGCACTCCACACAGCCCTCGGAGGGGCTGACACAACGTCCGGATGTCGCGGCCCGACCGGACACATCGCACGTTGGCGCACCCCTGGTCCGTGGAGATGCTCGGGATACCGCAGCAGACCAGACATCGAGGCCGGGAGACGAACATGACCGCACTGTCGCCGCACCTTCGCCAGGCCACGCCCGTGGTGGCGGTCCGGGGCGAGGGCGTTCACCTCTACGGCGAGGACGGCCGCCGCTACCTCGACTTCACCGCCGGCATCGGCGTCACCAGTACCGGGCACTGCCACCCGAAGGTCGTGGCGGCGGCGCAGGAGCAGGTGGGCACGCTGGTGCACGGCCAGTACACGACCGTCATGCACCGGCCGCTGCGGCAGCTCGTCGAGAAGCTGGGCGAAGTGCTGCCGGCCGGGCTCGACAGCCTGTTCTTCACCAACTCCGGCAGCGAGGCCGTCGAGTCCGCGCTGCGGCTGGCCCGTCAGGCCACCGGCCGTCCCAACGTCATCGTCTGCCACGGCGGCTTCCACGGCCGTACGGTGGCCGCCGCCTCCATGACGACGTCCGGCACCCGCTTTCGGTCCGGCTTCTCCCCGCTGATGAGCGGCGTGGTCGTCACCCCCTTCCCGTCGGCCTACCGCTACGGCTGGGACGAGGAGACCGCGACCCGCTTCGCCCTGAAGGAGCTCGACTACACCCTGCAGACGATCTCGTCGCCCGCCGACACGGCCGCGATCATCGTCGAACCGGTGCTCGGTGAGGGCGGCTACGTCCCCGCCACCCGGACGTTCATGGAAGGACTGCGGGAGCGGGCCGACCGGCACGGCTTCCTCCTCATCCTCGACGAGGTGCAGACCGGCGTCGGCCGCACGGGCCGCTTCTGGGGCCACGACCACTTCGGCGTCACCCCCGACATCCTCGTCACCGCCAAGGGCCTGGCCAGCGGCTTCCCGCTGTCCGGCATCGCCGCCTCCGAGGAGTTGATGGCCAAGGCGTGGCCGGGCTCGCAGGGCGGCACGTACGGCGCCAACGCCGTGGCCTGCGCGGCGGCCGTCGCCACCCTCGACGTCGTACACGACGAGAAGCTCGTGGAGAACGCCGAGGCGATGGGGGCCCGCCTGCGCCAGGGCCTGGAGGCGGTGGCCGACCGCACGCCGGGCATCGGCGACGTACGCGGCCTCGGGCTGATGCTGGCCTCCGAGTTCGTCACCGAGGACGGCAGCCCCGACCCCGACACCGCCGCCCGCGTGCAGCGCGCCGCGATCGACGAGGGCCTGCTCCTGCTGCTGTGCGGGGCCTGGAACCAGGTCGTGCGGATGATCCCGGCCCTCGTGATCGACGAGACGGCGGTGGACGAGGGACTCCAGGCGTGGGCGACTGCGGTCGAGGCCGGCACGTCAGGAGCGTCAGCACGATGAGCGACCCCCTCGCGCGGCTGACCGCCCGGCTCGCCGAGACCGCTCCCGGCCTGCGGGTGGAGACCGGCCCCGGCCCGACCGGTCCCTACGCCTACGACGCCTCCAACTACCGGGTCCCGCCGCAGGCCGTGGTCTTCCCCCGCGGCGCCGACGACGTGGTCGCGGTGGTGCGGGCCTGCCGGGAGACGGGCGTTCCGGTCACCGCGCGGGGCGGCGGCACCAGCATGGCCGGCAACGCGGTCGGGCCGGGTGTCGTCCTGGACTTCTCCCGGTACATGAACCGGATCCTGGACATCGACCCGGCCGCCGGGACCGCGCGCGTGGAGGCCGGAGTGGTCCTCGACGCGCTGCGCGGCGCGACCGCTCTGCACGGGCTCACGTTCGGCCCCGACCCGTCCTCGCACAGCCGCTGCACCCTGGGCGGCATGATCGGCAACGACGCGTGCGGCAACCGGTCGGTGCGGGACGGGCGGACCAGCAGCCACATCGAGGCCCTGGAGATCGTCACCGCCGACGGCGTGCGGGCCGTCGCGGACCGCACCGGTCTGCACCCGGTCGACCCCCGCGACGCCGACCTCGTCGCGCGACTCGAAGCGGACGTACGACGCCTGGTCTCGGACAACCTGGCACTCGTCCGTACCGAGCTGGGCCGCATCCCGCGCCAGGTCTCCGGCTACCAGCTGCACCACCTGCTGCCCGAGAACGGCTTCGACATGGCCCGCGCCCTCGTCGGGACCGAAGGCTCCTGTGCCGTCGTCACCGCCGCGAAGGTCCGCCTGATCGCCACCGCGCCGGCTGTGGCGCTGCTGGCCCTCGGCTACGACGACGTCGTCGACGCGGCCGAGGACGTCCCGGAGATCCTGCGCTGGTCGCCCAGTGCCGTGGAAGGCATGGACGAGGCGATCGTCGCCACTATGCGCGCCCGCCGCGGCCCCGACTCCGTCACCGGACTGCCCGAGGGCCGCGCCTGGCTCTACGTCGAACTCGACGGTGACGACGAGGCGACGGTCACCGCCCGCGCCGCCGAACTGCTGGAGGCGCTCAAGGCCGGGGGCCGGATGACCGGTGGGCGGGTCGTGGAGAGCGCGGCCGAGCGGCGTTCGCTGTGGCGGGTGCGCGAGGACGGGGCCGGTCTCGCCGCCCGTCTGGTGGACGGCGGGGAGTCCTGGCCCGGCTGGGAGGACTCGGCGGTCGCGCCCGAGGACCTGGCCGCCTATCTGCGGGACTTCCGCAAGCTGCTGGACTCGCACGGGCTGACCGGCGTCATGTACGGGCACTTCGGCGCGGGGTGCGTCCACGTGCGCATCGACTTCGACCTCGCCACGGACGAGGGCCGCACCGCCGCCCGTGGCTTCCTGCACGAGGCCGCAGCCCTGGTCGTCGCGCACGGCGGGACGCTGTCCGGCGAGCACGGCGACGGCCGGGCACGCGGAGAGCTGCTGGAGGTCATGTACAGCCACCGGATGATCCGCGCGTTCGCGGCCTTCAAGGAGGCCTTCGACCCCGAGGGCTTGCTGAACCCCGGCGTCATCGTGGCCCCGGCCCGACTCGATGCCGATCTCGCCCTGCACACGCCCCAAGTGCTGCCCGTCAGCACACTCTTCACCTTCCCGCACGACGAGGACGGCTTCGAAGGCGCTGTGCGCCGTTGCGTCGGCGTCGGCCGATGTCGCAGCGATGTCGGTGGCGTGATGTGTCCGAGCTACCGGGCCACGGGGGAGGAGAACGACTCCACCCGGGGCCGCGCCCGCCTGCTCCAGGAGATGGTGCGGGGGGAGACGGTGCGGGACGGCTGGCGCTCGACCGAGGTCAAGGACGCCCTCGACCTGTGCCTGTCCTGCAAGGCATGCTCCAGCGACTGCCCGGTCGGCGTCGACATGGCCACCTACAAGGCGGAGTTCCTGCACCAGCACTACAAGGGCAGGCTCAGACCCCGGTCCCACTACTCACTGGGCTGGCTGCCCCTCACCTCGGCCCTGGCCGGTTACGCCGCCCGACCGCTCAACGCGCTGCTGCGCGGGCCGGTCGGCAGGCTCCTCGCCCGCCTCGGAGGCGTGACCACGAAGCGCGCGATCCCGACCTTCGCCTCCCGGCGTGCCCTGCGCAAGGTCCTGCGCGCGGCGAAGACCGGCGAACCGGCGAAGGCCCTGCTCTTCGTCGACAGCTTCACGCGGGCCTTCCGCCCGGAGGTCGCGGGCGCCGCCGGCCGCGTGCTCGCCGACGCGGGGATCCCCTGCACGGCCGAGGACGGCCTGTGCTGCGGATTGACGTGGGTCAGCACCGGCCAGCTGTCCGTCGCCCGCCGCGTCATGGCCCGTACGGTCGCCCACCTCGACAACGGCGACGACCGGCCCATCATCGTGGCCGAACCCAGCTGCGCCGCCGCCCTGAAGCGTGACGTGCCCGAACTGCTCGGCACCGACGCCGCCCAGCGCGTCGCGGCCCGCGTCCGCACCTTCACCGGCGCCCTGACCGACCTGGCCGCGCCGGACTGGACCCCGCCGGAGTTGCCGGACCAGGTCGTCCTGCAGACCCACTGCCACGAGTACGCCACCTTCAAGGGCCACCACCCCCGCGACCTGCTCGGCCGCCTGGGCGTACGCAAGGTCGACGAGGCCGAGGGCTGCTGCGGACTCGCCGGGAACTTCGGCTTCGAGGAGCAGCACTACGACACCTCGATGGCCGTCGCCGACCTGGCTCTGAAGCCACGCCTCGACGGCATCGACGAGAACACGCCGACGGTCGTGGTGGCCGACGGTTTCAGCTGCGCCACCCAGATCGACCACCTCGCCGGCGACCGGGGCATCCGCGCCCTGCACCTCGCGGAGCTGCTCGACCCCACCGCCGATCAACCAGGAGGAACCCCATGACCGACACACCCACGCAGTTGTTCATCGGCGGGTCCTGGTCGGACGCCGCGGACGGCGCCACCATGCCCGTCGACGACCCCGCGACCGGTGAGATTCTCGCCCACGTCGCCGACGCCGGCGCCAAGGACGCCCAGCGCGCCGAGGAGGCCGCCGTCCAGGCGCAGGAGGAGTGGGCCCGTGCGGCGCCCCGGGTGCGCAGCGAGATCCTGCGCCGGGCGTACGAGATCGTCATCGAGCGCACCGACGAGCTGGCCCACCTGATGACGGCCGAGATGGGCAAGCCCCTGGCCGAGGCCAGGGGAGAGGTGGCGTACGCGGCCGAGTTCTTCCGCTGGTTCTCCGAGGAGGCCGTCCGTATCGAGGGCGGCCACGGCGTCCTGCCCGACGGCCGCAACCGCATGCTGCTCTCCCGCCGCCCGGTCGGCCCCTGTCTGCTGATCACCCCGTGGAACTTCCCGCTGGCCATGGGCACCCGCAAGATCGGCCCGGCGATCGCCGCCGGCTGCACGATGATCCTCAAGCCCGCCCCGCAGACCCCTCTGTCCAGCCTGGCTCTCGCCGCGATCCTCAAGGAGGCCGGGCTGCCGGACGGCGTGCTCAACGTCGTCACCACCTCCCGTGCGGGGGAGGTGTGCGAACCGCTCCTGCGCGGCGGGCGGATTCGCAAGCTCTCCTTCACCGGCTCCACCAACGTCGGACGCCTGCTGCTCGCCCAGAGCGCGGAGGCGGTCGTGCGGACCTCGATGGAGCTGGGCGGGAACGCGCCGTTCATCGTCTTCGAGGACGCCGACCTGGACAAGGCGGTCGACGGTGCGATGGTCGCCAAGATGCGCAACATGGGCGAGGCCTGCACCGCCGCCAACCGCTTCTTCGTCCACAGCTCGCTTGCGGAGGAGTTCGGGCGGCGCCTGGCCGAGCGCATGGGCGCGCTGGTCGTGGGCCCCGGCACCCGGGACGGCGTCGACGTCGGCCCTCTGATCGACAGGGCCGGACGGGCCAAGGTCGAGGAACTGGTGGCCGACGCGGTGGAGCGCGGTGCCCGGGTGCTCGTCGGCGGCCGTACGCCCGAAGGCCCGGGCTGCTTCTACCCGCCGACCGTACTCACGGACGTCGCCTCCGACAGCCGCCTGATGGACACGGAGATCTTCGGCCCGGTCGCGGCGATCCTCACCTTCGACGACGAGGACGAGGTGATCCGCCGGGCCAACGACACCCCCTGGGGTCTCGTCGGCTACGTCTTCACCGAGGGTCTGGACCGCGCCCTGCGGGTCAGCGAGCGTCTGGAGGTCGGCATGGTCGGTGTCAACACCGGCCTCGTCTCCAACCCGGCCGCTCCCTTCGGCGGTGTCAAGCAGTCCGGGCTGGGCCGTGAGGGCGGCCGGGTCGGGCTCGACGAGTTCCTGGAGTACCAGTACCTCGCGGTGCCTGTGCGATGACGGCGGTCCTGCCCTGACCTACGCCGCATCGCGCACCGCGCGGGCCACGCCGTCCCCGGCCGCTCTGTCCTCCTGGCCGGGCACGGACGGGGCCCTGCCTCGCCGCGGGCGGACCGGGCCGAAGGCGCCCTCAGCGCAGGTGGCGCGCGGTGATCTCCGCCGCCGTCTCGGTCACCAGTCGCCCCAGCTCCGGGAGCCGACCGGACTCGAAGCGTGAGTCCGGCAGGGAGACGGCCACGGCGGCCAGCGGGACGCCGTCGCCGTCCAGGACGGGAGCCGCGATGGCGCAGACCCCCTGGAGGTACTGGTTGTGGTTGACGGCGTAGCCACGCTCCCTGACCCGCCGGAGCTCCGTGCGCAGTTCCTCGGGGTCGGTGATGGTCTCCTCGCCGTACCCCTCGAACGTGCCCGTCGCGAACTCGTCGACCTCGGGATTCGGGAGATGGGCGAGGATCGCGTGCCCGGTGGCCGTGGCGTGCAGGGGTGAGGTGTCGCCGATGGTGTGGAAGGTCCGTACGGGGTGGTCGCAGTCGACGCGGTCGACGACGACCATGCTGTGCAGTGCGTCGGGCACCGACAGGTGGATGGTCTCGTTCACCGTGTCGCGGAGGCGGATCATGGGTTCGCGGGCGGCGGCGAACAGGCTGGAGCCCTGCAGGGCTGCGGGTCGTACGGCCAGTACCCGGGCGCCGATCTCCCAGCGCGTGGTGTCCCTGCGGTTCGCGCGCAGCCAGCCCGCCTCGGCCAGGGTGACCAGGGTGCGCTGCACCGTCGACTTCGGCAGGCCGAAGAGCTTCGTCAGCTCCCCGACGGTGACCGGCTGATGCTGGGCGACCGCCTCCAGGATGCGCAGCGATCTCGTGACGCTCTTCATTTCCATCCGGTTTCCCCCTGTTAATCCGCGGAATTTCTGCTGGACACCTCTTGACTCCCCACCGAGCCGCTGTCATTCTCGTGCCAGATTCTAGCACAGCGTTCCACAATGTGGCACGGCGCTCGACGGAGGAGATTCCGAAGAAGTGGGCCAGGGCCGCGAGACGCGGCGGCTGTGAGCCGAGGACCCGAGGAAAGGGCCCGGCCCCCGCCCAAACCACCTTGAATCAACCAGCCTCATGTCGGGCGCTCAGCATGCGCCTCGGCGATACGAAAGGAAAGTCCTGTGTCAGCTGCCAAGAAGCGCGTCGCCGTCGTCGGCGTCGGAACGATGGGCAGCCAGGCCGCCTGGCGGCTGGCGGCCCGCGGCGCCGAGGTCGTCGGGTACGACCGGTTCGCCCCGGGACACGACCGCGGCGCCGCCGGCGGTGAGACCCGGATCTTCCGCAGCGCGCACTTCGAGGACTCCCGCTATGTCCCGCTGCTCAAGCACGCCGACGCCCTGTGGGAGCAGCTGCAGGAGGAGACCGGCCGCGAGCTGCGCCGGCTGACCGGATGTCTGCTGATGGGGCCGACCGAGCACCACCAGATGGCCACCGTCCTGCAGTCCATCGCGGAGCACGACCTCGACCACGAGGTGCTCGATGTCGAGCTTCTGGCGAAACGTTTCCCCCAGTACCGCATCGAGGACGGCGACGCGGCCGTGCTCGACCGCCGAGCCGGTTTCATCCGCCCCGAGCTGACCATCCAGAGCGCCGCCCGCCGCGCCGAGCAGCTGGGCGCGGTGATCCACCGCTACAGCACGGTCCGCGAGATCGTCCCCGTCGCGGGCGGCGTCGAGATCCGCACCGACTCCGGCAGCGAGCGCTTCGACACCGTCGTCGTCACCCCTGGCCCCTGGGTCAACGACCTGCTGCCCGACCTGCCGTGGGAGGTGGACGTCCGCCGCCTGGTCAGCGCCTGGTACGTGCCGACCGCCCCCGAGGCCTGGTTCGGCGAGGAGCGCCCGGCGTTCATCCGGACCGCGCCCACCCACTGTTACGGCCTGCCCTCCCCGGACGGCATCTCGGTCAAGCTCGGCCTCTCCCGAGCCCTGCACCAGCCCGCGGGCGACCCGAACCAGCTGGACAGGACGGTGCAGCCCGAGGAACTGGAGATCTTCTCCGAGCTGATCGAGCGTCACATGCCGGACCTGAACCCGGACCCGACCCGGCTCTCCGTCTACATGGAGGGTTACACCGAGAGCAGCCGCCCCCTGGTCGGACCGCTGCCCGGCGCCGAGAACGTGATCCTGCTCGCCGGTTTCTCCGGCCACGGCTTCAAGCTCGCGCCCGCCTTCGGTGACATCGCCGCCGACCTGGCTCTGGACGGCACCTCGCCCCAGCCCATCGACTTCATCTCCACCGTCGGCCGTACGGAGGCATGACCATGAACGACGCCACCCTCACCGTCGGCTCCCTCGATGCCCAGCCCGGCACCAAGGCCCGCGGCACCGTCCGGGCCGACCTCGGCACCCTCACCGCGGACATCCCGCTGACCCTGGTCAACGGCTCCCGCCCCGGACCCCGAGTCGTCATCACGGCGGGCGTGCACGGCGGCGAGTTCACGCCCATCGACGCCGCCGTACGGCTGGCGGACCTGCTGGAGCCCGGCGAGGTGCACGGGCAGGTCATCATCTGCCCCGTCGCCAACCCGCCCGCCGTGTACGAGGGCCGGCTCAACATCTCCCCGGTCGACGGCGTGAACCTCAACCGCGTCTTCCCCGGCGACCCGGCCGGCGGCCCCACCGAGCGGCTGGCCGCCTGGCTCTTCACCCACCTGATAGACGGCGCCGACGTCTACGTCGATCTGCACTGTGGCGGCATCGACCAGGTTCTGCGGGACTTCGTCGGCTACCGCCTCACCGGTGACCCGGACCTGGACAAGGCCACGGCCGAACTGGCAGGCTCCTTCGGCATCGAGGACGTCATCCTCGGGCTGAAGGCCGACGGCGGCAACAGCCACGCGGCCGCCGCCCGCCGGGGCATCTCGGCGGTCCTGGTCGAGGTGGGATCGCTCGGACAGCGGGACGAGCCCACGGCCCTGAGCCGCGTCGACGGCCTCCTCACGGCACTGCGCCACCTGGGCGTCCTCGACCAGCAAGGCTCCGTCCCGGCCCCGATCCACGAATGGGTCTGGTCCGCCGGCGTCACCGCCGAGGCCACCGGCCTGTGGTACCCGGAGTTCGCCTTCGACGCCGACGTCATCGGCGAAGTGACCGAAGGCGACCTCCTCGGCCGCATCGTCGACCCTGCCGACGGCACGCAGCACACCGTCCACGCCCCCGCCGGCGGACGGATCTTCTACGGCATGCACGGCCTCACCGTCGCCCCCGGCGACGAACTCGCCGCCCTCGCCGTCCCGTGGGACCCCGACGCGGGCCCGAGCCCCGACACCCTCCGTACCCCCGGCGCGGGCCATGGGTCCGACGAGGCGGCTCCCCGCCCGTAATACCCCCGACCCCCCTGCCC
>NZ_JAGMUK010000105.1 GCF_019049245.1 Streptomyces sp. AC555_RSS877 | reverse complement strand
ACCCACAACCCCCACCACGCCTACATGGTCGGCGACCACTTCAGCGTGCTGCGCCTCGGCACCATGGAACTGTCCGCCTCCCGCGACCAGGTCAGCCTGGAGGAACTCACCAACCACATGGCGGGCGGCTCCGAACTCGCCGCTCTCAAGCACGAGTTGTCCCAGGTGCGAGGCGTCGACGTCGAGGAACTCCCGGAAGCGGAGGACCTCACCGCGTCCGTGGCGGCCACCGGCGAGGGGAAGTCCTGAGACGGCCCTCAGCTCGGCCCCCGGCTCCTTGACCGAGCCGGGGCCGTGCGGCCGTCCGCCCACCGACCCCGCCCGGCTTGGTCCGCCGACGAGGTGGTCAGGCGCGACCTGAAGCTCCCGGCACGTCAGCCAGGTCGCCGCGCTCCACCGGGCGATGGGCGCGGGCCACCTCGTCGTCACGCCGACACCCATCGACACCGAGGACCACGTCGAGCGCTTCCTCGACTCGACCGACAAGTTCCTGAGGTTCCGTGGCGCCTGAAGGGACGACCATGACACCCCGTGGCACGAGCGAAGAACTCGGCGTCGCCGTCATCGGCACCGGCCGGATGGGCGCCGACCATGTCCGCCGTATCCAACAGGTCACCAGTGGAGCCCGGGTGACCGCCGTGGTGGACGTCGACGCGGAGCGCGCCCGCACGGTCGCGGCCCGCGTCGACGGCTGCACCGCGTACACCGACCCGGCCTCCGCGATGGCGGCCGCCGACGTCGACGCCGTCCTCATCGCCTCCCCCGGCCCCGCCCACGAGGCCGCCCTGCTGACCGCCTTCGAGCACGGTCTGCCGGTGCTGTGCGAGAAGCCGCTCACCCCCGACGCGGCCTCCGCGCTGCGGGTGCTGGAGGCCGAGCAGAAGGTGGGCCGGCGACTGGTCCAGGTCGGCTTCATGCGCCGCTACGACGTCGAGTACGTCAGGCTCAAGGCCCTCCTGGAGACAGGCCAGTTGGGCCGCCCGCTCATGCTCCACAACCGGCACCGCAACGTCGCCAGCCCGCCCGGCTTCACCAGCGCCATGCTCATCAGCGACTCCGTGGCACACGAGACGGACGTGACCCGCTGGCTGCTCGGCCACGAGATCACGGCCGTCACGGTGCTGCGCCCGACCCCCTCCGCGAGCGCGCCGGACGCCCTGCAGGACCCGCAGTTCGTCGTCTTCGAGACGGACGGCGGCGCTGTCTCCGACGTCGAGATCTTCGTCAACTGCGGCTTCGGCTACCAGGTCCAGGCCGAGGTGGTCTGCGAACGCGGCACCGCCCGCGTCGGCGACGGCCACGCCATGGTCACCAACATGGCCGGCCGCTGGGGCGGCACCATCGACCAGGACTACACCGTGCGCTTCGCCGACGCCTACGACCGCGAGATCCAGAGCTGGGCCGACGCCACCCGCCGCGGCGAGACGGCCGGCCCGAGCGTCTGGGACGGCTATGCCGCGGCGGCGGTCTGCGAGGCGGGGGTACGGGCGCTGGAGGACGGCGGCCGGGTGCGGGTCGACCTGGTGGAGAAGCCCGCCCTGTACCGGTGACCGAAGCGGGGAGGCGGCGACGCCGGCCCGCCGATTCCGCGGACAGGCGCGCACCCCGTGCATCAGCCCCCGGCCGCCGTACGCGGGCGGGGCTCGAACCCCGCCGCCCGGTAGCACTCGTCGATCAGCGTCATCGTCGCCACCGCGTCGTCCGCGTCCAGCGGCCCCGGTGCGCCGCCGCGCACCCGGTCCGCGAACGCCTCCAGCTGGTACGTGTACGACGACCGCGTCCCGAGCCGTTCCGTCCGCTCGCCCTCCGGCGTACGCACCACGACCCGGTCGTCCAGGTGCGGCAGCACGAAGTTGGGCGCGCTCGCCTCACCGCGGGTGCCGATGATCCGGCAGCTCATCTCCAGCTCGTCGTACGCCATGTGGCAGCGGGCCGACGCGACGGCCCCGCCCGGGTACTCCAGCTCGGCGTCCAGCCACTCGTCGACGCCGGGGGCGGCCGCGCGCTCCCCGGCCCGCGCGGAGACGAGGCGGGGCGCGCCGCCCGCCCAGGGGCCGAGCATCCGCGCCGCGTGGAGGCTGTAGCAGCCCAGGTCCATCACGGCTCCGCCGGCCAGCGGCAGCGACCAGCGTGGGTCGGCGTCGTCCGGGGCGGGGATGGCGACCAGTGTCTCCACCCGCCGCAGCTCACCGAGTTCACCGCTTTGCAGGATCTCGTGCAGACGCCGGGTCACCGGGTGGAAGAGGTAGTGGAAGCCCTCCATGAAGACGGCCCCGGACTTCGCCGCCGCCTCCCGTACCTCGGCGGCCTCCTCGGCGTTGCTCGCCGACGGCTTCTCGGTCAGGACGTGCTTGCCCGCCGCGAGGGCGGTGAGGTTCCACGGCCCGTGCAGGCCGTTCGCGAGCGGGTTGTAGACGGCCTCGACCCCGGGGTCGGCGATCAGGTCGGCGTACGAGTCGGCCACCCGTTCCACGCCGTGCGCCGTGGCGAAGGTCTTTGCGCGGGAGCGGTCGCGGGCGGCCACCGCGACGAGGCGGTGGCCGGTCGCCCGGGCCGGGTCCACGAGGGAGCGTTCGGTGATGCGTGCCGCGCCCAGTACTCCGATGCGCAGTGGTTCCCGGCCCGGTTCGCTCATGCCTGCCGTACCTCCTCGATCGTCACGGGACGGTGCTCGCCCAGCGACAGTGTGCACGCCTCGGCGATCCAGCCCGCCTCCAGCGCGTCCTCGATCGTGCACGGGGAGGTGCGGGTGCCCGCAACGACCTCGGTGAACGCGGTGAGTTCGGCGCGGTAGGCCTCGGTGAAGCGGTCCATGAAGAAGTCGTGCGGGGTGCCGGCCGGGAAGGTCACGCCGGGCTCGACCGAGCGCAGCGGCAGCTTGTCCTCCAGGCCGACGGCGATGGAGTCCGTGAAGCCGTGGATCTCCATGCGGACGTCGTAACCGCGGGCGTTGTGGCGGGAGTTGGACACCACCGCGATCGTGCCGTCGTCCAGGGTGAGGATCGCGCCCGTGGTGTCGGCGTCGCCCGCCTCCTTGATGAAGTCGGCGCCCCGGTTGCCGCCGACCGCGTACACCTCGGTCACCTCGCGGCCGGTCACCCAGCGGATGATGTCGAAGTCGTGCACCGAGCAGTCCCGGAAGATGCCCCCGGAGGCGGCGATGTAGGCGGCCGGCGGCGGGGCGGGGTCCAGCGTGGTGGAGCGTACGGTGTGCAGCGTGCCCAGCTCGCCGCTCCGCACGGCGGCCCGCGCGGCGACGAACCCGGCGTCGAAGCGCCGGTTGTAGCCGATCTGGATCGGGACGGCACTGCCCTGGACGGACTTGAGTACCTCGACGCCCTCCCGCATGGTGCGGGCGACGGGCTTCTCGCAGAACACGGGCACGCCCGCCTCCACGGCGGCGCGGATCAGCGCCGGGTGGGCGTCGGTCGCCGCCGCGACGACGATGCCGTCCACCCCGGCGGCCAGCACGGCCTCGGGGGAGTCCGCGACCTCGGCGCCGAACCGCTCGGCGGCGGCCTTGGCGGCGTCCGCGAACGGGTCGGCGACGACGAGCGAGGCGACCGCGTCGAGTCCGGAGAGGGTCTCGGCGTGGAAGGCGCCGATGCGGCCGAGGCCGAGGATTCCGATGCGCATGGGGACTTGCTCCTTTTGGGCGGGATCTTACGAGCGGGTGGGGGCCTGCGAGCGGGTGGGGGGCCTACGAACGGGTG
>NZ_JAGMUK010000104.1 GCF_019049245.1 Streptomyces sp. AC555_RSS877 | reverse complement strand
CACCCGCGGCAGCCCCAACCGGCCCGACTTCATGGTGCGCACGGCGATGACCTTGAGTTTCCGGTCCAGGTACGCGACGTCGATGGGTATGCGCATCCGGAAGGTGTGGACGCTGTTGGCGGGGGAGAGGAGCATCGCCCCGTCGACGGAGTCCCGGCCGAGCAGGCCCTTCGTACGGGCCCGGTACGAGGCGGCGATCTCCAGGGGAACCCTGACGACCGCCTCACCCTCGCCGGGTACGACCAGCTTCCCCCGCCCGTCACGCCACCGCCCCATGCCCGTACCGCCACCTTCCCTCTGCGCCGTTGCCTTCATCCTCCCCATGGCGGTGATCACGTACCAACACCTGTGACGGGTCAGCGCGGCCGGTGGTCGCCCGTCTTCCCGTCGATGAGCTCCCGCAGGATGTCCATGTGGCCCGCGTGTCTCGCGGTCTCCTCGATCATGTGGACCAGGACCCAGCGCAGGGACACGGCGTCGTCCCGGCGCCATGCCGGGTGGCCCAGGGCGTCCAGGGGCAGGGTGGAGATCATGTGGTCGGCGGCGGTGCGGGCGCGGCCGTAGAACTCGACGATACGGGTCTTCGGCTCGTCCTCGCCCACCCACATGTCCTCGGCGCTGTAGGGGTCGAACCACAGCGGCTCCACCTCGCCGCCGAAGGCCTGCACGAACCAGCCGTACTCCACCGATCCGAGGTGCTTCAGCAGTCCGAGCAGGTTCGTGCCGGACGGGGTCATCGGCCGGCGCAGCTGCTCGTGGTCAAGTCCCTCCAGTTTCCACAGCACCGCGTCCCGGTGGCGGTCCAGGCTCGCGCGCAGCGTCTCCTTCTCCCCGCCCGCATACGGCATGCCTGAAGTGCCTGTTACGCCCTGAACGTCCTGGCTCGTCATGTCGTAAAAATTAGCAGCGCCCACTGACAACGCCCTGCGACGATCACCCCATGGCAGAGCAGAGGGGCACGACGGAACACGGCCCGGGGGAGCAGGAGCGACGCGGCTTCGAGGAGCTCGTCGCCGAGGGCGCCGCCGTCCCCACCGAGGGGTGGGACTTCTCCTGGTTCGAAGGGCGGGCCACCGAGGCGCGGCCCTCCTGGGGCTACGCGCGCTCGATGGCGGACCGGCTGGCCGCCGCGACGGCCGTGCTGGACCTCCAGACCGGCGGAGGGGAGGTCCTGGACTTCGCCCTCGGCGCCGCCGCACCGAAGGCGCCCGCGCTCACCGTCGCGACCGAGGGCTGGCCGCCGAACGTGGCCAAGGCCACCGCCCTGCTCCGCCCGCGCGGAGTGGCCGTCGTCGCCTCGCCGGACGACGCGCCACTGCCCTTCGGGGACGCGGCCTTCGATCTCGTGGTGAGCCGTCACCCCGTCAGTCCCAACTGGCCGGAGATCGCCCGTGTTCTGGAGCCCGGCGGCACCTACTTCGCCCAACACGTCGGGCCCACCAGTGTGTTCGAGCTCGTCGAGTACTTCCTCGGTCCCTTGTCGCAGGAACAGCGCAGTGGCCGTCATCCCGACCGCGAACGCGCCGACGCGGAGGCCGCGGGACTGGAGATCGTCGACCTGCGTGCGGAGCGCCTCCGTATGGAGTTCCGTGACATCGCCGCCGTCGTCCACTTCCTGCGCAAGGTCGTGTGGATGGTCCCCGACTTCACCGTCGAGGCCTATGAGCCCCAACTGCGCGCCCTGCACGAGCAGATCGAGTCAGAGGGCCCCTTCGTCGCCCACAGCGCCCGGCACCTCTTCGACGCCCGCAAGCCGAAGCCGTGAAGCCTCACGCACGCCCACCGCGCGTGCTCACGCGTGTGGCCCCACCGTCACCTCCCCGATCACCAGCTCCGCCCGCGCTTCCAGCACGTCGCCCACCCGTTCCGCCTGCTCCCCCAACTCCCGCTCCTGCCGCGCCGTCAGGCGCCGCAGCGGCTCCACGGTGACGGTCGTGCGGCGTCCCTGGCGCCGCTGGTGCCACACACCCGCCACCACACCGTCGACGAGCAGCACGGGATGGTTCCCGGCCTGCCCGCCCGCCAGTGCCCGCCGGTACGCGGCCCCGGGGAACAGCAGCTCACGGGGCTGCGCGGCGATGCCGTAGGCGTCGAAGTAGGGCAGCAGCCGCACGCCCCGGGCCGGCCCGTCGGGGAAGGCGGTGTCGCCGGCCGCCACCCACGCCGGTGCGCCCTCGAAGACGACGTCCTCGATCGCGCCCGACTTGGCAAGCTCCCTGAACAGGCCGTCGGCCCAGCCGACCGGCGCGGCGAGCCACTTGG
The DNA here is from genome assembly GCF_019049245.1 of Streptomyces sp. AC555_RSS877. Taxonomy (GTDB): domain Bacteria; phylum Actinomycetota; class Actinomycetes; order Streptomycetales; family Streptomycetaceae; genus Streptomyces. The sequence continues at coordinate 136,240 of NZ_JAGMUK010000104.1, read as the reverse complement.
CGAAGTACGCCGGTGTCGAGGGGCCGTAGGCGCGCAGGTATCGCCGTACGAGTTCACGCACCGCGTCCCGGGGCGGCAGCGGGTCGAACTGCGGCGGGCGGGTGTACGTCACCTTGCGGCCCCGGCTCGGGCCGAAGCACAGGGCGCCGGACTGCCCGGCCCGGTGCAGCACCTGCCGCCAGCGCGGCCACAGGTCCTGGAAGGCGGGCATCACCGGGTCGCCGGCCCAGGAGCCGGTACGGGCGACGATCTCCTCGGTCAGTTCGTCGACGGTCAGGTACACGCCGTCCAGGGCGTCCCCGATCGCCGCCACGATCTGCCCGGCCTGCTCCTCGGTGACCCGGACGTCCGGCGCGAAGGGGCTCGCGCCGGACGGCACGGCCGGCAGCGCGGCGCTCCACAGCGGCAGCTCACGCAGGGTGAGCAGATGGACGGTCCCGCGCGGACCGTGCGTCTTCACCAGGGAACGGTCCTCCCACAGCGCCGCCCGTACGTCCGCCCGGGTGGTCCCCGTGCCCCGCACCCCCACCGACACCTCCGCCGCGGACAGCACCTGCGCGTGCGCGGCGAGCATCGCGCCGACGATGTCGGCGGTCGGAGTGCCCCTCTCTGCGGGAGTGGTCAGGAACTGTCGTTCGAGCCGCCGGGCACTGGCCTGGTCCCACGTGATCGTCACGGTCATGGGTCGACGGTAGGGCGTGACGAGGTCAGATCCTGTCCTAGCTGTCGAGCCCTGGTTCTCCGGAAACGGGCGATCGGGTGGTGTCGCCGCCGTGTATCCATGGCTCCACACGGTTCCCGCTTTGTTATCGCAGGCGACTCGCATCAGGCCCCGAGTCTCCAGTAAGTTCAGACCAAGGTTAATTCGCGTGAGCAAAGTTGCGCGGGCGGTGCCGCGCAGTGGAGGGGGCTGCGCGGTACCGCGTCAAAGGCGCGCGCGTCCGGGTGTCACCCGGAAGAGGGATGCACACGGAACCTCCCGGATCTCCCCGGATCCCGCCCGATTCCCCTGAGAATCCGCTGGATTCCGGCCACGAACCCGCCCCGGAGAGGCCTCAGAACGGCCATCTGGCCGTCGCCGCCCGACTCCGGAGAGTAGTGATGGCACGCCGATGCACGCAGCATCACTTACGAAGGGTTATGGTGGAAACCCCCCCTCGGGCCGGTCCGTCTCCCCCCCACGGACCGGCCCGTTTTCTTTGTCCGGACGGGGCACCCGTACGGAGGTGACGGACCACCGCGCGTCTCTCAAGGGCGCAAGCGCTCCCCGAGGTGGCGCCCGAACCCGCCCGCAACCCGGACCACGCGCCCGCGATACCCTTCGCTCCGCGGGGACCGCCACCGTACGGAGGGGCTGACAAACACGTGAACCTGCGCGACAAGCTGCGCAGCCTGCTCGTCAGGCTGTACGCACGCCGGGTGGAAGGTCACCTGGACCACGCCCAGGTGCCCAAGCACATCGGCGTCGTCATGGACGGCAACCGGCGCTGGGCGAAGGCCGCGGGTTCCACCACAGCCCAGGGTCACCGAGCGGGTGCCGACAAGATCGAGGAGTTCCTCGGCTGGTGCACCGAGACGGACGTCGAGGTCGTCACCCTCTGGCTGTTCTCCACGGACAACTTCGACCGGCCACAGGAAGAGCTCGTCCCGCTCTTCGGGATCATCGAGGACGTCGTCCGCTCGCTCGCCGCCGACGGCCGCTGGCGTGTCCACCACGTCGGCACGCTCGACCTGCTGCCGGAGGGGATGCAGCGCACCATCAAGGAGGCCGAGGAGGTCACCGAGAAGGTCGACGGAATACTGGTCAACGTCGCCATCGGCTACGGCGGCCGTCAGGAGATCGCCGACGCGGTCCGCTCGATGATCCTCGACGCCGCCGACAAGGGCACCTCGATGGCGGACCTCGCCGAGTCCGTCGACGTCGACATGATCGGCCGCCACCTCTACACCGGCGACCAGCCCGACCCCGACCTGGTGATCCGTACCAGCGGCGAACAGCGGCTGTCCGGATTCATGCTGTGGCAGACGGCCCACTCGGAGTACTACTTCTGTGAGGTCTTCTGGCCGGCCTTCCGCAAGGTCGACTTCCTGCGTGCCCTGCGTGACTACGCGGCACGCCACCGGCGTTACGGCGGCTGAGGCGCGCGCCTCGCCGAAGGGCGTCCGTATACCCCGTTTGGGGCGGAAGTAACAAGGAGTTCACCAGCGCGCCGTCATATGCACTGGCATGGCGGCGCATGTTCGAGGGCATAAGCCAAGCAGGTCGACGCCCGAACCACGGGTGTCGTATCTCAGCGGACGGCACGGGGCCGTCCGCCCGGGAGGCCCTTTGCACCAGCCCGACCGTGCGGTCACAGCGCGGACGACGACGCGGAGGGCCGGTTCTCGGCCCGTGCAGGGCGGCCGACGACCGGTCCAGCTCCACTCCGTCGCTCCCCGACCTCATCCGAGGGGGTACGTCCTTCCGTGGTGACCAGCACAAAGCGCCCCAAGCCAGACCGGCGCACTTATGTTCTCGACACCAGCGTCCTGCTGGCCGACCCGCACGCCCTGAACCGCTTCGACGAGCATGAAGTCGTGCTGCCGATCGTCGTGGTGACGGAGCTGGAGGCCAAGCGGCACCATCCCGAACTCGGCTACTTCGCCCGGCAGGCACTGCGCCTGCTCGACGAGTTCCGGGTCCGGCACGGCCGCCTCGATGCCCCCATCCCCATCGGGGACCTCGGCGGGACCCTCCGTGTCGAGCTCAACCACTCGGACCCGAGCGTGCTGCCAAGCGGCTACCGCCTCGGGGACAACGACTCCCGCATCCTCGCGGTCGCCCGCAACCTGCAGGCCGAGGGGTTCGACGTCACAGTCGTGTCGAAGGACCTCCCACTCAGGATCAAGGCCTCGTCCGTCGGGCTCCTCGCCGAGGAGTACCGCGCCGAGCTCGCCATCACGGACTCCTCCGGCTGGACCGGAATGTCCGAACTGACCCTGCCCGGCGAGCAGGTGGACATCCTCTTCGAGGAGGGACAGGTCTACGTCCCCGAGGCCGCGGACCTGCCCGTGCACACCGGTCTGACCATCCAGTCCGAGCGCGGCAAGGCGCTCGGCCGGGTCACGCCCGAGGGCAACATCCGGGTGGTGCGCGGGGACCGCGAGGTCTTCGGCATCAAGGGCAGGAGCGCCGAGCAGCGCATCGCGCTCGACCTGCTCCTCGACCCGGACGTCGGGATCGTGTCCATGGGCGGCCGGGCCGGCACCGGCAAGTCGGCGCTCGCGCTGTGCGCGGGGCTCGAGGCGGTCCTGGAGCGCCGTCAGCACAAGAAGGTGATGGTCTTCCGGCCGCTGTACGCGGTGGGCGGGCAGGAGCTCGGCTATCTGCCCGGCTCCGAGTCCGAGAAGATGAGCCCCTGGGCACAGGCGGTCTTCGACACGCTGTCCGCGGTCACCAGCCGCGAGGTCATCGAGGAGATCACCGCACGCGGGATGCTGGAGGTACTCCCTCTCACCCACATCCGCGGCCGCTCCCTGCACGACGCGTTCGTGATCGTGGACGAGGCGCAGTCGCTGGAACGGAACGTCCTGCTGACCGTTCTGTCCCGGATCGGCGCGAATTCGCGGGTCGTTCTGACCCACGATGTGGCACAAAGGGACAATCTGCGAGTCGGCCGCTACGACGGTGTCGTCGCCGTCGTCGAGAAACTGAAGGGGCATCCGCTCTTCGCCCATGTCACGCTGACGCGATCCGAGAGGTCCCAGATCGCCGCCCTTGTGACCGAAATGCTGGAGGACGGGCACATCTGACCTTCACGCCCCATCTCGGGGTGGTTTCGCAGCAGTTGGCGCCGTTCGGAAAGGCAGTGAGCCTAGCCGGGCGGCGCCTTCGCGTGTGGAGTTTTCCGATATCCCCAGGCCCAAACGGCATGTGAGCTTTCACACGCAACACAGAATTGCCTTGCGGCGTCCGGTTACGGCAGAGTCTCACTCCTGTCAGGCCCCGCATACGGCACACCTGTACCCCCAGCGGTACGGCACCACAGTAGGACCACGTCAACTCCATACCGTCGCCGTATGCCGCCCGCGTCTCCACATGGCGCTCCCCTTGGGGAGTTGCCCCGCCGGGTCCGCGCCTCCGTGACCCGCAGTTGGGAGGCCAGTGCAAGGGGCACGATTGCGTCCGCCAGGGTCACCGAAGCGGGCGATGCTGGAAGGAAACCGTGTGAGCCCGATTTCGGTCCGGGGATTCGCAGTGGCCTCTGCCACGGCGGTCACCGCTGTCGGAAGCGTTGTTGGAGTTGCCTCGGGCAGCACCGCGCAGAACAACGACGCCGAGGTGACGGCAGCCGACTCGACGCTCCTCGCAGACATCCCCGCGGGTCAGCAGGCCCAGGTGCAGACCGCCTCCCTGACACAGCAGGCGGACGTACAGGCCATCGCCGCGGACGCGAGCGCCAAGAAGGTGGCGGAGGAAGCGGCCCGCAAGGCTGCCGCCCAGACCGCGATCGAGAAGAAGGAAGCCGCCGAGAAGGCTGCCCAGGAGGCCAAGGAACGCGCCGAGGCGAAGACCAAGGCCAGCCGGGACTCCTCCAGCTTCCCCGTCCAGAACTCCTACACCATCGCGCAGATCCAGGCGATGGCGCAGGCGATGGTGCCGAGCGGCCAGTGGCAGTGCTTCAGCAACATCGTGGACCACGAGTCCACCTGGAACTACCGGGCCGTCAACCCCTCCTCCGGTGCCTACGGTCTCTTCCAGGCCCTGCCGGGTTCCAAGATGTCGTCGGTCGGCTCCGACTGGCAGACCAACCCGGCCACCCAGATCAAGTGGGGCCTCAACTACATGGACAGCCGCTACGGCAGCCCCTGTGAGGCCTGGTCGTTCTGGCAGGCCAACCACTGGTACTAGCCGACACCGGCTCAACCCGGCGCAGCCCCTCCCCGTCCTAGGGGGAGGGGCTTTCGCCATGTACGGTCGGTGCCGACGACGCCAGGGGGAGTGGTGGGGACGGACGGGGGAGAGGGACGGATCATGTCACGAGTGCCTGGGTGGCTCGGACGGCTCGGCGCCAGACTGACCGACATGGGTGAGCGGTTCGGCGAGCGCCGGGCCGAGGCGGAGCGGGAGCACGCGGAGGCGGAGGAGCGGGACCTGCCCGGCGACCACCTCCCGCCGCCCACGGACCCCGTGCCGGTGGTCGTGGTGGACCGCCCGGATCCCGCGCTGGCCGTGCCCTGGGGGGTGCGCGTCGCCGCCGAGGCCGGCTGGCGGCTGCTCGTCCTCGCGGGCACGGTCTGGGTCCTCATGCGGATCATCAGCGCCGTACAGCTCGTGGTGCTGGCCTTCGTGGCGGCACTGCTCATCACGGCCCTGCTCCAGCCGACCGTGGAACGGCTGCGGCGGCTCGGCTTCCCGCGCGGGCTCGCCACCGCCCTCACCGCGATCCTCGGGTTCGTCGTGATGGGCCTCATCGGCTGGTTCGTGACCTGGCAGGTCATGGAGAACATCGACAACCTCTCCGACCAGATCCAGGACGGCATCGACGAGCTGCGCAAGTGGCTGCTCAACAGCCCCTTCCACGTCACCGACAAGCAGATCAACGACATCGCCGAGAACCTGCGCGAAGCGGTCGGCGCGAACACCGACCAGATCACCTCGGCCGGTCTGGAGGGCGTGACGGTCGTGGTCGAGGCGCTGACCGGCATACTGCTGGCGGCCTTCTCGACGCTGTTCCTGCTGTACGACGGCCGGCGCATCTGGGAGTGGACGCTGAAGCTGGTGCCGGCGGCGGCCCGGCCGGGCGTGGCGGGTGCGGGCCCGCGGGCCTGGCGGACGCTGACGGCGTACGTCCGCGGCACGGTGATAGTGGCCCTGATCGACGCCATCTTCATCGGCCTGGGCATCTACTTCCTCGATGTCCCGATGGCCGTCCCGCTCGCCGTCTTCATCTTCCTGTTCGCCTTCATCCCCCTCGTGGGCGCGGTCATGTCCGGCGCGCTGGCGGTGGTCGTCGCGCTGGTGACGCAGGGCGTCTTCACGGCGGTCATGGTGTTGGTGGTGGTCCTGGCGGTCCAGCAGATCGAGGGCCACATCCTCCAGCCGTTCATCCTGGGCCGCGCGGTGCGGGTGCATCCGCTGGCGGTGGTCCTGTCGGTCGCCGCGGGCGGGATGATCGCAGGCATCGGAGGGGCGGTGGTGGCGGTGCCGCTGGTGGCGGTGGCGAACACGGTGGTCGGCTATCTGCGGTCGTACTCCCATGAGGTCGCGCTGAAACAGTCGCCGCGTCCCAGGGGCGCCACGGCGATGGGGTCGGACCCGACCGAAACGCCCCCGCCGGCATAGCTCGCGGCCCGGGTCCCGGACGCCGCCGTACGCGGAGAACGCGCACTCGTGGTCCGTCAGCGGCTGCCGTGTGTCGTAATCGTGCAAACGGGCGACTGACAAAGGCAGTTGGTGAGGCGGAAGCCTCAACTTCCGTCAGTCGTGGACAGCTTGGGAGACCGCGTCCAGAATATGCGCCCGGCCTGATACACCTTGCCCCTCAGCGCCACGCGATGCCGGGCCGCCGGCTGCTCCCACGACCCTGACCGGGCACGGCCCCGATGGCCGTACCGGTGCGCCGCGGGACGCCGGACAGAACTAGGGGAGTGGGATACATGGATCACGAAGCCCTCGCGCTGGAAATGCGCGGCCTGCGCGAGCAGGTCGCCGGGATCACCGACACCGCCGTAGCCGCCGCCGACGGACTGCTGATCGCAGTCGACACCGCCGACACCGCCGACTCCATCGAGCCCGAGGGCATCGCCGCGCTCGCCGCGGCAGGTCTCGGTCTCGCCCGCCGTACCGCCGAGGCGACGGGGCGCGGCGCGCTGTCCCGGACGGTGACGTACGGCAGCCACGGCTGCGCGGCCGTCTACGCCGTCGGCGAGACCGCGCTGATGGTCGTCGTCGCCGACGAGGGGACCGACGTGGACCAGCTCCACCGCGCGACCCAGCCGGCCCTGCGCCGTATCGACGCGATCCTCACCGGACAGGCGACCACTGCGACCGGGTGAGGAGAACAGCGGGGCCCTCCGGGAAACCGGAGGGCCCCGCTGCCGCTACTCCGTCCGCAGCCCGTCCGGCCGCATCAGCCTCAGCAGCGGCGGCAGGCTGAGCAGCGTCACCACCAGGACGACCGCCGCACCGACGCCGGCCATCGACAGCACGCTCGGCCAGTCCACGCGTACGGTCGTGCTCGTCATCCGCAGCAGGACCGCCCCCAGCGTCAGCCCCACCACCGTGGCCAGCAGCAGACCCAGCGCGATCGGGATGGCCGTCTGCCACATCACCGACAGACTCAGTGTGCGCCGCCGGGTACCGAAGGCGACCAGGGCCGACAACAGCTTCTTGCGCTCGCGCAGCTGCTCCAGCTGGGAGACCAGGATGCTCGCGCCGATGAGGGCGAGCACGCAGGCTGCGCCGACGAACAGGCCGGTGCGGATGGCGGTGTAGCCGTCGGCCTGCTGGTCCGACCGCCAGACCATGGGCTCCCTCGACGGGTCGATGGTCGCCGCCGTGTTGCGCACCAGGTCGTGGACGTCCGGCACGGACTCGTCGAGCTTGAGGTAGAGCTGTCCGTCCAGGGCCTCGCCGGCCGCGTCCGGCAGCGCCTTCGGAGTGATCAGGAAGCCGCCCCGCTCCGACCCGGTCGGGTCCAGGCGGGTCTGCGCCTGCTTCACGCCCGACGGGACCACCCAGGGCACCTCCGAGCTCTTCGCGTCGCCCTCGAAGGACGGGTCGAGGTACAGCGTGTGTCCGGCCTTCGCCAGCTTCAGCGTGTCGGTGTCGTAGTCGGCACCCCGTACGAAGAACGTGTCGCCGTCCCGGCACGAGGGCAGCGTGGCCACCTCCCGCAGTGACGCGCAGTCCGCGACGGTCACCTGGGTGCCGAGGAGCGGATCCGTGCGCCGCTCGCCGACGTGTCCCTCGGAGTACGCGTAGACCTGGCGCACGCCCTGGGTCCGCCGGAACTTCTCGGCGGAGGGGCCGAGCGGTTCCCCGTCCCTCAGCGACACCTGCATCTGCGCCAGCGAGACGTCGTAGCCGGTGTCTTCCGTGTAGTCGTTCTCCACCCCGGCGAACAGCATCTGCAGCGCGATCGCCCCGGCCACCGCCACCGCGATGCCGTTGACCATGCGGGCCGCCGTACCGCTGCTCAACTGGAGCCTGCGTACAGCCAGTTGCCAGGCCACGCCGCCCCCACCGAGCCGGCCGACGACCGCCTCGACGATCCACGGCAGCAGCGCGGTCACGCCGACGAGCAGGAGGACGACCCCGCCGGTGACGAGGTACTGGTTGAAGTCGCCCTCGTCGCGGCCCTGTCCGACCATCGGGTAGAGCATCGCGAGCCCGGCCAGCGGCAGCAGCAGCCGCCACCACAGCCGGCGCCGCGTGGGCTTCGCCGTACGCACCACACCGAGCGGCTCGATCACCACACGGCGCAGCGCGAACAGCGTGACCAGCACGGCGGCCGCCGGCACCGCGAGGCCGACGAGCAGGGCGAGCGCGGGGGAGGGGTTGAGGTAACTCGGGAACACGCTGATGTCGAAGACCTCGACCGAGCCCGCCACTTCACGGCCGATCAGGAAGAAGCCCGCTCCGAACACCAGCCCGAGCACCGCGCCCGCGAGCGCCTCGCCGGCGGCGATCCGCCGGGTGGACCGGCTGTCGGAGCCCACCAGCCTGAGCGCCGCGAGCCGCCGGTCGCGCCGCTCGCCGCCGAAGCGCACGGCCGCGGCGATGAAGACGGCGACCGGCATCAGCAGGACCACGAAGACGACGAGGATCAGCAGGAGCAGGACGGGGTCCATCTCCTCGGACGTCTCCTGGGAGAGCCCGAACCGCTCGATCCGCGCCACCCCGCCTCCGCCGAGCTCTTCGGCGAGGCCCTGGCCGCCGCGGTAGAAGGCGAGCTCGGCCGAGCCGATCAGCCCGCTCTCCCCGATCGTGCCGACGATCCGCTGCGGCAGCCGCTCCCGCAGCAGCTTCCCGGAGCCGGACTCCAGGAGGTCCTTCAGCGCGGGGGAGACCACCATCTCGCCCTTCGCCGGGAACTTCTCCACCCCCGGCGGCAGCGGCGCCCGCGGTCCCTCCGGCTCCAGCTCCCGCCCCCGGACGTCCTTGTCGCGGAAGGTCGTACCGGCGTTGTCGATCAGGAGGGAGTGGTCCGACCTGGACACCTTGGTGTCGGTGTCGCCGTAGTAGAGGTCGTTGCGGGCGGCCTCCCGGTCGTCCCGGACGGCCAGCGCGTTCGGCAGCGCGGTCGTCAGCAGCAGCAACGCCACCCCGAGCCCCACCCCGACGGCCGTCAGCAGCGCCCGCATCCACCCCTCGCGCCCGCCGGCGAAGGCGAACCTGACCCCCATGGCCAGGTCCCGCCACCACTGCCGCACGCTCATACGACCCGCTCCATGTCCCGGGACTTGCCGTCCCGTACGACGATCTCGCGGTCGGAGTAGGCGGCCACCCGTGCCTCGTGCGTGACCAGCACGACGGCGGCGTTGGTGGACCGGGCGGCGTCGGTAAGCAGTTCCATCACGCGCTCGCCGTTGAGGGAGTCGAGCGCGCCGGTCGGCTCGTCGGCGAACAGCACGCGCGGGTTGGTGACGAGGGCACGGGCGACGGCGACCCGCTGCCCCTGCCCGCCGGACACCTCACCGGGCCGCTTCTTGCGCAGGTCGTCGACCTCCAGCCGCTCCATCCAGGACAGGGCGGCCTGCTCGGCCGCCTTGCGGGAGGCGCCGTTCAGCCTGAGCGGCAGGGCGACGTTCTCCACGCAGGTCAACTCGGGAACCAGCTGCCCGAACTGGAAGACGAACCCGAACTCGCTGCGCCGGAGCGCACTGCGCTGGGCGTCGTTCATGGTGGCCATCTCGTGCCCGTTGTACGTGATCGACCCGGAGTCGGGCGGCACGATCCCGGCGAGACAGTGCAGCAGCGTCGACTTGCCGGACCCGGACGGGCCCATCACGGCGACGATCTCACCGGCGTGGACGGAGAACTCGGCGCCGTCGAGCGCGACGGTCGGCCCGTAGGCCTTGCGCAGCTCGTCGGCCGCGAGCAGGGAGCCTGCGGGCGCGCTCATTTGGCCACCACCTCGGCGAGCTTCTCCAGCCGCGCGGCCGTCAGCTCCAGCCAGCGCAGGTCGGCTTCCAGGTGGAACAGCGCGTGGTCGCAGATCAGCTGGTCGGCCAGGTCGCCCTTGCGCTTGCGGTCGGTGAGGATCCGCATCATGCGCAGGTGCTCGGCGCGCTGGGTGTCGAGGATGTCGCCCGCGTCGCGCCGGGTGAGCAGCGCGAGGACGACCTTGGTGTACAGCGTGGACTGGAGGTACGGCTCCGGCTTCTCCGGGGTCGCGAGCCACCGCTGTACGTCGGTGACGCCGGCCTCGGTGATGGCGTACCGCTTCCGCTCCGGCCCGTCGCCGGGTTCGACCCCGTCGACCTCGACGAGCCCGTTCTTCAGCAGGCGGGACATCGTCGAGTAGACCTGGCCGTAGTGCAGCGGCCGGTCGTGACCGAACTTCTCGTCGAAGGCCCGTTTCAGGTCGTAACCGTGACGGGGGCCGGACTCCAGGAGTCCCAGGAGGGTGTGACCGATGGACATGGGGAGGACTGTACATGGGGTGTATACCCCTCATGTATACCTTGAGTGTGTAGTCCACCGCGGACCGTACGACCGTGCAGGTGGGAGCCGATTGTCACGGTTCTGCGACAGGCCCCGAACCCCCGGGCGGACGCCCCCGGCGGGGCAGGGGGCCGGTCTCCCTCGGCAGCCGCCCCGCGTCGGCCAGCGCCTTCCGCAACAGGAACTCGATCTGCGCGTTCGCCGACCGCAGCTCGTCCCCGGCCCACCGGGCGAGCGCCTCGTACACCGCGGGGTCCAGCCGCAGCAGCACCTGCTTGCGCTGCTGCGGCCGACGCTGAGGGGCCTGCCCCTCGGAGGGATCCGTCACTGGTAGAGGGTCCCCGTGTTCAGGACCGGCTGCGGTGCCCGGTCGCCGCACAGCACCACCATCAGGTTGGACACCATCGCCGCCCTCCGTTCGTCGTCCAGCTCCACGATGCCCCGCTCGGAGATCCGGGCGAGCGCCGCCTCGACCATGCCCACCGCTCCGTCCACGATTTCCCGCCGCGCCGCGACGACCGCCCCGGCCTGCTGCCGCTGGAGCATCGCCGAGGCGATCTCGGGGGCGTACGCGAGGTGCGTGAAGCGGGACTCGATGATGGAGACGCCGGCCGCCTCCACGCGCGCGTGCAGTTCGACGGCCAGCTTCTCGGTGATCTCCTCGGCGTTGCCGCGCAGCGAGAGGCCGTCCTCCTCGTGGGCGTCGTACGGGTACTCGATGGCGATGTGCCGTACCGCCGCCTCGGTCTGGGTGGAGACGAACTCCAGGAAGTCGTCCACCTCGAAGGTGGCCTGCGCGGTGTCCTCGACCCGCCACACCACGACCGCGGCGAGCTCGATCGGGTTGCCGTAGGCGTCGTTGACCTTGAGAACGGCCGTCTCGTGGTTGCGGACGCGGGTGGAGATCTTCTCGCGGGAGGTGAACGGGTTCACCCAGCGCAGCCCGTCCTCGCGGATCGTCCCCCGGTAGCGCCCGAAGAGCTGGACCACCCGGGCCTCGCCCGGCGCGACCGTGTTCAGGCCGCACATGGCGATGAAGGCGGCGAGGCCGATCAGGATGCCGAGGATGATCAGGGCGGCCTTGGCGCCGCCCGCGGCTTCCGCCGAAGCGCCCACGACCAGCCCGATGCCCAGCAACAGGCCCACCAGGCCCAGCAGCAGGGCGAGCGCGCCGCCGATGCTGTGCGCGGCGAACTCCCGCACGCGTGGGGCGGGCATCCGGGGTAGGTCGGCGGTGGGTGTGGAGTCGTGCGTGGACATGTGGTCCCCCCGTTCTCGTAAGACGTACGTATAGCTAAGTGATATCACTTTACCCCGCCGCGGCAACCATGAAGCGCTTTCGGGAGTCAGGTTCCATGGACGCAGGTGCTGATTGTCACGTCCGTAAAAGACCGGATCGAGGGCCCTTTGTCACATACGGCGGTGTTAGCTTGCTGAGCTGACCCGGGCCACGAACCTGTGTGACAGCCGAGAAGGAAGCGGAGCGAGCGGACTCATGGGACGAGCGGAAGAGAGACGAGCGCGGCAGCGCGGTGGTCGCCGCGCGGCGCCCAAGAGCCGCCGTTCGTCGGCCGCCGCGGGCGGCGAGTCCGGGAAGAGCGTCATACGCAGGCTCTTCACCTGGAAGAAGATCCTCGGCACCTTTTTCGGACTGTGCCTGCTCGGCATCGGATCGTTCATCGCGCTGTACATGATGGTGGGCATCCCCAAGGGCAACGCGGCCGCCCAGCAGCAGAGCAACGTCTACAAGTACAGCGACGGCTCGATCCTGACCCGCAAGGGCGAGACCAACCGCGAGATCGTGGATCTCGCCGACGTCCCCAAGCCCGTCCAGTACACCTTCGTCGCGGCGGAGAACAAGACCTTCTACACGGACGCCGGCGTCGACCTCAAGGGCACTGCCCGCGGCCTGATCAACACGCTGTCCGGCAAGGGCAAGCAGGGTGGCTCGACGATCACCCAGCAGTACGTCAAGAACTACTACCTGAACCAGGACCAGACCGTCACGCGCAAGCTGAAGGAACTGGTCATCTCGCTGAAGGTGGACCGCACGACGTCCAAGGACGACATCCTCGCGGGCTACATCAACACCAGCTACTACGGCCGCAGCGCCTACGGCATCCAGGCCGCAGCCCAGGCCTACTACCGCGTCGACGCCAAGGACCTCAAGGTCGAGCAGGGTGCCTACCTCGCCGCACTGCTCCAAGCCCCCAGCCAGTACGACTGGTCGGCCGCCAGCGACACCGGCAGGAAGCTGGTGACGGAGCGCTGGAACTACGTCCTGGACAACATGGTCGAGGAGGGCTGGCTGAGCAAGGCCAAGCGCGACGCCATGACGTTCCCGAAGCCGAAGGAACCGAAGGGCGCCCCCGGTCTGGACGGGCAGAAGGGCTACCTGGTCGACCTCGCCAACCGGCAGCTCGAGGACCAGCTCATGCGGGAGCAGGGCATCTCGCGGGACGAGGCCGAGGCACAGGTCGACAACCAGGGCTGGACCATCACCCTGAACATCGACAAGAAGAAGCAGGCCCAGCTGGAGAAGGCGGCCAAGACCCAGCTGACCAGCAAGCTCGACCCCGAGAAGCGGTCGGTCGACAAGAACATCCAGGCCGGCGCGGTGTCCGTCGACCCCAAGACGGGCAAGGTACTCGCGCTGTACGGCGGTGAGGACTACTACAAGCACTTCCGCAGCAACGCGACCCGCGCCGACTACCAGCCCGCGTCGACGTTCAAGCCGGTGATCCTCGCCGCCGCGCTGGAGGAGAACGCGAAGACGCAGGACGGCAAGCCGATCACCGCGAGCACGGTCTACGACGGCACCAGCAAGCGTCCCGTCGAGGGCAGCGACATCGCCTTCTCGCCGGAGAACGAGGACGACCGGAACTACGGCGACGTCACCGTCCAGACCGCGATGAACAAGTCCATCAACTCCGTCTTCGCACAGCTGGGCGTCGACGTCGGCATGGACAACGTCCTCGAGGTGGCCGCCAAGCTCGGCATGGACACCGCCGACCTCAAGGCGGTGCCCGCGCAGACCCTCGGCACCATGGGCGCCAGCCCGCTGCAGATGGCCGGCGTCTACGCCACCCTCGACAACCACGGCAGGAAGGTCACCCCGACCATCCTCAAGTCGGCCGAGCACAACACCCGCACGGTCGAGCTGCCCGACCCGATCGGCGACCAGGTGCTCAGCCGTGAGACCGCCGACACCGTCACCTCGGTCCTGACCGGCGTGATCGACGACGGCACGGCCCGCACCTCCGTCCGCGAGAACTCCGAGCGCGACGGCCGGCCGGTCGCCGGCAAGACGGGCACCTCCGACGACAACAAGTCGGCCTGGTTCACCGGCTACACGCCCGACCTGGTCACCTCCGTCGGCCTGTTCGGCGAGGACGTCAAGACCGGCGCGCAGACCAAGATGTACGGTGCCGGAGGCGAGGAGCGAGTCAACGGCGGTGGCTTCCCGGCGCAGATCTGGGCGGCGTACACCTTCGGTATCTCGGCCAGGAACTCCAAGTTCGACCTGGACACCGACCAGGGCGCCGCGGTCCAGCCGACGAAGAAGCCGACGCCCACTCAGCGGCCGACGCAGACGCCCTCGCGGGAGCCGACGACCCAGGCACCGACGACCAGGCCCCCGACGTCCGAACCGCCGACGTCCAAGCCGCCCTCCGAGACGCCGAGCCAGACCCCGACGACCTCTCCATCGGCGACGCCGACGACCACGCCACCGACGGAGGAGATCCCGGAGGACCCGATCGACACGGGTGACGGGCAGTAGCGACGGGGAAGGGCCCCCGGCCACGGCGTGTTCACCCACAGTTCACTCGAATGTCGCCCCGAAGGGTCTGATCGGCGGTAACGGCCTATGGTTGTGCCATGTTTTGACCCTGTTTCCCGGCGGCGCCGTCCGGCGCGCACCATGAAAGGTGGCACGAGCATGGACAGTTCTCTTCGAGAGCTCGCCGAATGCAAGGTCGGCACACGTGACTTCAGCGTCGGCCTCGCACAGGACCCGGAGAACACCCTCGCTCGTCTCGACCGCGCCACCGGGGTTTCAGGATCCGAATCGAGGCAGGAGTCTCCCGAACGCTGCGCTTCGCTGTACGACGCCATACGCGACATGAACGCGTACGGGTCGGTCATAGAAGTGGAGAGGTAGGAACCACGGTGACGACCTCCTGTGCAGTCGGCGGGAGGGCGAGGTGCCGGGGAAGCGAGCCGCTTGACCGCGGCTCGGTGAAAGTGGCTGCCGACGGGTGGGGGCTTTCATGAACGGGGAAGACCCGAGAGTTTTTGACTCCCACCCGGAGGAGCCCAGTGGGCGCACGTTGGGGGACAAGTACTTCAAGGAATTCGTGAGGCTCGTGCACGTGAGCCTGAGGAGCGGGTGGTGGGGCGAGCCGCTGAGTGCGTTATGCGGCGCGGCGGGGGGCGCCTGGCTGGGGCACGACGGCGACCTGCCGATGGAGGAGGCGCTGGGAGTCGCCGTCTCCATGGTGGGTATCGTCATCGGGTCCGTGTTCGCCGTCCTGGCGATGATCACGCGAGCCTGTGACAACAACTTCCTGAAGAAGGCAAGAAAAGCGCGTATCTTGCCCATCGTCAATTACTTGTGGCCGTTCTTCACCATTATCGCCATGGGAATTCTGTCCACTGTCTTCCTGTTGGTCGTGGCCGGAGTGTCCGAGGATGCCCCGAGAGTGCTGCCCATGATGACCGGGGCGGCAGCGGGATTCTGTGTCCTGTGGACCCTGGCCGGCCTTCTTCCCGCAATGGGGGCCCTCATCGTTTTCACGCGGCTCATCGAGAAAACCTCCGGCATAAGCGACTGAAGGGCTGAGCGACTGAAGGGCTGAGGGCGGCGAAAAGGGCGGCAAAAAAGACGCCGGTGCGGGACGCGAACAGCGTCTTGCGCACCGGCGTGGTGGGCCCGCGTCATTCGTCGACGTTGAGCTCCAGGTGGACGTACCCGCCGTCCAGGGTGATGTAGCCGTCACCATAGGCGGAGCGGTAATGGCCGGTGCCGCCGATGATGGCGGTCTTGGCCGTCACGGGCTGGTGCGGGTTGTAGGTGATCATGTCGCTGAGCGTCAGCGTCCCCTTCTTCAGGCGCAGGACACGGGTGCACTGCGTGGTCACCTCGTGGTGCCGGACGTGGATCGCGCTGCACTCCGACTCACCGTCACCGGCGCGCAACGGCTGCCGGCTCGACTTCTTCGCCGTCTTCTCGTTCTTCGGCTTCTTCTTCTCGCTCTTCGCCGTGTTCTCGGTGTAGAGCTCCAGACGGGTCAGCCAGCGGTCACCGGTCCGGATGTGCTGGGGCGAGGTGTCGAACGCGGTGACGCCCGTCAGCTCCACCCTCTCGATCTCGTTGTCCTTGTCCGACCCCTCGGCCTGTGCCGACGACGGGAGAAGGGCGATCGCGGTGGTGAGGGCGGTG
Source organism: Streptomyces sp. AC555_RSS877 (assembly GCF_019049245.1). GTDB lineage: Bacteria > Actinomycetota > Actinomycetes > Streptomycetales > Streptomycetaceae > Streptomyces. The sequence continues at coordinate 120,146 of NZ_JAGMUK010000104.1, read as the reverse complement.
ACGACGACGCCACGGGCAGCCGATTTGATCACGAAACCTCCAGGCCGAACAGGGTGCCCCAGGTGTTCCGGAGCATGGGCGAGTCATTCCGGTCAGGCGCGGTGCGCCGGTCAGTCATCGACGTGGAGGTCGAAGTGGACGCTGTCGCCCGTCAGGGTGATGTAGCCCTCTCCTTCGGCGTCGTTGTAGATGCCCGTGCCGCCCGCGATGGCGGTCTTGGCCGTCACGGGCTGCCTGCCCTCCCGGGTGATCAGGTCGTGGAGGGTGATCTCCCCGTCCTTCAGACGCAGCACCCGCGTGCACTGGGTGGTCACCCGGTTCTCGTGGGCCTCCACGGCGCTGCACCGCGAGCTGGCGTCGCCGGCGAACGTGTGCTTGGGGGTGTACAGGCTCAGGTAGGTGACCCAGCTGTCGCCCGGAGCGATGACATCGGGGCTCGTGTCGAGTGCGGTGACGCCGGTGTACTTGACGCGCACGATGTCCTCGTCGCCGGCATCCGCCGAGGCCTGCGCGGACAGCGAGAGAGTCAGTGCGGTGGTCAGGGCGCCGACGGTCACGGCGCGGCGGACGGTGGAAGAGGGCATGCATCCTCCTGGGGGTGACTGCGGGCGCCCGGATCTTGGGAGCGCCGGCGAGTCATTCCAAGCTCCGGAATCCGACCACGCAACGCGCCATGCGCGGTGGCGCCGCATATGCCACCCGAGCAGGGGAACGGCCGGTACCGCTTCCGCGGCCGTCCGGACCAAGCCGGACGACCAGGAAGGCAGTACCAGGAGGCATTACTAGGAAGCGGACGGCACCCCGAGCTCGAACCAGACCACCTTGCCGGTGGAGAGCCGGGTCGCCCCCCACCTCCTGGCCACCTTGTTCACCAGGAACAGCCCGCGACCGCCCTCGTCCGTGGCACGCGCCTGCCTGAGCCTCGGCAGTTGCGGAACATCGTCCCCGACCTCGCAGCGCAGCACGTCCGTCCGCAGCAGCCGCAGTGTGATCGGCCGGGTCGCGTAGCGCACGGCGTTCGTCACGACCTCGCTGACCAGCAGCTCCACGGAGTCGGTGATGTCCTCCATGCCCCAGCGGGCGAGCGCCCGCCGGGCCAGCCGCCGGGCCCGGCCCGGTGCCGCGTCCTCCGGCTCCAGGAACCAGTACGCCACGTCACTCGGCGCGATCCCGTCGAAACGGGCGGCGAGCAGGGCGATGTCGTCGTCCCGGTCACCCGGGCCGAGCATGTCGAGGACCTCGTCGCACAGCGCCTCGAGGGGCGGCGGATGGTCGGGTCCCGTGAGCTGCGCGGTGGCGGCGAGCTTCTCGCGCAGCTGCTCTATCCCGGTCCACACGTCCCGCAGACGCGACTCGACGAGCCCGTCGGTGTACAGGAGCAGGGTCGCTCCGGCCGGGGCGTCCAGCTCCACGGCCTCGAAGTCGACACCGCCGACCCCGATGGGCGCGCCCGGCGGCACCCGCAGCACCTCGGCGCGGCCGCCCAGGTGCAGCAGGACCGGCGGGGGATGGCCGGCGTTGGCGATGGTGATCCGGTGCGCGACCGGGTCGTAGACGGCGTACAGGCAGGTCGCCATGCGGTCGGTGCCGAGCCGCTGGGCCTGCTCGTCGAGGTGGTGCAGGACCTCCTGCGGCGGCAGGTCGAGCCCGGCCAGGGTCTGCGCGGTGGTCCGCAGCTGGCCCATGATCGCGGCGGACGTCATCGAGTGCCCCATGACGTCACCGACCACCAGTGCCACGCGACTGCCCGGCAGCGGGATCGCGTCGTACCAGTCGCCGCCGACCCGCGCGGTCTCGGCCGCCGGGAGGTAGCGGGACGCCAGCCGCACGCCCGTGGGCCGCGGCAGTGTCTCCGGAAGCATGGTGCGCTGCAGTTCGTCGGCGATGTACGCCTCACGGCCGTACAGCACCGCCTTGTCGATGCCGAGGGCGCTGTGCGTGGCGAGCTGGGCGGCGACCAGCAGGTCGTCCGGCTCGAAGGCGATGCGGTCCGGGCGGCGCAGGAACAGCGCGGCGCCGATCACCCGGCGCCGGCCGCGCAGCGGGGCGAGGATCGCGCGCTCTCCGGCGGGTACGGCGAACTCGGAGTTGTCGCCGAGGAGTTCGGCCAGCGCGGCGCGTACGTCCTCGGTGTCGGTGAAGACGGGACGCACCCCGCGCAGCACCTCGGCGAGCGCGCTGCCGGGCCGTACCTCGCACAGTTCGGTGCCGAGCGTGTCCAGCTCGGACGGCTCGGCCTGGAGCGCGGAGCTGAACCCGCCGTCGGTGTCCCGCTCCTCCGGGATCCGGTCGGTCCGGCGCAGCCGCAGCACCAGAGGCCCGGTGGGCCGCTCGTCGCCGACCGGCAGCGGGTCGCGCAGATAGACGAGGATCGCGTCGGAGAAGGTCGGCACGGTCGCCCGGCACAGCCCCATCACGATCTCGTCGAGGTCGATGCCACGGGCGATCCGCCGGGTCGCGGCTCCCACGAACCGCAGCCGGTCCCCGTCCCGCCGCATCGGTGTGGGCCGGCCGGGCGGCAGCCCTTGTCCGGTACGGCGCTCGGCGCTGGTGGCGCTCTCGGCGCCCGGCTGGGCCGGGATCACCTCGGGCACGGGCCGCGGACGGTGCGTGTCGGGCTCCGCGGAGGCGGCGGGCTGGGAGTGCTCGGGGTCGGTACCTACGGCTCTGGTGTCCTTACCGCTCGATGTCGTCGTGGCGGGACAGGCGGGCGGCGTCTCGCCGGCACGTGCCTGTGCCGGTAAGGCGCCGGCGCCGGGCGCGTGCGACGGCGTATCGGCGCTGTGCGGAGGCGACGGCGTCGAGGTACGCAGGAGCGCCCCGCGGGGATCCGCGGGGGCGACGCCCGCCTGGGGGCGTTCGAAGGAGGTCGGCTGCTCCGTCACGCGTGTCGAATCCGTCCGTCCGGCGCTGAATGCCGCGCGTGCAATTGGTCCCGCCGAAAACCCGATACCCGGAATACGTGTCCCAGGAACGGATTTCCCGCGTGGTCAGAGGCTGTTTCTGTGCCACCGGCAAAAACGCCGCCCTCCGCACCGGTGTTGCCCTCGTACCCCTCGCTCACGTCCTGCCGCCCCTCGGTGACGATCGGTCAAGCCCAGCGCGTGCCCCGGAGGTTGCCACTGCGCGCCCTTGCGGAGGACGATCCTACGTTTCTTGCCCGGGGGCGCATCAAGGGTCTCATGACGACATGTGCGCGGGCGTACGATCCCAGTCCTCCGGCAGGGCCGGGACACTCCAGGACGGATCGGGGCGCCAGTGCTGCCAGCCCTCCGAGAACGGCGGCCCCCAGGCCCGGATCACCTCCACCACGGAGCGGCCCGCCTCCCTCACCTTCCGTGCCTGTTGGCCGTCCATCAGCCCGTCCCGCCGGGCCTGCGCGAACTCGTCCTCGTCCAGCCAGCGCCAACTGCGGTCGGAATGGACGGAGATGTCGAGAAAGTGATCCTCGGAGTCCACCCCGCCGACCCAACGCGTCAGCGGCTCCTCCAGGTTCACGTACCAGTTCTTGAACCGCCAGCCCGGTTCCCAGAACAGCCACACCGACCACGGCTCACCGGGCCGCGCGAGCTTCAGCACACCCGTCCCGAACCACCGGTCGCGCTGCACGGACCGCGGCTTGGTGTAGCGGCTCTCCAACGGCTCGACGTGCACGGGCGTACCGTCCGCGAGCACCGGCCTCACACACTCGGTGCCCGGAGCCATCCACACGGCGAGCAGTTCACTGTCGTCCCGTACGACGGTGACGGGACGCGCGATGTGGAACCGCGCGCCGCCGTTCTCCCGGTAACGCCACAGGATGTGACTCCCTGGCGCCCAGAACACCGCCGACCCGCCCGCGTCCACGTCGGCTCTCACCGCTCCACCGTCTGCCATGCACAGATATTAGGTGCCATGGGCATACGACGCTGCGGCGCGTGTCACGGTTCACGCGCGGAGCGCGACAGGTGCGCGATTGGTTACGGGTGCGTCATCCGCAGGACATCCAACGCCTCGTCCAGTTGCCCGGCCGTGAGGTCGCCACGCTCCACGTACCCGTTCTCTTCGACGACCTGACGGATGGTCTTCCGCTCCGCCAGCGCCTTCTTGGCGACCTTCGCGGCCTCTTCGTACCCGATGTACTTGTTGAGCGGGGTCACCACGGAGGGCGACGACTCGGCGTACTCGCGGGCCCGGTCCCGGTGCGCGACGATCCCGTCGACGGTCCGGTCGGCGAGCAGCCTCGACACGTTGGCGAGCAGCCGGATCGACTCCAGGACGTTCTTCGCGATGACGGGCAGCATCACGTTCAGTTCGAAGTTGCCGGCGGCTCCGGCCGTGGCGACGGTCGCGTCGTTGCCGACGACCTGGGCGCAGACCATGAGCACGGCCTCCGGGACCACCGGATTGACCTTGCCGGGCATGATCGAGGACCCGGGCTGGAGGTCGGGGAGACTGATCTCGGCGAGCCCGGTGCGCGGCCCGGAGGCCATCCACCGCAGGTCGTTGGCGATCTTCGTCAGCCCGACGGCGACGGTCCGCAGCTGCCCGCTGGTCTCCACGATCCCGTCCCGGGCACCCTGCGCCTCGAAGTGGTCGCGTGCCTCGGTGAGCGGCAGCCCGGTGGCGCGGGCGACTTCTTCGATGACGGCGGCGGAGAAGCCGGGGGGCGTGTTGATCCCGGTCCCGACGGCGGTCCCCCCGAGCGGCAGCTCGGCAAGCCGCGGGAGAGAGGCCTGCAGCCGCTCGACGCCGTACCGCACCTGCGCCGCGTACCCCCCGAACTCCTGCCCCAGCGTCACCGGTGTGGCGTCCATGAGGTGGGTCCGCCCCGACTTCACGACGTCGGCGAACTCCTCCGACTTACGGGCGAGGGAGTCGGCGAGGTGCTGGAGCGCCGGGACGAGATCCCGGGTGACGGCGGCGGTGGCGGCGATGTGGATGGACGAGGGGAACACGTCGTTGGACGACTGCGACGCGTTGACGTGATCGTTGGGATGTACGTCCCGGCCCAGCCGCTCGGTGGCGAGCGTGGCGATGACCTCGTTGGTGTTCATGTTGGACGAGGTCCCGGACCCGGTCTGGAACACGTCCACCGGGAAATGCCCGTCCCAGTCCCCCCGGGCGACCTCCTCGGCCGCCTCCTGGATGGCCTCGGCGATGTCCTTGTCCAGCACGCCGAGACTCGCGTTGACCTTGGCGGCGGCCCCCTTGATCCGGGCGAGTGCCTCGATGTGGGCTCGTTCGATCCGCTGCCCGGAGATCGGGAAGTTCTCCACGGCCCGCTGCGTCTGGGCCCGCCACTTCGCATCGGCGGGCACCCGCACCTCACCCATGGAGTCGTGCTCGATCCGGTAGCGCTGGTTGCCGTCGTCGGCAGTCGTCGTCATCGTCGTACCTCCGGTAGGAGAGCATGGCCGCGCGAGGGCGTATTCCCCTGCTGGTTCCCCAGCCAGCATGATCTTCACTACCCGGGTTGTCGCGACGACGAGCCCCACCGTTCTCCGACCGACCGACCGACCGACACGGGCACTGCTCAGCCCGTCCGGCGCTTGAGGGCGAGGCCGTTCAGGACGATGGGTCTGGGGCGCAGTCCCGGGGAGGTGCGGGAGCGGAGCCCTGGCGGGGTCGAAGGGGCGGAGCCCCTGGTGATGGGACGGGAAGGGGCGGCGGGGGCGAAAAGATCCCCCGCCGCATCACAGGCGCTACGCCAGCCCAGGCCCCCGAACCGGAATCGACGTGAACGTGGGCGCGGGCGCCGGGTCCTGGAAGAAGTCGTTGCCCTTGTCGTCGACGACGATGAACGCCGGGAAGTCCTCGACCTCGATCTTCCAGACGGCCTCCATGCCGAGCTCCTCGTACTCGACGATCTCGACCTTCTTGATGCAGTCCTGGGCGAGGCGGGCGGCGGGGCCGCCGATCGAGCCGAGGTAGAAGCCGCCGTGGGTGTCGCACGCGTTCGTGACCTGGGCGGACCGGTTGCCCTTGGCCAGCATCACCTTGGAGCCGCCGGCGGCCTGGAACTGCTCGACGTAGGAGTCCATGCGGCCGGCCGTCGTCGGGCCGAAGGAACCGGACGCGTAGCCCTCCGGGGTCTTCGCGGGGCCCGCGTAGTACACGGGGTGGTCCTTCAGGTACTGCGGCATCTCCTCGCCCGCGTCCAGCCGCTCCTTGATCTTGGCGTGCGCGATGTCGCGGGCCACGACCAGCGGACCGGTCAGTGAGAGGCGGGTCTTGACGGGGTACTTGGTCAGCTCGGCGAGGATGTCGTCCATCGGCTGGTTCAGGTCGATCTTGACGACGTCACCCTCGCTCTCCAGGTGCTCCTCCGTCGTCTCCGGCAGGAAGCGCGCCGGGTCGGTCTCCAACTGCTCCAGGAAGACGCCCTCGGCGGTGATCTTCGCGACCGCCTGACGGTCGGCGGAGCAGGACACGGCGATGGCGACCGGGCAGGACGCGCCGTGCCGCGGCAGGCGCACCACGCGTACGTCGTGGCAGAAGTACTTGCCGCCGAACTGCGCCCCGATGCCGATCCTCTGGGTCAGCTCGAAGACCTTCTCCTCCAGCTCCTTGTCCCGGAAGCCGTGACCGAGCGGCGAGCCCTCGGCGGGGATCTCGTCCAAGTAGTGCGCGGAGGCGTACTTGGCGGTCTTCAGCGCGTACTCGGCGGACGTGCCGCCGACGACGATCGCCAGGTGGTACGGCGGGCAGGCGGCCGTACCCAGCGAACGGATCTTCTCCTCCAGGAACTTCATCATGGAGGACTCGTTCAGGACGGCCTTCGTCTCCTGGTAGAGGAAGGACTTGTTGGCGCTGCCGCCGCCCTTCGCCATGAACAGGAACTTGTAGGCGCCGCCGTCCGTCGCGTACAGCTCGATCTGCGCCGGCAGGTTCGAGCCGGTGTTCTTCTCGTCCCACATGGTGAGCGGGGCCATCTGCGAGTAGCGCAGGTTCAGGTTCAGGTACGCGTCGTAGATGCCGCGGGACAGGGCCGACTCGTCGCCGCCCTCCGTGAGCACGTTCTGGCCGCGCTTGCCCATGACGATCGCGGTGCCGGTGTCCTGGCACATGGGCAGCACGCCCGCGGCCGCGATGTTCGCGTTCTTCAGCAGGTCCAGCGCCACGAACTTGTCGTTGCTCGACGCCTCGGGGTCGTCGATGATCCGGCGCAGCTGGGCCAGGTGGGCCGGGCGCAGGTAGTGCTGGATGTCGTGGATGGCCTCCTCGGCGAGCTTGCGCAGCGCCTGAGGCTCGACCTTGAGGAACGTCCGCCCGTCGGCCTCGAAAGTGGAGACACCCTCGGAGGTCACCAGCCGGTACGGGGTGGAGTCCTCTCCCATGGGGAGCAGATCGGTGTACGCGAACTCAGGCATCTCGCCCATTCCTCACTCGACAGACGGCCGCTGGCCTCCATTGGCAGCGCCCACCAGCGTAGAACCTGCCGCTGACGGCGGTCTTGTGAGGTAAGGCTCAGTTGGCAGGGTCAAGGTTGTCCACAACCCTAGTCGCGATCTATCGCGTTTGGGTACGCTGCTGCCGTGGACCTTCAGAAGCACACCGAACCGCAGGTGCCGCCCCCGGCCGAACTCCGCGCCTCGGACGCCGACCGCGACCGGATCGCCGACATCCTGCGCGAGGCCCTCGCGGAGGGCCGCCTGACCGCCGACGAGCACGCCGAGCGCGTCGAGGGGGTGCTGAACGCCAAGAGGGTGGGCGAGCTGGAGGTCTTCATCCGGGACCTGCCGGCCGCCCACGAGCGCCGGGCCGGCCCCGTCTACACCCCGGCCCCGAACCGCCCCACCGACGCGATCCCGCACGACCCGGACGACAACGTGGTCGCGGTCTTCAGCGGCGCCGTCCGCAAGGGCCGCTGGCGAGCGGGCCGCCGTATCCACGCGTACGCCGTCTTCGGCAGCGTCGAGATCGACCTCAGCGAGGCGATATTCGAGTACCGGCAGGTCGTCATCAAGGCGGTCTCGGTCTTCGGCAACGTCGAGGTGCGCGTCCCGGAGAACGTCTCGCTGCGCGGCACCGGCGGCGGTGTCCTCGGCAACTTCGAGGTGGACACACTGGATTCACCCGACCCCGAAGCGCCCGTCGTCTACGTGGACGGCTGGGCCGTGCTCGGCAACATCGAGGGCAGGCCCAAGCGCGGCAAGCTCGTCGCGGACATCCTGGACCGCGTGCACCGCAAGGTCGACAGGAGTCTGCGCAAGCATCTGGACCGTTGACGGTTGGCACCTTCCCGGCCGTGAACCGTCGAGAGCTGATGTGGGGACGGGTGCGGTGCCGTGATCCGACGGGACGCGAAGCGGAGGGGAGTACCGCTCGTCACCCCGGGGGCGCGCCCGTCCCGACGGAACCAGCGGTTCGGAACTCAGTGCATAGGCGCGCGCACAGCGGGTAGGCCTTGCTGCATCGTCGCTCGCTCGCGAAGCCGTCGTCAGGAGTAGACCGTGCTGCAACCGCCGCATTCGTCCCTGCAGGTCGCTGCCGTTCCGGCCCAGCGGGTGCCAGTGCGGGACAGGGACCAAGACGCACCCTGGCACACCGAGGCGGTGTGCCGGCGCGACGAGGCCGGCCTGTTCTTCGCACCGTCCAAGGAACCCACCGCCGCCCGGCTCTCCCGCGAGGAGGCCGCGAAGCGCGTCTGCGGGCGCTGTCCGGTCATGGTCGAGTGCCGCGAGCACGCGCTCCTGCAACCGGAACCGTACGGCGTCTGGGGCGGCCTGACCGCCGCCGAACGCCGCGTGGTCCTCGCCAGGCGCCGCCGCCGCGATCTGGAGCTGAAAAAGGCGACGAGGCCGGCGGACCGCATAGCGGCAGCGGGCTGACCGGCCCGCCCGGCATACGCCGAGGGGGCGCCCCCACCGCACCGGGGGCGCCCCTTTGACGCTGGCCGGGAGGTGGCACAACCTCCCCGGCGGACCTACTTCGCCTTGTCGAAGTCGATGGCGCTGTAGGCCCGCAGCTTGCTCAGCCGGTGCTCGGAGTCGATCCTGCGCACCGTCCCCGACTTCGACCGCATCACGATCGAGTCGGTGGTCGCCGTCTCCGACCGATACCGCACGCCTCGCAGCAGCTCACCATCGGTGATGCCCGTCGCCACGAAGAACACGTTCTCGCCGGAGACCAGGTCGTCGGTCGTCAGCACGCGGTCCAGGTCATGCCCCGCGTCGATGGCCCGCTGCCGCTCCTCGTCGTCCTTCGGCCACAGCTTGCCCTGGATCGTGCCGCCCAGGCACTTCACGGCACAGGCGGAGATGATGCCCTCCGGCGTGCCGCCGACGCCGAGCAGCAGGTCGACGCCGGTGCCCTCGCGCAGCGCCAGGATCGAGCCGGCGACGTCGCCGTCGGAGATCAGCCTGATGCGCGCGCCGGTCTCCCGGACCTCCTCGATGAGGCCCTGGTGCCGCGGCCGGTCCAGGATGACGACGGTGACGTCCTCGGGCGTGGACCGCTTGGCCTTGGCGACCCGGCGGATGTTCACGGACACCGGCGCGTTGATGTCGACGAAGTCGGCGGCTTCGGGCCCGGTGACCAGCTTGTCCATGTAGAAGACGGCGGACGGGTCGAACATCGACCCGCGGTCGGCGGCGGCCAGCACGGCGATCGCGTTGGTCATGCCCTTAGCGGTCAGTGTGGTCCCGTCGATCGGGTCGACGGCGATGTCGCACTCGGGCCCGGTACCGTCGCCGACGCGCTCCCCGTTGAAGAGCATCGGGGCCTCGTCCTTCTCCCCCTCGCCGATGACGACGACGCCGTTCATCGAGACGGTGGAGACGAGGGTCCGCATGGCGCGCACCGCGGCACCGTCGGCGCCGTTCTTGTCGCCGCGCCCGACCCAGCGGCCCGCGGCCATGGCCGCGGCTTCGGTCACTCGTACGAGTTCCAGGGCGAGGTTGCGGTCGGGAGCCTCGGAGGGAACCTCGAGCTCGGACGGCAGATGATGATGCTCGGTCATCGGAGCGCACCTTTCTGATACGGCGACGGCCGGATGAGGGTATGGGCCAGACTCTATCCTCAGGCACACAAAATGAGCAGGGGGCCCCACGGATGAGCGGACCAGGGCACCTGCGACGATAGGGACGTGGCAGGTTCGAACGGTAAGCAGAAGACGGTCCGGGACATGATCCTCTCCCTGGGGCTGATCGGCCTCATGGCGGGTGTCATCTACCTCTTCATCCCGCATGACGACTCCGGTCCGGAGATCAAGAAGGTCGACTACCGGGTCGAGCTGCTCACGGCACGCCGCGCCGCGTCCTACCCGGTGGCGGCGCCCGAGGGTCTCTCCGCCGGCTGGAAGGCCACCTCCGTCCGCTATCAGGGCGACAACTTCGACACCTGGCACCTGGGCTTCCACGCGCCCGACGGGGAGTACGTCCAGGTCGAGCAGTCGACTCAGAAGCCGTCGACGTTCATCGACGACGCCAGCCAGGGCGCCAAGGCGACCAAGACCACCCAGGAGATCGGCGGCCGGACCTGGACGCGGTACACCGGCGGCCGGTACGACGCGCTCGTGCACCAGGGCGACGGGGCGACGACGGTGGTGGCGGGCACCGGCACGATCGGCCGGCTGGCGGAGATGGCCGGGGCGCTGAAGACGGCGTGAGCCCGCAAGGACACGAAGAAGGCCCCCGGCGCTGCCCTGCAGCCGGGGGCCTCTTCTGTGGACGACCTGAAGTGCTGTGGACCCGAGCGCTCGGATCCTGTGAGCGCGGACCGCTCAGACGGTCGTGACGACGTCGTCGTACGCCAGGCGCGGGGAGCGCGGGAACCAGGCGTCCTCGCCCGGCTTGCCGATGTTGATGACCATCAGCGGGGTGTGGTCGTCGTCGAGGAACTCCTTGCGGACGCCCTCGAAGTCCAGACCGGTCATCGGGCCGGCGGCGAGGCCCGCGGCACGGACGCCGATGATGAAGTACGCGGCCTGCAGGCCGGCGTTCAGCGCGGCGGCACCCTCACGGGCGGAGCGCTCGCCGAAGAAGACGTCCTTGGCCTGCGGGAAGTGCGGGAAGAGCTCCGGCAGTTCCTCGTGGAACTCGTTGTCCGCGGAGAGGATCGCGACCAGCGGGGCGGTGGCCGTCTTGGGCTGGTTGCCCTCGGCCATGTGCTGGACCAGGCGCTCACGGGCCTCGGCGGAGCGGACCAGGGTGACGCGCAGCGGGGACTGGTTGAAGGCGGTCGGACCGTACTTGACCAGGTCGTAGATCGCCTGCACCTGCTCGTCGGTCACCGGCTCGTCGGTGAAGGTGTTCGCGGTGCGGGCCTCACGGAACAGGAGGTCCTGGGCGGCGGGGTCAAGGACGAGAGACATGGAGGAACCTTCTCGAGACGTACGTCGGGTCCGGGTGCCGGACCGGCTGACATCGACGACCGTACGCGAATGAAGTTCAAGCTTCAACAATAAGCAGAGCGCGGTGATCCGCCTCACAGGACCGGAGATCGCGCCCCACGTCGCCGTCGACGGCTCCCGCCGCATTGCCTCCGGGCCGCTACCCGGCGTCGCCCATGTCCTCCCGGTCAGCCGGCTCCTCCTCGGCGAGAGCCGCGTCCAGCCGCGCCCGTGCCCCCTCCAGCCAGCGCCGGCACACCTTCGCCAGCTCCTCGCCCCGCTCCCAGAGCGCAAGGGACTCCTCCAGCGTCGTACCGCCCGCCTCCAGCCGCCGTACGACGTCGATCAGCTCGTCCCGCGCCTGCTCGTAGCCCAGCGCCTCATCCGTCTTGCTGCTCATTCGCCCACCCTAGGGCCTGTCCGGCGGCCCACCCCGGGGCCGCGGGGCCCAGCACGCACATCTGCGGCGTTGTCGTCACTCGCCGAGGCTCCGCGTCGACTCCCTCCTCCACCTTGCAGCTGCACGCACCAGGCCCTGCTCACCCGTGCCTACTCGACGCCGTGAGTCGGCGTCGGGCTGCTCCGCCGGAAAGGCCCTGCATCGACTCGAACCACGAACTCACCCTCGGCGACCCGCGCCCGCAGGACCTCGTCACCCGTGACCTCGCCGGGGTCGCGGACGACGTGGCCGTCGGTCTTCTGGAGCACGGCGTACCCCCGCTTGAGGGTGGCGGCGGGGGAGAGGGCCACCACGCGCGCGTGCGTGTGCGTCAGCTCGGAGTCGGCGCGGTCGAGGTGATGGCCCAGGGTGCGCCGGCCGCGGTCGAGCAGGGCCCCGACCTGGTCGGCCCGCTCGTCGATCATCCGGTGCGGATCCACTATCACCGGCCGGGCGAGCGCCTGGGCGAGCCCGCGTTCCTCCCGGTCGACGAACGCCTGCACGCACCGCCGGGCCCGGTCCCGCAGCATCCGCACCCGCTCGAACTCCTCGCCGACGTCCGGTACGACCTTCTTGGCGGCGTCGGTCGGGGTGGAGGCGCGCACATCGGCGACGTAGTCGAGGAGCGGTGTGTCGGGTTCGTGCCCGATGGCGGACACGACGGGCGTACGACAGCTGGCGACGACCCTGATCAGCTGCTCGTCGGAGAACGGCAGCAGATCCTCCACGCTGCCGCCCCCGCGCGCGACGACGATCACGTCGACCTCGTCGTTCTCGTCGAGCTCCTTCACGGCCTGCACGACCTGCGGCACGGCGTGCACCCCCTGCACGGCCACGTTGCGCACCTCGAAGCGGACGGCGGGCCAGCGGTGCCGGGCGTTCTCCAGCACGTCCCGCTCCGCGGCGGAGGCCCGCCCGCAGACCAGTCCGACGAGCTGGGGCAGGAAGGGCAGCGGCTTCTTCCGCTCCGGCGCGAACAGCCCCTCGGCGGCGAGTGCCTTCTTCAACTGCTCGAGCCGGGCGAGCAGTTCCCCGACGCCGACAGGCCTTATCTCCGCGGCACGCAACGAGAGCTGCCCCCGCGGGGCGTACCACTCCGGTTTCGCGAGGACGACGACCCGCGCACCCTCGCTGACGACATCGGCGACGGCGTCGAAGACCTGCCGATAACAGGTGACGCTCACGGAGATGTCGTACGACGGATCCCGCAACGTGAGGAAGACGACCCCCGCCCCCGGCCGCCGCGACAGCTGAGTGATCTGCCCCTCCACCCACACCGCCCCGAGCCGGTCGATCCACCCCCCGATGAGCCGCGAGATCTCACCGACGGGCAGGGGCGTTTCGGGAGACGTGTTGACAGCCATGCCGCGAGGGTAACGGCCGCGTACGACAACGCCCCGTCGTGCGTCGCCCGGTCCCACCGGTGCCCCGACCGTGTGGTCCTCGCCCCACGCCCGCCCCGCTCACCGCCGGTCTGCCCACCAACCCGACACACCGGCGATCTTCGACCCGCCGAACGCGGCCTTACGATGGGGTGCATGACTGCTTCGCCTGGCCGCCGTGTCCTGCTCGCCGCCCCCCGTGGCTACTGCGCGGGTGTGGACCGCGCCGTGATCGCCGTCGAGAAAGCCCTGGAGCAGTACGGCGCTCCGGTCTACGTCCGGCACGAGATCGTCCACAACAAGTACGTCGTACAGACCCTGGAGAAGAAGGGCGCCATCTTCGTCGAGCAGACGGAAGAGGTCCCCCCCGGCAACATCGTCATGTTCTCGGCGCACGGCGTCGCCCCGACCGTCCACGAAGAGGCCCAGCAGGGCCGGCTCGCCACCATCGACGCGACCTGCCCGCTGGTCACCAAGGTCCACAAGGAAGCCGTCCGCTTCGCGAGCGAGGACTACGACATCCTCCTGATCGGGCACGAGGGCCACGAGGAGGTCATCGGCACCTCCGGCGAGGCCCCCGACCACATCCAGCTCGTCGACGGTCCCGCCGACGTCGCCAAGGTCGAGGTCCGCGACGAGTCGAAGGTGGTCTGGCTCTCCCAGACCACCCTCTCCGTCGACGAGACCATGGAGACCGTCGACGCCCTGAAGGAGAAGTTCCCGCAGCTCATCTCCCCGCCCAGCGACGACATCTGCTACGCCACGCAGAACCGTCAGCTCGCGGTGAAGCAGATGGGCGCCGAGGCCGAGCTGGTGATCGTCGTCGGCTCCCGCAACTCCTCCAACTCCAAGCGCCTGGTCGAGGTCGCCAAGCTCGCCGGCTCCCGCGAGGCGTACCTCGTGGACTTCGCCGACGAGATCGACGAGGCGTGGCTGGAGGGCGTGTCCACGGTCGGCGTCACCTCCGGTGCCTCCGTGCCGGAGATCCTGGTCGAGCAGGTGCTGGAGTGGCTGTCGCAGCGCGGCTTCGAGGACGTCGAGCTGGTCAAGGCGGCCGAGGAGTCCATCATCTTCTCCCTGCCGAAGGAGCTGCGCCGCGACCTGCGCGAGGAGGCGGCGACGCTGATGGAGCAGCGCGGCGGATCCGGTGCGGATGCTGTGTGAGAAGGCCTCGGCCGATGCGTAGCAGCACCTCGGCCGAATAACTGTCAGTCGTCCGTCGTAACGTAGAGCCATGCAGATCTTCGGCGTGGACATCGGTGGATCCGGGATCAAGGGCGCTCCCGTGGACCTGGACAGGGGCGACCTGGCGGACGAGCGTTTCAAGGTGCTGACTCCGCACCCGGCGACACCGGACGGGGTGGCCGACGGCGTCAAGCAGGTCGTCGACCACTTCGGCTGGACCGGGCCGGTGGGGCTCACCTTCCCGGGCGTGGTCACCGGCGGAGCCACGATCCGTACGGCGGCCAACGTCGACAAGGGCTGGATCGACATGGACGCGCGCGCGTTGTTCAGCGACCGGCTGGGCGGCCTGCCGGTGACGGTGGTCAACGACGCGGACGCGGCGGGGGTCGCCGAGATGAACTTCGGCGCCGGCCAGGGCCGCAAGGGCACGGTCATTCTGCTCACCTTCGGCACGGGCATCGGCAGCGCCGTCTTCGTCGACGGTGTCCTCGTCCCCAACACCGAGCTGGGGCATCTGGAACTGCACGGGCACGACGCGGAGACGCGCGCCTCCAGCAAGGCCAGGGAGGACGAGGAGCTGACGTGGGAGCACTGGGCCCACCGCGTCCAGAAGTACCTCGCCCACGTCGAGATGCTCTTCTCGCCCGAACTGTTCATCGTCGGCGGCGGCGTCAGCCGCAAGTCGCAGAAGTTCCTGCACCACATCGAGGACATCAAGGCGGAGATCGTCCCGGCGCAGCTGCTGAACAACGCGGGGATCGTGGGGGCGGCGATGCACGCGGTGGAGGGGAACTAGAGGTCACACGGGCGGGCGGTTTCGTGCCGCCCGGCGGTTCATCAGGCGGATCTTCCGCACCGTCGCGATCAGGCCGGCGATGAGCGTGCCCCCGTACAGCCACCCGGCCTGCGTGGCGAGCGCGGTGAACAGCCCCATCAGCCGACCGCCCACCCCACCGCCCCCGGTCTCGGCCACGGGGACGAGCCCCACGGCGAAGGCGATCGGTACCACGATGGGGGCGGTCAGCAGATCGCCCCGCCGGATCCACACGGCGGTCAGGACGCACACCGGCAGGAACAGGACGCCGTACACCGTGAGCGAGGCGCCGAAGAGGAGTTGGTCGAGACAGCCCAGCACCAGCATCAGCGCCCCGCAGAACAGCCCGCCGCCGAGCCCGGTCAGCCGCGGGTTGGGCATCCGGCGTACGGACTGGACGATCGGCGGCGCGGGCGGCCGTACCGCCGCGGGCCGACGTGACGGCACACCGCCGCGCGCCGACGGGGGACCGGCTCTCCCGGCCTTCGCGCTCCGCGCCGCCTGGGGCGGCAGGGGCGGCGGCACACCGCGTCGCGTTCCGTCGTGCGGGGATCGTGTCCTGGGTTGCTCCACTGGACCAACTTAAGTCGTTTTATGTGTCGAATCGCCCGTCAGACACGCCGTCGACCCGACCTTGGCCAAGCGTTCGATACGTCGCCGGGGCGGGAGCGGGCACGCCGTAGACTGGTGGATCGGCCCCCAGGGGCCTGACGCCAGGGGCCCGCCCCCGGTCCTCTCTCGCCAGCCCTCTCACTCCGGGAAGTCGCACCGTGTCGCTCACGATCGGAATCGTCGGACTGCCGAATGTCGGCAAGTCGACCCTGTTCAACGCCCTGACCAAGAACGACGTGCTGGCGGCCAACTACCCGTTCGCCACGATCGAGCCGAACGTCGGTGTCGTGGGCGTCCCGGACGCCCGGCTGACCAAGCTGGCCGAGATCTTCTCCTCCCAGCGGATCCTCCCGGCCACCGTCGACTTCGTCGACATCGCGGGCATCGTGAAGGGCGCCTCCGAGGGAGAGGGCCTGGGCAACAAGTTCCTGGCCAACATCCGTGAGTCCGACGCGATCTGCCAGGTCATCCGCGCCTTCAAGGACGAGAACGTCGTCCATGTCGACGGCAAGGTCTCGCCCAAGGACGACATCGAGACGATCAACACCGAGCTGATCCTCGCGGACCTCCAGACGATCGAGAAGGTCCTGCCGCGCCTCCAGAAGGACTCGCGGATCAAGAAGGACATCGTCCCGAAGGTGAAGGCCGTCGAGGAGGCGAAGGAGATCCTGGAGAAGGGCGACACGCTGTTCTCGGCGGGCATCGTCCAGGGCTCCGGCAACGAGGAGCTGCTGCACGACCTGCACCTCCTCACCACCAAGCCGTTCCTCTACGTCTTCAACGTCGACGAGGACGAACTGGTCGACGACGACTTCAAGGCCGAGCAGCGCGCCCTGGTCGCCCCGGCCGAGGCGATCTTCCTCAACGCCAAGCTCGAGCAGGACCTCGCCGAGCTCGACGAGGAGGACGCGATGGAGCTCCTCCAGTCCGTAGGTGCCGAGGAGCCCGGCCTCGCCACCCTCGCCCGCGTCGGCTTCACCACCCTCGGCCTCCAGACCTACCTCACGGCAGGCCCCAAGGAATCCCGCGCCTGGACCATCAAGAAGGGCGCCACCGCCCCCGAGGCCGCCGGCGTCATCCACACCGACTTCCAGAAGGGCTTCATCAAGGCGGAGGTCATCTCCTTCGGCGACCTGGTGGAGACCGGTTCGGTGGCAGAGGCCCGCGCGAAGGGCAAGGCCCGCATGGAGGGCAAGGACTACGTCATGCAGGACGGGGACGTGGTGGAGTTCCGCTTCAATGTGTGACGGATCGATTACCGAACGCTAGGTGATCGGTCAAGCGTGCAGGTCGGAAGGGGTCGGACGTCCTGGAGCTCGACCCCTTCCGTGATCCGTGCTGACTCGGTGCTGACTTCTAGGCGCGCCGGGGCGGGGTGAGCTTGTCGAGGTCCAGGCTGATCTCGAAGGGCACAGGACGCTTCAGAGTGCCTCGGAAGATACCGGCGGGCGCGTATACGCCAGTAGGTTCGTCGAGTTCGTAGACGTGGACGACAGGGGCGCCGGCTTCGTCCTCGATGCACCAGTAATGCGGGATACCGGCCTCCGCGTACTTACGCAGCTTGACCGTGCGGTCCCGGTGCGCGGACTCGGGTGAGACGACCTCGATGACGAGTCGCACCTCGTCCGGCGCGAACCAGGTCCGGTCTCCGTCGTAGTCGGCCGTGGTCAACAGCAGATCCGGTTCGGGCCGGTTTCGCTCGTCGAGCTTGATGGTCATCTCGCGGCCGACCCTGACATCGCCCGGCGCCTGCTCCATGAGAGTCACGGTGAGCATGGTGACGAGGTGGCCGTGCCACCACCTCTGTGGCGACATCATGAAGACAAGCGCCCCGTCGATCAACTCGGTGTGGCGGGGTGCCTCCGGAAGGCGGTCCAGGTCCTCCGCGAACCAGCCTTCCGCGCGCGGCGGGCGCATCCAGTCGGGCAGTGCGGTCATGGCTCAACCGTAGCGACTCGACGAGGCCCGGGCCACGAGATCGTCAACGGGAAGACCGCCCTTCCTCTCGTCCTGGAACCCCAGACCCGCGCCGGCGCTGATTCTGTGCTGACTTGAATCTCCCAGAGGCGCGTTCTCGCAGATGGTGCGCGCCGTTATCGGCGTTCCGCTGGTGGTAACCCTGTCGGAGGGCCTTCGCACCTCGTACGCGATCGGGGTGCCCGAGCCTCACGGCGTGCGGAACCCCCGGAAGGTCACGGCCTTGCGGCGTTCGAAGCCCAGCCGTTCGTAGAGCGCGATCGCGGCGGTGTTCGTCTCGGCCACGTGCAGGAAGGGGCGTTCGTTCCGCGACACTATGTATGCGTGCGGCGAGCGTGCGCACAAGGCGGGCGGCGTGTCCTCGCCCGCGTGCCTCGGGTGCTGTGCAGACGGCGCTGATCGGTCCATCCCGGAGGCCGGAGCCCTTCGCCCGCCATGGCCACCAGTCTGCCGTTGACGCGGATGCCGAGGTAGGTGCCGAGTTCGTGGGTGCGCGGCCAGAACGGCCCCGGCTGGGTCCGTGCGGCGAGGTCGAGCATCTCGGGAATGTCGGCCGCGCCCAGTTCGACGACGTCGGTGCCGATCACCGTAGAGCCTGCCCGGGTTGCTCGTCGGGCCGGATCATCTGCCGGCCTTCGAGGACGAAGACCGGCTCCCAGTCCGGCGGCGGGGTCGCCGGGCAGCTGAACATGTCGGCGACCCCGCCTGGGCCGAGCAGCCGGGCGCGGTCGGCCCAGTCCGCCGAGTCCGCAGCGGGGGACACCGCCGCGAAGGTCGCGACTCCCGGCAGACAGGTGGTGGCCCGACCGAGTCGGCGGGCGAGGGCCGCGTGGTGCCCGCGGAGAGACTCGCCCACCGGGTCGCCGAGTACGGCGTCCCCGCTCGTCATCGTGCTGTGCCTTTCCCAGACCGTCGCGTACCGGCGTGATCACAGCCGGCCGGTTCGATCAGGCAAGCGTAGTGACGACGTCGACCCGGTTGGCGAGGGTGTCGCGGATGGGCGAGCGGCTCTCGACGAGGGCGATGAACTCCTCCGACTGCTCACGGGTGGCGCCAGGTGCCTCGGCGCGGACCTGAACGCGCACCTGGCCCGGGCCCGGGCGGACAGCAGGGGCGGTCGGCGCATATCCAAGGCCCGGGACCGCAGGACCAGGCCTGGCCACGGGATACGTGGCCGGTGCCGTTGCAGTGCGGGTGTCATCGCCGCCGCCGGCGCCTACAACCCCGTGCTGCTCGATGGCTCCCCGTGGGGTCAGGTCGATCCGCAAGGCGCCGTGAACGTCCGTCGGGGCCGGTCGCCGTGGGAGGACGCGGGGAGGTAGGAAGAGGGGCGGGAGACGTGGGGCGTGGCAGGCTTCGAGGAGCGAAGCGCCCGGGTCCGTCGGCCTGACGGACCCGGGCGCCTGCTCGCGGTATCGGTGGCGAGGTGGGCCTGCCCTGGCGGGCGGAGGCGGTGCCCCGCTACCCGGTCTTCGGGCGCGTCACCTCGCTGCTGACGCCGATCACCTCATCGCACCTCCTTCGCGTACGGCGCGACCGTGATCCGGTCGATCAGTGGCGCGTAGCGGGAGCGGAGCAGCACTCCGGGGAAGGTGTCCGAGGCGTAGGTGGTGCCGTCGAAGTTGGGCAGTTCCTCGGAGCGGAAAGTAAGCGTGTTCGGTCCCTTCTCGAGCTGTACCGGGACGGTCAGCTCCCAGAAGTCGTTCTGGTGGAAGGTGTGCGGGAAGGTGACCCGCTGCGTCTTGCCGCCGTTGACGGTGAGGTCGGCGTGGCGGGCGAGCGGGTCCGGGTTGTAGTGGGTGGCCGGGGACTGTTCGGGATTGGAGTAGCGGATGCGCAGCGCGTACAGGCCCGCCTCGTCCGCGGCGACGGTGAACGTGGCCGTGTTGCCGTTGCCCGGGTCACCGCCGATGCCGGTGATCGCGGTGCCGTCCGTGGCCAGGGAGAGCGGGCTGAGCGCGGCCGAGCCGGCGAGGGTGGCGTCCTGCGCCTCGTACGTACGTGTCTCGAGGGTGCCCTCGGTCGGGGTGACCGTGAGGCGGTCGACGAGGGTGGTGCCTGAACTGCCGTTCACCGTCACCTTGTTGACGCCACCGGACAGGGAGACCGCGATGCTGTTCCCGCCCTTGTCCAGGCGCAGGACGCTCTGGCCGTTGACGGCGACGCGGGCGCCTGAGCCGCCGAGGGTGTCGATCCTGAGGGTGGCCTCACGGTCGGCGGGGGAATGGACCCAGAAGGTTGCGGTCCCCTTCTTCTGGAGCCGGGCCGCGCCCGATCCGGTGGCCGCCCGCTTCGGCAGGTCGTAGACGGGCCGGGCCCTGCCGTCCAGCCAGGCGAGTTCGCCTTCGTACACCCGGGTGCTCGCCGATGTCTCGGGAAGGGACAGAGTGAGGCGGTCGACGATGACGTCGCCCTTGGTGACGCGCTTGCCGTCGAGGCTCTTCGCGGCGAGGGTCAGGGTGTGCTTGCCCTTGGTGAGCTTCACCTCGGTGTCGGTGTGGTCCCACACCACCCACTTGTAGCCGAGCGGCAGGTGCAGTTCCTGCTCACTGTCCGCCTTGCCGTCCACGCGCAGGAAGACGTTGGTGGGGCCCTGCTCCTTGACCTTGTCGAAGGTGTTGAGGGAGTTGGCGAAGACGCTCAGGTCGTAGGTGCCGTCCTCCGGCACGTCCACGGTGAAGTCAAGGGTGACGTCCGAGCCGGTGCGCAGGCCGCCGACGTTGTAGCCGCCGGAGGTGTAGAACTTCGACACGTCGCGCGGCGAGCCTTCGGGACCGTTCTTGGAGTAGCCGGAACCGGTGTGGGCGGCATCCTCCGCCTCGTACGAGCTCTGCCAGCGCACCGGCGAGGACTGCGTGGCCTTCGCCTCTCCGGCCGGGCTGAGAACGATTTCGTACGCCGAGGACTCCTTGAGTGTCGGCAGTGTGCCGTCGCCGAAGTCGACAGAGACCGTGCCGTCACCCGCGACCTTCACATTCTGCTCGGCCAGCAGTACCGGGCCGGAGGAGTCGCCCACCTGCCCGGTCCACTCGATCTCCCGCACCCAGGCGTGCACGCTCTTTCCGAAGAGCTTCTTCGGGATGCCCGCGAAGGTGATGTGGCCCTTGCCGGTGGAGCCGCCGAAGATCAGCCGGGCCTGCTTCTTCTTCTCGTCGAGGGTGGCGACGCCCTGCATGGTGTAGTTCTCGCCGGGGAACGGCGGGTTCACCGTCACGGTGTGGCCGCTCATCGAGGCGTACGCGTTGAGCAGCCACCACTGGCCGTTGCCGCGGTTCGACTGCACGGCCGAGTCGGAGAGATTGCCGTCGATGTTCCAGTACGCGATGTCGGCGTCCACCTTGGACTCCTCGATCGCGGAGACCCACTGGATCATCTGGCCGGGAACGGAGGTGTGGTAGTTGAAGGCGTACTCGTTGATGTTGATGGGGAGTTGGGTGCCCTCACGGTCGGTGCCCTTGAACAGCTCCTTCTCCCACGCCCGGTACTTGGCGACGCTCTCGCGCACCGCCTCCGGGTGGCTCAGTTCGTGCCAGGTGATCACCTCGGGGACGGTACCGGCGTCCAGGGTGTGTGCGAGAAAGCCCTTCACCTGGTCGTACAGGACGCTGGTGTTGGGGCCGGCGATACGGGCATCGGGCATCTTGCCCTTGATGAGCTTGTACGCGGAGTCCCAGGCGGCGAAGAAGTCGTCGGGGTTGCTCAGCCAGCTGACCTTGTCGTAGCTCCACTCGCCGGTGCCGAACATGTTGCCCTCGGGCTCGTTGTACGGCACGAAGACGATGTTGTCCTGGTACTGCTTCGGCAGTTCCAAAACCTGGTCGACCTGCTTGGCGATCTTCTCCTCGTACAGCTTGAGCTTCTCCGCGGGGGTGTCGCCCGGCCACTGGTACGGGAAGCCGCGGTGGATGTCGGTCATGTAGATGTACACATCACCATCGGTGGAGTCGGCCAGCGGCTTCACCACCTCCAGCGCGTCGGCCCCCGGGTGCTGGGGGCCGTCCTGCGCCTTGGTGGAGACCGTGCGCAGGCCCATGCCCTCGATGAGGTTGTTGCTGGGGACGTCCGGTCCGTACACGCCGTACAGGGTGCCGGAGGCGCCGCCGTGGAAGGCGCCGGTGTCCGAGCCGAGGTCGACGGTGAGCTGACCTTCGCGGACCACGGTGACGGTCGCCGTCACGGCGCGCCCGGACGCCGTTCCCGCGACCGTGAACGTGCCCGGCCGGGCGTACTTCTCGGACGGTACGGCGTCCCAGGTGATCGGTGTGTCGCGGTCGTAGCCGTCGGAGAAGGAGGAGCGGACCGCCGGGGGGAGGGACGGGGCCGTGCCGGTTGTCGTACGCGCCTGGAAGGACGTCTGCGAGAGCTGCTGGAGGGTCGGCAAGCTCCCGACCGTGCCTGCCACCTGGTCGGGGCTGAGGGCCGAGTGCCAGACCGTGAAGTCGTCGATCGCGCCCTTGAACAGCGGGTCCTGGTAGAAGGACTTGCCGATGTAGCCGGCGGCCGTGGCCGAACCGTCGAGCAGGTCCATGGCCTTGACGGTCGTCTCGGCGGAGGAGACCGGCACGCCGTCGAGGTAGGTGGTGACCCGGCGGGCCGAGGTGTCGAGGGTGACGGTGACGGTCTGCCATCCGTCGGCGGGGAGTGGCGCGTAACCGGAGACCTGTGCCTCCGAGCCCCCTCCGCCGGTGGTCACGGCGGTGCGCAGCACACCGCCGTTGTACGGCGTCGTGAACAGATACTTGGTGGTGTTGGTGCCCAGGTCGAAGATCCGTTGCCAGGACGACTTGTCGCCACTCCATTTCACCCGGGCGGAGACCGTCAAGTCGCTCGCGTCGCCCAGCACTTCGCGGGGCAGCCGGACGTACGCGCCGTCGGAGGTGGGTGCCCCGCCGGGCAGGGCCAGTGCCTTGCCGCCGCCCGTGCCCTCGACGGATCGCGCGGTGGAGCCGTTTACCAGGGTCGCCGTCAGGCCGTTGCCGGAACTGTCGGTGATCTTCCCGGACGCGAGGTCGTCCTCGTCGAAGGTGTAGCGGGCCGTGGGCTGGGGCGTGTCGGCCGCCTGCGCGGGGGAGGCCGGCGCGACCAGCACGCCGGCGCCGAGGGCGAGGGCCACGGCGGCCGGGGCCCGGCGCCGGGCTGATCTGTCAGCGGATGACATTGAGTGCGTCCTCAATCCTGTGAGTAACGGGTCCCGGTCGGCCCGTCTCGGCCCCCGGCTGCTCGTCCGCATGTCGATGCCGGTGAGGAGCCGAGGTGACACGTTGCCGAATCGCTTCGATCACATGGGCCGCAGAGCCGAGGCGGCCAACCCAGGTGGCGGTGGCAGCGCTCCGCACGCCCCGACGGCGGTGCGGAACAAGCCCCGGTCGCCGGAAGGATCACTTCATCGAACCGGTTCGGAGGGGGAAGCTAGCATCGGAGAAATCTCGCAGCAATACCTGTGGCGCGGGCGAAGTCGGCGAAGTCCATGGATCGTCTGGATTGCCGTGCTTTTGCGAGAAGTGCCGAGTCAGGTGTTGACAGCCGCTCGGCTTGTTCCTACCTTCACTTCACGCGAACCGGTTCGACAGACCGGGGGGTTCTCTCCTCGCCCCAGCGCCCACACGAGTCGGACTCCCTGTCTCCTGGGAGCGTCGAACGGTTCGAGCACAAGGAGTCCTCCGTGAACATCGGTGAGATCGCCCGCAGGGCCGGTGTCTCGCGGAGCACCGTGTCCTACGCCCTGAGCGGCAAGCGCCCGGTCTCGGACGACACCCGCCGGAAGATCCAGGAGGTCATCGACGAGTTGGGCTACCGTCCGAACGCCAGTGCCCGCGCCCTGGCCAACGGCCGGACCAGCACGATCGGCCTGGTGTTTCCGCCGGCCGGCAGCCACTACACGGGGATGCAGCTGGATTTCATCGGCAGCGTGGTGGAGGCAGCCGCTGCCTACGACTACGACGTGCTGCTGTCTCCCAGCGGCGTGGACAGCGACCGCTCCTTCCAGCGACTGCTGGGGGAGCGGCGGGTCGACGGCGCCATCCTGATGGAGATCAGGCTGGAGGACGACCGGGTCGATCACCTGGCGGCGCTCAACTTCCCCTCCGTCGCCATCGGCCGCACCGCGCATCCCGAGGGCGGCTGGTGGGTCGGCCTGGACCACACCGCGCTGGCGGCAGCCTGTGTCCACCACCTGGCGGACCTCGGCCACCGCCGGGTCGCCTTCGTCAACCGGCCCGAGCAACTGCTGCGGGCCGGATACGAGTCCGCGCACCGCGGCCTGGACGGCTTCACGAAGGCGGCGGCCGAGCGTGGGCTGACCGTGCGGACGTACACCTGCGCGGATGACGCGGCCTCGGGGCAAGCGTGCCTGGAGCGGATCCTGCGGGACGACCCGGCCACCACGGGCCTGGTCACGCTGAACGAGGCCGCGCTCGGCGGTCTCTACCGGGGGCTCGCCCAGGCGGGCCGCCATGTGCCGCGCGACTTCTCCGTCACCGGGGTCGTGGCCGGCCGGTGGGCGGAGACGGTGACCCCGCAGCTCACCGCCGCCGACGTACCGGCGGAGGAGATGGGCCGTCTCGCCGTAGACCTCCTCGTCGAGCGGCTCGACAACCCCGACGTGTCGGCCCGGAACCGCCTGCTCGCGCCGCCGATCTCCCTGCGTGCCAGCACCGGACCTGTCTTCGGCACCTCCTGAGTCCGAAGGCCCCGGCCTCCCGACTCCCCCGCACTCCCGCCCACGACGACTCACGGGCGTACCCGCCCACGACGACTCACGGGCGTACCCGCCCACGACGACTCACGGGCGTACCCGCCCACGACGACTCACGGGCGTACCCGCCCACGACGACCCACGGGCGCACCCGCCCACGACGACACACCGGCGTACCGCCCACCACGACCCACGGGCCTCTCCGTCCCAGCGCACCGAGCACCCGAATCCCTCACCGACGCCGTTCGGCGGGCTCGGCTCTCCCCCCCGGTCACCCCTCTCACGGCACACCCGTGCCAAGAAACGAAGGACCTGCCATGCCCAGCTCCTCCAGACAACGCCGTCTGACCGCCGCTGCCCTGACCGCCTTGGCCGTGGCCGTCAGCGCCACCGCCTGTTCCTCCGGCTCGGGCAGCTCCGCATCGAAGGACGCAGCCGGCGGCACGTACACCGTCTGGGACCCGTACCCGCAGTTCGCCAAGGGCTCGGACTGGGTGAAGCTGCTGGACCAGTGCGGCACCAAGGCGGGCGTGAAGATCAAGCGGACCGCCTTCGACACCAGCGACCTGGCCAACAAGACGCTGCTGGCGGCCCAGCAGGGCAACTCCTCGGACGTCCTCATCGTCGACAACCCGGTCGTGTCGACCCTCGCCGAGGCGGGCGTGCTCACCACGACCGACGACAACAAGCTGGACACGTCGAAGGCCGACGCCAACCTGCTCGCGGCCGGCCAGTCCGGTGGCAAGACCTACGGCACACCGATCGGCGCCAACACCCTGGCCCTCTACTACAACAAGGAGGTGCTGAAGAAGGCCGGCGTGGACATCGCCTCGGTCAAGGACTGGAAGTCGCTGACGGCGGCGCTGGCGAAGGTCAAGAAGGCCGGCAAGAAGGGCATCACCTTCTCGGCGATCGGTACGGAGGAGGGAAGCTTCCAGTTCCTGCCGTGGTTCTGGGGCTCGGGCGCGCAGCTCACCGCGCTCGACTCCGCGCAGGGAGTCTCCGCGCTGTCCCTGTGGAAGGACTGGCTGGAGAAGGGCTACGCCCCCAACTCGGTCATCAACAACACCCAGACCACCAGTTGGCAGGAGTTCGCCAGCGGCGACTACGCCTTCTCCGAGAACGGCACCTGGCAGCTCGCAGGCGCCGAGAAGGCCGGCTTCGACTACGGGGTGATTCCCGTCCCGGCCGCCACGGGCGGCAACGCGGCGGCCCCGACCGGTGGTGAGTTCGTGACGATCCCGGTCCAGGAGGACGCCGGCCGCTACGCCACCTCGCAGAAGCTGGTCGCCTGCCTGACCAGCGGCGACAACCTCTACAACACCGGCACCACGCTGTCCTACGTCGCTCCCACCAGCGAGGTTCAGGACAAGCAGGTGGCCGCGAACGCCGAGCTTAAGCCGTGGGTCGACGCGGTCAAGGCGGCCAAGGGCCGTACCAGCGACGACCTGGGCACCAAGTACCCGAAGATCTCCGAGCAGATGTGGAAGGCCGTCCAGTCCGCGCTCAGTGGCGCCGAGTCGCCGAAGGACGCGCTGGCCAAGGCCCAGTCGGCCGTCAAGTAACCAGGGGATTCGCGGTCCGCCGATGAACGACACGAAACAGTTCTCGGACCGCCGGTCCGCGCACGACCGGAGCGGGGCGGCCACCGCCGCCCCGACCCGGGCCCCCGTGCGAGAACGGCGCAGTCCGACCTCCCAGCAGTGGGCCGCCTGGGCCTTCCTCGCCCCGGTGAGCCTCTACCTCGCCCTCTTCTACGCCTATCCGCTCTACCGCAACCTCGACCTCAGCCTGCGCGACTACACCGTCCGCTCCTTCGTTCAGGGCGACGCGCCGTTCACCGGGCTGGAGAACTACCAGAAGGTCTTCGACGACCCGACCTTCGGTCCGGCACTCGCCCACACGGTGGTGTTCACCGTCGTGTGCCTGGTCTTCCAGTACGTCATCGGCCTGGCCCTCGCGGTCTTCTTCAACCAGCACTTCCGGCTCTCCGCGACACTGCGGGCCTTGTTCCTGGTCCCGTGGCTGCTGCCGCTGATCGTGTCGGCGTCCACCTGGTCGTGGATGCTCAACAGCGACTCCGGTGTCGTCAACGCCTTCCTGCACGCCGTAGGCATCGGGCCGGTGAACTGGCTGACCTCGCCGTCCTGGTCGCTGACCTCGGTGATCATCGCGAACGTCTGGATCGGTGTCCCCTTCAACCTGGTCGTGCTCTACAGCGGTCTGCAGTCCATCCCCGGATCGCTGTACGAGGCCGCGGCTCTCGACGGTGCGAACGCCTGGCAGCGCTTCTGGCGCATCACCTTGCCCCTGCTGCGCCCGGTCTCCGCCATCACGCTGCTGCTGGGCCTCGTCTACACCCTCAAGGTCTTCGACATCATCTGGATCATGACCAAGGGCGGCCCGGCGGACTCGTCCACCACCTTCGCCACCTGGTCCTACCAGCTGGGCTTCGGCAGCCTCCTGCCCGCCTTCGGCCCGGGTGCGGCCGTCGGCAACCTGCTCGTCGTCGCCGCCCTGGTCTTCGGCCTGATCTACGTCCGGGTCCAGCGAAAGCAGGCGCTGTCATGAAAAGAGGCGCTGTCATGAAAGCAGGCGCTGTCATGAAGACAGGCTGGAAGACGGCCGTCGGCGTGCTGCTGACCGGGGTCATGCTCTTCCCGGTCTACTGGATGGTCAACGTCTCCCTCACCCGCGACCAGGACATGCGCAAGAGCCCACCGGACCTGTTCCCGACCCACGGCACCCTGGCCGGCTACCGCACCGTCCTCGACGAACAACTGCCCTACCTCGGCATCAGCTTCGTGGTCGCCCTCGGCACCGTCGTGCTGACCGTCGCCCTGGCCGCGCCCGCCGGCTACGCCCTGGCCAAGCTGCGCCCACGCGGCGGCGGCCTGCTGAGCTTCGTCCTGCTGGCCGCCCAGATGATCCCCGGGATCATCATGGCGATGGGCTTCTACGCCATCTACCTCCAGCTCGGCCTGCTCCAGTCCGTCCCCGGCCTGATCGTGGCCGACTCCACCCTGGCCGTGCCCTTCGCGGTGCTGATCTTCACCGCCTTCATGTCGGGCATCCCCGGCGAACTGCTCCAGGCCGCGCAGATGGACGGAGCGAGGGCCCTGCGGACCTTCTGGTCGATCGTCCTGCCGATGAGCCGCAACGCCGTCGTCACGGTCTCGTTGTTCGCCTTCCTGTGGTCATGGTCCGACTTCGTCTTCGCCAACACCCTGGTCAACGGCGGCGCCCACGAACCGATCACCCTCGGCATCTACCACTACATCGGCAACAACAACCAGGAGTGGAACGCCATCATGGCCACCGCCGTCGTGGCCTCCCTGCCCGCCGCGGTCATCCTCGTCCTCGCCCAGCGCTATGTGGCGGCCGGTGTCACCACCGGCGCCGTGAAGGACTGAGCCCCCAACCCGCCACGACGACCGGCGCTCTCCCGCGCCGGCCGGCCGACCCCCCTGCTCCAGAAACGAGTCACGCCACATGACCGCCGCACTGTCCGGCCCGGCCTTCTCCGTCCAGGACATCCCGTTCAGCGTGTACGGATCCTGGTTCGACATCTCGCCCGTGGTGGCGGAGAAGACGTACGCCGAGGACCTCCACCTCGTCTCGCACCAGAACGGCATGCACGGCGTCCTGCGCCTGGTCCCCCTGGACCCGGCGAGAGGCGAGCGGGCCGAGACCCGCGTCGAGGCGACACCGGGCCTGCTCGCCTGGACCGGCGAGAAGGGACGCGTCGAACTCGCCTACGAGTCGCCGGACACCGTACGCCTGCGGGGCAGCGGCCTGCGGTTCGGAGTTTTCGCCGCCGCGCGGACCCTGACCCCGTTCAGCGGCACGTACTTCTTCCACGACCCGGCGGCGAACGCGCATGTGTTCACCTCGTACGAGACCGGCCGCCGTTACCGCGTCACCGTGCTGTCCGGCGTCCTCGCCGACACAGCCGGCGCCCAGGCCCTGGGCAGTGGCGACCGCGGTGTCACCGTGACCGCGCAGGCGGACGGCTGCTGGGAGATCGCGATCGAGGAACTCGACGCCGCCCGCCCGCCCTACGTGTCCTCGGCGGCCTTCGACGGCGTCGCGGCCGCCGCACGGGGCGCCTTCGCGGACTTCGTCGACGCCGTGGCCCCCTGGCGTTCGGACGCCAGCCCGGCCGCCGAACTCGCCGCCTACGTCGTCTGGTCGGCCACCGTGGCGGCGAAGGGCCTGGTCACCCGGCCGGGCGTGCTGATGTCCAAGCACTGGATGGACAAGGTCTGGAGCTGGGACCACTGCTTCAACGCCCTCGCCCTGGCCCAGGGTTCGCCGGAGCTGGCCTGGGACCAGTACCACCTGCCCTTCGACCACCAGGACGAGAGCGGCGCCCTGCCGGACTCGGTCACCCACTCCGAGGTCCTCTACAACTTCGTCAAGCCGCCCATCCACGGCTGGGCCTTCGGCCACCTGCGCCGCAGTCTGCCGGTACGTCTGGATTCGGCCGAACTGACCGAGGTGTACGAGCGCTTGGAGCGCTGGACCGGCTTCTGGCTCACCGCCCGACGCGCTCCCGGTGCCGACCTGCCCCACTACCAGCACGGCAACGACAGCGGCTGGGACAACGCCACCACCTTCGACCGTGAGCGGGTGGTCGTCACCGCCGACCTCGCCGCCTTCCTCGTCCTCCAGCTGCACCAACTCGCCGAACTTGCGGAGGAGCTGAGAAAGAGCGACGAGGCCACCCGGTGGACACGGACGGCCGAGGAGATCCAGGCGGCGCTGCTCGACCAGCTCTGGACCGGAGACAGGTTCGTCGCCCGCTCGGCCGGGACCGGGGAGACCTGGAGCAGTGCCAGCCTCCTCGACCTGATGCCCATCGCGCTGGGCGAGCACCTGCCCGCCGAGGTCGGCAGCGCGCTCGCCGACCACATCAAGGCTCACCTGACCCCGTACGGCCTCGCCACCGAACTGCCCACCTCCCCGGACTACTTGGCCGACGGCTACTGGCGGGGCCCCATCTGGGCCCCCGCCACCGTCCTCATCGAGGACGGCCTGCGCCGCGCCGGCCACCACCGCCTCGCAGACGACGTCAGCGCCCGCTTCCGCGCCCTGTGCGAGACCCACGGGTTCGCCGAGAACTTCGACGCACTCACCGGCATCGGCCTGCGCGACCGCGCCTACACGTGGACCGCGAGCAGCTACCTCCTCCTCGCCCGTGACCACCACCACCGCCGCGCGGACGCCGGGACCGACGCCACCCTCACCTGAGCCGCCGGCGGCAACCCACACGTCCGGCACGGGGGAGGCCGGCGCAGCAACAACCAGCTTCACCCCTGAAGGGACGTAAGCACATGCAAGGAATCGGGCAAAGACGCTCGACCACGAGACGCCTCCTGCGCGGCGTCGCCACGACACTGCTCCCGCTGACCCTCATAGCGGGCGTCACCACGGCGACGGTGACGCCGGCCTCCGCCGCCACCCCCACCCTCACCGTCGACCTGGGCACCACCACCGGAGCCTTCCGCGGTGGAGCCTCCGGTGTGCTGTACGGCCTGTACGGCCCGGACGTGCCGACCAACAACCTCATCGAGGGGATGGGGGTGCAGACCACCAACACCAAGTACCAGGACGGGCAGCAGCACCCCGGCTCGGACGCCCTGGAGATCGCCGAGCCGTTCGTGGACAGCGGCGGCGGGGACGTCTTCATCTACATGACGGACGTCTACCGGGCCAACTACGAGCGCGCGAGCTACTCGGCGTACCAGGCGACCATGAAGACCCAGGTCGAGCAGGCGATGGCCAGCCCCCACGCGAGCCACATCGTCTTCGTGCCCTACAACGAGCCCGACCTGAACTGGTTCAGCGGCATGCGCACCAACGCCACCGCGCTCGCCAACTTCAACGCCGAGTGGCGCCAGACCTACAACTTCATCAAGGGCATCTGGCCCCAGGCACGGCTGGCAGGGCCCAACACCTCCAGCTACACCTCCTCCTCCCTCAGCGGCTTCCTCAGCTACTGCAAGGCCAACAACTGCCTGCCCGACGTGGTCACCTGGCACACCCTGGGCAGCCCGGCGGACGTCCGCAGCACCGTCGACTCCTACCGCGCGGTGGAGACCGCCGCCGGCATCACCTCCCCGATCACCGTCAACCTCAACGAGTACGCCCACCGCTACCACCTGACGGACCCCGGCCAGATGGTGCAGTGGATCTCGGCCATCGAGGACGAGAAGATCGACGGCAACCTGCCGTACTGGAACATCAACGGCAACCTCGGCGACTCCGCCGCGGCCCAGAACACCCCCAACGCCCAGTGGTGGCTGTACAACTGGTACAGCTCCATGAGCGGCAACACCGTCAAGGTCACCAGCACCGAGAACAACGCCGCGTACACGCTCCAGGGACTGGCGAGCCTGGACACGGCCAAGAAGCAGGCCCGCGTCATCCTCGCCGGGGGCGGCACCAGCGGCGCCTCCGACACGGTCATCAAGAACATCGATCCCGCCGTCTTCGGCAGCACCGTGCACGTCAGCGTCTTCCAGGACCGCTACAGCGGCTACCTCGGCGCGGCGGCCACCCCGACCCGGCTCTCCGACGCCGACGTCGCCGTGGGCTCGGACGGCTCGGTCACCGTCCCCGTCACCCTCGACGCGATGTCCGCGTACCAGGTGATCGTCTCCCCGGGCGGCACCGGCAGCGCCACCGCCTCCGACAGCACCTGGACAGCCACGTACGAGGCGGAGAACGCAACGCTCAGCGGCAGCGGCTACAACATCAACACCGAGGGCACCACCGGCAAGGTCGACAAGTTCGCCACCTCGGGCACCAAGGACGTCGGCGGCCTGCGTACGGGCTCGACCACGGTGATCTCCTTCCCCGTCGACGTTCCCACCACCGGCGACTACGACCTGTCGGTGTTCGGCAACAGCTACGCCAAGGACGCCGACGTCAAGGGCCCGACGGACGTGTACGCCCGGGTCGACGGCGGCGCCTCGACCAGGATCGACCTACCGGTGGGCTTCCAGTGGGTGGTGTGGGGACACGGTGACGCCACCGTGCACCTCACCGCGGGCAGCCACACCATCACCCTGGCCACCACCGGCGACAACGGCGCGAAGACCAACGGCGACGCCATCGTCGACAAGATCGACCTCCGGTACAAGGACGCCGACGTCCAGGGCACCACGCTCTACGAGGCCGAGCAGGCCAACCTCTCCGACAGCGGGACCGCCACCTACACCGCCCAGGGCCAGTCCGGCGCGGGCGCGGTAAACCTCACCTCCGGCAAGTCCGCCACGTTCTGGGTCTACTCCGCGCGGGACGGGTACGCGGACCTGACGGCCCGCTACCGGGGCACCGGCCAGGCCGACCTCACCGTCAACGGCAAGGCCGCCGTCGACCAGACCCTCTCCGGCGCGACGACCGGCGCCTGGTCCACCTCCACCAACCGCGTGCACCTGAGCGGCGGCATCAACAAGGTCAAAGTGACCGGCGCCGGCGGCACCCTCTCCCTGGACGACCTGGCCGTCACCCCGTTCAGCGCCACGTCCGCCGTCACCACCGGCAACGTCGTCACCTACCAGGCCGAGAACGGCACCCTCACCGGCACCGCGGCCGTCGACACCACCTACAGCCAGGCCAACGGCGGCGTGGTCAAGGGCATCGGCGACGGAACCGCCAACTCCCTCACCCTCGACGTCGACGCGCCCTCGGCCGGCACCTACGCCATGACGATGCGCTACGCCAACGCCGAGGAACTGCCCTCCAACCACTACAACCCCGACCTGTACGCCGAGCACGCCGACGTCAGCGTCAACGGCGGCAGCCCCACCCGCGTCAACTTCGCCAGCACCCTGCACTGGAACCAGTTCCAGAACCACACCGTCCCCGTCACCCTCACCAAGGGCGCCAACACCGTCAAGTTCACCGCCTCGCAGCTCTACAACTGGGACGGCACCACCATCGGCGTGGTCTACTCCGGCGGCGGCAGCGACATCGGACAGCCCATGCGCTCCAGCTCCGCGCCCCACCTCGACCAGGTCTCCTTCGCACCCGCGAGCCTGCACATCGGTGCCCCGGCCGGCTTCTCCTCCACGGCAGTGGCCCAGCACAGCGGGCTCTGCCTCGAAGACCCCGGCCAGTCCACCGCCAACGGCACCCAGTACCAGCAGAACACCTGCGGAAGCGGACAGGAGCAGATCTTCGACTTCCACCGCGTCACCGGCACGACCGACACCTACACCGTCGTCAACCATTTCAGCGGCAAGTGCCTGGACGTCGCCAATGCCTCGACGGCCGATGGCGCCATCGTCGAGCAGTGGACCTGCAACGGCGGCAACAACCAGCGGTACAAGCTGAGGGCGGTGACCGCGCTCGGCAACAGCCACGACCACCAGCTCGTCGCCGTGCACAGCAGCAAGTGCGTCGACGTCAGCACCATCTCCACCGCACCCGGCGCCCTCGTCCACCAGTGGGCATGCGACGCGGCAAGCGCCCTGACCACCAAGAAAAACCAGATCTGGAGGCTCACCGGCAAGGACTGAGCTGACGGCGGCTCCCGTCCCTACCTCCGGCGTCGGCGTACGGCAGCGGTGACGCCGGAGGGGGCCGGAGGTGGCCGGAGGCCCGCAACCGTATCGCAGCTCCGGAGAGTTGCAGTCAAACTCGTTCAGTGACCGCGCGTGCCCGGTCACTGAACGAGTTCGCTCGTGCCAGGCCGCGACCGGTTCGCGAAGCAGTCTCGGAGATCTCGCTCCAGCCCTCTCGCGGCCGGTGAAGGAGGTCTTCTCGTGCGGAAGCGCCGCCCGATCACGCTCTGGATTCTCGCCAGTGTCCACCGCTGGACGGGGCAGCCATGTACGACCCGCCTCCGGGCCTGCTCCGCCTCCAACAGGGCGAACTGGGGCTCACTCAACCGCGGCCGCGATGCCGAGCCCGCCGACCATGCAGCAGGTGTGCAGAAGGCACGTGCTCTCATCGGCTGGTTCGATGCCCACTATGGGGGCTGGTGGGGAGAGTTCCGCAGGCCCCGCGCTGATGCCCGCCAGAACCAGCGTGCCGCGGCTGTACACCACGGACGAGGAGCGACTCGCGGACGACCTCGGCCGGGCGAGCCTCGTCATCATGCCGTTGCGCGCCGAGGGGTTCGGCCTTGTCGGGCAGGAGGCCATCGTGGAGGGCAATCCCGTGCAGGCCCGGATCCGGCCGCCGACCAGCATGGCGATCCGGTCGGCGAGCCGCTCGGCCTCCACCAGGTCGTGGGTGGTGAGCAGGACGGTGACGTTCTCGTCGCGGGCCAGCCGTTCGACCAGGACGTGGAACTCGTGCCGTGCCTGAGGGTCGAAGCCGGTGGTCGGCTCGTCCAGGAAGAGGAGTTCGGGGCGGCCGACGATGCCGAGCGCGACGTCGAGCCGCCGGCGCTGGCCGCCGGACAGCCGGTCCACCCGCCGGACAGCCGGTTCACCCACCGGACAGCCGGGCCACCCGCCGGCCGGCCTGGTCGGTGAGGCCGACCAGGGCCAGCAGTTCGGCCGGGTCGCGCGGGTCGGGGTAGTACGTCGCGAAGTGCGTCAGCAGCTCGGCGACCCGCTGCGGCGGTGGTCGCGCCAGGACTGCAGGACCAGTCCGACCCGGCCGCGCCAGGCGTCGTCGCCCCGCTCCGGGTCCGTACCGAGGACGCTCACCTCACCGGCGGAACGCCGCCGGAAGCCCTCCAGGATCTCGACCGTGGTGGTCTTCCCGGCGCCGTTGGGTCCGAGGAGCGCGAAGACCTCGCCGCGGTGGATGTCCAGGTCGACGCCGTGGAGGACGCCGACGTCGCCGTACGCCATCGTCACGTCGCGCGCGTGGACGACGGGCCGGGCGGGTGGGTGCTCCGGCGTCATCGTCCTGCTCCCGATTCGTGTCGCAGTGGTGGCGGTGTTTCGGCCACCGCAGGGCCGGCGCCCTCGACGATCGCCCGGAGTGCCGCGACGTGCCCCTCGAAGGCGGTGCGGCCGTGGTCCGTCAGCCGTACCCGTGTGCGCCGCTTGCGGCCGCCGCCCTCCTTGTGGAGCTCCAGATAGCCGGCCTCCTCCAGGGTGTGCAGCTGTTTGGAGAGCGCGGAGTCGCTGAGCGAGAGACTGTCGCGGACGAACGCGAAGTCCGCCCATTCGGTGGCGGCGAGCAGCGCGACCACCGACAGCCGGGTGGCGGGGTGGATCAGTTCGTCGAAACCGGCGGGGATGCTCATCGGCCTGCCCCCGCGTCCGCTGTTCCCCTGCCCGTTCCCGTGCCTGCCGTCTGTGTGCCACGGTCCCGAGCCGACCCGGCCGCCCAGCGGCTCGTCGGCCCGACGAACAGCACGAACACCGTTGCCGAGACCGTGGCCTGGATCAGGCTGGCGGACATCGGCTCCAGGGAGTCGGCCAGACGGCCGGACAGCAGGGTCGTCCCGCCGGTCACCACCGCACCCGCGACGAAGGTGGCGAACATCCGCCAGGTGCACAGGGTGTGGTGCAGACGCACCCGGCTGCGACGGTTGTGCAGTACGGCCAGCACGCCCAGCAGCGCGACATACGCGACGATGACCAGCCCCACGCCCCGACCGGGCAGGTCCAGGCCCAGACCGGCCAGGAAGAGCCACATGAGCGCGGCCGTGGTCCACAGGGCTCCCGAGCCGCCCGCGGCGGACCGCTCGACCTCGTCGTACACCCGCTCCTGCGGCACTCGGATGCGCTGCAGGTCTCTCCATGCCTGTTCGGCATCCATCGGTGAGCTCACGTCCCCTCGCCCTCCGGTCCGGCGTCTTACTTTCCCATCAGGAAAGTTATCCTCGACTTCCTGGCAGGCAAGTCGGCGACCGGTGCGCCGGCCGCGTGAAGCCGATCGCCGCCGCCAGTTCCTCGCGCGCCGCCCCCGCCGCTCCGTCGGCCAGAAGGGCCGGCAGTGGCCAGACGCCGGGCGCGGAGAACACGGTCCCGCCCCTCGCGGCCGCCGCCCACCTCGCGGTCGGCCCGTTCGCCGTCCGAATCGTCGTATGCGTGACCGGCGTTCCGCCCCCCTGAGCCCCGCGCTTACCATGCGCTCTGTCGTACGTCAGTTCCCCACGGTCATCGCCCCGGCCCCGCCGCCCGAACGAGGAAGCACGGTACTCGTGTCCATACCCCCGCCCCCTGGGCCCTACCAGCCTCAGGAACCCCAAGGGCCGTACCCGCAGGGCCAGTACCCGCCACCGCCTCCGCCGTCCCCGCAGGGACCGTACGGGCAGCCCGCCTACGGCCCCTACCCCCCGTCTCCCTACCAGGGCTGGGGTCAGGGCTACAGCCCGTTCAACCAGCCGGCGCCGGTCAACGGGCTCGCCATCGCCTCCCTCGTCCTCGGCGTCCTGTGCTGCCTGCCGGCCGTGGGACTGGTCCTGGGGCTGATCGCGCTGGGGCAGATCAGGAAGAAGGGCGAGCGCGGGAAGGCCATGGCCGTCATCGGGTCGGTGCTGTCGTCCCTCGGGCTCGCCCTGTGGGTGCTGGTGCTCGCCACGAACGGTGTGTCGGACTTCTGGGACGGGTTCAAGGAAGCCGCGCGCAGCAGTTCGCCGGCCAAGGGGGAGTGCTTCAACTCGGCGAGCGGCCTGGAGGGTTCGACGTACGACCTCGACGAGGTGCCCTGCTCCGGCGCGCACGACGGCGAGGTGTTCGCGGTCGTCGTGCTGCCGGACGGCGACTTCCCCGGTGACGCCTCGGTCACCGACACCGCCGAGGACAAGTGCTACAAGCTCCGCTCCGCCTACGCCATGGACACCTGGGCCGTACCGGAGGGCGTGGACGTGTACTACGTGGTGCCGTCCCAGGAGACCTGGAACCTCGGCGACCGCGAGATCACCTGCGCGTTCGGCAACGCGGACAGTGACGCGGCCATGGACGGCGGCTCGCTGCGCAACGACGAGACGACGCTCGACGCGGACCAGCTCGCGTACCTGAAGGCGGTCAACGTCCAGCAGGCGGCCGCGGAGTCGGTGCCCGCGGACGTTCCGGAGGACGATCTGGAGGCGAACAAGAAGTGGGCCGCGCGCATCGTGTCCGCGCTCGCCGAGGAGACCGGGCTGCTGCGCGGCCGCACGTGGCCCGCCGACGCCCGGAAGCCGGTCGAGGCCGTCGCCAAGGAGGCGGAGGCCCTTCAGGCGCCGTGGGCGAAGGCGGCCGTGGCCGACGACGTGGACGCGTTCTACCTGCACTACGGCGAGGCCCTGGAGCTGGAGGACCCTGGTCTGTCGGTCACGGCACGCAAGGCTCTGGGGCTGGCCACCACCCCGCCGGCCGAGGAGGAGGGCGGCACGGACGGAGACGTCGGGGGATCGGGTGACGGCCTGGAGGTGTGACGGTGGCCATAGCGGGGAGAAAGCGCCTGCGTAAAGCCCTGCAGGGGCCCATGTCATCACATCGAGTGATTCTCTGGCCTTTGCTTGCGTGACACAACCCACGGTTGCCAGGCTGTTGCTGTCTGTACAACCTGATGGGAGCGGCCAGTGACTTTCGGTGAGCAGCCGGCGTACTTGCGTGTCGCGGGTGATCTCCGCAAGAAGATCGTCAACGGTTCGCTGCCACCGCACACCCGCCTCCCGTCCCAGGCCAGAATCCGCGAGGAGTACGGCGTCTCGGACACCGTCGCGCTGGAGGCGCGCAAGGTGTTGATGGCCGAAGGGCTGGTCGAGGGCCGCTCCGGGTCCGGGACGTACGTGCGTGAGCGTCCGGTGCCCCGCAGCATCGCCCGCTCCGGCTACCGCCCGGCAGGCGGGGCCACCCCCTTCCGGCAGGAGCAGGCCGACGGCGGGACGCGCGGCACCTGGGAGTCGAGCAGCGAACAGGCCGAGGCGAGCGGTGCCGTCGCCGAGCGGCTCGCCGTCCGGCCCGGCGACCGCGTGATGTGCACGAAGTACGTCTTCCGGGAGGCCGGCGAGGCGATGATGCTCTCCACCTCCTGGGAGCCCCTCGCCGTCACCGGCCGTACGCCCGTGATGCTGCCCGAGGAGGGCCCGCTCGGCGGCATGGGCGTCGTTGAGCGGATGGCCGCCATCGACGTGGTCGTCGACAACGTCACCGAGGAGGTCGGCGCACGCCCCGGCCTCGCCGAGGAACTGCACGCGCTCGGCGGTGTCCCCGGCCATGTCGTCCTCGTCGTCCAGCGCACGTACTACGCCTCGGGCCGCCCGGTGGAGACGGCCGACGTGGTGATTCCGGCGGACCGATACCGGGTCGCGTATCACCTTCCCGTGAAGTAGCGCGCATACCGGCCGACTTCTGCTGCCCCGGAGGTGACTCGCTGCGGCCGGATGTGAAGTGGCGCACGCCCTCCTGGCAGTTGCCGCCGGCGAACCCCCGACCGGCGCCCTTTCGTGCGGCGTTCGAATTCAAGCGTTCTCGCAGGTCGGCGCCGATGCCGGGGGCGCGTCGCCGACCGGATGCATCGACGCGCAAGGAGGGCGCGTTCTGTGATGCGCGCCCCCTGGTGCGCCGGTCGGTGCTGGCTGGTTGCGTACCTCTTTGTGAAAAGGCGTGTTCGCTGCGTAAAGGTTGGGCGTAGGCTCGGGCATATGCGGATTGCGGTTTCCTTAGCGGGCGGGGCCCGGCGCAGGTTGTCGGTGGGAAGCGGGCGGGCCGGGGCGGGAAGGAGCAGTGAGGCGCGATGAACGACAGCACTATCACTCTTCCCTGGCTCGTCATACGGCAGGACGACAACGGCAATCGCTACCGCGTGGGCAGGTACGCGACCCGCGCCGAGGCGCAGAAGATCGCGGACAGCCTCGACGGCCGCGGCCACAAACAGCTCTACTGGGTCGAACGGATCGGGCAGAACGGAACCAGTTCGGCCGACTGAGCCCTCCCGTGCTGTCGGCCCCTGCGCTCCCGTAGGCTCCGGCGCATGACGGAACGGATCGTGGTGGTGGGGGCCGCCCTGCTCGACGGCGGCCGCCTCCTCGCCGCCCGCCGCAGCGCACCCCCCGAACTCGCCGGGCGCTGGGAACTGCCCGGCGGCAAGGTCGAGGCGGGCGAGGCGCCCGAGGTGGCGCTCGTGCGCGAACTGCGTGAGGAACTCGGCGTCCGGACCGAGCCCGTCGAGCGGATCCCGGGCGAATGGCCGCTGAAGGCGCCCTACGTCCTCCAGGTGTGGACGGCCCGTCTTCTTCCCGGCTCCGACGACCCCAAGCCCCTCCAGGACCACGACGAACTCCGCTGGCTCGCTCCCGCCGAGATCTGGGACGTGCCCTGGCTGGACCAGGACGTGGCGGCGGTGCGCGAGGCGGCGACCCGGCTCGAGGCCGGCACGCGCTGACCTCGTACGGCTGGGCGAGCGGGGGCCGGGGGCCGGGGCGCGCCCATCGGCCGTACGTCGTGCGTGACCGGCGTGCGCTGATCTCCCTTACGCCGTTGGTGCCACAGTGCGCCCTCGTGGGCGGTACTGGCCGCTTGATATCGGGTATGTGCCCATTAACCCTACGAAATCGGACATGGGGCGAGAGCTGGCAGGCCGGGATGTGATCGGCGTGATCGACACCGAAGGCGAGTGCGCCGGGTGGACCTTCCCGGCGGACCCGGGCGCCGTGCGCAGCGCTCGGGCCGTCGTCCGGGGGCAACTGCGCGACTGGGGTCTCGACAGCCTCGCGGACCTCGCGGCGCTCCTGGTCAGCGAGCTGGTGACGAACTCCCTGCGGCACGCGACCGGCCCCATCGGCGTACGGCTGGTGCGCCCCGCCCATCTTGACGGCGTCCTGCTGGTGGAGGTCTCCGACCCGCTCCCGGACCCGCCCCGCGAGCGGGTCGCCCGGCCCGAGGACGAGAGCGGCCGAGGCCTGCAACTGGTGGCCCACTCCTCGCGCCGCTGGGGCACCCGGCCCGACGACGCGGGCAAGACGGTGTGGTTCGAACTCGCCCTGCCGGGTTGAGCCGGCGGTGTACGACCGCCTCCGCATTGTCGAGCAACTGGTTCAGGCCAGTGGCGGTTGTGAATCCACGTGGTTCGACGGCGTGCCCGCTGGTTAGAAGACTGTAGGTGTTGTCACGGTCCGGACCGAAAACCATCGGGACCGTGCTGTGATCGTGAACACCGTGTTGTGCGGCGCCGTAGTGCTGGATACTGCGGGCAGCCGCCCCCGGTGACCGGTGCCGGACGCGGTGAGCTGGAGGGGACGGTTCGCGTGAGCGAGATACCAGCGAAGGCCACGGAGTCGAAGGACCCGTCGGACGGCGCGAGGACGGAGGCCGCGGGTGATGCCGCCGCGGGCATCCGTCCGGAAGACGTGCCGCCCGGCGACGCCATGTGGCAGAGCAGCCCGCCCGGTTCGATCTACGACTACATCAAGGTCGCGTCCTTCTCCATCGGCCCCGACGGGCTGGTCGAGCAGTGGAGCCTGCGCGCCGAGCAGCTCTTCGGCATCGCCGCCGAGCGGGCCGTCGGCATGGACCCCATAGCGGTGTTCATCGACCCGGACCTGCAGGAGCGGGGCCAGCGGAAGATGGCGGAGATCCTCGACGGGCGGGAGTGGACCGGCGTGGTCCCCTTCCGCGGGCCGGACTCGGCGACCGGCGAGCCCGGCCGTCAGGGGCTCGCCGAGGTGTATGTCATGCCGACGCGGACCCAGGACGGCGAGAAGGCCGCCGTCTGCATCGTCGTCGACGTCCGCACCCTGCGCAGCATCGAGACCGACCTCGCCGCCTCGCAGGCGATATTCGGTCAATCTCCGTTCGGCTTCCTGCTGATCGACCCCGATCTGCGGGTGCGCCGCGCCAACCTGCAGTTCGCCAACACCTTCGGCGGCACCCCCGACGACCACCGCGGCAAGGGCGTGTACGACTACCTGCAGGGCCCGGAGGCCGAGCGGATCGCCGCGACCCTGCGCCGGGTGCTGGAAACCGGCAACTCCATCACGGACATGCACGTCACGGGCTTCGTGCCGGGCTCCGACGAGCGCCGCCACTGGTCCATCAACCTCTACCGCGTGCACAGCGGCTCCGGACGCCCCATCGGCATCGCGTGGCTCGGACTCGACATCACCGCCCGTCGCGCCGCCGCCCGCGAGGCCGCCAACGCCCGGCGCAATCTCGCCCTCCTGAACGAGGCCGGAGCCCGCATAGGCAACTCCCTCGACCTGGAGACCACCGCCCGGGAACTCCTCGACGTCGTCGTCCCCGGCTTCTGCGACCTGGCGACGGTCGACCTCTACCAAGGACTGCTGGCCGGCGACGAGACCCCGCCGGGCCTCGCCGACGGCAGTGCGGAACTGCGCCGCGTCGCCTTCGCCAGCGCCGTCTCCGACGGGCCCTTCGCCGGTTCGGGCGACCCGGTCGCGGTCGGCGCGGTCCACCACTACCCCTTCAACTCGCCCTGCGCGGACGCCCTGCGCACGGCCCGTCCGCAGTGGGTGCCCGCCGAGGACGGCGGCCTCGTCCAGTCCACGCTCGCCGTGCCGATGGTCGCCCACGACACGGTCGTGGGCATCGCGCAGTTCGCCCGGACCAAGGGCAGCGAGCCGTTCGGCGACCGGGACCGGGACCTCGCGGTGGAGCTGGCCGCGCGGGCGGCCGTCTGTATCGACAACGCCCGCCTCTACCGGCGCGAGCACGAACGCGCGTTGATACTGCAGCGGTCGCTGCTGCCCCCCGGCGACCCGGTCGCCTCCGGCCTCGACATCGCCTGCCGCTACCTGCCCGGCAACTCGTCCTCGGACCGGCCGAGCGAGGTCGGCGGCGACTGGTTCGACGTGATCGAACTGCCGGGGCACCGCACCGCGCTCGTGGTGGGCGACGTGATGGGCCGAGGCCTGCGGGCCGCGGTGGCGATGGGTGAACTGCGGTCGGCGGTACGCACACTGGCCCTGCTGGACCTCGAACCGGCCGAAGTCCTCTCCGCGTTGGACGAGATCGCGCGCGGCCTCGGGGCGCCGGG
Source organism: Streptomyces sp. AC555_RSS877 (assembly GCF_019049245.1). GTDB lineage: Bacteria > Actinomycetota > Actinomycetes > Streptomycetales > Streptomycetaceae > Streptomyces. Next base: position 78,830 of record NZ_JAGMUK010000104.1, on the reverse strand, counting down.
AGGCGTCCAGCAGGCCACCCGCGCGGCCCGCCGCCCCCGCGAGGCCGACCTCTCCGAGGTGTACCTGGCGACCTGCGTGTACGCCGTCTACGACTCGGTGACCCGCAGGTGCACGTTCGCGAACGCCGGCCACCTGCCTCCCGTCCTGGTCGAACCCGGCGAGGCGGCACTGATGCTCGACGTGCCGCCGGGCATGCCGCTCGGCGTGGGGGGCGAGCCCTTCGAGGAGGTGGAGGTCGAACTGCCGGAGGGCGCCCTGCTCGCGCTCTACACGGATGGACTGGTCGAATCGCGCGACCACCCTCTGGACGAGGGCCTCCAGGCCTTCGTAGGAGCGCTGACCGACCCCTCCAGCCCTCTGGAGGACGTCTGCGACCACGTCCTGCACACCCTCGACAGCCTCCACGGCGAGGACGACATCGCCCTGCTCATGGCACGCGTCCAGGGCCTGCCCGCCGACTCGGTCGGCGACTGGACGCTGCCGCGCGAGCCGCGCAGCGTGGGCAAGGCCCGCGAGTACGCCCGCGGCCAGCTGCAGCGCTGGGACATGGAACCCCTGATCGACACGACGGAACTGCTGGTCAGCGAGCTGGTCACGAACGCCCTGCGCTACGGCGAGGGCGACATCAGGCTGCGGCTGCTGCTCGACCGCACGCTGGTGTGCGAGGTCTGGGACTCCGGCCTGGTCCAGCCCCGCCGCCGCCGCGCCCGCGACACCGACGAGGGCGGCCGAGGCCTGCAACTGGTCGGCCTCCTCAGCGCGGCCTGGGGTTCCCGCCGGACGCCCCGCGGCAAGACGGTGTGGTTCGAACTCCCGCTGCCGGACGGGGAGACCGGCCTGGCGGACCCGGCGGAGGCCCTGCTGAGCCTGTTCTGAGCGAGGCGGGTGAGTCCGAGTGCTTCACGGGGTCGGCGAGTCGGGGTTCGCCCGAGTGCCGGGGCCGCCGAAGCCTGCCTGCGGGGCCGCGTCCGCGTCGGGTTTGCCGTGCATGCGTACGTCCTGCTCGGCGAGCTCCCGCGCCCGGCGGGCCAGGGTGTCGGCGTGCAACCGGTCGGTGAGGGTGGAGGGCGGCGCGGCCGGTCCGGCCGGTGTCGTCTCCCGCGCCGCCGCCAGCAGGGTGCGGGCCTCGGCGCCCACCGCGGCCCGGTGTGCCGTGATGAAGCCGTCCGCGTCGGCGATCGCGCTGTCCGCCGTGAGCAGGGCGGCGGCCGGGAGGACGCCGGTGCGGCCGGTGGCGAGTGGTGCGGCCGCCTCGACGGTCCGGCGGAGGAGGTCCAGGGGGTCGTACGGGCGGGCGCCGGTCAGGGTGTGCCGTACGGAGGCCAGGACGGCGTCGGCGTGCCGTAGCCGGGCTCGCAGTTCGCCCACGGGGACGTGGGACAAGGGGCCCTCCGCGGGCCCGTCCGGAGCCCCGTCCGAAGGCCCCTGCTCCCCGGTGGCCGGCAGTCCTCGTACCACCGCCAACTCCGCCTCGGCGCCCGTCAGGGTGGCCGGGAGCATCTGCTGAGCCGTCGTCAGATCCGCCGCCAGCCGATCCACCCCGTCGAGCAGTACCGCGGCCCGCGCGATGGCGCCTTCGGCGGCGCGGAGGTCGCGGGCCGTGCCGTCCGGGTCGTCCCAATCGGCGGCCTGGCGGGACCGGTTGAGGTGGGTGGTGGCGAGGACCAGGTGGTCCTTGGCCTGTTCGACGTGGCCGGTGACCGGGGCGGTGGCGGACAGGGCGTAGTGCCGGGTGACGTCCGCGAGGGTGGTCTCCGTGGTTGCCGTGCGGGCGGCCAGCTCGCGGAACCGGGTCTCCGCGAAGGCCAGGGCTTCCCCGGACTCCCGGGCCGGCGCGCGGAGCCGGTCGAAGGCCGCGGCCTCCGTTTCCAGCCGGCGGCACGCTTCCTGGCACCGGCCCACGATGCCGGTCAGCGCGTGGCGACGGGATGTCTCGTCCTCCGGGACGCCCGCGTCGTAACGGTGGCGCATGCGGAAGGCGGCGGACAGTTCGGACTCGGCCTCCCGCAGGGCCCGGGTGAACGGCGCGACGGCCGCCGGTCCGGAACGCGGCTCGGCGAAGCCCAGTTCCTCGTGGCCGGCACGGATCCGGTTGTCGGCCTCGGCGAGGAGGGTCCGTGCCTGTTCGTCGAGGCCGCTGAGGGGCGGGACGGGGGGCGCGGGGCGGGTGCTGCCGCCGGGGGTCGTACGGGATCGGGCCCGCCGGGTCCGTCGTACGTAGCCGTATCCGGCCAGGGCGCCTGCGGCGCCCACCACGGCGAGCGGCAGGACCAGGTCCGCGGCGGAGGTCTCCTCGTCATCCGGCGCTGCGGCAACCCGCCGGGTGTCGGTGCTGATCGCAACCGGAGCGTCCGTGTTGATCGTCATCCCTGGCAACGCCAGCCACACGAGCCCGGCCGCACCGCCCAGCACGGCATGCGCCACCCGCACGGATATGGAAGAGCGGGTGCGCCGCGAGCGGCCTCGGATCAACGATGACGTCACCTTTCGGAGCGTATGAGGAGGAATGCGGGGGCGCGACCGGGGTGGCGGGTGGCCGTAGACCGATGGGGGAGGGGAACGCCGTCATGGAACGTTCTGGGGGGACGGGGATGGAAGCAGAGCAGGAGCCCGAGACGGTGCCGGAGGCGGTGCCGGAGCCTCGGTCCGGGACCAAGCGGTGGCGGACCTGGGTCCGCCGGGTCCGTCGCACCGCCCTCGCGCTCGTCCTGGTCGTCGTGCTGCCGGTGCTCGCTTCCCAGATCGCCCTCCGGGTCAATTACACCGGCGATCCGGCGGCCGGCACGTACACCCGCGGCAAGGACGCCATCTGGCTCGGCCATGCCTGGGTCGACGGGCGGAAGAAGGACGCCGACGTCGCTGCCCTGGCCCGCCGGCTGGAGAGCACCGGGATGCGTGATCTCTACGTCCACTCCGGGCCCCTGGAGCACAACGGCACCCTGCCCAAGTCGGCGTATCCCAGAGCGCGTTGGTTCATCGACGCGATGCACAGGGCCGCGCCCGGCATCCGGGTGCAGGCCTGGCTCGGTGATGTGCTCGCCACCGAGAGCCCGAACGGCATGCGCCTGGAGCGGCCGGAGACCCGGGCCGCCGTCGTCGAGTCCACCCGGCAGATCCTGGCCGTGGGCTTCGACGGCGTGCACTTCGACCTGGAGCCGCTGCACTCGGGCGACCGGAACTACCTCACCCTCCTCGACGCGCTGCGCCCGGTCACCCGCGCTGAGGACGCGCAGCTGTCGATCGCCGCGCACCAGATCGATCCGGTGCCGGGGTTCCACTCCTTCTGGGGCACGGTCGCCGGGCACCCGAAGTGGTGGTCGCAGAAGTTCTTCGGGCAGGTCGCGCGCCGGGTCGACCAGATCGCGGTGATGTCGTACGACACGATGCAGCCGTTGGAGAGCACGTACGGCGGCTATGTCGCCCAGCAGACCGCGCTGGCCCTGGAGGTCACCCCGCAGTCCACCGACCTGCTCATGGGCCTGCCCTTCTACCACGAGAACCGGTTCGGCCACTGGAATCACGCCGAGACCGCCGCCGCCGCGGTCCGGGGAGTCCGGCTGGGCCTGTCCCGCACGGACGCGGACCGCGCCAACTTCGGCGTCGCCGCGTACGTGGACTTCGCCGCCACGGAGGAGGACTGGACGGCGTACCGGGAGGGCTGGGTGCGCTGAGACCCTCCTCGGCGGAGCCGCGGAGGGTGTCGCCTTCGGTTTTCGTGAGGGCGGGGGCGTGTCGGGGGGGTGTCCGTCCTCGGAACGGCGCGGAATCGGTTGCTCACCGACTCAACGGCGTTGACGCGCCAACCCTGCGGGCGAACACCCCCCGACACGCCCCCTCCTCGCCGTACGCGGGTGCCGGACCGCCACGCGGTCCTGCGTAAGCCTCCCGTGGCCGAGACGTCATGTGCGCTTCGCCCGCACGGGTTCTTCCGTTGGTTGTGAGCGGGCTGTGGCCGCCCTACCGTCCACGGATGCGAGCCCTCATCACCAGCAAGACCGCCCGGCGTGCCCTGCGGCCGATCGTCGAACTCCTCGACCAGCGCATCGAGCGCCAGGTCCGCCGGGTCATGACGAACACCGTGGTGAACACGACCCGGAACGCCCCTGGGAGCACCGCTGCCGATGTGACGCAGCAGGAGCTTCAGAAGCTGCGCGGCCGCCAGCGCCCCCTGGAGCTGTTCTTCGACGGCACCGGGCGCGGCGCGTCACGGCTGCCGTCCGCGCCCCACCTCGACCGCACGATCGCGGAGCTGGCGCGGGTGACCGGGGACAAGGACGGTGCCGAGCGCAATGTCGCCCAGGCGTTCCGGCTGCTCATCGCGTTGGAGGCGCTCGGTGTCGGCCGGATCGCCGGCGGGACCATGAACATCGTCGGCAAGCTGTCCGCCGTGCCGCTGCTCGATCCGCCGAACGACGAGATCCTGGAGATCGGCACGCTGTACGGGATGTTCGGCGCGGCCCTGATCCGGATGATGGAGCGTGCCGGGCGTGACCCGCGGCTGACGATCGTCGATCCGCTCGCGGGGACGCAGCTGCAGCCCGGCGCCACCATGGGGGACGACGCCTCGGGCACCCCGGTGCAGGGAGCCGCGGTGCGCACCAATCTGTCGCTGGCGGGCGCGGCCGGTGCCGCGACCCGGATCCAGCAGGGCTTCTCCGAGGACCCCGAGGTGCGCGCTCTGGTCTCCGACCGCTCCTACGGCGTGATCGTCGTCGACGGGGACCACTCCGCCGCCGGTGTGGCGGCCGACCTGGAGTGGGCCGAGCGGATCGTGGCACCCGGCGGCATCGTCGTACTGGACGACTTCGGGCACCCGAAGTGGCCCGGTATCAAGGAGGCCTTCGAGAAGCACATGGCCACCGAGACCCGGTTCACCTACCTCGGCCAGGTCGCGCACTCGGGCTATCTGCGGGCCTCAGCCTGACGAGGGCCGCCGCCGGATCTTGTTGCCGAGCCACACGAGCGGGTCGTACTTGCGGTCGACCGCCCGTTCCTTCAAAGGGATCAGCGCGTTGTCCGTGATCTTGATGCCCTCGGGGCAGACCTCCGTGCAGCACTTGGTGATGTTGCAGTAGCCGAGACCGTGCTCGTCCTGGGCCGACCGCTTCCGGTCGAGGCCGGTCTCCGCCGCCGCGTCCAGCGGATGCATGTCCAGTTCCGCGACCCGCATCAGGAACCGCGGACCGGCGAACGCCGGTTTGTTCTCCTCGTGGTCGCGGACCACATGGCAGGTGTCCTGGCACAGGAAGCACTCGATGCACTTGCGGAACTCCTGCGGCCGGTCCACGTCCTCCTGCATCATCCGGTACTCGCCGGGACCGAGATCGGCGGGCGGTACGAAGGCGGGCACCTCGCGGGCCTTCGTGTAGTTGAATCCGACGTCGGTCACCAGATCCCGTACGACGGGAAAGGCGCGCAGCGGAGTGACGGTGATCGTCTCCTCGGCGGTGAACACCGACATGCGGGTCATGCACAGCAGACGGGGGCGCCCGTTGATCTCGGCCGAGCACGAACCGCACTTGCCGGCCTTGCAGTTCCAGCGGACGGCGAGGTCCGGGGCCTGGGTGGCCTGGAGGCGGTGGATGATGTCGAGGACGACCTCGCCCTCGTTCACCTCGACCTTGAAGTCCTGGAGGTCGCCGCCCTGCACGTCACCCCGCCACACCTTGAAGTGGGCCGTGTAGCCGCTCATTCGTACAGCTCCTCTTCGGCGAGGTACTTGACCAGCTCCTCCTTGTCGAAGAGGGCGAGCAGGTCGGGGCGGATGGGGTCGGTGGACTCACGGCTGAGGTCGATCTGTCCGCGCACCGGGTCGGTGGCCGCCAGCCCGCCGGTGGGATCCGTGAGTTGGCACAGCAGGTTGAGGCGACGCCACTCGCGGTCCATCGCCGGATGGTCCTCGCGGGTGTGACCGCCGCGCGACTCCGTCCGCTCCAGTGCGGCCCGGGCCACACACTCGCTGACCAGGAGCATGTTCCGCAGGTCCAGGGCGAGGTGCCAGCCCGGGTTGAACTGGCGGTGACCCTCCACCCCGGCCCGCCGGGCCCGTAGCCGCAGGTCCGCCAGCTTCTCCAGGGCCTGCTCCATCTCCGCCTCGCGGCGGATGATGCCGACCAGGTCGTTCATGGTCTGCTGGAGTTCCTGGTGGAGGGTGTACGGGTTCTCCGGCGGCCCTCCGGCGGGTTCCGGGCCTTCCGCCGAGAACGGCCGCAAGGCTTCCGCCGCCGCCGTGTCGACCTGGACGTCGTCCACGGGCGGGCGGTCCACGCCGAGCCCGGTCGCGTAGTCGGCCGCGTGCCAGCCCGCGCGCCGGCCGAACACCAGCAGGTCGGACAGGGAGTTGCCGCCCAGGCGGTTGGAGCCGTGCATGCCGCCCGCGACCTCACCGGCGGCGAACAGACCCGGCACCCCGCGCGCGGCCGCGGTGTCCGACTCGACGGCGATGCCGCCCATCACGTAGTGACAGGTGGGCCCGACCTCCATCGGCTCCGCCGTGATGTCGACGTCGGCCAGCTCCTTGAACTGGTGGTACATCGACGGCAGCCGGCGCCGGATCACCTCGGCGGGCATCCGCGTCGACACGTCGAGGAACACGCCGCCGTGCTGGGTGCCGCGGCCCGCCTTGACCTCGGAGTTGATCGCGCGGGCCACCTCGTCGCGGGGGAGCAGCTCGGGCGGGCGCCGGTTGTGGTCCGGGTCCTCGTACCAGCGGTCGCCCTCCTCCTCCGACTGGGCGTACTTCTCCTTGAAGACGTCGGGGACGTAGTCGAACATGAACCGCTTGCCCTCGGAGTTCCTGAGCACCCCGCCGTCACCGCGCACCGACTCGGTGACGAGGATGCCCTTCACCGACGGCGGCCAGACCATGCCCGTCGGGTGGAACTGCACGAACTCCATGTTGAGGAGGGGTGCCCCGGCCAGCAGCGCCAGCGCGTGGCCGTCGCCCGTGTACTCCCACGAGTTCGACGTCACCTTGAAGGACTTGCCGATGCCGCCGGTCGCGATCACCACGGCGGGGGCTTCGAGGACGAAGAAGCGCCCGGTCTCGCGGTCGTAGGCGAAGACCCCGGACACCCGCGAGCCCGCGGCGGAGCCGCTGTCAGGCACAGTCTTGAGGATCCGGGTGACCGTGCACTCCTGGTACACCTTCAGGCGCGACTCGTAGTCGCCGGTCTCCTGGAAGTCCTGCTGCTGCAACGACACGATCTTCTGCTGGAGGGTGCGGATCAGTTCCAGGCCCGTGCGGTCGCCGACGTGCGCCAGGCGCGGGTACTCGTGGCCGCCGAAGTTGCGCTGCGAGATCCGGCCGTCCTTCGTACGGTCGAAGAGGGCGCCCCAGGTCTCCAGCTCCCATACCCGGTCCGGGGCCTCCCGCGCGTGCAGCTCGGCCATCCGCCACTGGTTGAGGAACTTCCCGCCGCGCATGGTGTCGCGGAAGTGGACCTGCCAGTTGTCACCGGAGTTCACGTTGCCCATCGCCGCGGCGATGCCGCCCTCGGCCATCACCGTGTGCGCCTTGCCGAACAGCGACTTGCAGATGACGGCCGTACGGGCACCGCGCTCACGTGCCTCGATGGCGGCACGCAGCCCGGCCCCGCCGGCGCCGACCACGACGACGTCCCATTCCTGCCGGTCGACCACGGACATCAGAAGAACCTCGGATCGTCGAAGGCGCCGGACGCGACCAGGTACACGTAGAAGTCGGCGAGCGCCACGCTCACCAGCGACGCCCAGGCGAGCAGCATGTGCCGGGCGTTGAGCCTGCCGACCCACTGCCACATCCGGTAGCGCAGCGGGTGCTTGGAGAAGTGCTTGAGCTTGCCGCCGACGATGTGCCGGCAGGAGTGGCAGGAGATCGTGTACGCCCAGATCAGCACGATGTTGATCAGGAAGACGAGCGTGCCGAGGCCCATGTGGCCCCACTCGTAGTGCTCGTCGCGGAAGGCGAGCACGGTGTCGTAGGTGAGGATCCCGGCGACGACGATCGCGGCGTAGAAGAAGTACCGGTGGATGTTCTGCAGCACCAGCGGGAAGCGGGTCTCGCCCGTGTACTTCTTGTGCGGCTCGGCCACCGCGCAGGCCGGGGGCGACGCCCAGAAGCCCCGGTAGTAGGCCTTGCGGTAGTAGTAGCAGGTCAGGCGGAAGCCGAGCGGGAAGATCAGGATGATGATCGCGGGGGAGATGCCCCACCAGGCCCCGAAGAGGTCGGCATTGGGGCCGCCCCTCATCGGCTCGCAGTTGTCCGCCAGACAGGGGGAGTAGAAGGGCGAGACGTACGGCGCCGCGTAGTAGTCGGCGTTCGCGAATGCCCGCCACGTCGAGTAGACGATGAAGGCGAGCAGACCGGCCGCCGTGGCGGCCGGGGCCAGCCACCAGCGGTCGGTCCGCAGGTGCGCGGCGTCGATCGCGGCGCGCGTACCGGTGTGTACGCCGCCGCGCGGGGGAGGGGGGTCTGCTGTGGCTGGAGGTTCCGTACCAGTGGCCAATTCATGACTCCGGTCGGGTCGGGACTCCGGGACGGCTCAGGGGGCGCGGCGGTCCCGGGCGCCGAGTCCCTCGTCGTCCGAGTCGATCCACAGTGAGTCGTCGTACGGGGTGTCGGGGATGGTGACGAGATCGGGGCGCCTGGGCGAGGCCGGTGTGGAGGCCGCCTCACGCAGCAGCGCGACGCTCTCGCGCAGGTGTTCGGCGTCGGCGCGGACGCGGCGCATGTCGAGCCCGCCGCTGCCGAGCTGCTGCTCCAGGCGTCCGACCGACCGGGTCAGATCGTCGAGGCAGCGCTGCACCGATGTCAGTTCGTCGTGCACGGACATGACGTGACCTCACTTCCGTGGGCGGGATTGCCCTGGGCGGCAACGTTCATGCGCCTGCGAGTGTTGCGCGTCACACCTACCGGTGGGAAGGGACGTGCACCGATTGGCCGAGGCGTATGGGTGCATTCCGTGGTGCGTTGCGCCGCACGGGTGGCCTTCCCGGCTGTCGTCGCCGTGTCGCCGTCCGTTGCCGAACCCTTTCCTCTTCAGTGGCCGCATACATGTGATCAGCTCCATATACCGCCAAAAGTGATCATAACGCCCGCGGCTCCCGGAGGTAAGCAGATGTCCCACGACGGCGTCAGACTGCGCGCGGTCATGCGCTCGGTCTCCTTCCTCACCGCGGGCGCGCTCGCGGTGCCCCTGCTCGCCGGATGCAGCTCCGAGGACAAGGCGGGCAGGCCACTCGCCGGCCAGGACATCGCCCCCGCCGCCCGCAACAAGCTCGCCGACGGCGGCACCCTGCGCTGGGCCGTGGACGCCGTCCCGGAGACGCTGAACACCTTCCAGGCGGACGCGGACGCGGGGACCCACCGGATCGCCCAGGCCGTGCTGCCGTCGATGTACCGGATGGACCGCAACGGCCGCCCCGAGCGCAACCCCGACTACCTGGAGTCCGCGAAGGTCGTCGAGACCGAGCCGAAACAGGTCGTGCTGTACAAGCTGAACCAGCAGGCCGTGTGGAGCGACGGCCGGGAGATCGGCGCCGCTGACTTCGCCGCCCAGTGGCGGGCCCTGTCCGGCAAGGACACCGCCTACTGGACCGCGCGCAACGCCGGGTACGAGCGCATCGAGAAGATCGAGCGCGGGGCGAACGACCTGGAGGTGCGGGTCACCTTCGGCCGGCCGTACGCCGACTGGCAGTCGCTGTTCTCGCCGCTGTACCCGAAGGACGTCATGGGGGCGCCGGACGCCTTCAACGACGGGGCGCGGCGGAAGCTCAAGGTCACCGCCGGGCCGTTCGCCCTGAAGAAGGTCGACCGCAAGGACGACGAGGTCACCCTGGCCCGCAATCCGCGCTGGTGGGGGCGGTCCGCCAAGCTGTCCGAGATCGTGCTGCGGGCCGTACCGCGCGGCAAGCGGGCCGCCGCACTGGCCGCCGGGACCATCGACCTCGCCGAGATCGACCCCGAGTCCGCCGGGCGCATCACCCTCGCCTCACGCGCCGCCGGCAAGGGCACGAGCGCCCCGCTCCAGGGCCCGGGCGGCACGAAGGAGAACAGCGCCGGCGAGCAGCGGCGCAAGGCGGTCACCGGCTACCGCAGCCGGCAAGCCCTCCAGGGCTTCGAGGTCCGCAAGTCGCTGGAACCCGCCTACACCCAGCTCGCCCTCAACGGCGCCGACGGTCCGCTCGCCGACGAGCGGGTGCGCCGGGCCGTCGCCCGGGCCCTGGACCGGAAGGCGCTGGCGAAGGCCGTCCTCAAGCCGCTCGGGCTGCCCGCCGCGCCGGTCGGCAGCCACCTCGCCCTGTCCGGTCAGGCCGCGTACGCCGACAACAGCGGGGCCCTCGGAGGTCAGGACACCGCGGAGGCGCGGGCGCTGCTCGCGGACGCCGGGTGGGTGCTCGGCGGGCCGGTCAAGGAGAAGAAGGGGGAGGAGGCGGCCGGCGCCGAGCGGGAGAAGGCCGGGACGTCCGAGAAGACCGAGAAGGCCGAGGAGGAATCGGCGGAGGGCGACGACGGGACGTACATCGTCGGGGAGGACGACAAGGCTCCCCACGAGGCCGACCGGGAGAACGAGCACGGGACGAGTGACACGCACAGCCGCACGGAGAACCACTCCCGGACGAGCGGGGAGGGCGGCGAGCGCCTCGCCCAGGACGGCAAGCAGTACGCGAACCAGCTGAAGCAGGGCGGTGCTCCCGGCGCGTACGCGCCCAAGGGCACCGCGGCTCCGGCGGGCACCGCGGCCGGGGTGCTCGCCAAGGACGGCAAGCCGCTCAGCCTCCGCTTCGTGCTCCCCTCGGGGTCCGGCTCGCAGACGCTCCGCACGGTCGCCGACCGGATCAGCCGCATGCTGAAGAAGGTCGGCATCCGCACCGAGATCTCCAAGGTCGCCGACGAGAGCTACTTCAAGGACCACATCGCGTCCGGCCAGTACGACCTCGCCCTGTACTCCTGGCCCGCCTCCGCCTTCCCGGCGACCGACGCCCGCCCCATCTTCGCCAAGCCTGTGCCCGCCGCCGACGGCTCCCTGAACGTCGAGCAGAACTACACCCGCGTCGGCACCGACCAGGTCGACCAGCTCTTCGACCAGGCCGTGGCCACGCTCGACCAGGAGGAGAACCGCGGTCTCATCCGCAAGGCCGACTCCCGCATCTGGGCGGCGGCCGGATCCATCCCCCTGTACCAGCGCCCCCAGCTCACGGCCGTGCGAAAGAGCCTGGCCAACGCCGGTTCCTTCGGCTTCCAGACGCCGGTCTACGAGGACATGGGCTTCCTGAAGAAGGGCATGAAACCGGCCGCGAGCGCTTCGCCGAAGTGAGCCCCGTGGCCCTGTGGAGGCCGTCTCCGTCAGGGCCACGTACCATGGGGTGAGGCCGTGGCGTGTCCAGCCCGGCAGGGTCCCGCGTAACACAGATGTACGCGCAGGCCTTCCTCACACCCCGGGAGATCGCCGCAATATGGCCACGCGCCACGACATCCGCAACGTCGCCATCGTCGCCCACGTCGACCACGGCAAGACGACCCTCGTCGACGCCATGCTCAAGCAGGCGGGTGCCTTCGCCGCGCACGCCGCCGAATCGCTCGACGACCGCATGATGGACTCGAACGACCTGGAGCGTGAGAAGGGCATCACGATCCTGGCCAAGAACACGGCGGTCAAGTACCACCCGAAGGATGGCAGCGATGTAATCACCATCAACATCATCGACACCCCCGGCCACGCCGACTTCGGTGGTGAGGTCGAGCGCGGCCTGTCGATGGTGGACGCGGTCGTGCTGCTGGTCGACGCCTCCGAGGGCCCGCTCCCGCAGACCCGCTTCGTGCTGCGCAAGGCGCTCCAGCAGCGCCTGCCGGTCATCCTGTGCATCAACAAGACCGACCGCGCGGACTCCCGGATCGACGAGGTCGTCAACGAGACCTACGACCTCTTCCTGGACCTGGACGCGGACGAGGAGCAGATCGAGTTCCCCATCGTCTACGCGTGTGCGCGTGACGGTGTGGCGTCGCTCACCAAGCCGGAGGACGGCACCGTCCCGGCCGACAGCGACAGCCTGGAGCCGTTCTTCTCCACGATCCTGTCCCACGTCCCGGCCCCCGAGTACGACGAGGAGGCCCCGCTCCAGGCGCACGTCACCAACCTGGACGCGGACAACTTCCTCGGCCGTATCGCGCTGCTCCGCGTCGAGCAGGGCGAGCTGCGCAAGGGCCAGACCGTCACGTGGATCAAGCGCGACGGCACGATGTCCAACGTGCGCATCACCGAGCTGCTGATGACCGAGGCGCTCACCCGTAAGCCCGCCGAGAAGGCGGGCCCCGGTGACATCTGCGCGGTCGCCGGTATCCCGGACATCATGATCGGCGAGACGCTCGCCGACCCCGAGAACCCGATCGCGCTGCCGCTCATCACGGTCGACGAGCCGGCGATCTCGATGACCATCGGTACGAACACCTCGCCGCTGGTCGGCCGCGGCGGCACCGGCAAGGGCGCCTCCGCGAAGGCCGCGGTCAAGGACCGCAAGGTCACCGCCCGTCAGGTCAAGGACCGCCTGGACCGCGAGCTGGTCGGCAACGTCTCGCTCCGCGTGCTCGACACCGAGCGTCCGGACGCGTGGGAGGTCCAGGGCCGTGGTGAGCTGGCGCTCGCCATCCTGGTCGAGCAGATGCGCCGCGAGGGCTTCGAGCTGACCATCGGCAAGCCCCAGGTGGTCACCCAGGAGATCGACGGCAAGGTCCACGAGCCGGTCGAGCGCATGACGATCGACGTGCCCGAGGAGCACATGGGCGCGGTCACGCAGCTCATGGGCGTCCGCAAGGGCCGCATGGACAACATGTCGAACCACGGCTCGGGCTGGGTCCGCCTGGAGTTCGTCGTACCCTCCCGCGGCCTCATCGGTTTCCGGACCGAGTTCCTGACCGGCACGCGCGGCACGGGCATCGCCCACTCCATCCACGAGGGCCACGAGCCGTGGTTCGGTCCCCTGACGACCCGTAACAACGGTTCGCTGGTCGCCGACCGCGCGGGCGCCGTCACCGCCTTCGCGATGACGAACCTCCAGGAGCGCGGCGTGCTGTTCACCGACCCTGGCACCGAGGTGTACGAGGGCATGATCGTCGGCGAGAACTCCCGCGCCGACGACATGGACGTGAACATCACCAAGGAGAAGAAGCTCACCAACATGCGCTCCGCCGCCGCCGACTCGTTCGAGGCGATCGTCCCGCCGCGCAAGCTCTCCCTGGAGCAGTCCCTGGAGTTCTGCCGCGACGACGAGTGCGTCGAGGTGACCCCGGAGGCCGTTCGCATCCGCAAGGTCGTCCTCGACCAGAAGGAGCGAGGCCGCTCCGCGAGCCGCGCCAAGCACAGCTGACGCTCGGCCGGCACACGGCCCGAAGCCCGGCTGCCCCCATCGTGGGGGCAGCCGGGCTTTTTGCAACCGGTTTTCGCCTGCTCCCCGGAGGCCGCGTGTCCGGATTGCGGAGATCCTCGCCCGGTACCCATGTAACACGTCCGTTTCGCACCCTTCTCGTGCCGAACAGTTTGTCCAAGTTTTGGAAGATGTACGCGTCAGCTGTGACTGAATTGAGATTTAAAGACGGTGGTCGGTAGTTGGCTCATGGCAGATAGTTAGCCGCGTAACGCTCGGGTCAATGGGTCTCGCGCTGTGGGGACAGTGCCGACTCACGAGCACCAGGGGGTGTCTGACCCTCCGTCAGGGGTGTCGGAGGACAGACATGCGCCCCCTCCTGTTGGTGAACACGTGGAGTCATGAGGAGGAGTCCCATGCGCGGTGTCACAAGCACCAGGTGGGTCACAACGTCATCCGTAGCCGTCAAGTGCCCGGCACTGTACGGCGATTGCCACTGAGCGCAGGCGGCCGGCGGATCGGCACGCCCTGGCGCCTACGCGCGTCCGGCTGCGCGTTTCCCGCCTGCTTCGCGGTGTCCTGACGCTTCTTCATGATCCGGTCCGCGACCGCGCACACCCGCGCCGGTCGCCGGCTCGGCACACCCACACCTGTGAAATGGGCGAACTGTGACAAGTCCTATCGACATCGAGGGCGGCGGGACGTCGGTCGTCGTCGACGGCGAACCCGAGCCGAAGAAGAAACCCGAGGAACAGCAGCTGGTCGGCCGCTCACCCGGCCAGCTGATGTGGATCCGCTTCAAGCGCGACCGCGCCGGCGTGCTCTCGGCCTGCGTCGTGCTCTTCTTCTTCGCGATCGGCCTCGCGGCTCCGCTGATCTCCAAGCTGTACGGCAAGAACCCGTACACGGTGTACGCGGACGAACGCCCCGAACTCTTCGACAGCGCGGGTGTGCCCCTGCAGCCCAACGGCGGCATCAGCGGCGAGTTCTGGTTCGGCCTGGAACCGGGCAACGGCTACGACGTCTTCACCAAGCTGCTCTACGGCATCCGCAACTCCCTGATGATCTCCCTGGCGGTCACGGTCGCCACGGTCGTCACCGGCATCCTCCTCGGCGTCGCCGCGGGCTACCTCGGCGGCCGGCCCGACTTCTGGATCAGCCGGCTGATCGACTTCCTGCTCGCCTTCCCGTCGCAGCTCTTCTTCATCGCGAGCATGCCGGTCGTGGTCTCGCTCTTCGTGAGCCCCAGGGACGAGACGCCGGTGTACGTCAGGGTGGTCGCGCTCATCACGGTGATGTGGTTCCTGGGCTGGATGAGCCTGGCCCGTATCCTGCGCGGCACCACCCTGGCCCTGCGAGAACGGGAGTTCATCGAGGCGGCCAAGGTGAGCGGGGCGCCGCCCGGCCGCATCATCCGCAAAGAGGTCCTGCCCAACGTGGTCACGCCGATCCTGGTGCAGTCGACCTACATGCTCCCCAACTTCGTGACCGCCGAGGCCGGTCTGTCCTTCCTCGGCGTGGGAATCGTCGAACCGACGCCGGACTGGGGGCAGATGTTCTCCAAGGCGTCCACCGAACTCGTGATGCAGAACGACATCACCTACATGTTCTTCCCGGGCATCTCGATGATCATCTTCATCGTGGCGTTCAACCTGCTCGGGGACTCGGTCAGGGACGCCTTCGACCCCAAGTCGGAGCGCTGACCGAGAGATCGTGGGCATCCCGCCCGACGCGTACCGGATGGCACTTGTACCGGTCGGCATTTCATTGGCACTGGTGACACAAGATGGGTGGAATCTGTGATGGGTAAGGGTGGACGCCCCGCGTACGCCGCACTGTCACTGCTCGCGGCGGGGGCTCTCGTGCTCACCGGCTGCAGCGAAGGTGGCAGCAAGGACAGCACCAACGACAAGGAGAACGAGGAGAACGCCGCACGGCAGCAGGCCGGCATAGACTTCGGCGACGCCAAGGCCTCGACCGGTCCGGCGGCCGAGATCGCCGGCGCCAAGCCGGGCGGCACGATCACGGTTCTCCAGCGCGACAGCTTCGCGCACCTCGACCCGGGACAGATCTACGTCTCGGACGAGATGGCGCTCTCGCAGCTGATCCACCGTGGTCTGACGAGCTACAAGGCCACCAGCGACGACGGGCAGAAGCACGAGGTCGTCGGAGACCTGGCCACCGACAGCGGCAAGACCACAGACGGCGGCAAGACCTGGACGTACAAGCTGAAGGACGGCATCAAGTGGGCCGACGGCTCCGCGATCACCGCCGCTGACGTCCGGCACACCTTCGAGCGGCTGTTCGCGCCGTTCATCTCCAACGGCCCGACGTACATCCAGCAGTGGATGGCCAACACCCCGGGCGCGGAGTATCGCAAGCTCCTCCCGGACGGCCCGTACAAGGGCAAGCACCTGCCGGACACCGTCCTGTCGACGCCTGACGACAAGACCATCGTCTTCCACTTCGAGCAGGCCAAGCCCGACCTGCCGTACGCGCTGGCCATGGCGGGCTACTCCATGGTGTCGGAGAAGAAGGACACCAAGGAGAAGTACGACAAGGCCCCGATGGCCGCGGGCCCGTACAAGATCCAAGAGTTCAAGTCCGGCAAGTCGATGAAGCTGGTGAAGAACACCAACTGGGACCCGGGCACCGACGCCGTCCGCCACCAGTACGTCGACCAGTTCAACTTCGAGTTCAACAAGCAGTACGAGGACTCGACCAAGGCCATCCTGGACGACAGCGGCGCGAACGCCACCGCGATCAGCTTCAGCAACCAGGTCGACGCGGGCAACCTGTCGAAGGTCCTGCGCGACTCGGCGCTGAAGCCCCGTACGGTCTCCGGCTACCAGCCGTACGTCGGGCAGATGAACATCAACCTGTCGCAGCCCGAGATGCAGGAGAAGGCGGTCCGCGAGGCCATCGCCTACGCCCTGCCGATCACCCCGTTCGTGCGGGCCTACGGCGGCACCGACGCGATGGAGACCGCCGGCGGTCTGATCAGCCCGACCGTCTCCGGTTACGACGCGACCTTCGACCCGTTCGGCAAGAAGAAGAAGCCCGCCGGTGACCCGGCCAAGGCCAAGGAACTGCTGGAGAAGGCCGGCAAGACGGGCCTGAAGCTGACCTTCGGCTACATCAACACCCCCGAGGGCCAGCAGTACTCCACCGCCATGGCGGCGGGCCTGGAGAAGGCCGGCTTCGACGTCCAGCGCCAGGAGATCCCGGCCGAGACCTACTACGACCAGGTCAGCAAGGTCAAGAACAACTACGACATCTACCACACCGCGTGGGGTGCCGACTGGCCGAGCGCGTCGACCGTGATCCCGCCGCTGTACGACGGCCGCCAGATCCAGGACGGTGCCTCCAACTACTCGCACATCAACGACGAGAAGGTCAACGCGGACATCGACCGGGTCTCCGCCATCACCGACCCCGTCAAGGCCGCGGAGGAGTGGAACAAGATCAACGAGTACATCGTGAAGGATGTCGTCTCCAACATCCCGACGGCGTACTACAAGCAGACCCAGATCGCCGGGTCCAAGATCGGCGGCCTCGTGTACGACGACGTCATCGGCGGCGTCGACCCGCGCAGGCTGTTCGTGAAGTAACGCCCGTCCAAGCGGCGTCAGGTGCGCCCCGTCCCGTGACGGGGCGCACCCCGCCGCAGGCTTCCGACGCCCGAAAGCTGCCCTGAGATGCTGCGCTTCCTCTTCCGCCGGATCCTCGGCTCACTCGTGATCCTGGTCCTGCTGACCGTGGTCGCCTTCCTGCTCTTCTTCGGCATGCCCCGTGACCCGGCGCTGCTGATGTGCGGCAAGACGTGCACTCCCGACGCCCTGGCGAACATCCACCAGACCCTCGGGCTCGACAAGTCGATTCCGGAGCAGTTCTGGATCTTCCTGCAGGGGCTCGTCATGGGCCGCGACACCTTCCCGCAGGGGCCGTGCCCCGCCCCTTGCTTCGGCTACTCGTACCACACCAACGAGGCCGTCTGGTCGACCCTGATCGACAGGCTGCCGCTGACGCTGTCGCTTGCCTTCGGCGCCACCATCCTGTTCCTGCTCGTCGGGCTCGGCACCGGCCTGCTGGCCGCGTGGAAGCGCGGCACCCTCATCGACAAGTCGTTCACCGCGGGCTCCATGGTGATCAGCTCGATGCAGATCTACTTCCTGGGCCCCCTGGCGCTGGCGCTCCTGGTGTACCAGGCGCACCTCTTCGACGAGCCCAAGTACACCAGCATCACCGACAATCCGGCCGCCTGGTTCACCGGCCTGCTGATCCCCTGGGCCGTCCTGTCGACGATCTTCGCCGCGCAGTACACCCGTATGGCGCGCTCCGCGATGATCGAGCAGCTTCAGGAGGAACACGTCCGCACGGCCCGGGCCAAGGGCATGAGCGGTCGCTACGTCTTCTTCCGGTACGCCTGGCGCGGCTCCCTCATCCCCATCATCACCATCCTCGGCATCGACCTCAGCTCGCTGCTCGGCGGCGCGATCATCACCGAGTACACCTTCGGACTGCCCGGGCTCGGGCGGCTCGCGGTGGACTCGGTGCAGTTCAGCGATCTGCCGCTGCTGCTCGGCGTGATGCTGTTCTCCGCGGCCGTGATCCTGCTGTGCAACATCGTCGTCGACGCCTGCTACGCCCTCATCGACCCGCGCGTGCGGCTGTCCTAGGAGCACTGTCGTGACCACTCTGACCAAGGAAGCCGCATCCCCGAACCCGGCGGACGCGGACGCCTTCCTGTCGGTGCGGGACCTGCACGTGAGGTTCAGGACCGAGGACGGCATCGTCAAGGCCGTGGACGGGCTCTCCTTCGACCTGCAACGCGGCAGGACCCTGGGCATCGTCGGAGAGTCGGGTTCCGGCAAGTCCGTCACGAACCTGACCATCCTCGGGCTGCACAACCCGAAGTTCACCACCGTCGAGGGCGAGATCCTGCTGGAGGGGCAGGAGCTGACCACCGCCCGGGAGTCCGAGCTGGAGAAGCTGCGCGGCAACAAGGTCGCCATGATCTTCCAGGACCCCCTGACGGCACTGTCGCCGTACTACACGGTGGGCCGGCAGATCGCCGAGCCCTTCATGAAGCACACCGGCGCCTCCAAGAAGGCGGCCTGGGAACGCACGGTGGAGATGCTCGGCAAGGTCGGCATCCCCCACCCGAAGGAGCGGGCGAAGGACTATCCGCACCAGTTCTCCGGCGGTATGCGCCAGCGCGCGATGATCGCGATGGCGCTGGTGTGCGACCCCGACCTGCTGATCGCCGACGAGCCGACCACCGCCCTGGACGTCACCGTCCAGGCGCAGATCCTGGACCTGTTGAAGGACCTCCAGAGCGAGTTCGGCACGGCGATCGTCTTCATCACGCACGACCTCGGGGTCATCGCCGACATGGCCGACGACATCATGGTGAT
The DNA here is from genome assembly GCF_019049245.1 of Streptomyces sp. AC555_RSS877. Classification (GTDB taxonomy): domain Bacteria; phylum Actinomycetota; class Actinomycetes; order Streptomycetales; family Streptomycetaceae; genus Streptomyces. The sequence goes on along the minus strand of NZ_JAGMUK010000104.1, from coordinate 60,071 downwards.
GTACGCGGGCGGCGCGGTGGAACGCGGCACGGTGAACGAGGTGCTGCGCTCGCCCCAGCATCCGTACACCTGGGGCCTGTTGAACTCGATGCCCCGCCTTAACTCCGACCTCGACGCCCCCCTCGCGCCGATCCCCGGCGCACCGCCGTCGCTGCTCACGCCTCCGTCCGGCTGCCGCTTCCATCCCCGCTGCACCTTCCAGGACCGGGTCGGCGGCACGCGCTGCGTGGACGAACGCCCGCTGCTGGGCCCGGACCGCGACTCGGCCTGCCACCTCACGGCGGAACAGAAGCGGACCATCTTCATCGAGGAGATCAGGCCCCGGCTGGGGTAGGACGACATCGTCGTGACGGGCATGGTCGTGATGGACACGGCAGTGATGGACACGGCAGTGGCGGAACACGGCAGTGGCGGACATGGTCGCGGCAGACATGGTCGTGACGGAGATGAAAGAGGAGTCATGAAAGAGGATCTCGTCCTCCCCGCCCCGCGCGAGGCCGTCACCGGCGGCGCCGGGGAGCCGCTGCTCGTGGTGGAGGGGCTCACCAAGCACTTCCCGGTCCAGGGCGGCTTCCCGATCCGGCGGACCGTCGGCGCCGTGCAGGCCGTCGACGGCATCGACCTGACCGTGAACGTCGGCGAGAGCTTCGGCCTGGTCGGCGAGTCGGGCTGCGGCAAGTCGACCACCGGACGCCTGATCACCCGGCTGTTGGAGCCGACCGGCGGCACGATCTCGTACCGCGGCCAGGACATCAGCCATGCCGGCCGCAAACAGCTCGCGCCGATCAGGTCCGAGATCCAGATGATCTTCCAGGACCCGTACTCCTCGCTGAACCCGCGGCAGACGGTCGGCAAGATCATCTCCGGTCCGATGGAGATCAACGGGATCGAGCCGGACGGCGGGCGCGAGAAGCGCGTCCGTGAGCTGCTGGAGATCGTCGGTCTCAACCCCGAGCACTACAACCGCTTCCCGCACGAGTTCTCCGGCGGGCAGCGCCAACGCATCGGTGTGGCAAGGGCGTTGGCCCTGGAGCCGAAGCTGATCGTGGCCGACGAGCCGGTGTCCGCGCTGGACGTGTCGATCCAGGCGCAGGTGGTCAACCTGCTCAAGAAGGTCCAGCAGGACCTGGGCATCGCGTTCCTGTTCATCGCCCACGACCTGGCGGTGGTACGGCACTTCTCGCACCGCGTGGCGGTGATGTACCTCGGCAAGATCATCGAGGTCGGCGACCGCACCTCCATCTACACCCGCCCCCGCCACCCCTACACCCACGCCCTGCTGTCCGCCGTACCCGAGGTGGACCTCACGGACGCCGGGGCGGGCCGGCGCGAGCGCATCCGCCTGGCCGGCGACGTCCCCTCGCCCATCGCGCCGCCCTCCGGCTGCCGGTTCCGTACCCGGTGCTGGAAGGCGCAGGACAAGTGCGCGGCGGAGGAACCGCCGCTGATCCGGCTCTCCGGCAACCATGACGGCCATCTGACGGCCTGCCACTTCCCGGAGGAGCCGACGATCGAGGGCCGCGAGGAGGACATCGTCCTGGACCCGGCGCTGGCGGCGCTGGAGGAGGACGCGGAGCGGCAGTAGGCGGCGGTCGCCTGTGCCGCGCTGTTGGTCTAGGGGGTGGCGGCCCCCGGCCCATTGCGCTCAGAGGTGGTCGAACGGCGGAATGATCCGCGTGATCGCGATGAGGCGCAGCCGGGGCACCGGCAGCGCGTAGAACCAGCCGTCGGACAGCAGTGGGATGCGGCGTACGCCCCCGGGCACGCCGCGCCGGCGTCCCTCGCCGATGTCCGTCACATCGACCCCGACCTCGGCGAGGGCAACAAGTTCTCCCGCCAGGCGCTCGACCTCGTCGACGATGTGTTGGGGGAAGCCGGCCGCGACGTGTTCGGCGTCCGGGTCGTACTCCCAGCGCCAGGCCTCTTCGTCTCCCATGCCGTCACACGCCCTGGGCCCGCTCGACCCCGGCCTCCGCGCACGCCATGTCGAGTATGCGGCCGATCTCGGCTGTGATGATCCGGGCTTCCTCAAGGCTCTCGGTGATAGCGGCGCGTGCCTCCAGGGAGCGCAACCTGGCAGCCCGCTCCGGATGCCGCTCCAGTGCTGCGTACACCGCCCATTGCCCCACGAAGCGACGCATGGGAGCGGCGCTGACCTGCTCACGTGCCTGCTGGAGCGCCGTGGACCGTTCGGCGTCGAACGTAGGCAGGGCGTCGGGCGCAAGCTGTGCCAGGGCAGCCCGCAGGTCCTCCGGGGTGCTGGCCGGCTGGGGGGCGACAGCGTCGCCGGAGCCGGACTGTGCGGCGGTGCTCATGCGCGGTCTCCTTGGGGCGGTACGGCGATCTACCCACTCTTCGCCAGCGTACCTGCGAGGGCGCGGTGCGGGCTGGGCCTGTGGACGACTCACGGCTCGTCCCCGCTCACCTTGGGTACGACGCTGAACCACACGGCCTTGCCGTGCGGGTAGCTGCGCACGCCCCACTGGTCGGCGCACGCCTCGACGATGCCGAGTCCACGGCCGCGCTCGTCGCGGTCGGAGGGGCTGCGGAGGGTCGGCGTTCCGGGGTCGTGGTCCCACACCGTGACGCGGAAGTCGTCAGGCGTGCGGTCCATGCTGACGTAGGTCTCCATGGCGGAGTGGCGGTAGGCGTTGGTGACGACCTCGGAGACGAGTAGTTCCACGGTGTCCGCGATGCAGTTGAGTTTGGCGGCGGCGAGGATGCTGCGGATCGTCGCCCGGACCACGCGGACGGCGCGGGGGTCGTGGGGGATGGACAGGCCGTACGTCCAGAGGGGTTGGGGGGTTTCGGGCGTGCGCATGTGGGAGCCTCCAGTTAAGTGCCTGCTGTGACTGACGCAACACGTAAGGTAGCGATAAAAGTCGTAATTCTACAACCTCCTTGTGGAAGCTGGCGATTGGGGAATACTGCTCCGGTGTAGAGCGAGGAGGGGCGAGTGGGACTGAGGGCCAATCCGACCTACCGGCAACGGCGGTTCGGTGCCGAGGTGCGGGCGATTCGTGAGCGTGCTGAGCTGACGGCGGGTGGGGCGGCTGTGGCTATGCGGATGCGGGCGCCCCACATCAGCAATGTGGAGTCGGGGCGAACGTCCCTGTCTCCGGAACGGCTGCGCCTGTTGGCTGAGGCTGCAGGATGTAAAGATGCAACCTACCTTGATGCGCTGATGGAGCTGGGCCAGGCATCAGGCAAGGGCTGGTGGACGGCGTACCGGGACCGTGTACGTTCCTCGCTGCTCGATCTGGCGGAACTGGAGGACGCGGCGGTCGAAGTCATCAACTACGAGCCGATGTTCGTGCCGGGGCTGCTGCAGACCCGGGCGTACGCCGACGCCATTCACCAGCGCGGATACGCGCGTGCCACACGCCAGGAGCATGAACTCGCCGTCGAGTTCCGCATGCGACGTCAGCGTGTCCTCACGGGCGAACGACCGCCGCGTCTTCACGCGATCGTGCACGAGGCCGCTCTGTATCCGTCCCTGGGCGATCCGGGCATCATGCGAGAGCAGCTCCAGCGGTTGATCGAGCTGTCCCGTCTGCCTCATGTGACGGTCCAGGTACTGCCGTTCGACGGTCCGGTGCCGTTCGGTACGTCGTTCACCCTCGTCGTCCCCTCCGTGCGACGGCTCGGCACGGTGATCGTGTCGCACATCGAGAAGTCGCTGTATCTGGGGGAGGCCGAGGCCCTTGCCAGATACGAAGAACTGTTCGCTAGCCTTCGGACGGTGGCGCTTCCTCCCGTGGACGCGGAGGTCCCTCCCGAGGGGCACGCCGCCAAGGACTCGCTGGGACTGATCCAGCGGCTCCTGTATCCGCTGCTCTAGGAAGGCCCGCATGGCTCAGCTCAGGTGGCAGAAGTCCAGCTTCAGCGAAGGGGGAGCCGACACCTGCGTCGAAGTCGCGCTCGACCTCACCGGACACCTTCACCTCCGCGAGAACGACACCCCCGCCACCGTCATCACCGCCGAGCCGTCCGCTCTTGCCGCGCTGATCACCAGGGTCAAGGGCGATATACGTACGGGCGGCTGAACCGGGCTTCGTGAGCCTCAGGCAGGCCGCGCCACGACGATGATCTCGGGGCTCGCGGGCGTGCACGGTCCCCGCCCCCAGTCGCCGTACTGCTCGACGATCCTGAGGCCCTCCTCGCTGAGGAAGCGGGACAGGTCGCCGGTGTCGAGGAACCGCAAGGTTGTCCTGCTGATCGCGGTCCGCCGCCACGGTCCGCCCTCGAAGGTCTCGGTGAACGTCACCCGGTCCCCGAGGACGGGCTGATCGACCTCGTGCCACACGAGCACGGGAGCGCCGTCCGGTCCGGTGATCTCGTACACGCGTTCCGGAGTCCATCGCTCCCATGGGCGGGCGGCCGGGTTCCGCGTCTCGAACACGAACCGTCCCCCGTCCGCGAGCGCGGCCCGTACGGCCCGCAGGGCGAGCCGCACCTCTTCATCGCTGACGAGTACCTGGAACGCGTGCTCGGTCATCACGACGAGTTCGAACTCGCCGCGCCACTCGCGCGTCAGCAGATCCCCGAGCAGCCACTCCACCCGCGGCGCGTTCCGCCGCGCGAGCACGAGCATCGCGGCCGCCGGATCGAGCCCCACCAGCCGCCCCCGGTGCCCTGTCTCCCGGGCCCGCCTGAGGAGCCGTCCGGGTACCGCAGCCGACATCCAGCACGGACCCGGCGGCCATCACGAACCCGAGGCAGAAGTCGTCCCCCGCCTGCCACGGATTGAGCGTCTCGTACAGCGCGGCGAGCCCGGGATCCCGGAACGACCGATCGACCACCGCGGCAGTCTGCCACAGCGGGGTGCGGCGGATGACAGGATCGGGGGTTTGTACGGCCCAGTTCGTACGGCCTTGAAGGGGTGGAAGTTGCTGCATCACGTCGAGCTGTGGGTGCCGGACCTGGAGCGCGCGGTCGGCTCCTGGGGATGGCTGCTGGAGCGACTGGGCTACGAGGAGTACCAGCGCTGGGCGGCCGGGCGCAGCTGGCGGATGGCGGACACGTACCTCGTCCTCGAACAGTCACCGGCACTGCGTCCCGGCGAGCCGTACGACCGCATGCGCCCCGGCCTCAACCATCTCGCCTTCCACGTGCCGAGCCGCGAGGCCCTCGACGCGCTGGTCGAGGCGGCGCCGGAACACGGCTGGACCCTGCTGTTCCCGGACCGGCATCCGTACGCGGGCGGGGCCGAGCACTGCGCCGGGTATCTGGAGGACCGGGACGGGTTCGAGGTGGAGCTGGTGGCGCGGAAGGCCTGAGCCGGGCCCGACGGGCGGCCCGCGCCCGCCCGCAACGACGAGGGGGCCCACGAGGGGATCCGCTTAATAGTTCGACACGTGGACACCGGTCCGGGACCATCCTCCCTGATGACAAGAACCGATACTCCCCCCGCGTGGGACGAGCGCAGCCAGCTGACCACCTTCCTCGACTACGCCCGCGACACCGCCCGCGCCAAGTGCGAGGACGTGTCGCCGGAGAACGCCCGCAAGGCCCCGCTGCCGGGCTCGCCGCTGATGACCCTGAGCGGGCTGGTCAACCACCTCCGCTGGGTCGAGTACTTCTGGTTCCAGGTGGTCTTCCTCGGCGAGGAGGACGAGGGTCCCTGGACGGACGAGGACCCCGACCGTGAGATGCGCATCGCCGTCGACCTCCCCCTCGCCGACGTTCTCGGCGCATACGCGGAACAGGCCGCCCGCTACCGCGAGTTGGTCGCCGCCCACGACCTGGACACCAAGGCCAAGCGCTCGAACAGCGGCGGCCGGCAGGTCGACCTCCGCTGGATCCTCCTCCACCTGATCGAGGAGACGGCCCGGCACAACGGGCACCTGGACATCGTGCGGGAACTGGTCGACGGGACGACGGGAGTGTGAGGTTCGGGGGCGCCCGTACGGTGGTGGTCTTCGCCGTCGGTCCGGAGGCCTCCGCCCCTGGGACCCCCTGCAGCCGTCAAGAGTGAAGGCCCGCGCCTGGGTGGGCGCGGGCCTTCGTCCCCTGGACCGGACGTTCGTGGGCTCGGGTCAATGGGCCGGGAAAGCCCGGTCCGTAAGGAGGCGGCTGACGGAATTGGGGTGTTGTCAGGCCGCCGCCTGGGGGTCCTTGGAGAGGCGGGGAGCAGGGACCGTGTCCGCCGCCTCGGGATAGTGGCAGGCCGTGAGGTGGCCGGGCTTGTTGCCCTCGACCTGGACCAGCGGCGGGGCCTCGCTCGCGCACTTGTCCGTCGCCTTCCAGCAGCGGGTGCGGAAGCGGCAGCCGGAGGGCGGGTTGATCGGGGAGGGCACGTCGCCCTTGAGGAGGATGCGCTCACGGGCCGGCACGTCGTCCGCGGTGGCCTCGGGCACGGCGGACAGCAGGGCCCTCGTGTAAGGGTGGCGCGGATTGCCGTAGAGGTCCTCGCGGTCGGCGATCTCGACGATCTTGCCGAGGTACATGACCGCCACGCGCTGGGAGAAGTGGCGGACGATCGCCAGGTCGTGGGCGATGAAGACGAAGGCGATGCCCAGGTCCTTCTGGACCTGCTGGAGCAGGTTCACGACCTGCGCCTGGATCGACACGTCCAGCGCGGACACCGGCTCGTCGGCCACGATCAGCTTCGGCTCCAGGGCCAACGCCCTTGCCACACCGATGCGTTGGCGCTGGCCGCCGGAGAACTCGTGCGGGAAGCGGTTGTAGTGCTCGGGGTTGAGGCCGACGATCTCCAGCAGCTCACGGACGCGGTTCTCGCGGCCGGCCGCCGGATTGATGTCGTTGATCTCCATCGGGCCGGCGATGATCTTGCCGACCGTCTGCCGCGGGTTCAGGGACGCGTACGGGTCCTGGAAGATCATCTGGATCTCGGACCTGATCGGCGCGAGCTGCTTGCGGCCGGCGTGCGTGATGTCCTGGCCGCGGTACGAGATCGTGCCGCCGGTCGGCTCCAACAGCCGGGTGATCAGGCGTCCGGTGGTCGACTTGCCGCAGCCCGACTCGCCGACCAGGCCCAGGCTCTCGCCCTCGGCGACCGAGAAGTCGAGCCCGTCGACGGCCTGCACGGCGCCGACCGTGCGCCGGATCGGGAAGCCGCCCTTGATCGGGAAGTGTTTGGTCAGGCCGCTGACGTCCAGGAGGGGGTTCGCGTTGCTCATGATGGTGAAGTCCCGTCTCGTGTCCGTCAGTTGTGCCGTGATGCGGCGAAGTCGGCGAAGAATTCCCGGCGCTGGTCCGCCGTGAGGTGGCAGGCGGAACCCCTGCCCTCCACGACCTCCAGCGCCGGCTGCTCGGTCGAGCACAGCCCGCCCGCGACCTTCTCGGCGAAGGTGCACCGCGGGTGGAAGCGGCAGCCCGTGGGCGGGTTGAGCAGCGAGGGCGGCGAACCCGGGATCGGCGACAGCGGCACGTCGACCGGACCGTCCAGGCTCGGCATCGAGTTCATCAGACCCAGCGTGTAGGGGTGCCGCGGGGCGCGCAGCACCTCTCGCTTGGTGCCGCGCTCCACACACCGGCCGCCGTACATCACCAGCACGTCGTCCGCGATGTCGGCGATGACACCGAGGTCGTGGGTGATGAAGACGATCGCCGTGCCGAACTCCTGCTGGAGATCCTTGAGGAGGTCCATGATCTGCGCCTGGACCGTCACGTCGAGGGCCGTGGTCGGCTCGTCCGCGATCAGCAGCTCGGGGTCGCACACCAGCGCCATCGCGATCATCGCGCGCTGGCGCATACCGCCGGAGAACTGGTGCGGGTAGTCGTCAACCCGCATGTCCGGCTGCGGGATCCCCACCCGCTTCAGCATCTCGACCGCCCGCGCCCGGGCCTCCTGCTTGGAGGCGCCGGTGTGCTTGCGGTACGTCTCACCGATCTGCTTGCCGATGGTGTGGTAAGGCGACAGCGAGGCCAGGGCGTCCTGGAAGATCATCGCCATCTTGTTGCCGCGCAGCCGCTCCAGCTCCTTCTCGGAGGCGGTGAGCAGTTCCTTGCCGTCGAGCAGGATCTCTCCGTCGATGGCCGTGCGGGCACGGTCGTGCAGGCCCAGGATCGTCAGGTTGGTGACGGACTTGCCGGACCCCGACTCGCCCACGATGCCGAGCGTCTTGCCCTTGGCGACGTCGAAGCTGAGGCCGTCGACGGCCTTGACGATGCCGTCCTCGGTGGAGAAGTGGACTTTCAGGTCCCTGACGGACAGGAAGGGCTGCTGATCGGTGCTCGTCACGGGGACGCTCCTGAGGGGGGTGATGCGAGGTCGGGGCTGGGGCGGAGGTCAGGCGAGCCGGATCCGCGGGTCGATGAGGGCGTAGACGGCGTCCACGATGATGTTGGCGAAGACGATGCCGGCGGCCGCGACGACCGTGACACCGAGCAGCATAGGCAGGTCGCTGTCGGTGACCGCGCGGACGGCGAGCGTGCCGATGCCCTGGAGGCTGAAGGTCGACTCGGTGATGATCGCGCCGCCGATCAGCGTGCCCATGTCGATGCCGAAGATCGTCACGATCGGACCCATGGCACCGCGCCAGGCGAAGCGGAAGAAGACCGAGCGGCGGGACAGGCCCTTGGCCCGGGCCGTGCGGACGTAGTCCTCGCTCAGCTGCTCCACCAGCTGCGAGCGGGTCATGCGCGTGTAGTTGGCCGTGAAGATGATGGACAGCACGAGCCACGGCAGCAGGAGGCCCGAGACCCAGGCGCCCGGGTTCTCGGTGACCGGGGTGTACGAGGGCTGGCTCAGGATTCCGGCCTGCTGGACCAGGAAGAACATCGCGATGTAGCCGACGAAGTAGATCTGCATCGACGAGCCGAGCAGCGAGACCGAGCTGGCGATCTTGTCCAGGGCCGTGCCCTGCTTGACCGCGGCCAGCATGCCCGCGCCGACACCGATGATCAGGAAGAAGAAGGCCGCACCGAAGGCGAGGGACAGCGTCGTCGGGAAACGGTCCATGATCGTCTGGAAGACCGGCTCGCTGTTGGCGAACGAGTAGCCGAGGCAGGGTGCGTCGCAGTTCCCGACGCCCGTGTACTCACGGCCCACGAAGATGCCCTGCAGCCAGTGCCAGTACTGGACCGGCATCGGATCGGCGATCCCGAGGTTCTGCCGTACCTGCGCGAGCAGTTGGGCGTCACAGACCTTGCCGCAGGCCATCCGCGCCGGGTCGCGCGGGATGGCGTAGAACAGGAAGAAGGTGACGGCGCTGATGATCAGCAGAATGACGAGCGCGCCGAGCACTCGACGGATCAGGAAACGGAACATGGGTGAGGGCTTTCCGGACGGGGCGCCGTCGCCGGGGGTGTGGGGAGCGTGGACGGGGCCGGGGCGGCGGTCGCGAGGACCGCCGCCCCGAGGAAACGTCAGGCCTTGGCGAAGACCTTGCCGATGGCGACGCAGGTGTCACCGGCGTTGTAGATGACGCCGCCGACCTTGGAACCGTAGAAGTAGTTGCGGACCGGGTTGTAGTCCGGGACGCAGGCCGCCATCTCCATGATCTGCTTGTCGATCGCGCCCCAGGCCGCGTTGGCCTTGTCCGCGTCGGTGATGGCGGTGGCCGCGGCGATGGCCTTGTTCACGCTCGTGTTGTTCAGCTGCGACCAGTTGACGCCGCCGTCGGAGATCTGGCTGCCGTCCCAGCAGGGCTGGATGACCGCGTAACCGGCCGGCCAGTCCGGGCCCCAGCCCGCGGCGAACATGTCGAACTTGTTGTCCAGCTGGCCGATCTGGCTGTAGAAGGTCGTCTTGTCGACCTGCTGGGTCACCACGTCGAAGCCGGCCTTGGTGAGCGCGGTCTTGATGGTGACGGCCGACTTGACGGCCTGGTCGGACTGCTGGAAGGCGATGACGATCTTCTGGCCCTCGGCACCGGCCTCCTTCAGCAGCGCCTTGGCCTTCTCCGGGTCGCCCATCGGCTTGGTCTTCTTGCCGTACAGGTCGAAGTCCACGTGGCCCGGGGTGAGCGGGCTGATGATGGTGGTGGCGGTCGAGGTGACGGCCGAACCACCGCGCAGCTGCTTCAGCTGCGCCGCGGGCCACGCCCAGTTGAGCGCCTGGCGGACCTTGACGTCCTTGACGCGGGTCAGGTTGATCGGGAAGTAGTAGCAGGTCGTGTCGACCTGGGTCAGCACGCGCTTCTTCAGCGTGGCGTCGCCGAGCACCTTCGTGATGCGCTCGGGGGCGACCTCGTTGAGCAGGGAGAGCGAGAACTGGTCGTTGCCCGAGTCCGCGATGTAGCGGTCCGTGGAGGCCAGCGACTGGAAGCCGAACTGCATGACGACCTTGTCGGGGTAGCCGTTGCGGCACGGGTCCTTGGCGGCGTCCCAGTGCTCGTTGCGCACCAGGGTCAGCGACTTGTCGACGCTGCGGGACTGGATCTTGTACGGGCCGCAGGAGTAGGGGCGCTTGTCGTACTTCTTCTGCGTGTCGTGCTTCTTCGGCACGATCGCGAAGCCGCGCATGGCCAGCATGAACGGGAAGTCGGCGTGCGCCTCCTTGAGGCGGAAGGTGATGGTGCTGCCGTCGACCTCGATCGACGACAGGTGCTTGCCGTCGTAGGGACCCTTGTACTTGTCGCCGCCCTCGAGCCAGTTCTGCGGGTAGCGGGGGCCCTCGGTGACGAAGTCCGCGAAGAGGCGCTCGAAGCTGTGGCGGACGTCGTCGATGGTGACGTCGGCGCCGTCCTCCCACTTCACGCCGTCCTTCAGGGTGAAGGACCAGGTCTTGCCGCCGTCCTTCACGGTGCCCGCGTCGGTGGCGAGGTCGCCGACCAGGGTGGTGTTGCCCTTGGCGTCGACCCGGTAGCCGGTCAGACCGCGCAGGAACAGGACCGAGCCGGCACCCGTGTACGACGAGTAGATCTGTGCCGGGTCCAGGTGGTCGAAGTCGATCTGGTCGAGCGTGTAGATCGTGCCGCCCTTGACCGCGCCCGGCATCTCCGGGGCGGGGCCCGCGGAGTCCGCCTTGGTGCCGACGTCGATCTTGGCGGCCTTGCCCTGGGGAGCCTTGGTCGTGCCACCGCTGCCACCATCGGCGTTGCCGCTGCTGCACGCGCTCAGAACGGTGGACGCACCTGCAGCCACGGTGGTGGCTATCAGGAAGTTTCTGCGGGAAAAGGACATGGCTACCTGCCTAGACGTGATGGATGAGAGAGACGGGCTACGAGCTGCCGGTTTCCGGACGACGACGACCGGGCCGACGTGTGACTCAGCGCTTGGACTTCGGGTCGAGTGCGTCGCGGACCGAATCGCCGAGGAGGTTGAACGCCAGGACGAAGAGAATCATCGAGACGCCCGGGAAGATCATGAAGGTGATGTCGTCCGTGTAGAACTGCGCACCGCGCTGGATCATCACGCCCCAGTCCGGGGTCGGGTCGATGATGCCGACGCCGAGGAAGGCGAGGCCCGCCTCCGCGGTCACGAAGGCCGGGAGGGCGAGGGTGGACTGGATCAGGATCGGAGTCCACAGGTTGGGCAGCAGTTCCTTGAAGATGATGCGGGCCGGCGAGGCCCCGGTCACCTTCGCCGCCTCCACGAACTCCCGCTCCCGCAGGGCCAGTACCTGGCCGCGCAGGAGACGGGCGATGGACGCCCATCCGAAGGCCGTGAGGACGAGGATCAGGCAGGTGGCCCGCAGCGAGGTGGGGATGTCGTCGTCGGGCGCGACGAACACGCCGTACACGACGGGCATGAAGGCGATGAAGAACAGCGTGGACGGGAACGACAGCAGGATGTCGATGATCCGGCCGATGAGGTAGTCGGTCTTGCCGCCGAGGTAGCCGGCGGTGATGCCGATGACCACGCCGATGATCGTGACCAGGACCGTGGTGGCCGTCGCGATCATCAGTGAGGTGCGGATGCCGTAGAGGAGGAAGGTGAAGACGTCACGGCCCAGGGCCGGCTCGATGCCGAACCAGAAGTCGCCGTCGATGCCGCCGTTCGGCTTGATGGGGAAGCCGGCCTCGTTCAGCAGGCCGGCCTGCTCCTGGCCGTAGAGCGTGTACGGGTCCTTGCCGTACAGCGCGGAGATCAGCGGGGCGCAGATCGCGATCACGAAGAAGAAGATCACGATGTAGGCGGAAATCACGCCCGTCCGGTCCCGCTTGAACCGGGTCCAGGCGAGGCGGCCCGGGGAGCGGCTCTCGGCGCCCTTGAGGGTGGGGGACGCCGCCGGCTTCTCGACGGTTTCGTCGGTCACCTCGAGCGGGGCAGCCGCAGATGGAGAGGGGGGGGTCATGGTGCTCCTGGCCCACGGGAAAGTCTGATGACTCCGCAGGGCACTCCCCTACGGGCTACGCCGGACTTTTTCAACGCAATTCGTTCAAGGTCAATAAAATCTGGGTCGACTTGGGTTTCTCTTTACCTTCTTTACCTCTACATGACCATCCCGTAGCTACGCGTGTAGCGCGTCGTGATCGACTCGTGTCTTACATCCGGCCAATCGGATCAATCAGGCAATGAGTTCGATATACGGACGCCTCAGTGTCGGAATGCGTACACCAGGAGGTTCTTTTCCAACGGTTCGGCATCGCTTCGTGAAGATCCATTGCGCCCCGTGGTGAAGATCCACTGCTCCCGAAACGGAACGTCCGTTTCGTCGCCCCGACCGGACGCGTGCATCCGGATGACCCGTCCCTCCAAAGGGTCGAGCCCGTGTGCGGCATCTCCTGTTTGCCCGGATATTTACCGATAACGGATCGGCGCCCGAGCGTCGGCGCCACAGGGCATTTCATAGGAGGCACTCCATGCGTGGAGCCACGCACGCCACATGGGTCGCCTGCGCGGCGGCGGCAGCCCTCGCGGCGACGGCTTGCGGGGGCGGGGGGAGTGGCAGCGCGGGTGACACCGGCGCGGTGCTCAGTTCCTCCTGGGGAGACCCGCAGAACCCGCTGGAGCCGGCCAACACCAACGAGGTGCAGGGCGGCAAGGTCCTCGACATGATCTTCCGGAGCCTGAAGCGGTACGACCCTCGGACCGGCGAGGCCACCGACATGCTCGCCGAGCAGATCGACACCTCGGACTCGCGGAACTTCACCATCACCATCAAGGACGGCTGGACCTTCAGCAACGGCGAGAAGGTCACCGCCAAGTCCTTCGTCGACGCCTGGAACTACGGCGCGAGCCTGAAGAACAACCAGAAGAACGCGTACTTCTTCGGCTACATCGAGGGCTACGACAAGACCCACCCCGAGGGCGGCGGCAAGCAGAGCGCCGACACGCTCTCCGGCCTCAAGGTCGTCGACGACACGACCTTCACCGTCAGGCTCAACCAGAAGTTCTCGATGTTCCCCGACACCCTCGGCTATCCCGCCTTCGCCCCGCTCCCGCGGGCCTTCTTCGACGACCACGACGCCTGGGTGAAGAAGCCGGTCGGCAACGGGCCGTACGTGATCGACTCGTACACCAGGGGCTCGCAGATGTCGCTGCGGGCCTGGGACGGCTACCCCGGCGCGGACAAGGCGCAGAACGGCGGCGTGGACCTGAAGGTCTACACCGACAACAACACCGCCTACACCGACCTGATGGCCGGCAACCTCGACCTCGTCGACGACGTTCCCGCCGCCCAGCTCAAGAACGCCAAGAGCGACCTCGGCGACCGGTACATCAACGCCCCGGCGGGCATCATCCAGACCCTCGCCTTCCCGTTCTACGACCCCAAGTGGAACAAGCCCGGCATGGAGAAGGTCCGCACCGGACTGTCCCGGGCGATCAACCGCGAGCAGATCACCGACACGATCTTCCAGAAGACCCGCATCCCCGCCACCGACTGGACCTCCCCCGTGCTCGGCGAGGAGGGTGGCTTCAAACAGGGCCCGTGCGGGGACGCCTGCGAGTACGACGCCGACGCGGCCAAGAAGCTGATCGAGGAGGGCGGCGGCCTCCCCGGCGGCCAGGTCAAGATCACGTACAACGCGGACACCGGCTCCCACAAGGAGTGGGTCGACGCGGTCTGCAACTCCATCAACAACGCCCTCGACAACGACAAGGCGTGCGTCGGCAACCCGTTCGGCACCTTCGCCGACTTCCGCAACCAGATCACCGACCGGAAGATGCCCGGCCCGTTCCGCGCCGGCTGGCAGATGGACTACCCGCTGATCCAGAACTTCCTGCAGCCGCTCTACTACACCAACGCCTCCTCCAACGACGGCAAGTGGACCAACAAGGAGTTCGACAGACTCGTCGACGAGGCCAACGCCGCGACCGACACGGCGACGGCGGTGAAGAAGTTCCAGCAGGCCGAGGAGGTTCTCCGGGACAACATGGGCGCCATCCCGCTCTGGTACCAGAACGGCAGCGCCGGCTACTCGGACCGGCTCTCCAACGTGAGGCTCAACCCCTTCAGCGTCCCGGTCTACAACGAGATCAAGGTCGGCTGAGCGTCGATGGGACGGTACGTCGTCCGGCGGCTGCTCCAGATGATCCCGGTCTTCATCGGGGCCACCCTGCTGATCTTCCTCATGGTGAACGTGATGGGCGACCCCATCGCGGGCCTGTGCGGGGAGCGGCAGTGCGACCCGGCGACGGCCGCCCAGCTGGAGAAGGAGTTCGGCCTCGACAAGCCGGTCTGGCAGCAATACCTGACCTACATGGGGAACGTCTTCACCGGCGACTTCGGTACCGCCTTCAACGGCCAGGAAGTCACCGAGCTGATGGCGACGGCCTTCCCGGTCACCATCCGGCTGACGATCGTCGCCATCCTCTTCGAGATCGTCATCGGCATCACGTTGGGCGTGATCACGGGCCTGCGCCGCGGCCGGCCCGTCGACACCTCGGTCCTGACGTTCACCCTCGTCGTGATCTCCGTCCCCACCTTCGTCACCGGCCTGCTGCTCCAGCTCCTGCTCGGCGTCGAATGGGGCTGGATCAAACCGTCGGTGTCGACGGACGCCACCTTCGGCGAGCTGATCGTGCCGGGCCTGGTCCTCGCCTCGGTCTCCCTCGCCTACGTGACCCGGCTGACCCGCACCTCCATCGCGGAGAACAAGCGGTCCGACTACGTCCGTACGGCGGTCGCGAAGGGGCTGCCGCGTCGCCGGGTGATCACCCGGCACCTGCTGCGCAACTCGCTCATCCCCGTCGTCACCTTCATCGGCACCGACATCGGAGCGCTGATGGGAGGCGCGATCGTCACCGAGCGCATCTTCAACATCCACGGCGTCGGCTACCAGCTCTACCAGGGCATCCTCCGCCAGAACACCCAGACCGTCGTCGGCTTCGTGACGGTCCTGGTCCTGGTGTTCCTGGTCGCCAACCTGATCGTCGACCTCCTGTACGCCGTCCTCGACCCCAGGATCCGTTATGCCTGAGCCCAGGGAACCCGAAAGTGCGATCGCCGCGACCGGCATGGGCGGTGCCATGGACCTGGCCGCGAGCGAGAGCGGGACGCTGGAGAAGCGTCCCGCCGGCCGGGACGGCTCGGACCCCTCCCACAAGGCCCGCTCTCTGTGGTCCGACGCCTGGCGCGACCTGCGCCGCAACCCGGTCTTCGTCATCTCGGCCCTGGTCATCGTCTTCCTCGTCGTCATCTCCCTGTGGCCGTCCCTGATCGCCTCCGGCAACCCCCTCAAGTGCGACCTCGCCAAGGCCCAGGAGGGCTCCCAGCCCGGTGCGCCGTTCGGCTACGACGGCCAGGGCTGCGACGTCTACACCCGCACCGTCTACGGGGCCCGTACGTCCGTCACGGTCGGCGTCTGCGCCACGCTCGGGGTGTCCCTGCTCGGCTCGGTGCTCGGCGGGCTCGCCGGGTTCTTCGGCGGGTTCTGGGACTCGCTCCTGTCCCGGGTCACCGACGTCTTCTTCGCGATCCCGGTCGTCCTCGGCGGCCTGGTCCTGTTGTCCGTCGTCACCAGCAACACGGTCTGGCCGGTCATCGGCTTCATGGTGCTGCTGGGCTGGCCGCAGATCTCCCGGATCGCCCGCAGCTCGGTCGTCACCGCCAGGCAGAACGACTACGTGCAGGCCGCCAGGGCGCTCGGCGCCTCCAACTCCCGGCTGCTCCTGCGGCACATCACACCCAACGCGGTCGCACCGGTGATCGTCGTGGCGACCATCGCGCTCGGCACCTACATCGCGCTGGAGGCGACCCTGTCGTACCTCGGCGTCGGACTGAAGCCGCCGACGGTCAGCTGGGGGATCGACATCTCCTCGGCCTCCGCCTACATCCGGCAGGCCCCGCACATGCTGCTGTGGCCGGCCGGAGCGCTCGCGCTCACCGTGCTCGCGTTCATCATGCTCGGCGACGCGGTGCGCGACGCCCTCGACCCGAAGCTGAGGTGAGCCGCCGTCATGCTGCTCGAAGTGCGTGACCTGCACGTGGAGTTCCGGACCCGGGACGGGGTCGCCAGGGCCGTCAACGGCGTCGACTACGGCGTGGACGCGGGCGAGACCCTGGCCGTGCTCGGCGAGTCCGGCTCCGGCAAGTCGGTCACCGCACAGGCGATCATGGGCATCCTCGACATGCCGCCGGGGCGGATCACCGGCGGCCAGATCCTCTTCCAGGGCCAGGACCTGCTGCGGCTCGAGGAGGAGGAACGGCGGAAGATCCGCGGTGCGGAGATGGCGATGATCTTCCAGGACGCGCTGTCGTCGTTGAACCCCGTGCTCTCCGTCGGCGACCAGCTCGGCGAAATGTTCGTCGTGCACCGGGGGATGTCACGGAAGGACGCGCGGGCCAAGGCGGTCGAGCTGATGGACCGGGTCCGCATCCCCGGCGCCAGGGAGCGGGTGAAGCAGTACCCGCACCAGTTCTCCGGCGGTATGCGCCAGCGCATCATGATCGCGATGGCGCTGGCCCTGGAACCCGCGCTGATCATCGCCGACGAACCGACGACGGCCCTGGACGTGACCGTTCAGGCCCAGGTCATGGACCTGCTCGCCGAGTTGCAGCGCGAGTACAACATGGGGCTCATCCTCATCACCCACGACCTCGGCGTGGTCGCGGACGTCGCCGACCGGATCGCCGTCATGTACGCGGGCCGGATCGTGGAGTCGGCGCCGGTGCACGACATCTACAAGGCGCCGGCCCATCCGTACACCCGCGGCCTGCTGGACTCCATCCCGCGCCTGGACCAGAAGGGCCAGGAGCTCTGCGCCATCAAGGGCCTGCCTCCCAACCTCATGCACATCCCGCCGGGC
Organism: Streptomyces sp. AC555_RSS877; assembly: GCF_019049245.1. GTDB lineage: Bacteria > Actinomycetota > Actinomycetes > Streptomycetales > Streptomycetaceae > Streptomyces. Next base: position 42,968 of record NZ_JAGMUK010000104.1, on the reverse strand, counting down.
TGCGCCTTCAACCCGCGCTGCCCGATGGCCCAGGACATGTGCCGGACGGACGTACCCCCGCTGTACGAGGTCTCCGACGACCGCGGGAGCGCATGCCACTTCTGGACGGAGTGCCTGTATGGCTGAGCCGATTCTGGAGGTGAGCGGGCTGGTCAAGCACTACCCGCTCACCACGGGCGTCCTCTTCAGGAAGCAGGTCGGCGCGGTGAAGGCGGTCGACGGTGTCGACTTCGCCCTGTGTCGCGGCGAAACCCTCGGCATCGTCGGCGAGTCCGGCTGCGGCAAGTCGACGGTCGCCAGGATGCTGGTCAACCTGGAGAAGCCGACGGCCGGTTCGATCAGGTACAAGGGCGAGGACATCGGCAAGCTGTCCGGCCGCGCCCTGAAGGCCGTACGACGCAACATCCAGATGGTCTTCCAGGACCCCTACACCTCGCTCAACCCCCGGATGACGGTGGGCGACATCATCGGGGAGCCGTACGACATCCACCCCGAGGTGGCGCCGAAGGGCGACCGTCGCCGCAGGGTCCAGGACCTCCTCGACGTCGTCGGCCTCAACCCCGAGTACATCAACCGCTACCCGCACCAGTTCTCCGGCGGCCAGCGCCAGCGCATCGGCATCGCCCGGGGGCTGGCCCTGCGCCCCGAGGTCATCGTCGCCGACGAGCCGGTGTCGGCGCTGGACGTGTCCGTGCAGGCACAGGTCATCAACCTGATGGCAAGCCTGCAGGACGAGTTCGGCCTCTCGTACGTCTTCATCGCCCACGACCTGTCGATCGTCCGGCACATCTCCGACCGGGTCGGGGTGATGTACCTGGGCCGGATCGTCGAAATCGGCAAGGACGCCGAGATCTACGACCACCCCACCCACCCCTACACCCAGGCGCTGCTGTCCGCGGTCCCCGTACCCGACCCCGAGGCCCGAGAACACCGGGAGCGGATCATCCTCGCGGATGACGTGCCGTCCCCGACGCACATCCCGTCCGGCTGCCGCTTCCGCACCCGCTGCTGGAAGGCCCGGGAACGCTGCGCACGGGAGGTCCCCCCACTGGCGGTGCCCGCCGGGTTCCGCCACGCCCCCGGCCCGGCGGCCCACGACTCGGCCTGCCACTTCGCGGAGGAGAAGCAGGTGGTGACCCCGGACGATCACGCAGCGGGCGCGGCATAAACGTACAAACGCGCAGCAACCGCGTTTACAAGCAGGCAACTCGGCTGACCCGATCCCGATATACGGACGCGTCAGTCTGAGCAGCGTACGGCCGTGCGGGTGCCGTAAACGGGCCGGAGCGCGCCATGTCGCTCCGGCCCGTTGCCATACCCGAACTCCTTATGTCAGCTTCAACGACCGCTTCAGGAAGTCCAGTTGGAGCCGGAGCAGGTTCTCGGCGACGGTCTCCTGCGGGGTCATGTGGGTCACGCCGGACAGCGGCAGCACCTCGTGCGGGCGGCCGGCGGCCAGCAGGGCGGAGGACAGGCGCAGCGAGTGGGCGACCACCACGTTGTCGTCCGCGAGGCCGTGGATGATCATCATCGGGCGGTGCGGCTCCGCGGCGTCCACCAGGCCGTCGTCGTCCAGCAGGGAGTTGCGGCGGTAGACCTCCGGCTGCTCGTCCGGGTGGCCCAGGTAGCGCTCCTGGTAGTGGGTGTCGTACAGCCGCAGATCGGTGACCGGGGCACCCACCACGGCCGCGTGGAAGACGTCCGGGCGGCGCAGCGCCGCGAGCGCGGCCAGGTAGCCGCCGAAGGACCAGCCGCGGATCGCGACCCGGGTCAGGTCGAGCGGGAAGTCGGCGGCCAGGGCCTGGAGCGCGTCGACCTGGTCCTGCAGCACCACCTCCGCGAGGTCGTCCCGGACCGCCTTCTCCCAGGCGGGGGACCGGCCCGGAGTGCCCCGGCCGTCCGCGACGACCACCGCGAAGCCCTGGTCGGCGAACCACTGCGAGGTCAGGTACGGATTGCGCGCGGCGACCACCCGCTGGCCGTGCGGACCGCCGTAGGGATCGAGGAGAACCGGGAGAGGAGTGTCGCCGTGGTAGTCCGCAGGCATAAGCACGGCGCACGGGATTCGGCGTGCGCCCCCCTGGGTGAGGGTCACGCGCGGGGACATACCGGGATCTTCGGCGTACGAGATGACAGTCGCCGTCGGCTTTCCGTCCCGCAGGACCTGGGCCCGGGCGCCCGGCCGGTCCAGTGCGGCGGACACCAGCACGGTCACGCCGCCGGCGCGTACCGCCGAGTGCACGCCGGGCTCCTGCGAGACGCGCTCCAGGCCGAGCTCGTTCACCCGGTAGACGTGCACCTCGCCGGTCTCCGGGGACTCGGCGTCCTCGCCGGCCGACGCCGAGACCAGTACGTCGTCGTCGGAAACGTCCAGCACCGCCCGCACGTGCAACTGGGCGCGCGTCAGTGGCCGTTCACCCACCGCGAGCACCCGCGCGCCTCCCTCGTCGGCGATGCGCACCAGCTGCCCGGAAGGGCTCCAGGAGGGTACTCCGGGGAAAAGATCCAGCCAGATTGGATCTTCGTCCGCGTGCACCATCCGGGTCGCGCCCGTCTCCGGGTCCACCGCCAGGTACAGCTGACTGCGCTGGTCGCGCGCCTGTACGAGCAACAGCGGCGCACCCGCCGCTGACCAGTGCACATGCGCCAGATACGGATAGCGCGCCCAGTCCCAGACAACCTCCGTGCGCACCCCGTCCAGCCCGACCACGAACAGCCGTACGTCCGCGTTGTCGGTGCCGGCCGCCGGATACGCCACGTGGTGTGGCTCACGCTCCGGGTGAGCCGGATCGGAGATCCACCACCGCCGTACCGGCGTGTCGTCCACCCGCGCCACCAGCAGCCGGTCCGACTCCGGCGACCACCAGAAGCCCCGCGAACGGCCCATCTCCTCGGCCGCGATGAACTCCGCCAGACCATAGGTGACCTGCTCCGACTCGCGCTCGGTGAGCGCCCGGTCGCCCTCTCCCTCGGCGCCCACGACCCGCAGGGCGCCCTGCGCGACGTAGGCGATGTGCCGCCCGTCGGGGGAGGGGCGCGGGTCGATCACCGGTGCGGGGACGGGCAGTTCACGGGCCGTACCGGCCCGCAGCTCCGCCGCGAAAAGCCGCCCTGACAAGGCGAAAGAGGCCAACTCGACGGCGGTGTCGGTGGCGTAGCCGACGATGCCGGCACCGCCCTCACGGCTGCGCTCGCGCCGCGCCCGTTCCTCGGGCGAGAGGCGCTCCTCGGCACCGCCCAGGAGGGCACGCGGGTCCGCCGCGACGCGCTCCCCGGCGTCCGGGAGGTCGAGCACCCACAGTGAGTTGGCCCGGTCGGTGCCGGAGCTCGAACGCAGGAAAACGACGCGGGAACCGTCGGGCGCCACGGTGAACGCGCGTGGCGCGCCGAGTGTGAACCGCTGGGTGCGGGCGTGCCGGCGGGGGAAGGAGTCAGGCTCGGTCGTCATGCCCCGACCATATTGGCCGTGCGCCCCCTTGTGAGGCCGTGCGCCGACCGATGCGCACGTACGGATAGTTATGATCACTAGCGCATAGTGGGTATCAACCTGCTGGCCTCTTGTATGGATTTATCTGCCCCCATGGTTCAGTCCTGTCCGACTCCCCACGTCCCTGGGTTCTTTGGAGGTGAGCCGCCGTGGCACTCTCGATTTCGGCGGTGGTGCTGCTGGCGATCGTCGTCTTCCTTCTGATCAAGAAGTCAGGACTGAAGGGCGGGCACGCGGTCGTGTGCGTCCTGCTCGGCTTCTACCTGGCTTCGTCGACGGTGGCGCCGACGATCAGCGAGCTGACGACGAACATCGCCGGCATGATCGGCAGCATCAAGTTCTGACCAGCCCTTTAGGGTGGGGTCCATGACGGAACTGCCCGCCCGGCGTCTGCTGCTGGTGCACGCGCACCCGGACGACGAGTCGATCAACAACGGCGCGACCATGGCCCGGTACGCGGCCGAGGGCACCCGGGTGACCCTGGTCACCTGCACCCTCGGCGAGCGTGGCGAGGTCATCCCGCCCGGGCTCGCGCATCTGACCGGCGCCGACCTCGGCGCCTACCGGCTGCGCGAGCTGACGGCCGCCATGCGTGAGCTCGGCGTCGAGGACTTCCGTCAGCTCGGCGGCGTGGGCCGTTACCAGGACTCCGGGATGATGGGCCTCGCCGACAACGACGACCCGGGCTGCTTCTGGCAGGCCGACGTCGACGAGGCCGCCGGGCACCTGGCCGAGGTGATCCGCGAGGTACGCCCCCAGGTCCTCGTCACCTACGACGAGAACGGCGGGTACGGCCACCCCGACCACATCCAGGCGCACCGCGTCGCCATGCGCGCGGTCGAGCTCGCCGCCGAAGCGGGCTTCGAGGTCGCCAAGGTCTACTGGAACCGGGTGCCTCGCTCGCTGGCCGAGAAGGCCTTCGCACAGCTCGAGCGGGAGCTGCCCGGCCTCCCCTTCACCAAGTCCGCGGTCGTCGACGACGTACCGGGCGTGGTGGAGGACGAACGCATCACCGCCGAGATCGACGGCACCGCGTACGCCGCCGCCAAGGCCGCCGCCATGCGCGCGCACGCCACGCAGATCACGGTGACCGAGCCGTACTTCCTGCTCTCCAACCACCTCGGGCAGCCTCTCTTCACGACCGAGTGCTACGAGTTGGTACGCGGCGAGCGGGCGTCCGGCTCACGGGAGACCGACCTTTTCGCCGGTGTCGGGGAGACGTCATGAGCGGCCGGACGACCTCCGCACTGGCCCAGCCCCTGCGACGGCCCTCCTTCGGGCGGACCGCCGCCCTCCTCGGGCTGTTCGTGCTCGGCGCGCTGGTCGGGGTGGCCGGGGCGCTGCTGCAGCCCGCCTGGTTCCCGGGCGGGCTGCTGCTCGCGCTCGCCGCCGAGGCCGGGCTCTGCCTGGGCGGGGCGAGAGCCACCGGCAGCCGGGCCGGGGCCGTCGCGCCCGCCGGTGGCTGGATGCTCGCGGTCATCCTGCTCACCGCCAGCCGCCCCGAAGGCGACTTCGTCTTCGCCGCGGGCAGCGGTTCGTATCTCTTCCTGCTCGGCGGGATGGCTGTGGCTGTGATCTGCGCCACGCTTGCCCAGGGGCGGCAACCGGGCGGTGATGGCGTCCGACTTGGCAAGTGACGTACCACTTCGCCACACGCAGTGCGTGGGAGTCCGGTGATGGTTTCCCCGGCGGTCGTGGGATACGCGCCAGAAGTGGCCAGTATGGTGGTGCGCGCCGCCGAGTCGCCCGAGAGAGGTCGTAACGCGGGCGGCGGAGCCAACCGGGAGAACCTGCCTTGAGTCGTGAAACTGACAGTCCGTCCTCCGGGCCCAACGGGCGCGGCGGAGCCGCATACCCTTCGGGCACGCCGCCGTACGGGACGCCCACGGCTTCCGACGGCGGCCCGGACGCGGGCCGTTCGGCCGCGCAGCCGGAGGAACGCAAGACCGAGACCACGCTGACGACCCGGATCCGGATCAACATCCCCGGATCCCGCCCCATTCCGCCGGTCGTCATGCGCCAGACCGTCACCGAGGCCGAGGTCGAGGGCACCGACGACGGCACGGACACCGAGGCGTCGGTGCCGGGCGCCGCCACGCCCACGGGCACCGCCGAGCCTCCCGCCGAGGCCGGTACGCCCGGTGACGAGAAGACGAGCGACTGGTTCGCGCCCCGCAAGTCCGGGCCTGCCAAGGGCAGTCCGGGCGGCGACTCCACCAACGGGGCCGGTCTGCCGGGCGGTTCGGGCCCGGCCGGTGCTGGTGCCGCCGCTGGTGCGGCTGCGCCCGGCGGTACGCGGCCCGGTGGCGCCCGTCCCGGTGGCGTGGTCGGCTCCATGAACGTGCGGGGCGGCTCCCGGCCCGGCGGTGCGAACGGCGCCGGCACCGGTGGTGCCCGCCCGGGCGGGACGAACGGCTCCGGGCTCCCCGGCGGTGCCACCGGCGGCCCTGTCGCCCCCGGACACGGCGGCGGCACCGGTTCCTTCGACGTGACCGAGGCGCTGTCCGCGGGCGGCCCCCCGCCCGGCGGCTCCCGCCCCGGCCCGGGCCGCGACGACCTGCCGTACTTCTCGGAGAACGGTAATGGCCAGAACGGCACCGGCCACAGCAGCAACGGCCAGAACGGCACCGGCCACAGCAGCAACGGCCACAGCAGCAACGGCCAGAGCGGCAACGCTCAGAACGGCAACGCCCAGAGCGCCCTGAGCGGCTACGACAGCGATCTGAGCGGCTACGGCGGCCAGAGCGGTCCGAACGGACCAAGCCCCTACGGCGGCCAGGGCGGTCCGGGCGGCCCCAGGGGGTTCAACGGCCCGAACGGCCCCGGCGGTCCTGGCGGACCCGGCCCGCAGGGCCCCGCAGGGCCCACCGGCGGCCCGGTCACCGGCGACGGTTCGCTGATGCCGCCCGGCGGAGGAGGGCCCGACACCCTCGGCGGTTCCTACGACTTCAACGGACCCGACGGGCTCGGCGGCTCCGGTGCTCCGACCGGCCCCTCCGGCCCCGGTGGGCCAGGCGCGTCTGGCGGCCGCCCCGGTTCCGCCTCCAACCCTTCCGGCCCGGCAGGCCCGGGCGGGCCCGCCGCAGGTCCTGGCGGTCCCGGCACTCCCGGTGCGCCGCTGGCCTTCGGCGGTCCCGCCGGACCCGGCAGCGCCCCCCACGCCGGGCGCGGCCCCGGCGGTGGCCTGAGTGACGACACCGCGATCCTCACCCCGCAGAAGCCGGCCCCCGAACCCGGCGGCCACGGCTACGGCGGTGCCGCCGACAACGTCTCCGGGCACACCGTCACCAGCGGTATCCCCGTCGTGCCGTCGGACCGCAACGCGACTTTCCCCCCGGGCGCCCGCACCGACGCCCCGGCGCCGCCCACGGCCCCGAAGCCCGAGTCCGGCAAGCCGGCCGCTGCCGCGTCCAAGAAGGCCAAGAAGAAGGGCCGCAACAAGCCGGCGCTCCTCGGCGGCCTGCTGATCGTTATCGCGGCCGGTGCCTACGGCGCCGGGCTCCTGATGAACAGCTCCGACGTGCCCAAGGGCACCACCGTGCTCGGCGTCGACATCGGCGGCGGCACCCGGGACGACGCCGTCGAGAAGCTCAACAAGGCTTTCGACCCCCGGGTGAACAAGGACCTGAAGCTCACGGTCGACGGCAGGACCGTCACGCTCAAGCCGGAACAGGCCGGGCTCCAGTTCGACATGGCGGCCACCGTCAGCGGGGCGGCGCACAGCGACTACAACCCGGTCTCCGTGATCGGCTCGCTGTTCGGCAACCACCGGGTCGTCGATCCGGTCATGCCGGTCGACGAGGAGAAGCTGCACGCCGAGCTCCAGGACACCGCGGGCGCTACCGGCTCGGCGACCGACGGCACGATCGAGTTCAAGTCCGGCAAGGCCGTCGCCGTGTACGGCAAGGCGGGCAAGAGCATCGACGTCACCAAGTCGACCGCGGCGGTCGAGGAGGCGTACCGCACCCAGGTGGAGACCGGCACGGCCCCCGCGGTGACGCTCCCGACGACGACCAAGGAGCCGACGGTCTCGAACGCCGAGGTCGACCGGATGATGAAGGAGTTCGCGGAGCCGGCGATGTCCGAGCTGGCCACCGTTCAGACCGACGCGACGCACAGCATCCAGTTCGGCTCCTTGTCACTGCCGAAGATCCTCGGCTTCAAGGCCGTCGACGGCAAGCTCGTGGAGACGTACGACCTGGATGCGCTCAAGGAGGCGTACGGCGCCACCTTCCAGGGTGTGCAGATCGACGGCGCGAGCGGCAAGCGGGACATCCTGCCGCAGGACGTCGCCTCCGCACTGGGCAAGGCCCTGCGCGGCACGACGACGGCGGAGCGCACGGTGGTCATCGACACCACCCCGAACTAGCGGAGCACCGCCACGACGAGGGGGCACCCGGCACCGCGCCGGGTGCCCCCTCGTCGTGCGGCACGGGACCACCGTGAGAGCCGTATGACATCTGTCATCCGTCAGTCAGGATCACCGACACTGCCGGGCTCCCGGCCCTCACGGCCACCCTGGATCCCATGACGACAACGACGGCGATCACCACCGCGGTGGTCGCGTTCGACCAGGTGAGCAAGGGCTTCGGGGACGTACGGGCCGTCGACGGGCTGACGCTCGCACTGCATCCGGGGGAGACGGTGGCCCTGCTGGGGCCGAACGGGGCTGGCAAGTCGACCACCCTCGACCTGCTGCTCGGCCTCAGTCAGCCGGACGCCGGCACGGTGCCGTGAGACTGGTCGTCCTCACCACCTTCGGCCGCCCCGGCTACCTCCGCAGCGCCATGGAGGCCGGTGCCCACGCCTTCCTGGTCAAGGACGCCCCCGCCGCCCAACTGGCCGAAGCGGTACGCAAGGTACTGGCGGGGGAACATGTCATCGACCCCACGCTGGCGGCGGCGGCCTTGGCGGATGGCGCCAACCGCTGACGGAGCGGGAGCGCGAGGTGCTGCGCGCGGCGGCGGACGGCTCCACGAACGCGGAGCTGGCGGCAGCCCTGCACCTGTCCCGGGGCACGGTCCGCAACTACCTCTCGACGGCCATCCAGAAGCTGACGGTACGCAACAGGGCGGAGGCGGTGCGGATCGCGAGGGAGAAGGGCTGGCTGTGAATCGCCGACAGGGCAGCGTCCCCAAGGGGCGCGGGGCCGTATCGGTGTGCGGCTCCGCCGCGAGGGCGCGACGGGCCACGACGTACCTGCGGTCGCGCGACAACGGTCAGTTCAACATGGACCGCGCCGCATGAGCCTGCTGCCGAACCCGAGCCGCAGCAGCCTCGTCCACCGCAACCACCACCTCGGCATACGCGTCCAACTCCGCCGCCCCCGCCACGAAGTCACCCCGCTGCACCAGCAACTGCGCCCGCTCGTACCGCAGCCGCGCAGGATGCGAAGGCAACAGCAACGACAGCTCCACCGCCCACAACGACACCTCCGACCGCTCCGGGCGCGCCGCAGCCCACGCCCGGATGTTGTTCAGGATCCGCAGCACCACCTCCAGCGGCTCCGCGGGACCGAGCATCGACGGCTGCAGCGAGGCCCCCGTCGCCCCGGCCACCATCAGCTCGGCGTCGCCCCCGGTGAGCACCCGCCCCCCGTCGAACGGATCGGCGAGGACCTGCTCGTCCGGCGGACCGAAGCCGACGACGAAATGTCCGGGCAGAGCCACCCCGTAGACCGGCGCCCCCGCCCGCCGCGCCACCTCCATCCACACCACGGACAGCAGGATCGGCAGCCCGCGCCGCCGCCGCAGCACCTCGTGCAGCAGTGAGGACTCCAGCCGCTGGTAGTCGGCAGGGGCGCCACGGAAACCGCACCGGTCCCCGAGCAGCTCGCGCAGCGACACCGCCCAGGAGCGCGGCCCGCCGGGCCGGAACGGCAGGTGTCCGGCCAGCCGGTCCAGCTCGACCTGCGCGGCGTCCAGGCCCGCCTCGTCCAGCGTGCCGTCCGCCTCCGCGCCCACCAGCAGGCACAGCGCGGACAGGTCGGGCCGCTCGGAGCGGGCTTCCTCGGCGAACCGGCGGCGCAGTTCGGCGGAGCGGTCGGGGGGCGGGGGGTACGGGGGACGCATAGCTGGCTCGTGCCCTTTCACGGCGATCGCTACCGGTGGTTTCGCTGCCGTTCGTCGTCGGCGCGTCCGGGCGCGCGGTAGTGGTGGTACGCATGGTGCGCCGCGAAGCCCATCCCGGCGTACATCGCCCGCGCACCGGCGTTGTCGGTCTCGACCTGGAGCCACGCCGCCGAGGCGCCCTCGTCGAGGGCCCGCCGGGCGAGCGCGGCCATCACGGCCGAGGCCAGCCCCTGCCGCCGTAGCGCGGGATCCACCTCGACGGCGGCGAAACCGGCCCACCGCCCGTCGACGACACACCGGCCGATGGCGGCGGGCGCGCCCGCACCGGGGACCGTCGCGAACCACACGGAAGGCCCGCTCCCCAGCACCCTCAGGGCCACCTCGCTCATCCCCTTGCGCTGATACCGGGACAGCCAGGCCTCGTCCGCCTCCCTGGACAGCACCACCGCGGAGCTCTCCGCACGGTCGGCGAGCGGTGCCAGCGCCCCGATCCACAGCTCGGCGGTCACCTCCCGCGTCCAGTCCCGCCGCTCCAGCTCCGCGCACAGCAGCTCCTGCGTGCCCTCGGCGCCGGTCGCGGTCTGGACGTAGGCGGGCAGCCCGCGCTCGCCGTACCAGCGTCGTACGGCCGTCAGGGCCTCGTCGAGGGGCATGCCCGGGTCGCCGAGCGGCAGCACCGAGTTGGCGCGGCGCGTGAACCCGGCGGCGGCCCGCAGCTCCCACTCGCCGAGATCTTGGCTCTCCACCGGTCGCCAGGCCCGGGAGGCGATGCGCGCCAGCTCCTCGTACGAGGCCGCCGGACCCCGTCGGCGGGCCGGTGCGGGCGGCACGACCTTGCCCGCGACCAGCGAGGATTCCGGAATCCGGACGCTCTCCCCGTCCCGTCGTGTGATCAGCAGCACACCGTTGTCCCATGATGTGAGAACACCCACCGTGTCGGTGAACTTCTCACCGGTCACCCCAGGTTCGCCCAGGCGCCGTACGGACACCCGTTTACCCACGTCAGCGGCGGTGATGCGGACCACGAGACGTCCGGCCGCAGATATTTCCACAGGTCGGTCCACCCCTCCTGTTCGGATCATGCCCCGGAACGGAGATACTAGAGGCGGGCATCGACGACGCCGCGCTCCCGCGCGCCAGGCGGCGGAGCCTGAGGAGGCCCGCCAGCGCCCTATCGAGGAGGAACGACAGCGTGACCTACGTCATCGCGCAGCCTTGTGTCGACGTCAAGGACAAGGCGTGCATCGAGGAGTGCCCGGTCGACTGCATCTACGAGGGCTCCCGGTCCTTGTACATCCACCCGGACGAATGCGTCGACTGTGGTGCCTGTGAGCCGGTCTGCCCGGTCGAGGCGATCTTCTACGAGGACGACACTCCGGAGGAGTGGAAGGACTACTACAAGGCGAACGTCGAGTTCTTCGACGAACTCGGCTCTCCCGGTGGTGCCAGCAAGCTGGGGCTGATCGAGCGCGACCACCCCTTCATCGCCGCGCTGCCGCCGCAGAACGGCTGAGAGCGGCCCGCGTCACCAGCGCCGCCTCGGTCCCGTACGGCCTGATCGCCTTGATCATGACCGTCGTACGGGACCGAGGCGTTTGCCGTACCAGAAAGTGAGCCAGACCCGTGTCCGCAGTCTCCGACCGTCTCCCCACCTTCCCCTGGGACAAGCTGGCGCCGTACAGGGCCACGGCCGCCGCGCATCCGGACGGCATAGTCGACCTGTCCGTCGGCACCCCGGTCGACCCGGTCCCCGAGCTGATCCAGAAAGCACTGGTCGCCGCTGCCGACTCGCCGGGCTACCCGACCGTCTGGGGCACGCCGGAACTGCGCGACGCGATCACCGGCTGGCTGGAGCGCCGCCTCGGCGCCCGCGAGGTCACCCACCGCCACGTCCTGCCGATCGTCGGCTCCAAGGAACTCGTCGCCTGGCTCCCGACCCAGCTGGGCCTCGGCCCCGGCGACCGGGTCGCGTACCCGCGGCTGGCCTACCCGACCTACGAGGTCGGCGCGCGCCTGGCCCGCGCCGGGTACGAGGTCTACGACGACCCGACCGAACTGGACCCGGCCGGTCTGAAGCTGCTCTGGCTGAACTCGCCGTCCAACCCCACCGGCAAGGTCCTCTCGAAGGCCGACCTGACCCGGATCGTCGCCTGGGCCCGCGAGCACGGCGTCCTGCTCTTCTCCGACGAGTGCTACCTGGAGCTGGGCTGGGAGGCCGAGCCGGTCTCCGTCCTCCACCCCGAGGTGAACGGCGGCTCGTACGACGGCATCGTCGCCGTCCACTCCCTGTCCAAGCGCTCCAACCTGGCCGGCTACCGTGCCGCGTTCCTGGCGGGCGACCCGGCCGTTCTGGCCCCGCTCCTGGAGATCCGCAAGCACGGCGGCATGATGACGTCCGCGCCCACGCAGGCGGCGGTGGTGGCGGCGCTGGGCGACGACACCCACGTCCGCGAGCAGCGCGAGCGCTACGCGGCCCGCCGCACGGTCCTGCGCGAGGCGCTGGTGGGCCACGGCTTCCGCATCGAGCACAGCGAGGCCAGCCTCTACCTCTGGGCCACCCGCGACGAGTCCTGCTGGACCACGGTCGCCCACCTGTCCGACCTCGGCATCCTCGTCGCCCCGGGCGACTTCTACGGCGAGGCCGGCGAGAACTTCGTACGCGTGGCGCTCACGGCCACGGACGAGCGGGTGCGGGCGGCCGTGGAACGGCTGTAGTAGAGCAGGCACAGGGAGCAGGCGGACCGCAGGCGCCGCGAGCAGACAAGCGACGGGGCCCAGGAAATCCCGGGCCCCGTCGTCGGCTTCAGCCGGGTGCCTAGCCGAGCGGCAGGCCGCCCTTCACCGGCAGCGAGTCGGCCGCCGGCAGTCCACCCTTGGTGAGGGAGTCCGTGGGCAGCCCGCCCTTCTTTGCCGTCGACGTGGTGTCACCAAGGACGTTGCCGGCGGAGCCCGCCGCGTCGCCCGCGGTCTTCTGGGCGGTGGGCGCCTCCTTCTTCACGGCCTTGCCGCCGGTCTTGCCCGCGGTGTCGGTCACGTTCTTGGTCGCACCGTCGACCGTGTTGCCGACGCTCGCCCCGTCCAGGGCGGTCAGCCCACCGAGGTTCGGGGCGGCCGGCAGCTCGGGGGCCGCGCTGGCGGAGCCGGCCGCACCGACCCCGGCAGCCGCTCCCGCAGCGACGAGCAGCGCGGCACGGGCGATCCGTCGGGTCAGGGGGAGGGACATGTTGCTCCTTTGACGGAAGAGAACGATGAAGTGTCCGACCTGCCCGGCAGTGGACCGACTGGCTGTCGGTCCGGCTGTTGATCTCCGGGCTCGGACGCAGTGACTACCGCTCGAAGCCCGGGAAGGTTGCGGCGGGCCAACGTAAAGAGTTGGCAATGCGTCGCATTATCGGCTGTGGATAAAAACGGGCAAAAGTGCCCGGTCCGAAAGTCTGCCGAATCCTTACAGCCCTTTGGTCTCAAGGGCTTCTCCAGATACGGGGGTGACGCGACGAAAACCTGCACACACCCACGCCCGAACCCGGCGGACGTAACCCTTCCGAGTGAGCGTCCGTACTACTGCGCAGTGACGATCCGGACCGAGTCCACGGTCTGCTCCGCGCCTGCGGCGCCCTCGGTGTCGGCGCTACGCCACTGGCTGTCCGTGTTCCCGGCCGTCCACTGCCGTCCCGCGTACGAGACCCGTTCGATGTGCAGCGCGGAGGCGTTGGCCACGGCCCAGTGCGCCAGCTGCCAGCCGCGCTGCCGCACACTGCGACCGGAGCCGGAGCCCGCGTCGCTCACCGGCAGCGTGACGGTCCGCCCGCCGCCTCCGGTCCCGCTCGCGGAGGGCGTCGGCGTGGGAGCCTGCGCGCCCACCTCGGCCGAGGCCGGCTCCAGCACGTCCCGCCCGAAGTCCCGCACGAGCGCCGTCCGCACCGCGTCCGTACCCGCGGCCTGCGTCGTGGCCGGACGGCCCTCGCAGGTCAGCGTGGCCGCGGACTGCCCGGTGAGGGCGGCGGCGAGCAGGGTGGCGTCCGGTTCGTGCTTGGCGTACGCCGTCGGAAAGCCGCTGCGCTGCACCTTCTGCGCGGCGACGGTCAGCGGCAGCCGCGTGTAGTCGGGCACCTTGGCCAGGTGCGTGTAGAAGGCGTTCGCCGCGTACGTCGGGTCCAGGATCTCCGTCGGCGTGCCCCAGCCCTGCGAGGGCCGCTGCTGGAACAGGCCGAGCGAGTCGCGGTCGCCGTGGTCGATGTTGCGCAGCGCCGACTCCTGGAGCGCGGTGGCGAGCGCGATCGTCACGGCCCGCTCGGGCATCCCGCGCCCGGTTCCGACGGCCGCGATGGTCGCCGCGTTCACCGCCTGCTCCGGCGAGAACTGGTACGTGGCTCCGTCGCTCTTGCCCGAGACGACCTTGCAGCCTGGTGTGCCCGCGCCTCCGGTGAGGTACTGCACCACGAGGTAACCGGCGACGGCACACATGACAACCAGGGCCGCCAGGGATCGAAACAGGCGGCCGTGGCGCTTGGGAGTGGGGGACAGCTCTGGCACGCGCCACAAGATACTGGAGAGTACTGTGCGGCTGCGCCGGGTGCGGAAAGTCTGTGCGAAGGCACGGGGCGTTAGGGTCGACAGCATGGCCGACACCTCACTTGACCTGACGCTGGACGCAGCGAAGCTCACCGCGCAGCTCGTGGACTTCCCCTCCGAGAGCGGCTCCGAGAAGCCCCTCGCGGACGCGATCGAGATCGCGCTGCGCGCCCTGCCCCACCTGACGGTCGACCGGTACGGCAACAACGTCGTCGCCCGCACGCACCTGGGCCGCCCGGAACGCGTCATCCTGGCCGGCCACATCGACACCGTCCCGATCGCGGACAACGTCCCCTCCCGGCTCGACGACGAGGGCTACCTGTGGGGCTGCGGCACCTGTGACATGAAGTCCGGGGTGGCCGTGCAGCTGCGCATCGCGGCGACGGTCCCCGCCCCGAACCGCGACCTCACCTTCGTCTTCTACGACAACGAAGAGGTCGCCGCACACCTCAACGGCCTGAAGCATGTGGCCGCGGCCCACCCCGACTGGCTGGAGGGCGACTTCGCCGTCCTGCTGGAGCCGACGAACAACCAGGTCGAGGGCGGCTGCCAGGGCACGCTGAGGGTGTTCCTCAAGTTCAAGGGGACACGGGCGCACTCCGCGCGCGCGTGGATGGGCTCCAACGCGATCCACGCCGCCTCCCCGGCTCTCGCCAAGCTCGCCGCGTACGAGCCGCGCAAGCCCCTCGTGGACGGCCTCCAGTTCCACGAGGGCCTCAACGCCGTGGGCATCGAGGGCGGCGTCGCCACCAACGTCATCCCCGACGCCTGCACCCTCGTCGTCAACTTCCGCTACGCGCCCGACCGCAGCGAGGAGGAGGCGGAGGCCTTCGTCCGGGACTACTTCGCGGACTGCGGCGTCGACGAGTTCGTCGTCGACGACCACACCGGCGGCGCCCGCCCCGGCCTCACCCACCCGGCCGCGCAGGCCTTCATGGCGGCCGTCGGCGGCGAGGCCCGCCCCAAGTTCGGCTGGACGGACGTGGCCCGTTTCAGCGCCCTCGGGGTACCCGCGGTGAACTACAGCCCCGGCGAGCCGCTTCTCGCCCACAAGGTGGACGAGAAGGTGAAGGCGTCTCTCATCCCGCAGGCGGAGGAGCGCCTGCGGTCGTGGCTGACGGCATGAGGGGGCGCGTGAGGCCGTGATGATGCTTGACGGCGCTTCATGGCGGACATGCTCACGTCCCCCGTCCGTAACCCGCGTAGATCTACGCTGAGGTGGAAAGACGGCAAGCGGAGGGAGCGCACATGGCTACTGGCAACCCCGAGGGCAAGAAGCAGCCACCGGAGGAGCAGCGCCTGGGACCTGTCCTCCGGAGGCGGGAACAGGTCCAGGCCAGCACCACCGACCAGCGTCTGCTGGACGCGGGCGGCCCCTCGGACTGGGTCCACACCGACCCGTGGCGGGTCCTGCGCATCCAGTCGGAGTTCATCGAGGGCTTCGGCACACTCGCCGAACTCCCGCCCGCCATCAGCGTGTTCGGCTCCGCGCGTACGCCCGCCGACTCGCCGGAGTACGAGGCGGGTGTGCGGCTCGGCCGCGGCCTGGTGGAAGCGGGCTTCGCGGTGATCACGGGCGGCGGCCCCGGGGCGATGGAAGCCGCCAACAAGGGCGCCTGCGAGGCGAAGGGCATCTCCGTCGGCCTGGGCATCGAGCTCCCCTTCGAGCAGGGCCTCAACCCCTACGTCGACATCGGGCTCAACTTCCGCTACTTCTTCGTCCGCAAGATGATGTTCGTGAAGTACGCCCAGGGCTTCGTGGTCCTGCCGGGCGGCCTCGGCACGCTGGACGAGCTGTTCGAGGCGCTGACCCTGGTGCAGACCCAGAAGGTCACCCGCTTCCCGATCGTCCTCTTCGGTACGGAGTACTGGGGCGGGCTGGTGGACTGGCTGAAGAACACGCTGATCGCCCAGGGCAAGGCCTCCGAGAAGGACCTGCTCCTGTTCCACCTCACGGACGACGTGGACGAGGCGGTGGCGCTGGTGTCGAAGGAGGCGGGCCGCTAGCGGGGCGCCATCTCAGCCCGCCGGCGTTTGAGGACGAGGCCGTTCAGGCCGAAGCGGGGGTCTGGGGGCGGCAGCCCCCAGGGACGGGCCGGGAAGGGGCGGCGGGGGCGGGAAAACCCTACGCCAGCCCCCTCCGCGCCACCGCCGGCGCCCGGTGCCCCGCGATCGACGCCACCATGTCCACCACCTGCCGGGTCTCCGCCACCTCGTGCACCCGGTACACCTGGGCACCGAGCCACACAGACACGGCGGTCGTGGCCAACGTCCCCACCACCCGCTCCTTCACCGGCCGGTCCAACGTCTCGCCCACGAAGTCCTTGTTGGACAGCGACACCAGCACCGGCCACCCGGTGTCGACCATCTCCCCGAGCCGCCGCGTCGCCTCCAGACTGTGCCGCGTGTTCTTCCCGAAGTCGTGCCCGGGATCGATCAGCACGGACTCCCGGGGCACCCCCAGCGACACCGCACGCTCGGCCAGGCCCACGGTCACCCGCAGAATGTCGGCCATGACGTCGTCGTACGTCACCCGATGCGGCCGCGTACGAGGCTCCGCGCCGCCCGCGTGCGTGCACACCAGCCCCACCCCGTACCGCGCGGCGACCTCCGCCAGCCCCGGGTCCACGCCGCCCCACGCGTCGTTCAGCAGATCAGCGCCCGCTTCGCAGACGGCCTCGCCGACCTCCGCGCGCCAGGTGTCCACGCTGATGACGACATCGGGGAAGCGCCGCCGGACCTCCGCCACGAAGCCGACCGTCCGCCGCGCCTCTTCCTGGGCCGTCACCTCTTCGCCCGGCCCGGCCTTGACCCCGCCGATGTCGACGATGGCCGCGCCCTCCGCCACCGCCTGCTCCACGCGCGCGAGCGCCGGTTCGTCGCGGAAGGTGGCTCCCCGGTCGTAGAAGGAGTCCGGGGTCCGGTTCACGATCGCCATGATCACCGGCTCGTGCGCGCCGAATTCACGCCTGCCCAGCCTGAGCATCCCCTGTGACCTCTTCTCGTACGTCGTGGTCCTCGGCGTCCGTGACCGCCTGCGACCCTAACTGTCAGACTCGCATGGCACGATCGGACCCTGACACATTCGACGCCGGCGCCCAGCACGTCGGCACGGATCATGGGGACCTCAGCGATGGTTATGTTCTTGTTCCTGGTCATCGCGCTGGCCGTGGTGGTCGCCGCGGTGACGCTCGCCGTCGTGGGGGGAGGCGAGGGCAGCGGCCCGCTGCCGGAGGCGGCTCCGGAGCGTCTGCAGGACCCGCTGCCCCCGGACCGCCCGGTGAACCGCGCGGACATCGAGACCCTGCGCTTCCCGCTCGCCGCCCGCGGCTACCGCATGGCGGACGTGGACGACGCGCTGGGCCGCCTCGGCGCGGAGCTCGCCGAGCGGGACGCCCGGATCGCCGACCTGGAGTCCGCGCTGGCCGGGGCGCAGGCCGCCGTGCACCACGTCTCCATGGAGAAGCCGGCACAGGAGGAGCGGCCGTGAGCGACAAAGCCGCCCTCGCCGGTCCGGACGGCGCGCTGCGCTGCCCCTGGGCCCTGTCGGCCGCGGAGTACGTGACCTACCACGACGAGGAGTGGGGCCGCCCGGTCCACGGCGACGACGCGCTCTTCGAGCGGCTCAGCCTGGAGGCCTTCCAGTCCGGCCTGTCCTGGATCACGATCCTGCGCCGCCGCCCCACCTTCCGCGCCGCCTTCGCCGACTTCGAGATCACGAAGGTCGCCGCCTTCACGGACGACGACCGCACGCGCCTGCTCGCCGACGCGGGCATCATCCGCAACCGCGCCAAGGTCGACGCGACGCTCGCCAACGCGCGCCTGCTGGCCGACTGGGCCCCGGGCGAACTCGACGACCTGATCTGGTCCCACGCCCCCGACCCGGCGGCCCGCCCGACCCCGAAGACCCTCTCCGACGTCCCCGCGGTCACCCCCGAGTCGACCGCCCTGTCGAAGGCCCTCAAGAAGCGCGGCCTGCGCTTCGTCGGGCCGACGACGGCGTACGCGCTGATGCAGGCGTGCGGGCTGGTGGACGACCACCTGGAGGCATGCGTGGCGAGGCGGGGCTGAGCCCGCCCCCGCCCCGCGCCCTCGGCCCCGCCTCCTGGCTCAGCGGCCGAGGTACTTCGGCTTCTCCTTGTTCACGAACGCCTGCACCGCGATCGCGTGGTCCTCGGAGGAACCCGCCCGGGTCTGCAGCTCGTCCTCCTTCTCCAGGGTCTCGGCCAGGGAGTGGGACAGCCCGTAGGCCATCGCCTCCTTGATCGCCCCGTACGCCACCGTCGGCCCCTCGGCCAGCGCCCGCGCCACCTTCTCCGCCTCGGCCCGCAGGTCGGCCGACGGCACGACCCGGTTGGCGATGCCCAGCTCGTACGCCTCCTGGGCCGTGATGCTGCGTGGGAAGAGCAGCAGGTCGGCCGCCCGGCCCGGTCCGATCACCCGGGGCAGCGTCCAGGAGATGCCCGAGTCGGCGGTCAGCGCCACGCCGGCGAACGACGTGTTGAAGGCCGCGGTGTCCGCCACGATCCGGTAGTCCGCAGCCAGCGCGAAACCGAATCCGGCCCCGGCCGCGACGCCGTTCACCCCGGCCACGACGGGCTTGCGCATCTCCGTCAGCGCCCGCGCGACGGGGTTGTAGTGCTCCCGCACCGTGCTCATGGTGTGCCCGGTCCCCGCCTCGCGGTCGGAGGCCAGCAGCCCGATGTGCTCCTTGAGGTCCTGCCCCACGCAGAACGCCCGCTGTCCGGCGGCCGTCAGCAGGACCGCCCGTACGGCCTCGTCGGCCGCCGCGGCCTGGACCGCGTCCCGCAAGGCGACCTTGGTGGCGATGTTCAGCGCGTTCATCGCCTCAGGGCGGTTCAGCACGATCGTCGCGAGTCCGTCGTTCACCTCGTACAGCACGGTGTCGGCCATGGCGTGTCCCCTCCGGTCCGCGGCTCGGACGTACTCGTCGGTACGTCCCTGTGTCCGAAGGACAGCATGGCGGAGATCACCGTCCGGGGACCGGACCGGACGTGTGACCTGCGTCAAAGATTTCGGGACCGCTTCCGCTCGGCGGATGTCGTTGCGGCGGCGAAGTATCGCAGTCACATCGCCGAATTGAGTGGTTTTGCTCGCGCGCGTTGCCCAAGCGATGCCGACTGATGTTGGTCATCGGGTCCTGAGATGCGGGATAATGGCCTGGAAGCAATGTGTTCGATGCCGGTGTCGTGCGTCCCACCCCGGGACGAGCGTGCCCTCCAGGGCCGTCGGCTTTGACGATGAGCTGGTTTCAGGAAGGGGAACGAGCATGGCGGCCATGAAGCCGCGGACGGGCGATGGCCCGCTCGAGGTGACCAAGGAGGGGCGGGGCATTGTCATGCGCGTTCCGCTCGAAGGCGGCGGGCGGCTCGTCGTCGAGCTGACCCCCGATGAGGCCGACGCGCTCGGTGACGCCCTCAAGAAGGTCGTCGGCTGACGCGGAGCGCGACCATACCCTTTCGGCAACCCCGGTACCGCATGCGGTACCGGGGTTGCGGTTTTGTCGTCCGCAAGGCCGTCCCGATGCCGTTCCCGGAGGGGTCAGCGCTTGACCGCGCAGAGCAGCCCGTCACCCACTGGGAGCAGTGACGGCACGAGTTCCTGGCTCTCGCGCACCGCGCGCAGCAGCTCCCGCAGCCGCAGGACCTCCGTGGGCTGCGGGCCCGAGTCGACCGTCCGGCCGTTGGCGAAGACGCCCTCGAAGACGACCAGGCCGCCGGGGCGCAGCAGACGCAACGATTCAGCGAGGTAGTCCATGACCTCCTGCCGGTCGCCGTCACAGAAGACGAGGTCGTAACCGGCGTCCGCGAGCCGGGGCAGGACGTCCAGGGCGCGGCCCGGGATGAAGCGGGCCCGGTTGCTGGCGAAGCCGCAGGCGCGGAAGGCCTGGCGGGCGAACTGCTGGTGTTCCGGCTCGGGGTCGACCGTGGTCAGCACACCGTCCGGACGCATTCCGTACAGCAGATGGATCCCCGACACGCCGGTGCCGGTTCCGATCTCCGCGACCGCCTTGGCCTCCACGGTGGCAGCGAGCAACCCGAGCGCCGCGCCCGTGCCGGGCGACACCGAGCGCAGCCCCGCCTCGCGGGCCCGGTCACGGGCCCAGTGCAGGGCTTCCTCCTCGGCGACATAGGCGTCGGCGAACGCCCAGCTCGTCTGCCGGTTGCCGGTAATGACCCTCTCCTGTCCCCGTGGTTGCCTGGGCGTGACTGTATCCGTTGGCGTCGGGAACCCGCAGATGGGACCGGGCGTTTAGAGGGGTGGGAGACAGGGCGGAGGGACACGGTTGGATCACGATGACGAGCAGGCGCTCGAGCAACTGCTGACGCAGCCGCACGAGCCGTGTCAGCACAGATCAATTTCTCGTAAAACCGCTTATCCGGAGCTAACGGGCGAGGTGGCTATGGTAGGGGCTCCACTGGACACCACCAGAGCCGACAGGGGAGGTGCGGCTGCACCTGTGGATCGGGGAGGAGTGCTGCGGCGCTTCCTCGGATCGGCGGGCAGGCCGAAATCCGTGAACGACACTGCTGACCACAGTCACGCCGCCGAGTACGCCCAGACCGCGACCTTCTCCACCGACGCGGACGGGCAGGCGTGGACTCCGCCCACCTGGGAGGAGATCGTCAGCACCCACAGCGGCCGGGTATACCGGCTCGCCTACCGTCTGACGGGCAACCAGCACGACGCCGAGGACCTCACCCAGGAGGTCTTCGTCCGCGTCTTCCGCTCGCTGTCGACCTACACGCCTGGCACCTTCGAGGGCTGGCTGCACCGCATCACCACCAACCTCTTCCTGGACATGGTCCGCCGAAAGCAGCGCATCCGTTTCGACGCCCTCGGGGAGGACGCGGCCGAGCGACTGCCCAGCCGTGAGCCGTCTCCGCAGCAGGTCTTCAACGACGCGCACTTCGACGCCGACGTCCAGCAGGCCCTCGACACCCTCGCCCCCGAGTTCCGCGCCGCGGTCGTCCTGTGCGACATCGAAGGACTGTCGTACGAGGAGATCGCCGCGACCCTGGGCGTCAAGCTCGGCACGGTCCGGTCCCGCATCCACCGCGGCCGTTCCCAGCTGCGCAAGGCCCTCGCGCACCGCTCGCCGGAGGCCCGGGCCCAGCGCCGTTCCTTCATGGCCCGTGTTCCCGCGCTGGGGGGAGGGGGCGCGACCGCGTGAGTGGATCACGGCCTACCCCGTCCGAACAGCATCTGGGAGACCGACTCGCCGCCCTCGTGGACGGAGAGCTCGGTCATGAGTCGCGCGACCGTGTCCTCGCGCACCTGGCCACCTGTGCCAAGTGCAAGGCGGAGGCAGACGCACAGCGCCGACTGAAGAACGTCTTCGCGGAGGCGGCACCCCCGCCGCCCTCCGAAAGCTTCCTGGCACGCCTCCAGGGTCTTCCCGCGGGAGGCGACGGCGGCGACTCGCCGTTCGGCGGCTCCGGCTTCGCCGGCCCACTGGCCGGACGGCCCGGGTCCACCGGGGTCTTCGGCCTGAGGCGCGGCGAGCGGTTCGAGTTCGACTACATGCCGGCCCGCCCGCATGCCCCGGTGTTTCCGCCCTCCCCGGCGAACCGTGGCTTCCGCATCCACGACGTCAGCCGTCACGAGGCCGAGCGGTCGGCATCACGCGGGTTGCGGTTCGCTTTCGTCGCCGCCGGGGCGGTGTCCCTGGCCGCGATCGCGCTGGGCGGGGTCGCCACGGTGACCCCGGGCGACACCGTCGCCGACGCGCGAGGCGGTTCCGGCACCGGCAGCAATGTGACACCGGCCCGCACGCAGGGCGCGGGATCCGTCACGGCGCCCGAGAGCCAGCGCCGCCGTGGGCTCGGCCCGCTGCTCGCCCAGGGCCAGAGCCAGGGCTCGCTCGGTGACACCCCGGTCGCCCCGACCGAGGTCTCGGCACCCTTGCTGCCCGGGGTGCAGGCCGCCGCGGTGGGCCGGCTGCACGAGGGAGTCCACTCGCTGGCCGCGCCCGTCATGGCCGGTGCGGCCGCCATGTCCCCTCTGATACGTCCGCTCAGCGCGACCCCGCCGATCGACCTCACCGCGTGGTCCGCGACCCCGGACCTTCTCGTCACCCCCGGCCTCCTCGCCGCGACCGTCCCCGACTCGGCTTCCTCCCCCTCGGCGTCCTCCGTCACCCCCCGCTGACTCGTCGGCCGCTCCCGGCCGACGCCCCGTCTGACCTGCCCCTGCGCGGCGGCTCGGGAACCTGGTTGAATCCAGGGAGTCGTACGTTCGGCGCGTGGGGGCCGCAAGGCGGAGCCCGAGCTGTGGGGGAAGCATGAACGAGGGGAAGCCCGCGAAGGCGAAGTGGTGGAGCCGTCCTCGACCGCATGACCTCGCGGACGCGGCGGAAGCGCCCGGTCCGGTCGTGGACGCGGTGCCCGGCGACGCCGGGAACGGCGTCCACGGCACCGGCGCCGACGGAGACTTCGAACTGAAGGCTCCGGAGAAGAGGCCCGACACGGGGGGCGACTTCGAGCTGGCCCGGCCCAGCGCGATGCCCGCGGTGCCGGAAGGGGAAGCGGCGGTGGCCGGGTCCGCCGCCCACAGCGTGACCGGGGCCGGCGTCGAGCAAGCCCCCGTGCCGGTGGCGGACCGTCCCGACCGCCCCGACCGCCTAGTCCAGCCGGAAGCCGAGACGGCCGCTCCCGCCGCGTCGGCCTCCGAGCCGTCGTCACTTGCCGGTGTGCCCGTTGCCGAGCGCCCCCGGCCCCTGCACGACCCCGACCCCTACAGCACCCCGCCCTACGGCGAGCCGGGCCCTTGGGCCCCTGCCCCGCCCGTGCAACACCCGGCGACCACGCCGGCGCACGGCACGCCCGCACTGGCGCCGACCCGGCAACCCGGCCCATACGTCCCGGCCCCGGGCTCCACCGTCCCGGTCTCGGACCCACACGCCTTGCCGACCCCGGCCGCGACCCCGGCCGTCGGCACGCAGGCGCCGGCCCCCGTCTCCGCCGCGCACCCCGCAGTCCCGGCCCCCGCAGTCCCGGCCCCCGCCGTGCCCAGCCCGCCCCGCCAGCCCGCCGTCGCCCCGGCAGCCCCTGGAGGCCCGGCTGCGCCCGGCGGGGCCCCGGAAGCGCCCCCTGCCCTTTCGTTCGCCGCGGGGCCTTCAGCGGCCCCGCACAGCCCCGCGCAGGGTGCACCCCCCTCCGCCCCCTGGCAGAACTACGACCCCTGGGCCCCGCTTGCCGCCGCTCCCCTCCAGCAGAACGGTGCGGCCGTCCTCACCAAGGACCAGCGGCGCAGGCGCGTGAAGAAGGCGCTCGTCGGCGGGGCCGCGCTGCTGGCGCTCGTGTCCGGGGGCGTCGGCGGCGTCGTAGGGACGTATCTGGAGCGCAATGGCGGGGTCGGGGCCGTCGAGCTGCCGCAGTCCGGGGCCGAGTCGGCCGGCCGGGCTCCGGACAGCGTGGCGGGGATCGCCGCGCGGGCGCTGCCCAGCGTGGTGACCCTGCATGTGAGCGGGTCCGACGAATCGGGTACCGGCACCGGATTCGTGCTCGACGACCGCGGTCACATCCTCACCAACAACCACGTCGTCGAACCCGCCGCCGCGGACGGCGAGATAACCGTGACCTTCCACAGCGGTGACACCGCCAAGGCCACCGTCGTCGGCAGGGACAGCGGCTACGACCTCGCCGTCGTCAAGGTCAGCGGTGTGACGGGGCTCAAGCCCCTGACCCTCGGCAACTCCGACAACGTCCAGGTCGGCGACCCCGTCGTCGCCATCGGCGCCCCCTTCGATCTGGCGGGCACCGTCACCTCCGGCATCATCAGCGCCAAGGGGCGGCCCATCACGGCCGGCGGCGAGAGCGGGGACGGGAGCGACGTGTCGTACGTCGACGCCCTGCAGACCGACGCGCCCATCAACCCCGGCAACTCCGGCGGGCCCCTCCTCGATGCGCAGGCCCGTGTCGTCGGCATCAACTCCGCCATCCGGTCCGCCGACAGCGGCTCCGCCCCGGACGGCGGCCAGGCCGGTTCGATAGGCCTCGGTTTCGCCATACCGGTCAACCAGGGCAAGCGCGTCGCCGAGGAGCTGATCAACACCGGCAAGGCGACCCACCCGGTGATCGGCGTCACCCTCGACATGGACTACGCCGGCGACGGCGCGCGCGTGGGCACCAAGGGAAGCGACGGCGGCCCCGCCGTCACCGTCGGCGGTCCCGGCGACCGGGCCGGCATCGAGGCCGGCGACGTCATCACCGAGGTCGACGGCCAACGCGTCCACTCCGGCGACGAGCTCATCGTCAAGACCCGCGCCCACCGCCCCGGCGACCGCCTCGAAATCACCGTGGAGCGCGACGGCCAGGAGAGGACGATCTCGCTGGTCCTCGGATCCTCCGACGGCGACTGAGACTCACACGAACATCACAGAAGAGGGCCCGTAATGGCCCGATCAGTGGCCTCACAAGGCAAACAACCCGGAAAACCCCACACGTACCCGCACTCGGAGGGCTCGGGACAGTACCCGTCCGACGGGAAGGCCGGGTACCGTGGACCCGGCCCGGACCACGGAAGACCGCACTGACCCCCGAGGGCCGAGGACCGAGGACATCGCAAGGAGCTTCAGGTGTTCAATGACATAGGACCGCTCGAGCTGATCACGCTCGTTGTCCTCGCCGTGCTCGTCTTCGGTCCGGACAAGCTCCCGAAGGTCATCCAGGACGTCACGCGGACCATCCGCAAGATCCGGGAGTTCTCGGAGAGCGCCAAGCAGGACATCCGCAGCGAACTGGGCCCGGAGTTCAAGGACTTCGAGTTCGAGGACCTCAACCCCAAAACGTTCATCCGCAAGCAGCTGGACAACGACGAACTGGGGCTCAAGGAGATCCGCAACGGCTTCGACCTGAAGAAGGAGATGGCCGAG
Source organism: Streptomyces sp. AC555_RSS877 (assembly GCF_019049245.1). GTDB lineage: Bacteria > Actinomycetota > Actinomycetes > Streptomycetales > Streptomycetaceae > Streptomyces. The sequence goes on along the minus strand of NZ_JAGMUK010000104.1, from coordinate 17,941 downwards.
GTCACGGACGCGGTCCACGGCCGTGACAGCGACTCGTCGTCGTCCTCTTCCTCGTCGTCCGCATCCTCCGGCGGCACCGTCGACATGACGAAGAAGCCCGAGACGCCCGCGGAGCGCCCGCCGTACGACGCGGACGCCACCTGAGCCGTACGCCCGGGCGCACGCTCCGCCGTACGTGACGCGTTTCATACTCCTGAGGGACCCTCCACGGCCTGAACGCGCCCTCTGGGCGACCCACCCGCCGGGCGGTTTCCCGGCTGCTCGGAGCAGGGTGGCTATGCTGCCGAGTTGTTGTGCGGAGCGGACGAGTACGCCCGAAGGGGGGCGGGCCGTTCGTTCCGACGAGAGCGAGGAGGCGTCCGGGCACATGGAGACGACGAGTCGGGCAGTCGGGCAGGCGGCGGCCGCGGAGGGTGGACAACAGGTCACCTCCGCCCGGCGCACGGTCGACGGCTACCTGCTGGCGCCCTTCCCGTGGTACGGCCTCGACGAGGCCTTCACGGGACCGCGCTGGCTGATGCAGGTCGGTACGGCGGCCGACGGAGCCGTCGAGCACGGTTCCATCGGACACGGCGACGAGCCCTCCGTACGGAACGAGGCGTCGGAGGACAAGGAGAAGTTCGCGGTGGTGGTCACCGTCGCGGCCAACCCCGTGCGGCGCAGCGCCGACGGCACCGGCCTCCTCGAGGCCACGTCGGTGTCCTCGGCGGCCTGGCTGGCGGGAGTGGGGCTGCTGTCCTTCACCTGGCCGGGCCAGATGGACCACAGCCTGCGTGACGACTGGCTGGACCAGCAGACCGAGACGGCCTGGGCCCTCGCGGACGACCTGGACGGCGACGACTGGTCGACGCTGTCGCTGCCCGTGGACGGCGTTCCGACGACCTTCCACTACCGCGAGTCCGAGTTCGGCTGGGTGCTGGCCGGGTCGACTCAGCAGGGGGTGCACGTGGGGGCGTACGGGAGAGGCATGAGCGCGTACGGGCTCGGCTTCGCCATGATCAAGGACATCGGCACCTACGCATGACAAAGGGGCGCCGGTGGTGTCCGGCGCCCCTTCGCCCACGCCCCCAGGGCGTTCTAGAACTTGTTCCTTGGCGTGATGCCCAAGGACAGGCCCGACAGACCCCGCTGCCGTCCCCCCAGCTTCCCCGCGATCGCCCGCAGGGCCGCGCCCGCCGGGGAGTCCGGGTCGGACAGGACGACCGGCTTGCCCTCGTCGCCGCCCTCGCGGAGACGGACGTCGATGGGGATGGAGCCGAGGACCGGGACGGTGGCGCCCGTCGTACGGGTCAGGCCGTCCGCCACCGACTGGCCGCCGCCCGTGCCGAAGACGTCGACCATCTCGTCGCAGTGCGGGCAGGGCAGGCCGGACATGTTCTCCACCACGCCGACGATCTTCTGGTGGGTCTGGACGGCGATGGAGCCCGCCCGCTCGGCCACCTCGGCCGCCGCCTGCTGAGGCGTCGTCACGACCAGGATCTCGGCGTTCGGGACCAGCTGGGCCACCGAGATGGCGATGTCGCCCGTGCCGGGCGGCAGGTCGAGCAGCAGGACGTCCAGGTCGCCCCAGTACACGTCCGCCAGGAACTGCTGGAGGGCGCGGTGGAGCATCGGGCCGCGCCAGACGACCGGGGCGTTGCCCGGGGTGAACATGCCGATCGAGATGACCTTCACGCCGTGCGCGGACGGCGGCATGATCATGTTCTCGACCTGGGTCGGACGGCCGTCGGCGCCCAGCATGCGCGGCACGCTGTGGCCGTAGATGTCGGCGTCGACGACACCGACCTTCAGACCGTCCGCGGCCATCGCCGCCGCCAGGTTCACCGTCACCGACGACTTGCCGACGCCGCCCTTGCCGGAGGCGACCGCGTACACGCGGGTGAGGGAGCCCGGCTTGGCGAAGGGGACCTCGCGCTCGGTCTGGCCACCGCGCAGCGCGGTCGCCAGTTCCTTGCGCTGCTCGTCGCTCATGACGTCGAGTTCGACGTCGACGCGGGTGACGCCCTCGACCGCCGAGACCGCATCCGTCACGCGCTGCGTGATCGTTTCGCGCATGGGGCAGCCGGAGACCGTCAGGTACACGGCGACCGCGACCGCTCCGTCCGTGCCGATCTCCACGGACTTGACCATCCCCAGTTCGGTGATGGGTCGGTTGATCTCGGGGTCGTTCACCGTCGCCAGTGCTTCACGCACCGCGTCTTCCGTAGCCATAAGGACGATGGTACGGCGCCCGGCGGGGGCTGCGGAAAGCCCCGTCACCGGTCGTCTACGTCACGTGCCCGCGACCGTTCTGCCGGGAATACGACATGGCCGTCGTGCCGCCCGTCCAGTTCCTTGACCAGGTCCTGCAGTTCGGAGCGGATCCAGTCCCGGGTCGCGACCTCACCGAGGCCGATCCGGAGCGAGGCGATCTCGCGGGTCAGGTACTCGGTGTCGGCGATCGACCGCTCGCTCGCCTTGCGGTCCTGTTCGAGGTTGACCCGGTCACGGTCGTCCTGCCGGTTCTGCGCGAGCAGGATCAGCGGGGCCGCGTAGGAGGCCTGGAGCGACAGCATCAGCGTCAGGAAGATGAACGGGTAGTTGTCGAAGCGCAGGTCACTGGGCGCGAAGATGTTCCACAGCACCCACAGGATGATGACGATCGTCATCCAGACGATGAACCGCCCGGTGCCCAGGAAGCGCGCGATGCGCTCCGACAGCCGCCCGAAGGCCTCCGGGTCCCACTCGGGCAGGAGCCGGCGCCGGGGCGGGCGGGGCTGGTCGAGGCGGGGGCGGGAGCGGGTGGTGGCGGTCGCGCCCGCCAGAGTGCGCTCCCGGGCGGCCTCGCGGGTGCTCTCGCGCTCAGGAGCCATGGGGGGCCACCTCCTCGTCCTCGTCGAGGTGGAACTCGGTCTCCCGCCAGTCGTCGGGCAGCATGTGGTCCAGCACGTCGTCCACGGTCACCGCGCCCAGCAGCGACCCGGCCTCGTCCACGACGGGCGCCGCGACCATGTCGTACGTCGCGAAGAACCCGGCGACGAGGGGCAGCGCCGCGTCCGGGGCCAGCGACTGCAGGTCGTCGTCGAGGATCGAGCTGACCAGCGTGTACGGAGGGTCGCGCAGCAGCCGTTGGAAATGGACCGTGCCGAGGTACTTGCCGGTCGGGGTCTCGTCGGGCGGCCGGCAGACGTAGACCTGGGCGGCGAGGGCGGGGGACAGGTCGGGGTTGCGGACGCGGGCGAGCGCGTCGGCGACGGTCGCGTCGGGCCGCAGCACGATCGGCTCGGTCGTCATCAGACCGCCGGCCGTGTGCTCCTCGTACGCCAACAGGCGCCGCATGTCGGCCGCGTCGGAGGGCTTCATCAGGCTCAGCAGCCGCTCCTGGTCGCCCTGGGGCAGCTCGGAGAGCAGGTCGGCCGCGTCGTCCGGGTCCATCGCCTCCAGGACGTCGGCGGCCCGCTCCTCCTTCAGCTTGCCGAGGATCTCGATCTGGTCGTCCTCCGGCAGTTCCTCCAGGACGTCGGCCAGGCGGTCGTCGTCGAGGGCGGCGGCGACCTCGGCGCGCCGCTTGGGGGAGAGGTGGTGCAGAACGTTGGCGAGGTCGGCCGGGCGCAGCTGCTCGAACGTGGCGAGGAGGCTCTCGGCGCCCTGTCCGTGCTCCTCGAGGGAGAAGCCGGTGACGGCGGACCACTCGGCGGTCAGGGTCTCGCCCTTGCGCCGGAAGGCGCCGCCCTTGCCGCCCTTGCGGACGAAGACGCGGTCGATCTCCCAGTCCCGGCGGGCCGGCAGCTGCTGCACCGCGACGTCCAGGACCGTGACCTCCTCCTTGGTCTCGACGAGCGTGACGCGTCGGTCGAGGAGTTCCCCGAAGACCAGCCGCTCGGTGGGCCGCTGCTCGAAGCGGCGGACGTTGAGGACGCCGGTGGTGATGACCTGGCCGGACTCGATGCCGGTCACGCGGGTGATGGGCAGGAAGATGCGGCGGCGCGTGGCGAGTTCGACGACCAGGCCGAGCAGGCGTGGCGGCCGCCGTCCGACGCGCAGCATGACGACCAGGTCGCGCAGGCGGCCGACCTGGTCGCCGGCCGGGTCGAAGACGGCGACGTCGGCGAGGTGCGAGACGAAGATCCGGGGGGCGCCCGCTGCCATGGCTGTGCTTCCTTTTCGTGCGGGATTCGTACGGAGTTGTGTCCTGGGCCGCTGGGTGGGTCTCTTTTCCGAATTGCCCGCTCGGGTGGGCTTCAGGCTAGCCCGTCCCGTTCGGATACGCGCTGGTGAGGGGTCCGGACGGTCTGGCTCCGTCCGTGCTGCCGGGCCCCGGTACGCTGCCGTACGCCGCTGAAGGACCCTTGTCAGAAAGGCAGCCCCACCTGTGACTGCGATTCCCCGGCGCCGTACCCGCAGGGCCGCACTGACGGGCGCGCTGTGCGCCCTCGTCGTGACGGGGACCGGCCTGACGGGATGCGGCGAGGACCCGGACGCGGGGACCAACGGCGTCGGCAAGCTGCCGGCCGACCAGATCCAGTCCAGGACGCGTACCGCGGCCGGGTCGGCCGAGGCGGTCCGGCTCTCCGGGAACGTGGTCGCAAGCGGGCGGACGTACAAGCTCGACATGCGCCTGAAGTCCGACGGCGGCTCCGGCTCGGTCACCTCCGAGGACGCGACCTTCCACCTGCTGCGGATCAAGGAGCAGCTCTTCCTCAAGGCGGACGCGGGCTTCTGGACCGACGCGGACGGCAAGGGCGACGGCTCCGACGCCGACGCGGCGGCGGCCGACAAGCTCGACGACAAGTACGTGAAGGTGCCGCAGGGCGACCCCTCGTACAAGAAGTTCAGCGGCTTCACGGACATGGACGTCCTCCTCGACGGTCTGCTGACGCTGCACGGCACGCTGGAGACGGACGGCCACCACGAGCAGGCGGGTGTGCGCACCATCCGCATCGCGGGCGACGACGGTTCCGGCGGCACGCTGGACGTCTCCTTGGAGGGCAAGCCGTATCCGCTCCGCCTGGTACGGGCGGGCGGCGCCGGCACCCTGACCTTCTCGGCCTGGGGCAAGACCTTCGCTCTGACGGAGCCGGACAAGGACGAGACGGTGGACTACGGCAAGAAGCTGCCGGCGTCCTGACGGCTACCGTCGCTTGCGACGCTTCAGCAACAGTCGCGGCAGCCCCGCCGGAACCGGCTCACGCGTCGTCGCCGGCGTCGGCAGCGGCGCCTTCGCCAGATCGCCGTCGGGCAGCGGTGACGTCGTGCCGGTGGGCTCCAGGCGCAGTACCCGGCATTCGCGGGCCCACCGCTCCGTCATGGCCTCGCCGTCCGGGGCGTTCAGCCGTTTGCCCTTGAGCTCCGCGACCGCCGCCTCCCACTCGGGGGAGCGGGACGCCAGCTCCACGACCGTCGCCGCCCAGGAGACCAGCCGGCCGCCCTTGTCCTTGCTGCGGACCGTGACCTGGGCCGTGGTCTTGTCGGCCAGCCCGGGCAGCGGCTGTTCGCCGGGCCCGTCGCCGATCAGACAGGCCGCGCCCTCGTGCCACACGTGCCACAGTGCGCGGGCCGGGCCGTCGGGGCCCTCGACCCAGATGAGGCCGGACTTCTTCGTGGCCTCCTCGACGAGGGCCTGGTCGAGCAGCTCGCTAGTCATGGGCTCAGCCTATCCAGGGGTCTTCAGAGCCAGCCGTTGCGCTTGAGGGTGCGGTGGATGCCCACGCAGAGGGCCACCGTGACCGACATGATCACGGGATAGCCGTACTTCCAGTGCAGCTCCGGCATGTGGTCGAAGTTCATGCCGTACACCCCGCACACCATCGTCGGTACGGCGATGATCGCGGCCCACGAGGTGATCTTGCGCATGTCCTCGTTCTGCGCGACGGACGCCTGCGCGAGGTTGGCCTGGAGGATCGAGTTGAGCAGTTCGTCGAAGCCGAGGACCTGCTCCTGGACGCGGGCGAGGTGGTCGGCGACGTCCCGGAAGTACTTCTGGATGTCCGGGTCGATCAGCCGCATCGGGCGCTCGCTGAGCAGCTGCATGGGGCGCAGCAGCGGAGAGACGGCCCGCTTGAACTCCAGTACCTCACGCTTGAGTTGGTAGATCCCCGCCGAGTCGACACCGCGCGAGACGCCGCCCCGGCGGCCCGGTGAGAAGACCTCGGTCTCCACCTCGTCGATGTCGTCCTGCACCGCGTCCGCGACCGCGATGTAGCCGTCGACGACATGGTCGGCGATCGCGTGCAGTACCGCCGAGGGTCCCTTGGCGAGCAGCTCGGGGTCGTCCTGGAGCCGGTGGCGCAGTGCCCGCAGGGAGCCCTGGCCGCCGTGCCGGACGGTGATGAAGAAGTCCCGGCCGGTGAAGCACATGACCTCGCCGGTCTCGACGACCTCGCTGTTGGCGGTGACCCGGTCGTGCTCGACGTAGTGGATGGTCTTGAACACGGTGAACAGGGAGTCGTCGTAGCGCTCCAGCTTGGGGCGCTGGTGGGCCTGCACCGCGTCCTCCACGGCCAGCGGGTGCAGCCCGAACTCGCTGGCGATACCGGAGAATTCGGCCTCGGTCGGCTCGTGCAGCCCGATCCACACGAAGCCCCCGTCGCGGCGCACCAGGCGCATCGCCTCGTGCGGCGTGAGCGGCTTCGGCATCTCGACGCGGGCGCCGTCGCGGTAGACGGCGCAGTCGACGACGGCGGACGGGGTCGAAGGGTCGCGGGTGGTGTCGTAGACGCTGCTGCTGTCCTTGCGCAGGGAGACGCGGGACGGGCGGACGACGGCACGCAGGTCGCGGATCATCGACATGGCAGGCTCCTTCGTGACAGGCAACGAAAGGCCGCCGAGGCGGTTGGAACTGCCCGGAATGGGGACGTCCTGACTGCGGATGTTTGGCACGTCCACAAAGCGGGGAGCACCGCACCGTCGCGGTGGCGAGCTTCGCTACTGATTCAGCTACTGCCGGGAACAGGCAGTTCGGACAGATCAGGTAAAACGAAACGAAGCGCTCTTCCGCGGTGAAGCGAGTGCGAGAGGTGGCAGCCAGCCAGGGCCAGAGCAGCTACATCAGCGGCGGGAAGAGCGGGTGCTACTGCACGGTCGACTTCGGTCCATTGCAGCCCCACCTCCTCCGGCCGGTCCCTCGTAAGGGAGTTCCTTCGGCGTCGGGGCTTGATCGCGACGCTTCTGCGTGCTGCCCCGAACCACCGGGCCAGAGTACCAGTCGACCGAAGTGTCAAGGCGCTGCTTTGCCCGGTACTGACGAGTTCTATGCTCGCGTCATGGCTGATGTTCTTCCTCTGGTCGAGGCCCGGTTGCGCAGTGCGCTGGGCGAGCCGGACGCGCGCGCGGCGGTCACCTTCCTCGGCACGGACCGCATCGAGGTGCTGCGTTTCCAGGACACCGGCCAGGAGGGCGGCGTGGTCCGCTACGCCACGCTCGGCATGTCCGCGCAGCCCATGGCCGACCCCACCGCGGTGCTCGCCGACCCCGTCAAGGGCCCGCGCGCCGAACTGCTCCTTTCGGTACGAAGCGGTCTCGCCGAAACCGACAAGGTACTCCGCCCGCTCGCCGTCCTCGCCGCTTCCCCGCAGGTCGAGGGCGTGGTCGTGGCCTCCGGCGCCTCCCTCGACGTCGGTGAGCCGCTGTGGCCCGGAGCCCCGTTCACCTCGGTCCTGGTGGGTGAGCCGGGCGGCCTGGTCGAGGATCTGGAACTGGACGAGCCCCTGGACCCCGTACGGTTCCTGCCGCTGTTCCCGATGACGCCGAACGAGGCGGCCTGGAAGCGGGTGCACGGAGCGCAGGCCCTCCAGGAGCGCTGGCTGACGAACGGGACGGACCTGCGGGATCCGTCCCGCAAGTCCGTCCCTCTGGAGTGAGCGATCTCACCAACCGGTGGCTGAAAACCGCCAGTTGACTCAGCCGGCGAAAACGGTGACGCCGTCCTCGACCGCGTGCCTCGGCTCCAGCTCCTCGGCCTCGTGCGCGAGCGCCTTCCGTCGTACGACGACCACGAGCGCACCCAGGGCGGCCGTCACGGCCGCGACGACGAACGGCATGTGGATGTCGCTCCACTCCTCGATCTTCGGCGCGAAGTAGGGAGCGGCGGCGGCCGCGAACCAGCGCACGAAGTTGTAGCCCGCGCTCGCCACCGGGCGCGGGGCGTCCGACACCCCGAGCGCCAGCTCCGTGTACACGGTGTTGTTCACGCCGATGAAGGCGCCGGACAGGATCGTGCAGACGATGGCGGCGGTGTGGCTGCCGTACCCGAGGACGAGCACGTCGACCGCGAGCAGTACCAGCGAGCCGCCGAGCACCTTCAGTGAACCGAACCGCTCCTGCATACGAGGCGCCACGATCACGGAGAAGACGGCGAGCAGCACGCCCCAGGCGAAGAACACGGCACCCGACTTGTACGGGGTCATGTCCAGCACGAACGGGGTGAAGGCCAGCACGGTGAAGAACGTGTAGTTGTAGAAGAACGCCGACACCGCCGCCGAGGCGAGTCCGCCGTGGCCGAGCGCCTTGATCGGGTCGAGCAGTGAGATCTTCCGGGCCGGCTTCGGCTGTTCCTTCAGGAACGCCGTGATGCACAGGAAGCCGATCGCCATCAGGAACGCGGTGCCGAAGAAGGGGTAGCGCCAGCTGGCGTCGCCGAGCAGCGCGCCCAGCAGGGGCCCGCAGGCCATGCCGAGGCCGAGGGCGGACTCGTACAGCAGGATCGCGGCCGCGCTGCCGCCGGCCGCCGCGCCGACGATGACCGCGAGGGCCGTCGAGACGAACAGCGCGTTGCCGAGGCCCCAGCCGGCCCGGAAGCCGACGAGTTCGCCGACCGAGCTCGAGGTGCCCGACAGGGCCGCGAAGAGTACGACCAGGGCCAGGCCGAGCAGCAGGGTCCTGCGGCCGCCGATGCGACTGGAGACGAAGCCGGTGACCAGCATCGCGATCGCGGTGATCAGGAAGTACGAGGTGAAGAGCAGCGAGACCTGGCTCGCCGTGGCGTCCAGGCCCGAGGCGATGGACGGCAGGATCGGGTCGACGAGTCCGATGCCCATGAAGGCGACGACGGACGCGCCCGCGGTCGCCCACACCGCCCTGGGCTGCCGCAGGATGCCACCGGCTCCCGCGTCGAAGGGGTCTTTGGGGTCTCCCATCGTGTTCTCCCATCACGCCGAAGATAGTTGGTATATGCACACAGTAAGTTAGGTCGGCTAAATAATGCAAGCTGCATGCAACTTCGCCGGTGAAGGGCTTCCGCCCGGACGGGTGATCAGTCCTTGACGTGGAGGGGCGGGGGTAGGACCGTGGGGCCCTATGAGGGGCGAACCCAGTTGCCCGAAGTGTGGTGGCCGGGTCAGGGCTCCCGGACTCTTCGCCGATACCTGGCAGTGCGATGCGCATGGCACCGTGCACCCGGTGCAGCCCGTGATCCCGCCCAGCGTCGAGGCCCTCGAAGTCGTGGTGCACCGCACGCAGGTACCGGTGTGGATGCCGTGGCCGCTGCCAGTCGGCTGGCTGTTCACCGGCGTGGCCTGCGCGGGCGACGACCGCGGCGGCGGCCGCGCCACGGCCGTGGCGTGCTCCGGACCCGGACCGCTCGGCGGAATGGGCGAGCTGATCCTGGTGGCCGAGGAACTCGGCGTCGGCCTCGGCGCGCGGTACGCGGGCATCGACGGCCCGGACCCGGGGCCCTACATGAGCGTCGAGAAGCCGCCCCAGGCCAAGGTCCTCGCCGCCGGCCGCCCGACCCCGCTGTGGCACGTGGCCGGCGCCCCGGACGACCGCGCGGTCTTCGCGGGCGAGGCGCTCGGGCTGTGGGTGTGGGCGGTCGTGTGGCCCGAGCAGTCCGGGCTGCTGATGTACGACGAGCTGGTGCTGACGGATCTGCGGGACGCGGGTGCCGAGCTGGAGCTGGTGCCGTGCGGTGCGTTGTCACCGAGACTGCTGGAGCCCTAGGCGGCGGCCGGGCGCTTGTGTAGGGGGCGCTGTGTGGTTGCGGGTGTGACAGGGGAGCTCGAAAATCCGGTTATCCTTGAGCTTCCCTCCGTCCCGTCATCGCTTGGAGTCCGCGTCGTGCGCATCGACCTGCACACCCACTCCACGGCCTCCGACGGTACGGACACCCCGGCCGAGCTGGTGCGCAACGCCGCCGCGGCCGGTCTGGACGTGGTAGCGCTGACCGACCACGACACCACCCGAGGACACGCCGAGGCGATCGCCGCGCTGCCGGAGGGGCTCACGCTGGTCACCGGCGCCGAGCTGTCCTGCCGGGTCGACGGGGTCTCCCTGCACATGCTGGCCTACCTCTTCGACCCCGAGGAGCCCGCCCTGCTCGCCGAGCGCGAGCTGGTGCGGGACGACCGGGTGCCGCGGGCGCGGGCCATGGTCGCCAGGCTCCAGGAGCAGGGCGTGCCGGTCACCTGGGAGCAGGTGGCGCGGATCGCGGGCGACGGCTCGGTCGGACGCCCCCATGTCGCGACCGCTCTGGTCGAACTCGGTGTCGTACCGACGGTGAGCGACGCCTTCACGCCGGACTGGCTGTCCGACGGCGGCCGGGCCTACGTGGCGAAGCACGAGACCGACCCCTTCGAGGCGATCCGGCTGATCAAGGGCGCGGGCGGCGTCGCCGTGTTCGCCCACCCGGGCGCGAGCAAGCGCGGGCGTACGGTCCCGGAGTCCGCGATCGCCGAGCTGGCCACGGCCGGACTCGACGGCATCGAGGTCGACCACATGGACCACGACCCGGACACCCGGGCGCGGCTGCGTGGCCTCGCCAAGGAGCTCGGGCTGCTGACCACGGGGTCCAGCGACTACCACGGCAGCCGCAAGACGTGCGTGCTCGGCGAGAACGTGACCGATCCCGAGGTGTACGGGGAGATCACGCGACGGGCGACGGGGGCGTTCCCGGTGCCGGGGGCCGGCGGAGCCTGAGGGTCACGCCCCCGCGCACGCCACGACCGTCGCGCTTGTCGCGCTGGTCCCGTTCGTCGCGTTCTTCGCACTGGTCACTGGTCGCGTTCTTCGCGCTGGTCACGTTTCTCGTGACCCTCAGGTCCTCATCCGTTTGTCGCTCAGCAAGGCCCTCATGTTCGACCTCGCCGTCTTCGGCTCCCTGTTCCTGACCCTCTTCGTCATCATGGATCCCCCCGGGATCACCCCGATCTTCCTCGCGCTGACCTCCGGGCGCCCCGGCAAGGTGCAGAAGCGGATGGCGTTCCAGGCCGTCTGCGTGGCCGGCGGCGTGATCACCGTCTTCGGGCTGCTCGGGCACCAGATCCTCGACTACCTGCACGTCTCCGTGCCCGCGCTGATGATCGCGGGCGGGCTGCTGCTCCTGCTGATCGCGCTGGACCTGCTCACCGGCAAGACGGACGAGCCGAAGCAGACCAAGGACGTCAACGTCGCCCTCGTACCTCTGGGCATGCCGCTGCTGGCCGGGCCGGGTGCGATCGTGTCGGTCATCCTCGCCGTGCAGAAGGCCGACAGCGTCCCGGCGCAGGTGTCGGTGTGGACGGCGATCCTCGCCATCCATGTCGTCCTGTGGGTGGTGATGCGGTACTCGCTGCTGATCATCCGGGTCATCAAGGACGGCGGCGTGGTCCTGGTGACACGGCTCGCGGGCATGATGCTCTCCGCGATCGCCGTGCAGCAGATCATCAACGGCGTCACCCAGGTCATCCAGGCGAGCTGAGAGTCGGCACCCGCCGGGTACGCGCAGAGCCCCCGTACGGCGTCGACGCCGTACGGGGGCTCTGAAACCTGTAAGGGATCCCGGGGTTACGAGGCCGAGGTCTCGGCCGGCCGGATCCACAGTCGCTGGCCGATCGCGGCAGCCTGCTGAACGATACGGTTGACGGAGGCGGCGTCCACGACGGTGCTGTCCACGGCCGTGCCGTCGACATCGTCGAGTCGCATGATTTCGAAGCGCATTGGCTTCTCCCTTCGTCTGGTCATCCTCCTGCGGAGAACTACTTCAGTTGCGTCTGGTGGCGTTGTGCCATCTGTACGTAGTCAACGGGCTGCGTGTTACAAACATTCCCTACGCTAAAGAAATTTTTCGAACGGCTAATTACTGACCGGTAAGCCACATGGACTGGACTGACCGGGACCAGTTGTGTTCGCAGCGTGACCGCCAGGACAATGGAGGCGATGAACGACGACCTCGCGGCCCTCAGCGCCCGCATCGACCGCACCAACGAGCTGCTTCAGCGCATGCTCGCCGAGGTGGCGAAGACGCCCTCGACCCATGCGATCTTCGTCGACGCGGGATACCTGTACGCGGCCGCGGGACGCCTGGTCTCCGGGACGGAGGACCGCCGCGCCTTCGACCTGGACGCGGAAGGGCTCATCGAGGCGCTGATCGACAAGGCCCGCACGATCTTCGCGGACAGCCGGCTGCTGCGGGTCTACTGGTACGACGGCGCGAGACGCCGTATCCACACCGCGGAGCAGCAGTCCATCGCCGAGCTCCCGGACGTCAAGGTCCGGCTGGGCAACCTGAACGCGAACAACCAGCAGAAGGGCGTCGACTCCCTCATCCGCTCCGATCTGGAGTCCCTGGCCCGCCACCGCGCCATCAGCGACGCGGCACTCCTCGGCGGCGACGAGGACCTGGTCTCGGCCGTCGAGGCGGCCCAGGGGTACGGCGCCCGCGTCCACCTCTGGGGCATCGAGACACCGGAGGGCCGCAACCAGGCCGAGCCCCTGCTCTGGGAGGTCGACAGCCAGCGCACGCTGGACCTCGACTTCTTCAAGCCGTACGTGTCCCGCCGCACGGGCCCCGCCTACGAGTCGACGGCGTCCCGCCCCACCCGTGAGGCCGTCCGCTTCGTCGGCGCGCAGATCGCGGCGAAGTGGCTGGCGGCGAGGGGCCGCGAGTCGCTGGTGGAACTGCTGCCCGGCCATCCCTATCTGCCGGGCTCGGTGGACCAGGACCTCCTGGTGGAGGCGGAGGGCCTGCTCCAGTACTCGCTCCGTGGACAGCCCGACCTGAGACGCGCCCTGCGGGACGGCTTCTGGGAGCACCTGCAGGCGCAGTACTAGCCCGAACCGGCACTGGTCCTGGTCCTAATCCTGGTCCTGGTCAGTTCCGGTCCTTGCCCCGCTGCCGCAGTCAGTCCGTGTTCGGCTGGAGGCCGTCCCAGAAGTCCGCGAGGGCGCGGGCGGTGGGCATGGGCTGGTCGGTGTTCGGGGAATGCTCGGCGCCCGGGACGACCGTCCGCCGCGCCTTCAGCCGTACGGCCATGTCGTCCAGCAGCGCCACCGGCCAGGTGTCGTCGTGGGCGCCCGACAGGACATGCGACGGGAGCGGGACGGCGGCCAGTTCGGCAACGCGGTTCGGCTCGGTGCACAACTGGTGCCCCGTGGCCCGGAGTTGGGCGGGCTTGTTGCCCAGCCAGCGGCGGCGCAGCTGCTCCATGCCGCCGATGCCGCGGGCCGGGCCGCCGACCTCCTCCGGTGGCCCCATGGCCAGGATGGCCTCCCACACCTCGGCCATGCCCATCACGGCGAGCGCGTCCCGCAACAGCTTCACGCGCTGCTGCTGGGAGTCGGAGATCTGAGCGGGTCCGGAGGCGATCAGGGTGAGCGAGCGGAACGGGGAGTGGTCGAGCAGTACGGCAGCGCGGGCGATCTGACCGCCGAGAGAGTGTCCGAGCAGATGCACGGGGCCCTCAAGGGCGCCGGCCTGGGCGAGGACGTCCCACGCCAACTCGTCCTGCGCGTAGGCGGATTCGTCCTCCGCAGGCCCGTCCGACTCGAACTGCCCCCGCCCGTCCACGGCCACGACACGGTACCCACGCCCCGCGAGCGGCTCGTGCAGCAGCGTGAAGTCCTCCTTGCTGCCCGTGAACCCGGGCAGCATCAGCACGGTGCCCTTCGGCTCGACACCGGGGGGCACGGGCGAATCGACGACGGCGAAGGCCCCACGCGGGGTGTGGAGGGGGTAGGCACGGGCGTTGGGGGGTGCGGCGAAGAAGGCTCGGCTGCTCACGGAGGGAGGGTATCGGTCGCGGTTCCGCCTCCGGGCGCCGGTGAGGGCCGGGAACGCCGACGGCCCGGTTCGCGCGAGGCGAACCGGCCCGTCGGGCGGGAGATCAGCTCTCCGTGGGCTCCGTGGCTGCCGCGGTCTTACGGGCCCGGCGCCGAGGCGCGGCCACCGGTTCTGCCGCGGCCTGGGCCGGGATGGCGGCGGTCACCGCGGGCTCCGCGGCCTTGCGGGTGCGACGACGAGACTTCGTCTCCACATCCTCCGCCGCCTCCACGGCCGGTTCGGCCGCAGCGGCGGTCTTGCGCGTACGGCGGGGCTTGACCTCAGCCGCCGCCTCGACCGCGTCACCCTCAACTGCCTTGGCAGCGGCGGTCTTCCGGGTACGACGCGGCTTGGCCTCCGCACCTTCGGCGGTGTCGACCGCTGCCTCGGCCGGAGCCGCGGCAACCGTCTTGCGCGTGCGACGCGGCTTGGCCTCCACAGCCTCGGCGGTGTCGACGGCTGCCTCGGCCGGAGCCGCGGCGGCGGTCTTGCGCGTGCGGCGCGGCTTGGTCGCCGTGCCCTCGGCGGTGTCGACCGCTGCCTCGGCGGTGGCGGCGGCCTTGCGCGTACGGCGGGGCTTGACCTCGGCCGGCTCCGCCTCCGGGGTCGCCTGCGCCGGGATCTCGGCGGCGACGGCGGGCTCGGCGGCCGCGGTCTTGCGGGTACGGCGACGCGGCTTGGCCTCCACGGCCTCTGCGGTGTCGAGAGCGGCCTCGGCCGGAGCCGCTGCCGCCGTCTTGCGCGTACGACGGCGAGGCGTGGCCTCGGCTGCTTCGGCTTCCGGCGTGCCGGTCCCCTCGGCGGTGTCGACCGCGACCTCGGCCGCAGGGGCAGTCGCAGCCGTGGCCTTGCGGGTACGCCGACGCGGCGCGGCGGCGGGAACCTCGGCCTCCGGCACCGCCGGGACCTCCGTCACCGTCTCGGGCGTGGTGGACTCGGCCGTGTCGACCGCGGTCTCCGCGGACTTGCGGGTCCGGCGGCGGCGCGGCTTCGCCGGGATCTCGGCGGTGTCGAGGACAGCCGTGCCCTCGGCCGTGGCGACGGCGGCCTCCGCGGCCTCCGTGACCGGGGCGGCCTCGGCCACCGTCGGCTCGGTCGTCACGGCTGCCGTGGCCGGCGCCGCCTCCGACGATCCGCCGCGGGTGCGGCGACGGCGACGCGGGGTCCGGGTCGCGGTGGCGGTGGCGTCCTCCGGCGCGGTGGTCTCCTGCGGGGCGACGACACCCTCGACGGGAGCCGTCCCGGCAGGAGCGGTCGTGTCCAGCGGGGTGCCGTTGCGCGTGCGGCGACGGCGACGCGGCGTACGCGCCGAACGCTCGTCCTCGGCCGAACGGGACTCGTCCCGACCGCCTCGGTTGTCGCGGTCACCGCGACCTCCTCGGTCACCACGTCCGCCGCGGTCACCACGGCCTCCGCGGTCACCGCGCGCACCACGGCCGCCCGTCTCGCCCAGGTCCTCCAGCTCCTCCGCCCCGAGCCCGGCGCGCGTGCGGTCGGCGCGCGGCAGGACACCCTTGGTGCCAGCGGGGATGCTCAGCTCCTCGAAGAGGTGCGGGGAGGTCGAGTACGTCTCCGGCGGGTCGTTGAACCCGAGGTCCAGCGCCTTGTTGATGAGCTGCCAGCGCGGGATGTCGTCCCAGTCGACGAGCGTGATCGCGATGCCCTTGGCGCCCGCGCGGCCGGTGCGGCCGATGCGGTGCAGGTACGTCTTCTCGTCCTCGGGGGACTGGTAGTTGATGACGTGGGTGACACCCTCGACGTCGATGCCGCGGGCGGCGACGTCGGTGCAGACAAGGACGTCCACCTTGCCGTTGCGGAACGCGCGCAGTGCCTGCTCGCGGGCGCCCTGGCCGAGGTCGCCGTGGACCGCGCCGGAGGCGAAACCGCGCTGCTGGAGCTGGTCGGCCAGATCGGCCGCCGTCCGCTTCGTACGGCAGAAGACCATCACGAGACCGCGGCCCTCGGCCTGCAGTATCCGCGCGACCAGCTCGGGCTTGTCCATGTTGTGCGCGCGGTAGATGTGCTGCTTGGTGTTCGCGACCGTCTTGCCCGCGTCGTCCGGCGAGGTGGCGCTGATGTGCGTGGGCTGCGACATGTAGCGGCGCGCGAGGCCGATGACCGCGCCCGGCATGGTCGCCGAGAACAGCATCGTCTGACGGCGGGCCGGCAGCATGTTGATGATCTTCTCGACGTCGGGCAGGAAGCCCAGGTCGAGCATCTCGTCGGCCTCGTCGAGGACGAGTGCCTTGATGTGCTTGAGGTCGAGCTTCTTCTGACCCGCGAGGTCCAGCAGACGGCCCGGGGTGCCGACGATCACGTCGACGCCCTTCTTGAGGGCCTCGACCTGCGGCTCGTACGCCCGGCCGCCGTAGATCGCGAGAACGCGCACGTTGCGGACCTTGCCCGCGGTCAGCAGGTCGTTGGTGACCTGGGTGCACAGCTCGCGCGTGGGGACGACGACGAGCGCCTGCGGGGCGTCGGTGAGGTCCTCGGGCCGGGCGCGGCCGGCCTCGACGTCGGCGGGGACGGTGACGCGCTCGAGGAGGGGGAGGCCGAAGCCCAGCGTCTTGCCGGTGCCGGTCTTGGCCTGGCCGATGACGTCGCTGCCCGAGAGGGCGACGGGAAGCGTCATCTCCTGGATGGGGAAGGGAGTGATGATGCCGACGGCCTCTAGTGCTTCGGCCGTCTCGGGAAGGATTCCGAGCTCTCGGAAAGTCGTAGTCAGGGTGCTGCCTCTTCTGTGTGCGCGGCGCGAGGGCGAGCGCGGGGGTCGTCTAGGACCGTGCTGGGGACGTCGACTACTGCCTTACGGGCGAGCCGTATGACACGGGACCACTGCCGACGCTCTAGCGCTCGAACCGCTGAGGGTCCCCCTCCGAACTTCGTACGCACTGCGTCGTACGGGCGAGGAGGGCTGTCGGGTCGGAGCCGATCGGGCCACCGACCGGGCATCCTCATTCATGCAGCCCGTCGAATAGTCGGCGGGCGCATTACCACTGTACCCCGGAAACGCGCACACGCGATGGCCGATTTGGTCACGTAGTCGTCGTCACACTGATTGAGCAGGGACTTCCGTGGCGCGGCGAGCGAGCTATTGTGCGCTGCATGACGACCTCTGACAAGCCTGACAACGCCTCCGCCGGATCTGTCGCACACACCGGAGTCGCCGCCCAGGACTGGACGCAGGCCTCCGCCGAACCTCAGTACCGCGCCGCGGTCGTCGACCTGCTCGGCGCGCTCGCGTACGGCGAACTGGCGGCGTTCGAGCGGCTCGCGGAGGACGCGAAGCTGGCGCCGACCCTTGCGGACAAGGCGGAGTTGGCGAAGATGGCGTCGGCCGAGTTCCACCACTACGAGAAGCTGCGCGACCGGCTGACGGAGATCGGCGAGGAGCCGACCTCGGCCATGGAACCGTTCGTCGCCGCGCTGGACGGGTTCCACAAGCAGACGGCGCCCTCGGACTGGCTCGAGGGGCTCGTCAAGGCGTACGTCGGCGACTCGATCGCCAGCGACTTCTACCGTGAGGTCGCCGCCCGGCTCGACACGGACACCCGCGAACTCGTCCTCGCCGTCCTCGACGACACCGGCCACGCCGGCTTCGCCGTCGAGAAGGTGCGCGCGGCGATCGACGCGGAACCGCGCGTGGGCGGCCGACTCGCGCTGTGGGCGCGGCGGCTGATGGGCGAGGCCCTGTCGCAGTCCCAGCGGGTGGTCGCCGACCGGGACGCGCTGTCGACGATGCTCGTGGGCGGCGTCGCGGACGGCTTCGACCTCGCCGAGGTCGGCCGGATGTTCTCCCGGATCACCGAGGCGCACACCAAGCGGATGGCGGCGCTGGGGCTGGCGGCCTAGCTGTACTGCCCTGTGAGGTTGGGGACGCGGCTGGCGGGTGGTTGGCCTTTCAGAGCGGTGTGTCCTCGGTGGTGATTGTAGGTGTGCAGCCACTCCGGG
>NZ_JAGMUK010000103.1 GCF_019049245.1 Streptomyces sp. AC555_RSS877 | reverse complement strand
TATCGGCGTCGTAGAGAGCGGGTTGGTGGTGCGGTTCGGCCCCAAACCCAGGGGCGTGCGCGAGAGTTGAGTTGGTCGGTTGCGAGGGTCGTGGCCTGGGCGATGTCGTCGGGGTTGGCGAATGACCGACCGGCGAGGGCGGCCTTGCGGAAGATGCGCCACCAGCCTTCCTGGAGGTTGAGCCAGCACGCGCCGACGGGGATGAAAGCGTGGTGGATGCGGGGATGTTCCTCGAGCCAGGTCCGGGTGGACAAGCTGTTGTGGCTGGACAGGTTGTCGGTGACGATCCAGATCTCCCCGGTCGGATTGGCGTCCTCGACCTGTTGTAGAAACCGCTGGTAGAAGACGCTGTTACGGGAGGAAGCGGTCATGGTGATCTGCTGGCCGTCCCGGACGCGTAAGGCCCCGTAGACCCAGGTTTTCTCGGGTCCGCGGCTGTAGTCGAGCTCGGCTTTGATCCGGTGTCCGTCGGGTG
>NZ_JAGMUK010000102.1 GCF_019049245.1 Streptomyces sp. AC555_RSS877 | reverse complement strand
GCACAGGATCTCCTCCTGCACCGAGGACGGTCCCCGGCTCGAACGGGCGGCCGCGGTGGCGTAGTGGGGGGCGGGAAGGGCCCTGCGGTCGAGTTTGCCGTTGCCCGTCAGCGGCAGCGCGTCCACCACCACCACCGCCGAGGGCACCATGTGGTCCGCCAGACGTTCCCCCGCGAAGGAACGCACCCAGACGCTCAACGCGGCAGGATCAGCATCCTCGTCATCAGCGACCACATACGCGATCAGCCGGACATCACCCGGGGTGTCCTCCCGGGCCACCACCGCCACCTGGCCGACCTGCGGGTGGCCGGCCAGCACGGCCTGCACCTCACC
>NZ_JAGMUK010000101.1 GCF_019049245.1 Streptomyces sp. AC555_RSS877 | reverse complement strand
TGGGTTGATAGGCCGGATATGGAAGCACGGTAACGTGTGGAGTTGACCGGTACTAATAGGCCGAGGGCTTGTCCTCAGTTGCTCGCGTCCACTGTGTTGGTTCTGAAACCACGAACAGCCCCATGCCCATGGTCACGGGTGTGGTGCGGCTGAAACAGTTTCATAGTGTTTCGGTGGTTATAGCGTGAGGGAAACGCCCGGTTACATTCCGAACCCGGAAGCTAAGCCTTACAGCGCCGATGGTACTGCAGGGGGGACCCTGTGGGAGAGTAGGACGCCGCCGAAC
>NZ_JAGMUK010000100.1 GCF_019049245.1 Streptomyces sp. AC555_RSS877 | reverse complement strand
GGGAAACGCCCGGTTACATTCCGAACCCGGAAGCTAAGCCTTACAGCGCCGATGGTACTGCAGGGGGGACCCTGTGGGAGAGTAGGACGCCGCCGAACTCCTTTTAGAGCTCCGGCTCTTGGGCACACAGCCCAAGAGCCGGAGCTTTTTTGCGTTGAGGTAAGGTCAGGGGGCATCGTCGGCTTATTGTGCACAGGAGGCTCCCGGGTGGAGGTCCAGGAGACCCGCGTCCAGACGGACCGGGTCCTCACCATCCCCAACATCCTCAGCATGGCGCGGCTCGCTGGGGTGCCGCTCTTCCTGTGGCTGATCCTCAGGCCTGAGTTCGGTGGTCCCCAAAGTGACGGGTGGGCGCTTCTGGTGCTGGCTCTGAGCGGGGTTACCGACTACCTGGACGGGAAGCTGGCGCGGCGCTGGAACCAGATCAGCAGTCTTGGCCGGCTCCTGGATCCAGCGGCTGACCGGCTCTACATTCTTTCGACTTTGGTCGGTCTCACCTGGCGCGAGATTCTGCCAATCTGGTTGACCGCTGCACTTCTGGCGCGCGAGTTGGTTCTGCTGGTCATGGTGGGCATCCTCAGACGCCACGGCTATCCGCCTCCACAGGTGAACTTCCTGGGCAAGGCCGCCACCTTCAACCTGATGTACGCCTTCCCCCTGCTCCTGCTCAGTGACGGGAGTGGATGGATCGCGTCACTCGCTGCTATTTTCGGATGGGCGTTCGCAGGGTGGGGTACAACGCTGTATTGGTGGGCAGGAGTCCTCTACGTGGTACAGGTCCGCCGCCTGGTCCGTGCGGACGCCATGGCCGACTGAACTCGCTGATTGCAACGGCTGTATCGGCCCGATGGCCCGCGGCGGAAAAGTGCGGGACAATCTGACGGGTGAAGTCGGCTAGACCGTCATCTTTTTAGAGGAGGACGCTTCCGACATGAAGGCCGTCGTGATGGCCGGAGGCGAAGGCACACGTCTTCGCCCTATGACCTCGAGCATGCCCAAGCCGCTCCTGCCGGTGGCCAACAGGCCGATCATGGAGCACGTTCTGCGGCTGCTCAAAAGGCATGGGCTCAACGAGACCGTCGTTACTGTCCAGTTCCTGGCCTCGCTGGTCAAGAACTACTTCGGTGACGGCGAGGAGCTCGGTATGGAGCTCACCTACGCCAATGAGGAGAAGCCACTCGGTACCGCCGGAAGCGTCAAGAACGCCGAAGAGGCGCTGAAGGACGATGCTTTCCTCGTCATCTCCGGTGATGCCCTGACCGACTTCGATCTCACCGAGCTCATCAATTTCCACAAGGAAAAGGGTGCGCTGGTCACCGTCTGCCTGACGCGTGTGCCCAACCCGTTGGAGTTCGGTATCACGATCGTCGACGAGGAGGGCAAGGTCGAGCGCTTTCTGGAGAAGCCGACCTGGGGCCAGGTCTTCTCGGACACTGTGAACACGGGTATCTACGTGATGGAGCCCGAGGTGTTCGACTATGTCGAGGCCGATGTCTCCGTCGACTGGTCCGGTGATGTCTTCCCGCAGTTGATGAAGGAAGGCAAGCCCATCTACGGCTATATCGCCGAGGGCTACTGGGAGGACGTCGGTACCCACGAGAGCTATGTGAAGGCGCAGGCCGACGTCCTGGAGGGCAAGGTCGACGTCGATCTCGACGGCTTCGAGATCTCCCCGGGCGTGTGGGTGGCGGAAGGCGCCGAAGTACATCCCGACGCCGTTCTCCGTGGACCGCTTTACATCGGTGACTACGCCAAGGTCGAGGCCGGCGCCGAAATCCGCGAGCACAGCGTCATCGGCTCGAACGTCGTCGTGAAAGCCGGGGCCTTTCTGCACAAGGCCGTCGTGCACGACAACGTGTACGTCGGTCAGCACAGCAACCTGCGGGGATGCGTCGTCGGAAAGAACACCGACATCATGCGCGCGGCCCGGATCGAGGATGGCGCCGTCATCGGGGACGAGTGCCTGATCGGTGAAGAATCGATCGTGCAGGGCAATGTGCGGGTTTACCCGTTCAAGACGATCGAGGCCGGTGCGTTCGTCAACACCTCGGTCATCTGGGAGTCCAGGGGGCAGGCCCACCTCTTCGGTGCCCGTGGCGTGTCCGGGATCCTGAACGTGGAGATCACTCCCGAGCTGGCCGTGCGTCTCGCCGGCGCCTACGCGACCACGCTCAAGAAGGGGTCGACCGTCACCACGGCCCGTGACCACTCACGTGGCGCCCGTGCGCTCAAGCGGGCGGTCATCTCCGCTCTGCAGACCAGCGCCATCGACGTACGTGACCTGGAGAACGTGCCGCTGCCGGTGGCGCGACAGCAGACCGCGCGAGGCAGCGCCGGCGGGATCATGATCCGGACCACGCCCGGTATCCCGGATTCCGTGGACATCATGTTCTTCGACGGGCAGGGCGCGGATCTCTCGCAGGGGAGCCAGCGCAAGCTGGACCGGGTGTTCGCGCGGCAGGAGTACCGGCGGGCGTTCCCGGGTGAGATCGGAGACCTGCACTTCCCGGCCAGTGTCTTCGACTCGTACACCGGGTCGTTGCTGCGGAACGTCGACACCACGGGCATTTCCGAGTCCGGTCTCAAGGTCGTCGTCGACGCGTCGAACGGCAGCGCCGGGCTTGTGCTGCCCAGCCTGCTCGGAAAGCTCGGTGTGGACGCGCTGACCATCAACCCGGGGCTCGACGAGTCCAGGCCCACCGAGTCGGCGGACGGGCGCCGGTCGGGGCTTGTGCGGCTGGGAGAGATCGTGGCGTCCGCGCGGGCCGCGTTCGGGGTGCGGTTCGACCCCGTCGGTGAGCGGCTGTCGCTGGTCGACGAGAAGGGGCGGATCGTCGAGGACGACCGTGCGCTGCTCGTCATGCTCGACCTGGTGGCTGCGGAGCGGCGCAGTGGCCGAGTCGCGTTGCCGGTGACCACGACCAGGATCGCCGAGCAGGTGGCGGCGTATCACGGGACGCAGGTGGAGTGGACGACTACTTCTCCGGACGACCTGACCCGCGTCGGTCGCGACGACACGACGATCTTCGGCGGGGACGGCAAGGGCGGTTTCATCGTCCCCGAGTTCAGCAGCGTCTTCGACGGTACGGCGGCCTTCGTGCGGCTGATCGGGCTGGTGGCGCGGACGCAGCTGACACTCAGCCAGATCGATGCGCGGATTCCCCGGGCGCATGTCCTCAAGCGGGATCTGGCGACTCCCTGGGCTGTCAAGGGCCTGGTGATGCGGCGGGTCGTCGAGGCAGCCGGAGACCGCTTCGTGGACACCACTGATGGTGTGCGGGTGGTGGAGACCGACGGGCGCTGGGTCATGGTGCTGCCGGACCCGGCGGAAGCGGTCACCCACCTGTGGGCGGAAGGGCCGGACGACGCCTCCGCCCAGGCCCTGCTGGACGAGTGGGCGGCGGTCGTGGACAGCGCCGGGCGCTGAAACCGCTGCACGCGTGCGTGCCGGGCAGGTTCCCCTGGGGGCCTGTCCGGCACGCCGGTGGGGCCATTCGGAGGTAGTGGTCACGACGTGCGACGATGTGCGGCATGCCGCAGCAGCCCCCCGTTCGGAGCACTCCTACGCGCCCCTCGCGCCCGGACGCGTCCATGTCGCTGCTCACCAACGTCATGGATCACAGCCTCGACGACGGGTATGCCGAGGCCGCCGTCCGGAAGAGGGCCGCAGGCGACGGGGGTCTGCCCAAGACGCTTCGGTCGAAGCTGGGTCTGGCCGCCGGCCTGGTGCTCGCCGCGCTGGTCGTGACCGTCGGAGCCGCCCAGGCCCGGGTCGCCGCTCCTGTCGTCGCCAAGGAGCGCGAGGAACTGATCGACCGCATCGACCGGGAGACCGAGGCCGCGGACAAGCTGGAGGACTCCGTCGACGAGCTGCGCGACGACGTGAGCGCGCGCCAGCGAGCGGCCCTCAGGGACAGCGGTGGCAGCGATCAGGCCGAACTCGTGGGCATTCTGTCGGGCGCCACGGCAGTGCACGGCCCCGGAGTGAAACTGGTCGTGGACGACGCAAAGGAAGCCACCTCCGGCGGTGACGGCGACCCGCGCGAGACTTCCGGGTTCTCCGACACCGGGCGGGTGCGCGACCGGGACATGCAGCGGGTGGTCAACGGACTGTGGGAATCGGGCGCCGAGGCGGTGTCGATCAACGGGCAGCGGCTGACGGCGCTGTCGGCGATCAGGGCCGCGGGTGACGCGATACTGGTCGACAACAAGCCGCTCGTTCCGCCGTATACGGTGCTTGCGGTGGGGGACGGCAAGCGGCTGAGCACCAGGTTCCAGAACAGCGCCGACGGCCTGTATCTGCATGCCCTGCAGGAGAACTACAGCATCCGGACCGCCATTTCCGTGGCGGACGACCTCCGGCTGCCCGCCGCGCCGAGTGTGATCGTACGTACTGCACAGCCGAGAAGTGAGAAGGGCACATCGTGATCGCCGTACTGGGCCTCGTCGTGGGAGTCGTGGCCGGCCTGTTGGTCCGGCCCGAGGTTCCGGCGGTCGTCGAGCCTTATCTGCCGATTGCCGTGGTGGCGGCGCTCGACGCCGTGTTCGGAGGTCTGCGGGCCATGCTCGACGGCATCTTCGACGACAAGGTCTTCGTCGTGTCGTTCCTGTCCAACGTGGTCGTGGCCGCGCTGATCGTGTTCCTGGGCGACAAGTTGGGCGTCGGCGCGCAGCTGTCCACCGGTGTCGTCGTGGTGCTCGGGATCCGGATCTTCTCCAACGCCGCGGCGATCCGCCGGCACATCTTCCGGGCGTGAGGCGGATGAGCAACCAGGACGGGACGCCTGAGAACAGGCTGCGCAAGGAGCTGCCGGAGGAAGTGACCGCCGAGCCTTCCGTGGCGGCTGCGGAGGGCTCCGAGGAGCCGCCGCAGCTGACCGGCCGCCAGCGGCTGGTGAACGGTCTGTGGCCGCCGCGTGTCACCAGGGCTCAACTCATCGTCGCGATGCTGCTGTTCGGGCTGGGGTTCGGTCTGGCCGTGCAGGTGGCGTCGAACAGTGACAGCGACAGCGCTCTGCGGGGGGCACGTCAGGAAGATCTTGTTCGTATCCTCGATGAACTGGATGACCGTACTCAGCGTCTTGAAGACGAGAAGCAGGGCCTCGAAAAGCAGCGGGACGAACTGGAGAACAGCTCGGACCAGGCCGAGGAGGCCCGTAAACAGACGGTCGAGAAGGAGAAGCAGCTCGGCATCCTGGCGGGCACGGTGGCCGCACAGGGACCGGGCATCACGATGACCATCGGCGACCCGAAGGGGGCGGTCCAGGCGGACATGCTGCTCGACGCGATCCAGGAGCTGCGCGCGGCCGGTGCCGAGGCGATCCAGGTGAACGGCGTGCGGGTCGTCGCGGGCACCTACCTGACAGACTCCGACAAGAGCGTCAGCGTCGACGGGAACAAGATCAACACCCCCTATCGTTTCAAGGTCATCGGCAAGCCGCAGGATCTCGAGCCGGCGCTCAACATCCCTGGAGGCGTGGTGCAGACTCTTGAGAAGGAGCAGGCCACCGTGACCGTCGAGCGGGCGGACGAGATCGTCGTTGACGCCTTGCGAGCGGCGAAGCGGCCTGACTACGCTCGGTCGTCCTCCCAGTGAACCGGGGGTGCATGGGGGACGTCCGGCGAGGGCATGAGGTTGCGGGGGGTCGGCGCACCGATTGGGTGGTGCGTGGTGGAAACTGTCCGGTGGAGACGGACGTTGTGAGGATGTCCGGATCGACCGGTGTGTTCAATCAGGGTTCGTCCTGCCCCACGGGCGGGTCTGTTTCGGTCAAGGGGAATCGCCCGTGAAGTTGTTTGCGAAGTTGTTCGGCAAGAGCGCGCGAGAGGGCAGCGACAATGCGACCGCCCGTCATCGCGCACAGCCTGACGCAGAAGGCCAGCGGCCGTTGTTCCGGGACCAGATCGATGGTCCGGGCGGTGACGTTTCCGGAGGTCAGGGCGCGCCGTCAGTTGACCCTGCCCAGGCCGGAGGCATAGGTTTCGGGCAACCGTCAACCTCAAGCACGGGTGGAGGGTTTTCCCCTATGTCGGCCCTGGTGTGTACGAGGTGCGGTAACCGCAACGCGGAGAACAGCCGCTTCTGCTCCAACTGCGGCGCTCCGCTGCGGGCGGGGGCAACGCCCGAGCGTCCGTCCGAGACGACGTCCACGATCTCGATCTCCGGGCTCGAGGCCTACGACGCCGAGGTCACGGGCCAGACGCAGATGCCCATGCTCTCCCCGGAGGCGCAGGCTGCCGTCGACGCGCTGCCGCTCGGCTCGGCGCTCCTGGTGGTGCGCCGCGGTCCCAACTCGGGCAGCCGCTTCCTGCTGGACGGCGATCTGACCACGGCCGGGCGCCACCCGCAGAGCGACATCTTCCTGGACGACGTGACGGTCTCCCGTCGGCACGTGGAGTTCCGCCGTGGCCCGGACGGCTCGTTCACGGTGGCCGACGTGGGCAGTCTGAACGGCACGTACGTCAACCGCGAGCGGATCGACCAGGTCGCTCTGTCGAACGGTGACGAGGTGCAGATCGGCAAGTACCGGCTGGTCTTCTACGCGAGCCAGCGGGGCTACTGACCCTTCCGGGAAGGTCCATGCTGCAAACACCGAGCGGCGGTGCCGGGCAAGGCGCCGCCGCCACGGACAGTGGGCTGATGAGCATCGGCTCGGTGCTGAACATGCTGCGCGACGAGTTCCCCGAAGTCACCATCTCCAAGATCCGTTTCCTGGAGTCGGAGGGCCTTGTCGAGCCGCAGCGGACCCCCTCGGGGTATCGCAAGTTCAATGCTGACGACGTCGAGCGCCTCGGTCACGTCCTGAGGATGCAGCGGGACCACTATCTGCCGCTCAAGGTGATCCGTGAGCACCTCGACGCCATGGAGCGCGGTGAGGTCGCGCCACCACCGGCAGTGGGCCGTCAGCGCGACGGCGAGGGACCTTCGGAAATCGCCGACGCGCCGACGGCGGCCAGGATCGGGCGGGGCCAGCTGATGGCGGCCGCCGAGATCGGCGAGCAGGAACTTCAGGAGTGGGAGTCGTACGGGCTGATCACTCCGCTGCCCGACGGGGCGTATGACGCCGAGGCGGCCACTGTGGCCTCGCTCATCGCCGAGCTGGGGCGGTTCGGGATCGAGCCGCGGCATCTGCGGGTGATGAAGGCGGCGGCCGAGCGCGAGGCGGGGCTGGTCGACCAGGTGGTGGCCCCGCTGAGGCGCCATCGCAACCCGCAGACCAGGGCACATGCCGAGGCCCGTACGAAGGAACTGGCCGGGCTCACGGTGAAGCTGCACGCGGCGCTCGTGCAGACCGCGCTGGGCGTGCGGCTGCCGTGACGCGGGCGGGTTCGCACGGGCCGGATAGGCCACCCGTTCTCTGCCCGACTACCCAAACGTCCCGGGCACGGCCTAGGGTTGCTGTGTGAACGAGCTCGATGTCGTAGGTGTCCGGGTCGAAATGCCCTCCAACCAACCGATCGTGCTCCTGCGTGAAGTGGGAGGCGACCGCTACCTCCCCATCTGGATCGGGCCTGGGGAGGCAACGGCGATCGCCTTCGCGCAGCAGGGCATGGCCCCCGCCCGACCGCTGACCCATGACCTGTTCAAGGACGTGCTGGAGGCCGTCGGGCAGGAGCTCACCGAAGTGCGCATCACGGATCTGCGTGAAGGCGTCTTCTACGCGGAGCTGGTCTTCGCCAGCGGAGTCGAGGTGAGCGCCCGCCCGTCCGACGCCATAGCGCTGGCCCTGCGGACCGGGACGCCGATCTACGGCAGTGACGGCGTGCTCGACGACGCCGGCATCGCGATCCCGGACGAGCAGGAGGACGAGGTGGAGAAGTTCCGCGAGTTCCTCGACCAGATCTCGCCCGAGGACTTCGGAACCAGCAGCCAGTGAGGCGTCCGCAGGCTCGTGGGCTAATCAGCCCGCGGGGCTCGGCCATGTCCGTCGACGCCTCACATGCCGACATTTGCCAGCGGTGCATGAGAGAGTCCTACGGGCCGCTCCGGGCACATTCGGCTAGCCTTTCCCCGCGGTTGGGTGCGGGAAACCACTCGAAGGGTGATTATCACCCGGCGTGCCGAGTGTGGCGATCGTTGACGCGCCCCTGGTGACTGCCTACCGTCGAGAAGGCAGGTCAAGGACGGAGGTCGGCGTGAGCAGCAGCGGCGACGGTACGACTGGGGGTGCCCCCGGACGCAGTCTCGGGGCGAGCGGTCCGTACCCGCTTCACAGCAACGCGGCCGATCACGCTCCGCAGCGACCGACGGCCGTGCCGAGCAGCGGAGGGGCGACGTCCATGGCGTCCGAGCAGATCGGCTACCGCGGTCCGACGGCCTGCGCGGCCGCCGGCATCACCTACCGGCAACTGGACTACTGGGCCCGCACCGGCCTCGTCGAGCCGAGCGTACGGCCGGCCCACGGGTCGGGAACGCAGCGTCTGTACAGCTTCCGGGACGTTGTCGTCCTGAAGATCGTCAAGCGCTTTCTGGACACCGGTGTGTCGCTGCAGAACATCCGCACCACCGTTCAGCACCTCAGGGAACGCGGCTTCAGCGACCTGGAGCGCATGACTCTGATGAGCGATGGTGCCACGGTCTACGAGTGCACCTCGCCGGACGAGGTCCACGCGCTGCTGCAGGGTGGCCAGGGCATCTTCGGAATCGCCGTGGGTATCGTGTGGCGGGACGTGGAGAACGCGCTTTCTCAGCTGCACGGGGAGCGGATCGACACCGGGGAGACCCTTGTCGGGCACAACCCCGCGGACGAGCTGGCGCGGCGGCGCAACCGGGCGGTCTGACCGCCGGCCCCGCTCTCCGGGGACGGCATTGTCAGTGGCGTAGGGCAGCATCGGAGATGTGAGAAGCGCGCCCACGATCCTGCATCTCGACATGGATGCCTTCTTCGCCTCGGCGGAGCAGGCCTCCAAGCCGAGCCTGCGCGGGAAGGCCGTCGTCGTGGGCGGGCTCGGGCCGCGGGGCGTGGTGGCCACGGCGTCGTACGAGGCACGGGTCTTCGGGGTCCATTCGGCGATGCCCATGGCCCAGGCGCGTCGGCTCGCCCCGAACGCGGCGTATCTGGTGCCGCGCGGTGCGTTCTACCGGTCTATCAGCGAGCAGGTGATGGGGCTTCTGCGGGCGCTGTCGCCTCTTGTGGAGCCGTTGAGCCTTGACGAGGCGTTCGTGGACCTGGAAGCCGGGGGAACGGCCTGGGACGACGCGTCGGCGCGGCTGGCCGGGGCGAAGCTGCGGGCCGACATACGAGCCGTCACCGGGCTCACCGGGTCGGTGGGACTCGCCGCCTCCAAGATGCTCGCGAAGATTGCCTCGGAGCAGGCCAAACCCGATGGACTGGTGGTCATCGAACCGGGGACCGAACGCGCCCTGCTCGGGCCGATGTCGGTGCGGACGCTGCCGGGGGTGGGGCCGACGACGGGCGACCATCTGCGCCGGGCCGGGATCCATACGGTCGACGAGATGGCCGAGGCGGGTGAGGACGAGCTCGTACGGCTGCTGGGCAAGGCCCACGGGCACGCGCTGTACGCCATGGCGCTGGCGCACGACGAGCGGCCGGTGGTGGCCGAGCGGGAGACGAAGTCGGTGTCCGTGGAGGACACGTACGACGTCGACATCCACGACCGGGTACGGGTGGGGATGGAAGTACAGCGGCTGGCCGACCGGTGTGTGCGGCGGTTGCGGGAGGCGGGGCTGTCCGGGCGGACCATCGTGCTGAAGGTGCGGAGATACGACTTCTCGACGCTGACCCGGTCCGAGACGTTGCGGGGGCCCACGGACGATCCGGCTGTGGTGCGGGAGGCTGCCGCGCGGCTGTTGGACCCGGTGGACACGACAGGGGGCGTGCGGCTGCTGGGGGTGGGCGTGAGCGGCCTGGCCGACTACACGCAGGAGGACCTCTTCGCGCAGGCGGCGGGGGAGCGGGGGGACGTCGTCGGGTCGATGGAGGACGCCGATGACGTGCCCGCGGCGGAACCGGCTGCTCCGGCCGAGCGGAGATGGGTCTCGGGGCACGATGTCACCCATGCCGAGTACGGGCACGGGTGGGTGCAGGGGAGCGGACTCGGGCGGGTCACCGTGCGGTTCGAGACACCCGACTCGGAGCCGGGGCGCGTGCGGACCTTCCGGGTCGACGACCCGGAGTTGGATCCGGCGGAGCCGTTGCCGTTGGTGGCGCGGAGACCTGGGGTGGGTGAGGGCGGAGGGCCTTCGGCGGATGAGGGCCGGGTGCGGGCGGTATGAAGCGCGGTGGGGGTGTGCGGGTGAGTGGGTGGGAGGCGGGCCGACGGGATGGGTGCGTGCGGGTAGCACCGGCCTCGGACGAGAGGGGATGCGGGGGGATTCGTGCGTGACCAGGGCCGGTGTGGGCCGGGGGTGGGTGGTGTAGCCCGGCGCTGACGGGGTGCCGCCTGCGCCCACCCGTGCCGCCCCGAGCGGCACGACTGCCCGCAGGCGGCGGGGTGGCTGGGGCGCGTTCGTGCTGGGCCGGTGTGGGCCGGGGGTGGGTGGTGTAGCCCGGCGCTGACGGGGTGCCGCCTGCGCCCACCCGTGCCGCCCCGAGCGGCACGACTGCCCGCAGGCTGGGGCGCGTTCGTGCGGGGCCGGTGGGGTCAGGGGTCTTCCGTGCCTGCCACCTTGCCGAAGTCGCGGTCCGGGAAGGGGGGAGGGGCGCCCAGGTCCAGACCGTAGTGGTGGTAGAGCTGGAGTTCCTGTTCGGGGGAGAGGTGGCGGCCCACGCCGAAGTCGGGGGCGTCCTTGATCAGGGCGCGGTCGTAGGGGACGTGGAGGGTGCCCTCGATGAGTTCGCTCGGTTCCAGGGGGACGAAGGCGTCCCTGGAGAAGAGGCCGGTGCGTATGGCGGCCCACTCCGGTTCACCGGTCGCGTCGTCGAGGTAGACCTCGTCGATGGTGCCGAGCTTCGAGCCGTTGCGGTCGAGCGCCTTGCGGCCGATCAGGTTGCGCGGATCGATGTCGGTCTGCACGGGCCCTCCACTTGGTCGCAACTCATCCGTAAGCACTACAAAAGAGCAGATTGCGGATGGCGGCCACTCGAAGGTGGGAGTGTAGACCTCGCTGGTACGCTGACAACGGCTGCTGACCCCGTGCGGGAGAGTCCTCCAGACTTCATCGGAGGCGCCGAAGGAGCAAATCCTCCCCGGAATCTCTCAGGCCCACGTACCGCACGGACGAGGTCACTCTGGAAAGCAGGGCGGGTGCCGACGGCGTCGACGGCTTCCGCTCTCACCGACGGTGAAAGTCGGGTGCCCTCGGGTGTCCGGTGAAGCTCTCAGGTTGTGATGACAGAGGGGGAGGCCGTCCGGGTACCCGCGCCGTGGTGACCCTCGAAGGTCGTGTCAGACCAGGAGGCCTCCGTAATGACCGCCCATCGCATTCCGCTTTCCGAGCTCGAGCAGGGAATCCCCTTCGAGCAGCGCCACATCGGGCCCGACCAGGAGGCACGGGCCAAGATGCTCGCGCAGGTCGGGTACGGCTCGCTCGACGAGCTCACCGCCGCCGCGGTCCCGGATGTGATCAAGAACGCCGACGCGCTGGAGCTGCCGGGCGCCCGCACCGAGGCCGAGGTGCTGGCCGAGCTGCGTTCGCTGGCCGACCGGAACCAGGTTCTCGACTCCATGATCGGGCTCGGGTACTACGGGACCTTCACGCCGCCCGTCATCCTGCGGAACGTCATGGAGAACCCCGCCTGGTACACGGCTTACACCCCTTACCAGCCGGAGATCTCCCAGGGGCGTCTCGAAGCCCTGCTCAACTTCCAGACCATGGTCGCCGACCTCACCGGGCTGCCGACCTCGGGCGCCTCGCTGCTCGATGAGGGCACCGCGGCCGCCGAGGCTCTGGCGCTGTCCCGGCGCATGGGCAAGAACAAGAAGGGCCTTTTCCTGGTCGACGCGGACACGCTGCCGCAGACCATCGCCGTGATCGAGACGCGCGCCGAGCCGACCGGTGTGGAGGTCGTGGTCGCCGACCTCAGCGACGGTATTCCGGCCGAGATCGCCGGGCGTGAGATCAACGGCGTGCTGCTCCAGTACCCTGGCGCCTCCGGTGCCGTACGCGACATCAAGCCGGTGATCGAGCAGGCGCACGAGCTCGGCGCGCTGGTGACCGTCGCCGCCGACCTGCTGGCGCTGACGCTGCTGAAGTCCCCGGGGGAGCTCGGTGCGGACATCGCGGTCGGCACGACGCAGCGCTTCGGTGTGCCGATGGGCTTCGGCGGGCCGCACGCCGGATACATGGCGGTGCGCGAGAAGTTCGCCCGCAGCCTGCCCGGGCGGCTCGTCGGGGTGTCCGTGGACGCCGACGGCAACAAGGCCTACCGCCTCGCACTCCAGACCCGTGAGCAGCACATTCGCCGGGAGAAGGCGACCAGCAACATCTGTACCGCGCAGGTGCTGCTCGCGGTGATGGCCGGTATGTACGCCGTCTATCACGGGCCCGACGGCCTGAAGACCATCGCGCGGCGCACCCACCGGTACGCCACGGTCCTCGCCGCGGGCCTGACGGCCGGCGGGGTCGAGGTCGTGCACGGCTCCTTCTTCGACACGCTGACCGTCCGTGTGCCCGGGCGGGGTGCCCAGGTGGTCGCCGCCGCGCGCGAGAACGGGGTCAACCTGCGTCTCGTGGACGCCGACCACGTGTCCATGGCCTGCGATGAGACCACTCTGCGGGCCCAACTGGCCGCAGTATGGGCTGCGTTCGGGGTCGAGGGGGACGTTGAGGCGCTCGACGCGGTCACCGAGGAGACCCTTCCGGGCGCGCTGCTGCGGACCGACGAGTACCTGGCGCACCCCGTGTTCCACCAGTACCGCTCCGAGACCGCGATGCTGCGTTACCTGCGCCGCCTCGCCGACCGGGACTACGCGCTCGACCGCGGCATGATCCCGCTGGGCTCCTGCACCATGAAGCTCAACGCGACCGTCGAGATGGAGCCGGTCACCTGGCCCGAGTTCGGGCAGCTGCACCCCTTCGCGCCCGCCGAGCAGGCACAGGGCTACCTCACGCTCATCCGCGAGCTGGAGGAGCGGCTCGCCGAGGTCACCGGGTACGACAACGTGTCGCTGCAGCCCAACGCCGGATCCCAGGGGGAGCTGGCCGGGCTGCTCGCCGTACGTGGGTACCACCGGGCCAACGGTGACGAGCAGCGGACCGTGTGCCTGATCCCCTCGTCGGCGCACGGCACCAACGCCGCCAGCGCGGTGATGGCGGGGATGAAGGTCGTCGTCGTGAAGACCGCCGGGGACGGCGAGATCGACGTCGAGGACCTGCGGGCGAAGATCGAGCAGTACCGGGACGAGCTGTCGGTGCTGATGATCACGTACCCGTCGACGCACGGGGTGTTCGAGGAGCACGTCGCCGACATCTGCGCCCAGGTGCACGAGGCGGGCGGGCAGGTCTACGTCGACGGGGCCAACCTGAACGCGCTGGTGGGCCTGGCCAAGCCGGGGCACTTCGGCGGTGACGTCTCACACCTGAACCTGCACAAGACCTTCTGCATCCCGCACGGCGGCGGCGGTCCGGGCGTCGGCCCGGTGGGTGTGCGGGCGCACCTGGCGCCGTATCTGCCGAACCACCCGCTGCAGCCCGCGGCCGGGCCGGAGACCGGTGTCGGGCCGATCTCGGCCGCGCCCTGGGGCTCCGCCGGGATCCTGCCGATCTCGTGGGCGTATGTCCGTCTCATGGGCGGGGAGGGGCTCAAGCGCGCCACGCAGGTGGCGGTGCTCAGTGCCAACTACATCGCCAAGCGGCTGGAGCCGCACTACCCGGTGCTCTACACCGGTCCGGGCGGTCTGGTCGCGCACGAGTGCATCATCGATCTGCGGCCGCTGACCAAGGCGACCGGTGTGAGCGTCGACGACGTCGCCAAGCGGCTCATCGACTACGGCTTCCACGCGCCGACGATGTCCTTCCCGGTGGCCGGCACGCTGATGATCGAGCCGACCGAGTCCGAGGACCTGACCGAGCTCGACCGGTTCTGCGAGGCGATGATCGCCATTCGTACGGAGATCGAGAAGGTCGGCAAGGGAGAGTGGTCCGCGGACGACAACCCGCTGCGGAACGCGCCGCACACAGCCGGTGCGCTGGGCGGGGAGTGGGAGCACGCCTACACGCGCGAGGACGCCGTCTTCCCGGCCGGGGTGTCGGTCGCGGACAAGTACTGGCCGCCGGTGCGCCGGATCGACCAGGCCTTCGGCGACCGTAACCTCGTCTGCTCCTGCCCGCCGCTGGACGCGTACGAGGACTGACGTGCAGTACGCGTGGTGAGGGCCGATACGTGATGAGGGCTCCGTCCGGTTCGCCGGGCGGAGCCCTTGTGCGTCACGGGGTGGCGAGGGAGACCTCGGTCGACTTGATCAGGGCGACGACCGCGGTGCCGGGTGCGAGGGCCAGGTCCGTCGCGGCGTCCTTGGTGATCACCGCGGTCAGGTCGCCGCCGTCGAGGGCGACCTTGACGGAGGCCATGGCGCCGCCGGTCGTGATGTCGCGGACGGTGCCCGGGAGCTGGTTGCGGATGGAGACGCCTTCGACCGTGGCTGTGGCCAGGGAGACCTCCGTCGACTTCACCAGGGCGTGTACGGCGGAACCCGCGGCGAGACCGAGTTCCTCGGCGGCCTCCAGGGTGATCGCCGCGGTGAGGTTCCGGCCGCCGGTGAGGCGGACCTTGACCGTGGCCATCACCTCGCCGGGGGTGACGGCGGTGACGGTGCCGGGGAGATGGTTGCGGATGCTCAGGCTCATGGAGGCCTCGTGGGGGGTGGGGAGCGGGGGTGAGGTCCCCACGGTAGTCGGAGGTGGGGGTTATGCCGGGTATGCGTGGGTCTGGGTCGCCTTGACCGTTGCCCAGGCCGGTGCACCCGGGTGCAGATCGAGCTCCGCCGCCGCGACCGTCGTCAGGTCGGCCGCGAGGGGGAGTTCGCCGGTGAGGTCCACGCGGATCTGGTCGCCGTGGGTCTCCAGGCCGGCCACTTCGCAGCGCCAGAGGTTGCGGGCGCTGGAGCCGGTGGGGCGGTCGCGGTAAAGGGTCACGGCGCCCGGGGGGAACGCGACGAAGACCGGTCCGGCGAGGTCCTCCGTGGTGGTGATGGAGGAGCCGGCGTCCAGACGGACCGTGTGGCCTTCGGCCTGGCCCCTGTAGAGGTTGAGGCCGACCAGCTGCGCGATGTAGTCCGTGCGGGGGTGGCGGGCGATGTCGGCGGGTGTGCCCTCCTGGACGACCCGGCCGTGCTCGACGACCACCAGCCGGCCGGCCAGCACCATGGCGTCCAGCGGGTCGTGGGTGACCAGGACGGCGACGGCCTCGAACTCTGCGAGGTGGCGGCGGAGTTGGGCGCGTACCTCCAGGCGGGTGCGGGCGTCCAGGGCCGCCAGGGGTTCGTCGAGGAGGAGCAGGCGGGGGCTGGTGGCCAGGGCGCGGGCCAGGGCGACGCGCTGGGCCTGGCCGCCGGAGAGGTGGCGGGGCTTGGCGCCGGCGTGGTCGGCGAGACCCATGCGGTCCAGCCACTCGGCGGCCTGCGCGCGGGCCTCCGCCTTGGTCGCGCCGTGGCAGCGGGGTCCGAAGGCCACGTTGTCGAGGGCGGACAGGTGCGGGAAGAGCAGGTAGTCCTGGAAGACGACGCCGACCGGGCGGGACTCGGGGGGCGTGCGGTCCAACTCGACGCCGTCCAGGCGCAGATGGCCGCCGGTGAGCGGGGCGAGGCCGGCGAGGGCGCGCAGGGCGGTGGTCTTGCCGGCGCCGTTCGGGCCGAGCAGGGCGACGACGTCGCCGGGGGCGGCGGTGAGGTTGATGTCCAGGCGGAAGGTGTCGCGGTCGACGACGAGATGGGCGGCGAGGCCTGTGCCGGGGGTGGTGTTGGCGGCGGCGTCGGTCGTGGTGCCGGTTGTGGTGCCGGCTGGGTCGTCGACGTTGGTCATGAGGGGCGTGTCCTGGAGTGGGGTTGGCTCGGGCGGGGTTCGTGCGTGGCCGGGGTCGGTGTGCGTCGTTGGTGTGGGCCGGCGGGGGTGGGTTGCGCGGCCCGGCGCTGACGGGGTGCCGCCTGCGCCCACCCGTGCCGCCCCGAGCGGCACGACTGCCCGCAGGTTGGCGGGGCGGGGGG
>NZ_JAGMUK010000099.1 GCF_019049245.1 Streptomyces sp. AC555_RSS877 | reverse complement strand
TCCAGATCGGAGGCCCCATCTTGTCCCAGATGGCGGACGTGAACCCGCGCGGAACCCCCGCCAGGACCACCACACCCCCAGCGGGTTCTCGCCGGAGCACCCTCCAGATCCCTCGAACCCGCTGGTTTCTGCCTCGAGGTTCGGTCGAAGTCCTCCTGTGCTTGGGACGCCTTTGGACATGAGGGTTGTCGGACCTGCGGCGACCCCCTGTCCGGCGGGTCTGACCTGCGGAAACGTCCGGCTCTTGCTGGCGGGGCGTGGAGGGGGTGATGGAGGGGTCTGCGGAGGGGGTCTGTTCCGGCTCGTCGGCAGCGCTCGCCACGGGGTACTCCTGGTGGTGGGGCGGGCTGATCCCGCCCCACCTTCTACAGGTGTGTTTTTCGGCTCCCGTGTGACGCAAAGGGG
This sequence comes from Streptomyces sp. AC555_RSS877, assembly GCF_019049245.1. Taxonomy (GTDB): domain Bacteria; phylum Actinomycetota; class Actinomycetes; order Streptomycetales; family Streptomycetaceae; genus Streptomyces. The sequence continues at coordinate 13,166 of NZ_JAGMUK010000099.1, read as the reverse complement.
CGGAATTTCATCTGATGCATCATTCGCCACGACCAGCGGATGGCCTCTGACCTGCTCACGAGCTATGTCGATGTCGCTCGTTCCGGTGAAAGAACGCCTTCTGGCCTGGGGCGTTGGTCTCCTGGCGCCACGATGTTGCATGTAACGCAACCGTGGGAGTGGGTGTGAGAACGCTCGATTTGCCCGGGGCGATCCACCTGGTGAAGCCGACGAACGTACGGGCTCTGGATCCAGCGCCTGTCATGTTCGAGGCCATGCTGGAGGGCTGGGCCCGGCAGCAACGCAGCCGTCTGCTCGCCAAGAAGACCGTCGGCGACAGGGTGAGGCTGGTGCGGCGCTTCGCCGCGTACACCGGTACGTACCCGTGGGAGTGGACGCCCGAGGACGTCGAGGCGTACTTCGCGGCCCAGTTCAGCAAGGACCCGCCGGCCGCGCACTCCACGGTCCGAGGCCAGCAGAACGAACTGTCGCTGTTCTGCGAGTTCATCACCGACAGCCACTATGGGTGGGCCGCGGCCTGCCTGGAGGAGTTCGGGCAGTTCCCGATCCAGGTCTGCCACGACTGGAATACGGCCGCCCACGTCGCCGAGTTCGAGGGCCGGCCTGGGCGGCGGGCCCTGACCTACGACGAACTGCAGACGTTCTTCGATGCGGCCGACGACCGCATCGAACACGTCAAGGGCCTGGGGCGGAAGGGTGCGCTGGCGGCCTGGCGCGACTCGGTGATGCTGAAGTCGGTCTACGCCTACGGGCTGCGACGCCGCGAGGCGTCGAAGCTCGATCTTCCCGATCTGCGTCACAACCCCCGGGCCAAGGACTACGGCCGGTTCGGAGCCCTGCAGGTCCGCTGGGGCAAGGCATCGCGGGGCAGCCCGCCCAAACGCCGCACGGTGCTCACCGTTCCGGAGCTGGATTGGGTCGTGCCGCTGCTGGAGGAGTGGGTCGACGAGGCACGCGCACGGTTCAATCCCGGCAAGCACCCGGCTCTGTGGGTGACCGAGCGTCGCAGCCGCCTGGGGGTACGCCGACTCGACGAGGTCTTCGCCACGGTTCGCGACTACGCCGGCCTGCCCGAAGAACTTGAGCTGCACAGCCTGCGCCACAGCTACATCACGCACCTGATCGAGTTCGGCTACCCCGAGCGGTTCGTCCAGGACCAGGTCGGTCACCGGCATGCTTCGACGACCGCGCTCTACACCTGGGTCTCCGACGAGTTCCGCAACCGCCTGATGGAAGACCACCTGACACGTCAGGCAGTTCGGCCGAGTGAACGAGGCAAGCAGCAGCCGGAAGGGATCCGCTGATGACGAAGTCCATGGGTGTGCGCTGGAACCTGCGCAAGCTGATGGCCGCTCAGGACATGTTCCAGACCACCGAGCTCGTCCCACTGCTCGCCGAACGGGGCATCCACCTGTCGCGGGAACAGGTCTACCGGCTGGTGACGCAGCCCCCGCAGCGGTTGTCGATGGACACCTTGGCGGCGCTCTGCGACATCTTGTCCTGCACGCCGAACGATCTGATCGAGGTCGTCGAAGTGCGCCGGCAGGTCGCCAAGCCGACCGCCACCGGCGAGACCACGGCCGCTACTCCTCCGACTCGCCGCACGCAGTTGCGGCGTCCGGAGGGCCTGTGAGCCCGGCTGAGGAAGGCCCCAAGGCGCGGGCGACCAGGGCTGCCCTGACGCAGCAGATCCGGGCCACGTGCCCGGGGATGTCGCCCCACGCCGCGGACGACGTGGTTTCGGCGATTCCGGTCAGGTCCCGCGGACGCGCACGGCACTACCTCGACGAGCACACCGACGCGCTCACCAGCGGCGACCCGACGGCCATCCCCTCGGTCCTGTTCCTCATCAAGCTGCTGGCCGACGCGGGCCGCCAGGAGGTACGCCAGCCCGCCTGCTCACGCTGCGGCCGGATTCGACCCCTCCCTCACCGTGTTCCCGAAGGACGGATCTGCAGCGGATGTCAGGGCGCCGCGCAATACCGGGCGTCGGTCGCGGTCTGCCGTCGGTGCGGCAAGACCCGGCCCTGCCCCGCGCGCGGCGTCTGTTCCGCCTGCTACTACCAGCACGAGGCGCCAAAGCGGGAGTGCACCTCGTGTGGCCAACGCGCCTACTGCACGGTCTCGCCCCGCGACGGCGACCGCCTCCTGTGCGGCACCTGCCGCTCCCGCCGGAACGTGACCTGCGGATTCTGTGGTCGCGTCAGCCCGTCCCAGGTCAACTGGCCGCGGGGCCCGGCATGCGACCGTTGCTACGCACGCGTCCTGAACCACCCCGCAGCCTGTCCGCAGTGCAACAGGACGCGCGCGCTGATCGGACAGGCCGACGACGTCGCTGTCTGTGGCACCTGCTCCGGCTACACCACCGACTACACCTGCACTCGCTGCGACAGCCCCGCTCATACGAAGGCTCGGCCCCTGTGCCTGCGATGCGCTGTCGACGATCAGCTCGCCAAGGTCCTCGCCGCTGTCACGTCGCCGACGGCCGCCGAACAACTGCAGCAGGTCCGGGCGGTCCTTGCCCACGCCGACCGCCCAGGGCCCGCCCTGAACTGGCTGAGACGCTCCTTGGAACACCGGCTGTTCGCCAGCCTCACGGCCGACGGCAGCCAGCCGATCAGCCATGCGTCGGTGGACGATGTCGCCCTGAACATCAGCTGCAGAGGCGCGGAGTCACTTCGAAACACACTCGTCGCCGCGGGCGTCCTCCCCCACCGGGACGAACACCTCGCTCGGGTCGAGCTCTACGTGCGTCGAACCGTTCGGGATCATCCGCAGTTCGCGGGCATCCTGCGTCCCTATGTCAGCTGGAGCGTCCTTCCCCGTCTGCGCCGCCGCGCTCACAGGAGCGTTCATCACTCAATGGGCCACAGCACGCATCCGGAGTGCTCTCCTGCTCCTGGACTGGGCAGAGAAGCGCGGCTCATCACTCGGGGACCTCGTCCAAGAAGACGTCGATGCATGGCTGACCCGTGGAAAGAGCACCCGCTACAACATCCGCGACTGTCTGGTCTGGGCACATAGGCGCGGCTACGCCCGCGATCTGCTTGTCCCCCACCGCGGTAAACCGGACCCCGCTGGCCTCGACGAGGACAGCCATTGGGACGTCCTTCAGCAGTGCCTCAACGACGACGGCCTCCCCCTTGAGGTTCGCGTCGCCGGCGCCCTCCTGCATACCTACGCCGTGCCACTCACTCGGATCGTCAGGCTCACCAGCAACAACATCCAAGACCACGCCTCGGGCAGCCGCCTTGTCCTGGCCCAGCATGCCGTGCCGCTTCTCCCGCCCCTCGCGGCGCTCATCGCTCAACTCGCCGCTCAGCCCGGCCAGCGACGAACAGCGCCAAACTTCGGGCCCGCCTGGCTGTTCCGCAGCCGTACCCCGGCCGATCCGCGCCCGCCGGCGCGCCCCGCTACTCCGACCGCCCCATGCCCGTCGGAGCACTCCGCCTCCTTCTCAACGAACACAGCATCCGGGCCAAAGCGGTCCGCGTGACTGCCTGCCTGAACCTCGCCCAAGACCTTCCTCCTGCCGTCCTGGCTTCGATCACCGGCATGCACGTCACGACTGCCGAGCACTGGCGCAGACGCGCTGCACCCGACTGGAGCGCCTACGTCGCGGCACGCCGCTCTGCGACAAATACGGCGAAGCGCTGATCACAGGAGGACGGGCGGTGCCGGCCCGACATGGCCTCGCCGGTGTTGTCGAGGAAACACCGCAGCGGGTGGAAGCTGAAGCTGCCCTCGTTGGGTCGGGGTGGCCGCCCCGACCCAACGATGCCCAACCGGTCACCGACCGACAAAGCCCATGTGCAGCTCGTTGTAGCGGTCGCCGTGTACGCCGATGCGTGCCGCTGTCGCGTCGAGGTCGGCGACCTCGTCGGCGGACAGGGCGACCTGGGTCGCACCGGCGTTCTCCTCCAGGCGCTCGACGCGGCGTGTGCCGGGAATCGGGACGATCCACGGGTGCTGTGCGAGAAGCCAAGCGAGGGCGACCTGCCCGGGGCTGGCACTCTTGGCCCGGGCGAGGTTGGCGACGTGGTCGACCAGAGCCTGGTTGGCAGCACGGTTCTCTTCGGCGAACCGGGGGATCGAGGCACGGATGTCGCCTTCGGCGAACGAGGTCGTGGTGTCGACGGTGCCGGTGAGGAAGCCCTTGCCGAGCGGGCTGAACGGCACGAACCCAATTCCGAGCTCGGCGAGCGTCGGCAGGACCTCGGGCTCGGGATCACAGGTCCACAGGGAGTACTCACTCTGAACCGCGGTCACCGGGTGAACTGCGTGGGCCTTGCGGATGGTCGACCCCGCCGCCTCGGACAGGCCGAAGTGGCGCACCTTGCCCGCCTGCACGAGCTCGGCGACCGCACCGGCGACGTCCTCGACGGGGACATCGGGGTCGACCCGGTGCTGGTAGAAGAGGTCGATCGTCTCGCTGCGCAGTCGGCGCAGGGAAGCGTCGGCGACCCGCTTGATCTGCTCCGGCCGGCTGTCGAGCCCGGTGAACTTCCCTCCTTCGATGCGCCAGCCGAACTTCGTCGCGAGGACGACCTGGTCCCGCACGGGGGCGAGCGCCTCGCCCACGAGCTCTTCGTTGACGTAGGGGCCATAGACCTCGGCGGTGTCGAAGAACGTGATGCCGCGGTCGACGGCAGCGCGGATCACGCCGATCATGTCCTGCCGGTCGCCGGGATTCGGCCCGTAGCCCTGGGACATGCCCATGCATCCCAGGCCGATGGCCGAGACCTGCAGGCCCTGGCCGAGCGTGCGCGTGTGCATCCTGTGTCCTCTCGGAAGTAATGGTGTGGTGACCGGCGTCTTCGCACGTGCCACGCGGGGCACTTTTGCGGCGATCTGCAGCAACCAGGACAGAGCCCGGGCGTCCCCGCCTGCTGTCGCAACCGATGAAACCGCAGCTCACGAGGATGTGGGAGGGTCGCTTGTTCCGTGTACTGGCAGTGCACCTCTCAGCGGTGCCCCGTCCCACCGGGCACCGTAGCCTCGACGGCGTGGACCAGCGCAGCGAAATCCGTGAGTTCCTCAGCACCCGACGGGCGAAGATCACTCCCGAGCAGGCAGAGCTGCCGATCATGGACGGCCATCGGCGGGTGCCGGGCCTGCGCCGGGAGGAGGTCGCCCTCCTCGCCGGGATCAGCGTCGAGTACTACGCCCGTCTGGAACGCGGCAATCTCCGGGGCGCTTCCGACGCCGTCCTCGACGCTGTCGCCCGCGCGCTGCGGCTCGACGAGGCCGAACACGCTCACCTGCGCGATCTGGCCCGCACCGCTCACCCCGGTGCCGGCCGCCGCGTACCGCGCCGCAGCCGACCTCAGCCCCTGCGGCCCACCCTGCAGCACCTGCTCGACGCCATGACAGAAGCCCCCGCCTTCATCCGCAACGGCGGCCTGGACGTCCTCGCCATCAACCGCCTCGGGCGCGCCCTGTACGCCTCAGCCCTCACCGGCAGTGCCCGCCGGGCCAACCTTGGCCGGTTCCGCTTCCTCGACCCGGCCGCCGCCGACTTCTACGCCGACCTGGACAACACCGCCCACAGCACCGTCGCCCTTCTGCGCACTGAGCTCGGCCGCGACCCCCACAACCGTGACCTGGCCGACTTGGTTGGCGAACTGTCCACCCACAGTGACGAATTCCGCACCTTGTGGGCCACCCACGACGTACGCCTGCACCGCACCGGCACCAAGACCTTCCACCACCCCACCGTCGGCACCCTCAGCCTCACCTACGAAGCCATGCCGCTGCCCACAGACCCGGGCCTGACCCTCACCGCCTACACCGCCGCACCCGGCACCGCCTCTCGCGAGCGCCTGGAACTCCTCGCCAGTTGGGCCGCCGCGCTCGACCATCCCGATCTGCCCGAGCCCAGGTCGGCACCCACGACGCAGACGCGCACCGCATAGCCTTGCCCGGCGGGGCATCGGTTTCGGCCGATCCGTCCTTCACCTTTCGCGGCGAACGCGTCGGCATGTGCCGAGACACCTCAGTCCTGCCCTCGGTGCACGGATCGGAGATGACCAGGGCCAAAACCGCAACGCCGAACGGCAGGCGGCCCCGCCCGGCAGGACCCGGGCATGCGATTGTTGACTCGGCTACCGGGTGTGAGCGGGGTGGGCGGCGTCGAAGTAGCGGCCCGTGTCGCGGAAGTAGCTGCGGAAGAGGCGCTTGCTGAGCGGAGCTCCGGCGCGGCCCATGGCGGTCGGGGTGATGCCGATGCGCCAGGTGAATCGGCAGTGGTCCGGTCCGTCGGGTTCGACCAGGTAGTCCTCGCCGGCGCTGACGAACAGAGGAAATCTGGCGCGGCTGAAGTAGAAGGAATGGCGGCGGCCTTCTTCCCAGGCGAAGAAGTACGCGTCGTTGGCCATGGCCCCCAGAGCAACTGCCCGGCGGGTAGTGCCGACACCGAAAGGCCGGCGTGATGTCCATCGAATTTTCAGGCCGCGGCACCAGTGAAGGGGGTCGTCGCTGACCAGTTCCGCCCAGACCGATTCGGCCGGCCGGCTGATGGACCACGTGTGGACGAATCGCACTGGTGCATGGTCGAAGTAGGTCTCGTCGACCGGTTTAAGGGAGAACATCGGCAGCGCCATGGCCAGCTCCGTTGAGAGAGTTGCAGCATTTAAGGACGTGATCGACCGCGGACGGGGTTAATCCGGACAGAAGGTCACCGTTCTCACCGGCTCGCCGCGTGCCCCGGCTTGTCAGCGGCGGACAGCATTCGGGCGGTCAGGCGGATCAGCAGCCCAGGCGGGGTGATCCGGCCGAGGATGGTCATGGCCCGGTTGCGCAGGCCCGGGACGATGACGGGGCGGCCGCGGTCGAGCGCGCGCAGGCCGGCGTCGACGACCGGGCCGGGCTCGGCGAGTTTGCGGTAGATCGCCGTGTGGGAGACGTCGGCTTTCAGCGCGTCGGTGAAGCCGGTGCGTGTGGGACCCGGGCACAGTGCGGTCACGGTGACTCCGCTGCCGCGCGTCTCCTCCGCGAGGGCCTGGCTGAACGACAGGACGAACGCCTTCGCGCCGCCGTAGACGGCCTGGAGAGGGGCCGGCTGGAAAGCGATGGTCGAGGCGACGTTGAGGATCCGTCCGCGGCCGCGGGCGCGCATGGCGGGAAGCAGCTCGTGCGTCAGTCGCACCACGGCCGTGACGTCGACCGCGATCAAGGTGGACTCGCGCCACGCGGGCACCTCGGCGAACCGGCCGTACGTGCCGAAGCCGGCGTTGTTCACCAGCACGCCCACGTCCTTGCTCTTCAGTTCGGTCAGCAACAGCTCCAGGCCGCTTTCGGTGGCGAGGTCGGCCACGACCGTCTCGACCACCGCGCCGGGAGTGTGCCGCCGCACCTCCTCACGCACGGCGTCGAGGCGTGCGGCGTCGCGGCCGGTCAGGACCAGGGGGTGGCCACGCTCGGCCAGCCGTCGGGCGAACAGCGCCCCAAACCCGGACGAGGCCCCGGTGACCACGGCCCAGTCGGTCGATGAGATCGACATGTCACTCCCTCGCTCACAATGTTAATGCCTTTAACATAGGGGTCGATGTTAAGGTCGTCAACATGTCAGCTCGCTCTGCCTCCGCCGACCGCCCCGGAACCGGGAAATCAGCCCCTTATCACCACGGCGACCTCCGACGGGCGCTGACCGATGCCGCATTGGACCTGATCGGCGAGCGGGGGCCGAAGGGCTTCACCCTGACCGAGGTCGCTCGGCGCGCGGGGGTGAGCACAGCCGCGCCCTACCGCCACTTCACCGACAAGTCCGACCTGCTGGCGACTGTGGCCGAGCTTGGCTTCCAGCGTCTGCACGACGCCCTCCGGGCCGCTCCGGAGGGCCGCAACGGCCGCGACCACGTCATCGAACTGGGGCGCGCCTACCTGCGCTGGGCCCTCGACCACCCCGACTTCTACCTCGTGATGTTCGGCGCCGAGGTCAAGGGCACCGACTATCCTGGCCTCGGCCGCGCCGCCGAGGCCGCGTTCGGCGTCCTGCTCAAGGCGGTCGAAGCCGCCAGGGACTCCGGGACGCTGCCGGCCAAGGACGCCCGCGCACTCGCCGGCTCACTGTGGGCGGTGGTGCACGGAGCCGCATCCCTCGACATCGGCGGCGCCTTGCGCGCCCACGTGGAAGCCCCTTCCGAGGACCTCGTCGTAGAGACGATCACCGCACTCACCGCCCCCTGACGAAACACTTCACGAGCGACACGCTCCCCACCTTCCTGATCGGCGTCAGCCAGGCAAGCGGCCCGCCGGTCAGGCCGCCCTAGACGTGCCTCATCGCTGCTGATCAGAAGGCATTTTCGTGTTTCCGCTCAAGATCCGGACAGCCGCAGGTGCAACACGCGGGCGAACTCGAACTCACGTCGAAAACATCCGCGGAAAACGACACAGCCAACGCACCCCGCGGCCACTGACAGCCCGCCCACCCCATGGTCCCGCGGGCCGGAATACCGCACGGTTCAAATGACGCTCCCCACCAACTCACTGAGTGCCGTTACCGAGCCGTGATCATCAGGCAGGCGCGGCTGTGGACCAACTGGTCGGTGACCGGCCTTGGGCCGTCAGCGCGCCAGTCTGAGGCGAGCCGTCTCTGCGGCATGGGAGGCGGCTTCGATCAGCCCGCCCACACAGCGACTTGAGGCATCAGAGCTGTGGCAGCACGCGGTCGAAGAACACGCGGTCGGCCTCGAAGACGGGCTGAGGGTCCGGTTCGTCGTGGTGGCGTCCCGGGCCATCGTCGTGGCGCGGTTCCGGGGCTCGTGTCTCAGGGGCGAGGAGCCCACCAGCGCTGCCTTCGGCCAGGGTCCGTCATACCGGATGGTGAAGGACTGCCCTGCGTGGTGTCTGGTCCTCAATTGCGGTAGTACAGGATTCGAGTTGGTGCAGAGAGATCTCCAGGGCCCCAAGCGCGATGGCCTGGCTGATGAGCGCACCAGCGATTGTTTTCATGGCTGGAACAGTTGCCCATGGGATCATAGCTGTCGCTGCCACAATTGCGCACGCCCCGGCCTGGATATCCAGTACTGTGGCGGACCCCGTGAGGGCATGCCAAGCGTTGCGCAGGGCCCAGAGCAGGCTCCTTCTCCCTTCGGGGGGACTGTCCCATTTACGCAAAGGCAATACTCTTCAAGAGCCGTGCGGCCTTTCCATAGCGCGGCAGCTGCACCGCCACTGATGGTCCTGTAGGTGGGAGCTGGCAACGTTTGTCGACGGTTTTGGGCAGCACTTAGCCATCACAGGGTTCGGAAATGTCGATGAGAACTAGCAACGTTTTCGGAGCGCACGGCGGCTGGCCCCAGGCTCCCGCGCCAGTACTGGGCCGCACCAAGGTTGGCCGGACAGTCACGCGAGTGACGGCCACCGATCGGCGGCCCACTCCAGCCATCCTGACCATCCAGGAGGCGGATCTCCAACCTCATGTCCATCGAGTTCCGTGGCGTCGGGCTCCTCGAACAGTGTCCTCCAGTGCAGGAGGTCCGTCTCGCTCATCGCGAAGGTCTGATCAGGGGTGGTCGACTGGCGATGAGCGACCCGAGCACGTTGGGTCTCATGGTCCACCGGCACATACACAAGCTGACAGGACGCGCCCACAGACATCACCAACCAGCGGATCGCGGACCTTTCGTCACGAGACCAGCATCCGAAATCCAGGACCACGTTGGTTCCCAGCCTCAGCGCCTCCAGACCAAGCCAGAGCAGCCGTCCTTCCAGCACATCGCGCTTCCCCTCCGGCTGCGGATCGCCGAACAGCGGGATCATCCACTCATCCGGCGTCAGCCGCAGCGCGCTGTGCTCCTTGGCCAGCTGCCGAGCTCTCGTGGTCTTCCCGGCACCTGGCAGGCCGACTGTCAGGAACAACGTCGTCACACCCAGATCGTGTCACGAAGGCCAAGTGGAGGAAGACTGCTCTTTCTGCCGAGATCGCCGGGCCACGGCGCGGCCCAGCAGCGCGATGACGTCCAGTGGCGGTGACGCACGCCTCCCAGGTTCTTTCCGGTGGTTCAGGGCTCGTAGGTACTGGCGGGCCGATGCCTTGTGGTGTGGCTGATCATGGCTTGAGCCAAAGGCGGATCGAAGCCGCGGTGACGGGACGTGAAGTGGCCGAGTCATTCCTGGGCCCACTTAGCGATCTTGGAAGCGGTTTTCGGGAGCGAGTTTTGGCCCCACCCTGTGCACTGAGGAGCGACGTCAGTCAGCGGCGCCTGGTGTGGGGACGTAGGGCTCGATCTCGCGCCATGGCGGCGGTCCTCCCAGTTGCCGGTTGATGGGCTGCTGGGATCCGTCGAGGGAGCTGCGGGCCGCGTTGACGAAGGCGAGCTGTCCGGATGCGAGTTCTGCCATGATCCGCTGCAGGTTGTCACGGTTCTTCGGGCCGCGGTCGGCGACCAGGAGCACGAAGCGGCCGATCGCATCGGCCAGGTCGCCGGCGGCATTCGCAACGTCGGGGGTGGCGACCAGGCTGAGTGAGGTCAAGGCGGCGTTGAACGGTGGCCAGTTGGCGTTGTTGGGCCGGTCGTCGAGGTATGCCTCACGCAGCTCGATCTCGACCGCGGTGAACTCCTGGAGGAAGGCTCCGTAGGCAGCTGTCTGGGTGTCGCGCAGCCATTGCTGGTTCTGGCTGCGGCGGCCGACGAAGCCGCCCACCACGATGCCAATGATGGTTGCGACGGCACCAACGCTCGTGGACACCAGAACATCCAAGGGGGCGGCCAAACCAGTTTCCTCCTTCAGCGCGGTGGCTGTGATCTGTGGTCAGCGTGGCAATCGACTGGTCCATTCTTGATCACGAGGTGTGTTCTGCGGGACCGGATCCGGAGGTCAAGTGGTGGCTTGCTGTTGTGCACGGGTCTGTGCGAGCCGATAGGAGTCGGTGCCGGTCTCGATGATGTTCCCGCCGAAGGTGAGGCGGTCGACGATGGCCGCGCAGAGCCGCGGATCCGTGAATGTCCTGGTCCAGCCGCCGAACGATTCGTTGGAGGCAATGGCGACGCTGTTTTTCTCCTCGCGTTCGGTGAGCACCTGGAACAGCAGCTCAGCGCCGCGGCGGTCCAGCTCCATGTAGCCGAGTTCGTCTATGCAGAGGAGATCGACACGTCCGTAGCGGGCGATGGTCTTGGTCAGGATTTTTTCGTCCGCCGCCTCGACTAGCTCGTTGACCAGTTTGGTGGCGAGTGTGTAGCGGACCCGGAAGCCGGCCATGGCGGCCTCGGTGCCGAGCGCGATCAGCAGGTGGGACTTGCCGGTGCCGGAGTCGCCCATGAGGCAAAGCGGCAGGTCCTTCTTGACCCATTCGCAGGTCGCCAGGGTGTGAATGACGGCTGCGTCGAGGTTCGCGTTGGCGTCGAAGTCAAAGGCTCTGATCGACTTCTCCCGGGGGAACTGCGCCGCTTTGATGCGTCGTTCGGAGCGGCGGCGGGCCCGGTCGTACGGCAGACGATGGAAGTCCGCCAGGTCCGGGACGGTGGCGAGCAGGACGCGGGCGCCCCAGCGGACCTTGTGGTCGGTGTTCATGCCCTGCGCTGCCCGGTGGGCAAGGTAGAACTCGACGAGATCCGGGCGCACGATCGGCAAGGCCGCAGCTCGGGCCCGGCGCATCAGATGTCCGCCTGGTCAGCGTCGATGGCGGCACTCGCCGTCAGGTACTGCTCGACGAGCCAGCTGTTCGCCAAGTGGATATAGATCCGGGTTGACTCGATGGAACGGTGTCCGGCCTGCGCCTGTACCGCTTCCAGGGCCATGCCCGCCTCCCGCAGCCGGGTCAGGCAGGTGTGACGGAGCTGATGGCACGTCAACTTCGGCAACCCGGTCCGCCTCCGGACGCCGTCGAGGATCTCGTCCAGGCCGTCGGCGGACAGCGGACACCCCCGAGTCGGCCCGCGCAGCACCACGAACAGCCGATCGTGGTCCACCGTCGGCCGCTCGCGGTCCAGGTAGTCGCCGACCGCAGCGAAGAACTGCGCGGAGACCGGTATCAGGCGCTGGTGCCCGCCCTTGCCCTCACTGATGAAAACCCGACGCTCGCCCGGCGAAAGGTCACCCAGCCGCAGGCCGAGCACCTCGCACCGGCGCAGGCCGCCCAGCAGCATCGCGAGCACCATGGCCCGATCCCGCGCCGTGTTCACCGCGCCGAGCACCGCCTCGACCTCGCCCGGCCCAAGGACTCGCGGAAGGGTGCGGGGCGTGCGTAGCAGCGGTGCCCCGCGGTTTCCGCCGCGGCGGCGGGTGGCCAGCCCCGTCGGCACCGGATTACGATCGATGGCGAGGTCGTCGCGGGTCATCAGGTAGCCGAACAGCCCGGAGATACTGGCGAGTCGCCGCTTGATGGTCCGTGCCGAAAGCCCTGCCTCACCGTCTTCGAGCCGGACGACCTTCGGCCCTCGTCTCGGCTTCTTCTGCGCGGTGATGAACGCGAAGAGGTCCGCGGTGACGACGTCGGCCGGCTCTTTGGGCACCACCGAGAAGAAGACCTTCAGGTCATAGGCGGTGGCCAGCAGGGTGTTCGGCCGGCAGCGTGCCGCCACGAACTCGAGGTAGTCGTCGACCAGGGCGTGTCCGAGCGATGCCGCGGGGTTCCCCGCGGCATCGACGCGTCGTACCAACTGCGGCTGCCAGGCCATCCGAGCTCCTCGACGGGAGCGACCATCCTGACCGGCAACGCGAGATCGCGGAAGAGTTGTCACCCACATAACCGCCCAGCACGCTGAGAGCGTGGACGTGGCCCTCAAGGAATGCCTCCTGGCCGCAGGAGGCGAAGACGCGGTGCACGGCCTTGCCCGAATACGACAGGCGCATCGCGAACACAAAGCAGGTGACCTGCTCACCGGCCAGGCGTACCTTCACGTCGCCGAAGTCCACCTCCGCCTCGGCCCCCGGCCGGTGGGACTGCGGAATGAACGCGTGCACCACCCCGCGGCCGGCCTCAACAACGATCTGGGACCGTCGGTCGGCGACATAAGCCCGCACCATCGGATAGGTCACCGCCTCCGCCCCGTGCTCGTCCACGAGCCGGTCGAAGATCCGCTTGACCGTGTGACGCTGCTTGCGCGGCGCATCCAGATCCGCCCGGAGCATCTCGTCGATCAACGGCTTGTAGGCATCCAGGCGGGTGCCACGCGGCCGCGGCTTCTTCCGCGGCTCTGGCCAGACCGACTCCAACGCGGCCT
>NZ_JAGMUK010000098.1 GCF_019049245.1 Streptomyces sp. AC555_RSS877 | reverse complement strand
GACCGCGACCACATCACCCACGCCACCGAAGTGGCCACAGCCCAGCTCAACGCCCGCGCCCGACCCTGGATCTGGGGCAGACCAGCACCGCCCACACGACGCTTACGCCGCCGATATGTGTACGTCCTTTGAGGAACGAAGCAATTAGGCGCTCTTCGACTTGCGAGCCGTCGCCTTCTTTGCCGTGGTCTTCTTGGCTGGCTGCTTCTTCGCGGTCTTCTTCGGCATGTCGTGGACGTCGGCGGCTTCGCCGCGGGACGCCTTGGCCTTGGAGACGGACTCGGTGAGGGCGGCCATTAGGTCGAGTACCTGGCCTGGCTGCTCGGCCGGCTCCGGCATCTCAGGCAGAGCGCGGTCTTCCCGCTTGGCTTCGATGACCTTGGCGAGGGCTCCGGTGTAGGCGTCCTGGAACTCGGGTCCGTCGAGGTTGTCGCGGGTGAGGCGGTCGATGAGGGCGAGCGCGCCGTCGATCTCCTCGTCGGACACCTGCGCTGTCGGGGGGTCCACGGCGGCTGGGTCGCGGACTTCGTCAGGCCAGCGCATCGCGTGCAGGACGATGACGTCTTCGCGGACTCGGAGCAGGCCAAGGCGCTCCCTGCCGCTCCATGCGTATTTGGCGATGGCGACCTTCGACGACCGGCCGAGCGCCTGGCGCAGCAGCTTGTACGGTTTCGCGGCGACCTGGCCGTCGGGGACGAGGTAGTAGCCCTCGCCGATCTGGATCGGGTCGATGCTGTCGAGCGGCACGAACGCCTGGATCTCGATGGCCTTCGCCGTCGGCAGCGGCAGGTTGCTCAGCTCGGCATCAGAGATCGGGATGACGTTGTCCTTCGACACCTCGTAGCCCTTGCCGATCTCCGACTCGGTGACCTCCCGGTCCTCCAGGTCGCACACCTTCCGCACGCGCACCCGGCCCATGTCCTCCAGGTGGTACTGATGGAACTGGATGCTGCGAGTCTCGGTCGCGCTCGCTACGTGGATCGGCACGGTGACCAAACCGAAACTGATCGCGCCGCTCCAAATCGTTCGGAGCATGACAGACCTCCGCGATAGCCCCGAGCAGGATCATGCTACGCGACAACCATTTTCGTCATATATCCACGCGAAAGCGTCGAATAGGTGATGGCTATGCGAGGAACACGGACACGGAACCTCCCCGCACGAACGGAGCACACCGTGATCATCAAGAAGATGCACGACATGGGCATCCGCAGCGAACACGCCTACATGGCCGCCCTCGGCAGCATCGGCCTCTCCATCGCCAGCTGGGCCGGCAGCCTCAACTTGGAACCCGGCGCAGGCGTCGCCCGCGCCGACAGGTGGGGAATCTTCGTCGGCCAGTGGGCGCCCACCTTCTTCGGCCTCGGCGTCGCCCTCTCCCACTACGAACAGCAAGACGGCACCCTCACCGCCACCGTCCACGAACTGCGGGAGCAGAAGCAGGCCAGCTGAGCCAGAACTGTTCGCCCCCTTCGCATCAGGGGGCGGGCAGTCGCGTATTGGGCAGCCGTCGATCCTCCCGCGGGGAGGTCGGGAGGAGCGGCGGGCCCTACCGCTCACAGGGAACGGCAGGGCCCAGCAGGGGCATCCACCTGGGGGAAGGCGAAGCGCCTGGACGGACAGCATGCGCCACAAACAAGCCACCGGGGAAGGTCCCGGCCGGAAGTAGTTCTCGCGGCGATGTCAGTGCCACCAGCGAGAATGCCCGCATGACGATCACCATGCAGAACTACGGGCTCACCTGGACCGACGCCGACGGGATGCCGCAGGCCTCCGCCGTCGCGTACGACCAGGCGAGCGCCAACAGGCAGAACGAGAAGCTGGAGGCTAGCGGGTGCAGCGGCATAGAGATCGTGCCCGTCTCGCCCGGCCGGCTGGCTGAGACGAAGGCCTGACGCGCGAGCAGCCAAGCAACCCCGCCAAGACGGGGAGCAGCGTCGACTCTGACGTGTCCGTCCTCTGGCACTGCCACGATCCCCTCTGTGAAAAGCCGGCTCTCCGGTAGACCGGTTCAACGACGCCACCCGCCGCGCATGGCATTCATCGTTGTGACCTCGATTGTCACCAGAGGCGCGGCTGCTACAGGTCGAACTCAAGGTGCTCGATGTCGGTGAAGCGGACCTCTTCCAGGCTGCCGGCGCGGCGTCCGTGGTCCTGGAAGTAGACCTCCTTGAGTCCTTCGGCGGCGATCTCCTGCAGGTGCTGGTCGGACGCGCCCTGCTGCTGGGCGTCGAAGAGGCGGGCGGCGTACTGGGGCGGCAGGGCGACGGTCAGGTGCCGGATGCGGGCGTCGTCGGTGGA
>NZ_JAGMUK010000010.1 GCF_019049245.1 Streptomyces sp. AC555_RSS877 | reverse complement strand
CGCCTCGCCGCGGAAGCGAGCAGCCCAATACCGCGTGTCGAGGGTGTTCGGGTGGTCGGCGCCCAGCACGCGGGTCTGGTCCTTGAGGAGTTCGGCGAGGGCGGTGGCGGCGCCGGCCGGGTCTCCCGCCTCACCGAGCGAGACGGCGGCCAAAAACGGCGCGTCCAACTCATTGCTGGGTCCAGGGAGGGCTTCGGCTGCGGCGTCCCACAAGGTATGGAAGCGATGCACTGTCTGATCTGCTGGTGTACCGCCTGGTACGCGGCGGGCCAGCTCTGTTACGAGCACTTCCACGAGCCCCCACATGGGCAACCGGGCTTTGGTGAATGCGTCATGGATCCGGCTGGAGCTGGCTGCTCCGTCGAGTTCCCGTGCCAGTTCACGCACGGAGGGCCAGCCCGCCTGTCGATGGAGCGCATGTAACGCATCGCTCAAGTCTTTCCGAGGGCCGACGGGCAGCAACGGAGCCGTGAGTCTAGGCATGGTGTCCCCCGAGTGCAGCCGTCCAGAACTGTCCTACAACGTCCGACAACAAACTACAGCGTCCGAAGTCGTCGGAAGACGTGCTGAGTTGTACTGCGGCGTCAGCGCACGTCAGAGGCCCCTTCCGCCGTTCGAACCTGGGTGAGACCTGATGGATTCACCGGGAGGACGAGATGTTCGAAGTAGCGCTCGAGCTTGTGGCTCAGGGACTGCTGACTCAACTGCCTGCCAGCTTGCTCACGGCCGGCGCCACCGTTTTCTGCACGTGGGTGGTCCGCCGATGGAGGAAGCCAAAGGACTGAGAAGGAGGCAGGGAGCCAGAGTCACCGTGACTCTGGCAACTGCTTGCGGGAGTTCGGCACCAACGAGTCGCGTCCGGTCGCCAGCTCCGGTACGTACTTGTAAAGCGTGGTGCGGGAGACTCCCAGCAGCTTGGCGATGGACGTGATGGTGTTTTCCGGATCGGCGAGCAGGCCGCGAGCGTGGCGTATGAGGTGCTGCTTGTGACGCCCGACGTCCCACTGCTCGCAGGCCCTCCGCCCCGGGTGGAGACGGTATTGGGCTCCGGGCGGAGTTGTGGCATCGCCAGGTGAGTTCAGAGCCTGTAGGGGGTGAGCAGAACCTCGTACTCAGTCTTGGCACGTTCCTCGGAGCGGTAGTAGTCGGCGATGAGCTGGAGAAGAGTCTCCGTCTCCTCGTACAGGCCGGCTTTCGGGAGTTCATCGAGGACGGCGCTCATCCGTGCTGCACGCGTGGTGGCGTCGTCTTGGTACGGGCTGAGGAGCAGCTGGGGGATCAGGCGTCGCAGGACGGCAGTGGTCTCCCAGATCCTTTCGCTGTCGCGCAGGGCGCGCAGCACGGGGGCAAGTGGGGTGCGCTCTTCGGCGATGCTGCGCCACAGACGGCTGGTCTCCGCGGCGAGTCCGGCGTCACGCATGTGATCGGTCAGCTCGAGCAGCTGCTCCTCGCCGTAGGTGGTGGCGATCGCGGTCAGAAGAGTGTCAACGAGCTGCTCCCGGCCGTCACCAATCGCCGTTTGGACCTCGTTGGACGCGAGGAGGTTGACGAGTTCTGACGGGTCGCGGTGCTGGGTCATCTCCTCGAAGAGGAGACGCGCCGGGGCAGCATCGCCAGTGCTCTTGGGGTCCGGGGCCAGTGTTGCCGCGTGCTCCCAAACGCGCTGGAGAGGCATGTACCGGTGTGCTGTTTCGAGGACCTGGTCGGCTTCACGGCGGCCTAGCGCCCGGAGTTCCGCCGAGAGTTCTTGGAACTGGTCGCTGAGAGCGCCGGCGACCATGACGGTGTGGGCCAGCTTCGAACGGCCCGCGCTGTGGAACTCGTCCATGACTTCGATGCAGTACTTCGCGGACTGGGGCGGCCTCCACAATGCGGCCGCAAGCGGCGGCAGCAGCCGGTCCTGGCCCTCGTTGTCCATCTGCTCCAGGAGCGCTACGAAGCTGTGAGGCTCGGTCAGGGCAGCCATGGCCTTGGGGAGTGGACGACTGTAATCGGCGGGATCGGTGTGCCACGGAGCACCGTTCTCTCCCCCGTCGGCCGCTGGGGCGAGTTCGGCGGCCTGCCAGAGCTGGTGGAAACGGCTGACCTCAGCATCGATGTCGGGTCGGCGGTGGGACCAGGAGGCCAGCGTGCGGACCATCGACTGCACGTTCTCCCAGCGCGGTACCTGGGCAGGACGGCGCAGGATGGCGCTGACCGTCTCATAGCTCGGCGCACCCCGGGCACCGGAGTCCGCCTCGATCGCGGCACTGACTTGCCGCGACGACGGTGCTCCCGCATCCATATAGAGCCGATGCAGGCCGCTGATCAGTTCACGCAGCGGGCCGGGCGCCAGCTGTTCCTCGGTGGGCATGGTGATCCTGGTGGACATGTGCCTCCCCCTCCGCTTCGACGAGGCTTCAGGATCTGTCAGATCTTGAAGCCGCAGCCCGTATACAGACACATTGGCTCGTCAACCTCCGGCGTTTTCGCGGGGCATTGCGTCAAGGGCCTATGCCGCGCCGCCAGCGTGGAAGCAGACGCAGCACCCGCACCGGGTGCTCACCCACCACGCTGGAGGGGAATTCCGTGTCCTCGCTGTCCTCGCTCCGTCTCCTGGTCCTGTTCCTCCTGGTGCTCGTCGCCGTGATCCTCCTGGGCGGCCTCGCTTACGTGACGTACCGCCACCCGGCACTCGCCACGCCGCTGGGAGTCGCCACGGGAGCCGCGGCCGTTCTGGTGGCCTGCGTCGGCGTGATCCTCGCCCGGCGGTGAGTCCTCACGGCGGGTGCTCTTGGGCCGGCCGTCTACGTGGACACCGGAGCGAAGACTATGGCGTCGCCCCCCGGACCGCCCTTTTTATTACCTTTGTCTGTTGTCAATTCGAGGCCGGGCTGATTGGCGACAGCGGCTTCAACTCCGACAGGCCCCACCGGTGCTGGCATGGGAGACCACGCAACCCCTGCTCCACCGCACCCAACTACCTGCATGCCCCCTCCCGGGCGTGCCCGACCCTGAGGGGGACTCGTTCGTGTCCACGCTCGCTCTGCTCGTCGCGCTGCTCCTGGTCGTCGTCGTGGTGCTGCTCGCGGCCGGCGCCGCCTACGCCGTGCACCGCCACCCGACCTGGGGCCAGCCTCTTGGCGCCGCGTTCGGCGCGGTGACGGTGATGGCCGCCCTCGTCGGCGTGATCCTCGCTCGGTGAACAGCACGCCCGCGCGTGGTCGGGACATCGGGGGCCCCGACCACGCATGGCCCAGCCGGGCCTCGAGTTGGACCGGGGGGCCGGAGAAGATGGGCGGCATGCCCAAGAGCGCGGGCCGCTCGGGGGCTTCGCACGCGATGACGGTCAACGAGGCGGTCATCGCGATGATCCGACCGAAGCCCGACCTTCACCTGATGGCCGGTGAGCCGGCCCGCTTCGAGGGAGCGCTTGCCACGCTCAAGGGGTCAGCCTTCGAGGTGGCTTCTTCCGCGTGGGCGTGTCTCGCCACACAGCGGTACACCCCGCCACTCAGGTTTCGGTGATGGTGCGGTTGTTGATGTGGCGGATGGTGTCTGCGGCTGTGCCGCCGAGAGCAGGGTGGTCGCGGTAGGTGGCCAGCGTGGCAAGGGAGGAGTGGTCGCCTACGCGGGCAAGCAGGCGCAGCACGGTGCCGGTGCGGTCGTCAGGCCTGGGGTGTGGGAAGAGCGAGGTCAGGTGATCGGGGGCGGTCAGGCCGTGGTGCAGCACAGTGCGAGCCTTGGCGGGGAAGGCGTCGATGATGCGGCCGAGCGCGCTGGTACGGGGGTCCTGGGCGAGCATGGCGGCGTATTGGAACTGGTGCAGGGGATCGACTGCGGCGTTCAGGTAAGGCCCGGTCAGCTGCTCCCATAGGGAAGCGCAACGCGCGTCTCGTTCGTGTGGGCCGAGGCCGGGGCGGTGGAGCCAGAACAATATGTGGCCGTAGCAGCGCCAGGCGTCGGCGTCGTTGCTCTGGTGGCCGTCCAGGAGCGGGGGAGGCGCGGGCAAATGGGCGGCGCAGCCTTCGATGCCGAGCAGATGGCAGCTCACGGCATCTCGCCAGAAGGGAGAAGGCACTCGCAGGTGAGAGGCCCAGTACTGCAGGGCCGGCAGAGCGTCCGGGTGCTTGGCGCGTACCAGTTCCTTGAGGAAGACGTCCGTGAATAAGGTGGCGTCCCCCTCCCGTACGGCGAGCACCAGCAGCGCGCGGCGCGCGGCCGGTTCCAGGGCGTCGATCGCTTCGACGAACGGTGCAGCGACGACGTCTTCGAACTGGCTCTCCAGGATCCTCTGTGCACGGGTGTGGGCATTGGGTTGGTTCGGATTGGCGAGAAGCGAAGTGATCTCCTCTGTGACTTCGTCGGCGGCGTAGGGCGAGGTGACCTGGCCGTAACGGTGCAGTGCCTCGACGAGCATGGTGGAGACCCACACGTCGTCGGTGCGCAGACTGTTCAGCAGTTCGATGATCTGCGCCGTAGTGACCTCGTCCGCGGTGGTGCGGACACCGGTGAGCAGATCGAGGCCTGCAAACCGCAGCTGGTTGGCGCCGCTGTCCCAGGCACTGGTGAACAGCGCCGGCGCCAGCGCGGCGGCCATGGGATCGTCCGTCCCTTGCAGGAGATAGCACAGCAGGACGGTCAGTCCGACGTCGCTGTCATCCAGGGATGTGATCCACTGCTGCAGTTCGTCTGCTCCTGCAGCCTGGTGACGGCTCGTCTGTCCTGGCCGCGGCCAGGACAGACGAGCCGCATCCGCGATCACCGCAGCAGGCAGATGAACACCTCCGGAGGATGTCGTCGGCCCGTTCAAAGCAGCGGCGATCAAGCTCGGTACTACGTGCCGAGAGCGCCTCGCTGCCGGCGCGAAGCCACGCAGGAAAGCCTGGTCGGTCTCCCGCAGAAGCCGGGCCAATGCTCCCAGGAGACGCCCGTCGCGGGCAGTGGTGCCGACGGCTGTGAACACTGCCCGCTCGTAACCGCTCCAGGAACGGTTCGGCCTCACGGTGTATGTGCTGTCGGTGCACACCACCCGGCTGGTGGCCGCCGCTTCAGCAGCGGTTTCCAGGCACCGCCCGGCTTCGGTCAGCACCACATCATCGGCCACCGGCCCCAAGCGCCCCCGCAACGCCTCGGTGAGCACGTCGATGTCGGGCAACTCGCGCAGCAGACTGCGTACCGCTTCCGGATCGCTGTGCAGCGACACTGCCCAGGCAACCAGCTCGCGGTGGTGCGTCCGGTTCAGTTCACCGGCCAATTCCGGCACGCTTCCGCAGCGCCACATCAAGGCCTCGGTGGCAAGCAGCCACGCGTACCACTCATGCCGGAACTCGACCCTGTGATGCAGCACCCGCACCACAGACGATCCCAAAACCTCGTCCACCGTGCTCACTGCCGCTCCCTGTGCTGCCAGCAACTGAGCTGCGCTCCGCCGGGCTTCGGCAAGCGGCAACCAACCGGTCAGCCGCTCGTCCATCAGCAGCGCCCAGCGGTGCAGCACCTGCCGCGCGAGCGTCGGCTGAGAAGTGTGCTGCAGCTGCTCACCGACACGGGCTTCCAGCAAAGCGGCCCGACTCGCTCCTGGAGGCAGGCGCTGGGCGAGCTGTGCAGCCAAGGACAACTCGAAAGCGGTATCGAACACCGCGCAGTCATCCTCGTCAGGTCCGTCCATCTCCTGGCCGGCCCCATGTGAGCGCAGCAGTGCCACGCGCTGCTGCGAATCCGGATCGGCTGTTCTCAGCCGGGCACCACTCAGCGCCGCGGGCACGCGCACGAACTGCTGGCTGCTGATCACCACCGTTGCCCCGGCGCGGAGACACCAGGCGCTGGCTTGCTGCACCAGCCGCTCCTGCAGCCGTAAGGGGCACTCGTTGACCGCATCCACGAGCAGCACGACCGGCAGCTGCCACAGCCGGGCGGCTTGCACCAAGGCCTGCGCGCCATGCGGGCTGAAGGGGGCCACGCACTCATCGAGGCTGTCCTCCAAGCGGCCCTCGTAGACGCTCGCCTGCACCAGGATCACCAGCCAACCCGCCTGCATCAGCCCGAGGGCCGCGTGCGTCAGAGTATGGCTCTTGCCTGTTCCCGAAGCCCCGACGATCTGAACATGACGCCCAGGCCGCACCCACGCCGCCAGCCCCGCCGACGACACCTGCTCCGTACCGTCTTGGTCCTCCAGAGTCAGCGGAACCAGCTCGTGCAAATCCCCGCTCAGATAGAGGCCCAAGTGGGCCGAATAGTCAGCCAGCTCCTGACGATCAGCCACACTGCTGCTATCGGCCTGTTCCTCCTCAGCGGACAGTGGCCGGCAGAACACTCGCATCGTGTGCTCACCGAAGAACCGCAGCACCAGGTCCGGCAAAGCAAACAGCATGTCGGACAGCTGCTGCCGACCCCACAGATCGATCACCAGGTCATGATGCTGCCCACGCAACCGCGCCAGCTCTACATCGACCTTGGTATCGCGGACATCCGCCGTGGTAACGATCACCAAACGCCGCGCCCCGAAGGGCCGACTCCCCTCGGTATACGTGAGTACAGCCTTGCGCAGATCAGAGACCGTGAACTTCTCGTACTTCTTCGCCTGATACACCGCAGCAGAACGCGAGGCGAAGGACGCGACGACGTCGACCCCTTCCTGCGCCTGGCCACCACGCCCGAAGGGCCGGGCCTCCACAGCGTGGTCGACTCGGATTGCCAGCGCCACCACCAGATGCTCCAGTGCCTCCCAGGACAACTCCTGCGTGCGCAGCAGCAAGGGTGCCGTAGCCGTCAACGGTGACGGCTCAGGCAGCGCCGAGCCCGCCTGCACATCACCGGACCCGGGAATGACGTCAGCTCTGTCATCGCTGGCCACCACGTCCTCTGCCCCTTCCTCACATACGCAAGCATGCGGCTTAACGGTCCCCCCGGGCCTGCCTGACCGTTCCATAGGGCTGTGGCTGCCGCTAGCCGATCCAAGGCCATGGCGTCGGTGTGTGGGCGGCTCTGCAGCGTCGCCGTGGGGGTAAAACGGGTAGGACTTGGACGAACTACTGCGGCATCATACGGGAGTTGCCATTACGCCAGGAGGGGCCATGGGGAGGGCAAGCCGACGCAGGCGAGAGCTGCGTGAGTCACCGAAAACGGAAGCCGAAAGCTTCAGAAGAGCCAACCGCTATGCATACAGAGCGCAGCGGCGCGCAAGCAGGCGTGGATCAACCATGGCTGAATATGAAGAAATGGCTGCCACAGAGAGCAGGCATGTACTGGAAGCACTGATAGCCCGTCACAACGCGCGCATGCTGGCTATGGCGGAACTGCCCCCCGAAACCGTTAAGCCGGTGATGTCGGCCCTGCTCGCCATCGGCTACATGGATTTCGCATTTCGTAAGCTAGGCGTCAACGCAAAGCGGCCCCCGTCCTCTTATGGCGGAAACTGGATAGATCACTTGGCTTGGGGGACCGACAGCGTTTACGCTGCGGCACGGCTGCTCTTCTGTGGACAGTTCCTAGGCGCTGCCACTATCTTGAGGTCTCAGTTCGAGAGGTGGGCTGAAAATGCCGCCTACAACACCGGCGTCGTACATAAACAGGGCGAATCTGCAGCCAGTTACGCAGGGCGGGCATGGGCGAAGTGCCACGCTAACTATCCGTTTGCTCGGCGATCGATAGGCCCTGCTGAATCCATCACTGATGATGCAGCACGACCTTCATGGGATGAAGAAGTCGAACAGCACTCCCCAGACGGCCCCTCAATCACCATTGGCCGTGATTACGCTGTTTACCCCGTTCAATTGCTGGAGTCCATGTCGAACTTCCTCCATGGGCGTGGCCCGTGGGTTGATCTGGTGCATTGGGAAGCCGGTCAGCTCCTCAGCGCACAAGTTCCGAATTCACTGACTGATGCGTCGGAGGCGCTTTCGGACGTTATAACGCTCATCCTGCGTCAGGTTCGGCTGTGCCTAGCCGCCCTTGCTGAAGAGCAAGGCATGAACGACCTCCCACTCAAAATACTCTCTTCCTCGCTCGAGAGACAGAACGGAGGCGCAGAACCTCCCAGACTCCAGTCCCTGTTCCCCCTGCTACCCGCCAGCGGCCTCCAGACAGGAACAGTGGCCGGCCTGAGGGACGCAGCAAAAGCGCACAGTGAGGTGATGCGGGGAAAGCGACCAGCTGGAAGGCTTTATCAAGATGATGAATTCGCTCACCTACACTTTTACGAGCGCCGAGCCCGAGCAGCTAATTGGGCGCTGACAGCATTCGACATGGAGAAAGAAAGAAACGGCGAGCTCGACTTCAAGCACCTAGACAACCGAAACTTCCGCTACATCGTTGCTAGTGAGATGGCGGGAATTATCTCCGTCTGGCTCAAGGGAACTCCTACAGGAGACGCTGCCGCATCCTGCTCTTCAGCTTTGCGCACAGCCTATTGGCTTTGGCTCGAAGACGACGACCGAGCTCTGGCTTCCCTCCGTATCGTCTTGGAACAGTCCGCGCGAATGAGAGTATGGACCGAAAAACCTGAAAAAGCAGAAAAGCTACAAGCATCGTCGTCCACTACACCGAAGGATTGGGTAAAGGCAGCAGGCTGGAACCGCCTCAGCGCATTGACTAGGGCCCTCGGTGAGTTCTCCCACTCTCACGCGAACGTCCGCCTTGACGGCGCGCGAGAGATCCTTGAAAAAATCCAAAGAGAAGACTTGGACGCAGAGGACAGCATCCATTTGGCTAGAGGGCATGCTCTCGATGCTCTAACCATCTTGTTGCTGGGTGAGTCCATCAACACGGCGACGAAACTGTCTCCCTCCATTGGGAACGCTTTCATAGAAATAGTTGATGACGTCTTGATGGATAAGGGCGTCCTTGCCAAGAACAGGGAAGACCTACTCAACCGGACTCTGGCTCAGAAAGACGCTCCCAGGGGGGACTACTCATTTCATGGGCCCGCAAGTGCACTGCGTAAAGATCGGCAAATGAAAAATTCCTAGGACACGTTCACTGGATTCAAGGAAATGCACCACCCCACCCACGACAGGGGGATGGGGGAGGGTGTGGTCTGGTTCCAGAGTCGATCCGGTCTTCAGTTTGAAGCAGGGGTGTGGTCTGGTTTCGCCAAAGCTACACAGTGCATCACCTGATGCAGAGTGCCCCGGGCCAGCCCTCCCCTTCTCGCCACCCGGGCCGCAGGCCCGTTGGCGGGCCCCGCGCAGCGGGGCCCGGCCTCCATGGCGCGCAGCGCCATGGAGGTGGCTGGAGCGCAGCGGAGGCCACCT
>NZ_JAGMUK010000097.1 GCF_019049245.1 Streptomyces sp. AC555_RSS877 | reverse complement strand
TGGTCGGACGCGCCCTGCTGCTGGGCGTCGAAGAGGCGGGCGGCGTACTGGGGCGGCAGGGCGACGGTCAGGTGCCGGATGCGGGCGTCGTCGGTGGAGCCGATCGGGGCGGTGTAGCCGATCCGGGCGCGGGTGTCGATGACGATGCCGCCGGTGGTCGCCGCCTGCTGCCGTGCTCTGGCGCGGATCTGCGGCTGCCACCTCTTC
>NZ_JAGMUK010000096.1 GCF_019049245.1 Streptomyces sp. AC555_RSS877 | reverse complement strand
GTGCTTTCCAGGTTCCCGCTCTCGCGTTTCCCTTTCCGGCGGTTCCGACTCTATCAGATCCTTTCGGGCCTGACTCCCAGTCAGAGGGGGTTGTCCTCCCGGCCGCTCGGGCCGTTCCGACGTCTCAAACCTTAGCGGATCCTCCCGGTCAGTTCCTAATCGAGCCGCCGGACCCATATCGAAATGAATTCGGGCACGCCGAATTCAATCCCGCTGGGAGATCTTGCTAGTGGTTTGTGGTGCCGCTGATGCGGCGGAGGTGTCCTCGAAGAACCGTTACGGCTCCGCGGCAACCCGAAGAACTCTACGCATCGAGCAGAGGGCTGTCAAGCGCCGTCTGTCAAGATCTTTTATGTCGGCATCAGTCCAGATCGCTGAGGCGTCCGCCGGCGTCCGGCTGGGCGTCCTCGACCCTGCGCAGGAGGCGGGTGAGGACGTCGCCGAGGGCGGTGCGGTCCTTCTGTGACAGGTCCTGGAGCAGGTCCTCCTCGAAGACCGTGGCGAGACGCATCGCCTCCAGCCACTTCTCCCGGCCCTCCCTGGTGAGCTCGACGATCACGCGGACGCGGTTGGACTCGTCGCGCTCCCGGGTGACCAGTCCTTCGGTGACCATGCGGTCGATCCGGTGGGTCATCGCGGCCGGCGTCAGGCCGAGGCGCTTGGCGAGGTCGCTGGGGCCCAGGCGGTAGGGAGCGCCGGAGAGGACTAGGGCCTTGAGGACCTCCCACTCGGCGTTACTGATGCCGAGGGCGGCGGTCTGGCGGCCGTAGGCGACGTTCATGCGGCGGTTCAGGCGGGACAGCGCCGAGACGATCTGCTCGACCTGGGGGTCGAGGTCCTGGAACTCGCGCTGGTAGGCGGCGATCTGCTCTTCGAGGGTCGGCTCGCCGAGGCTGCCTGGGGTGTCGCCCATAGGGCGAAGTATGGCATGGACCTGCTTGGCGTTGAAGTCCTTCGATGTGTACTCTTTAGGTTCTAACTTTAGCTTCGAAGTCTTCAGGGCTAACTACTGAGGGCATCCGACTACTCGAGAGAGGTGAACGTGACCAGGGCGAAGGGCGCTGCGATGCGCCGGATCCATGTGGGCAACGCACTCAGCGCGTTCGGGCTCGGCTTCACCGTCCCCTATCTGTACGTCTATGTGGCGCAGGTGCGGGGGCTGGGTGCCATGACGGCGGGGCTCGTCCTCGCCGTCTTCGCCGTGGCGGCGCTGATCGTGCTTCCGTTCGCCGGGCGAGCCATCGTCCGGCGAGGTCCGCTGCCGGTGCTGCTCGGCGCTCTGGTCACCGCCGCGCTGGGGGCGCTGAGCCTGGGGCTCGCGAGCAATACGACGACCGTGTTGCTCTCGGCGGGCGCGCTCGGGGCCGGGCAGGCCGTGATGCAGCCGGCACTGGCGACGATGATCGTGGACTGCTCGACCGCCGACACGCGCTCGCGCGCCTTCGCCACGCAGTTCTTCCTGCAGAACCTGGGACTCGGCGTCGGCGGGCTCATCGGTGGTCACCTCGTCGACACCACGCACGTCTCGTCCTTCACGCTGCTGTTCGCGATCGAGGCGGCGATGTTCCTGCTGCTGGTCGTGGTGATGGCGAGCGTGCGGATGCCGCACTCGCCGCGGTTCGAGGACGCGCCGGGGCAGTCGCGTTCGGGCCGGGGCAGTTGGAAGCAGTTGCTGGGCAATCGGGCCATGGTGCAGCTGTGCGTGCTGGGTTTCGTGCTGTTCTTCGCTTGTTACGGGCAGTTCGAGTCGGGGCTGAGCGCGTACGGCGTGGAGGCCGCCGGAATCTCGACGTCCGCCCTCGGTACGGCCCTGGCCGCGAACACCGCGATGATCGTGGTCGCGCAGTTCGCCGTACTGAAGTTCGTGGAGCGGCGGAGGCGGTCGCGGGTGATCGCGGCCGTGGGGCTGATCTGGGCCGTGGCGTGGGTCATGGCCGGGTACGCGGGGCTCGGGCACGGCAGCAAGGAGATGGCCACGGCCGCGTTCGTGTCGACCTATGCGCTGTTCGGGCTGGGTGAGGCGATGCTGTCGCCGACCGTCGCTCCGCTGGTCGCGGATCTTGCGCCGGAGGGGATGGCGGGGCAGTACAACTCCGCGTTCGCGCTGGTCAAGCAGCTCGCGTTGGCCGTGGGGCCGGCGGTGGGCGGGCCCATGGGGGCGTCGCTGCACGCGCCGTACGTCGTGACGTTCCTGCTGTTCTCGCTGGGGATCTCGGTGCTGGCGGTGCGGCTGGGGCGTCAGCTGACGGCCGCGCAGGATCAGCCGTGGTCGGCGAGGAGCCGGGTGGTGGCCCAGGGCGGCCCGACTCCGGCGGACCAGGCCCGGACGCGCGCCTGAGCCGGGCCGGCCCGGTTCACTTCGCGATCCCGGGCAGCGCGAACTCGCACCACACCGCCTTGCCGCCGCCCGGTGTCCGGCGGGATCCCCACGCCGAGGCGATCGTCGCCACGATGGCGATGCCCCGGCCGGACTCGTCGCCGGGTTCGGCGCGGCGGCGGCGAGGGAGGTGGTCGTCTCCGTCGGTGACCTCGACGATCAGGCGCCGGTCCGTGCGGCGCAGGCGCAGGCGCATCGGTGGCGTCCCGTGCTGCAGGGAGTTCGCGACCAGTTCGCTCACGGCCAGGACGCCCAGGTCGTGCAGTTCCACCGGGAACCGCCAGCTGGTCAGGACGCCGGAGGCGAACGCACGCGCGCGTGGGGCCGCTTCCACGCCGCCGAGGAGTTCCAGGGCGGCGTTGCGGAAGAGCTCGCTGTCGGGGCCGGTGCGGGCGGGGTGCTGAAGGACCAGGACGGCCACGTCGTCGTCGTGGTCCGCCGTCACCCCGGCTGAACGGACCAGGCGGTCGCACACCACCTGGGGGGTGCCCGTCGCCCCGGACAGGGCTCGCTCCAGGGCGGCGATGCCCTCGTCCAGGTCCTCGTTGCGGCGTTCCACCAGACCGTCCGTGTAGAGGACGGCCGTGGAGCCGGGGCTCAGGGCGATCGAGCCCGAGGTGTGCATCCAGCCGCCGGTGCCGAGGGGCGGGCCGGTCGGTTCGTCGGCGCGCTGGACCACGCCGCTCTCGTCGCGGACCAGGATGGGCAGGTGGCCGGCCGAGGCGTACACGAGCCGGCCCTCGTTCGGGTCGTGGATGGCGTACACGCAGGTGGCGATCTGGTTGGCGTCGATCTCCATGGCGAGGCCGTCCAGCAGCTGGAGGACCTCGTGCGGGGGGAGGTCGAGGCGGGCGTAGGCCCGAACCGCCGTACGGAGCTGGCCCATGATCGCCGCCGCGCGCACCCCTCGGCCCATCACGTCGCCGATCACGAGGGCGGTGCGGCCGCCGCCGAGGGTGATCACGTCGTACCAGTCGCCGCCGACCGCGGCTTCCGTGCCTCCTGGGTGGTAGGTGGCGGCGACGCGGAGGTCGTCCGGTTCTTCGAGTTCCTGCGGGAGCAGGGAGCGCTGGAGGGTGACGGCGGTCTCGCGCTGGCGGCGTTCGCTGGCTCTGAGGCGTTCGGCTGCCTCGGCGTGGTCGGTGACGTCCGTGGCGAACACGAGGACGGCTGCGCCGCCGTCGCCCGCGGTCACCGGGGTGCAGGCGAAGGTGTACGAGCGGCCGTCGGGGGCCTTGCGGGACTTGACCGTGCGTGGCTTGCCGCTGCGCAGGACCTGGTCCAGGAGCGGGAACAGGCCGAGTACGTCGAGTTCCGGCAGGGCCTCGCGGGCCGGGGCGCCGGTGGAGCGGGGGCCGAAGGCGGCGACGTAGGCGTCGTTGACGTAGGCGAGGCGGTGGTCGGGGCCGTGGACGAGGGCGACGAGGGCGGGGACGCGGTCGAGGACCTCGCGCACCGGGAGGTCGTCGACGGCGGGCACGGGCGGTGCGTCGTCGGTGAGTTGTTCGGCGCGGGCCGCGGGTACCGAGCCCGCGCCGTCCGGCCGCAGGTCCGCGGTGACCGGGTGGTCGGTCCGCGCTGCGGCGCGGCGCTGCGTTCCGGGGAGCCGGGCGCTCCAGCGCGTGAAGTTCACGAATCCTTGCCTCGTGTCGTCGTCTGCGGCGTTCTCGGCCGGCTCCGGACCCGGTCGGGGGTCTGAGGGGTGGCACCCCGGGGTTGCAGCACTGTGGGGAAAGCCTCGCGGTGTCGGAGGGCGGGGTTGTGTCCGTCCAGGGTCGGGACCAGTCTGGCAGGGCGGCCGCCCGGGTCGGCATCCGTCAGACGCCTACCCCACGGCTGGAGTTCCTCGGTCCGGTCAGGACGACCCCTTCGAGTCGTTCGCCGGGTCCTGAGGATGCTTTCCACCGGCCGCGAGTTCGAACTCCGCTCGGGGATGTTCGAGAGATCCGAGGGAGACGATCTCCCTCTTGAAGAGCCCGGACAAGGTCCATTCCGCGAGGACGCGGGCCTTTCGGTTGAAGGTGGGCACCCTGCTGAGGTGGTAGACGCGGTGCATGAACCAGGCAGGGTAGCCCTTCAGCTTGCGTCCGTAGACGTACGCGACACCCTTGTGCAGCCCCAGGGAGGCGACCGAGCCGACGTACTTGTGGGAGTACGTCTCCAGGGGCTCGCCCCGCAAACCGTGCGCGATGTTGTCGCCGAGGACCTTCGCCTGGCGGAGCGCGTGCTGGGCGTTGGGGGCGGTCTCCTTGCCGGGTTCCTCGGCCGTGACGTCGGGGACGGCGGCGGCGTCTCCGGCCGCCCACGCGTGCGTGGTGCCCTCGATCGTCAGCTCGGGGGTGCATTTCAGCCGACCGCGGTCGTTGCGGGGGAGGTCGGTGGCGGCGAGGAGCGGGTGGGGTTTGACGCCGGCCGTCCAGACGACCGTACGCGTGGGGAAGCGGGCGCCGTCGCTGAGGACGGCGACGCGGTCCGCGCAGGATTCGAGGCGGGTGTTCAGGCGTACGTCGATGTTGCGGCGGCGCAGTTCGGTGACCGTGTAGCGGCCCATCTCCTCGCCGACCTCGGGCAGGATGCGGCCCGAGGCCTCGACGAGGATCCACTTCATGTCGTCGGGCTGGACGTTGTGGTAGTAGCGGGCGGTGTAGCGGGCCATGTCCTCCAGCTCGCCGAGCGCCTCGACGCCGGCGTAGCCGCCGCCCACGAAGACGAAGGTCAGGGCCGCGTCGCGGACGGCCGGGTCGCGGGTGGAGGAGGCGATGTCCATCTGTTCGATGACGTGGTTGCGCAGGCCGATGGCCTCCTCGACGGTCTTGAAGCCGATGCCGTGTTCGGCGAGACCGGGGACGGGCAGGGTGCGCGAGATCGAGCCGGGGGCGAGGACCAGTTCGTCGTAGGTCAGCTGCTGTGCGCCGGTGCCCTCCTCCTCAGTGGCGAGTGTGGAGAGGGCGGCGGTGCGCTTGGCGTGGTCGATCGCGGTGATCTCGCCGACGACGACGTGGCAGCGGTCGAGGACGCGGCGCAGCGGTACGACGACGTGGCGGGGTGAGATGGAGCCTGCGGCCGCTTCGGGGAGGAACGGCTGGTAGGTCATGTACGGGTCGGGTGTGACCACGGTGATCTGCACGTCGCCCCGCGCGAGTTCTCGTTTCAGCTTTCGCTGGAGACGCAGGGCCGTGTACATCCCGACGTAGCCACCGCCGACAACGAGAATGCGCGCACGTTCCTTCACCATCCCATGACGCACCGGGCGCTGGCGTTTGTCCACAGGCTCGACAATTTGTGTGACCGTGAGCCAGGGGTGCGCGGGGTTGGCTGAATCGCCGACGTGCGGGGAAGGACCGCAGGTCAGCTGGGGTGCACTGGGTGTCCGGAGGGGGCGCAATCGGGACGTATGCGACCCGTACTCCGATCGGGGGGCGCCCCGTGCGGAACGTGCCCCTTCTGAATTGACCCCCACTCAACTATGTTCGTGTGACGACGGGGTGTTGGGGGATGCGCCTTCGGGTCCGCTCCGAGCGGGTCCGTGAACCGGGTTTGTTCCGTTCGCTCCGGCTTTTCGATGACGGGGAGTGTCTCCGGGGGGAGACGTCATTACCGGGGGATCGCTTATGCATGTTCAGGACTCTCATTGGTCGTCCGCGTCCGCTGTCGCACCCGGTGGCGGGGCGATGGGCGGAGTGATGGACTCAGCGTTGGGCTCAGCGATGAGCGCGGCGGGCAACGGACGCGCGGACAGTGCGCGGACCACGCCGCTGCGTGTGGATGCACAGCGCAATCTGGAGCACGTACTGCGCGCGGCGCGCGAGGTGTTCGGCGAGCTGGGTTACGGCGCGCCGATGGAGGACGTGGCGCGGCGCGCGCGAGTCGGTGTCGGCACGGTGTACCGGCGCTTTCCGAGCAAGGACGTCCTGGTGCGGCGGATAGCCGAGGAGGAGACCTCCCGGCTGACCGACCAGGCACGGACGGCGCTCGGTCAGGAGGACGAGCCGTGGTCGGCGCTCTCGCGCTTCCTGCGGACGTCGGTGGCCTCGGGTGCCGGGCGGCTGCTGCCGCCGCAGGTGCTGCGGGTCGGTGTGGCGGACGAGGGTTCACCGGACGGGGCGCGGGTGCCGCAGCAGCGGACGCAGCCGGGTGCCGGGGAGCTGCGGCTGGTTCCGGGGGACTCCCCGGTGCTCTCCACGGACGACGATCCTGGGGCGGCGGCGCTGCTCGAGGTGGTGGGCCAGCTCGTGGACCGGGCGCGTGCGGCGGGTGAGCTGCGGCCCGACGTGTCGGTGTCGGACGTACTGCTGGTGATCGCCACGGCGGCGCCTTCGCTGCCGGATGCCGCACAGCAGGCGGCGGCCTCGGCACGGCTGTTGGACATCCTGCTGGAGGGGTTGCGGTCGCGGCCGGTGTGAGGACGTCATCGTGCGCTGACCGGTGACTCGAAAAGGTGACGGTGAGGCGTGGGCGCTGCGTCGCCCCGCCTCGATCACCGCCCCGGGATCGTGCCGGGGATGTGGGTCACGCTTCTCAACTCCCGCTCGGCGAGCGCCCGTTGAGGCTTGCCCGTGCGGGTGAGGGCTGGTACTGCGGTGTGGTGGGCCCCCACGGACGAGTGGACGGTCCGTACTCCGGGGTCCTGAACAAAAGCCAATATGGCACTCTGACCCGGTGTTCGGGACTGGCAGGACCGGCGGCGGGGGCTTTCCGCGATGAGCTTTGACGGGCGGGACGAGTCACTCGGTGACGACGACGCGGAGTCCGGCGGCGCGGCCTCGCCGCATGTGCCCCTCCAGGGGGGACGGGCCGTCATCCCGGCGCAGGGCGGCGAGCCCGTCGAGGGCAGCGTGCCGGCGCAGCGCGACCGACGCGAGGACTGCGGCGTCCTGCCGCCGCCCAGGGAGCCCGCGCCGTCCGACGCCGACCTGATCGAGCGGATGCGCTCGGGCGACGACACGGCCTACGCGGCGCTCTACCGGCGCCACGCGGGTGCGGTGCGCCGGTACGCCCGCACCTGCTGCCGCGACGGCCACACCGCCGACGACCTGACGGCCGAGGTCTTCGCCCGCATGCTCCAGGCGGTGCGCGGCGGCTCCGGCCCCGAGCACGCGGTGCGCGCGTACCTGCTCACCACCGTCCGACGGGTCGCCGCGAGCTGGACGAAGTCCGCGAAGCGGGAGCAACTGGTCGACGACTTCGCGGCGTTCGCGGCGCAGTCCGCGCGCGCCTCCGAGGTGTCCGACGACAACACCCTCGACCTGGGCGCCGATGTGCGGGCGATGCACGAGGCCGAGCAGTCGATGGCCATGCAGGCCTTCCGGTCGCTGCCCGAGCGGTGGCAGGCCGTGCTGTGGCACACCGAGGTCGAGGACGAGTCCCCGAGCGAGGTCGCCACGCTCTTCGGGCTCGACGCCAACGGCACCCGTGTGCTGGCCAGCCGGGCCCGCGAGGGCCTCAGGCAGGCCTACCTCCAAGCCCACGTCAGCGCCACGCTCGTCAGTGACGAGGAGTGCGCCCGCCATGCCGACCGGCTCGGCGCGTACGCCCGCGGCGGACTGCGCACCCGGGCCGAGCGGGGTCTGCGCAAGCATCTGGAGGAGTGCGCCAAGTGCCGGCTGGCGGCGGGTCAGATCAAGGAAGTCGCCGGCGGTATCCCCGCCGTCGTGCCGGTCGCGGTCATCGGCTGGTTCGGGGCCGCCGGGTACGCCAAGGCGGTCGGGTTCATCGCCGGCGGGACCGGGGCGGGCGCGGCCGGCGCCGGCGGGACCGGGGCGGGCGCGGCCGGCGCCGCCGGGGCCGCGGCGGCGAGCAGCGGCTCGTCCGGCGGGGCGGGCGCCGGTGGCGGCGCGGCCGCCTCCGAAGGGCTGGGCGCGCCGGTGAAGGCGGCCATCGCGGCCGGTGTGGCGACGGTGGCGGCCACCGCGATCGCGCTGGCGCTGACCGGCGACGACGGTCCGGCCAGGAAGCCGGATGCCAAGCCGCCCGCGTCCACGCCGGTGATCGAGCCCGCGAGGAACACGCCCGCGCCGCCGGAGAAGGAACCTCGGCCGGTGCCCCCGGTGCGCGCGGCGGCGCCCCTGGCGACTCCCACTCCCACTCCCACTCCGACGCGGGCGCCCACCGCCACGCCCGACCCCGCGCCGGCGCCCGCCTCCACCCCGACCCCGACCCCGACCCCGGCCCCGGCCCCGGCCCCGACACGTGAGCCGACCCGTAC
>NZ_JAGMUK010000095.1 GCF_019049245.1 Streptomyces sp. AC555_RSS877 | reverse complement strand
GAGACCCGGCCAGCGCCGCCACCGCCCTCGCCAAACTCCTCAAGGACGAGACCCGCGTGCGAGGGGCCGACCACCCGGACACCCTCTCCACGCGATATCAGGCTGCTCGCTTCCGCGGCGAGGCAGGAGACCCGGCCAGCGCCGCCACCGCCCTCGCCAAACTCCTCAAGGACGAGACCCGCGTGCGAGGGGCCGACCACCCGGACACCCTCTCCACGCGATA
>NZ_JAGMUK010000094.1 GCF_019049245.1 Streptomyces sp. AC555_RSS877 | reverse complement strand
TATCGCGTGGAGAGGGTGTCCGGGTGGTCGGCCCCTCGCACGCGGGTCTCGTCCTTGAGGAGTTTGGCGAGGGCGGTGGCGGCGCTGGCCGGGTCTCCCGCCTCGCCGCGGAAGCGAGCAGCCCAATACCGTGTGTCGAGGGTGTCCGGGTGGTCGGCCCCTCGCACGCGGGTCTCGTCCTTGACGAGTTCGGCGAGGGCGGTGGCGGCGCTGGCCGGGTCTCCCGCCTCGCCGCGGAAGCGAGCAGCCTGATGCCGCGTGGAGAGGGTCTCCGGGTCGTCGGCCCCTCGCACGCGGACGTCGTCCTTGACGAGTT
>NZ_JAGMUK010000093.1 GCF_019049245.1 Streptomyces sp. AC555_RSS877 | reverse complement strand
CGCCTCGCCGCGGAAGCGAGCAGCCTGATGCCGCGTGGAGAGGGTCTCCGGGTCGTCGGCCCCTCGCACGCGGACGTCGTCCTTGACGAGTTCGGCGAGGGCGGTGGCGGCGCCGGCCGGGTCTCCCGCCTCGCCGCGGAAGCGAGCAGCCCAATACCGCGTGTCGAGGGTGTTCGGGTGGTCGGCGCCCAGCACGCGGGTCTGGTCCTTGAGGAGTT
>NZ_JAGMUK010000092.1 GCF_019049245.1 Streptomyces sp. AC555_RSS877 | reverse complement strand
GCCCCGCCCCGCCCCGCCCCGACCCGACCCGACCAGAGTGATCGTGGTGGGCATCGGATCGCCCAGGCCCGACCGGACACCCGCAGGCGTGAGGAAACCCGCCCCCACATTCCCGGACCGCGCACCGGATGCGCGCCGCCCGGTGGTGGAGCGAAAACGGGCGACCAGGGTGCCCAACACCGTTCGGGACACCCGGCTGAGCAGCAGTCCTGGCAACAGGACTCACTCCCACTCAGTCTCTAGGAACGGTCCGACGTCAGAGGCTCTCGGCCACGACCGGATTGCGCAGGACACCGATGCCCTCGATCTCCACCTCGATCTCGTCCCCGGGGCGGATCGGCCCGACGCCGGACGGCGTGCCGGTCATGATCGCGTCTCCGGGCAGCAGTGTCAGATGGCGGCTGAGGTAGCTGACGATGCCGGGAACGTCGAGCAGCAGGTCGGCGGTGCTCGCCGACTGCACGACGGCGCCGTTCAGGCGGGTCGTCAGCGACAGTGCCGAGGGGTCGAGTCCGGTCGCGATGACCGGCCCGAGGGGGGCGAACGTGTCCTGCCCCTTGCCGATCAGCAGCGTTCCGAACGCGCTTTCCTTGCGCTGGACGATGCGGTCGCTGACATCATTGCCGCACGTATAGCCGAGGATGTATTCATGGGCCTCGGAGGGCTTCACATGGCGGGCTTCCTTTCCGATGACGACGACCAACTCGCCTTCGAAATGGATGAGTTCGCCATCCGCCGGATAGACGATCGCGTCACCCGGTCCGATCGCCGCGGTGCTCGGCTTCATGAAGCACACGGGAACTTCCGGAATTTCGCGGTCGGTCTCGTCGACGTGCGAGGCGTAGTTGTAGGCGAATCCGAAGATCCGGGGTCGCTCGAGCGGCGGAAGAACCACCACGTCGCCGACTTCGTCGACGTCCCCCGTAGGGAACAGTCCGGTGAAGGGATCACCGTCGAATCGCGCGATCCTTTCGTCGCCGGATTCCAGCTCTCCGTAGTGACGCACGCCCCTGACGGCATACCTGACGATCCGCACGGACACCTCCGCAACTAGGCAGCCGCGGGCGGCTGCACGGCCCATTCAGCAATGCTAACGTTAGCACAATGATGATGATCAATCCGGCGCAGCCACCTCTCCGACCACGCAGTGCGACGAAAATGCTATCGTTGGCATACGGAAAGTGACGGCAATGGGATGAGTCAGCTCGAGGGGGCCCTTACGTGATCACGACCAAGGACATCGCCGAACGCCTCGGAATCTCCGTCTCGACGGTCGGCCGGGCGCTTTCCGACGATCCCCGCATCAGCGAGGAGACCAAGTTCCGGGTCCGCCAGGCCGCGTCCGAGATGGGATACGTCGGCAACCGGGCGGCACGGATGATGCGCGGAGCGTCCAGCAACGTGGTCGCGCTGGTCATCCCGGACATCCGCAACAGTTTCTACTCGACGATCGCGCACGAGTTGTCCAAGAACATGGAGGCCGAAGGCTTCCAGCTGATGCTCTCGGAGACCGACGACGACCGGATGGTGGAGCTGCGCCACCTGCGCGAGCTGTCCGCCAACCGCGTGGCCGGCGTCATCATCGTGCCCACCGCACGCCCGCACGGCGACTCCGTCAAGCTCCTGCGCGGCCTGCCGCACCTTCAGTTGCTGCGCCGCCACCCGCTGCTCGGTTCCCAGTGGTTCGGCGTGGACGACCACGAGGCGCTGCGCCAGGCCGCGGCCCACCTGGTGGCCCAGGGGCACACCCGCATCGCGTACATGGGCGGCCCCGAGGAACTGCCCACGGGCGCGGAGCGCCTGCGCGGCTTTCGCAGCGCCCTCAGCGAGGGCGGCCTGCCCGACGACGCCGGGCGGGCGGAGCTGGGACCGCCGTCGTCCGTGGACTACGGCCGCCAGGCGGTGCGCCGGCTGCTGAAGGGGCCGGACGTGCCCACCGCGCTCGTGCTGGGATCGGTTCAGCTCACCATCGGGGTCCTGGAGGAGTTGTCCGAGCAGGGCGTGAAGGTGCCCGGGGAGCTGTCCGTGGTCGGGTTCGGGGACGAGCCCGGGTTTTCCTGGTGGGGGCCCGGACTGACCACGATCGGGCTGCCGATCCAGGAGATGGCCACCGGCTGCGCGCTGTGGCTGATGCGCCGGCTCAAGACCAAGCCGGGCAACGACGGCCCGTACACGTCGGTCTCCCCCGGCTCACTGGTCCTGCGCGGCAGCACGGCACCGCCTGGCGGGACAGCTCCGCCCAGGTCCGTCTGAGCCAGGGGCGGCCTCACCCGCACATGCGAAGGCGCCCGGAGCAATGCACTCCGGGCGCCTTCGCATGTGCGGCACGGGTCAGTACGTTCCCCTGCGCAGTCGCCCCATGACGCGGGCGGTGCGGGCGAGTTCGTCGAGCACCTGCTCGGCGGCGGCCTCGTGTATTTTGCCGGGCCTGAAATCGCCGCCCTCGACAAGGCCGTTGACGAACGGGATGCTCACGGTCGGACCGATCGGCAGCATCCTGAGGTTCGCCACGACCTGCTTGCCCATCTGCGCCGCGCGGGTGCCCGCCGAGACGCCTCCGTAGCTGACGAACGCGGCCGGCTTGTGCTGCCACTCCACGGCGAGGTAGTCCCACGCGTTCTTCAACGGGGCGGGGAAGCAGCCGTTGTACTCCGGGGTGACGAAGACGAACGCGTCCGACGCGTCGACGATCCGGCTCCACGCGCGGGTGTGGCTCTTCGTGTACTGCCGCAGAGCGGGCGGATGCGGCTCGTCGAAGAAGGGCAGGGCGAGTTCGTACAGGTCGACGGTGTGGGACTCGAACCGGTCGTCCTCCGAGGCGCGGAGAGCGAACCAGTCCGCGACGGATCTGCCCACACGTCCGGGGCGCGTACTGGCCACAACGGTGGTGAGGGTCATGGGCGCCACGGAGGGCTGGAGTGTCATGTCGGGCTCTCTTCCCTGTCGGGCGGCTTGCGGCCCGGCGGACCCGCGCCCCCTGTGCTGTCCGTCGTCCAGAAGGGCGCGGGTCCGCCGGAGTTCTCACCGGAGCACCGGCTGTGCGAACGATAGCATTGACCCTCGGGGCAACCAAGAGGGCACCGAACCAGGTGGCCGCCGCCAGATCGGGCGACGCCCCGCTCTTGACAGAGCAGTCACCGCTTTGCACGATTGCGCTATCGTTAGCACGAAGAGCCGCAGTGAAGGAGCAACCTTCGCCATGACCTTCTCGCTCGTGCCCAGCGCCGCTGCGCCGATCCAGGTGCCGCACGGCGGGGGCCGGCCGAGCCCGTTTCGTCAGCGAGGACCTTGCTCCGTACGCCTTCCGTCGCCTCCGGCTTCGAGGACGCCCCCGATGACCGGCACGGACGGCTTTCTCCGACCGATCCTTCTGGCCCGATTCTCCTGGCCCGATCGTCCGAACTCCGAAAGGTCGCACCGCAATGACAGACGCGCGGATCGCCAAGCTCTACGGCCGCAGGGTGTGGGACTCCCGCGGTCGGCCGACCGTCGAGGTCGAGGTCCACCTCTCGGACGGTGCGGTGGGCAGGGCGATCGCGCCGGCGGGCGCGTCGACGGGCCAGGGCGAGGCCCTCGACCTGCGCGACGGCGGCAGCCGCTTCGGCGGGCTCGACGTCCGGCGCGCGGTGGGCTCGGTGAACCACGAGATCGCCCCCGCCCTCGCCGGCCGTGACGCGGGTGACCAGGAGGCCGTCGACCGGCTCCTGGTGAGCCTCGACGGCACCCCCGACCGCAGCCGACTGGGCGGCAACGCGATCGTGGCCACGTCCATGGCGGTCCTCCACGCCACCGCCGCGTCGGCGGGCGTGCCCCTGTGGCAGCACCTGGCGGGCGGACGGCCGGTCCGCATCCCGCTGCCGGAGATCCAGATCTTCGGCGGCGGAGCCCACGCGGACCGCCGCGTCGACGTCCAGGACTTCATGGTGGTCTGCCCGGCGGCACGGAGCTTCTCCGAGGCCCTGGACTGGACGGCGGAGATCTACCGGGCGGCCGGAGCCCTGATGCGCAAGGCCGGCAAGGCACAGGGCGTGGCCGACGAGGGCGGGTTCTGGCCCGCCTTCGACTCCAACGAAGAGGCGCTGGAGATGCTGACCCTGGCCATCGAGAGCGCGGGCTTCGCGCCCTCCTCCCAGGTGGGCATCTCGCTGGACGTCGCGGCCTCGCAGTTCGGCAGCGGCGGGCAGTACACGCTGGCGCTGGACGACCGCACCCTGGACACCGAAGCACTGGTCGACATGCTGGGCGGCTGGGTCGACCAGTATCCGATCCTCTCCGTCGAGGACCCGGTGGGCGAGGACGACCACGAGGGGATGATGGAGTTCACCCGGCGCTACGGCCACCGCTGCCAGGTGATCGGCGACGACTACCTGGTCACGAACGCCAAGCGGGTAGAGGCGGCGGCCACCAGCGGGGCGGCGAACGCCGTCCTCGTCAAGCCGAACCAGGCCGGTACCGTCACGGAGGCCTACCAGGCCCTGTGCGCCGGAAAGGACGCCGGCTTCGGCACGGTCGTATCGGCCCGGTCCGGAGAGACCGAGGACGTCACCATCGCCCATCTGAGCGTCGGCTGGGACGCCGGCCAGTTGAAAGTGGGCTCGTTCACCCGCTCCGAGCGCATGGCCAAATGGAACGAGGTCCTGCGCATCGAGGAGGCCCTCGGCGAATCCGCGGAATTCAGCGGATGGTCTGCCTTCACCTTCGCGGATTCCGCGTCTTCCACGACTTCGGTGCCTTCCGCTGCCAAGCCGTAAAACAGCCTCGAAGTATTACAGTCATCGAAATCCAGAGCCGATCGGAGCCCGGAGACCACCATGCTGCCTCCCGTCAATCTGCGCCCCAGTTTCAACATCACCCGCGCCAGTCATGTGCGTCTCACCGTGGCCGACCTGGCCGAGAGCCGGAACTTCTACGTGAACGCCCTGGGCCTCGTCGTCAGCGACGAGGACGAGCGCACCTGCTACCTCCGCGGCCTGGCCGAGGCCTGCCACCACAGCCTCGTCCTGGAGCTGGACGAAGAGGGCGGCGGCAGGTCCAGGAGGATCGGCTTCCGGGTCTTCTTCGACGAGGATCTCGACCTCGCGTACGCCTGGTTCCGTGAGCGGGGCCTGCCCGCCGAGTGGGTCGACGTCCCGTACCAGGGCCGCACCCTGCACGTCAGCGACCCCATCGGCACGCCGCTCGAACTGTGCGCGACCATGGAGACGCGGCCGCGGCTGCACATCGACTTCGCGTCCTACAAGGGTGCCCACGCGCAGCGCCTGGACCACTACCAGATCTTCGCGCCCGACACCTACGAGCTGTGCGCTTTCTACAGCGAGCTCGGCTTCCGCAACTCGGAGTACCTGGAGCACGGCGACAAGCTGCTGGGTGCCTTCATGTACCGCAAGGGCACCTGCCTTGACCTGGCGATCATCGAGAACACCGGGCCCGCCCTGCACCACTTCGCGTACACCGTCTCCGAGAGCCACGACATCTTCGCCGCCTGCGACTGGGCGGGCATTCTCGGCTACGGCGACGGCGTGGAGCGCGGCCCGGGGCGGCACGGTCCGGGCGGGATGCTCTTCGCCTACCTCCGCGACCCGGACGGTCACCGGGTGGAGGTCTTCAACAGCCACTACCAGACGATCGACACCGAGATCGAGCCCGTGCGCTGGGACGCGGCGGCGCTGAGCACCAACGCCCGCTGGGGACTGCCGGCCCTGGAGAAGTGGTACTTCGAGGCGTCGCCCTTCGTCGGCGTGAAGCAGATCCCGCCGGCCGAGCTGCCCCGGCCGATGTCGATGGAGCGGTACCTGCTCGAACAGTCCGCCCACTGACCCTTCGTACGACACGTCCCCCCGAGGAGCCACCATGGCACGAGTCCCCTACCTGCGTCGCGAGGACGCGGACGAGGCACAGAAGCCCCTGTACGACCGGCTGGAGGCCGAACGCAAGGTACCGACGGCGAACATCTTCCTCGCCCTCACCCATGCACCGGCCCAGCTGGACGCCTTCCTCACCTACGCCAACTCGCTGCGCGCCGCCGACCTCAGCCCCAAGCTGCGTGAGCTGGCGATCCTGACCGTGGGCCACGCGACCCGGTCCGTGTACGAGGTCGCGCACCACCAGTCGCACGGGCTGGGGGCCGGGCTCACCGGGGAACAGCTCGCGGCGGTGGCCGACTTCGAGTCGTCCGACCTGTTCGACGGGGTGGAGAAGGCGGTGATGCGCCTCGCCAAGGAGTCCACGCTCCGGGTCGAGGTCTCCAAGGAGACCTGGAATGCCGCGGCCGAGCATCTGACGGACAAGCAGATGGTCGAACTGTCGTTGTCCATCGCCTGGTACAACTCCGGCGTCCGCATCATGGGGCTGCTGGACATCGACCTCGAAGCCAACTACCCCAATCCTTTCCCGAATTCCTAGGTAATTCCTTTTTCAGGGTCTCCGCCTCCGGCCGACTGGGACGGAGCAGTTCCAAGGAGTATTTCAATGGCGAAAATGCTCGCTGCACGACTGCACGCGCTCGGTGAGCCCATGTCGGTGGACACCATCGACGTGCCCACCCCGCGGCCGACCGACGTACTGGTGCGGGTCAAGGCGTGCGGGATCGTGCCGAACATGGCCAACGTGATCAACAACTGGCCCACCTGGTTCCCGCACCAGCCGTTGCCCAAGTTCCCCGCCATCTTCGGCCTGGACGCCTCCGGCGTGGTCGAAGCCGTCGGCGAGGCGGTGCTGAACACCAAGCCGGGTGACCGGGTCTACGTCAATCCCCTGCGCGGGTGCGGTAGTTGCCAGGTGTGCCGGGGCGGTGAACTGAGCCGGTGCCGCTACTTCACACTGAACGGCTACTTCAGCACCTCCCGTGACGGACAGCGGATCTTCGACCTGTATCCGTACGGCGGCTTCGCGCAGTACATGACCGCCCCGCAGTCCTCGATCGTCAACATCCCGGACAACATGACGTTCGAGCAGGCCGGAAAGCTCGGCTACATCGGCACGTCCTACGGCGCCCTCAAGAACGCCGCCGCAGGGCCCGGCCAGGTCGCGCTGATCGACGGGATCACCGGAACCCTCGGTGTCGCGTCGACCGTGCTCGCGCTGGCCTCCGGGGCGTCCCGGATCCTCGGCACCGGCCGCAACGAGGAACTCCTCAAGCGCGTCAAGGAACTGGCCCCGGACCGGGTCGAGGTCTTCCGGCTGGGTGACGGCTCCACCGGCGAGTGGGCGAAGTCCCGCACCGGCGGCGAGGGCGCGGACTACGTGATCAGCGCACTCGGCGCCAAGGCTCCGGTGGAGACGATGCTCGACTCCATGCAGGGCGTCCGAAGGGGCGGCCGGGTCGTGAACGTCGGCGGAGTGGCCGACCGGCTGCCCGTGGACGTGAAGTGGCTCATGGACGAGCAGGTCCAGCTGATCGGCTCCAACTGGTTCAGCACCGCCCAGGGGCAGGAACTCGCCGACATGGTCGGCACCGGCGCCCTGGACCTGTCCTACCTGCAGGCCAAGCCGTTCCCGCTGGCCAAGGTCAACGAGGCGATCTCGGGGCTCCAGGACCGCGACGGCGGGTTCAGCAACTACGTCGTCCTCCCCTGAACCGAGGCCCCGGCGAGCGTCCGGACGCCCTCTGACCGGCCATGCCCCCAAAACCCCGTACTCACCCCGCGGCGGGCCTGTTCTGCCCTGACGCCGCCGCGGGGTGCTTCACACAAGCCGTGCACACGGCCCGTACTCACGTCAGTACGGGCCCGGCAGGATGGAGGAGCCGGTGGAACTGCGCTGGCTGGAATCGTTCGTCACCGTCGCGGAGGAACTGCACTTCGCGCGGGCGGCGGACCGTCTGCATCTTGCCCCGTCGGCGCTCAGCGCCCAGATCAGGGCCCTGGAGTCGCACTTGGGCGTGCGGCTGATCGACCGCGGACGGCGCAGCCGCCCGGCGCTCACCAGCGCCGGGCGGCTTTTTCTCGAAGAGGCCCGGCTGACTCTCGCCCAGGTCTCCCGCGCCGAGACCGTGGGCCGTCGCGCCGGTCGCGGGGAATTGGGGCACGCCCAGATCGCGTACGTCGCCTCAGCCACGTTCTCCGGAGTGCTGACCGACGTCCTCACCCGCTGCGCGGCCCCCGGCACCGAGCTGACCGTACAGGTGCGCGAGCTGGAGACACCGGCCCAACTGGAAGCGCTGGCCTGCGGGGACATCGACGTCGGCTTCCTGCGCTGGCGGCCGGAGTACCCGCCCGAAGTCACGGCCACCTGCCTGCTCACCGAGGAGGTCGTCCTGGCGCTGCCGGCCGGAGCTCCGCTGGCGGCGTACGAGGCGATATCGGCGGCGCAGCTGCGCGACGAACGGTTCGTGGCCCCGCACTTCGACGAGGAGTACGGCTGCCGCGACCAGATCCTCGAGGTGGCGCAGCAAGGCGGGTTCAGCCCGCGGTGCGCTCCCCCGGTGCGGGACTTCATCGCGGCTCTGACGCTGGTGGGCGGTGGTCTCGCGGTGGCTCTGGTCCCTGATTCCCTGCGCCGCGTGCACATCCCCGGGGTGGCCTACCGTCCGCTGGCGGACGTGTCCCTGACCACCCGGCTGGTGGGCGCCTACCGCAGGGGCGAGACCTCGCCCGCGGTGCGCGGCCTGATCCGCCGGCTGCGCGAGGCCGCCGCCGCCACGGTCGTCGCCGGCTGAAGCAGCGGTGCTCCGGTGCGGGGTGCGGGGTGCGGGCGGGAGCTCCCGGCGGCGAGGCGGCGCCGGCCAGGGAGCCTCCACGGCACCCGCGCGGGGCCCATTCCGTGATCCGCAGTCCACTGAGGGCGTCTCGGCCCTCTGCTCGGCAGCGCCGCCGGGTCCGTCAGGTCCGTCAGGTCCGCCCGAGCGCATGTTTGTGCGCGGATGACGCACTGTCGGAGCAGGTCAGAGGGGGTGTTCCCGTCCTACGCTCAACACGGCACCACAGACCGTGGCGGCGTCGGTCGACCGCCGCCGGGCGTTGGAACAGGCGGAGGAACACATGACATCGATCAAGCACGTGGGGGTCGTCGGCGCCGGGCAGATGGGCCGGGGCATCACCGAGGTCTGCGCCCGTGCCGGACTGCACGTCACGTTGTGCGACGTGACCGAGGACAGGGCTCGTGCCGGACTCGCCGGCGTGGCGGACTCCCTGCTCAAGGCGGAGAAACGCGGCACCATCGCCCCCGGCGACCGCGCACACGTCCTGGCCGGAATCTCCGTCACCGCCGACCTCTCCCGGCTGGCCGGGGCCGACCTGGTCGTCGAGGCCGCCGTCGAGAACGAGCAGGCCAAGACGGCACTGTTCCGGCAACTGGACGAGATCGTCACCGACCCGGCCGCCATCCTGGCCAGCAACACCTCCTCGATCCCCATCGCCCGGCTCGCGGCGGCGACCGGACGACCGGAGGCGGTGGTCGGCCTGCACTTCTTCAACCCGGTCCCTCTCATGCCACTGATCGAGGTCATCCCCTCGTTGCAGACCTCGAAAGCCACGGAGCAGCGCGTGCGTGCCTTCGCAGGCGAGGTTCTGGGCAAGAAGACGATCGTCACGCAGGACCGCGCGGGCTTCGTCGTGAACTCCCTGCTGATCCCCTACCTGTTGGCGGCGGTACGGATGGTCAGCTCCGGCACCGCGACGGCGGAGGACATCGACACGGGGATGACCGCCGGCTGCGCACACCCCATGGGCCCGCTGCGCCTCGCCGACCTCATCGGCCTGGACACCGTGGCGGCGATAGGCGAGGCCCTGTACGAGGAGTACCGGGAACCGCTGTACGCTCCTCCCCCGCTGCTGCGCCGCATGGTCGAGTCGGGGCTGCTGGGCCGTAAGTCGGGGCAGGGGTTCTTCAGCTA
This sequence comes from Streptomyces sp. AC555_RSS877, assembly GCF_019049245.1. GTDB lineage: Bacteria > Actinomycetota > Actinomycetes > Streptomycetales > Streptomycetaceae > Streptomyces. The sequence goes on along the minus strand of NZ_JAGMUK010000092.1, from coordinate 14,223 downwards.
CCAGGCGGCCTGAGGGTTTGAGAGCCTGCGGCGACGGGGTGCCCCACGTGTGCGGGCGTCCCGCACGCCCGCCGTCGTCACGGAGCATCCACACTGTTTCCGGATCCGGTCCAAGACGGTGCGGTCCTGCTGCGCCGAACGGCGAGTACGGGTGGCGGCGGCAACTGCGGTGTGCGGTCCCCGGGACGCCTGGGCGCCGGGACTCCGGGGCACTGGGGGCGCTGGGGCGCCGGGGGCACTGGGGGCGCTGGGGGCGCTGGGGGCGCTGGGGGCGCTGGGGGCGCTGGGGGCGCTGGGGGCGCTGGGGGCGCCGTCACTGAACATCACACGGGGGCTGGCGCGGGGCTGCGGGCCCGGCGGTCCCTCTGGGGGAGCGCCCCACGCCCGGCGTGCGTGCTGAAGAGTCGGCTGGAAGGAGTCGGGCCGCGTTTGAGCCGAGGTGCCGACGACGGCGCGCGAGTCTGAGTGGTTCGGCCGTGGCGACCGGCATCTGTCCGGGCCTGGGCGCGCGGCGCACAGCGAGGTGCCCAACTCGGCTCACTCGCGAGGCTGGTCCTCCAGGAGCAGGAGGTGCGCGGCTCCGGGGCTTGAGTGTCTCCGTCTGCCGCCGCATCAGGCTCCCCGAGAAGGCGGGTCCGGACGGCCCCTCTGCCCAGGCGGCCGTTGACGCGGGCGCCGATGCACTGACGGTGGAGCAACTCACGCCGGGCGGGCCCTGACCGGCTGCTGGATGCTTGGAGCCCGAAGGGGGCCGGAGCGCACTCAGCGCTCCGGCCCCGGGCACAGGGCTCGACGTCAGTTGGCTGCGCGGCGGGCGGCCATTTCCTGGGTGAGCTGGGGAGCGACCGAGAACAGGTCGCCCACCACGCCGTAGTCGGCGAGGCCGAGGATCGGTGCCTCCGGGTCCTTGTTGACCGCGAGGATCGTCTTGGAGGTCTGCATCCCGGCGAGGTGCTGGATGGCCCCGGAGATGCCCAGGGCGATGTACAGCTGCGGCGAGACGGTCTTGCCGGTCTGCCCGACCTGGTACTGGTGCGGGTAGTAGCCGGCGTCGACCGCGGCGCGCGAGGCGCCCACGGCACCTCCCAGAGCGTCGGCCAGTTCCTCCACCACCTTGAAACCGTCCGCTCCTGCCACACCGCGGCCTCCGGAGACCACGACGGTCGCCTCGGTGAGTCCGGGTCGGTCGCCCGCGGGGGCGGCGCGCCGTGCGGTGATGCGTGCGGACGCCGCGGGGGCGATCGGCGGCAGGGTCAGTTCCCGCCTCCCTGCCTCTCCGGGATGCTCCTCCGGCTCGAAGGCGCCCGGACGCACGGCGATCACCGGTATGCCGTGGGTGACTTGGGAGCGCACGGTGTAGGACCCGCCGAAGACGATCTGGGTGACCAGCCCGGACGAGTCCAGGTCGACCGCGTCGACCAGCAGCCCCGCGTCCAGCCGCGCGGCGAGACGCCCGGCCACTTCCCTGCCGTCCGTCGTGGCGGAGACCAGAACGGCGGCGGCAGCGGTTTCCCGGACCGCGAGCTCCAGGGCGTCGACGGCGGGCGTGACGAGGAACTGGGCCACGTCGGTGGATTCCGCCACGAGAATGCTCGTGGCGCCGTGGCGGGCGAGGGATTCCGTGAGGCGCGTCGCTGTGCCGGGAATTCCCACGACGACGGCGGCCGGGTCCCCCAGCCGCCGTGCGGCGGCCAGGAGTTCGTATGTCGCTTTGTTGACACGTTCCCCGTCGTGGTCGACGAGTACGAGGACTTCGGGCATGGGGGCCTGTCTCCTGGTCGGGCGGTTCAGACGAGCTTCTGGGCGATCAGGTACGCGGCGAGCTGCCGGCCGGCCGAACCGTCGTCAGTGACGCGGGTTCCCGCGGTTCGCGGCGGACGCGGGACGGCCTCCACGACACGGGTGCGGCTCACGAGGAACCCGGCCTCGTCCCCGTCGGGGAACAGATCGTCGAGGTCGACCGTGTCCACCGGCTTCTTCTTGGCGGCCATGATCCCCTTGAAGGAGGGGTAGCGCGGCTCGTTGATTTTCTCGGTGACGCTGACCAGCGCGGGCATCGGGGCGTCCAGCGTCGACTCGCCGTCCTCGGTCTCGCGCTCGGCGCGCACCCGTCCCGCGTCTTCGTCCAGGTCCACGTCGAGCTTGCGCACGTGGGTCACCTGCGGCAGGCCGAGCAGGTCCGCGACGACTGCGGGGACCGCGCTCGCCTGGCCGTCGGTGGTGGCGTCGCCGGCGAGCACCAGATCGACGTCCTCCATTGTTCGCACGGCCGCCGCCAGGACCTTCGCGGTGGTCAGCACGTCGGCGCCGCGCAGTCTGTCGTCGCAGATGTGGATCCCCCGGTCGGCGCCCATCGCCAGGACCTTGCGGATGGCGTCGAGCGCGGAGTCGGGGCCCATGGAGACGACGGTGACGTGGGCGTCCGTCGTCTCCTTCAGCGTCAACGCCTCTTCGGCGGCCCGCTCGTTGATCTCGTCCAGGACGAGTTCGGCGTCCTCGCGGTCGAGGGTGTGGTCGGCCTGGGACAGGGTGCGTTCGGCACCGGAGTCCGGGACCTGCTTGACCAGTACGACGATGTTCACGGGTGTCTTCTCTCAGCCGTCACGGTCGGCGTCGCGGCCGGCGTCCCGGTCAGCGGAACGCCGCCTGGCCGGTGATCGCCTGACCGACGACCAGGGTGTGCATCTCGCTGGTTCCTTCGTACGTCAGCACGGACTCCAGGTTGTTGGCGTGGCGCAGCGGCGAGTACTCCAGGGAGATGCCGTTGGCCCCCAGGATGGTGCGGCACTCCCGTGCGATGGCGATCGCTTCCCGCACGTTGTTGAGCTTGCCGACGCTGATCTGCTCGGGCCTGATGCGGCCCTGGTCCTTGAGCCGGCCCAGGTGCACGGCGAGAAGCGCGGCGTTGCCCACGGACACACTCATGTCGGCGAGCTTCTTCTGGGTGAGCTGGAAACCACTGATCGGCTTGTCGAACTGGATACGGGAGTCGGCGTACTGAATGGCTGCCTGGATCGAGTCGCGGGCCGCACCGACCGCGCCGAACAGGATGCCGAAGCGGGCCTCGTTCAGACAGGACAGCGGTCCGCGCAGGCCCTCCGCGAGGGGCAGCCGCGCCGAGTCGGGCAGCCGTACGTTGTCGAAATAGAGCTCCGAGGTGATGGAAGCGCGCAGGGACATCTTCTGCTTGATGTCCTGCGTGGTGAAGCCGGGCACCCCGCGAGGCACGAGGAAGCCGCGGATGCCGTCCTCGGTCTGTGCCCAGACGGTGGCCACATCGGCGATACCACCGTTGGTGATCCACATTTTGGAGCCGTTGAGGATCCAGTCATCACCGTCGCGGACGGCCCTGGTGCGCATCCCGGAGGGGTTGCTGCCGAAGTCGGGCTCCGTCAGGCCGAAGCAGCCGATGGCCTCACCGGCGGCGAGCCGGGGCAGCCACTCCTGCTTCTGCTCCTCCGAGCCCCACTTCCAGATGGAGAACATCGACAGCGAGCCCTGCACGGAGACGAAGCTGCGGAAGCCGGAGTCCGCCGCCTCCAGCTCCAGGCAGGCCAGTCCGTAGCTGACGGCGTTGGTGCCGGCACAGCCGTACCCTTCGAGGTGCATGCCGAGCACGCCCAACTTGCCCAGTTCCGGGGCGAGTTCGCGAGCGAAGTGGGCGTTCTCGAACCACTCGCCGATGTGCGGGCGCACCCGGTCGGCGAGGAACTTGGCGACGGTGGCCTGGATCTCCCGCTCCTCGTCGCTGAATGTGGAGGAGAGGTCAAGCAGGTCGAGAGGGTCCTTCATCGGCTTGGCGCCGCTCATCGTGAGCTCCTGGAGGTTGTGGTGATCGGTTCGGTCGCGGTGTCCGCGCCGGAGAGGTCAGCCGGCCGCATCGTTCGGCGCGGAGACGTGGTCGGAAAGACGGTGGAGAATCTCGGTGGTGTGCTGGCCCAGGCGCGGCGGCGGCAGGCGGTACTGCGCCGGCGTGCCGCTCAGCGCGATGGGGCTCGCGACCTGGCGGAAGGGCACGCCCTGCGTCCCGTCTTGTCCGTCGGAGCGTGCGGCGGGGATGTCGACGATGCCGGGAAGGCCGAGCTTGTGGGCGAAGGCGAATGCCTCGTCGAGCGTGTTGACCGGTCCGGCGGGCACGCCCGCGGCCAGCAGGACGGCCGACCAGTGATCCGCGCCGGCGCCCTCCAGCCGTTCGGTCAGGATGTCCCGCAGGGCGGTGCGGTGGGCGACCCGGTCGGCATTGGTGCGGAAGCGGTCGTCGGCAGCGAGACCGGGCTCCCCGACAGCCTTGGCGAGCGCCGCGAACTGCCGGTCGTTGCCCACCGCGATCGCGATCGGGCGATCGGCCGCCGGGAAGGTCTCGTACGGGGCGATGCTCGGGTGCGCGTTGCCCATACGGCCCGGAACCACACCGGCGACGGCGAACGCCGACGCCTGGTTGACCAGGGCCGACAGCAGCGAGCCGAGCAGGTTCACCTCCACACATTGCCCCTCCCCGGTGGCGTCCCGGTGCCGCAGGGCCGCGAGAATGCCGAGCGAGGCGTGCAGCCCGGTGATCACGTCGACCAGGGCCACACCCGCCTTCATCGGCTCCCCGGCGGCGTCGCCGGTCACGCTCATCAGCCCGCCGACGGCCTGCACGAGCAGGTCGTATCCGGGGATCTCCGCGCCCTCGCCGCTGCCGAAACCGCTGATCGAGCAGTAGATCAGCTCCGGGTGCCGGGCGCGGAGTTCGCGAGGGCCGAGCCCCAGTCGTTCCATCGTGCCGGGACGGAAGTTCTCCACCAGGACGTCGGACTCGGCGACCAGGGCGCGGGCCTGCTCGACGCCCGCGTCGGTCGTGAGGTCCAGGACGACGGACGTCTTGTTCCGGTTGACGCCGAGGAAGTAGGTCGACGTGCCGTCGTGGTCGGCAGGAGGGTGCCAGGCCCGGGTGTCGTCCCCGATACCCGGCCGTTCCACCTTCACCACGTCGGCGCCCAGGTCGGCGAGGAGCATCGTGGCGTAGGGCCCCGCGAGGACCCGGGAGAAGTCGGCGATGCGCAGACCGTCCAGCGCGCCGCGCCCCGTTCCGTCGAGAACGCCGGCCCGTCCGTCCGGTGCGTTGTGCTGGGTGCCCACGCACCCTCCTCTCTGATCGTCCTGTGTCTGCGAGGTGACCGTGTCCCGGCCGCTTCCCGTCACCACCAGCGCTCCGGAGTCGGTGCCGGATGGGGGAGTTCGACGAGGGGCAGGCCTTGGCCGACGGGCGCGACGGACCGTACGACGTTCACTCGCATCCCCACCGCGACCGCGATCGGTGCCGTCCCGGTGACCTGGCAGAGCAGGTTGAAGCCCTCGTCCATCGCGACGAACCAGGTGTTGTGCGGAACATGGCCGTACCGGCGCACGACGACCCCGGAGCCCTCGCTGCGCTCCCGTTTGAAGGCCGTGGACCCGCAGGCACGGCAGAACGAACGGCGGTAGGCCGGGGTGCCGCACCAGAGGCAGCGCTGGAAGAGGAGTTCGCGGCAGACCGCCGGTGCGTCCGGCGCGGCGGCCGCGGTCGTCGTCGCGGCGGCGCCCTCGTGGTCGTCCGCGAAGTCGGTGTGTTCGCGGGTGTCTGTCTGGAGCATCACGGCCTCCTGCACGCAGTTCGGTGACCGGAAAACGGGTGGTCGGGATCCGATGTGGCTCCCTCACCCTGGCCCTGTCGGGGATCGCCGGTCAACGACGTACTGACGCATCTTTGTGCGCGGAATGCGTTCCGTTCGCTGAGGTCAGAGCGGGTTTTCCCGCACTACGCTCCTTGTGCGCCGCGCTCCAGCGGCCCACTTCAGCCGCCGGTTCGCCAGGCCCGACCGCCCGGCCCCCGCTGCCGGGCATGCACCCCCCGTGCCCCGTAAGCATCGTTTACGCAGTACGAGTGAATGAGCCGATAGTTCAGTTCGGGCAGGTGGCGCGTCTTCTACGGTCTCTGCATGGACCGAGGGCTGCGGGAAAGGCCTTGCGGGCGGGGGTACCGGTGGAAAGGCGCGCCTGATGTCGGGGTTGGGGAAGTCGCCGGACGTACTCAGGGTCCGGGCGGGCCACCGCCATCGGACAGGGGCGTGGGCCTGGGGCGCGGTGGGCGTGGCCTGCCTCGTGGGAGCGGTGCTGACTTTCGGCGGCCCGTGGGCGGCCGGGAGCGCGGTGGCGCAGATGGTGGCTTTCGGGCCGTCCACCGGTTGCTGGGGCTTGGCGATCTCCCTGGGACTCCGTGCGTGGGGGGCGAGCGGACGGGTGCGGACGCGTCTGCTGCTGTTGGGAGGTTCGGCGGTAGCCGGGGGGGTGTACCGGGGGACGGTCAACGTACTGTCGGCTCACCCTCCGGGTTCGGGGCGGTACGACCGATCGCTGCTCGGTTCGGTGGTGGTCACCGGAGTGACGCTGACGGTCGGTCTGGGGATGGCCGGTCTGGTGGTCGCGGCCGATGCCGGCAAAGGCCGACACGTGTTGCTGCGGCGCGTGCTCGACGGGGTCGTCACAGCCGGGGCCGTGTTCATGACGGGATGGGTACTGCTGCGAGGGGCCACTGACGGCTGGCGGCTGGGGACGGGGATGGTCGGTGTCCTCTGGACCGCGGAGGTCGTGTTCCTCAGCTTCCTCTTCGCCCTGCGCCGCCTCGTACGGAGCGACCAGAGAGTCACCTTGTGGGTGGGGATCGTCGGGCTGTCCCTCATGCTGATCGGCGACACCCTGCGACTGTGGACGGCCGGCCCGCACCACCCTGAGGCGATGTCCTGTCAGCTGGTCGACACCTGCAACACCGCGGGCCTGCTGGTGGTTGCCGTCGGCCCCTGGTTGCCCGGCGGGGCGAGCGTCCTCGACACTGCTCAGCCGACGTTGCGATGGGGGATGGAGGGTGCGGCGGCGTTCATTCCCCTGACGGTCTGCACGGTCGCGGCGCTGGGATACGTCCTGGCTCCTCCGGCCCGCGACCCGGTGCCGCTGCTGGTCGGTGGGACGGCGCTGCTGAGCCTCTGGGCACGCCAGACGTTCCTGCCGAGCAAGAACACCAGAAACGACGACTGAGTCCTGCCTGGCTCGTCCTGCCCCGGCCCGTTACCCCTCAGCGGCTCCGAACCGTACGGTTCGGAGCCGCTGAGGGGTAACGGGCCGGGGCTGTGGCTCACTGGGTGTAGAAGGTGGCGTCGGCCCGGTCGGTCGCCGTGCTGAGAGCCTGGACCTGCAGCAGGTACTCGTAGTGGCGGATGTACCGGCCCGGGAAGTTGTACGACTCGTAGGAGACCCCGGCGGAGTCGGCGAGGCCGGCCCGGGCGGTGAAGGAGGCGTCACTGCGGAACGTAGCCGTCCCGTCGTTCTTCTCCACCCACACCTCGAAGTTCTTGTGGCGCAGGAAGTAGCCGGGGAAGTTGGCCGACTCCAGGGAGACGGTGCCGCTGCCGGCGAGACCGGTGACGACCCGGAACTGCGAGTCGGCCAGCGGGGAGACGTTCGGCTCGGTCTTGGCGCGGAACTCCCAGTGCCGGATGAACCGGTCGGGGAAGTTGTACGAGGAAAGCCTGATCGGCGTGAGACCGTCGGCGACCGGGATGCCGAAGTCGGGTGTGCCGTCGGCCTTCCAGTAGATCTTCTGGACGCGGGTGCGGCGGTTGGGGTCGTTGAGGGGGTCGCCGCTGATGTCCTTGTAGCTGCGGTCGTGGTAGACGAGGATGTCCGACTTGCCGTCCTCGGAGACCGTGAACTGGTTGTGGCCGGGACCGTACTGGCTGGTGGCGGCGTTGCTGGCGAAGACCGGACCGGCGGACTTGGCCCAGGACGAGGCGCTGAGCAGGTTGGCCGACGCGGAGGCGGTCAGCATGCCCATGCAGTAGTTGGCGTCGGTGGCGCTGGCCGAGAAGGTCATGAAGACCTTGCCGTTGCGCTGGATCACGGCCGGGCCCTCGTTGACCGTCTGGCCTCCGGCGGTCTCCCACGAGGCGGTCGGCCGGCTGAGCATGACCGGAGTGCCGGTGATGGTCCACGGGCTGGACATCTGCGCTATGTAGATGTTGGTGCCGGAGCCGACGGCCGGGTCGTTCTGCGCCCAGGAGAGGTAGCGGGTGCTGTTCACGACGAACGTCGTCGCGTCCAGGGAGAAGGTGTCGAGCGGCAGTGCGATACGCCCCTTCTCCGCCCAGGCGCCCGTGATCGGGTTCGCGGCGGTGCACTCCAGGACGTAGGGCCGGATCTTCCAGATGTTGTTGGCGTCACCGGCGGCGAAGTAGATGTACCACTTGCCGTCGATGAAGTGGATCTCCGGAGCCCAGATGTGGGCGCCCATCGCACCGCTGGCGTGCTTGGTCCAGATGGTCGTCTCGGTGGCTGAGGAGAGCCCCTGGATCGTGGTGGCGCGGCGCAGCACGATGCGGTCGTACGCCGGCACCGTGGCGGTGAAGTAGTAGAAGCCGTCGGTGTGCTTCCAGATGTGCGGGTCGGCCCGCTGCTCGGCGATGTTGTTCGTGTACGTCACACCGGGTGACGCGGGCACGGCGGCGTGGGCGGTACCGGCGGAGACGCCGGTGAAGGTGGCGGCGGCCGAGCCGGCCATCATGCCGAGGACCGCTCGACGGGTGAGCGCAGGTCTCACGGACTACTCCCTCTGGGACTGGAGCTGGGGGTGGGGAACGCATCGACAGTTCACACTCTGTCGGTATTTCGAACATGGTTCGTAAGCTCGGCCAGAACATAGGTTCTCGTGCGCGACCCAGTCAACGCTTCTGTCACACAGGTTTCACACGGCGGCAAAGAGGGTGCGAAGGCCTGGAGGCCGTCCCGGTGCGAAGGTGGCCACAGAGATCGCGCGGCGCGCTGTGCCGGGCACTCGACGATCTCCCCCCGCGGAAACCCTCATGGTGGCCGCACGCACCCTCGCACGCAGAACTATGGTGTCCCGCCAGATGTGACACTGATCTGCGGATTCCTGCGGTATGGCGACACGCATACGTCCCCGCCAACCGCTTGGAAGTGGTATCGATGTCCTCCCCCGCGACCGCTCCCCCATCCCCGGAAACCCCCGCCAGTCTCAAGGCATCGTCGCCGCCAGTCTGATCGGCACCACCGTCGAGTGGTACGACAACTCATTCGACCGAGGCTAGGACCTGCGGCTTTCTGTGATTCCGACCCCCGAAGTCAGCACCGAACCAGCACGGGGTTGGTGGCGTGCTGACTCGGTGCTGGCCGATCTGCGTCGCAGCACGCTCCATTGCTCCCGACGGCATCCGCACATGGTTACCCACTGTCACCAATGTCGAAGCGTTGCGGGACATGCCGGCGACGTCGAGCCGTCTCGCACTCCGCCCCGAGGTCGGGGCCGCCGCGGGGGTCAGCCGGCGGCGCCGTGAGCGGGTCGAGCTGTTCTGATTCCTCATTGGCTTGTTCCGGGGCGTTATGCGGCAGTGATGCCCGCCATCACATGGCGTAGGAATCCGGCCGCGGTGCCGCCGTCGCAGACGCGGTGCTCGAAGGTCAGAGACAGGTGAACGACCTTGCGTACCTCCACGCGGCCGTCCACCACCCAGGGACGGTCGACGAGGCGACCGAAGCCGAGCATCGCCGTCTGGGGGTGGTTGAGGATCGGGGTGGCACCGTCGACCCCGAGGGGACCGTAATTGTTGAGGGTGAAGGTGCCGCCGGTGAGGTGGCCGGCGGGGACCGCGTCACGCCGGGCGAGGTCGGTGAGGCGGCGCAGTTCGGCGGCGAGAGCGTCGAGCGGCAGCCGGTCGGCGTCCCGCACGACGGGAACGACCAGGCCGTGGTCGGTCTGAGCGGCGAAGCCGAGGTGCACGTGCGGCAGCCGGGCGATCTCCGCCCGGCCGGTGTCCACCCGGGCGTTCAGTTCGGGGAAGGCGGCGAGCCCGGTGAGGCAGGCCTGGGCCAGCAGCGGAAGCAGACCCGTGCCGTGGGTGTCGCGGGCAGTGAGCAGACCAGTGGCATCGGCGTCCGTCCAGATGGTGATGGCGGGTGTGTCGCGGTGGGCGCGGAGGAACTTCTCGGCGGTTGCGTCGAGGGGGATGCGGATGCCCGGCTGATGAGAGGTTTCGAGCTCACCGTTCCCCGAGGGGCCGGCCTTGTTCCCCACGAGGCCACTGCGCGCTCCGGTTCCGTACCCCGTGAGCACTGCCCCCGACTCGGTCTCGGGAGATGTGTCCGCACTCGAGCCTGCCGCAGCAGACGAGTCCTTACTCGCCCCACCCTCCCCCGAAGTCTGCGCCACTGACATCAGCTGCGCCCCGACCTTGACGATCTCTCCGGCAGCGCAGTGCAGGGCGGTCACCGTCCCGGCGAACGGGCTGGGCAGCGTGACGACGGACTTGGCCGTCTCAACCTCGGCCACGGTCTGGTCGTGGGTGACGTGATCGCCCACGGCGACCGTCCATTCCAGTACCTCAGCCTCCGCCAGACCTTCACCCAGGTCCGGCAGTCGGAAGGTTCGTACGGTCCGGCTGTCGGTGCCCGCCCCGGCGGTGGGCACCCGAAACGCCCGTCGTACGCCCGCGCCCGGCTGTCCGCCGTCGGGCAGCAGTCGCCGCAACCCCTCCAGCACCCGCCCAGCACCCGGCAGATGCGCGCTCTCCAGCAGCGGTGGCGGGTAGGGGATGTCGAGGCCCGTGACGCGCAGCACGGGGGCCCGCAGAGCGTCGAAGCAGCGTTCTTGGACCCGTGCGGCGATCTCGGCGCCGACCCCGGCGAAGCCCTGTGCCTCGTGCACGACCAGGCAGCGGCCAGTGCGCCGTACCGACTCGGTGAGGGCGTGGTCGTCGAGCGGGACGAGGGTGCGCAGGTCCAGTACCTCGATGTCCATGCCCTCGGTCGCCGCCTCCCCGGCGGCCTCCAGGGCGACGGCGACCGACGGACCGTACGCGACGAGTGTGGCGGCGGTGCCGGGGCGGCGGACCGCTGCGGTGCCGAACGGCTCGGTGCGTGACGGTAGTCGGACGTCGTCCTTCGTCCAGTAATGGCGCTTGGGTTCCAGGAACACCACGGGGTCCGGGTCGTCGATGGCCTCCCGCAGGAGTGAGTACGCGTCAGCCACCGTCGCGGGGGTGACGACCTTCAGGCCCGCCGTGTGCGCGTAATACGCCTCGCTGGAGTCGCTGTGGTGCTCGACTCCGCCGATTCCGCCGCCGTAGGGGACGCGGATGACGAGGGGGAGGGTGAGGGCACCGCGTGTGCGGTTGCGGAGCTTGGCGATGTGCGAGGCGATCTGTTCGAACGCCGGGTAGGCGAACGCGTCGAACTGCATCTCCACGACGGGCCGGAACCCGGCCATCGCCGTGCCGACCGCGAGGCCCGCGATGCCCGCCTCGCAGGCCGGGGTATCGAAGCAGCGCCGTTCGCCGAAGGTGTCCGCGAGCCCGTCGGTGATCCGGAAGACTCCGCCGAGCCGGCCGACGTCCTCCCCGAAGACGACGACCCGCTCGTCCGCGTCGAGCGCGTCCCGCAGGGCGGAGTTCAGGGCCTTCGCCATCGTGGTGGCCGTCGCACTCGACGTGGCCGTCGCCCGAGTCGTCACCGTCATGTCAGCTTCCTTCCAACTCGGCACGCAGGGCGGCCCGTTGCTCGATCAGTTGTGGGGTCGGGGCGCTGAACACATGGTCGAGCAGGGCGAGCGGGTCCAGGGCGGGGTCCTCGGCGAGGCGGGTGCGGAGGCCGGCCGCGTACTCCTCGGCCTCGGCCGCCGTGGTGGTGATGTCGTCCTCGGTGAGCAGGCCGCGGTCGCGCAGCCGGGTCTCCAGTCGGGCGATCGGGTCGCGCCCACGCCAGTGCTCGGCCTCCTCGGCCGGACGGTAGCGGGACGGGTCGTCGGCGCTGGTGTGCGGGCCCATGCGGGCGAGATCGAGGCCGTACTCGCCACCCATCCCGCCGTCGCGCAGGCAGCGGTCACGGTACGGGAGGACGGCCGCGGCGAGAAACAACTCATCGCGTACGTGGTTCCGCCGAAGGGGCACCACCGGGAGCCGAAGCAGGCCCCCAGCCCGCGGGGGCGACGGGCCCCGAGCCGGGCCCCGTAGGGAGCGCAGGGAACAGCGCGACCAGCCCCCACCGGACCGCAGGGGAGGCGCCGAAGACCGCCGACGACCTCCGCGAGCACCTCGCCCGGGCCCTCCCCGCCCATATGGCTCCCTCGGCGTTCGTCAGCCTCGGCTCGCTGCCCCGCACCGCCAGCGGCAAGCTCGACCGCAAGGCGCTGCCCGCGCCGGACGCACGGTTCGCCGCGAAGACGGAGCCGCGTACGGAGCGGGAGGACACCCTGCGGGGGATCTTCGCCGAGGTCCTCGGACTCACCGCGGCTCACGTCGGCGTCCACGACAGTTTTTTCGACCTCGGTGGCCACTCTCTGCTGGCCCCCCGTCTTACCTCGCGCATCCGTGCCGAGCTGGGCACCGCACTGCCCCTGCGCGCCCTCTTCGACACACCGACCGTGGCGGCCCTGGCCCGGCGTGCAGCCGAGCCGGAGGCCCCCGAAGGGTCGCGTACCCACCGACCCGGCGAGTCCGGTACGGCGCCTCTGGGCTCCGTGCTCCCCCTGCGCACCCGAGGCGACCGCTCCCCCCTCTTCTGCCTCCCTCCGGCCTCCGGCCTGTCCTGGGGATTCGCGGGGCTCGCCCGCCACATCGACCCGTGCCGCCCGCTGTACGGGCTGCAGTCCGGTGGTCTGATTCCGGGCCGGCAGCCGACCGGCAGCCTGGCCGAGGTGGTGGCCGAGCACACCGCCCGCATCCGTGAGATCCAGCCGCACGGCCCATACCACCTGCTCGGCTACTCCATGGGCGGCCTCGTCGCGTACGACGTGGCAGTCGGCCTCCAGGCGGCTGGAGAGCAGGTCGCACTCCTCGCGCTGCTGGACTCTTTCCCCGGCGCCTGGCTTCGGCGGGGTCCCGACCCGTCCGATCGCCCGGCGCTGCTGCGCAGCCTCCTCTCCATCCTCGGCCGCGAGGTGCCCGAGGACGAGACGGAACCACTGACGGACAGCCGCTTCGCCGAACTGGTCCGCCGTGTACCCGACATGCCCGGCAGCCTCGATGACGCCGAACTGGCCGCGTTGGTGGTCGTGACGGCGAACAACCGCCGTCTGCTCGGCGAGTTCGCCCCCACCTCGTACCGCGGCGACCTGCTGTTCTTCACGGCCGAGGCGGATCCGGACGCGGTGCCCGGTCGGTACGGCTCCTGGCAGCCGTACGTCGAAGGCCGCATCCACAACCACGACATCCCCTGCACCCACGGAGAGATGACCCGTCCCACGTCACTGGGCCGCATCGGCCCGGTGCTGGACAGCCACCTCCGGAAGTAACCACGAGTCCCTCAGGAGGAGAGAGATGACCACCAACCCTTTCGACGACGACAGCATCGAGCACTTCGTCTTGGTGAACGACGAGGGCCAGCACTCCCTGTGGCCCTCGTTCGCCGAGGTGCCGGCCGGCTGGACGGTCGTCCACGGCGCCGCCAGCCGCCAGTCCTGCGTGGACCACGTCAACGAGCACTGGACCGACATGCGCCCGACGAGCCTGATCGAGGCCATGGGCGAGTGACCCCGGAGCAGTGAGCCCCCGTACCGCCCCCCACCACCAAGGAGAGACCGACGGCCATGCCCACGGATGACCAGACCAACACAGCCGGCACCATCAAGCTGGTGTGCCTTCCGTATGCCGGAGCGGGCGCTTCGTTCTACCGCCCGTGGGCCGCCCTGGCCGGGGACGCGCTGGAGATCCTGCCTCTGCAACTGCCCGGCCGTGAAAGGCTGATCGACGACGAGCCCCACCGGGACGTGCACAGTGCCGTCGACGGACTCGTGGCCCAGCTGCGGGAACGGCTCGGCGCCGGTGACCACAGGGTGGCCCTCTTCGGGCACAGCCTTGGTGCCGTACTCGCCTACGAACTGGCCCACCGTCTGGTCGCCGAGCCCGGGGTCGAGCTCACCCACCTCTTCGTCAGCGGATCGCCGGAAGCGGCCCGGGGACGCCAGCGGCGGGCCACCGGCCTGTCCGACGAAAACTTCCTCGCGCAAGTCGGCGAGTTCGCCGGCTACCTCCATCCCGCCCTGGACGACCCCGAGATGCGCGAGCTGGTCCTGCCGGCCCTGCGCGCCGACCGTGTCCGCCTCGCCGCCCGCCCCCCTCCCCACCCCCGCCCCCGCCCCCGCCCACTGCCACGCGATCCGCGTCCGCCCGGCCCCCTCCCAGGAGCCCACCGGTCGACAGG
>NZ_JAGMUK010000091.1 GCF_019049245.1 Streptomyces sp. AC555_RSS877 | reverse complement strand
GTGCCGTCGACGAGGAAGTCGCCCTCGGTGTGCTGGTGCAGCCCGGAGATGATCTTGATGAGGGTGGACTTGCCGGCGCCGTTGTCGCCGAGGACGCAGGTGACACGGCCGGGCCGGACCTGGAGGTCGACGCTGTGCAGGGCGCGGACGTTGCCGTACGACTTGCCCGCCCCCCGCAGTTCGACGATCGGGGCGTCCGTGTCCGGCGCGGCGGCGTCGCTGTCGGGAAGGACGGCGCCGTGGGTGCCGGTTTCGTTGGTTGTCATGCGGGTCACCTCCGGGTCGCCGACTGGCGGACCCACAGATTGATCAGGACGGCGCCGAGGAGCATGACGCCGAGGAAGGCCTTGAACCAGTCGGGATTCCAGCCGGCGAAGACGATGCCCTGGTTCACCATGCCGAACATGAAGGCACCGAAGACCGGGCCGATCGCCGAGCCGTAGCCGCCGGTCAGCAGACAGCCGCCGATGACCGCCGCGGCGATGTAGATGAGCTCCTGGCCCACGCCCTCGCCGGACTGGACGGTGTTGAAGGTGAACAGCTGGTGCATGCCGACGAACCAGGCGCCGAGGCCGACCAGCATGAACAGGGAGATCTTGGTGAAGGTCACCGGCACACCGACGGCGCGCGCGGACTCCTTGTTGCCGCCGACCGCGAAGATCCAGTTGCCGTACTTGGTGCGCAGCAGCACCCAGGTGGCGATCGCCGCGAAGACCAGCCAGTAGAAGACCGTGATCTTCACCTGGACGCCGCCGATGTCGAAGGACGAGGCGAAGATCTTCTTCGCCTGGTCGAACCCGGCCATGTCGCTGATGTCGTCGGTGGCCACGTTGGTGGTCACGAGCTTGGTGACCGCGAGGTTGGCGCCCTGGAGGATCAGGAAGGTGCCCAGGGTGACCAGGAAGCTGGGCAGCCCGGTCTTGACCACCATCCAGCCGTTGAAGAAGCCGACCGCGAGCGACACGATCAGCGCGGCGAACACACCGACCCACACGTTCATGGTCAGTTGGTAGCTGAGCATGCTCGCGGTGAGCGCCGAGGTGAGCACCGCGACACCGGACGACAGGTCGAACTCGCCGCCGATCATCAGCAGGGCGACCGGCAGGGCCATGATGCCGATGGTCGACGACTGATACAGGATCGTGGACATCGAACTGCCGTCACGCACCGGCGGTGCCGCGATCAGGAAGAACACGTACACCGCGGCGGCGCCGAGAAAGACACCCACCTCGGGACGGGCCAACAGCCTGAACACCAGCGGCCGTTGGGAGGCACGTCCATCGGTCTGTTGCGGGCCGGGGGCCGGCGGTGTGGTCACCGCCGGCTCGGCGTGCTGGGTCATACCCATCACCTGGTGCCCTTCGCGGCGAACGCGGCCACGGCGTCGACGTTGGACTTGTCCACGAAGGCCGGCCCGGTCAGCACCGGCTGTTCACCGCCGCCCATGTAGTTGCCGTTGTTCTTGTAGAGCCACAGGGAGTCGATCGCCAGGTAGCCCTGGAGGTAGGGCTGCTGGTCCACGGCGAACTCGATGGTGCCCTGGTCGATGGCGCCGGTCAGCTGCTTGTTGAGGTCGAAGGTGGCGATCTTCGCCTTGCTGCCGGCCTCGGACACCGACTGTGTCGCGGTCAGCGCGAAGGGGGCGCCGAGCGTGATGATCTGGTCGATGGAGGAGTCCTGCTTGAGCTTGGCGGTGATCGTCGACTTCACGGACGGCATGTCGGTGCCGTTGACGAACAGCGTCTGCAGCTTGCCGGAGAAGGTCTTCTCCACGCCGTCGCAGCGCTGGGTGAGGCCGATGTTGCCCTGCTCCTGGACGACACAGACGGCGTTCTTGGCGCCGGTCGTGTTCAGCTTGTTACCGAGGGCCTCGCCCGCGACGGTCTCGTCCTGGCCGAAGAACTCCATCAGGCCGAGCTTCTTCCATTCGCTCACACCGGAGTTGAGGCCGACCACGGGGATGTTCGCGGCCTTCGCCTTGCCCACGACGTCCTTGAGGGCGTCCGGCTTGGCGAGGGTGATGGCGATGCCGTCGACCTTCTGGTCGATCGCGTTCTGGACCAGGTTGGCCTGGTTGCCCGCGTTCGGGTCGGCGGAGTAGATGAGCTTGATGTTGTCCTTGGCGGCCGCGGCCTCGGCACCCTTGCGGACGATGTCCCAGAAGGTGTCGCCGGGCGACTGGTGGGTCACCAGCGCGACCGTCATCCGAGGAGTGGTGGCCTTGCCCGCGGAGGCACCGGCCTCGCTCTCCTCGGCCTTCTTGCCGCCAGAGCTGCTGGAGCAGCCTGCGAGGGTCAGGGCCGCAGCCGCGGCGACGGCCACCACCGGGGTCATTCTGCGGGAGCGGAAGCGAGAAGAGCGGTCCATCTTACCTGCACCTCACTGGGCTACTGAAAAAGCAATCACGGGGTTTCAGGGCCCGGGACCTCGGAAGACCCGGGTCGTGTGTCGCGAAAACGCGGCAGTTGCGCTGGGACGGGATCCAATCCCTTGCCACGGCCGCTGTCAATACTTTGTTAAGACATCATTTCACAAGCAGGTCCGAATGTAAGTACAAACCATTGACAGTGCGACCCCCCGCGGCCTACACCTGGGGGCGGCAGGTCCCGCGGGACCCGTCTCCCCCCGCACAGTTCGAGGAGGTCGCGCATGGCCGGATCAGCCAATTTCTTCGACCTGATCACTATGGGCCGAATCGGAGTCGATCTCTACCCCCAGCAGTCCGGCGTGCCGCTGGCACGCGTGGAGAGTTTCGGGAAGTTTCTCGGGGGTTCGGCCGCGAACGTGGCGGTCGCCGCCGCCCGGCTGGGCCGCTCCACCGCGGTGATCACCCGCACCGGCGCCGACCCGTTCGGAGTCTATCTCCACCAGCAGCTCCGCGAGTTCGGGGTCGACGACCGCTGGGTGACACCGGTGGACGGGCTCCCCACCCCGGTGACGTTCTGTGAACTCTTCCCGCCGGACGACTTCCCCCTGTACTTCTACCGCCGCCCCAGCGCCCCCGACCTCGCGATCCACACCGACGAGTTGGACTACTTCGCCATCCGCGCCGCCCGGATCTTCTGGATCACCGGCACCGGCCTCAGCGAGGAGCCGAGCCGCTCGGCGACGCTCGCCGCCCTGAAGTCCCGCGACAAGGCGGGCACGACGGTGTTCGACCTCGACTGGCGGCCCGCACTGTGGAGCGACACGGCGTGGCGGGATCCGGAGGAAGCCCGGCCCTACTACGCCGAAGCGCTCCGGCACGCCACCGTCGCCGTCGGCAACCTCGACGAGTGCGAGATCGCCACGGGCGTGCGCGAACCGCAGGCGTGCGCCGAGGCACTGCTGGCGGCGGGTGTGGAGCTGGCCGTGGTGAAGCAGGGACCCAAGGGTGTCCTCGCCGTGCACCGCGACGGCACGACGGCCCAGGTCCCGCCCGTCCCGGTCGAGATCGTCAACGGGCTCGGCGCGGGTGACGCGTTCGGCGGCGCCCTGTGCCACGGCCTGCTCTCGGGCTGGGAGCTGGAGCGCACCATGCGGTACGCCAACGCCGCCGGCGCCCACGTCGCCGCCCGCCTCGCCTGCTCCTCCGCGATGCCGACCGAGGCCGAGGTGGAGACCCTGCTCGCGGGGGCTCCGGAGCCGACGAGCGCCTGAGACGAATCCGGTCCGTACGAAAACCTGAGGCGGGTGGCCCCGTCTCCGTACTGCTGCCGGCTCGCCGCCTGCCACCACCACCTCCGACCCCGCTCCCGCCCCCCGAGGGAGGTACGCCCACATGGCGAAGACCGGCGGCTACCCACGTGCCGCGACCACCCCCGCACTGAGCTCCCTGGACTTCGCCCTGGACCGGAGCAGTCCGGTGCCGCTGTACTACCAGCTCGCCCAGCAGCTGGAGGCGGCGATCGAGCACGGCGTGCTCGCCCCGGGCGACCTGCTCGGCAACGAGATCGACCTGTCGGTACGCCTCGGGCTGTCCCGGCCGACGGTCCGCCAGGGCATTCAGTCCCTGGTCGACAAGGGCCTCCTGGTGCGGCGGCGCGGGGTCGGCACGCAGGTGGTGCACAGCCAGGTCAAGCGCCCGCTCGAACTCAGCAGCCTGTACGACGACCTGGAGGCGGCCGGACAGGGCCCGGCCACGCACGTCGTGCGCAACGAGAGTGTCCCGGCCCCCGCCGACGTCGCTGCCGCCCTCGGCGTCGCGGAGGGCAGCCAGGTGACCGTCCTGGAACGGCTGCGCTCCACGCACGGCCAGCCCGTGGCCTTCCTGTGCAACCACCTCCCCGCCGGTCTCCTCGACCTGGACACGGCAAGGCTCGAGTCGACCGGCCTGTACCGGATGATGCGCTCCGCCGGCATCACCCTGCACAGCGCCCGCCAGACCATCGGCGCCCGCTCCGCCACCGTCGGGGAGGCCGCCCTCCTCGACGAGCGGGAGGGCGCCGCACTGCTGACCATGCAGCGCACGGCGTACGACGACACGGGCCGGCCGGTCGAGTACGGGACGCACATCTACCGCGCCTCCCGGTACGCGTTCGATTTCCAGTTGCTGGTCAGGGGCTGAACCGCGGGACGCGCCTTGACATACGGGCATAACGGTCCAAGATGTAGATATACATCGTAAACATACGGACCAGGGCTCGTCGGCCCGACTCCGGGAGGCACCGGCATCATGAGCTCTTCTGACCTGAACAACCCCCCCGTCTTCGCTCCGCCCTCCACCAACGGCGGCCCTTCCGAGCACGGCTCCCGCAGGTCCAGCGACCGGCGGGCTCACCCCCTGCGCCGGGCGGAGGACCAGCCCCCACCCCGCGCCACCGTGAGCCTCGTCGTGCCCGCCCGCAACGAAGCGCGCAACATTCCCTGGGTCTTCGAACAGATCCCGGACTGCGTCGACGAGGTCATCCTGGTCGACGGCGACTCCAGTGACGCCACGGTGCACATGGCCGCGGATTGTCTGCCCACCGTCCGCCAGGTCCGGCAGAGCGGTCCGGGCAAGGGCAACGCGCTGCGGACCGGCTTCCTCTCCGCGACGGGCGACTACATCGTGATGATGGACGCCGACGGCAGCATGGTGCCCGGGGAGATCCCCCACTTCCTCCACTTCCTCGACAACGGCTACGACTTCGTGAAGGGGTCGAGGTTCATCGCCGGTGGCGGCTCCCTCGACATCACCCGCATCCGGCGCCTGGGCAACCAGGTCCTGCTGACGGCCACGAACCGCCTCTACCACGCCTCACTGACGGACCTCTGCTATGGATTCTGCGCCTTCCGCCGCAGCTTCCTGAAGGATCTCGACCTGCACTCCACCGGCTTCGAGATCGAAACCGAGATGATCACGCACGCACTCCGTTCCGGCCTGCGCATCGCCGAGGTTCCCAGTCTCGAGCTGCCCCGCCGCAGCGGCCGTTCCAACCTGCACGCGATATCCGACGGCCGCCGGGTGCTGCGGACGCTGCTCTCCGAGCGGCCGCACGCCCGGACGCCCTCGCCGACCAGAGGGAGCACGGGGTGATCACCGCCCCGCGGCTCTCCCCCGGTGCCCGTTGGACGGTGGATCCGTTGCTGCTCGCCCAGCCCGCCTACATCCCGGTCCGGGTCGTCGAGATCGATCTGGCCCGGCCGTACGAATTCCGTGGACCCGGCGGCGGAGCCGTCCGCCCGGCAGGCCCCGTGCTGGCGCTGGTGCGGCTGCACGGTCATCCGCTGGGCGTGATCCGGGCGGCCGGTGACCGGGCCGTGACCGGCGGTGGCGGCCCGGACGAGCTGTGGCAGTTCCTCGCGTGCACGGCCTTCCGGCGGTTCGCCGCTCCGCTGGCCCGGCATCTGGAGGCCGACGCCGCCTACGGCCACCTGTACGACGCCCCTCCCGGGGCCCCGCCGGCCATGCGGTCCGGCCGGCTGCCCCATCCTTCGCTCCGTGGTCCGCAGGACCCGGGCCCGCTGACCTGCCAGGCCGCGAGGCTCCGCGTGCTCCGCTCCCCGCCGGCCATCAGCGTGATCGTCGCCACGCACAACCGGCCCGAGCTGCTGCGGCAGTGCCTGACATCCCTGCTACGGATGGAATACCCCCGGTTCGAGGTGATCGTCGTGGACAACGCTCCCGCTGATGACGCCTCTGAGCGACTGGTCCGCAAGGAGTACGGCCCGAGTGTCCGCTACATCCGGGAGCCGGTGGCCGGCCTGGCGCGCGCACACAACCGTGGTCTGGCCGTCGCCCGAGGCCGGATCGCCGCCTTCACCGATGACGACACCCTGGTCGATCCCTTGTGGTTGTCCGCACTCGCCGAGACTTTCGAGCAGGACCGCGGCATCGGGTGTGTCACCGGCCTCATCGTCCCGGCCGAACTGCGGACCGCGGCGCAGGCGGCCCTGGAGAACCACGGCGGCTTCGCCAAGGGATACGCCCCGCGCACCTGGTCCCTGCGCGCCCCACCCGAGGACCCCCTCTTCCCCTTCACCGCCGGACGCTTCGGCTCCGGCACCAACATGGCTTTCCGCGTCGACCAGTTGCGCGCCCTGGGCGGGTTCGACCCCGCCACCGGTACCGGAACGCCCGCCCACGGAGGCGACGACCTGCTCGCCTTCTTCAGGGTCCTGGCAGCGGGCCAGACCCTGGTCTACCAGCCTGACGCGGTCGTCTGGCACCGCCATCGCCACACCGCGGACGCCCTGGACGGCCAGGCATTCGGCTACGGCGCGGGGCTCGGTGCGTACCTCACCAGTGCCCTGCTCCATGAGCCCCGCATGCTCCCGGCCCTGCTGCGCAGGCTCCCCAGAGGTATCAGGTACGCCGTCGCTCGAACACAGGGCCAGGCGGAGGCAGGCGCCGGCTGGTCCCGGCGGCTCGCGCTGCTGGAGTTGCGCGGCCTGCTCTACGGACCGTTCGGCTACCTGCGCAGCCGCCGCCTCCTGAAACGGGACGGCAGTGGCGGAGGGCAAGGAGGAACCGCGACATGATCCCCGAACCGTCTCTCTCCGTCATCGTGTGCGCCTACACCCTCGACCGGTGGGACGACATCCAGGCGGCCATCGCCTCGGTACGGTCGCAGCACCGGCCGGCGGACGACATCGTGCTGGTCGTCGATCACTGCCCACAGCTGTGGCGCCTGGCGCGCCGGTCACTGTCAGGCATTCGTGTGCTCCCCAACCTGCAGCGCAAGGGTCTGTCCGGGGCCCGCAACACGGGCGTCGCAGCGGCGCTCGGTGACGTGGTCGCCTTCCTCGACGACGACGCTGCCGCCGCCCCCTCCTGGACCCAACACCTGCTGGCGCACTACGACGATCCCCGTGTCGTGGGCGTGGGAGGGCTCGTGGTCGCGAACTGGCACACCGGCCGCCCGGCTTGGTTCCCGCCGGAGTTCGACTGGGTGGTCGGCTGCTCTTACCGGGGACTGCCCCAGCGGTCCGCCCCGGTACGCAACTTCATCGGCGCCAACATGTCGTTCCGCAGGGACGAACTGCTGGCGGTCGGCGGCTTCCGCACCGACCTCGGACGGGTGGGATCCCGGCCCCTGGGCTGCGAGGAGACGGAACTGTGCCTGCGGATCACGGCCCACCACCCGGACGCGGTGCTCCTCTACGAGCCTGCGGCGGCGGTCCGGCACCACGTTCCGAAGGCGCGTGCCCGCTGGCAGTACTTCGGGCAGCGCTGCTACGCGGAAGGGCTCTCCAAGGCGCTCGTCGTGCAGCACAGCGGGAGCAGAGCAGCCCTGGCCAGTGAACGGACCTATCTGCGGTCCACCATTCCCCGCGCCTTCCTCCGCTCGGTGCGGCCGGGCCGGCCCGCCGCCCTGCGCACGCTCACGGCCTTGTCCGCCGGAGTCGGCGCCACCGTCGCGGGCTACGCCATGGGCCGGATCCGCTCCGTGCGTTCCGTCGGACTCGGTCCGCCCGGTCCCGCGTCGCCGATCGGCCCCGTGCTGCGCAGTTCCTCGGACACGGGAACGGGGAGGGTGGCGTCACGATGACGCATGCGCCGGTGCCTGTCTTCGTCTACCACTCGGTGTCCGTGGACCCGCCGCCGTGGATCGCCCCCTTCACCGTGCATCCCCATGCCTTCGCCGAGCAGCTCGGCCTCCTCGCCGACGACGGCCGTGTCATCGTTCCGTTGCGGCGGCTGGTCGAGGCCATGCGGGGCGGACCGCCACTGCCGCCCCGGTCGGCGGTGCTGACGTTCGACGACGGATTCGCCGACTTCCACTCGACGGTGGCCCCGCTGCTCGCCGCACAACAGCTGCCCGCCACCCTGTACGTCACCACGGGCGCCGTGAGCGGGCCCGGCGCGCCGGACCGGGAAGGAAGCCGGGGAAGCCTGTTCCCGCCCGCCGCGATGCTGACGTGGCGCCAGGTGGCGGAGCTGGACGCGCTCGGTGTCGAGATCGGCGGGCACACCAGGACGCATCCGCAGCTGGACACCCTGCCACGGCGGCACGCCCGGGAGGAGATCGAGGGCTGCAAGAGCCGGCTCCAGGACACGCTGGGGCATCCGGTCCACTCCTTCGCCTACCCGCACGGCTATTCCAGCCCCTCGGTGCGCCGCTTGGTGAGCGAGGCGGGCTGGACGTCGGCCACCGCCGTCCGTCTCGCCTTCAGCTCCGGCGGGGACGAGCCGCTGCGCATCGCCAGACTGATGGTGCGGGCCGACACCGGCCGGGAGCGTTTCCGGTCGTGGAGCCGGGGCACCGGCGCCCCCGTGGCACCGTTTCCCGAGGGCACGCGTACGACGGCATGGCGCGCCTACCGCCGGCTGCGGGCAGGGGTCCACCGGCCGTACGCGGCACTTCCTCGCCAGTCGGACACGTGACGCTTTTGGTCACTGCTGCCAGACGCGCACCCAGTCCACCTTCATCTCCGCCGATTGCACGGACGAGGGCGGTGAATGCGGAACACCCACAGCCAGGTTGAGCAGAACCTCCATGGGAACGCGGGGAATCCGCTCCGCACCGGTCACCCGGAACCGCCGGACACCGTCCACGTACCAGCTCAGCTCGTCGCTCGTCCAGCGCAGCCCGAACACGTGGTACCCGTCGGCGAAGTTCACTGGACCGTACGTGCCCCGCGCCTTCCGGCGGTCACCGTCCTGCTGCCGCCAGTGCACGTACATGGACACCTGCCGTGTGGTCCCGAGGAACTCCATGATGTCCAGTTCGGGGGGCGTGAACCTCGACGCGGGCATCATCCAGAAGGCCGGGAACATGCCTGCCTGCGAGGGAATCCTGATGGCCGCCTCGAAGTACCCGTAGGTGAAGGTTCGCCGGGGCCGCGCGTCCCAGTGGTCACGGCCGGTGGAGATCATGCCGGACACCCAGGGGTAGCTCTTGCCGTCGCTGCCGGGGGTGGAGCGCCGGACGGCGGCCAGGGTCAGGGCACCGTCTCCCACCGAGACCTGACCGGGCAGGTACCACTCCTCCTCGTCGTTGCCGCTGTTGGTGCACCCGTTCTCGTTCCAGTCGTAGCAGGTGGCCCAGCGCGCGGTGTCGAGCTCCGTGCCGTTGAAGTCGTCGTGGAAGACCAGCTTCCAGTCGCCCTGGGCCAAGGGCTTCGGCGCCGTCGCGTCGCCCCCACCGCACGCCACCGCCAGCACCAGCACGACCGCTGCCGTCGCTCGCCGGACACCACGCAACATGGCTACCGCCGCTTCTTCATCGGCTGAGTGTCGTCCGGGGCGGCGTGCGTTTCTCGGCGGTGGGGTCCGCCGGGTCGGGGGAACAGTGCCAGGCCGGAGGTCACCACGGCGAGTGCGATCAGCACGCGTGAAGTCGTGAACGCGCCACTCAGGTAGAACGCCACCACGGCGAGCACGGACAGCGAAATGCTGAGCACCACGGTCAGGACGGCCGTCTCCAGGGCGACCGCGCTGACCGCCCCGCGTGCCGGGGTCGGCCTGGCCGCCCATCGTGCGGCTGCCATTCCCGGGCACAGGAGCAGGAACACCGTCATGACGAGCACGCGCAGAGGGGCGCCGTCCGGCAGGACGCGGAACGCCGCCCAGGCGAGCCAGCCGGACACCGCCAGTCCCGAGCGAAGCGGGAGTCCCCAGCGGATCTCGGGTACCGATCGCAGTGGGGCCATCAGCCCTCCCCCCTGTCCGGGTTCTTGTACTGGTAGACCACGGCGTCCTTGTTGCGGTAGACGGGAGCGAACCCCGGTGCGTCGGACATCGCGGACTCCAGACGCTGCATGGTGTCGGCGGGCAGCGTCCCGTTGAGGTAGCAGTCCTCGGCCTGCGCGCGGGTCAGGACGATGTAGGCCGGTTGGCTCTCGGTAGCCCCCTCGACGAACGGCTCCAGGCCCGCCAGCGGGTCGCGCACCAGGCGTCGGCGGTCCGCGAGGTCCTGCTCGTCCAGTTGCAGCCGGGGATGCTTGTCGTAGAACGCGGCCAGGCCGGGCACGGCCGAGGTGAGGGAGACGATCAGGGACCCCGGTGGAGTGATGGCCGTGACGAAATGGCCGGCGGCGGCCTCGTCCTTGGTGAAGTAGTTCGCCGCTTCCTTGCCGTAGTAGCCGAAGACGAGTCCGCCGATCATCGCGAGCAGCAGTGGACAGACGGCGATGGCACGAAGGAGCGGCCGCCTGCCCCAGGGGAAGAACAGGGCGGCGACCAGGAAGGCGGCCGCGGGCAGCGCGAACAGGTAGGCCCGGAAGATCATCTCGCCGCCGTAGGCGTTCGCGGCCAGCACCGGCAGCGGAGCCACCACCAGGAGCCACAGACCGGTCCTGCGGATCCAGGGCCGAACCAGGAACGCGACGGCCGCGAGCAGGAAGACGGCGGCGGACAGGCCCCGGTCGACCCAGGACACCTGGACCTGCCCCGGGGCCGCGGTACCCAGCGAGGCCAGACCCGACACGACGTTGGCATCGGGGTGGACCAGTGCGCCCACGAAGTCGCGCAGGTTGGCCGACACGTAGCTCCGCGCGATCGTGGCGTCCCACGCCACGATCAAAAGCACCGTACAGGCCAGGACCGGCAGCACCACCCGCCGGTTACGGCGGGGAAGCGAGAGCACCGCCAATGCCGCGATCAGCATGACCGGCGTCAGCGGATGCGAACAGGCGATCACGCCTGCGATCAGCACCACCGGCACCAGCCTGCCGACGGGCCAGGCCCGGCGGGCGGAGTCCCGTGAACTCAGGTCGGAGGAGGGCAGCTGCCCCAGGACCAAGGCGATCAGTGTGACGAACAGCAGGAAGCCGAGCGCCTGTGGTGCGAAGTAGTCCTGCCCCACCCAGGAGCACGAGTAGTAGATCCACGCGGCCCCCCAGATCATCCGCCGATCACGTGTGACCGCCCGGTACATCAGCAGCAGCGGGCCGAGCAGCAGGGCGTTGAAGGCCGGCGGCGCCCAGGCCGCGTAGCCGAGCGAGGATTCGATGCCCGTCGCCTGGACGAAGAAGGCGTTGAGGTGGAAGAAACCCGGCCATTGGTTGTAGATGTCGAACTTGTCCGCGTTCGGGACGTCGCCCTCGTTGCGGATCATCGCGTCGACGACCGCGACGTGCTTCCACGCCCAGCCGTAGCGCAGAGTCGGGTAGACCAGCGTGGGAGTGGCGTGGATGACGGCGATCAGTCCCAGGACGTAGGCCGCGAACCAGCCACCGGCCGTCCTCCGGTCGGACAGTGCCAGGCAGAAGCCGCCGACGAGCAGGCCGAGGGCGACCCAGAAGAGCACCGGCAGCACCTGCAGCAGGCCGAGGTCGCCCATTCCGTCCAGTCGCACGTCGCGTATGGACACCAACCAGAGGGCGAGCGCGCACGGCAGCGTCCCCCGTGCGATCCACTGACGTGCCGAGGTTCGCCGCGCCACGTGCCCGGTCGCGGAGTTGTCGGACCGCAGCGCCTCGGCATCGGCGTCCTGCGCCACACGACCGTTCGTCAGCGTCGGGCGCTTTCCCATGGAGATGCCTTCCGCGGAGCAGGTGCGACGTGAGCGCACGGCGGCGCATGGGAGGGCACTCCCCTTCGACGGTTCACGGCAGCCCCGTTCGTCGGTCCGCTCGTCGGTCCACACCGGCGATCAACCGCCCGACATGCGGCAATGATGCTAAAAAGTACGTTACTGCCGTTTGTCGTGATCGGCAGTATGTGGGGGTCCGTCACGGGGGGCACGTGGGCCGCGTCGGCCGGCAGAGGGAGAGCAGTGAGGCCACGAGCGAGGAGATCACGATCGGTGGCTGGGAACCGCGGCAGGAAGCGGTTCGTCGCCTCGACAGCCGCACTGGCGGCACTCCTGCCGGTAGCGGGCTGCGGTATGCCGGGATCGGACGACGGTGTCCCCCGGCCCGACCATGTCGTGGTGGTCATCGAGGAGAACCACGGTTACGACGACATCATCGGATCGGCGCAAGCCCCGTACATCAACGAGCTGGCCAGGCAGGGCGCCTCCCTCAGCCAGTTCTACGCCCTCACCCACCCGAGCCAGCCCAACTACCTGGCACTGTTCTCCGGCTCCGCCCACGAAATCAGAGGGGACGACTGCCCCAACACCCTCACGAGCCGCAATCTCGCCTCCGAACTCCTGCAGGCCGATCTGACCTTCACCGGTTACGCGCAGAGCATGCCCGGCGTCGGCTTCACCGGCTGTGCCGACGGTCCTTACGTGCGCCGGCACAACCCCTGGGTGAATTTCACCAACGTTCCTGCGTCCGCCAATCGCCCGTGGACCGACTTTCCGCACGACTTCAAGGATCTGCCGACCATCTCGTTCGTGGTGCCGGACCTCGACAACAACATGCACGACGACGGCGTGCGGAAGGCCGACACCTGGCTGCGCGACAACCTCGGGGACTACGCGCGCTGGGCGACGACCCACAACAGCCTCCTGGTGGTCACCTGGAGCGAGGACGCGGGCGGAGTACAGGCGACCAACCGCGTTCCGACCGTCCTCGTCGGAGAGCAGGTCCGGCCGGGCCGCTACGCCCAGCCGAACAACCTGTTCGGGCTGCTCCGCACCCTGCTCGACGCGTATGACCTGAATCCCCTCGCCAACAGTGCCGACGCCGATCCCCTCGACGTCTGGAAGGACGATGTGTGACCTGCGCCGGGAGAGCCGCTCCGGTCGCAGGCCGGTCCCCTCCGGCTTAGTCTGATCAGTAGGAACCGCACCCGAAGACCGCACGATGCGCAGCCATTTGATGGAATCACCGCACACGCAGACTCCTTGTCCGGGCTCTTCGTCTCCGCCCAGCCCGGACTCCGCACGCCCGGGAGTCACCGACCGGCGGTCGCGATGAGCCCGGTCCTGGGGAAGCTCCTGCGATGGGGAACCGACCCTGCGGCCGGACCGCAGTCCAAGGACCAGTTGCTGCGCAACGGTCATGTGCTGACGTTCAACTCGGTGCTGACCGCGGCCCTCGGGGCGGCGTACTGGGCGTTCGCCGCCCGCGTGTACGACGCCGACACGGTGGGCCGCAACTACTCGGCGGTATCGGCGATGATGCTGCTCGCGGGTGTGGGCCAGCTCAATCTGACCAACGTGCTGCTCCGGTTCGTCCCCACGGCGGCGGACCGCACCCGGCAGCTGGTCACCAGGGCCTATCTGGCGGCCGGCGTGTCGACCGTGCTCCTCGCGGCCGGGTTCCTGCTTCTGCTGCCCGTGCTCTCTCCGGGCCTGACGTTCCTGCGTGACCCGTTGCTCGGGCCCTTCTTCCTGCTGGCGAGCGCGGCCTACGCGATCTTCGTCATCCAGGACGGGGTGCTGACCGGGCTGCGGCGCACGGACTGGGTGGTGCTGGAGAACGCCGTCTTCGCGGTGGCGAAGATCGTGCTCGTGGGGGCGCTGGCCGTCGTCCTGCAGTCGAGCGGAATCCTGCTGTCGTGGGCGCTCGCGGTCCTGATCGCCGTCACGCTCACCAACGGCTTCCTGTACGCCAGAGCCTTTCCCCGGCATGCCGGGACGGCGCTGGACGAGAGGGCCGACGCCAGCAGACCCACGGGCAGGTACATCACGGCGGACTACGTCGCCGCCTTGTTCTGGCTCGGCGCGACGGCCCTCCTGCCGATCCTCGTCCTCAACAGCCTCGGTCCCGACCAGGCGGCGTTCTTCTCACTGGCCTGGCTCGCCGGGTTCTCGCTCTACCAGCTGAACACCAGCATGGGCGAGTCACTCATCGTGGAGGCGGCGAACGACCCGGCCCAACTGGTCAAGCAGTGCTACCAAGTGCTGCGGCACACCGGGATGCTGCTGGTGGCGGGGACGGTGGTGCTCTGCGCGGCGGCCCCCCTGGTGCTGCGGGTGTTCGGTACCGACTACGCACGCAACGGGGCCGGGCTGCTCCGGCTGGTGGCTCTGTCCGCCATTCCCAATCTGGTGGTCATCACCGCCGTCAGCGCCTGCCGGGCCCAGCGCCGGCTGCGCATGCTGGTCGGCATCCTGGCCGTGGCCTGCTCGCTGTCCACCGTCCTTTCCCTGGTGTTGCTGCCGGTCATGGGGATCGCCGGAGTCGGTGCGGGCTGGCTCATCGGGCAAACCGCGACGGCCGCGTGGCTGTGGTGGCAGAAGCCGCTGTGGCTACCTGTCGGCCGATCGGCACAGCGATCGGGCGGGAAGCGGGCCGACTCGTCGTGACCGCAGGTGTGACTGCAGGTCGCAGCACCAGCTCGGGGCCACGGAGTGCTCCCAGGTCGCGCTGCTTCGCTCTACGAAGGCTCCCGTATGACGGCGAAGAGCGCCCGGTCCGTCGGGAGACCGGCGGCGTCGAAGGCGCGATGACGGCCGAGATGTTCGACTCGCCCACCGGCACAGGTCTTCTGCAGGTAGTCACTGAGCCAGGCGTCCGGTGTCGGCACCATGCGAGGAAGACCGAACCACTCGGGCATCTCGTCCTCGCCGGTGTCGAAGAACATCACCTTGCCGGTCCGGGCCCAGAGCTCGTGAAGCAGGTGCGTGGCGGTGTCGAAGCCCTCGGCTCGCACCAGGTGATGCCAGAGCGACAGCACGATGGTGCAGTCCGTTGTCGGCAGAAGGGCGAGCGTGTCGGCTCGAAGCTCAAGCGACATCACCGCCACGTTGTCCAGGTGGTTTCGCCGCACGGCTGTCGTCGCCGTTCGAACGTTCTTCGGATCTGAATCGAGCGCGACCGCGGGGATCCCACGGCCGGCGAGCTTGATCGGGAAATAGCCGACATTCGCACCGACATCCATCGCGCTTTCCACGCCCAGCCGCTCGATGACCGGCTCCATCGCCGCCCATCGCGACCCGGTGCCGACCGCTCGCTTGGCCTTCCGCACCGGCAGGCCTGGGACCGGCTGATAGATGCCGTCGGGCAGGGCGTCGAGCCTCAGGCGGACGAGATCGATCGCATCGTCGACTACGCGCCGCGCGCGCCGCATCAGCCGATGCGGCGGGATCCTCTGATGGAAACGCACCGCGCGCGTGGAGGCCTGAGTTCCGCCCAACCGGTCCACGGAAACCTCTATTGGTCCGAGAGCCGACCACCCTTGCCGCTGTCTCGGACCTACGGCACGACAGTCGATTCATGTGTCGTTTTATACATATTCTAATCTGCTAATTCAGCATATGGCCTGCTGAAGGGGGCGAGCGGAGGCACCGCGCTTTTCGGGATGGGCGGGCTCGATGCTCGTCAACTCGGCCTTCGGCCGCTCACCGCATCGCGGATGCCGCCCATCCGGCCCCGCAACCGGGTCAGTGGCACACCCTCGACCCGGTACTCCGTGACGGGCTGCTTCTCGGCGCCGAGGCGGGCCTTGAAGGCTTCCAGCGAAGCAACGCCTCCAGACTCACCCATCTCGTAATAGCGGCAACCCGCGCCGCAGGCCTGCTCGATGCAGCGGAGCATGAGAAATTGATTCGCCTTCAGCGGACCGGATGCCTCCTTGTCGCTGTAGCCGCGCCAGTAGGACCAGACCTCACCGTGCAGCAGCGCGACCGTCGCGGCTACGGGTTTGCCCTCGAGGCGGGCGACCAGAATGCGGCAAACGCCCGGAAGAGCGGCGGCGACCGCTTGGTACTTGGCAAGCGGCTCGGCGCGCTTCCACCGGGTTCGCACCACGAGAGGGGGCAAATGCCGTGCCCGCGCCCGCTGGTCGAGCCACCGCAGATAGACGTCGTAGAAGCTCTCGACCAGCTCGGGCGAGTTCCCGCTCTCGACGATCAGCCCGGCCCGCTCGGCCCTGCGTTCAGCGCTGCGAAAGTTGCGTCGCATGTTTTTGGACCACCGCCGGGACCACAGGACGTCCATACCGCCGTCCAGGTCGAGAACGTGCACGGATCGCGATACGGAGACGTACCCGGGTGCCGGGGCACGCCACGCTTGTGCGGCGCCGAAGGAGGGACGGATGCTGGTGCGCAGTGTCCGGTCGGCAGCGAGGTCGGCGAGAACCAGGCCGACCTCGTGGGGCCGCACTCCCCCGGGCGCCAGAATGCCTCCCGTGCCCCAGCGAGGGGGAAGCGACGCCCGCACGGCGAGCGGGTTCGGCCGCCCGGGCCGGCACACCATCGGCAGGAGGAGCTCCCGGCCCTCACCTGTCCGGTAGAGGCGACCGGCGTCCTGCCAGCCACCGACCGCGCAGACACAGTCCACCCACTCAGGCCGGTGGAACGCCATGCCTCTGGGATCCGCGGCAAGCACCTGCGCCCATGCCTCACGCGGAACCGGGCTCGTGACCCGTACCGGCCCGGCGTCGGTGCGGACGTCCCATTCCTGCGGTTCCTGCTGCCGTACCTGCCGGTGATTCACGTCGGCCTCCTCACGTCGTGGACTCGCCCGTCAGCGAGCACGTGCGCCGTGGGTGAAGTCGCCCGTGGCGCAGGTGTGGTCCGGCCCCGTGTCCGGCCCCTGCTCGAGCAGTCGGGCCGACCGTGGCTCTCATCGCCGCCGAACCGCCGTGCCCGCTTCGTCTCCCGCAGCCCGCGGCCCGCCTCGCGCACTGCCAGCTCCGGCACTCGGCGGGAGGGGATGTCAGGCATCCCGGAAACGGATCACGTGTTTGACGGCCGCCCGCAGTCTGCGCTCGGCCGCGGTGACGGGAAGCCGCTCACGGAAGTAGCGGGGGGACGAGAAGCTGTCCGCGCCGAAGCTCTCCTTGAACGCGGCGAGGGAGGACCCCGGGCGGGACTCCCCCATGTCGTACTGACGGCATCCCGCGGCGCACGCGTCCTCGATCGCCAGCCGGTGCAACAGGTGGTTGGCTCGGACGGGATGGGCCAGTTCCCGGTTCATGGCCCCGCGCCACAGCTTGGCGTGGTGGCCGTGGCGCAGTACGACGATCGCCGCCGCGGGCTCTCCGGCGTGCCAGGCCATCCAGATCGCGCACGATTCGCCGAGGCCGGCGGCAACGGCTTCCAGTTGTCGCAGGGGGAAGGCTCTCGTCCTGCGCCACCGGGCCAGTGCCAGCGGTTCGTGCTGCTGCGCGGCCCAGCGCACGATCGACTGCTCGTACAGCTCGTAGAAGGCCGGGATGAGCCGGCCGGTGCGGTCCACCTGCACCTCGACTTCCGAGCCTTCGGCCCGGCGGACCGCGCGCCGCGCGCGCTGGTGGAAGCGGCGCTCCCAGACCGTCGTGAACCCGCCGTCGAGGTTCAGCGCCTGTGTCGTGTGGGGTTCTCGCCGGAAGTCCGCGGGCGCTGCGCTCGCCCACATCTCCTCGTCCCCCGGCCGGAACCGCACGCCGACATGGAAGGCCGGTCGCCGCGCGAGATCGTCGAAGACCGCCCGTGCCTGCGCCGGACCTACCTCCCCTGAAGACACGGGCCCCCCGATGCCCCAGTCGGCGGGCCAGGATTCCTCCGCGTCCAGCCTCTTCGGGCACCGTCTCCTGCGGGACAGGGGGAGCACGAGCCGGCCGCCGCCCTCGAACTCGTAGAGCCGGCTGGCGTCCCGATACGGGCCTGAGGCGCAGAGGCAGTCGAGCCATGCGGGGGTCTGGCTGACGTAGGTGTTCGCGTCTTGGCCGGCCAGCTCCCACCAGGTCTCGCGTGGCGCGGGCGTGGTGACGTGTGCAGAACAGGCCGGAGTGTTGATCGCAAGCACCTCGGGTGCGTTCACGGCCTTCTCCTGCCGGGCGTGTGGGTACGTGGGTCTTCGCTCCGCGAGCGTCGCCTCTGCGGGACCTACACGTACCGATCCTAGGTGGGGCGGGCAGGCCGGGCATCTCGGGTGATCCGGCTGCTGGCGGCCGCGGTCGCACGCCTGCGGCGCGCGGACCTGACCTCCCCACGGACCCGGGGCAGCGGGGAATCCGCCGGTCATGGGGTCTCGTGAGCGGCCACCTGGCTGAGCACAGGCACGACGTTGTCGGCGACCCATCGGTGACTGCGCCCGTACCGGGCCGATTTCGTCACGTTGCCTGCCACGTGCCACAGCCAGGTCAGCAGCGTGAGGGCGACCTCTCCTCGGTTGTCGTCCGCCAGAGCCCCTGCCTCGGCGAGCAGCCGCCGGTCCTCGGGCAGCAGGGACCCGCGTCGCACCACTTCGGCGACGATCCGCCCGAACTGCCGCCCTTCCTGCTGGTGCCGCATGGTCAGTACGAAGGTGTGGCAGTCGAGCAGGGACGGGCCGTCGGGGAGGGCGCCCGCCCAGTCGATCACCCCGCACAGCGCCCCCTGCCCCTCCTCCAGCAGCACGTTTCCGGGGTGGTAGTCGCCGTGCGTCCACGCCAACAACAGGCGGCGGCCGGTCAGTTCGCGCACGAGGCGTTCGCCCAGCACCCTGAGGGCCTCCGCGCCCTTGGCTCGACGGCACCAGCGGACCTCCTCGGCGAGGACGGCGAGTCGGGGGTCGACCCAGTCGGCCGCACGAGCCGTCACCTCCTCCTCCCATCCGGTGGCCTGGTGCAGCTCGCGGATCGCCCTGAGAGCGGACACGGTGACCCGGCGAGCCAACTGCGGGGAACGGTGCAGCAGCACATCGGCACCGATGCCGGGCAGGCAGCTTTCCACCACCAGCGGCAGGTGCCCTTGCAGCCGGCGCTCTTCCACCACGGGCAGCAGTCGGCGCCACCGGCCGAGGCGCTCGTCACGAGCCAGCCGCTGTACCACCTCACATTCGTGCGCCAGCGATGCGGTCGCGCGTGCGCTTCGGGGGTGCTTGACCACCACGGGCTGTTCGCTGCCGCCGTCGAGACGAAACACCAGGAGATCGGAGAAGGTCCGCTGCATCCCTCGGGGGTCGCGTTGGGGGGCACCGGCAGCGCTGATCGAGTCTGTCAGTCGCCGCGCGGCCAGAACATCGGCGGGACGGGTCAGAAGACCGGCGGGGCGCAGGGGCAGCAGGCCCCGCAACTCCTCTGTGAACGTCACCCGGCCCCCTTTCAGCCAGATGGCTAAAAAATCCTCCTTTTTCATCATCCCTGCAGTTCGGCCTGACGTGCGACTCGACAACGGACTCGGCTACGGGTCTGTGGAGCTGCGGCCGGTGGTGGGCAACCCCGGCGAGGCCGTTGCGGACCTCCTCGCGGAAGGTACGGCAGCACGGGTAGGCGGGGTTCCCGGACGAGGACCGGGTGACAGCTGTCGACGAGATGACGTCGCCCTTGCGGCCGCACACCCGGCGCGTGGCGTGGACATCCACCCGCACGTCCGTCTAGGATCTCGCCCCCGTTATGTTCTTCGCGGTCCTGCATGAGGGCCGCTGGCCTCCGGGCCCGGCATGGCCGTTCCCTCCGTCGAACGCATGACCTGGAAAGTGGTGTCGCCAGGCCCGAGGGTGCCGTCGAAGACGCTGACGAGAGGTCCGACTACCGCCTGGCCAGGCGCAATGCCCGTCCGCTTTTGGGCGGCAACGTGTGCGGCGAAGCCCTCGACGGTCTCGCGCTGGGGGACGGCGGGGTCGTCGATGTTCGCGTGGAGCAGGTCCAGCCTGCCCACGCCGTTCCCGGCTGCGTTCGGCCTACTCGCGGATCACTTTCGCCGACAGGCCCTCCGAGTTGTCGACGAAACCGCTGCCGGGTGCCAGGGGGCGGGCGCCGAGCTTGGTCGCGATGACGATCTCGTCGTCGATCCCGCGGCTGCGCCGCCACCGCCCTAGTGTCCTGCGCCGTTAATTCGTCGTTAGTTCTTGGCAGTCCGGCGCTGCCGACTCGGTCGAGTACTCGCAGGCCGGGGCCGGACGGGCGGCCGACCAGCCCGGCAGGGCAAGGCGCGAATCTGCCGACGAACTTCGGGCGCAGCACACTAGTGTGATGCGCCAGAAATCGCGGGCTTAAGTCTGTCGCTGGTTATCGCTGGCTGGAGGAGTGACCTTGGTGAGGTAGCCGGCGAGGGATTTG
>NZ_JAGMUK010000090.1 GCF_019049245.1 Streptomyces sp. AC555_RSS877 | reverse complement strand
CCGTCTACCTGAGCGACTTCCACGCGGACCGGGTCGACCTCCAGCGCCCGGCCGACTTCATCAAGGAGACGATGCTCCAGCTCGCCAAGGCGGAGCCCCTACTTCCTGACCGCCCGGCCCAACGACAGCGGCACGGGCATCCAGTTCCCCGCACCCGCCCCGGACCTGAACGAGGTGCGCGCCCGAACCGCGCTGCTGCTCGCGGCCGCCGTACCGCTCACGGCGACGGCGGCCGCCGCCGCACTCAGGGCCGCCGCGTCTGGGAGCTGACCGTCTCCCGGCACGCGATTCGGCTCTCCCCCAGGCCCCCGCCCGAACTGCCAGACTGCAAGGGCGCCGGCGGCTGGTGGTCCGAGAGCCCCTACCCGGGCGGCGAGATGTGCTGGTGCTGGGACCGCCCCGTGCGGGGTGCGTGCGGCTGTTCCAGGCCCGGCACGCCGGGTGGCACGAGATCGCCGTCTGCAACGGGAGCATAACGACGCCCCACAGGGCGTGATGCACGATGTGCGGCCGTTCTGCTATGGATCAGCGTCCGGTTGTTCGAGGGACATGACTGAGGGCCCGCCCCTGTCGGTACGGGCCCTGAGCCGGCGGAAAGGAGCAGCTGCCGTGTACCTCGCCGGGCAGTCCTAGCTCAGAGCCAGGGCGAAGCCACCTGCTGGTACCTCCGACTCTTGTCCGTTCGGTCCAGTGTCAGCACACGGCTGTTCTGCTGTAGCTGCCAAGGAGCCCCTCGTATACGTATATCCAGCTCACCCCGGCTGACGCGACGTAGCACACGCTGTCGCTGCCGTTGTTGACGACGACCTGCACCCTCATGGTCTTGCCGCAGTTGTTCTGGAGGGATACGTCGAAGCCCTTGCTTGTTTCGTACACATTGCGCTGAATGCACGCAGGTGCGGTCCCGCCGGCCGCGTATGCCGAGGGCGCTGACACGAGAGAGGCGCCGACTGCTGCCGTCATGGCGGCAACAACGGAGAGCTTCTTGGGCAGACGCATAGTCATATTCTCCCTTTGGAGATCGATGGGCTTCCTGGTGACAGGAGCGGAGTGTTGCGGGGGCGGATGTCCGACGTGATGCTCGACGAGTTCAGCCCTTGATGCTCAGACGTGGACCAATTTGCGCCAGATTCAGGAGGCTGATTCGGCCACTTGCTCCGCCATTGCTAAAGCGGCTCTCCGGATTCTGACGCCCCGAGGGCGGTGCGCTTTCGTGCGCTCGTGAATCGGCCTCCTTCATGAGGACAATGCGGGGTTACCGCGCCGTCTGGTTGCACCACAGAGATTGCCGGTCAATCCGGATCTGGGCCAGAGAGGCCGGCCCCGTTGGGACACCGTGGGACGTCACACCCATTGACCTGCTGGGATGTCCAAAGTGATGCGGCATCGCTGGGACGCCCGCCCCTCTTGGGCCATGCCTGAAGACGTGGCTGCGGAGCTTCAGCCTGGCCACGGAGCCCGCACCAGGTGTACTAACAGAGCAACGGGCGAGAGCCCTGGGGGGTCTGATGCGTATAGGGGTGGAGCGTGTCGCGCTGGAAAGAACTGCCGGACTCTTTGGACCAGAGAGTCCGGCAACTCGTGGTGCAGTTGCGAAGGTTGAAGGACCGCAGCGGGTCGAGCCTCGACGCGCTCGCGGTCAAGACCGGGCACAGCCGCTCGTCGTGGGATCGCTACCTCAATGGGAAGGCGCTGCCACCGCGGCACGCGGTGGAAGCGCTGGCGCGGGTCGCGGGGGCCGATCCGCTCCGGCTGTTGGTACTGCATGAGGTGGCCGAGAAAGCGTGGCCACAGCGGATCGCGTCGTCCTCGTCGGCCGGTGCGGAGGACGGTGGCGAACAGGGGGCACAGGGCGAGGCGGCTGCCGAGCGTTCTGGTGCGGCCGAGGACCCTGCGGCCTCGGCGGAAAGGTCCGAGGCATTGAGGGAAGAGCCCGGAGCCCTGGCGCAGGGGCCCGGGACCTTGGAGGAGGGGCCCGAGCTCTTGGGGGCTGGGCAGCCGTCGGGGATACGCCAGCCCGCCGCCCTCGCTGCCGTGGTGGCCGCCGCGCTCGTGGGGATGGCCGCCGGAATGCTGATCGCCGCGCCCTGGGGCGTTAACGACGGCGGGGGCACCAAGGTGCGGACTGCACAGGACGGCCCACGGCCGAGCAGTAGCAGCACCAGCACCGGTGCCAGTACCGGCAGCAACAGCAACAACACCTCTACGGAAGGGCTGGGCTGGTACGTCTTCGAGCCGGGCAAGTCGTATCCCTGCAAGGTCCGCCGGAACGGCACGGCAGGCGAGGGGCTATTCGCCGGATACAGCGCAACACGCAGCGCCGTCCTTGCCGGACCGGGCTGGGACGTGGTGGAGGCCCAGTGCCTGCTGGGCCATCACCAGCTCGAGCCGGGCATCGTCGACGGGGTCTACGGGCAGCAGACCATCGCGGCCGTGATGCGTCTGCAGAAGAAGGCCGGGCTGCCGGCGGACGGCGTCGTGGGCCC
Source organism: Streptomyces sp. AC555_RSS877 (assembly GCF_019049245.1). Classification (GTDB taxonomy): domain Bacteria; phylum Actinomycetota; class Actinomycetes; order Streptomycetales; family Streptomycetaceae; genus Streptomyces. Next base: position 18,956 of record NZ_JAGMUK010000090.1, on the reverse strand, counting down.
GCATACCTGGCAGGTGCTGCGCGGATGACAGGCCCCGCACCGGAGTGCGCGGCTCTGGCCGAAGGGCTCCGCGAAATGAGGGCGCGGACAGGCCTAAGCCTGGCCGGGCTGGCCGAGCGCACGGCGTACAGCAAATCGTCCTGGGAGCGCTATCTCAACGGGAAAAAGCCGGTGCCCCGGCACGCCGTCGAGGCACTGTGCGCAATAGCGGGGAAGCCCGCCGGGCGGCTGCTCGCGCTGTGGGAACTCGCAGACACCGAATGGAGCGGACGCGCCAGGCACAGCCGCCCCCCCGCTCCGTCCCCGCCCCTGTCCTCGCCCGCCCTGGCCCTCGCAGGTGCTGTGGAGACCAAGGCGGACGCGGGCGTCCACAGGAGGGCTCGGCGCCAGGGGCTGTTCATCGCCGGTGTGGGTGTGGCAGCGGTGGCGATCTTGGCGGCCCTGTCTCTGCGGAGCCCCGGCACCGCCGCCGGAAGCCCGGCGAGCCTGGCATCCCCCACGCTGGATCCCGTCCCCGGATGCCACGGGAAGGCGTGCGACGGGAAGGATCCCAGCCCGATGGCCTGCGGGATACCCGGCCGGGTGGACTCGCTCGGTCCGCCGCATCGCACCAGCACCGGTACGAGTGTGGAGCTCCGGTACAGCAAGGTGTGCGCCGCCGCATGGGGCAGGATCTGGCATTCGAAAGTCGGGGACATGATCGAGGTCTCGGCCCCCGGCGTCCGGCCGCGTCGAGTCGTCATCAGAAACCCCGGGGATACGAGCGCCTACCGTTTCACGCCGATGATCGGCGGCCCGAACCACACCGGCCTACGGCTGTGCTTCACACCGGCGGGCGCCACAGGTCGGGAGTGCTTCGACTCCTGACAGCCTGACGGTGCATTTCTCCAGGCCGAGCACAGGACACAAGGATGGCGGCGCGGGTCGGGTGAAAGCGGCCACCGCGCGTCCGCTACCCGCCGACCGCAGATGTTACGGCGCCACCACGGGGACGCCGTCTGGGCGGTCAGCGAGCAGCGCTGCGATGTTGTCGGCGCAGCGGATAGCGGCCTCAGCCATGGCGCGCCGGGTCATCCCGGCGACGTGTGGGGTGAGCAGGGCGTTGGGCAGGCCGAACAGCGGGGAGGTGAATGCGGCGTGCTCGTGGACGAAGGTGTCGACGGCGGCGGCCGCCGGGGGGTGTGCCGGGTTGCGTAGTGCGTCTGCCAGGGCTTGCTCGTCGACGATTCCGCCCCGGGAGGTGTTCAGCAGGATCGAGCCAGGTCGCATCAGCGCCAGTTCCGCCCGGCCGATCAAACCCCGGGTCTGCGGGGTAAGCGGAAGGTGCAGGGAGACCACGTCGCTGCTGGCCAGAAGGGTGCCGAGGGCGGCAGGGAGCGATGCCGCCCCCGCCGGGTGACGGGAGAGGCTCTGGACGGTCATGCCGAGGGCAGCCGCCCGCTCGGCCAGCGCCTGGCCGATCCGCCCGAGCCCGAGAACGCCCAGGGTCAGCTCCGACAGCTCGACCGCGGAGGCAGCCGGTCCGCTCCAGCGCCCGTGGTGCGCGGCCTCGTTGTGCTCTGACAGGTTCCGGGTCAGGGCAAGCGTGGGCCAAGGCGAACTCCGCGACTGCGGTCGCGTTGGAACCCGGGGTGTGGGTGACGGTGACGCCGTGGCGGGCGGCAGCGGCCAGGTCGACGTGGTCGGTGCCCGCCCCGGCCCGGCCGATCACCCGGAGCCGGTTGGTCAGTGCTGGATCGGTGGCCGCTGCCAAGAACGCAGCGTGCAACGGGACGCCGGCCCGGGACTTCACCGCGTGATAACCGATCCCACCACGGATGATCTCGGCTATCAGTGCCGACTCGTCGAAAGCATCGAAGTCGGTGAAGTCCACCCGGCCCGTCCACGCAACCCGCGCGCTTGCATCGTCGGCTATGCGCCGGAGGTTCAGCGTGACGGTCAGCCCGTGCCCAAGCAGGCACTCCAACTCACGATCGAGCAGCTTCCCAGGAGCTGCATCCAGCAGCAGAACTCGCATTCGGGCCACGAATCCCCTTCCGTGAATGCGACCTTATGTGCTCCAGAAGTCGGCGGTGAATCACCCCGGTGCTGCCCCTCCGACCCCGCGCCTACTGGCGAAGGGCCCAGGAGCGACTGCTGTGTGGTGCGCCTTGAGACAGTCTTCGTGCTCACGCCGTGATGTGCGTCTTTGTGCAACTTGCAGCGACCGCGTCGGCGAAGCTCCGAGCGAGCGGGGAGAGGGCGTCCCAGCGGCGTACGGCCCAGCCGACCGACAGCGGCGGCAGCGCCGGAATGGGGATGAGACGCAGGGGGCTGCCGTCACCGGGTGTGGGGAGAGCCGGTACGGCGGGGACGACGGCGTGGCCCAGGCCGAGTTCGGCGAGGAGCAGGGCTGTGTCCCAGTCGGCGACGCTGGTGTCCGAGCCGGTCCGGATCCCCAGTTCGGCGAACACGGTGTCCAAATGGGCGCCGGAGGTGGAGTTCGGCGGCAGCCGGATGAGGCGGATGCCCGTGAGGTCGGGGGCGTCGATGTGCGGCCGGGCCGCGAGCGGATCGTCGGACCGCATGGCGAGCACCCAGGGCAGATCGGCGACGGGGCGCTGCTCGATGCCGCGCACTGGGGCGCCGACGGTGATCCAGGCAAGGTCGAGGTTGCTGGCCAGGAGGGCGTCGAAGCATCCGCGGCTGGAGGTCTCGGTCTGGAACTCCAGGCTCACCTTCGGGTAGCGCCGGCGGAAGGAGACGATCGCTTCGGCCATGAAGTGCCGGACCGTCGTGCCACCGGTCGTGATCCGCACAGAACCGCTTTCACCGTTCACGAGGTCTCCCAGGCGGCGCAGCGCAAGATCGAGCCCGGAGATCCCGTCGGCGGCGGCATCGCACAGGATGCGCCCCGCCGTTGTGGGAACAACCCCGCGCGGCTGGCGTTCCAACAGGCTCATGCCCGTTTCCCGCTCCAGGCGCTTGACGTGCTGGCTCACCGCGGACTGGGTACAGGACAGGTCGCGGGCCACGGCGCTGAGGCTTCCTGCCCGACACACGGCTACGAACACGCGCAGGTCATCCAGAGTCATAGCACCCAAGCTATACCTGGGGTGAGTGGAGTAATCCCCAGGATTGACTGGGGTGTTGGGGTGTCAGAAGATCGTTGCAGGGCCCAGGCGGCAACCCGTCCGGTGCCTTCGTACGGATCCGGACCGGCGAAGGCGCTGTGCGGGTGCCGACCAACCCATTACCGAAGGGACACGGGCACTGTGCTTGCTCTCCCTGCCACGACTGACCGGGCTGTGACCCTGCTGCGTGAGTTCGGTGCCGAAAGCATCGCCCACCCCGGCGGCACTCTCCTTACCCACCTCGAGCGTGTACAGGCGCGGCTGGCGAGGTGGAAGGCCCGTCCGGCCCTCCAACTCGCCGGTCTGTGTCACGCGTTCTACGGCACGGACGGCTTCCCCACAGCACTGTTGCCACTGGACCGTCGCAATGACCTTGCAGCGGTGATTGGCGCCGAGGCCGAGGCCATCGTGTACCTGTACGCCTCATGCGACCGGAAGGCAACGTACCCGGCTCTCCACCAGGCCGATGCTGCCTTCCGCGACAGGTTCACCGGCCGCTCCCACGTTCCAGGGCCACAGTTGCGCCGGGACTTCACCGAACTGTCGGCGGCCAACGAACTCGATCTCGCCATCGTCGATTCCTCCTTCCGCGACAAGTGGGGCCCTCAGCTGCTCGCCCTGTTCACCAGACTCCAGGATTTGCTGAGTGCTGACGCCTGGCTTGAGTGCCGCACGGCGCTTGCTGGTCCTGCCTCCCAGCCGACGAACCAGCACGCCAGTTCTGGCTTGTCAGCGTGGAAGGCTGACCAGCGCTGAGATAGTGGACAACCGGCCGCTGTGGTGGCCTTACGGGTGGGGGCCCTGGGGGTAGTTGGTAGGGCAGGGCGCGGACCACTGGATGCTGCTCTGCGATCTGTTCGCGTAGGAGACGGTTCTCGACAGTCGCTTGGTGCAGGGCGCCTATGAGGGCCTCGACGTCGGCCTTGAGCTGGGCGATCTTCTCCGCGTCGGCAGCCCGCAGTTGCTTGAGGCGACGTATCTGCTTACGCAGGCGCTGTTCGCTGTCCGGGGTGCCGCCGCGGGCGCGGACCTTGTCGTAGAACTCGTTCTTCAGGTCGGTGTGCCGCTGGGTGAGTGCGTTGCGCGGGACGCCGGCTTCGACGGCGAGGGCGACGATCGTCAGGGCTCCGTTGGAGAGCTCGGGTGTGCTGCGCAGGATGCGGTCCATCGCGGCACGGATGCGGTCGTGGTTGTGGCGGTCGGCCAGGGACCGGAGGTGGTCGGCGCGTTGGGTGAGCCGGTCGGCCAGCGGGCCAGGTACTGCCTCCGAGGCAGCCTGTTTCTCCAACGTCTTTGCGCGCTGCAAGAGTTCGTCGGCGTGGCGGTCGGTGCGCGCGTTGTTCGCACACGACGGCTGGCAGCGGTCGAGGCTCGGGGCGTCAGTGACATCGAGGCGGTGGCACAAGGCGCGGTCTCGGTTGTAGACGCACATCAGCAAGGAATGCGGGTTGTCGTAGACGGTCAGGACCGGGTTGCCCAGGATGTCCCGGGCCTGGCGGTGCGTGCGGCTGTTCCAGGCCACGGCACGCCGGGTGTCACGAGTATCGCAAACAGCACTTATGCAGTGGCATTCCTGGCCCGGGCTCTGGACCTTCTCGGCCTGCGGGCCCTTCTCGCCCTGCACGACTTTGAAGGAGATGTGCTGTCTCTCCTTGTTCGTTTCCGCGCGCCTTTCCTCTACGCTCGAGGAGGTCATCAACTACCGCATGAGATCTGCCCGGTGAGGGAGTCGGCGTGGGGTGCGCGTCCCCGCTCTACGCCACCACTGGACGGCTTCAGGCGCAGCCACGGGTCGGCACATCCGGACGCCGACGACCCCGTTGGCGCGTCCCGCTGGGCGGCGAAAGGGATGCGCCGTGCCTTCGGCTTCGGCGAACTACCGCACCCTGCTGCGCACTTCGGGGGCCGCAGCCTTCTTCCTTCCCGCTGCTGTCGGGCGTCTGGGCATCGCCATGACGGGCATCGGCATCGTCTGGCTGGTGCACGCACGCACCGGGTCGTATGCCGCTGCGGGTCTCGTCACCGGCGGGTTCGCTGTCGCGGACGCCGTCGCCGGGCCCCAGATCGGGCGCCTTGTCGACCGTTTCGGGCAGACGCGGGTGCTTCCCTGCGTGCTGGGCGCACATGCCGGGGCCGTGGCGCTGCTGCTCGCCGGCGCCGTTCCGGACCTCGTCGCCGGAGTGCTCGTCGGGGCAACGCTGCCCCAGCTCGGTGCCCTGTCCGCCGCCCGCTGGTCCGCCCTGCTGCCCGGCGAACGGGCTGCCGCGCTGCCCACCGCCTTCGCCCTGGAGGCCCTCGCCAACGGCGTGTCCTACCTGGCCGGCCCCGCCCTGGTGAGCGTCCTCGGTGCGGCAGGCCGCCCGGGCGCCGGCGTGCTGCTCGCCGCCGCGCTCGTCGTCGGCGGCGGGCTCGCCCTCGCCACCCAGCGCCGCACCACGCCGCCCCTCACCGGCCACGCCGAACGCCGGCACGCCGGACGCGCCCTGCTGCGCTCCGCATTCCTGCGGCAGGTCGCGCTCGGCCTCACTCTCGGGGTCTTCTTCGGCGCGATGCAGGTGTCCGTCACCGCGTACGCCGTCGGACGAGGCACACCGGACGCGGCAGCGCCGCTCTACTTCGCCTCCAACTGCACCAACCTGTTGGGTGGCTGGGTTTACGGAGCATGGCGCCACGGCGGCTCACCCCGGCGCCACCAGGCCGCAGCCGCCGCCTGCCTCACCGTCGCGAGCCTCCCGCTGACCTTCCTCGACGCGCCTCTCGCGGTCGGCGCCACCCTCGCTCTGACCGGACTCGCTGTCCCGGTCCTCCTGATCCTCACCTCCGTCCTCACCGAGTCGTCGGTCCCGCGCGCCGTCCTCACCCAGGCGTTCACCTGGGGCAGTTCCGCAAGCGCGGCAGGAATAGCAGGCGCCGCGGCGGTCGCGGGGCGGGTGGTGGACGCGGGCGGTGCGCACGGCGGTTTCGGGGTGGCGGCAGGGGCCGCGGTGGTGATGACGGTCCTTGCGCTCGGCGGTCTGCGGGGCTCATCAACGGCCGTATCGAAGTCGTCCGCGCCCGAGGAAACCACGGAGTCGGCAGCAGACTGTTCTCCTCCGCAGGAGACCCCGCTGAGCTGAACACATGAACCTGACGGGGAATGCGACCAACGTCGAACCGTCCGTAAGGGTGGAGCTGGTGATGGCCGCCAAACGGCACAGTATGCCGACCGTCGCGGTCGTCGTCGGCGCGCCGCTTTCGGTCTGCCTGAAGCGGCAGGGCCCTGGCCGACAACCTCCACCGGCTGGAACCGTTCCATTAAGCGGCTCTCGCAGGCCCGGGAGGCCGACCTCGGCAGAGCTCCTCGTCGCGGCGACCCACCGCCCCAGCGTGATCGACGACTACCGCCTCTACCTGCACCATCGCTGGATGGAGGGCTGCACCAACGCCTCCGCGCTGACCCGGGAGATCCAACAACTGGGCTACAGCGGTGACGTCAACACTGTCCGCCGCCACCTACGGCCCTATCGCACCGGAGCGATCCCGACGGATGCCCCTCTGCATCAGCTGACCGTCCGCCGTGTCACCGGCTGGATCATGCGCCGGCCCGGGCAGCTCAGGGATATCGAGGGCAAGTGCCTGGACGACTTATGTGAACGCAGCCCCGCACTGGCCACGACCACCGAGTACGCACGGCGCCCGGCCCTGGTGGTGCGGGAGCGGCGCAATGACCACCTGGCCTTCGAGGTCTGGCTGGCCGAAGTCCGCCTGGACGGACAACGAGAACTCCGCACGCTGGCCGCCGGACTGCGACGCGACCGCGCAGCCGTGCTCGCGGCCCTCACCTGGCTCTGTCCATGAGAACGGGTTCTGGCACGACTTCCGTGAAGCGGTCACGATTAGTGATCAGCGAGTGTTTCGAGTGCTTGGAGGATCTGTCGCACCTCCTGGCGCCACTGGGCGGCGTCGGCGCTGTCCACCCAGCCGGTTGCGAGTTCTGATCCGTCCTTGAGAACCCGGTCCAGTGCGAGTCTCGCCGACGAACGAAGCGCGGCCGGCAGTTCGGGCAGTGGTTCCCTGGGACCGTCATCGGGGTCAATCACGATGGGGCTGTCCGGGAGAGTGCTGGCGACGAGAGCGCCGGCGGCAACGGCTTCGGCCCCGTCTCCGCCGTCGACGCGTTCTCCCGAGTCGGTGACTCGCTGGAATGCCCGCTCCAGCACGTCGATGACCTGCTGGTGGGTGAGTCCCTCGAGTTCATCGACGAAGTCTGCGGCGAGGTCGCTGTCGAATGGGCCGGTTCCCCACGTTCCCATGCATGGCTCCTGATACGGCTGTCTTGGACGAAGGCATGGTTCCAGGAGCCACTGACATTGGTCACGGGGCGAGGAGGACCCGCTTGCGGAGCAGTGCGAAGCCGGCGCGTCCGAACATCTGGCGCTTGAGCATCTTGATCCGGTTGACGTGTCCTTGGACGACGCCGGAGTTCCAGGGCAGGGTCAGGCCGGCGATGACCGCGTCGCGGTCTCGGTCGATTCCGGCCGCGAGAGTGTGGAGGCTGGGCAGGTCGTCCTGGCGGACGGCGTCGAGCCACCGCGGGAGTCGTTCGCCCTGGCGCTCGGTGAGCATCTGGGCGAAGGATCGGACGTGACCGGTCAGGGCATCGAGTTCAGGGCAGTTGGCCAGGACGGTCTTGAGCCTGAGCTGTTCGATCTCGGTCAGCGTCTCGGGTCGGCTGAGGTCCGTGCGGTGGGTCATGTTCAGCTGGCGCCCGATGGAACGGCGGCTGTGGCCGGCTTCGAGCAGCGCGTGGACCGTGGCGTGCCTGGCTCGGACGCGGTTGGCGAATCGCTCGCTCCTCCATGGAGAGTCCGCCTTCTCGTCGGACGGCGCCGGTTCGTCGGCCGTCCCCTCGCGATCGGGGACCAGGACGCGAAGGCACTGGCGGTGGCGGGCGACAGCACGCTCAGCGGCCTCGCCGAGGTTGTTGGGTCGGACCGGGGCGCCCTGCCGGGATTGCTCCCAGTGGGTTTCCCCGGCCCGCCCGCCGAACCCGGCGTGCCCGTCTCCGGGCACCGGGCTCTCCACGAGATCATGCCGTGGGGATCGGGCCTGTCAGTACGTCCGGCCAAGGGGTGGGGATGCTGTTTCCGCGGTAGCGATACCGTGTGATCGGCACCTTGCCGAGGTGAAACAGCCTGATCCCGTCCAGCTCGATGTCTTTCCATCGTCCTTGCGGAGTTCGGAGCCATCGACGGACGGCCTTCCACTTCATGCGGTGCCGGTGCATCACCCAGTGGATCACCCGCCACCAAACGAAGGTGTGCAGGCGGGCCATGGTGTGCTTGGCGACCGCGTGCTTGAAGTAGTTGGCCCAGCCGCGCAGGATCTGGTTGATCCGGATCAGCGCGATCTTGTAATCGAGATGCGACAACTTCTGGGTCAGTGCCTTGATCTTCCGTTTCAGCGCCTGTACTGGCTTGTCGGCGATGAAGGTGTAGACATGCCACTTGTCCGTTCCCCGCTTGCGTATCCAGACGATGCGGAAGCCGAGGAAGTCGAACCCATCCGCGAGGTGGACAATCCGGGTCTTGGCCGGGGAGAGCCGCAGGCCCATCCCGGCCAGGACCTCGCTCACCTGGTCGCGAAGTACTTCGACGTGCTCGCGGGTGCCGTGGACCATGATGACGAAATCGTCCGCGTAGCGGACCAGCCGCCAGGTCGGCAGGCCCCGGTGCCGTCGACGTTCGCGGTCACGCCGGCTTGACATGGCGGTTGCCCACTGCTCGGTGGCGAAGTCGTCGAGCACGGACAATGCGATGTTGGCCAGCAGGGGCGAGAGGATGCCTCCTTGCGGTGTTCCGGCGGTGGTCTCGTCCCGTTCGCCGAGCTCGGTCATGATCCCGGCCTTCAGGAATGCCTTCACTAACGCAAGCACCCGCTTGTCCTTCACCCGCGCTCTCACGCGGTCCATCAGGGCCACGTGATCAATGCGGTCGAAGCACGCCTCGATGTCGGCGTCCAGCACCCAGCGATACCCCTGGGAGCCGAACAGATGGATCTCGGCAATCGCGTCGTGCGCACGCCGGTTGGGCCGGAACCCATACGAGCACGGATGAAAGTCCGCCTCGAAGATCGGTTCCAGAACCAGCTTCAGCGCGGCCTGCACCACCCGGTCCGCAATGGTCGGGATCCCCAGCCGACGCAGTTTCCCGCCCGCCTTGGGAATCATCCGCTCACGCACCGGCATTGGCCGAAAGACCCCTGCCCTGAGCTGCGAGCGGACGTGTTCCAGGTACGCTTCCGCCCCGGACACGCGCACGTGGTCGGCACGAACGCCGTCCACGCCCGCTGTCCGGGCTCCGGTGTTGCCTGCAACCCTTTCGAAAGCCATCACCAAAGTGGCCGGGTCGCAGACGAAGTTGAACACATCGTCGAACCGGAAGCCGTGATCGGCTACCGCCCAACGGTGCAGTTTGATCTGCATCCTCCGTACCCGCAGCTCAGCGACATCAGCCACTGGCCAAGTGACCGGGGCATCCACCCCGGATTCTCCGGACATTGCAGTACCTCCCTTGCGATCTCGCTGCCGCCCTTCCCCATGTGCCGGGCTCTCCCCGGCTCGGAGTACTACGGCGGCTCCGCCCCTCCCACGGCCTGCTCGGCAGACGGTGTGCCCAGCCCAACCCGCCAACGCTGGAGGCGCGAACGAGGGGCGAGGCCGGGGAGGTTCCCGTGTTCACTGATTGATCGTTCGTCGGAGTAGGCACCCGGCTATACCCCCGCGGCATCGCCACGGCTACCCCGCAGCACTTCACCGTGGCCTCCCGGACCGTCTGGAAAACAACGACCCGGGAGTTGCCCGCCATGGCACAAGGCGAGCATGCACCGCTACCAGCCCAGATCCGCCAGGTTCGAGCTGATGGCACCTTAGGAGGCTTCAACCACCGGTTCCTCTCGTATACCTCTCCGTCTTGCTTGCCGGACCCGCACCATCTGGCAGTGCTGATACGTCCCGGCTTCGTCGGGGCCGCTTGCCACCCTCCCCAGCACCTCCCGGGTCGGATTGCCCCCAGCTTCACCGCCCTGCTGCGACAGGACGGCGGTGAAGGTCTCTCACCCCCACATGATCAATCAGCGCCTCACGGCGCACGTGCCACAAATGCCAGCGGTCGGCGACCTGCGTCGCCTGGGGTGCCCCGGCTGTGGCGCCTTCCGCGAAGAACGGCGCGCGGTCCCGGCAGACCACCTCGATCCCGGGTCGCTGCGCCAGCCATGCGGCCAGGCTGGACGCCTCACGGTCAGGCAGCAGATCCACCGGCCGGCGGGTCTCGACGTCGACGAGCACCGTGCCGTAGACCCGTCCTTTGCGTGTGGCGTACTCATCAACGCCAACCACGCGCGGGGCCGGAACGTCGGGTTCGGGCAACGCATCGAGCAGGCGCAACACCGCGCTGCGGCTGATGGATATCCCGAAGGTCCGTGCCATCCGGGCGCCGGCTCGGCCGGCGAGGGCGAGACCCACCGCGGCGAGAGTTGATCGCAACCGCTCCGTCCATCTGCTGTGCCGCCGTGTCAGTCCCGGCAACTGCTCAGCGAACGTCCGCCGAGCGCACGACGACTCCGGGCAGAAGAACCGCCGAACTCGCAGTTGTAGGACCACCAGACGTCCCCCGCTCGGCACGTCCGCAGGAAACCGCAGGTAAGAGCTGTGCACCCGGGACGACTCGCTCCCGCAGTCCGGGCATGTCGCCCCGGCTGCCGTACTGCACACGTCGATGTGTATCGCCTGGTGGCTCACCTCCAGCGACAGCACCGACACGTCCGCGATGGACGGTAACAGCAGGCCCTCCAGAGGAGGCGACGTCTCTTCCACGACGCCGCACTGTCGACCACACCAAAATCGGGCCTGGTCATTTTCAGGCAACTTCCCGAAGGCTGATCGCAGCAGCAGCCGTCACTCAGCGTGCGCGCGTCACAGAAGGCGTGCCAGAACCTGAGTGGCTCTGGCACAACTTCTGTGACGCCATCACTGTCCGTCACGACAACAGGGCTCGTTTCCGATGGAGTTGGAAGCCAGAGCGGCCGAACATCTGTGCCGGGGCACGGCCGGCGCCGGTGGTTCGGTTCGGCACCTGCCCATGGACTCGGCCCTGACCTGGACCGCTTTCAACTCCTTCGCTGTCCGGCTGAGTACGCGTACTCAGGTGCTGGCTGACGGACTCCTCCATGCTGGGGCGCGAACGCCGGACCGTCTCAGGGGGACACACGCATGGACCGCGCCCTGCAGCTGCGCACTGCCACGCCTCGGGACCACGACTGGATCCACGAACTGCGCCACCGCGTGTACGCGGAGGAGCTCGGCCAGCATCCGGTGGATCCGTCGGGAAGGCTGAGTGACGGACTCGACGGCGACAACATCTATCTCGTGGCCGCGCGCGGCGAGACGCGGATCGGCTTCGTCAGCCTTACCCCGCCGTGGGTCGGCCGCTACTCCCTCGACAAATACCTGACGCGCGAGGAGCTGCCGGTCCTGACCGAGGAGGCGCCGTTCGAGATCCGCGTCCTGACCGTCGAGGAACACTGGCGGTCCACTGCGGCGGCGCCACTCCTCATGTACGCGGCGCTGCGCTGGGTCGCGGCGCGGGGCGGCCGCCGGGTGGTGGCGATGGGACGCACGGAACTGCTCGACATGTACCTCGCCGCCGGGCTGCGGCCGGTGGGGCGCACGGTCCGCTCGGGCGCGGTCTCGTTCGAGGTCCTCAGCGGCTCCGTGGCCGAGCTGACGAGGACGGTCGCGGAGCGCCACGGCCGGATCCTGGAGCGGCTGAGGACGGGCCTCGACTGGCGGCTCGACGTGCCCTTCGCGCCGCGTGCGGACGGCTGTGAGCACGGTGGGGCGTTCTTCTCGGCGATCGGCACGGACTTCCGGACCCTGACCCGCCGTCACGAGGTGGTCGCGGCGGATGTGCTGGACGCCTGGTTCCCACCGTCCCCAGGCGTCCGCGCGGTCCTCTCGGAGGACCCGGGGTGGGTGGCCCGAACCTCGCCACCGACGGGCGCGGAGGGACTGCTCGCGGAGATCGCCGCGGTCCGCGGGCTCCCGGTGGAGTCGCTGGTCGTCGGGGCGGGCTCGTCCGATCTGATCTTCCGCGCGTTCGGCCGGTGGCTGACGCCGGGAAGCCGGGTGCTCCTGCTCGATCCCGGCTATGGGGAGTACGCCCATGTCACCGAGCGGGTGATCGGCTGCCGGGTCGACCGGCTCCAGCTGCGCCGGGAGGACGGCTGGCTGCTCGACCCGGCCCGGCTCGTCACCGCGACAGGCGACGGACGGTACGACCTCGTGGTCGTGGTCAACCCGAACAACCCGACCGGCCGCCACGCCCCGGCCGACGCGCTGCGCGCGGTGATCGAAGCCTCGCCCGTGCGGACCCGGTGGTGGATCGACGAGGCGTACCTGGGGTATGTCGATCCGGCGGACTCGCTCGCCGGGCTCGCCTCGGTCGACGCCCGGGTCGTGGTCTGCACCTCGCTGTCGAAGATGTACGCGCTGTCGGGGATGCGGGCCGCGTACCTGGTGGCCGGTCCGGAGACGGCCGGGGATCTGCGGCGCTGGACGCCGCCGTGGCCCGTGAGCCTGCCGGCCCAGCTGGCTGCCGTGACGGCGCTGCGCGACCCCGCGTACTACGCGGAGCGCTGGGCCCGCACCCATGTGCTGCGCCGGGAACTGGCCTACGACCTCGAGGAGTTGGACGGGTTCTCCTCGGTCGACGAGGGGGTGGCGAACTTCCTCACGGTGACCCTGCCGCCGCATGGACCGAGCGCGGCGCGGCTGGTGCGCGAGTGCCGGCGGCACGACGTGTTCCTGCGTGACCTGTCGCCGATGTCCCCGGCGTACGAAGGGCGGACCGTCCGGATCGCCGTCCGCGACACGGCGGAGAACGCGAGAATCGTGGCGGCGTGCCAGAGCGCCCTGGACGCGCTGCGCACGCCGGCTGCAGTGGTGTCGGCCGCGCCGGGACGGGCCTCCCGGTGACGACGGTCGCCGGTCTCGTACCGTACCTCGGCGGGGCACTGGCGATCGGAGGCGTCGCCGTGGCGGCGACCCGGCGCCGTGAACTGATGGTCCGCTGGTGCGTGTGGGCGCTCGGAGTGCCCCTGGTGACCGCCGCGTTCTGGCTCGGTCCACCGGGGATCGCGGTGCTCGTGGCTGTGGTCGGTGTCGTCGCCGTGGCGGAGTTCGGCCGGCTGCTCCTGCTGGGTCCGGTGGACCGGGCAGTGCTGGACGCGGCGATCGTCGGACTCGTCCTCACCGCCTGGCTGGCCCCCGGGGAGGTGCTCCGGGTGGCGGCGGCCGGGGCGCTTGCCATTACCGGGGTGCCGTTGCTCTCGGGCGACGCGGAGCACGGGCTCCGCCGCCTGGGGGCGGGCCTGCTTGGACTCGTGTGGCTGGGCGTCCTGGCTGGCCTCGTATCGTCCGGCGCCCTCGGCCTCGTCCTGTTCGTGGCCGTGTCGATCGCCGACATCGTCGCGTACGCGGCGGGTCGCCGAATCGGCGGCCCCCGGCTCTCCCGGCTGTCGCCCGCCAAGCGGTGGAGCGGCACGCTGGCTGGGGCCGCGGCCGGTCTCCTCACGCTAGCCGTGCTGTCCTCCCTGACATGGCAGACGGCGGTGGCCGTGGCGGTCGGCGGCCCGCTCGGGGACCTGCTGGAGTCGATGGTCAAGCGGGGCGCCGGCGCCAAGGACGCCGGCCAGTGGCTGCCCGGCTCCGGCGGCATCCTCGACCGGATCGACTCCCTCCTCGTCGCTCTGGCGGTGCTGTTGGTGCTGAAGTGAGCCACGGGGCGGTGGCTTCGTTACGCGGCAACCGCCTTTGGCCCAACTTCTGTGGCCACTCGGAGTGACAGCCAGGCCCCTTCGAGTGGAAGAGGCCGTGCTCCGGCCGCGATCGACGGGAACAGTAACTCCTTCAGTCGGAGTACGACATCTTCCACGGCCTCGCACTGTCAGCCCAACAGCCTTGCCCAGGGGTCGTTTTCGGGCGACTTCACGTGCGGCTCAGAGATGCCCGGGTATCACTCAGAGTCGCCGCGTCACAGAAGTTGTGCCAGAACCGAAACCCGTGAACAAAGCCACTCACCACTACGCACACCTCGGGACCGGTCGAGGGCCACGTCACCAGGATCAAACTGCTGAAGAGACAGATGTACGGTCGGGCCAACTTCGACCTCCTTCGACGCCGCATCCTCTTGGCACCGTGATCGACCGGTTGACATCCCCAAATCAGCGACAGAGCCCAGAAAGTGAACCAGAGCCTGCCTTTTGGTGTCACCCCCGGTTGTCAGTGCCGGGTGGGAAACTGCCCGGCATGATCGAACCGAACCCGAAAGCGGACCTTCTCAGGTACTTGCAAGAAGGGCGTGACGCCCTGGTGTGGAAGCTCGATGGCCTCTCGGAGTACGCCATCCGCCGTCCACTGACTCCCACGGGCACGAACCTGTTGGGGCTGGTCAAGCATGTCGCCAGCGTGGAGCTGGGGTACTTCGGCGACACGGTTGGGCGGCTGTTCTTCGACGCGGACCCGCCGTCCTGGTGGTATACCGAGGGGTCAGAACCAACTCGGACATGTGGGCCACTGCAGACGAATCACGGGAACAGATCGTTGGGCTGTATTGCCAGGCATGGGAGCACTCCAACAGCACGATCAAGACGCTGCCGCTTGACGCGATCGGGCACGTCCCGTGGTGGCCGGAGGAACGCCGGGAGGTCACGCTGAACCACATCCTGGTGCGCGTGATCTCCGATACTCAGCGGCACGCAGGTCACGCTGACATCGTGCGAGAGCTCATCGACGGATCCGTCGGATATCTGCAAGGCAAGGACAACATGGCACCAGGAGATCAGGCGTGGGAGGACCACCGGAGCCGACTGGAGCGTGTGGCGCGGGAAGTCGAGGGCTGATCTCACCCTCCGCCCGCCGGGCCCGACCCCATACCTCGGCGGGCAACGCGTCCCTCGACCATCAATCAGCGTTCTTCGCACCACTCATCTCGCTTCGGCGCCTGCAGAAGGTGCTCCTGCCACAGCCGCCCACAGAACAGATCAGCCTGATCTGACCGACCGCAACCGCTCCTCGAGTCTTACCTGGAAGGCCGCCGTGAGCTGGGACGTTCTCCTCCTCCGCCTGCCCGACGACCTCACCTCCTTGCAGGAGATGCCCGCCGACCACACCCCGGAGTCGCTCGGCCGACGACGCGATGTATTCGCCGCTGTTACCCGGGCCTGTCCCGAAGCTGATCTCTCGGATCCCACCTGGGGCGAGCTTGCCGGCTCCACTTACGTTCGGCTGCTTTGGCCTGGTCGGTCCCTCGGCCGTGGACTCGCCAGCCGCCTCCGTCAGGGATTCGGCCGACCTTCTTCACGTCGATGTGGACCATGTGGCCGGGGCACCGAGCGATGATCTTGCGTGGTACGCGGTTTGAGGAGCCGTTCGGGTCGATGCACTTGCGGCGGTTCAGCCCGAGGGCGAGATGGTGACGAGAGACCGTGCGACGGCTGACCTCGTCTCTGAGTTCGAAGGCGATCCGGGATGCGGACGACTTCTGCGTGCGACGAAGGTCCCTCGATCCGTGCCACGGCGTCCGCGGAGATCGCTGTCGGCTGGCGGTGAGGGGCCGAGGAACGATCCAGGAGGCCAAGCTCCCCATCCTGGCGGTAGCGATAGAACCACTTCGATGCGCACGCACCAGAGATGCCCGTCTCAGCGGCCACGTGTGCGATGGGACGGGTGAGGCCGCGTTCGACCAGCCGCCGACGACCTTCGAAGGACAGCGGCGCGTTGCGATGAACCACCCGCGTCAGCTTGCGCCGGGACGCATCGCAGCCGCGGTGTCCGCTGCAACGGCCAGCGCGTCGGCGAGCGGTCGGTCGAGCAGCTTTACGAGGTCGCGGCTGGAGTTGCTGAGGAACCCATGGCGGACACTGGTGGCGATCGAAGCGAGCATCGGCGGCTGGAACGACAGCAGCACGTTGTCCGCGAGGAGCCGAGCGCGGTACTCGCTGAGCCCGATGGCTCGGTGGGCGACCTCGAGACGCTCGGCGACGTCACCGGCGGTAATCGGGTCGCCGACCAAGTCGTAGGTCTTGCCGACGTGCGCGCTCGGGTGAATGGCAACGATGGCTGCGACTGCGGCCAGGTCCGCCCGAACCACCGCAGAGAGAGCGCCATCGCCGAAAGCTGACTCCAGGCCATCGGGTGCCCACATCAGCAACGCTCCGAAGAGCTCGGCGTAGAGCCCGTTGCGCAAGATCGTCCACCCGAGACCGCTGGCCTTGACCAGATCCTCAGTGGCGCGGTGGGCGAGCGCGAACCCGAGGTGATCCCCGGTGCCGGTCAGACTGGTGTAAATCACGTGCACGACGCCGTCGCGACGAGCCGCAGCGTCCAGCAGAGCCCGGTGACGAGCGATGACCTGGTCGTCCTCGGCATACCCGGCCGAGACCAGCACCAGCGTCGAGAGGCCGGTGAGGTCCAGGCTGGTGGGGTCGTCGAAGTCCAGGTGGCGCTGCCCGTCGGCGGGTGTTCGGCTGCCACCCAAGGCGGGCACCTTCCGGTCGGCCAACTCCTGGAGCGTGAGGGACGCGAGCCGCCCGTTCGTACCGGTCACCATGATCATTGCGGTTCAATCTCCTACCGTGGTTCTCTTCAGTAACTACGGCGATCCTGAACCGGCCGCGCTCGGCCCGCAAGGAGGCAGTTGCATGTCAGTGACGCACACCGATGTAACCGCTGGACCCGCAGAGCTGAAACCGTGCGGGCAGCCGGATCACCCCGACTGCGGAATCCGCGACGTTCTCGACCGCGTGGGCGACAAGTGGTCGGTCCTTGTGATCGTCGAGCTGGCGAACGGGGCGCGGCGCTTCCGGCAACTTCAGCGCGCCATCGATGGAATCTCCCAGCGGATGCTGACCTTGACCGTGCGCCGGCTGGAACGCGACGGGCTGGTACTTCGGACCGTCTACTCAACCGTGCCTGCGCAGGTCGACTACCGACTCACTGAGACCGGCGCAAGCCTGACCCACCTCGTCAAGGCACTTGCCGACTGGTCGCTCGAGCACAGAGACACCATCGCCCATGTCCGACAGGCTTACGACGCGCAGCATCCCGACAACGAGATCCGATGACCGCCGGGGTCAACAACGTCATGACCCGCAACACCTAGCAGGGCCGACACGGGCACCAGCCGAGCGTGGCGTCGCGTGAACGGCAGTGATGCGTGCGGATCAAGAGCACCGCGCAGTCCCGCACCGTCCTGGAGGGATTCCCCGCTGGAGGTCCCCGCGGCTCCTGGTCGGCGGAAGATACGCCGCCGCTCAACGCGCCCAGGGCACGGACGCTTAAGGTCGTGATGGGCCCGACCACTGACCAGTTCCTGACTCGGGCCGGGTCCGCCCCAGCTACTTCACCCACAGGACCATGCAGCGTTTGAGCACATCACGCTCCATGACCAGTTCCTTGTTGTTCCGCTTGAGCTGGGCGTTCTCCCGCCGCAGCCGCTCCAGTTCGTCGCTCTCACCGGCTGGCGTGGTACCGGCCCGGCGGGCACGGGAGACCCAGCTGGCCAGGGTGGTCTCGTTGATGCCGAGGTCCTTCGCGACCTCGGCGATCGGCTTGCCGGCCTCCGTCACAATCCGTACAGCCCCCTCACGGAACTCCGGATCGAACTTCCGTCGCTTCTACGCCATGACTCCCAGATTCCCTTTACGAGGGACACAGACGGCGGGCATTGCGGGTGCCCGGGAATCAGCCCGCCGTGTGAGTGATTACGGCGTAATCACTCACACCAGGCCGCCAGACGGCTGGTGCTGCGGCAGGGCGGCCTGTCCAGTCCGTGGGCAACCAATGTCGTAGTGGAATGGTTCTTAGCCACGAGGCTTCGTCCCAGGTGACGAACCATCTCTGCGCCTTGGCTCTTAGGTCACGCGAATAGTATCTAAGGCTCAAATCGCCCATCCTGTGGTGGTTTCACAGAATGTGAATCCCTTCGACAGGGCAGACTATCGCGCATGGCACGCTCAGTCCGAAGGCCGACGCCTCCTACAAAACCGCTGCTCAAAGCACCTGTCCGGATCGGTCACCTCGACACTGCAGCCGTCATCGGTCAACTGCGCCAGCTACATGAGCAGGCCGAAGACGGGAATGTCGACCGCATGCCGGCCGATGAAGAGCTGTTCGGGGCCCTGTTGTATCTCGAGGCCAATGCTGACGCCCTGAAGAGCGTGGAGGCACGGCGCGCATCCGCGGTTGAGCGCGTCCGCCTGTGGGAGTATCTGCGCCAGCAGGCGGACGTTCATCAGTCCAGGGCGGTTGAGGACGCACGTGCGGCGCAGGCGGAATGGGCAGAGCTCGCGTCGGCACTTGCAGTCAACGTTCCAAGCGCTGCCTACAACAAGGCTCTGAGACTGCGTGCCGCAGCCCTGACCAATCCTGCGGACCCGAACCTGCCAGTGCGCCGCACCCCTGAGGCGGTTCTGCTGGCGGAGCAGCAGGCGGCGGCCCGAGCCGCGGCCGAGCGCCGTGTGGAGGAAGAGGCCTCCCGTCGGCATGCGCTGGTGGTTCCGGTTGCGCGCCGACTTCTCGAGCACCGTGCCAGCCTGGATGACGACGATGACGTGACGTTCTGGCTGGACCAGATCGAGGCGGTACTCCCCCACTGCGAGACCCCAACGCAGTTCGTCAGCCTCGGGATTTACGTGGAAGCGGTCGTGCGTGAACTGAGGAAGGCAGGCCTCGCAACACGTCGGTCTGAAACGGGTGAGGATGCGCTCGCGGCGATCGCAGCTGCTGCCGAGCTCGTGGGGGGGGGG
>NZ_JAGMUK010000089.1 GCF_019049245.1 Streptomyces sp. AC555_RSS877 | reverse complement strand
GTGAGGTTCCCGACTTGTATTGGCCGTAGCGGTGCGCAGTCGGGTTGGCCGCTCGTAGCGTTCCGTAGGACGCTGGGTTGGATGGCTCGTGAGGTTCCTGCCGCCCCTCGGGGCTGGCCCGCTCGGGGTGTGCCGCCGGCCCGGTGTCCGGCCACGGTCTGACTCAACAGAGGCGTGTCCCGACCAGCGGTTCCGGAAGTCGGCGTGTCGGCCGTGGACGTCCTGTCGTCCGGCCGTGAGGAACGAACTTCCGTGATATTGCTCGGTATTGACCCACACAAGTCCACTCACACCGCTACCGCCGTCGACCCTGTCTCGAATCAGCAGGCGGACTCGCTGAGGATCGAGGCGAGCCTGGCGGAGTACCGACGGCTCCTGACCTGGGGCCGCCGCTGGCCTCAGCGCAAGTGGGTGGTGGAGAACGCCAACGGGCTCGGCCGCCACCTGGCTCAGTGGCTCGTCGCCCGTGGGGAGAGCGTCGTCGACGTTCCGGCCTCGGCGACCAGCCGCGTCCGTCGGCTCACCCGTGGCGGTGGCCGCAAGAACGACCGGATCGACGCTGCCGCCGCGGCCACGGCCCACATCCACGGAGATGGGCGTGAGGTGGACGTGGACGACCACACCACGGCCCTGGCCCTGCTCGACGAACGACGCGTCAACCTTGCCCAGGCCCGGGTCCGCACCGTCAACCAGCTGCACGCTGTGCTGCGTGATCTGTTGCCCGGAGGGGCTCCGCCTCAGCTGTCGGCAGACCACGCCGCCGAGCTGCTGCGCACGGTCCGCCCCGCCGGCGACGTCGAAAGGGTCCGCAAAGACCTTGCCCGCGATCTGGTCGCAGAGATCCGGGTGCTGGACAAGCGGCTGGCGGAGAACACGGTACGCATGGAAGAACTCGTCGAATCCTCGGGCAGCACGCTGATGAACACGCCCGGCGTCGGGCCGGTGTTGGCGGCACGGCTCGTCGGTCGCGTCGGGCGCGCCAGCCGGTTTGCCACCGCTGCCGCGTTCGCGAATTACACCGGCGTCGCCCCGGTCGAGATCGCCAGCGCGGCCAAGGCCCGCCACCGACTCTCACGCTCCGGCGACCGTCAGCTCAACTCCGTCCTTCACACCATCGCCGTCACCCAGATCAGGATGCCGAACTCCCCAGGACATGCCTACTACCAGCGGAAACTCTCCGAAGGGAAGACAGCGAGGGAAGCCAAACGCTGCCTGAAACGCCGCCTTGCCGACCATGTGTGGCGTGTCATGATCGCCGATGAACGGATGTCCAAGCACCGGCTGCCTCAAGTGACTTGACAAGACACAGAGGCACCCCGAGATGCG
>NZ_JAGMUK010000009.1 GCF_019049245.1 Streptomyces sp. AC555_RSS877 | reverse complement strand
GCGATGATGAAGTTCAGGAACTTCTCGGCGAAGGCCGGGTCGAGGCTCCCGCCTGTACGTAAGCCGCGTTCGCGCAGGTGAGGATGGTTCAGTAGCTTCGCCAATCTGTCTGCCGCGACTTGAGAGCACCTTGGCGGAACCTCCGTGGAATCTTGGCAACCCTACAGGCCGTCCCCTAAATATCTCCTAATCGATCATGCAATCACCGCAGGTCAGCGTCAGTAGAAGGAGCGGACGGCCCCCCACCCCGCTCAGCGGAGATGGGAGGCCGCCCTAGTGCCAGCCCCCCGTCATCGAGGGGGGGCATCCTTTTGACGACGGGGCCGGCACGTTCTGGGTGCTTCGACCTTGCGCCTTTCCTGATGCCGCAGGTCGATGCCTTGATTCACTCGATTGAGCGAACGGGTGTTCGAATCTTGGACACTACACGCACCTCTGCGGCATATGCCATAGCCCCGCAGAGGTGTGCCGCCAATCTTGATCCGTTGGCGACCGTTTGGGTACTGACACAAGATCACTAAAGCTTGAGCGTGTGGGGGGTGCCAGCCCGCCGCAATCCCAGACCCGACTGGGTCACCGACCGATGCGTAACCCTCGGCCACCGCATCGCCGACCTGAGACGGCAGGCTGAACTGTCACAGGAAGAACTCGCCCATCTCGCCGGCCTGGAACGCCGCAGCATCCAGCGCTACGAAAACGCCAAGCGGGATCCGCGGTATTCGGATCTTCTTCTCATCGCCCACGCGTTGCGGGTGCACGTCACCGACCTCCTCGGCAGCTAGGGGTCGATACCGCAGTGGGGGGCTGGGTGTGTGCGGCACCGGAATCTGAGTCAACAGTGCTGGTGCCCGCACAGGAAGGGTCCATCTGCATATATCTGCGTGGAGCCTGTGGGGCCGATGTGAAGTTGTAACCGCCAGACCATGCGTTGGCCTGGGCTTAGGGCAGCCTGATGAGCGTTTCCGTAGCCCCAGGTCAGGCGCTGGCCAAACGTTTCTGCGGGTAACGCCCGGACTGGCACGGCGCCCCGGTTTCACGCAAGCGTGACGAGGCGGACCCGCCTGCCATGGCAGTGGTGTGCGCAGCGGGCGAGGGGAACCGGCCGGCCCCGGGCAGGCTGGAGGTCGAGGTTGCCGGAGCAGAACCCGCACTCGCCGAGCCGGCAGTGGCTGTCGATGTCGCCGTCGCGCGGGTTGTCTGGTCGCGGCTTCACAGGGCGCCTCGGAGTCCGGCGGGCGATTCGGCGGGGCACACGTAGACGGCACCTATGCCGACGCCGCTGGGTGACAGGCGTTCCCCGATGCGGGTGCCGGGGTGGTCTTCGCTGCCGCAGGGGCACGGTTCGGGTGGTGTGGTCTGGCGCTGGGCGCCTGGGTCCGTAGGCTCGTCCACGTCGACGGCTCCTTCGTCGGCCATGCCCCCGGGCCGCGGTGCAGCGGTCGCGGGGGTCCTGCAATTGCACGGTATCGCTATAGCCCGCTCTATGCCGCTACATGGAGCATCGTGCGGCTCCTTGCCGACGCATGGAGGCATGGGCGGCTCTACGTTGACGGCATGGATGATCAAGCGTCGGTGGTGGATCCGGACTCGCCCGTGTACGTGTATGTGCAGGTCGCCGACGACATCCAGGCCCGCATCAAAGCCGGGCAGTTGCGGCCGGGGGCGCGCCTGCCTGGGGAGCGGGAGCTGGCCGACCAGTATCGGATCGCCTACGGGACCGCTCGGCGGGTGATTCAGGAGCTGCGGGATCGCGGGCTCGCAATGACTGTGGCCAGCAAGGGGACGTTCATCGTCGAGCCGCCCGTTGAGGGCTGAACGGTAGAATCTGGCGAAACAGAGCGGCCCCCGTAGGTGCTACCAACACCGAACGAGGGCCTGACCAGAGGAGATGTGGTCCTCATGGCTGTACGCCAGCCTACCCTTCGCGGGATACCGCGGAAGTCTCCGCTCGGCGGGTATCTGTACGTGATCCGCTTCAGCATCGACGTGATCAAAGTGGGGATGAGCGTCTCCCCGGCTGGGCGCGTGCGCGCTCACTACGGCTATTCGACCGGACTCGGGATTCCCGTGACTGATCTGTGGATCTCAGAGCCTCACGAGCATGCGGAGAGGAACGAGACGCAGCTGATCAAGTTCTGTTGCGCCAATGCGGAGCAGGTCAACGCGCGCGAGTACTTCGTCGGTCTTGGGTTCAGCGACGTGGTCAGGCATGCGAAGACGTTGCCGTATGTGCCCGCTCAGTGCAGTACGTCGGCGCACGACATCCCCAACGCGATGCGGTGGCGGCAGACCTACGACGCCCTCAGGGAGCGGATCGCCGACGGCACCTATCCGCCTGGTCAGCGGCTTCCGTCCGGGCTGGCGATTTGCGACGAGTTTGGGATTTCGCCGGTGACTGCGAAGCGCGTGTTGACGGAGCTGCGGAAGGCGGGGCTGGCGGAGATGCAGGTGGGCATCGGGACGTTCGTCACCGAGCTGCCGCAGCCGGAGGGCTGACCACTGTCCGACCCGCGCCGTAAGATCGGACGCATGCCCTCCACTCCGCCCGATCCGGGTCCCGCGCGGTCTGCTGCGGAGCTGAACGCGGCGATCCGCGCCCTGTGGATGGGCCCGGGCGGGCACCCCACACTGCGGCTGACAGACGAGCAGCGGGAAGAGTACGGGCGGCTCCTCGCGGCTCTGCGGGAAGTCGAACGCGGGGACGTCACCACAGCGGCTTAAGATCCTGCGGTGGCACACACCTTCGAAGATCTTGTGAAGCTGGAGCAGGCGGCGGAAGCGGCTCGCGCGCTCCTCGACAGCCCGGACGTCGACCACGACGCGCAATGGCAGGCGTGGCGGAAGGCAGCAGCCGACTTCCAGACTGCGGTCACCGGGCACGCGAAGGACGAGGGCAAGCCGCGCGTCGAGGTGGAGATGGCCGCGAAGAAGGCCGTCCGGCACACCGGGGCCTGACAGCAGCGCACCCCGCCCGGGGTTCTACGCTCGGGCGGGGTGCAGCAAACCCGACTTGGTTGTGTCGGGTGTTGCGATCAGCCTACTGGCCGCCACTGACAACGCCGGGGCGCGGCGAGCCTTCCCCGCGATACCAGCCCTCACGCTCCGCTGGCGTCCACGGACGGATGGCGCTGCTGTCGATGGTGACCGCAGAAGACGCATCACCAGTGATCTGCAAATGCCCGGCGTCCCGCCGCGTCGACAGGACGTAGGCGCCCGTCCCGAAGCCCTGCTCGGCGGCCTGCCGCAGGCCTGCTCGGATCTGCTGGAAACCCTCCCCGACCGACTGCAGGGCGGGCGACAGCGCAGCCACGGGCGCGGGCGGGTAGTGCCGGTCGAGCTGCTTCAGCGCGCGTTCACGGTCGGGGTACGGGCGGTACGACATGGGCGCCTCCTCGCGTCCCCGCCAGCATCCCAGACCTCACGCCTCGTCCGGCCAGCTCGTCAACACGGTGCCGGTGTCCTCGTCGACGAGGGTGACGCGCGCGCCGGGCCCCTTGCTGAGGCCGATCCACTCGGTGACCTTGCCGCGGGCCGTCGACTCCGCCGACCACCAGCCGTGCATCGTCGGGCGGCCGACGGAGGTGAGGGTGACGTGGAAGCGGTCGTCGGTCACGGAGCCCCTTCCGTCTGTGCCTCGTGCGCCCTAAGCGCCTGCGAGATGGCGCCGACGCTCGGATGCTTCCCCTTGTTTGCGCCTTCGGCGATGCGGAGGTGCGGCTGGATCTGCCGGATGGTGAAGCCACGATCTCGCAGCGCGGCTGCCTGGATGGTCAGCGCCTCGGTCATGACCGGCTTGCGTCCGCCGACGCGACCTCGCTTGCGTGCGGCTTCGAGTCCGTCCTTCGTCTTCTTGACGATGTCGCGGCGTCGGTCTTCAGCGAGGGCGAGTGCGAGGTCGAGGATCAGGGAGCGTTCCTTGTGTTCGCCGGCTGCGATGCCTTCGAGCACCTTGACGGAGATGCCGCGCTCGAACAGGTCGTTGAGGACGATCAGGCCTTCGAGGAGGTTACGGCCGAGGCGGTCGACTTCCTGGACGCAGAGCATGTCGCCTTCGCGGAGGTACTCGATGGCGGCGGTGAGGGCGGGGCGTTCTTCGGCGGTGAGTTTTCCGCTGATCTTCTCTTCGAAGACCTTGAGGCAGATCGGGTCGAGGGCGTCGTGCTGCCGTTGGACGTTCTGCTTGTCGGTGCTGACGCGGACGAGGCCAACTAGGGCCATTCAGATCCCCTTTCGTTCATCAAACGTATCGGTCGCCATTCTGAACACTATCAGGTTGATGAACGAGTTTCTGAACAACTCGACTTGCTGAACGACGAGTTGAGCAAGATCACGGTTCAGGTTCACGTCTCGACCGATTGATGAACAACCCTTCCGGCCCCCGGACACGGCAGAACGCCCCCTCCCGAAGGAGGGGGCGTTGTCATTCGGCGTTGTCATTCGGCGTCGTCGTCGGGCGGCGGCATGGGGGGCGGTTCGAGGAACGGGCGGGGTGACAGCCAGAACGGCGGGCTGCCGGAGTCGTCGGCCATATGGCCTCCTACTTGCTTGGGGGGTCCTTCTTCTTCGTCTTGAGCCACTTCTTCACGGTCTCCACGGTGGCCGCGTCGAGCGAGGCGAGCGCGCGAACGGCGGTCTTGTCGCTGGCGGTGGCGTCGATGCCGGCGTCGGCGAGGGCCGCGGCGAGTTCCACCGCTTCCTGATCGTCGGCGGGAACCGGCGTCGGCAGCTCGGGAGGTGCCGGGATCGGCTGAGGTTCGATGCGGCCCATCCGTTCCAGTGACCGGGCGTCGGCGGCGGTGTCGTCGATGCGTGGGCTGAGGGCAACGAGCGGCTCGGGCATCGGCTCACACTCCAGTTCGGTTGTATTCGTCGACCCGGGGTGGCGGCGCTGGGGGTTCGATGCGGTGATCCCGCATCTGGGATGTCAGCTCACCCACGTACCAGGCGAACGCCCGCACCAGGGAGCGGAGCGACCGCACCTCTTCCCGGGTTGTCGTCAGCTCCTGCCGCAGCTCATTCTTGATCGCGTCGAAGGCGGCTCGGTCTTCAGCCCGCTGGTTCGGTTCCGCCGCTGCGTGTGCTGCCGCCCGTGTGGCCTGTGCCGTTGCCGCCGCTGCCCGCGTGGTCGCCCGCGCGGCAAACAGGCCGGCCACCACCATGCCGACCGTGCCGAACGCCGCCACGATCCCCGCCCACACTGTCACGGGCCCTTGCCTCTCCGGGCAGGCCGCGGCACTGGGGGAACCGAGTACTCGGGAACCGTTGCCGCCCACATGATGACCCCGACGTGCGAGGTGAGGTACCAGATTGCGACGTAGGCGCCGCGGGAGAATTCGCCGCTGACCACAGCGGCCATGTAGGCGATGGCCCACACGGTGGGGGGAACGAGCGCGGCCACGAAGCCGCCCCAGTCACGGCCGACCCGCAGGAACGCGGAGCAGCCTGTCACGATCCCGGCGGTGATCCACAGCCACGCCCAGTGGCGTATGTCGCAGAGGTTCGTCAGGAGTTCGAGGCCTTGGGTGTTGGGCGGATCGACGAGAAATGACACACCCCAGCAGGTTTTCCCGACGCCGAGGATCAGCAGGAAGACGCCGCGGCGGCCCAGCTGTTTACGCAGCCGCCGGACCACCCGGCGCGGCACTCAGACGCTCCGGGGCGGCGTGCTCGCGGGCGCCGTCGGGGAGGCCGGGGAGACCTGGCCGCGAGTCATCAGGGCGAGCCCTGCGAGAACGACCGCGTTCAGTGCGCCGACCTTCTCGGCGGACAGTTCCAGACCGTAGGCGGCGAGCAGGGCGGCGACCGCGGCGACGAGGCCGGTGAACGCGCTGGGAGCGATGGGGCGGGTGACGGCGGCGGTCGCCACGGCGAACACCGCGGAGATGACGGCGACGACCGCACCGGCCTGCTCGGCGGACAGCCCGAACTGGAAGGTGACCAGCAGGGACAGGGCCGCGGATACGGTGGCGATGATGAGAGCGGGCTCTCTGCCGAAGATCTTCATGGATCAGGACTCCTTCTTTGCGGCGAGCTCGGCGACCGCCTTGTCGATGCGGCGGACGCGGGTGACGAGGTCGCGGAACACGGTGCGCCCGGACCAGTAGTGGCCGGGGTTTTTCGGGTCGTCGCTGTAGTCCGCGGCGTCCGTCGGAGCGTTGAATTTGTCGGCGGCCAGGAGTCGGTCGACGACCTTGTCGGCGATCCGGTCCATTTCTGCTTCGGTCACGGCGGTCTCCTGAGGCGTGGCGGTCTTCGGCGGTGTGGCCGCCGGTCGGGGTGCCCCCGCTTTGACCCACGCGTAGACGACGTCTCCGGGGCAGGCGGTGGGGTAGCCGTCTCGGTGTCCGCCGATCCAGGCGCCGGCCGGACCTTCCGCACGGCAGTAGTCGATGGCGTCGCGTGCGCCGTCCAACTGCGCGGTGGTGGGCTTGGTCAGGCCGGACGAGCCGACCATCAGCAGTACCGCGTAGTCCTGGTCGTTGAGGGTCGTGGAGCCGTTTGCGCTGTTGCGGCGCTTGAGGCCGCGGCCTTCGTACACGTAGCCGTGGGTGCAGACGACGAAGCTGTAGCCGATGTCGGACCAGCCGTTCCCGTCCATGTGCTGGGCCTGGATCTGCCGCACGTAGTCGTCACACTTGTCGTGCGCGCGGTCGCTGTAGGCGGTGCCGAGGTAGTGGAGTTTCACGCCGCGCCGCGGCCGGCTGTACGGGGTGGCCCCGTTGGGAGTGCGGTAGGCGCGGGCACCCCACTGGGATCGAGTGACCAGCTTCAAGGCGGCCCCCTCTCTGAGCATGTAAAGGGCGCCCAACTCGGGGCGCGAGCGGGTTGTTGCGGGTTAGAAGGTGGTGCGCAGGAACGAGACGTGCAGCCGCAGGTTCGTGTTGTTGGCGAGGTCGTTGGAGGCGGTGCGGAGGGTGACGATGCCGTCGACGCCGAGGACGAAACCCCCGTGGACGACGCCGGTGTCGTAGCAGCCGGCGACCATGTCGTGAGTGGGGCGCCAGCTGGTGGGGACGACGCAGCACACCGTGTCGGCGATGTTCCCGTTGGTGGACTGGATGGTGGAGCCGGTGCGGTTCAGGTAGATGTCGAGGACCGTCGTGCGGCCCTGCCGGTAGCCGGTGAAGTCGTTCACGCTGAAGCCGGAGGATGCGGACAGGCCGGTGGTGCCGCTGACGAGAGTGGGCTCCGGCGTGATCCACCCGCTGCCGTTGTAGATCTCCAGCCGGTTGACGTCGTTCAGCCACGTCGGCATGCCCTCTTCGGGATCGTCGAGGGTGGCGCCACGCTCGGAGGCGGACGCGAACCGCATGATGGAGCGTTGGGCGATCGCGTTGGCGATGTCCTTGGCGAGCTTGCTGGCGTCGGGGGCGTCGGTGAGGGACGCGATGTTGACGCCCTGCCCGTAGTCGTCGGTGGTGGGCACGCGGCCTCCCTAGATCGTGTACGAGATGCCGTCGAGCCCCACCCAGAGCGGGAGGTTCGAGGACTGGTAGGTGCGCAGAACCCCGGTGGTGGGGACGATTTCCAGGCGGACCACGGCCGGGAAGACGGAGGCGTCGCGGGTGACGGCCCACGCCGCCGTCTCGCTGGGTCGGATCGCCGCAGGCAGAGTGAGCAGGGTGGCGCCGTCGGCGATCGTGCCCGCCGTCGGCCCGACACGGCCTCGCAGCCAGATGCGGCGGCCCTCCCGCAGGTAGGAGGCGGTGTAGCCGTGGCCCGGGTTCTGAAAGCCGGCGGCTAGGGTGAGGCTCGTCCAGCCGCTGCTTGTGGCGAGTCTTCCCACGGCCACCCAGTTGCCGTTGCTGGACTGGTCGATGCGGATGACGTCGCCGGCTGCGGGCAGCACATAGGACTCCATGCAGCGGATGCTTTCGATGCCGTCGGCGTCCACGGTGCCGTCCCCGTTGTCCGCTGTGACCGTGGCGGTTCGCCAGTCGGAGCCGCGCACCGACGGCGACTCCTCCCCCACCCGCTGCGCCCTGCGTGCGATCGCCGCGGCCAGGTCCCGGTTGATGGAGGGTGCCGGTTTCACGCGTCCTCCTTCGCCGAGATGGTGCTGATCGGGAAGTCCCCGCCGAGGTCGAGCGGCACGGTGAATGCGGCGACTTGGTGGAGTTCGCGGCTGCCGTCCTCGTGCTGCACTCGCAGTACGTCGCCTGGTTCGAGCGCCGGGTTGGGCAGGCTGGAGATGTCGCCGGACGCGTTGGGTGCTTTCGCCTTGGCGAGGATGACGGTTGCGGCGGCTTGGCATGCGCCGGTGGTGATGAGCGTGGACGAGTTGTGGAACGTGGGGCGTCTGCCGAACGGGCCGCCCCAGTACGTCGGCGAGTTGGGGTCGTTGTCGGTGGCCAGGTAGGAGACGGGCGGGGCGTTGTCCGACGTGTTCTCCCCGCGGGCGAGTACCCCGTTGTGGACGGCCTTGCTGCTCATGGCGCGCTGGCCGGAGATGTAGGCGCCGCCCTCGACCGCTTCGATCGCCCACACGGGCTCCGTCGTCGCCAGGTCCGGGAGGGTGGCGATGATGAACTCGCCGTCGGGGCTGGCGTAGCACTCCGCGCCGGCGGCTGCGGCAATCTCCTGTACACCCGCCCACGGGTCCGCTTCGACGGCGAAGACGCGGCTGCCGATGACCGTGTTGGTGATCTGGCTGATGATGTCCGCGCCGGGGATGCTGCGTTGAATGATCTCGGTGATGGCGCTGACCACGGTGCCGGTCACCCGGTAGGGCGCAGTGAATTTGTCGTCCTGCACGATGATCGCGAGGTCGCTGCCGGTCAGCGTGACCGAGCCTTCGGAGACGTCGCCGTCGACGTCGTCCAGGCGGAACACGCCGAGCGGTATCAGTTCTTGGGTGCCGTCACCGTAGTCGACTCCTCGGGCGATCCGCATCCTTGCCCCGTAGGTGGCCAGTTCGTCGGCGGGGGTGCGGGGAATGAGCGTCGGGTCCGGGCAGGTGACGGTGCAGGTACGGCGGATCGCTTGCGCCCCGTCGACGGTCACTGACCCGCCTGTGTGCGGCAGGTCGATGACTTGGCCCGTGGTCAGGAACAGACTCACCTGCGTGACGGGAGTGTGGTCCTCGGTGAGCCGTTTCGGGAACCGGTCAGAGACGGGGTACACGCTTACCCCTTCCGGCGGTTCAGGAGTACGTCCTCCCAGGTGGCGAACGTGTCGAGGATGTCCTGCCAGGTGGTGAACTCGGTCAGGATGTCCTGCCAGGTCCGGCCGCCGGAGCCGTTGACGCCGGTGGTGACGGGCATGTCCGTCTCGACCATGGGCAGCGTCCACGCCCGCCACTTCTCCTGGGCCAGCGGACCGATACGGGATTCGGTGGCTTGCGCGACGTTGACGTACAGGTCGTCGACGCCCATGCCCGGCATCGTCTGCCACAGCAGCGTGTTCCCTGAGTCGAGCAGCAGGTGCAGGCCGTCGCGTTCCTCGTCGGAGCGTGTCCAGATGGCGAGGTCGCCCTCCAGCCCCTGCCGCCGCCCGGACAGGACGACTTTGTTTCTTCGGCCCCGCACGACGAACGTGGCCTGCTCGATGGGCCGCTGCCAGTCAGGGGCCCGCTGCATCATCACCCGGAGGTTGCGCTGCGGGTTGCCGGGGTCCTTCAGCCAGCATTCGTCGCTGTCGGCGAGGGTGAGCGTGATCGCCGATGATGACCGTGTGGAAGCGAGTACGCCGGCCGGATCGTAGATGGTGATCGTGTAGTAGACCTGCACGCCCATCGGGGCCTCGTGGTCTTCGATCACCATGAGGTCGGATGCGATGAGCTGCTGGTCGATCAGCCCGTCCGGGCCGCGTACCAGGGTGCGGGATCCGTCTTCCGCGACCCGGTGCACGCTGACCTGGTAGTCGAGCGGCAGCTCTCGCAGCGTCAGCGTGACGTACCCGGCGTCGCTGTCGGCTGTGACCGCGGTCTGCGGCAGCACCTGCCACAAGACGACCTGGTTCACGTGCAGGACGCTGGACGTCGCGGATGCGGTGGCGACGAGTTCGACTGCGGCCTGGGTGGCGCCTGCCGGTGCGACCGCATCGGAGGCCAGCGCGTACCAGGATGAGCCGGGGATCCCGTAGTTGGTTGCCGTGGATGTGCCGAGATCCGCTCCGACCGCGTCGTACCAGCGCATTCGGACGCCCACTGTGGACCAGGCGCCGGCTGCCGCATGGACGATGGGCTGGGCCCGGAAGTTTTCACCTTCGACGATCCCGCCGACCATGCTGGAGCGGATTGTCGAGGCGGTGGCGGTCGACGAGGTGACCGCGAGCGCATACGAGCCCGAAAAGAACGAGGCGCCCCACGGTGTGGTGCGGGCCAGCGTGGCCACGCCCGAGGTTGCCGTCCAGCCGCCGACACCCTGTTCGAAGCTGGAGTCCGCATACGACAGAAGTGACCCGGCCTGCAGTTTCGGCGCCACGATGACGACCGAGGTCTCCAGGCGCAGAACCTGCCCGGCCGACGCCGAATCCAGGCCAGCCGCCACCGAGCAGGTCGCGGCGTTCGCCGGCGCCACCATTGATGCCCGTTGCCGGTACATGCCCGTCGCCGGCGTGGGCGGCGCCAGCGTCGACCTCTGGGCGCCGACCTGGTTGTCGTTGGTGTCGTAGAAGCGGAGTTCGATCCACGCTGTCGACGCGATCGTTGGCGGCTGGAGGTAGGCGTAGGCGAGGTACTCCTCGCCCGGCGTCACGGTGGGCCGGTCGACGGCCAGAATCGACGCGTTGCCTGCGGCGACCGCCGTCATCGCCAGCGTGTGTCCGCCAGCGAGGTAGTTGTCGACGGCCCAGGACATGACCGGCACCTGGCGGGAGATGCTCGCGTTGACGACGGGCGCCCACCCGGACGCGTCGACCTCGGTGGACTCCGTGTTGAAGGGCAGCAGGTTGCCCTGGGTGGTGATCGGCAGTCCGAGGTAGACGTTCTCCCAGTAGTGGGCGACGTTCACGCCGACCTCGGTCGACGACAGCAGGACTTGCGCCTGGATGGCGATCGGCGGGGCGACCCCGGCCACGCTCACCCGGTGCCACGACGAGGAGGATCCCGTCGTCGTTGTCGACCAGGTGATGCCGACTTCGAGGCCGCCGTGGGCGAGCCAGCGGATCCCGATCCGCTCCCCCACCACCCCGGCCGTGTCGGCGAACGTCTCGTAGACGGTTCCCGCCACGACGGGGTAGGAGGAGACGGTGCGTGCCTGCATCTCCCCCGCGGCCACGGACCGGACGGCGAGGCAGCCGTCCCCGTTCCTCCCCCCGGTGCCTTTGATGATCACGCAGTTGAGCTTCGGGGTCCATCCACTCGTGTTCGGGTCGATGGACTCCGTGGTCTGGCTGAGGAGGTTTCCGGGAATTGCCAAGGGAACCTCCTTAGCCCGAGTTGATGACGGAGATGAGTTCCTGGTTGTTGCGGTGGACGCGCACGTCGATGAAGTCGGCGAGCGCCTCGTCCCTGGCGTGGATTTCCACCGTGATCGGGTCGTCCGTGCCGCGGGCTGTCAGGGCGTTGAACTGGGCCCCGGTCAGAACCGGTTCGGGCTTCCCGGTCCCGTTGTAGGCAAGGTTGAAACCGGGCTGGAGGAATCCGCCGGCGTCGTACTTGCCGGGCTGGCAGCCGTACCAGCTGTTGAACAGCGGGCTGTTGTATCCGCGCGCCCGGGGGCCGACGATGACGCCGTCCCCGCCACGCGACTCGACTCTGGTTTTGCCGAGGGTGCCCGCGGTGTGGCCGACGCCGTCCGCGGTGATCCCGACCCGGAACGGACTGTTGCCGTTCAGGACCCAGCCGGGTGGGGCGGTCTTGCCGTGGAAGGCGTGCGTCGACCAACGCCGGTGCGGCTTCTGGCCTCGGATGACGGACTCGATCGCGGACATGAAGCCGGAGCAGTCCCAGGACGGGTTTCCGTTGCCTGCCCATTGATAGGGCTTGCCGTTCTGGGTTTTGGCCCACTTCAGGGCCGCCTGGATGCGGGGGCCGCCGATGCCTCCGCCGCCCCGCTTGTCGGCTTCCTTGCTGTAGCCGAACAGGGCGTCGAGGATCTTGTCCGGCATCCGCCGCAGCATCTGCCCCAGTTGGGTGTCCATGCCGGGGAACTGCTTCAGTAGCGGGTCGACGGCGTGCCGCATACCCGCCCGCGCGGAGGCTTCGAGCGTGTCCGTCAGCCACGACGCGCCCTTCTTCACCGTGTTCCACACGGCTGAACCAGCACCGACCGTCGCTGACGCAGCAGATTTGATCCATCCGAAGATGCCGCCGTCCGCGAACGCCTGGTGCACGCCGCCGTTCGCATAGCGCAGCGAGCGGTCGATAGGCGTGTCGGGGTTGCCGCCCAGTACGGGCGCCAGGGCCTTGCGGACGCCGTCTGCGCCAGACGACTTCGCCAGGTGGTTGAAGTAGTTCACGAACTGGGATCCGGCGCCGCGCGTGAACTCGGGCCTCATGATCGCTTCGCCGCCGGACATTTCCAGCGCCATACCTGAGGGGCTGTAGAACTTGTGCGGGTCCCTGCCCGGCGTGTAGCCGGGCAGGATACCGCCGCGGGCGAACGCGAACTTGTCGAGCTTCTTCGCGCCGAACGCGCCGGCAATCTGGTTCCAGACGCCTCGGATGCCCTGGTTGTAGACCACGTCGACGATGAACTGCACGGGCGCCCGAGTGATCGCCTTCAGCCTGTCCCAGGCAATCTTGATCGCCTTGCGGGCCGTGTCGAACGAGGCTGCCACCGTGCTGACCGCGGCCCTGAGGGTGTCGAACACCGGCTTGATGCCGTACTTCCACACGCCGGAGATGGTGGCCCTGATGCCATCCCAGACTGGCTTGACGGCGTTGTCGCGCAGCCAGCGGAAGACGCCGCCCAGGTTGCGGATGCCGCCGCTCAGGAACTGGAACGTCGGGCGGATGACCCGCTCCCACGCCCACAGGATTCCCTCACGGATCGCCTTCCAGTGCTGCACAACCTTCTCGTTGAGCCACCGGAAAGCCGGACCCAAGTGCGTGGTCACCCACGTCACAAGGCTGGCGATGGCGCCGACCAGCCCGGACACCCATCCGATGACGGTGGACAGCGCGGATACGAAGACACCGACCAGGAATCCGACCAGGTCCAGCAGCGGGGGCAGCAGCCACGAGAGCACGCTGACAGCCAACTCCAGGACCAGGCCGACGATCTGGGCCAGCGGCGGCAGGATCGGCAGCAGCGCCACCGCGAGTTGCACGACGGCCTGCACCAGCTCCAGGAGCGTCGGCAGCAGCTGCATCAGCACGCCCGCCGCCATATCCAGGACCATCCCGAGCAGCTCCCCGAGAACCGGGAACAGCGGGGAGAAGGCGTCCACCAGGATGAGGAGCGCCTCGGTGAGCGGCGGCAGCACCTGAGCCAGCGTGCTTGCGAGCAGGCCGACGAACTCCCCCAGGATGGGGGCGATGTCAGCGAGGACCGGGGCGAGCTGCTGCGCCAGGGAGGCGACAACCCCGGCCAGCGGCGTCGCGATCGCCAGCAGCGCGGTCGCAATCCCCACGAATGCGTCGGCGACAGCGGGCAGCACCGGCATCAGTGCGCCGAGGACGGTGGTAACGAGCTGCACGCCGATCGGGATGAGCGGCGCCAGCCCCTCCACCAGGGCAGCTGCCACACCGGCGAAGCCCGCGAGGGACGGCAGCATCGTGAGGAGGGCGTCACCGATCGCCTGGAACGCCTCCGAGATCACTGGCAGCAGCGGTTCCAGAGCGGCGAACACGACCTCGATCAGCTCCATGCCGACCGCGACGAGCGGCTGCAGTACGGCCATGAGATTTGTCAGCGCGGCGGCGAACACGTCGGCGACGAGCTGTGCCACCGTCGTCAGCAGGCCGACGAGAGGGGCGAGCATCGGCTCCAGGGCGCGGAAGACCTGCGCGATGATGTCGGCGACTGCGACGAGGGTCGGAGTCAGCGCCTGGATCACCTGCGTCAGCGGACCGACCAGCAGGTTGATCAGCTGAGTGGTGATCGCGAGCACGGGCGCGAGTGCGGGCGCGAGAGCGGTGATGACCGCACTGATCAAGGCGGCGATGGGCTGCAGGAGCGGCATCACCGACTGGACGATCTGCAGGATCGTCGTCCCCACCATCACGAGCGCCGGGGCTAGCGCGTCCACGATCGGCAGCAGTACCGCGCCGAGCGTCGTCGCAAGCTGCTGCAGCACCGGCCCCAGAGCCGTAGCCAGTACGGCGATCGGCTGGGCGATCGCCGCCATCAGCGGCACGACCGCCTGCACCACGGCCCCGATGACGGGGACGATCGCGCCGACGATCTGCGCCACCGACGCGAACAGCGACCGCATCTGCGCCTGCATCTCAGGCGCCGCAAGGATGCGTTCGAGCTCTCCGAACACGGCGCCGAGCGCACCGACGATCTGCGCGCCCGCATCGGAGGCGGCCCGGAAAATCTCCTGAACGGTGCCGAAGACGTTGCCGAGCAGCGTCCCGAACTGGGAGAGGATCCCGAATGCGGTGTCGATGGCCTGCTGCAGGCCGCCCGACTCGAAGCTCGCGGCTATCCCGTCGGTGAACGAGGTGATGGCGCCGGCGAACTGGGTGAGCAGTGCGTTGAACGCGGGCTGCGCGGCGACCGCCAGCTGACCCCAGGCGGTGAGCAGCTGACCCGGGGCCTTCTCGAAAACCCGCAGGTTTTCCGTCGCCCCGGCGAGGATCTTGTCGAGCAGACCCGTCTTCGCCATCTCGGTGATGGCGCCGGCGGCGTTCTTTGCCATGGCGTTCCACACGCCCGCCGTGGCGGTCAGCTGGCGCTGCAGGATCGGAATGGTGGTGCGGCCCAGCGTGGTGACGGTGGAGTCCAGGCCCTTGAACAGTTCGTTCTGTACCGACAGGCGCATGGCATCCCACGCGGGGGCGAGGCCCTGGACGGCCCGCACGAAGCTCTGCGCGTTGGGTGCGAGCTTGGACATGGCCTCGTCGAACTTCGACGTCTGCGCGGCGGCTGCGGCCTGTGCGTCCGCCACGGCGGCGGCAGCGTCTGCGACGGCCCGCTGCGCGTCGGCGACCTGCCGGGCGCCGTCCGCGCGCGCCTCGTCCACGCCGCGCTGCGCGTCGGCGAGAGCACGCTCCTTGTCGGCGACGTTCTGGTTCGCCTCGGAGATGCGCTCCTTGACCGACAGCACCTGCTCGGAGCCCTCGACACCGGCCTTGTTGGCCTTCTTCGTGTCGTCGGCGAGCCGCTTGGTCTCGGTGCGCTGTTCGGTCAGGTTGAGCTTGGCCCGCTCGTAGCTGATGCGGAGCCGCTCCAGCTCGTCGGGGGTGACGCCCGGCTTGCGCTGGGCAGCTGTGAGCTCTTCCTGCGCCTCCTTCAGGCGCAGGACGGCTTCACGCTCGTCGAGATGCGATTCGGCGAGCTGCTGGTTCATGTCCTGCAGGGCGCGCGCCGCCTCGCGGCGGGCATCGTTGAGCTCGCCCTGTACCTGGCGGGCGTCGCGCTGCGCGTCGGCCAGGTCGCGTTCGGCGTCCTGGACCTGCCGCTGCGCGTCCGCGACCCGCTTGGCCGCGTCCACGCGCGCGTCTGCGAGGGAACGCTGCGCGTTTGCCAGCCCCCGCTGCGCGCTCTCGACCGCCTTCGTCGCCGAGGCAGCCGCGCCCGCGTCGGCTGACGAACCGGCGAAGGCAGCCTTGAACGCCTCCCCCACACCCGACAGACCGATCTTCAGCGCGCCGGCGGCAGCGCCAGCCGTGGCCAGAGCGGGCGCGAGAACGGCAGCACCGGCCGCAGCCGAGGCCAGGTTCGCGCCGATGGCGACGCCAGCCAGAGCGCCAACACCCTTCAGGCCGGCGCCGAACGCCTTCGAGAAGGCGCTCGCCCCGGACTTGCCCGCAGACGATGCGCGCGAGGTGACGGAGCGGGACCAGTCCCCTTCGAACTCCGGCCGGATCGAGACGTATCCGCGTCCGACGAGGACACCACCAGCAGCCACCGCGCACCCCCGTTACTGGTTCGCGGCAGGCCGTCCGAACACGGCCGCCAACTGCTTCGCTCCGGAGCCGTGACGGCCACCGAAGCGGATGACGTTGGACTTCTTTGCGCTCTCGACACCCGGGCGCGGAATCGGGTCCGGCGGCTTCAGCCGACCGGTCTTCTTCGGGTCCCCGCCGAGCTTGACCGTGGCGAACGTGTTCTCACGGATCGCGTCCACCGCGCTGGCCAGCAGCTGCCGGTCCAGCGTCCAGGCGTCCTCCTCCGCCGACGACCCGCGCACCGCCCTGGCCGTGACCGAGTCCGTCGGCAGGAACTTCAGGAAGACGCGCAGCTCACGCCACGACATCTCGCCGCGGTACAGCTCCAGCAGGGAACGGCCCGGCCAGTAGTGCGGGATGTCCCACTCGACGGCCTCCCCGTACTCCTCTAGGAAGCGGCGGAGGCCTGCGATTCCCCCGCTTCGACACCGGAGCGCTTCTGCCACTCCTGCGCGATGAGCTCCAGGTCACCGAAGGTGAACCCGGCCGCGTACATCTCCTTGACCTTGTCCCGGCCGAGGAGGTCCTTGAGTACCTCGACGGTGTTGTCGAGGTCGCCGACGCGTTCCTGCAGCTCGAACGGCAGGGACTTGATCGGGGGCAGCGTGAACTCGACGTCGAACAGGTTGTAGGTGGTCGGCTGCGGCAGGGCGTCACGGCGCTGCTGCGCAAGCGAGTTGAGGTCGACGATCTCGGTGCCCGTGGTCTTGGCGGTCATGCTTTCTCCTTGCGGGTGTAGCGGGTTGGGGCCCGGCAGGCGCGACCCGCATGGCACGCCTGCCGGGAGCAGGGGTTACGCCGCGGCCCAGGCCGGGTCGTTGGACAGCCACACCGCGATCTCGGGGGCGCTGTCCGCGTAGGCGGAGACCGTCATCGGCAGGGACACGGCGCCCGAGCGGGCCAGCGTGATGCTGTCGCGGTTGGTGACCTCGCCGCGGGCGATGACGAGCCGGTTCTTGATGTCGCCGTCCATCCACTCCAGGCCGATGGCACGCTCGTCAGGCGTCGGCGCCGCCGGGATGCTGAGCTTGTTCACACCGGCCGTGACCTCAGTCATCGTCGACGACGGGAAGTACAGGGTGATCGTGCTGGTCTTCAGCTCGATCGCGGTGAACCCGAGCGTCATGTCGACACCGGTCAGGACCTTCCGCACCGGGCTGAGGGACTGCCAGGCGTTGATGTCCTCGGTCTCCGTCGAGTACGACATTTCCACGCCGTCGTCGGACAGGTAGCCGAGGTCCACCCAGCCCGCCGCCCAGGCGGTGTCCAGATCGGACGGTGCGGTCGTGCCCTTCGGGGCGATGTAGATCGAACCGTTCAGTCCGACCCTTACGTTGTCGGCGTCGTTCGCCACGGGATGCCTCCAGGCATAGCGAGGACCCGCACGGCCAGCGCCGACGGGTGAATGGGAAAAAGGGGGTGCGGGTTGGGTACTGCTACGCGGGGCGGACCACCATGCTCATCACGAGCACATAGCGGGGAATGCCCGTGACCTGGTCCGGGAGCCAGACGAGGCTGGTCTCCTCGACGCCGTAGATGCGGGCTCCGGGCCTGGTCGTGCCCTGGGCGGCCAGCAGGTGCGCGGACACGAGTGACGCCAGGTCGAACGCCTGGCCCTTCGTGGGCGCCAGGATGTCGATGTCGAGTCCCCGGTTCGCCGTCACGGCCTTAATGGCGGAACCGCCGCCAGGGCCGAGACTGACGGCCACGACGGGCAGATGTTCCGCCAGATCCTCCGGCCACTCGCTGCCGACCGTGACCGCATCGTCGAGCACCTCGGCCAGGAGCCCGATGGCGACCTGCTCGACGTCCGGCATCGGGGCGACAGGCAGCATCATCGCCGCTTACGGCCCGTCTCGACGGCCGGTTCGGGCTGTGCCGGCTGCTCCTGCTGCGGCGCAGCCTCGACGGCTTCCGTCTCGCCGCTGGCGTTGACCGCCTCGGTCGATCCGGGCTCGAGCACGCCGCCGTTGTCATAGCCGACCACCTCGGCGACGATCCCGTCACGGTGCAGCGCCTTCAGCGTCACCTCGTCGACGTCGATCTCATCGCCCGGCTTGTGGTCGCCGTACCAGTTGGCCAGCTTGATCCGGGGCATCGTCAGCTCCTCATCGCGTCCAGTGTGCGGCCCAGGACCCGCCACTTCGGTGAATGGCCCTCCTGGGGGCGCTCCTGCGACGTGTAGGGCCGGCCGGTACCGAACTCGACCTGCACGGCGTAGGCAACGTTCGCCGCGATCTCGCTGCGCCAGCCGAAGTTGCTGCGGACGAGCTTCGCCTCCAGGGACCGCTTGTAGTCCTGAGAGCGGGTCTCATCCCCCCAAGTCGGGCCGCTGTAGGTCGGAGCCAGGGCTTCGGCGATCGACTTGCCCCGGTTGGCAATCGACAGCAGATAGCCCGCCAGTTCCGGACTGGAGGCGATCTGCCGGTAGATGCGCCGGTCGAAGACGACACGGGTACGGGCCATCAGTCGACCTCCTTCAGCCGGGCTTCGATGTGGTGCACGCCGGGCCCGAACGGGTCCGGCCAGCGGCCGACCTTGCCGTCGACCTCCAGCGTCATTCCGTCGAACTCGATCCGGTCCGTCTCCAGCAGGTCCAGGTCCACGCCCTCAGACGTCTGGAGGTTCCACCCGGTGACGGTGGTCTGCCGGTCGTCCGTGTCCTCCTCGGACCGCACCGGAACGCCGGCGGGCTGAATGTTCACGCCGGTCACCGGCGTGTGTTCAGCGTTGTCCCAGTCGCGCTTCTTGTTGTGATAGCGGTCCTCGACCAGAGGGGCACGTATCCGCACGAACGACTGATAGAACATCAGGCTCATGGGGCGTCGCCCCGGTTCAGCTGGTACTTCTCCACCGCGGTCGTCCACTGCGAGGTGACCCCGATCGATGCCTGCGCGCCGAAGGCGACGGACTGGCCGCCCACGGTCATCGAGGTCAGCCCAGGCCGCACCGCGTACTGGGCACGCGCCTGGTCCAGGACGACCTCGGAGACGTCGTCGGGGATCGGCTCGTAGCCGTGGCTGAAGACGACCTCGATGCAGCGCAGCCGGTCCGGCCAGCAGCCGCCCACCCGCCGCAGGAAGCCGTCCGCCGACCAGTCGTAGTCGGTGCGGTAGGCCAGGGCCGTCCCGTCCAGCGTCAGCGAGGCGACCGCCGTGACCGGCGCCGCCGGCAGCAGCAGCGACTCCTTGCCGTTGCCGTCCAGCACGAGCGTGTCGTCTGCCACGAACGAGACGTAGTGCCGGACTGCCCCGCGGAAGCGGCTGGATGCCGCCGCCAGGGCCTGAAGGAGCTTGAGATCACTGGCCGGTACGCCCAGCCAGATCGCGAGATCCTCAGGGTCGGCGAGGTAGTCAGTCGTCGCCACCGCCCGCACCGCCCTTGTCTGCCGCGGCGGTCCGGGCCTTGTTGCTGACGGCCCTCTTCTTGGCGGGCGCCTGTTCCGGCTCCGTCGGCTCCTCGGTGCTGTCCTGCTCCGGGGCGTCGAGGACGCCCAGGCGGCGGGCGTCGTCGTCGTTGAGCTTCATCGTGGTCTTCACGCCGGACGGCGTGGTGACCTCGTACTTCTTCAGCGGTCCGCCCACGGCGGCCACCTCCATTCGTTCGTCGACGGGGATGGAGTCCGAGGCCGTGCCGCAGGCGGCGTGAGCGGCGCCGCACATGGGGCAGCGGCCTCGGACGGTCCGTGAGGTGACCAGCATCAGGGCGCGAGCTGGCCGGACGTGCGCATCGCCGCAAGCAGCGCGTTCAGCTTGGTGCGCAGCGCGTTGGTGTCAGCGAGCAGGGCGTCGAACTCGGCCTTGGTCGGTGTCGCGCCGGCTGCCGCCGAGGCGGTGGCCGCGGCGGCGTTCGTGACGGCGGCCGTCTGCTTGCCCTCGCGGGCCGCTCCGGCGCCTGCGTTCAGGTAGGCCATGGCATGCCCTCCGATCAGGCGGTCAGGTCGATCTCGACGAACGCGTTGGGCTGGATCACGCCGAACGCGGCGCGCATCTCGGCGAGGATCGCGACCATGTTGCGGATGAAGAAGTTCGCGTGCGAGTCGCTGATGGTGATGGACGCCTGCTCGCGGTCCCACAGCACGGCCTTGCGGAAGTCGCCGACGTAGCCGGTGCCCGCCGGGACAGCCTCGGTCTCGATGACCGGCAGGCCCCACAGGGTGCCCGCCGTGCCCAGCCCGGACGGGCCGCCGAAGTAGTAGCGGGCCTCGTTGTCCTGCAGGAGGTCGATGGCCTCCAGGTCCGCCGGATTGAACAGGTACGCGTTCGGCGTGGACCTGCCCACGAGGCGCACCTTGGTGCGGGCCTTGCGGGTCGTGGTCAGCAGGTCCGAGTCGTAGGCCTGCGCCTGCACGCCCGAGACGTTGCCCAGACCTTCCAGGTTCTCGCCGGTGCCGTCACCGGCCACCATCTGGTCTTCGAGCTCTTCCTCCAGGCCGTAGCGGAGGAACGCGTCGATGATGGATCGGACCTGTGAGGCGTCCGACAGGGCCCGCTTGGTCAGCGGGATCCAGTGCGCGATCGTCCGCACCGGAGTGGTGACCTTCGCCCACGCCAGCGCCGACTCGGGCTTCACACCGTTGGCGGTGGTCATCGCGCCCGGATCGGCCGTGGTCGTCGACTCCGGGACCGGGGCGGCGTTGTTGGTCTGCGACGTCTGCCGCACGTACTCGATCGTGTCCGAGGTGGTCGTCAGGTTCGTGACCACGTCCCGCAGGCGAAGCGGGCGCTGGAACACCATCTGACCGACCTGCAGGCCCATCAGCTGGTTGTTGACGAACGCGCCGCCCGAGGTGTCGGATCCGCCCGTGACGAGCGCCTTGTAGCCGACCGGCCGGGACTGCACCCGGTGGTCCTTGCCGAACACGCCGTTCGGGGCGGACTGGATCAGGGCCTG
Organism: Streptomyces sp. AC555_RSS877; assembly: GCF_019049245.1. Classification (GTDB taxonomy): domain Bacteria; phylum Actinomycetota; class Actinomycetes; order Streptomycetales; family Streptomycetaceae; genus Streptomyces. The sequence continues at coordinate 42,616 of NZ_JAGMUK010000009.1, read as the reverse complement.
GAACTCGCCACTCTTCACGAACGTCTCGCCCAGGCTGGCCTTGGCGTCGGGGACGACGAGGCCGGACGGAGTGCGCTTCTCGCCGGACTTCTCGACCAGCTCGACGCCGTCGCCCAGGTCGGTGAGGGCCTGCCGCATAATCGCGGTCGCCTTCGCCTTCTCCAGACCCTCCTTGGCTTCGCGCGCCTTGGCCATGTGCTCGGTGACCTGACCGCGCTCGTCGTCGGAGAAGTCGCGGCCCTCGTCGTCCGCTTTCGAAGCGATCGCCTGGGCGGCCTGCAGGTGGTGCTTGAGCTGTTCCTTCAGCTCTTCAGTCTTATTCACGGTTCTCCTCAGTCCGTAAGCGTGTAGACCTCGAACGCAAGGGCTTCGAGATCGGTGTGCAGACGGAGCGAGGCGGGGCTCGGCCCGGCGGGCTGCTCGGCCTTGGTCTCAGGCGCGTCCTGAGGCGAGGCGTCAGCGGGCGGGACAGGCGTGGCCTTCTCGGCGTCCTGCGATTCATCAGCGCTGGAAGGAAGCGAGTCCAGCAGCTCGGTTGCAAGGCGCGCGATGTCACGCACCCGCCCCTCGTTCTTCGCCGACAGGGTCCTGCCGGACTTCAGGCCCTCCAGGGCCTCCTGAACCTTGGCCAGGTCCGGGAACGTCTCAGCGGCCTGCCTGCTCTTCACGTCGATGAGCTCGGTGGCCTGGTTGGCGCCGATCAGTGTCGGACCGACCTCGTACAGCTTCAGCTTGCGCAGCTCGTAGAAGCCGTCGCTGTCCTTCTCGTCGACCCACGAGCCCTCTTCGATGTCGTAGGCGAAGGAAAACTGGGTGACGCGCCGGCCCTTCAGCAGCTTGTACACCTGCGCGGCCTTCGTGCCGGGTTCGGTGTCCAGGCGGGCCTTGACCCACAGTCCCTCCGGACGCTCCTCGGCCTCCAGAACCTCGCCGATGTGGTACTCGGGGTCGTGGGACATGTGCGACCACAGCACCGGGATCGGATCCCCGCGCCCCTTCCACTCCGCGAGGGTCTCCGCGAAGGCCCCTGGGGTGATCTTGTCGCCGACGCTGTCCAGGTTGTAGGCGGCGACGATGGCTTCGAACACGCCCTCGTCGGTGCCTTCGTGGGTGCCCGCGGCCTTGATCCGCACCGGGCAGGATTTGATCCGCATGGTCACTCCGAATTCGAATACGTCAACAGACACCGGCAGTTCGCCGTCTCGGCCGCGTCGCCCATTCCGTCACCTGGCCAGCGCAAACCGTTCGAGAAGACCCCGTCCAGTGGGACTTTCTCGCCGTTCATCGCGGCGTGCTGCGAGCGCGGGTGCGCGCTCGTCGTCACCCACTGCTTGAAGCCCATCCCTGAGGCGCCCGCAGCATCGTGGCCGCCGAAACTGTGGGCTTCCGTCGCCGCGGTCTCGCTCCGCGTCAGCGCAGCGCCAACCCATACAGCGCCGGCCAGAGCCAGAGCCGCACCCAGTCCGCCCTCTTCCGGCGGGGGCGCGGCGGCCGCTTCCATCGCGGCCGTCTCGCCAGCCCCGTCGTGGAGTTCGGCATGATGCAGGGCCGCGGCGGACAACCAGGCATCCATCACCTCGGCGGACCAGCCCTGAGCGCGCGGATTGAACTCCTCCAGCACATCCCAGGCTCCGAGCTGCGCCATCCGCACCATGTGCCGCCCGATCAGCGCCTGCAGTTGCGCCACGCGCACGTCCCGCTCGCGCGCCCACCAGCCCGGAACGCCGTCCGCATCCGCTGGGGGCTCTTCCAGGAGCACGTCAGCGTGCCGCCGCGTCAACGCTTCCAGCTCGGTGACGAACCGATCGCGTTCGGCGTCCGCGTCATCCAGTCCTTCGGGCCGCCCTGCCTTCACCAGGACCAGGCGGCCTCCCGCTTTTGGGAGCGCCTGCGCCTCCGCAGGATCCGGGGCAGTGTCCGTCGGTGAGGCCATCTCCCCGACCAGTACGTTCAGCGGGGTGATCAGGTCGTCGCCGCCGTCGATCGACGGAAGGTTCATCCGGGCGCGAGCTTCGTTGCGCAGCAGCCACGGCGCACCGACCGCAGTCTGCAGTTGCGCCGCCTGCTCCTCAAAGCTGCCTCGCAGCTTCTCCTGCAGGTTGAACTCGACGTACACGTTCTCGCTGTCGGGCAGATCCGGGATGAGCTGAAGTCCGACCTCCTCCTGGATCATCGTCAGCCAGGGTCCGAGCGTGTCCTGGTAGAGATGCTGGTGCTGCTCCTTGATGTTGGAGAATGTCGCGTGGTCGAGGATTCCGACCATCGGCAGCGGAATGTGGTACGCCGCCGCAACCTCTTCCCTCGTGAGCTTGCGGGCCTCGATGTACTGGGCCTTCGCCGGATCGATGGCGAGCTGCTCGTACTCCATGCCGTCCTCGAGGATCGGCGTGCCCCCGCCCGAGGTGTACGACCGCCACCCCTCCTTGAAGCGGCTGCGCGCCGTCGGATCCCACTTCGGCGCATCCGCCGGCCGCTTCAGGACGCCGGACAGTCGGCCACCGTTGCGCCACATCTGCTCACGCGCCCGGTTCGCCTCGAACTCCTCCGCCAACAGCGACCGCAGCGCATCGATCGGGGAAGATCCATACCGCAGATCCACCGGGTCATAGCCGTGAAAGTGCACAACCTGGTCCGGGCGCAGCTCCAGATCGCCCTTGGAGCCGTGGACGGTGAACTTCTCCGGCTGGAGCCAGTTGTCGCCCTCGATCGTCATCCGCGACGGGGGAATCGGGATCACCCCGATGACACCGCCGCCCTGCACCTTGACCTTCACCCAGTACGCCGTGTCATAGATGGCGATATCGCTGACGAGGCGCTCGATCAGCCGGTACTTCGTCAGCTTCGCCCCAGGAGCGGCCAGGATCTGCGGCAGCGGGTGGTCGACCAGCCGCTCCCGGTCCGTGTCCGACAGCCGGCGGAATGCGTGGAGCCCCAACTGTGCGATGTTCCGGGCCAGGAAGCTGACAACAGTGCGGATCTGCGGCTGAACCCTGTACAGGTGCGCGTACTCCCGGTAGACCCCGTCCGCAAGCTGCACATAGGCCGCCGGAGCGGCCAGCGGGGCGATCGACACCGCCGAAAGCTGCCCCTGGGAGACGACGAACGCCACGTCAGCCCCCCGCCACCTGAATAAAGTCCACCTTCGACCGTTCGACGATGACTTCGCCGTCGAGCGGAGTGTCCGCAGCGCCGTGCTGCATCAGCACCGCGTCCTTCAACACCAGCAGCGAACCGCGTTTCGCCCACAAAATGCCCGCGAACGCCTTGTCGCCCAGGTTGACGATCACACGCTTGCGGACCGCAGTGCGGCGCCACGGAAACCACCCGAACACGGCAACCCCTCTCACACGACCTCGAGGTCGCCGTCCTCGTAAGCGCTCTTCTGTACGGGCTCGCGGGCCATCGCCTCAGACAGCGCCGTCACCAGCGCAGACACGGCGTCAATCTTCTCCGCGCTGCGCGCCTTGTCCGGCTTCACGTTCCCGGCCGGGTCCATTGCCACCGCGAGGTTGTCGACCATCCACGCCACCGCCGGATTCCCGCCGTGCCGCAGCTGCGGCGCCTCTGGCGTGCCCTTCAGCAGCAGCCGCTGCAGCTCCTTCAACGGCGGCGACATCGTGACGAAGCCCTGCCGAACCTTCACCATCGGCGCCTCGGACTTGGCCAGCTCGTTCGTCAGCGGGACCGCCGACCACGGGTCGAAGCCCACTGAGCGGACATCGAAGGTGTCGATGTCCCGCTCGATCTGCAACTGGATGTAGTCGTAGTCCGCGACGTTGCCCGGCGTGGTCACCAGCAGGCCCTCACGCACCCACACGGACGCCGAACCGGCCGTCCGCTGGTCCAGGGCCGCGACGTTGTCCTCCGGCGTCCACAGCCGCCACAGAGCATCGAAGCCGCCGCGCTCATCGTCTGGAAAGAGCCAGCACAGCGCGCACAGGTCGCTGGTCGCGGCCAGATCGAGCCCGCCATACGCCTCGCGGCCGGCCAACTTCGCCTCATCGACCATGCCAGCGTTACGGTTCCACGACTCCAGCGTCAGATACTTCGTCTCCTGCTTCGTCCGGCGCCCCAAGTGCAGGCGCAGGAACTTCGCCAGATCCGCCGGAGACTGCTTGGCCTCATCCGACTTGGCCTGCAGGTACGACCGGGTCGGCGACACCCCGTAGCCCGGGTTCGCCTTGCGCCACGTCGCCTCGACGTGCGGGTCGTCGTCCTTCTCCGCCGCCCACACCACCCCGTACACCGACGGGGCCGCGAACACCCTGCGCGACAGCTGCTCGACCCGCTTGCGCTTGCGGTCATACACCGACTCGCGCTTCCCGGAGTCCGCCGTCGTGATGATCACGACGAGCGGCTGTCGGCGCGAACCGGTACCTGTCTCGATCGTCTCGACCAGCTCGGGCGTCTTGTGCTCGTGCAGCTCGTCGACGATCGCGCAGTGAATGTTCGCGCCGTGCTGGGCGCCCGCCACCGATGCGATCGGCTTGAAGTAGGAGCCGGACCGCTTGTGCAGGATCTTGTCCTTCAGCGGCAGGACGTGCTTCTTCAGCGCGGGCGCCGCCTCGGCGAGCTTCTTCACCGGCTCGAAGACGAACCCGGCCTGCTCCTTCGTCGTCGCCGCCGTGATGACCTGCGCGCCCTGCTCGCCATCCGCGCACGTCATGTAGATCGCAAGCCCGCCGGCCAGCGTCGACTTGCCGTTCTTGCGCGGCACGTCCACATACAGCTCGCGCACGATCCGCACGTAGGAGTCGGCGTCCTCATCCCAGCGAACCCAGCCGAACACCGGCGCCAGGACATAGGCGACCTGCCACGGATCCGGCTTCAGCGGCTGCCCCGCCCACTGACCTTGCGTGTGCCGCAGCTTCGAAAACGCGTTCAGCACCTTGTCGACGCGCTCCGCATCGAACACCGCCCCCGGCGCCTCACCCGGAGACGGCGTCTGCACCAGCGGCGGACAGTCCGGCAGCGGAATCCCGCGATCGTTCAGATACCAGGCGATCTCCGGAGCCAGCTTCAGCCGCTCCAACTCCGCCGCATCCACGCCAGCCGTCGGCCTCTTACGCGAACGGGTTGTCGTCCTCGCCGCCATCGTCGGCCCCCCTCGCGAGGGCCTGCTCCGTCGACGGAGTCAGCCCGAAATGCCCGGCCCAGGACCGCATCTCACGGCCCGCGGCCCGAGCGATCCCGACCGCCGGATGGGCGAGCGTTCCCTGCCGGGCCTCGATCGTCAGCCCCTCACGCTGCACCGTCTCCGTCGCCTCACGGAACACAGCCCACGCCTCGCAGTACGCCGCCAAGCCGGCACGATCCTCAGGCTTCAACAGATCCAGCCGCGAAAGACCCGGCACCACCCGCGCCCACTCGGCAGCCGCCTCCTCGGACAGCCACTCCGGAGGCTGAGGCGGAACCCGCTTGAACGCTGGCCCTACGTTGACCTGCCGCCCGCCAGAGTCCTTGCCGGCGCCCTGACCCTTCAGGAGTTTGAGAGCCGCAGGCTGCGCAGTACGGGCCATGATCACGACCCCCTATCCCAGATTCTGAGTCCAGGTCTTTTTCACTGGCCGCGTCGGTCCCCCAGCGATCTTGACCCGCGATTTTGACTCCCCTACCCGCCCTGAGCAGGCCGTTCGTTCCTCTTGGCCCTCGCCCGCCTTGATCCTTCTGCTGCTTCGCGTGCGGTTTTCTCGCGATGGCAGGGCTCGGAGTGGATCAGTCCGAGGTTGTTGAGGTCGCGCGCTGCTCCGCCTTGGCTCACTGGGATCTTGTGTTCCAGTTCGTCGGCGTCTTCGCCTCCGCAGACGTAGCAGCAGCCGTTGTCGCGTGCTGTGACCTTGGCTTTGAGTGCGCGCATGGTGCCGCTGCTCATGCCGTAGCGCTCTTGGGGTGATGGTCTGCCTCGCCATGCTTGGGGCTGATGGTCATCGCATCTGCCTCGTTGGGTTGCGAGGTCATGGCATTCGGGGAGTGAGCATCGTGTGGGTGGTGCTGTTGGCACAGCGTTCCTCCCAGTGCGTAACAGGTGTGTCACTCAACCCGTGTTGATCTCCATTACCTGATCACATCTGTTCCTCGCGCGTATGGGCGCGCGTGCGTGATGAGGAGAATGACATGGCCAGTGGTTGCCGTGATTGTCAGACGTGCACGATGTCGTGGATCGCTCGGATGGGGCGTCACACGCTGTACTTCGTCTGCTTGGCCTGGTTGATCAAGCCTGTGTTCTTGAAGTGCTGCCCTCAGTGCAAGCACATGATGGGCCGCCATCAGCGCCGCAGGGACGGCTCGTTCCAGGACTAGACGGACCGTCGCAGGCCCGCGCCACCCATCTCGGCCTGCGCCTTGCGGATCTCGTCCTGGACCTGCTCGTGGAACGTCTCGAAGTCGCCTTCGACGCGGATCTTCAGCGGGTATCCGTCGGGATCGACGGGCACCTCGTTGGCGGGGATCTCGATGGTCTCCTCGAAGATGAGCACGGCGCGGGCGCCGAGTCGCTCGGCGAGGTTCGACTGCATGGCCTTCAGCGTCGGTCCCTCAGGGTCCATCAGTGAGGATTCGGCTCGGTCGATGACGAGGGCGAATGGGGTGATCGTGTCGTCGCCGCGGTGCTCGGTGGGCAGTTCGAGGATCTGAATGCGGGCCATGCGGGTTCCTCTGCGGGTTGAGGCTGGTCAGACGCGGATGACGTTGACCGTCAGTTCGGCGTTGTCGACGTTGAAGCCGAGGGTGTCGCCGTAGTCGTTCGGCGAGAAGGGCCCGAAGATCTGCGTCTCGCCCGCGGGGATGGACTCGGAGCGGACGGGTGCGGTGAGGCCGTCGACGGTGCGCGCGGTCTGGAAGGTGATGGTGCGACTGCTCGCCCCGGTGTTCTTGACGACAAGAACGACGCGGCCGTCGTTGGTGACGCTGTTGCCGTTGGTGACGTCTCCGGCGGTCGCTGCGGGGAGGACGGTTCCGGCGCGGGATGCCTGCGTGGCAGCGATGGCGGTACGGGGCATGACGGTCTCCTACGTCGGGACGATCGTGATCTGCGGCTGGGTGACGACGAGCTTGCGCCCGTACTTGGCGAGGACCTGCTCGATCTCGGCGCGGCACGCTTCGTCCTGCTGCCGCTCGTGCTCGGCGATCGTGCGATACGCCTCGACGATGGGTTCAGGCTTCGGCTCGGCACAGGATCCGTCCGGACTGCGCTCGCACGGGCTGCCGTGCCCCGCGTGATCCTCGGGGTTCCAAGCGGCCTTTGTCTGTTCGTCGGCCATGGGCGCGGGCCTTTCGGGGTGCGGGTTAGGTGGTGCTGTCGGTGATGAGCCCGATCGTGGCGAGCTGCGTGAGGAGGCTGGTGAGCGCTGCATTGCCGCCCTTCGCCCCGGTTACGGTGCGCCGGGTGGTGTCGAAGACGACGCCTGCCGCGTTACGGACCTTGAAAACCCCGCCCTGGCTGTAGGCGATGACGCCGCCGGTCGGGTTCGTCGTCGGCGCGGTGGTGGCGTCCTTCATCGAGATGACGACGCCGCCGGATCCGCCGAAGTCGCTGCTGGTGGATCCCAGCTGGAGGGCACCGGTGAGGAAGGCAACAGCCCTCGTGACGATTGCCCCGGACGTGCCGACTTCCAGCGTCGCCGTCCCACCGGACGTCTTCACCTGGAACAACGGTTGCGCCGTCGAGGCGGCGCCTTGCACGAGGAGACCGACCGTGGCCGTGTCCCGCTGCCGGACTTCGAGCGCTGCGGCCGGGGTGTTACCGACGGGGATGCGGATGCCGGTCAGGCCTGCGGAGTTGACGACGAAGTCGTCCGTGGTGGCCGGGTCCGAGTTCCGCAGGACCAGCAGTCGGCCGGTGGTGGGGCCCTCGGTCGAGGTGAGGAAGATGCCCTGCGCGGCGGTGCCGCCTTGCCCGTTGCGCTGCAGGTCGATGGAGATGGCCGCCGCGGAGGCGTCTGCGGTGGCGCCGGCACCGGGGTTGAGGTGGGCGATCTTCAGGGTGCCGCGGGCGGATTCCTTGCCGCTTAGCCACATCGCGGAGTCGCCTGGCTTGTCGGAGATGACGTTCAGGGCGACGCTGCCGGGCGAGGTGCCGGTGGCCCGCTGATAGACGGTGAGGGCGTGCTCGGTATCGGACTGGGTGCGGAAGTTCGCCGAGCGGACGGTGCCGTCGGTGTTGAAGCTCGCCCCGGTGACGGCCCCGGTCGTGGTGACCGCGCCTGAAAGTGTGCCGCCGGCGAGAGGGAGGAACTGGCCGGACGCCCAAGCCCGGTCGCCGTGCGGGTCGGTGGCGATCGTGTGCGCAGCGACCTTGGCGGTGGCGTCGGTTTCGGCGGCTTCCTGTGCTGCGACGACGTCCGCGGTGAGCGCGAGGCCGGTGACGGCCCCGGTCTGCCCCATGACGGAGAACACGAGGCCAGCGCTGACGGTGACGATGCGGGACTGCTGGCCGCCGTTGACAGTGACCGCGTCGGTGGGGCGTTCGCCAGCGACCTGGATCTTCACCGGGTCACCTCCGGGGACACGATCGCCCGCCCGTTGAGGAGCCGCACGACGGTGGCGCCTTGCACGACTTCCAGGTCCCAGCGCCCGTTGCGGGTCAGTGTCGCCGTCACTGATGCGGGAATGGCGAGCTGGATCTCGCCTCCGGTGATGGTCAGGTAGCTGGTGAGGTCGAGGAGGAGCTCCCCGTTCTCCGATGCCTCACTGCGGATCTGTGACCGTGCCGTCCAGCCGGACCACGTGAATTCGGGGTCGTCCGTGACGGTGTACGTCTGGACGAATGTGGCGCCTTGCTCGATGTACAGGTCCCAGTCTCCGGCGGACAATGCGGCCACCTCCGGGATCTCGCTGGATGCCACGTCAGCGGTGAGGGTCGCTTCCGCGGTGAGTGCGGCTGCCGCGTGCGCGGACAGGACCGGGATGGCTGCGAGGGTGCTGTCGGCGGTCAGGTCTGCTGCTGCGTCGACAGTGACGAGCGCTGTTGCGCCGAGCGCGGTCTGTGCGGAGAGGGCGGACGAGGCGGTCCACACGGCGCCGTTGGACAGGGTGTTGAACAGGTCGAATTCGGCATAGTCGGCGGTGCCGGCGTCGCGGTGGGCGCTCATGTCGAGGGCGCATACGTCGATGTCGGTGTCGATCCATGCGGGGGTGGCGAGCGTCCTGCGGTTGGTCCACGTGGTCCCGTCGGGACTGGTGTCCCACAGGAGGTTGGTGCCGTCCTCGCCGAGCCTCACGAACAGGTGGGCGACGGGGTCGTAGGTGAGTTGGACGGCGTCGTCGTCCCAGTAGCCGACCTCGGATACGAACCGGATCATGCCGCTGACGGCGTTGATGCTGAACCCGACTCGCGTCCCCTCAACGGTTCCTTGGACCATGACGGCGCAGTACGCCTCAGCGGTCGCGGTCGATGCGGCCGGGACGGTCGACACCTGCACGAAGAAGCTGGCGCCGGCGAGGGTCCAGGCGTAGCCGGTTTGGCAGCCGGCGTATCCGGTGGTGCAGGGGACGCGGGCCCTGCCGCCGACGACTGCGGTGCCGCCGTAGGAGTTGCCCCACTCGGGGCCGAGCGTGCCTGCGTTGAAGTTGTCGACGAGGGTCGAGAGGCTGGGCACGCTGGCCTCCCTATGCGAGCGACAGCGTCAGAGACCCTGCGGTGAGCTGGAGTTCGTCCCCGGCCGCCACCGTGCGGGACGCGGAGAGGGCCCCGTACCAGAGGCGGACGGGAGTGCCCGCGGAGTCCCAGACTTCGACGCCGACGACGGTGGCCGCGGGCAGGCCCGTCCAGACCAGGTCTGCGGAGTTGGAGGTGGAGCCACTGACGGCCGCTGCGACGGAGAGGTTCTGGCGGGCGTAGGAGCCGCCGGTGACCTCCGTGCCTGCTGTGGTGTCGTCGCCGTTCGCGGTGACCAGGGCGACTTTGAGGGGCGTGGTGGGCCTGGTCGGCGTACCGACGCCGAGAATCCAGTCCAGGGTGAGGTTCTCGCCCGTGTTCGAAAGATTGTCTGGCACGCGGCCTCCCTACGGCTGTGCGCCGCGTGGCGCGAGGTTGGCTGTCCCGCCGCCCGTGACGGGGGGACGTTGCGGGCGGCGGAACGTCGGGGCGCGGACCGGCACCCCGAGCTATGCGGCGCGGTGGACGCGATCGGGAAGCGGCGGCGGGTCACCGAGCTGGACTTCGCCGAACTCGTCGACGGTCTTTGCCGGGAGTTCATCCAGGTCGTACCGGGCGCCTCTGCCGTGTCCGTACCGGTGGATGCGGCCTTCGGACGCCCATCGCCAGATCGTTCCGACGGGCCGGCCGGTGTAGTAGGCGGCGTCAGCTGCGGTGATGAGTTTTGGAGGCATTGAGCACCTCCTGGTGCATGACGAAGGGCCACCCGGTTCAGGGTGGCCCTTGCGACAGAAGTTCCATGTGAGCACAGGATCGCTTCGGTGCAGGTCAGTTGTCAACCACCGTTGCGTTTCACGCCGCGGCGCGTTGGGCGAGTGGCAGGTCGAGTACCTCGCTGCGCGCGTACTGCTGGCTGCATCCCTGGCATCGGGCCCCGGGTGTGGAGATGGTTATCCGGAGGACGGTTCCGCAGGGGCAGGTGACGGCGACGGGCCGTTCGGCGCGCTCTCCGGTGATCTGGCGTTCGCATTGCCGGACCAGGCTGCCGACTTCCTGCGCGAACTCGCCGAATGCGGGGTGGCTGGCGGCGGCCCATTCGAGGTTTAGGCGCAGCGCGTGGACGGCCTGGTCCAACTGCTGCTGCAGGCCGCCATTCCAGCGCGGGTGACGCCAGCCGAGCTGTTCGTGCCAGTCGACCTGCCACGTCTGAAGGACGGTAACGACACCGCCACGGGCCATTAGGGAGAGCGGCTCCAGCCGGAGCGGGAGAGGCGGCGTGCGGGATACGGACACAACCGAGCCGTCACCACCCCGGCCAGGCACGAGACGCGTGGCGAGCCTGGCGTAGAGCCCGTCGCCGCCGGGGAGCTTGCGGAGCAATTCGTCGGTGCGGCTCTGGCAGAGCCGGCAGCCGGTCCGCCCGAGTTCGTCGTGCCGCAGTGCACGCCCGCAGGGGCTACAGGCGGGCCATTCGTAGGCAGACTCGGCGGTGTCGTGCACGGCAGGCTCCTCGGTGCGGGAAGCAGGGGGCGCGTTAGGCCAATGGTGCCGCATGGGGTTGACAACAGCGGCCAATGGCACAGTGGCACCGAGCACAAGAAGGCCCGGACCGATGACGGTCCGGGCCCTTCTGCTGGCTGATCACATTGCTTTGAGTGCGGCGATCGCGTCCGCGGTGGTCTTCTCCTCGGCGCTGTACCAGGCCATGACCATGGTCGCGGGAATGCCGTCGGGCGCCTCGCGAACCCACCAGGGCTGCTCGTGGCAGTCGCGTCCGCAGTCGTCGATGTCGCCTCCGCAGCTGTCGTGCTCGTGCCGGTCGAAGCGGATGTGCCGGTGCTCGAGGGTTTCGGGGTCGATCGTGTAGCCGGTCCGGATGCGGGTCTGCGCGGTGTCGGCGTCGAGGTGGCCGAGGAACAGGTAGGCGCTGTACTCGTCAAGCCAGACGACGAACTCCTCTTCCGGGCAGCCGTCGAGAACCTCGGCGAGCGAGAGGGCGGTGGCGATGGGCACGGGCTTCTCCTTCACTTGGGCAGCTGGTTGTTGGTGCGGGCCCACACACCGCGGGTCTCGCTGTGGGTGGTCTGCTGGATGACGGTGCCGTTGTAGTGCTGGTGGATCTCGCTGGGCAGCACGTCCTTCGCGCCGCGGAGGAGCCGTGCGAACGCAAGGATCGGTACGGCGATCGCGGCGGGTGCGGCGCAGATCATGCCGATGACGGTCGGGTTGGCATGCTCGGAGGCGAGCATGAGGCCGATCGCGATAAGGCCGGGCGGCACGGTGGCGAGGGAGCTGTACGTGATGAGGCGGCCAATGTCGGTGGCCCGCTGCGACATGGGCGGCACGCCAGGCTGGGCGACCGGCGGGGCGCTACCGATGAGCGGGACGGGGCTGTCGTCGCGGAAGCTCTTCGGTATGGCCTCCAGGAGGGCTTCCTCGACGGCGTTGGCGAGCTTGGTGACTTCGGCCCGGTCGGTGGGCTCAGGCTGTGCAGGCATGGGCTGGGTCTCCTTCCGGGCCAGGTGGCGCGGTTCGGGGGCGGAGACGGCCCGCGAGCTGCGGGCCGTCTGGCGGGGCTACTTGGACGAGACGGAGTCGACGGTGTCGATGCTGGTCCGGGCGCCGTTGCCGACCATGTCCTGCATCTTCTTGACGACGTCCGCGCCGACCGGGGTGGCGACGAGGAGGATCCAGAACACGGACACGGCGATGAACTCCCGCGGTCGGAAGGACGAGTCCTTCTTGAACCACCAGGCCATACCGATGCAGGCGATGAAGAACAGAGTGCTGATTGCGATGGTCATGAGATGAGTCCGTTTCTGCGAGGTGGGTTAGGCGCTGATGGATTCGGTGTCGAGGGGTTCGGCGGTGTGCCAGTCGCGCTGCTTCTTGGTGAGCTTTCCGAGGCGTTCCAGGCGGGCTGTCGCGTTGGCGACGTTGGTGGGCTTCAGGTCGGTGACCTCGGAGATCTGCTTGTTGCGTCGGGCGCCGCTGTCTACGGCCTGCCAGACCAGCTGTGAGCGGGTCGGGGGGACGAGGTCGTCCAGGTCGTCGTCTTCGACGTCCGCGGCGGCAGGCGCTGCGGGTGCGGCCCGGGTGGCAATGACCTTGGTGTTCTTCTTGTTCTTCTCCTGCTCCTTGGCCACGAGTTCGCGGAGGAACTCCTCCTCCTCGCCGGCGTCGGCGTGCCGGTACTCCTCGCGGCGCAGGTAGGCGAGACCGGCGGGGCCGGCTGCGGCTGCCGCGTCGGCTTCCGCCGAGGTCAGGGTCTCCAGGGGGAACTGGCGTGCGACGCGGGCCGGGTTGCTGTGGAACATGGCCCTCGACTGCGTGTACTGGGCTTTGCCGTCGGCGATGTAGCAGAGGCCGCCGGTCTCGGAGCCGTTCGGGAAGCGTTCGGGGAGCGGGGCGAGCCTGATCTCCGGGGTGCGGGAGCCGAGCGACATGATGTCGACGTCCGCGCGGGCGGTGCGGAAGAGGGCGATATTCCCGGACTGGAGCATGTCGCGGATGGCGTTGGCGCTGGCGTCGGAGCCGATCGAGTCCAGGTTGGGGATCTGCACCCAGATGCGGGCGGCGATACCGGCGGCACGGGACAGACGGCCCACGGAGGACACGGACCGCAGCAGCGGCTTCACGTGGTCGGCCTGCGGGTCCTTGAGGATCATCTCGTTGAACTCGTCCCACGTCGTGACCATGGGCGCGAACGGCTCACCGGGCACGAAGAAGCTGCGGCCCTGCTCGGTGAAGCCCTCCTCGTCGAGCCACTGCATCTTCATCTGCTCGGCGTACCGGTACTCACTGACCGCGTTGGCGGCCTGGCCCATGAGCATTGCCCCGTAGGGGGACTTGAGCAGCCAGTCCAGTTCCGGCATCCACGGGGCGTAGCCCGCTCCGCCCTTACCGTCGGCGAGCCAGGAGATGAACCCGTTGAGCCGCTGCGCGACTTGGAGGTCTTCTTCCAGGGACGTCTTGCCTGCTCCGGTGGTGCCGGAGCCGAACGCGTGGACCGCAGACGCGGACGACTGCCCGGACAAGCCGCGGCGCTTGGCGTCGAACTTGAGGAGCCGCCACTTGGCGGGCCGGCCGTGGACGTCTTTGCCGACGATGATGTAGCCCTCGTCGTCCATGGTGAGGGCGACCAGGTCGAGCGGCACCCCTTCCTGTAGCGGGTTCTGGGTCATTTCGCTGACCTCGATGCGGCGGGCGTCGAGCATCCGCAGGTGCAGCCGGGCGACGGCCTCTTCGCCGTCCAGATCGAGGACCTGGGCGACGACACGGGGCTGCACGTCAGCGACCGAGGCTCCCTTGCGCGGCATGAGCAGCTTGAAGCTGCGGCCGTGCTCGGTCTTCTGCGCGTCGTACAGCTTGCTGCCCGGATAGGGATTGAACTCGTCCCACACCGCGGCCAGGTCGTCCATGTCGAGTTCGGTGCTGGTCAGGGCGCGCAGCTTGACGGTGAGCTTGGCCCGGTCGGCGGGCATGTCGTCGGGCCGGTAGATGTTCACGGCACGCGGCGGTACACGGAATGCGATCGACACGGCGTCCTGGTCGACACCAAGGGCGGGCCGGGTCGTGGTGGACACGATGATCGCGGTGAGCTTGTCGTCGTCCACGTGCAGGCTGGTGAGCTTGGATGCGGGCAGCGGGCCCCGCTCGTGGGCGATCCACTCCTGCCAGCGGGCCAGATACCAGTCCGCTGCCTGCGCGCTCTCGACGGCCGGGGCGCCCGGCTCGGGGCGGTCCCACAGCCAGGAACCCCAGGCTGCAGCTACGGAGACGACGGCGAGGTGGGCCCACCAGGGGACGTCGGCGAAGCCGCTGGCCGGGATCGCTACAGCAGGGCCGGCGCGCAGGACCATTTCGGCGGGCGTGTAGCGGCGCCACCATCCGCGATCCCAGTTGGGAAGGGCGTTCGCCCATGCATGGCGCAGGGAGGCGCACCGCAGACGGTGGGCTTCGGCGGTCGCCTCGCGGACCAGTGCGGGCCGGTCTTCACGGTTGCGCCAGCCGTCACACACGCCGATGACGAACAGGCCCTCCGCCGGGGTGTCGGCGGTCTGCCCGAGGCGGCGGCGCATACGGCGCGCCTTGCGCCGGTAGACGCTGCTGCTGCGGCGGCACAGCCACTCCCACGGCTCGCCGTGCCCGGGTAGCCACCGCCACGGGCCCGGATTCATCCCCAAGGCGGTCCAGCCGGCGGCGATGCCCGTGGCCCCGATCGTCGTGACCAGGAGCGGGTCGCCAGACAGACAGGCGGAGGCGATACCGAGTCCGGCGCCCGCGTACACGCCGGGATTGTGCAGCTGCTGGATGCAGGAGTTCGTCCCGCCCGGCTGGGGCTGGGAAGCTTCTTCCGTGGTCTGGGGTGTGGCTATGGTCGACGTTGCCATCGGGATTCGTCTCCGGGTCTGCGGTGGTGAAGGGCGGGGTCAGGGGTGCGACCCCGCCCTTCCTGGTGTGCGCCCCCTTCAGGAGCGCTTGATGAACTCGCGGTCGGCCATCTGCACGCTGTGGGTGCGGTTGGCGTCCGCCATGCGCCCGTGCTGGGCTTTCGTCTCGCTGTCGAGGCCCTGCGCCACGGTGGACAGCGAGTCGGAGGCGGAGACGATCCCGGCGACGTTGGCGGCCATGGCGTCCGACAGGGTCGCGACCTCCATGTACGCGGTGGTGGTCGGCTCGTCGACGTGCAGGACGGTCATGGCTTCGGCGAGGTAGCGGGCGGAGTCGGCCCGCTCCTGGAACCGGGACTGCATCCGTTCCACTGCCCGGCGGGTGTTGGCGGCACGGATGCTGTACGCGGCGCCCCTGGCCAGGACGCTGGCGTAGGTGACGATCGCTCCGACGCTGTTTGTTGCGCTCACGGTCAGGCTCCCTGCGTCTCGTAGATCTCGGTGTGGGCGGTGGTGTCTTCGGCGTCGACGGCGTCGGAGATGTAGGCGTCGCGGTCGGCGACGTCTTCCATGTCCTGGGCGATGCCGGCGTAGACGCCCTGCCCGGCTTCGAGGAGCGTCTTGGCTTTCACGACCTGCTCGCCCTGGGCGATCGTGTTCGTCTGCAGGTCGTCGACCTGGCCTTGGATGACCTGGTACTGCTCTTTGGCGCGGACGACCCAGCGGGTGACGGTCGGCCCGAATCCCATGAGATCCATGGCGGCGATCAGTTCGTCGGCGCGGCCGGCTTCCCTTTCGCAGCGCGTGCGGATGCGGTCGTAGACGCGGACGTCGTCGTCGCACATGAGGGACAGTTCGTCGCTCTCGTCCATGACGGACTCGTAGGTCACTTCTGCTGCCATACGCCCTGTTCCTCCTTGGTTGGCGGCGGGTTGCGGGGTGGGGACGGTTGGGGGCACCGGCGTCTGCTGTGGGGGCGTGACGCCGGCTGGAGCAGTAGCCGCTCCGCCGCCGGGTGCGGCGGCCGGCTTCGCCAGCGAGACGCCTTGGCCTGCACCGCCGACGGCGGCTGCGGGCGGCTGCGGGGGCTGAGCGGGCATGGGGGGAACGGTCGGCGGGTGTGCGGGCGGCGCCGGCACGAGCACGGGGGCCGGATCGTTGCCGCCCCCGGCTTGGCGGCGCTTACGGAATTCCCGCAGAGCTCCGCGGCCGGTGTCCTCGCCCCAAGCCACGCCCCGCGCCACCCAGCCGCCGGCACGCCTGCCCATTGGTGTTGCCACCCGCTGGACCGGGGTGTGGCCCCGGTATGCGGAGCGGAAGGCTTCAGTAATGGTGGTGGCGTGCTGCCCGTTGGCTGCCGGAGCGTTCTTCCAGGGCGAGGTGGCTGCCGGGCCGCTCTTGACCGGGGCGTCCCCGTACTTGTCGGCGATCTTCCGGACGGCCTTCTCGTGCCGGGCCTCTTCTTTGAGGATGGCGCGCTGCGCCGGGGACATCCCCAGTTTCGACTGCTCGCTCTGCGCGCCAGCCGCGTAGGCGAGCATGCACGCGATGAGCAGGATCTCCATCGTCTTCCTTTCACGGTCTGTGACTGGGGCGGGTGAACGTTTACCTGGTGCGCGCACGTGCGCGCGTAGCACAGGCAGAGTTCATCTGTCCCGTGGGTGAATGAGCGGGTGAACGTTTACTGCGTGTAGCGGTCGGTGATGCGCTGGAGGGCATCACCGATCTCGCCCCACGCGCGGTTGGCCACCACCGGATCCAGGCCGCGCAGCTCGCTGCGCAGCCGATCCAGCCGGCGGGTCGCGCCCTCCTTCGGGGAGCGCCGGTCCGCCTGCTTGATCTCCTTGGCCCAGTACGTGGATCCGCTCACGTGCCTGCTCCTCCTCTCGGTCGGTTCGTGTGGTGTCGGTGTCCGGGTCTGCTTGCCGGGTCTGCGAGGGTTCCGCTCACCGGCTCACTCACCGGGTTGACCTGCGTTTTTGCTGCTTCGACTGCTTCCGGCAGTCTCAGCGAGGACCAGACCGTGGGGGGCTGGGCCTCACTGGCTGTGCCGGCCTGCGGTCAGTGGACCTTGGCTTCGTTCGTTTCGATCTCGCCCCAGATGCGGCGGACGCGCTCCTCGCGGGCCCTGAAGCCGTGGGCGCGAAACTCGGCCTGCGCCTGCCGGTAGGAGCGGGGCGGCTCCATGGCGTAGCGCAGCCAGCGCAGGACGACTTCGAGTTGATCGTCGGACAGGGTGGCGCCGGGTTCTGGGAGCTCGATGCCCTTGATGTCGGCGAGGTCCTGAAGGGTCATTCCGTCCTCGACTGGGGCCTGTACCGGAACTGTGACCGTGTCCGTTTCGTCCGCAGTCACGGGCGGGATGGTCACGGGCTCGATTTCCGGCTTGGCCTGTGTGACCACCGTGTGACCATCCAGCTCAGCCGCGACGTGTCCACCAGCCGTGACCACGGGGCGGGACACGGCCAGCACGAGGTCCCTTTCAGCGAAGGCGAGAGCCGCCGTGCCGTGCTCTTTCTCGGAGCTCGCCAGCCGCTCCTCGGCCTTGGCCCGCGCTTTGTTGATCTGAGCTTGCGCTCGGGTCAGGACATCCGCTCGGGCCATCTGGCGTTCCGCCTCGGCGAGATGCCCGGCGGTCTCGGTGACGACGTCGGTGGTGGCCTCAGCACGCAGATGCCGGGCGTCGGCTGCGGCCAGGGCTCGGGCGTTGCGGTCGGCGGCGGACTGCTCGGCGATGGCCGCCGCGGTGTCGGCGTCGGCCAGGACGTTCCCAGCGAACAGGCGCAGCCCCATGAACAGAGCGGCGGCGACCGGGACGAAAGCGAACACCTGGGCGTGACCGAGGATCAGCAGGGTCGCCGTCGACGTGCCGACCGCGACGACCGACAGGCCGAGCATCACGGCGATACCGACCGTGGACCGCTGCCGGATCGCCACCTCCGACATGCGCAACGCACCAATCCACAGCGCGTCGTACACGACGGCGATCGACCAGCCGGCCAGCAGACCGACCGTGCCGTGCAAGCCAAGGATCTGGCCCAACTGCCCGCCAACGGTGACGGCGACCAAGACCAGTGCGGCCAGGGTGAGCAGCTTCTCGATCACCGCGAACACGTCCAGGCGTCGAACCCAGCGGGTCAGCCGGTTGCCGCTCATCGCTTGGTTCCGTTCCGGGCACGGGCGACGGACGTGGTGAGATTCTCGATGGCGGCCTTGAGTCCGTAGGCGGCCAGCAGGGCGATAGCGGCCGTGTCGAGGATCGGCATGTCGTGCTGCACGGCGACGAAGACCAGTCGGCCGGCCAGCAGCACAGTGATCACCCAGACGATCACCTGGGCTTTGGTGGAAGGCATCGGGTTGTCCTCTCAGGTCGGGTCGGGCTAGGACGGGTCGTCGCAGTCGCCGGGCTCCCAGATTTGGGCTGGCTCGTCTTCCATGGCCTGTGGATCCGAGGCGGTGGGCGCGGGCTGCTGCGGCGCGGGCGCGTCGCGGACAGCCATCAGGCGGCGGCCGGGTAGTCGATGAGCGCCGTCAGCTGGTCGACGAGCCGCTCACCGAACGGGTTCGCGGCGTCGATCTCCCTGGCCCGGGCGACGATCGCGTCCAGCGCGGCCCAGTCACCGGACCGGTCCGCGGCGAGGGCTCGCAGCGTCAGCTCGGCAGACTCGTCGCCGCGGACCTCCTCCCAGGAGGCGTCGATCTGGTCGACGAACAGGCCGGCGCGGATCTCACGCACCTCGGCGGAGAAGAAGGCGGCATCGGCGGAGAAGACGAACGGAGACATGGGGATCACAGACCCTTTCAAGGTCATAGGAACGGTGGGAGTGGTGCGGGGATTGCGAGCCGCGGGCGGCGGGACGGGGGTGGACACCGCCACCCGCGGGGATTGGGGGTTAGCGCTGCTGTTCGGCGGCGCGCCGGGCGGCTTCGGCAGCCTCGGCCGCAGCCTTCGCGGCCTCCATGTGCTGCCGGGCCTGCTCCGCGAGAGCCTTCGCCTGCATGCCCTGCTCGGCGGGGCTCACGACGCGCCCTCGACGATGACGAGGAAGCTGTCGGAGGCGAGGTCCATCACGACCCGGGCCGGGACACCGTTGCGCCGCTGCTCCGCGGCGTAGGACTCCGCCGGCCACTGGCCACGCGGGGCGCCAGCCGAGAAACGCTCCAGGATCCGGCGGGCCGGCTTCGGGGCGGGCGGGGTGGAGCGGCGGTACGACGCGGTCTCGTGAGCGAGGCGGTCGGCAGGCGACAGAGTAGGGGTGTCGAGCAGGCCGGTTCCGGTACTAGCGCCCTGCCAAGTACGATCTGCCATGTCTGGTCCTCCTGATAGCGCAGGTGGTTCCGGATGTTCTGGCCGGGTGTGCAACCACCCGATCAGGCAGGCCCTCCCCGGTGTGCAACCACTGGGGAGGGCTGTTGAGCAGCCCCGATTCGGTGTGCAACCACCGGTCGGGGCTTCGTTCGTCTTCGACAGTAGAGGAACACTTAACCGTTGACAAGTACGTCGGGCGGAGAGGAACAATGGCGACATGACAGCCGATGACGAGAAGGGAGGGATGCCCGACCTGGTCACCTTCACAGAGATCGCCGAGCGGCTGAACAAGCTTGGCCTCGTCTCCAGACCGATCACGCGGCAGGGCGTCCGCCACATCGCCGACACCGACCCCGACTGGCCCATCCCACCCGAGCGGAGACTCCGAGCCGGCCGGGTCTGGATGATGGAGTGGGGGCCCGTGGAGGAATTCTTCCGAAATCGCGAAAAACCGCGCGGAAGGGGCGCCGCCGAAAAGACAGCACCAGAAAGCGGCGAGAGCGAAAAGCCCGAGCAGTAATTCCTCATGACCTCAGCGCACCACCATGCTGAGCGCCGTTCCAGATTCAGCCTGTTGTCAATCGGCAACAGGCGAATCTGACAACAGCAACCCCCTCCGCCCAACCCGCAAGCGGCGACAGGATGACGGCATGACCTTCGGAACGGAGCTCCGCCGACACCGGCAAGACGCCGGCCTTACCCTCGCTGAACTGTCCAGCCGAATCCTCATGCACCGCACCCACATCCACCATGTGGAGACAGGACGGCGAGCCCCCACGGCAGAGCTGGCGGAAGCAGCCGATACCGCCCTGCACGCAAACGGGGCACTCGTCGCCGAGTTCCTTCGCGAGCATTCACAACGGCAGGAACAGGCAGCCACCCGCAAGACGCTGGCCGCCTCCCTCGCAACCTCGCGTGACCTCATGGCGCTCGCCGACCTGGAAATCGACCAGCTCCACGCCGGGGTCGAAGAGACGGCAGTCGACTACCTCGCCCAGGCACCCGGCCCGATGCTGCTCCGCGCCGACACGCTTCGCCGCGACGCACTCCAACGCCTCCAGGACTACCGGCACGGACCCCACGAGCGGGCCGACCTCTACGTCGCCGCCGGGCGCCTCTCCGGAATCCTCGCCTACGCCGCCCTCGACCTCGGCGATGCCGACGCCGCGTTAGAGCACGCGCGCGCCGCAGGTCGCTGCGCCCAGTACGCGGGCGACACCGAACTCCTGATGTGGGTGCGTGGCACGCAGTCCCTGATCGCCCGCTTCAACGGCGACTACGGCATCGCCCTGGATTACGTCCGTGACGGGCTCCAGTACGCCGGCGATGTTCCAGGCTCCGGGGAGGCGCGGCTCGTGTGCGGTGAGGTCCAGTGCCTCGCCAACCTCGGCGACAGCCGGGGCGCCAATCGCACCCTGCATCTCGCTGAGCAGGCACGCGAGCGCATCCACCGCCCCGACTCCCTGGCCGGCCTCTTCGAATTCTCGGAGACCAAGCAGCGGTATTACGCCGCCTCGTCCTTGATCTGGCTGGACGGCGGCGACGACGCGCGCACCGCAGCAACCGAAGCCGAGGCCGCGATCGCCTCTTGGAAGCAGATGGCGCCGGAGCAGCGGTCCCTCGACGACGAGCGGCTGTGCCACATCTACCTGGCGACCGCCCAGGTACAACTCGGCGAGGTCGAAGCGGCAGCCGAGGCGATGGCCCCTGTACTGGCACTCCCCGCCGAGGCCCAGATCAGCTGGATCAACAAGCGCGCGCATCGCGTGAGCTCGATGCTGTCGGCGCCCCGATTCCAGCACTCGCACGCGGCAACCGACCTGAGGGAGGCGATTACTGCACTCGGCACCTGAAACGCGAACGGCCGGGTGCGTCAACACCCGGCCCGTTCTATCGGCGAGCTGTAACTCGCCGATCAAGAAACCCAACCCTGGAAGGAAGGTTCTCGTGCCTCAGCTTACCCATGCCGCGTTAGAGCGGCCCGTGAAATCCACCACGGTTGACCATCTGATGGATACCGCGCTCGATGACCTGCTCGCCGAGTTCCGCGTCGACGTGTCGACTCTGGAGACCGGCCCGGGTTTCACCGGCGGCACCTACGTGCGCAAGGACGGCTCCTTGCTGTTCGTTCGCCCGGCAGGCCGGCCCGACGCAGAGTGGCAGATGATGGCGCGCGCGATGCTGGGTCGGGTGCTGAGGGTGCCGATGCCGGAACTGCCGGAGCCGTACCAGCTGACCGAGGTCCCGGCGCCGACCGCCTGACCACGCCACCAAGCGCCCCCCGTATCCCGGCCATCGGATGCGAGGGCGTTCGCGTGCGCCGCGTTTGCGCCCTTGTGCCGCCTTGGTGCGCCGTCGACCGTTGTGAAGGTCGATTGTCGGTGCACTGACAGGGGGCTGGAGTGCGACGCAAGTTGGACGACACATTGGGCCGGTTGCTGCTCACGGTGGCGGGGGTGCTGCATCGGGGTATCGCGAGCAAGCAGGCAGTGAAGGGCTGGAAGCTGCGCCGGAACGAGGTGCTGCGGGCGGCACACCGGCGGGGCGTCCCGGTGGAAGTGCTGGCGTCGCGGTTGGGGTTGACGCAGTCGTGGGTGCGGTACGTGATCAAGAATCCGAAGAAGGCAGCCATCGAGGAAGCGGCCTGACCCCGCACACAGCGAAGGGCCCTCTCCGCCGCAATCGGAGAGGGCCCTTCGTCATTCCCGCCGCTGGTCCCGTCTCCACCGCCGTCGTTTCCGCCACCGCGCCGCGGCGAACCCGGCGTTGGCAACCAGTCCGGCGCCGATGGCGGCGGCGAGGAACGGCCAGGTGGTCACTCGCCGTGTTTTTCGAGCGGCCAGCGCGCGTCCGCGTCGGCGGCTTCGCGGACGGTCGGCCCGCCGTCGTGGGCGGGGATGGACAGGTCGCGGGTGCCAGCGAGCATCCATGCCGGGCCGTCGGTCGCTTGGGTAGCTGCCAGGCCGGGCGCGGGCTGGTCGAGGGCGGCGAGGACGTCCTGCGATCGGCGGAGGTAGCCCAGTGCATCCGTGTTCTGCTCCGGCGAACAGAGAGCGCGGACGCGGGCGATGGCGGCCTCGGCGCGCGCGGCGCGGATGCTGGCCGATGCGAACGCCGCGTCTGCGCCGCGCAGCTGGCGGTACAGCTCGGTGTCTTGGGCTGCTTCGAGGGATTCGTAGAGGGCGTCGAGTGCGTCACTGGTGATGCTGTCGACGGTGTGGCGGTCGGTCATGCGGTGTCCTGTTCGGTGTGGGCCCACGAGGGCGCGATGCCGGGGCTCGGGGTCTTGCTGATCGCGCGGGCGATGTGCCGCAGGGCGCCCCAGCGGGTGAACGTGTAGCCCAGTTCGTGACCGCCGCCGGTCACCATGAGCGGCCGGGTGTCGATCGGGTTGGGGGTGTAGGTCTTCAGGTCCCACCTCCAGCGGCGTAGGCGGTGCAGCGTGTAGGTGGTGGGGGCGCGTTTGACGGGGGTGAGGCGGACTTCGTGGACGGGTTCGGTTGCGGTGCCTTGAGCGTGGTGCCTGGTGCAGTTCATGCGGCTTCCTTGTCGATGTGGGCCCACGAGGGGCGCGTGCGGGCGTCTGCGGGCTTGTGGGACTCGGGAGGCGAGGCGGGAACCTCGGAGTGCCGCACGAGCGCCACAACCCCCGCCACGCCTCGCCACAGGCCTCGGCAGGCGCACGCGACGGTGACGACGACGGTCCACCCGGCGAGCGTGGCCACCGCGGCGAGGAGGACGATCCACGCGAGGAGCGCGACGCCGAGCGTGACCACGGTGTCGATGGCCTCGGCGATCACGACGGGTCCTCCTTCGGCTGCTGCGCGGCGGCCCAGTCGAGGGCCCGGTGTGCGTCCTCGGCGGCGAACGCGGCGAGGAAGTACGGGTCGGCCATGTCCTGTCCGGCCTCGGCGAGGGCGGCGTCGGTCTCGTACTCGGCGGCGATCGTCTCGGAGGAGAAGCCGCACGCGTTCAGTTCGCGCTGCATCACGCCTCCTTCGGCTGCTGCGCCCCACCAACGGGCTGCGTGTCGAGCAGGTGCCGGATGCGCGCGGCCACCGGGTGTACCGCGTCCGGCCCGGCCAGTCGGCGGCCGATCTCGTCGAGGCTGGCCGCGAACTCCAGCACGCGTTCGATCGCGGCTTCCTTCCGGTGCAGCGCTTTGCATGCCTGCTCGTAGGCCCACGCTGTCGGGTAGGGCTGCCGGTCGTGGGCGATGGCGAGGTCCCGTTCACGGCGCAGCTCGGCCTGCTCGGCGTCCGCGACGGCCAGCACGGCGTCAAGCACGAGGTCCATCTCGCGGTCCACCTGCTCGGTGTGCTCGCCGTCCCAGCCGTTCTGTCGCATGATCGCGAACAGTGGGGTGGCGTACCGCTCGCGACGCTCGGCGGCATCCGCCCGGTCGGTGGCGGGCTTTGAGTCGGCTTTGGGCCCGGTCTGGCTGGCGAGGGCGGACTCAAAGGCGGCCCGGTCCTCAGCGTCGGCGAGCAGTTGGCGTCCGCAGCGTGCGCCCTTCAGCCACTCCCGCACCATGGCCGTGGTCACGGGGCGCTGCTCCCGGTCGGCGATCACGCAGCACTCTTCGACGAACGCCAACGCGTCCTCGGATCGGTACAGCTGGAGGCCGAGTTCGTCGACGAGGTCGCGGGCCTCCTCGGCGGTCAGCTCAGGCGCGGTCTGGTCGGGGGCGGGCGCCACCCCGGCAGGAACGGCAGCAGCGTCGGTCGGCGGTTCCTCCGCCCAGCAGCCCGGACGCACAGGCTCCCAGTCGCCGTAGGAGACGCGGCGGCGGATCACGACCGGGCCGGTGTCGCCGGGGAATAGGGCGACGCCGCTGGTGTCCGAGCGGGCGCCGAGGACGGTGTGGAACTCCCACTCAGGCGGCGGCGTGCACGGCAGGAGGCTCTTACGGATGGGCTCGGGCTGGGTCATCGGGTTGTTCCTTCGGTCGGGGCCGGCGGGGTGTGGAAAGGTCGGGGTGCGAGCCCCGGGCGATTCCAGCGCCCGGGGCTCGTCTCCGGTCACGGGGCGGACGAGGCGGCGGCAGGACCCGCGCAGGTGCATCGACGCTCGCTGACAGCGCTGACGCTGAGCAGAGCTCCGCACGGCCCGTTGCCGTCGCACTTCCAATGACGGCAGTCGAGGCAGTCGGGCAGCGGCCGCACCACGACTGTGGTGGTGCGCTCGGCCAGGCGGAACGTGAACTCGGGCTGCATCTCGCGTCGTCGGATCAGCCGCTCGGCTGCGAAGTCCACGTCGGTGGTTATGCTGCTGGCCTGTTCCCACGAGCCGTCGGGCTGCTCGCATTGGATGAAGAACTCGACGGTGGTCATGTGGCTCCTCAGGTCGCGGTGCGGGCGGTGGCGGCGTCGAAGCAGGCGCGGCAGTTCCGGTCACCGCACGGCTGGCCCGCCGTGTGGGCGGCGGCGATGCGGTTCAGTTCGGCGCGGATGGCCGGGTCGTCGACGACAGCCCCGGCGATGAAGAACGCGAGTTTCCAGGTGTCGACGTGGCAGTTGATCCGTTGGGCGAGCAGGTGGCGGAGGCGGTCGTCGGCGGGCGGATACGCGGGTGTGGGCATGACGGCTCCTCAGGCAGACGGGACAGCAGCGGCGCGGCGGCGGACGGTGATCCCCGGCCCGGTGTCGACGCCGTCGTCGTGCCGCTCGATCAACTCGAACTCCGTGTCGTAGCCGTCCCACGGGTTCTGCGGCAGCCACTCCAGGCGGCCGACCTCGTCCTTCTGCGACCGCAGCCACGCCTCCGCGGCACCCTTCGCGGCGGCCTCGGAGTTGGCGTAGCCGATCAGGTAGTCGGAGACGTTGCCCGGCTCGTACATCGCCTCCCAGGCGGGCAGCACCGTGTCGAGGCTGCGGCTGGCGGGGGCGGTGACGGGCTTCCACTGCTGGACGACGACGGGCCGCTGCTCGACCTCGACCGCCTTGATCTCGTCGTCGCCGAACCACAGGTCGCACTCCTGCTGCTCGGTCAGGCCGCGCTGGTAGCGGACGGCATAGGTCAGGCCGTCGTCGGGGGCGCGGAAGACGAGACGGACGGTCTTGTTCCAGCGGCTGGTGGAGACGGTGTCGCAGGCGAGTTCTTCAGCGGTGCCGTCGCAGTCGAGTTCGAACGGGACGCCGATCTCTTCGAGCTGCTCGGGGGTGAAGTGGCGGGTGGTCATGGTCGGGTTCCTTACTGGCGGGTCAGGTTGGGTGGGTGGTCGATGGTCAACGTGCGGCGGGGTGCGGGGGCTGCCAGCGGGCCATCAGGCGGCGCCCGCGTCGGGCATCTGGTGCGGTCGGAGCATCTGGACGACGGCGGCCTGCTCGCACTTCGGGCAGGTGCAGCGGCCGTGCGTCGGGGTGGGTCCGGTGGCGGTGGAGCCGATCGGCCATCCGCCGGTGTGGGCGACCTGGTAGCCGGGGTCGGGGGCTACGGCGAGCGGGGCCGGCTTCGACTTGGCGGGGGCGGGGCGGCCGGTGAGGTACTGGAAGTACTCGCGGAGGCTGCCGTCTTCGCGCATGGCGGCGATGTCTTCGATCGTGGGCTGGTTCATGTCTGCCCCATGTCGACAAAGCGGCTGTAGTGGCCTTGGAAGGCGGTGGTGATCGTGGCGGTGGGCCCGCCGCGGTGCTTGCCGACGATCAGGTCGGCTTCGCCGGCGCGGGGGGTTTCCTTCTCGTAGGCGTCTTCGCGGTGCAGCAGGATGACGATGTCGGCGTCCTGCTCGATCGCCCCGGACTCGCGCAGGTCGGACACCAGCGGCTTCTTCTCGGTGCGCTGTTCGGGGCCGCGGTTGAGCTGGCACAGGACGATGACGGTGATCCCGAAGTCCTTGGCGATCAGCTTGAGGTTGCGGGAGATCTCGGCGACGGCCTGCTGCCGGTTCTCGGCCTTCGGCGCTTGCATGAGTTGCAGGTAGTCGACGATGACGAGCCGCAGCCCTTTGGTGCGGACGAGGTTGCGAACTCGGCCGCGCAGGATGGGCAGGGACAGCAGCGCGCCGTCGTTGATCCACAGGGGGGCGGCGGCAATGTCGGGGGCTCGGCGGGCGGCCCGCGTCATGTCGTCGTTGGTGGCGATGCCCTGCTTGAGGTGGTGGTGGGCGATGCGGGCTTCGGCGGACAGGATGCGGTCGGAGAGTTCTGCCTGCGACATTTCCAGCGACTCGAACAGGGTGGGGATCTTGTTGCGGATGGCGGCGCCGCGGGCGAAGTCTGCGGCGAGCGTCGACTTGCCCATGGCGGGGCGGGCGCCGATGACGACGAGCTGGCCGGGGGCCCAGCCGCCGCAGAGCAGGCTGTCGAGGTCGATGAACCCGGTGGGGATGCGGTCTTCGTTGGAGGGCGGGGTGGTTGCGCGTTCGATGCTGTCGAGGAGGAGGTCGCCGATGGCGGCGAGGTGGTCTTCGTCGGTGGGGCGGACGGCGCCGTCGAGGTCGGCTTGGATGGCGGCGACGTCGGCGTCTTCGTCGAAGGCGGGGCTGCTTCCTTTGAGGATGGCGTCGTAGCCGAGGGCGACGATGCGGGCGGCTACGGCTTTTTTGGTGACGCGGGTGGCGTACCAGGCGGCGGCACCGTAGTGGGCGTGGTTGCTGAGTTCCATGAGGTCGCTGATGGCGGGTACGCGAACTGGCATGCGGCCCTCGGCGTGCCACGTCTCCAGCTGCCGGTGGACGGCGAGGTATTTGAGTTCGCCGTCGTTGAAGGCTGTGCGGAGTTCTTCTACCGCCCACCAGGACCAGCGGAGCCAGTCGGTGGTGATGTCGGCGGGGTCGAAGCCTTCGGCGCCGAGTTCGTCGATCGCGGCGGGCTGCATGATCGCGGTGGCGACGAGGATGCGTTCGGCCTCGAGGTCGCAGGGCCGCGCGGGCGGGCGCGGGCCAGCTTCCGCCGTGGCCTCGTCGGGCGCCCACATCTCGGTGTCGGTGGTCACGCGTCGTACTCCTCGGCGATGGATTCCAGATGCGGGGTGGCTCGGTCTTCGCCGTCGCAGGCGGTGCAGGGCGCCGCGAGGACGGCTTCGCGGCCCTGGGTGATGCGCTTGCGCATGACGGGCGTGAGTCCGGGGACGTCGGTCGTGACGGTCGTGAACGTGGAGCCGTGGCCGTTGCAGACCCGACAGAAGTCCAGGGCACTCATGCGGCCCTCCGGCGGCGGTCGCTGCCCTTGATCGCGACGCGCTCGCACATTTCGCGGAGGCGGCTGGTGACGCGGTCGCCGAGGCGGGCACGGAGCTGGTCGGCGTCGGCGTTGGAGGTGATCAGGGTGGGCAGGTGCCGCTCGTAACGGTGGTTGATCAGCCGGAAGTTGACCTCCTCCGTAAACTCGGTCGGTTTCCGCTCCGCCCCCAAGTCGTCGACGAGGAGCATGCGGGCGTCCCGGAACCGCCGGAACTCGGCCTCCGAGTCGACGCCGTGCCGCGGCCTCAGGGCGGCGTACAGATCGGCTGCGGTGGTCACCTGCCATTGCGCGTACACGC
Organism: Streptomyces sp. AC555_RSS877; assembly: GCF_019049245.1. Taxonomy (GTDB): domain Bacteria; phylum Actinomycetota; class Actinomycetes; order Streptomycetales; family Streptomycetaceae; genus Streptomyces. Next base: position 14,838 of record NZ_JAGMUK010000009.1, on the reverse strand, counting down.
CGGACACGGCCAGCTCCCGCATCGCCCCATACGCCTCGTGGGTCTTGCCGACACCGCACACGCCGAGCAGCAGCAGGGACGGGCCGTGCGTGATGGAGGCGATCGGCGAGTGCCGCTCCTCCTGCGTCTCCTTCGCGGCGGCGACAAGGCCGTCGATCCAGGCCCGCAGCTGGGGCAGCGAAGGCGTCGCGGTCCGGTAGTGGAACGGCACCAGCGCGGCGGTCTCGGCGTAGGTGTGCCGGGCGACGTTCTGCGGGCTGTGCGGGTCGAAGTCGTGCAGGTTGATCCAGTCGGCGTCCAGGCCGCGGGCGGCGAGCAGCGGGGCGAGGTCGTGGCCTCGCAGGTTGGCGGGCGGGATGTACTGCATCAGAGTTCCTTGTCGTAGACGGACTGGTCGGTGGGGTCGCGGTACGGCTCGTAGCCGCCGGAGACGGCGCGCAGCTGGGGGCCGGGCTGCGGGTCGGGCTCGTCGTCGTAGCAGCCCTTGTTGAGCCAGGTGGCCGGGAGTTTCGTGTACTTGGGGTCCTGGCCGAAGCGCTCGCGGGCGTAGGCCTGGGCGGCGTCGACCATGTGCTTGGGCTCTACGCCGCGTTCGATGGCGGCGATCCATGCCTTCTTGGCTTCTTCGCGGTCGCGCTTCTTCGGGTAGTTCGACATGAACGCGCCGAATGCCCGGAGGTGGTGATCCGTCTTCTCGTCGCCGCTCTTGGTCTGGACCGAAGCGACCGGTTTGGCGGGCTCGTTCGCGCCAGCAGCGGGGAGAGAGTCTTCTAGTAGTTGTTTGTCTGACGGTTGTTGGTGGTTAGGGCTGCGTTCCGTGCGTGACGAACGGACTTTAAGTGCGTGACATTCGTCGGTCACGGACTCTGCGTGCGTGACTGTCACGCCTTTTCCGTCCGTGACGGTCACGGATTCTGCGTGCGTGACACCCTTGGATCGGGACCGGCGCTTCCGTGCGGCAGCCGCCGCTCGGAACTCGTCTTCCTCCCTCTCGAGGTCGCTCCAATCCGTGGCCGGGCGGCGTAGTTCCATCGCGAGCTTGTAGCGGGTGCGCCCTTCCTTGGTGCCGTCCTTGACGATCAGTCCAGCCTTCTCCAGCCGGCGTAGGGCGCGCTGGACGGTGGCCCGGTCGTAGCCGGTGCGGTACTGGATGCGGAGCACCGAGGGATGCGCGTCAGTGCCGGTCGGACTCGCGTGCTCAGCGAGCGCCTGAAGGACGTGCCGGGCGGTGGTGTCCGGCTTGCCCTTCTCGGTACGCGGCATGGGCGCCTTGTCCATGGCCCAGGTGACGGCCTCAGTGCTCACGGAAAACTTCCTTCGGGAGGGTGTCTGTGCTGGTCATGACTGGTTTGGGACAGCCCTCATGGAGGTGATTGATACGGCTGGCGCATCTCGCTACAGCCAACATACACTTGGCCACATGAATGTTGGCTACCGTTGTGCAACTGGATGTGGCCACACCCCTGTGGGACCATGCCGCCATGACCGAGGAGGAAGTCGTGACCCGCCTGAAGCAGGCAGCCGAAGCGAAGCGAACGACCGAGCAGGCCGCCACGAAGGATTTCGAGGCCGCCGTGGTGGACGCCTTGCGCGGCGGCATGAGGCCGGCCGCTGTAGCGAAGGCGACGGAGTACAGCTACGAGACGATCCGTCGTATTGCGCGCAAGTACGACCTTGCTCCGCTGCGCGAGCCGACCGTCACGAGCAGGAAGAAAGCCAACTCCGGGGGCGACTCCCCGGCCTGACCGAGGAGACCGCCCGTGTGGCTCGATGACAAGCGCACCGCCCTGTACCGCCTGTACGACGCGGGTGGACAGCTGCTCTACATCGGCATCAGCTACCAGCCCGAGGTTCGCTTCGAGCAGCACAGCGAGCAGAAGAGCTGGTGGCCGGAGGTGGCACGCCGCGACATCCAGTGGTTCGACGATCGCCCTGCGGCCGCAATCGCTGAAACTCTCGCCATCCGAACCGAGGACCCGGAGTACAACGGCACCTCCTCGCCGCGCCGCAAGCGCTGCACCATCCGGGACGGCGAAGCAGGTGATGGCGTGCATGAGGTGTCGCTGTCGCTGGCCCGCGGAAAGCTGACCTCGCTGGTCGAGTCGGTCACCAACGGCGGCCCCGCTGTCGCCTTTCTCAACTACGGACGGCGCGACGCATACCTGGTCTCGATTGACGAGTACCGACGCATGGAGGAAGACATCCGCATCGCGGACGTGCTGCGCCGGCTGCCCCAGGTTCTGAGCGGAGAGGGAGAATCGGACGCCGCCCGCGTCCTCCGCGAGGCGCTCGACATCGCCAAGCGCCGCGCTCTCGATTCGACCTGACCTCATCTCTCCTCCTTCTCCTCCGGGCCCCGCCTTTCGGCGGGGCCTTTGTCGTGTGCGGGCTAGGCGGCTTCTTTTTCGGCGGCGAGTCGGGTGGTGGGGCCTTGGGCTGCCCACAGGCCGTGGCGTTCGTTGATGCCGTGTCCGCCTTCGAAGCGCTGGACGTGGATTCGGCATTGAGGCTGGACGGGGCAGCGGTCGCAGACGGTTTTGGCCTGGCCGTACTTGGCGCCTTTGCCGTCGGGGTGCCAGGCGTCGGGGTCGGCTTGGGCGCAGAGCGCGTCGTCCATCCATGCGAAGCGGCTCATGCGGCGACCCCCAGCTGCCGCTGTTTGGCTGCCTGTCGTGCGGCTTCGGCGCGTGCGGCGCGTTCGCGGAGTACGGCGCCGAGCTGGTCGCCGATGTACTTCTCGTTGCCGCCGAGCCGTTTCGCGATCTGCTCCGGGGATTCGCCGAGCAGGTAGAGGTGTTCGATCTCCCGCTTGCGGTCCGGGTCGCGCTCGTATTTGGGTGCGGCTTCGAACGGGGCGCACTCTTCGGGCTGGGCGTTCGGGTCGTCGATGTTGTCGTCCCACGCGGCCGGCCCGTGCCAGCCCTTCTTGCGGGCGAGGATGCGGGACCTGTTGCTGGGGCCGGGTCGGCGGATGAGGTGTTGGTAGTGGAGGGCGACGGTGTCGGCGGTGGTGGCGCGGACGTTGGCGAGTTCCCCGCGGGTGATGTTGCCGAGGGCGGTGGGGAAGATTCCGAGCTGGGGGGCGAGTTGGTCGATGGGCCAGCCGATGGCGACGAGTGCGCGGAGGCGTCGCATGGTGCCGGTGGCGTTGACGTCGCGGGTGTCGGCGGGCGGTGTGCCGATCGGGACAGACAGGACGGCGTAGGCCGTGTTGTTGGAGATGATCTGTTTTCCGCGGCGGACGTCGCTGATGAGGTGGTGGGCGAGGCCGGCGGCGCGGGCGATCTGGGCTTGGGTCCAGCCTGCGGCGAGGAGCCGTTCGATGTGGTGGCGGGTTTGGGTGGCGTCGGTGCGGCGGCGTTGTCCGCGGTGGTGTTCGAGGCGGAGGCGGCTCATGTACCGGTAGTTCTCGTTGGAGCAGGCTTCGGTTCGGCAGCCTCGCTGGTAGCAGCCTCGGCTCGGCGTGTGGTCTGCGGTGGTCACGGCCGGTTCTCCTTCCTGGTGTTGGTGGCGGCGAGGATGGCGTTGCAGCGGTTGAGTAGTTGCTGGTCCTGGCCGGGCGCCGCGGGTTCGGGCCGCGGCTCGAGGCGGGTGATGCGCCGTGCTGCTACCTGGTCGTTGCGGGTGCGGTAGTCGGGCTGGCGCAACGTGCGGTAGAGGCCGCGGGCGGTCCATCCGGCGCCGACGAGTGCGGCGAGGACGATCAGGCCGATGGCGATGTCGAGGGCGTTCACGTCCGCCTCCTGTGGCGCCGGTCGGCGATGGAGGCGATCACGGCGACGAGGCCGAGGAGGAGGCCGAAGATCCCGCAGTAGAAGGCGATGTCGCACATCAGGCGGCCCTCCTGGCGGCGGCGGTGCCTTTCCAGGTGCGGACTCCGCTGTGGTGGGCGGTGGGCCGGCTGGTGCAGGCCCAGCCCGCGGTCCGCACGTAGCCCTCGTCCTTCAGGAGCGTCATCAACCTGCCCCAGTGCGCCTGCGGGCTGGGCGGATCCGGCAGCTGGTGGGTGTCGGCGATCTCGTAGCAGGTGAAGGTGCGGCCCGACGCTGCGGCGGCTATGAACTTCGGCCAGACGATGGCCAGCCACGTTTCGTAGTCCTCGGCGCGCTGGACGGTGCGCATCTTCCGCTGCTCGGGGACGCTGCCGTCGAGGGCGGGCTGCACGGTCGCGGTCATGAGGCCGTCTCCTTGTTCGCGAGCTTCAGCAGGACGGCGGCGTGGCAGTGGTCAGGCTGGCCCTCGGCGGGGAGCGGGCAGGTGCAGGCGAGGTCTTTGCCGCGCAGCAGGTGGAGTTCGGCGAGGACGCGGCGGCGGTCGAAGACCTGCTTGCCGATGCGGTAGGTCTCCTCGTACCAGCCGCCTGCGGTGCCGACGCGGAGCCATTCGCGGTAGTTGACGGCGCAGGCGCTGCGGGGTTCCCCCATCTCGGCCTCGATGGCGTCCTTGATCGTGAACGGGTTCCCGAAGCGGGAGGGGCGGCTGACGATGATCGCGCCGTTCGGGTTGGTAGTGGCGTCGGCGAGCCTCCACCCGGCGGTGCGGCGGCGCTGAATGCGGGCGGGGCTCATCGGGCTGCCTCCTCGAAGAGGCCGTTGACCATGGCGTTGTGGTCGTCGACGGCGGTGTTGAAGCAGTCGCCGCACAGGAACGTGACGGGCATTTCCTCGTCGGGCTCGTGCCAGGGCTGTGCGGGCGGCTGGAAGCGGAACAGGCGGTGGGTGTGGCCGCAGTCGGGGCACTGGCCGTCGTGGGACGTGCCGACGATCAGCGCCTCTTCCTGGCGCAGGAGTTCGGCCTCGTGGGCCGCGTAGGTGATGCCGCAGCCGGTGCAGTCGCCGGGCCGGAAGATCGAGCCGTGTGGCGGCTGGCAGGGGAAGCCGTGCTTGCAGAGGGATACCTTCATGGCGTGTCCTTGTCGGGTGAGGGGCCGGCCCGCATTGCCCGCGGGCCGGCCGTTCGCGTGTGCGGGCTACTGCTGGGCGTTCTTGAGCGCGGTGCCGCGTTCCTTGATGAAGTCGCCGAGGCTGGTCGGCTGGCCGGTCTCCGGGTGCATCAGCGGCGTCGCGAGGGCGCTGGCTGCTTCGACTTCGCGGTAGAGATTGAGCAGGCTGTCCGGGGTCGCCTCGGGGGCGCTGGCGGCTTCGATCCACACGGTGGCGTCGAACTCTTTGCCGCCGTCGCGCAGCCAGTCGAGGTAGGGCTTGGCGATGTCTCGCGCCCCGTTCGGCTGATTGAGGAGGAGACCGCGGAAGGACGGGCAGCGGGACTTGATAAAGCGGAGCCGGTTCGCGTCGTCCATCTCGGCGGCCACGCCGAACTCGAACTCGATGCCCTTGCGCTGTTCGGCGCGCATCCCCTTGTTGACCGGGGCGCCGTTCTCAAGGACCCAGTGCACGTAGGACCGCATCGTGACGACGACGTGCCCCGGGTAGGCCATGAGCGCTTCGATCATCTCGTTCTGGATCGGGGTGCCGTCCTTCCAGCCGGCGAACTTGTTGCCGCCGTACTTGGACTTGGCCTTCTCGACCTGGTCGAGGGTGCCGTCGGTGCCCTTCCAGAAGTGGCTGAGGGAGTCGACCATGACGACGGGGTAGCTGGCCTGGGCTGCGGCGGCCAGGGCTTTCTGCAGGTCGCGCGGGTCGTACCGGTGCATCGGCAGGGTGTCGAAGGTGACGTCGAGGTCGTTGACGTAGAGGGCGGCAGCACCGCGTTCCGTGTCGATGACGGCGAAGCGCCGTCCCTCGGCGAGCCCGCTGGCGATGGACAGGCCGGTCCACGTCTTTCCTGAGCCGGACGGGCCCTGGATGGCGACGGTGGCGTTGAAGCCGTCTTTGGTGGCCGGCCGGAAGGTGAACGGACCGTCGTCGTACTCGTTGGTCTGCGGGGCCTGGCGGGCGGTGCGGACAGGCGGCGGAAGCTGGGACATGCGGGTTCTCCTAGCGGTACTGGCGCTCAAGCCAGGCGGGCGGCGAGATGAGCGGGGTCTGGAGGTAGCCGGGCCACTCACCGGCTTCGCGGCAGAGGGCGTAGGTGTTGAGGGCGACCTCGTTGAGGTGCTTGCCGATGGCGCAGGCGCTCGAGTCGAGTTCGATCACCGAGACCAGGTAGGGCGGTTCCTTCTCCTGGAAGATGAACTTGAACGGGCAGACCAGCTCGGTCAGCCCGAACTCCAGGGCGCCGTCGCGGTAGTACTCCTGCTGCTGGTGGTAGCCGTACTCGAAGATGTGGTTGGTCAGCTTCGACGGGTTGGCGGAGCGGCAGGACTTGTAGTCGACGAGGGTTCCGTCGTGGCGTGCCCAGTCGATGCGGATGCGGCGCCAGACTCCGCGGTCGTTCCAGATGATCGTGCGCTCGGCGACGCCGCTGCCGGGCTCCAGCAGCTGCGCGGCTTCCGGGTGCTCGCGCAGCACCTTGGCCATGGCGTGGACTTTGTCGAGGTCACGCTTCTTGAGCGGGATGTTCCCGGCGGCGCGGATCTTCTTGATCTCCTCCTTGACCTCGTTGGTGTTCCAGATGTCCCGCTCGACGAGGACGAGTTCGGGGCCGTCGCCGAGGACGACCTTGTGGGCGGCGGTGCCGAAGTCGAACTCCTTCTTGCTCGGCTCGGGGTTGTCGAGCCAGTGCTTGAAGGCGGCGGGGCATTCCGTGGCGAGCTTGCGGGCGCCGGTCGAGGAGAGGCTGCCGCCGGGTACGGGGTCGGCGTGGTAGATCTCGGCGTCGACGTTGTCGTACACGCCCGGCTCGACCTCGGCCGGCGCCTCGACGGTGGCGGTCATCAGGCCAGCCCCCGCAGCAGCTCTTCGGTCTGGTCTTTGGCGGTGTCGACCTTCTCGGCGAGCTCGGTGTTCTCCCGCTGGAGGCTGTCGCGCTCGTCGGTGACTTCGGCGAGCTTCTTCTCCAGTTCGTCGTACTCCTCCTCGAGCGCTGCCTTCTCGACTTCGAGGTCGGCGATGCGCTTCTCCAGGTCGGTGGTCATTCGGTGTCTCCGTTGTCGGTGTCGGCGCAGTCTTCGCAGCGGCCGTCGGTGGTGAACGGCCCGTCGGTGTTGCCGCAGTCACGGCAGGCGAGGGGGCTCAAAACGGGAGGTCCTCTCGGGTGTCGGCTCGGCGGGGCCAGAGCGGGAGGCGCCAGGTGCGGAGCTGGTCGATGCAGGCGCAGTCCGACCAGTTGTCTCGGTTGCCGAGCGGCCATCCGCCCAGGTCGCCGTGGCACTCCGGACACTTCGGGTCGGGCTGTCGGGTTAGGTGGATCGCCCGCTGGTGCAGCTCCACCTGCCAGCGGCCGAAGGTGCGGGTGAGGTACATGAGGTCTCGTTTCTGGGTGTGCTGGGTGGCGGGTCCCGCTCCTCGACGAGGGGGAGGGTCGGGGAGCGGGACCCTTCGGAAGCCGCGGCGCGCTTGGGGGAAGGCGCCAGGCGGCGGGCTATGGGGTTGGTCAGGCGGCAGTGAGTTGGGCCGCAGTGGGGATGGGGGTCTCGACGGTGTCGTCGGTGGCGACCTTGACCAGGCGCTGCAACTCCTCGATGCGGGAGTCGCGTTCCATCAGTTGGCCGACCTGCCGCTGGATGAGCTGTTCGGCGAGGACGCGCTGCCCGTCGGCGATCTCCGCCTGAGCCGCCAGGGCCCGGCAGCGGGCGGTGACGGCCCGAAGGCGGACGCGGTACCAGTCGAGGTCGTCGGTCAGGTTCGCCAACTTGGCCCGCAGCACCTTGTTGTCGGGGCCCGCCCGCCGCTTTCCCCGCCCGGGCATCACGCCGCCTCCCGCATCTGGTTCGCGGTGTCGCGCAAGGCGGTGATGACCTCGTCCTGGGTGCGGTCGGGGTGGTCGTTCCAGGAGGGGATCGGCTCGCCGACCTTCTCGGTGAGCATGAAGATCGCCCGGTCGGTGACGTTGATGTCGGCGTCGTCCACGGCGTAGCGGGGTGTGCCGTAGGCGGCGGTGAGGATGGCGCCCACCGCGCAGACACGGCACCGGTTCATTGCGCTGCCCTTGGCCTGCCGCTCGTCGTACAGGTAGCCCTTGTGGAGGCCGACGGCTGCGAGGTGGTCGGCGGCCTTGTCGAGGACGTCGGCGGCCTGCTGGGTGGGGCTCTGGGTTTCGGTGCTCACGGCTGCTCCTTGCGGTATCCGATGGCGTCGAGGAGTTCGAGGAGGCCGACCGTGATGCCGGGGTCCTTGGCGAGCTCGCCGGCGGTGAGTTCCGGGTAGTGGCCCGCGACTCGGTCGGCGATGTGGATGGCGGCCTTGCGGAGTTCCTGCTTGTCGACGGGGCCGACGGCGAGGATTCGCGACTCCAGCTCACGGCCGCCCATCACCCGGTCACCGTCTTGCTGGCGGCCCCGTTGAGCGCGGCGAGCACCTGAAGCGGGCTGCGGTCGGGCTCCCGCTCCCAGTGGGAGACGGAGGCCACGCCGAGGTGTTCGGTGAGGGTTTCCCAGGCGTCGAGGGTGGTCCGCTCGGCGTCGGTTCCGCCCTTTCCGGGGACGTAGCCGGCGGCCCGGTCGATCGCCGACATGATCGGGTTGGTGAGCGGGTCCCAGCCCTCGACGGCGAGCAGCTGCTCAGCGCCGCGGAGGACGCCTGCGATGCGGGAGCGGGTCACGGACAGCGTCACCATCAGGCCACCACCGCAGGGTCGAAGCGGGCGGCGTCCAGGCGGAGCTCGTACTCACGGGCCTGGCCGGGCAGCCACCTCGACTCGTCGGGGCCGAACTCGCGGTGGGCTTCCTTCCACACGCGGTCGAGGGCTTCCTCCACCACGTCGTCGAGAAGGATCGGGGACGCCATCTCAGGCCACCTCCCGCGCGGCCTGCTCGAAGGCGGCGATCACGTCGGCGGGGGTCCGGTCGTCGGCGTCGTTCCAGCGGGCGATGGAAACGACCGCTGCGGCCTCGTTGGTCGGCCCGAACATGCGGCTGGCGAAGTGCACGATGACCGGGTCGGCCTCGTCGCTGGACGGCACCGGGTCCCCGATGGTCGCGACGCACAGGGCGCCCACCGTGCACACCGGGCACTCGGCCGCGGCGAGCTCGACACCGACTCCGGACTCGGGGCGACCCCAATAGGCGCCCTTGTAGTGGCCGTTGGCGCGGATGACCTCGGCGGCCTTCAGGTAGATCTCGGCGAGCGTCACGGCGTCTCCTTGGGCGGGCAGTCACAGGCTTCGGGGTGGGTGCAGGCGAGGAGGTCGAAGATCTGCTCGTACCAGTCGGCGGGCTGCGGCTTCGTGCCGTGGCCGGCAGGCGGAGCGGCCAGCAGGGACTGGAGGCGGATGTCGGCGGTCACCACCGGCAAGGCGACGTCGACGTGGGCGATCGGGAGGGTCATGACGCCGCCGCCTCGGTGGCGAGTCGCCGCATGTCGTTGGCGGCGCCGCGCATGACGCGGGCGCGGTAGCCCTGATCGATCTCGGTGGCGGCGCGCTGGTCGAACCAGCTGGCAGCCTCGTTCAGCGCCGCCTTGCGGGACTCGGCCAGTTCCGCCTTGAGGCGTTCGACCTCGGCCAGCAGGGCGGGCACGTCCTCTTCGAGCACGGTCTCTGCGTTCTCCACCTCGCGCTGCCCTTCGGCGAGCGGGGAGAACTTGTTGAGCCATGCGGTGAGGGCCGCGGCCCGCTTGGCCGCCCGGTCCCGAATCTCCGCGAGCTGGGTGTCGTCGAGCGGCTGGGGCTGGTCGCCGACCGGCATCGGCAGGGCCCCCTGGGCGGCCACAGCGTCGGCCGTCTTCGCCGCCTCCCACTCGTCCTCCGACACGACGTCGACGTGGGTGAGGGAGATGTAGGCGCCGTGGTCCTCGACCCAGACGACGCCGTCGCGGTCCAGGCCGACCGGCTTGGCCTCGGTGCGGGTGCGGGTCACGATGCGGCGGGCGTCCGAGGAGTGCTCGGGGCGGCAGCCCGGGTAGGCGAAGACGAGCGTGCCGACCGGGTACAGCGCGTTCCACTGCTCGGCGTTCATGCCGCCACCCGCTTCCGGGCGGCGTCGTACTGGCCGATGGCCCACGAGGCGGCGTGGCACTGGTAGACGAAGTGGTAGTTCAGCTTGTCGAGGTTCCAGTCGCCGACGTCGGAGAAGGCGAAGCCGCCGATCTCACGGACCTTGACCTCGTGGTCGTCGCCGACCCTCTGGCGCCAGTGCTCGCCGAACTCCCAGCGGTAGGCGTCATCCTGATCGTCGTGATCCTTGGTGGATCCGCAGGTGCACTCCGCGCGGTAGGTGACGCCGTGCTCGAAGTCGTAGACCATCTGCATGGCCCAGTCCCGCGAGCACAGTCGATCGCTCTCCAGGATTTGTTCACGGACCGCTGCCCGCAGGCCGCGCGGGGCGCCCTCCTTGACGGCCTCCGCGACCTCGGCCTTGACCTGGGCGACCAGGCGCTTCCGGTCGTACTCGCGGACACTGTCGGCGCTGTTGACCAGCTTCGAAGCCCACCGGTCCGGCTCGACACGGATGCCGCGCAGCCAGTTGAACATGTCCTCGGTGTCCGGGCCGAAGCGCTCGAAGTGGAACGAGCCGTGCGAGCCGGCCACCAGCAGGTTGTACGGCCAGGTCACCAGGATGATCCGGGACCAGCCCTGGAGGGCCTTGAACTCGACGTGCCGGTACAGGCCGTCCTCTCGGAGCTCCACCAGCTTCCCGTCCTTCACGTCGCGGGCGACGTGAGCGGCGATCTCGGCGTACTCGGTCATGCCGTCACCTCGTCCTGGGTTCCGGCCGCGATGCGCAGCCCCATCTCGATCTCGTACAGGGAGGCGGCCTTCACGTGATCCGGCTCGACGGCCTGCAACTCCCGCAGGTCGGCGACCGCCTTCCCGATGGCCCACTGCAGGTGGGCGAGGTCGGCGGCCTGCTTCCCCTGCGCCGTCTCCGCCTTGTCGAGCGGCGTGAAGACCTGGGTGCCGTACTTGGTGGCGGTGGCGCACGGCCAGCCGGTGACGGTGCCCTCGTCCTGGCAGACCGCGCACAGCCAACTGTTGGGGACGCCGCAGTCGTCGAAGAAGGGGACGTGGAAGCGGGCCGGAAGCGCGGCGTTCTCCTCCAGGGAGAAACCGGCGAGGATTTCGTAGTACGGGTGGTCCGGGGCGTGCAGGAGCGTGGCGCGCTGCTGGCACTCGTCGTGCACCACCGGCTTGTCCGCCTCGGCGTTGCTGCGGCAGGTGCCGCACGCGTTCGGGTCGGCGCTGGTGCTCTTCTCGGCGAGGAACTTGGCGCGGTTTTCGACCCAGAACGGATCGGTGTCGGGGTCTTGCGGGGCGGCCGTGTCCCGGGCGAACCGGGCCGCGATCTCCGGGTAGTCGGTCATGCCGCACCGCCGAGAATGGCCACGCGAAAGTTGGCCACCGTCCGGTCGTCGGTCCGAACGCATCCGATGCCGAGGGACGGGTTCACGCTCGCCCGCAGCTCTCCAGGGGCGACCCGCTGCAGGTAGCGCTCAACATCCTCGGCGAGCGTCTCGGGCCGCGTGGTGAGGGGAGCAAGGTCGACGCCGCTGAAGGTGACGACGACGGGGATCTGGGATGATGAACTCACGGTTCACTCCTGTTTCTCTCAGGGATCTGTGGGTGAATCGCGCGGCTTTGGCCGCGGGGCCCCGGCTGCCGGTCTGACCACCTGCGGTTGGGGCCTTGGCCGCACTAGGCGGCGGACTTGGCGAACGGCTGGACCGTGAACTGCTCGCTGATCGCCCGGATGTTCATGCCGGAGAACCAGATGCGGTTGCCGTTGTCGACGTGCGGAATGGCCTTGGCGTTGGCCAGCTTGAGCAGCTTGTGCACCTGGAAGGGCAGCCACTCGGCGGCCTCGGCAGGCGTGTAGTGGAAGTAAGCGCCTTCCGGCGTTCCGGGCGCGGGGACGTCCTCGCGGATCTCGAAACGGGTGGGTGGCCGGCGGCGCGTGGGGGCGTCCTTGTCGGTGATCTTCTGCGTGGCCTGGGGGGCGGTCACGGGTTCTCCCGGTGGGTGATGTCGTCGGGGGTGGCATCCAGCGCCGCCGCGACCTTCCGGATGTTCTCGTCGCCCAGACCGGCGAGTCCTCGCTCCACTCGGGAGAGATGACCGCGATCTATGCCCGTCTTGGCGGAGAGCGTGCGTAGGCTCATATTGAGAGCCCTCCTTCTGAAGCGGATTGCGCTGGAGTGCGGTCTCACGCCTCAAAAGCTAGCCGTAGAGCGAGCTCCACACAAGCCTCAGTAGAGCTTTATTGGCTACTTAGTAGAGCCTTGCTGTCGCTGGAGTGCACACGGCGACTGGAGCGCCCAATGCGCCCCATGCAACCCAAACGCTCTGTTTGTGAGCCCCTGCGCAGGTCAAAAGGCCAGAACCTGGCTAGGTGGTTGCATGGAACTAGTGCATGATTGGGGTCCATGGACCGACAGGGAGAGTGGACACTCTCAGACTGGGAACGTCTCGGGCGTGCGTTCGCCGCGGGGCGCGAAGACGTGGGCCTGACCCAGGTCAGCGCAGCGCGGGCCCTCGGCGTGACCCGCACCCCGATCCAGGCAATCGAACGGGGCCGGCAGTCGAACGGTCAACCGTTCTCCAAGGTCACGCAGACAATGCGCGGCTATGCCCAGTTGGTCGGCTGGACCGCCGACTCGCCCACGCTGATCCTGAACGGGCAGGAACCAAAACCGGCCACGCAACCCGGTTCCGCGTCAGAGATCGATGCGAGGTCCGACCTGCCGTCGGCCGTGGACCGCGAGCTCCGATCCGGCAAGACCCTCGATCATGCCGTCGTTCACCTCGGGACCAACGAAGACGACGACACCCGGCTCATCGTCGTCCTTCAGGGCGCGGAGAACATGACAGAGGACGAGATCGACGCGGCGTGGCAGAAGTGGCGTCAGACGCGCCGTCGACTTCAGGCAATCCCCGGCGAAACAGACAACCCACAGGAATCGTAGGGTATTTCCGGCCCCAGACGATCGACTGTGACTCAAAAGTATGCTTCGATCGACAGACCGTCACCGAGGGGGGGCACTGCTCGGATCGGGGTAAATGCCCATGTGGGTCATGCATGTTGAGCGCGTCCAGGGTGACTATAGAGAGCCCGAGATCATTGATCTCGAAGACGGCTGCCTGTTCAGGCTGCACGAGTCAGACATCAGCGAGCGCGGCACGAAGATGCTTGCCGACCTCCTCACCGAACAGGCCCAGTGCTGGGCGCCCCGCCCGGCCGGGTCACCTCCCGGCCCCGTGATCCCCGTCCGGTGGATGTGCGTTGCCGACCTGCCAGACCCTTTCGCCATAGGAGTCGAGGACGGTCCCGACGCGATCACATACACCATCGATTCGTCGATCCTCAGTCAGCACGCGGCGGACTATCTCGGCCGTCTCGACACGGAGCGATCTCCTTACTGGCAGCGTGTACCCAAGGGCTACCACGACGGAACAGACGCCGAGTAGCCGAGCAAGCGAGGGGGCGCTGTGGCGCACGCCGAGAAGGTCTACAAGGTCCGCAACGGGAAGAAGACCACCAAGTACACGTGGCGATCCCGGTACAAGCGGCCAGACGGAAGCTGGGGAAGCGAGCCAGGCTTCCCCACCCGCAAGCTCGCCGAAGAATGGGGCGAGCAACAGGAAGCCGCGATCCGGGAAGGCCGCTGGGTCGACCCTGAACTGTCACGCAAGAAGTTCGGTGTCTTCGTCAAGCAGTGGATGGCCGCCCAAAGACCGCGCGGGAGGACCACCATGAACCGGTGGGAGCGCCTCGACGGTCACATCCTTCCCAAGTGGAAGGACACCCCGATGATCGCCATCAACTGGTTCGAGGTGGAGGCCTGGGCCCGGGAGCTGGCGCTCCGTATCGCCCGCAGCACCGTGACGGACTGCGTGCAGTTGATGAGCCGCATTCTCAACGGGGCCGTGGACTCCCGACACCTGACGGTGAACCCACTAGCCGGGCGGCGTCTCACGGGCCTGCCCGCGGACACCGCCAAGCAGAAGGCGGACGAGGACCAGGCCATGGAGCCTGAGGTCGTGCTCGAGCTGGCCCGCCGCCTCGGTCCGGTGTACGGGCTGCACATCGTCACCGCGGCCTGGACGGGGCTGCGGTGGGAAGAACTCGTCGGCCTGCACCGCCGGAACGCCCTGCTGGAGCGCAAGCAGAAACACGACGGCGGGGTGTTCACCTGCCCGATCATCCGTGTCGACAAGGAGGAGGGCGCGCTCGCCGAGTACTACGTGCGGGATGAGGAGGGCAAGCGGCGCAGTCACCGCGGGCTGGAGCCGCCGAAGAACCAGAAGTCAGCGCGGGATGTGGATTTGCCGCCGTTCCTGGCGCAGCTGCTGGAGAAGCATCTGGCGGACTGGCCGCACGAGTTCGTGTTCACCACGAAGACCGGCAAGCTGTGGTGGCGCAGTCACTGGTTTTCGGTCCTGCGGCCCGCAGCCGATGGGCGCGAGGAGCGTCAGAAGGGGCGCGGCCGGCCGGTGAGTGAGGAGTGGGAGCCGGTCGCGCCGGGTCTGACGATGCGGGATCTGCGGCACACGCATGACTCGTGGCAGGAGCAGATCGACGTGCGCCCGGTGTTGGGGTACGAGCAGATGGGGCACAAGTACCCTGGGATCAAGGGCACGTACCGGCATCCGACGCCGCCGATGCGCATTGAGCGTCTGGACGGGTTGCAGGCGTTGTTCGAACGGGCGATGCGGAACCTGGGATGGGAGAGCCTCTGGGAGGCCGTCCCACAAATATCCCCTAAATGATCAGTTGACGATCATTGGGGATCATGCCTCCGAGGTTCCATTGCTGGTCACAGCCTGGTCGGCGATCCGTTCATGGTGTCGAATGACCTCAGCGATGATGAAGTTCAGGAACTTCTCGGCGAAGGCCGGGTCGAG
>NZ_JAGMUK010000088.1 GCF_019049245.1 Streptomyces sp. AC555_RSS877 | reverse complement strand
CTGGGAAACCAGAGACGACATGCACGACGCCTTCCTCCAGCTCGCCCACTGCATGACCCTCGCCCGCAAGCACCCGGCTTTCTGAAAGCACCCCTAAGAGCCCTCCCGGGTCCCGGACGTCAGGGGGTGAGCTGTTGGTGTCCGATGACGGAGAGGAGTTCGAGTTTGCTGTGGCTCTCAGTGCCGGGGCGAGTGGTCAGCACCACCAGGGTCTGGGCGCGGTTCCCGGTGAACAGGACCTGGGCGTCGACGTCGATGCGGCCGAGTTCGGGGTGAAGGATGGTCTTGCAGTCGTCATAGCGTTGGGCGACCTCCTGAAGTTCCCACACATGCGGGCGAACTCGGGGCTGTGTTCCTGGAGTCCGGCGAGGATCCGGGCGGCTCGGGGGGTGTCGCTGCCGGCTGTCAGCGCGGCCCGCAGGCGTGCTGCCTGGGCACGGCCGTGGCGTTCGTGGCTCTCCTCGGGAACCAGCAGACGTTCGGCCGGGTCCATGAACCAGCGGTAGTAGCCGCTGCGGGCCAGACCGGTGTGGCGGGTCTGGTCGCCGAGCAGCGCGACGGCCAAGGGGTTCATCGCAAGGGTGTCGAACAGGTCGGTCTGCACCAGGGCCGGGGAGTCGTCCAGGCGGTCCAGGACTCGAAGCAGCGTCGGGCTGACATGTTCGGAGCCGTGGAAGCGGGCCGGGGCGTTGTGGCCGATGAGGACGAAAAGATGGTCCCGTTCGTCCAGGGTCAGCCGCAGCGCCCGGGCGAGAGCCGCGGTGATCTGGACGGAGGGCTGCGGAGCACGCTGCTGTTCCAGCCGGGCGTAGTAGTCGGTGGACATGCCGGCTAGCTGCGCGACCTCCTCGCGGCGCAGTCCCTGCGTACGCCTGCGCGGCCCCTCGACCAGCCCGACGTCGCGGGGCCGCAGCGTCTCGCGCCGGTGCCGCAGGAAGTCCGCCAGTTCCTTCTTGTCCATGCCCCCCATCCTCGCCGCATCCCGCCCGCCTATCCAGAGACCGCTGATCCATGGCTGAGCAGTCCTGTCCCGCCCGCGCGAAGCCGCGCGTACGGCCGACGCCGAGGTCGCCCGCGGCGAGACGACCCAGTGGGTTTCTTGAGCGGCATGACTGGGAAATTCGCTGACCGCCAGCGGTGCGCCTCAGGCCGCCGGTATGGAAGACGGCCTGCGGCGACGGTCCCTCGTCGAGGACGCCCAACGCTTCAGACCGGCCCAGGGCCTCGTCGCCCGGCCCGTTCGACACGACGATGTTCGCCGTGTCAGCCGGGCGCTCGCGTGCCCCTCGGCGACGGTGTCTTCGACGTCTTCGTCCGCGTGTTCCGCGCCGGGGATGACAGGTGGGTCAGCTGCTGCTGATCATGGTGAGGACGTCGTCGTAGGAGCCGTTGGTCACCGCGTCGCGGATGAACCTGGCGCGCTCGACGACCAGCTCCTTCGCGTCGGGGTTCTCGCGCAGCAGGTCGAGGGCCTCGGTGAGGAAGTCGTCCAACGGCATGGACTGGTCGCTGTCCTGCTGGCCCAGCAGGGTCGTGCGCACGCCCGGCGGGACCACCTCGACCACCTGGACGCCGGCGTCAGCACCGGCGAGCTGGATGCGCAGGCTCTCGGAGAAGGAGTGCAGCGCGGCCTTGGTCGCGCTGTAGGTCGGCGTGATCGGGAACGGTACGAACGCCAGCGCGGAGGTGACGTTCATGACGACCGGGTCGTCCTTGCCCATCAGCAGCGGTAGGAAGGCGTACGTCATCCGGATCGTGCCGAGCAGGTTGGTCGTGACGTGATCCTCGGCGATCGGGAGTTCGGCCGGGTCGAGGAGGTTCTCCAGCAGCATGATGCCGGCGTTGTTGACCAGGACGTTCAGCCCCGGGTGGCTCGCCGCCACGGTCTCACGGGCCCGGGCGATCGAGTCGGGGTCCGCGACATCGAGGACGAGCGCGTCGATGCCCGGGTGCTCGGCCGTGATCTCGTCGAGGAGTTCCTTGCGTCGGCCGGCGACGATCACCTTGTTGCCGGCCTCGTGCAGACGCAGGGCCAGACCGAGGCCGATGCCCGAGGTGCCGCCGGTGATCAGGATCGTGTTGCCGGTCATCTTCATGGGGGTCTCGCTCCTTGGTTACGGCGGGCCGGTGAGCGCCCGGAGTTCGACCGTAGGGGCGCCCGCGCACGGGCGGGAGAGGACAGTTCATCCATGGATCGGCGGTCCCTGCCTGGTGGAGCCGCAGAAGACGCCACAGCCGGTCAGCTCCTCCCGGCCAGGCGCAGCGAGAAGCCCCGTCCCTCAGCACGGGGAGGAGTCACGGGGACGACACTGCACCTGAACTCCGCGATCTCCATGGCCAATACA
This sequence comes from Streptomyces sp. AC555_RSS877, assembly GCF_019049245.1. GTDB lineage: Bacteria > Actinomycetota > Actinomycetes > Streptomycetales > Streptomycetaceae > Streptomyces. Next base: position 120,024 of record NZ_JAGMUK010000088.1, on the reverse strand, counting down.
CAGCGGTCGAGCGACTCCCGTCGGTGGCGCCGGTCCCCCCGATCCAGGCGACGGGAATGGCCGCGAGGAACAGGTCGTATCCCTTCCCGGACGGCCGCGCATGCCCTGCGAGATGCGCGGCCCGCTCGTCGGTGGTGGTGATGACGTTGTCGCAGGACAGGGTCAGCGGGTTGTCCGGCTCCTGTTCCTTGGCTGCGGCTACCTTGTGCGGCCATGAGCGGTGTCGGCAGTCCGCTGAAGGCGCTGAGGTATTCCTTCGTGGCCCCCAATCACTGGCGTAGCCACCGCCTCAAGGAGGGCCGCACGGTTGCGCTGGACGTCCGCGCGAGGTCCACGCCCCAGCTGCCCCCTGGCGTTCACGCGCCCTCCTGCCTTGCACGACCCTGCGGCTCCTGGAAACGGAGGCTGACTCCGCATGCTGTCGAGCATAAAACGGAGGCGGCATCCCGCAAACCGTGCCCCCGCTCCGGACCGTGGCACCGCGGGTGGGAACCGCCGGTCTCCGACCCGCTCGCCGAGGTCGACGCCGCGCGAAGTGCTCGCCCTCTTCACGGCATCAGGTTCTCCGCCGGAGTCCGGCGGCGGACCACGGTCGTCGCGTTCAGGACCGGCCAGGACATTGATGCCCTGCTCCCCTCCGCCCGTGTCGCTCGCTTTCTTAGCTTCCACATCGTGCGCGGCCGACGACCGGAGCGAGGCGGTAGTTGACGCAGTGCGGCCGTCCGGACTCCGGTGCGTGATCGAGTGATGACGCGCACACTGAGCCGGGGGCTGTGTGCGCGGCGTGTTAGCGTCCGGCCGTGATTTCCCCGGCATCGCATGCTTCTGCACCCGACAGCGCAATGGTCGGCACCGGCCCGGGGGGCTGCCCCGCAGCCCCGGGCGCACGTGATCCGCTCGGCGTACTCGATCTGTTCGGCGACGGCTTCGTCCGTGACCCGTACCCCTGGCTGGCTGCCCTACGGTCCGAGTCTCCGGTGCATTACGACGCCGCCACCGGGCTGTGGCTGGTCAGCCGTTACGACGATGTGCGCCGGGTACTGCTCGACCCGGCCGTGTTCTGTCCGGACAATGCCCTGCGCGCCGTCACCCCTTTGCCGGTCGCCGTGCTGCGGGTTCTCGCCCGGGCCGGCTTCACGCTCCCACACGCGCTCGCCAACAACGGCACCCCCAGCCACCCCGGACTGCGCCGCGTGGTGACCCGGTTCTTCAACGCCGAAGGCGTCGCCGCAGCCGTACCGATGATCCGGCGCGTCGCCGAGGAGTTGCTCGACACAGCGCGCTCGGAACTCGACGCCACCGGCCGCTGCGAGCTGTTCACCTCATTCGCCCAGGTTCTGCCTTGCCGGGTGCTGATGGAACTCCTCGGAATCCACGGGGTTGCCCCTGCCACCCTGATTCGCTGGAGTGATGCCTCACTGGAGCTGTTCTGGGGCCGGCCCGCACTGGAAAGGCAACTGGAACTGGCGGAATCCGTCGGAGAGTTCCATCAGTGGCTGACCGACACGGTGCGCGGCGGCACTGCCCCGCCCAGCTCGTTCGTCGGGGCATTGGCCCGACACCGTCTGCCGGGCGGCGAGCCGCTGGACGTCGAGACCGCGGTGGCCGCCTGCTTCTTCGTTTTCATCGCGGGCCAGTCCACCACCGGGCAACTCCTCGCCACAGTGCTGCAGCGAGGGCTCACCGAGCCCGGCCTGTGGCAGCGCGTGGCTCGGCAGACGGGTCTGGCCGAGGCCTGGGTGGAGGAGGTGCTGCGGCGCGAACCGCCGGTCACCACCTGGCGCCGGATCACCGCGTGCGCGACCGAACTGGGCGGCGTGAGGCTCCCGGAGGGTGCCCAGTTGCTGCTGATGCTGATGGGCAGCGGATCCGACCCGGAGATCTTCCCCGACCCGGAGCGGATGCGTCCACACCGAACGAACATCCGCCACCACCTCGCGTTCGGTGTCGGCCGTCATCGCTGCCCGGGAGCGTCCCTGGCACGCACAGAGGCGGCCGTGGCCCTGCGGGCGGCGGCCGATCGCCTGCCGGGAGTGCGGCTGGAGCAGGGTGGGACCGAACCACCGGTGCTGGGTCTGCTGTCCTTCCGGGCACCCCTGCGCGCCACCGTCCTTGGATGAACCCGGCTGCCGCGAGGAGCTGGGAGCGCTTGTCCAGCGACATCGGCACCGTCGGGGGTGTCAGGGAATGGGAGGCGAAGGCGCGCTGACCGTGGTGATGTGGGGGCGATCGCCATCCATGGAAGTGACCACGGCGACGGGGGAGGCGACAGCGGCCGTGGCATCGCGGAACGCCTGCGGGGTCGCCGTGTCGGACGGCTGGGCGGTGGTGGGCTGCGCGGTCGTGGTCATCACCGGGCCGGCTTCGTGAGGCGCGGGTCGAGGCCGTACTGCTCGTGGGCGCCGAGGCTTGCGCGCAGGGTGGAGCCTTCGTAGTCGTCGTGGAACAGGCCGCGTGCCTGCAGGATCGGGACGACCTGGTCGACGAAGGCGTCGAAGCCGTCGTGGCAGCCGTCGACGGCGATCGAGAAGCCGTCGCAGGCCCCTTCCTCGAACCACTGCTGCATGTGGTCGGCCACGTCTGCGGCGGTGCCGGCGCCACCGGGTGGTAGTCGATGACGCCGTGGGCGAGCGCGTCGCGCAGGGTCCAGCCTTCCCGGGCCACATCGAGGGCGCGGGGGGAGCGCGGGTCGTGCGGGCTGGGCGTGGCGTCGGCGAGTTGGGTGGCGGTCAGCGGCTCGTCGAGCTGGCCGGGGCCGAGCGGGAGGCCGAGCATTGCGCCGAGGTAGCGGACGCGCTGGTTCAGTTCGACGACCTCGTCCAGGAAGCGGCGTCGCTCCAGGGCGGCCTGGCGGGAAGGGGCGATGGTCGGCATGAAGCCGGCGAGCATCTTCACCTCGTCCGGGGCGCGTCCGGCGCGCTTGGCGGCGTCCCGCAGGGCCTGGCGCTGGGCCCGGGCGTCTTCGATGGTGTACGGGTTGGCGTAGACGCCGCTGGCGTAATGGCCCGCCAGCTCCAAGCCGTAACTGCCGCCGCCCGCCTGGAAGATGACTGGTTGGCCCTGCTCGGACGGGGGGATGGGCAGCGGGCCGCGGGAGGCGGCGTGCTTGCCCTGCAGGTTGACCGGCTGGATCTTGTCCATGTCGGCGAACCGCTTGCCGTCGACGTCGAGAAGCCAGGCGTCCTTCTCCCGGCTGCCCCACAGCCCTTGCACGATCTGGATGACCTCGTGGGCACGCTCGTACTTCTCCGCGCGCGGTGGGATCGTCGCGCCGAAGTTCGCCGCGGCGGAGGGGTCGGAGGTGGTCACCGCGTTCCAGCCGGCCCGGCCGTGGCTGATCACGTCCAGGGCCTTGAACTGGCGGGCGAGATTGTAGGCCTCGGTGAACGTGGTGGAGGCGGTGGTGACCAGGCCGATCCGCTCGGTCTCGCGCGCGAGGACGGTCAGGATCAGCAGCGGGTCGATCATGTGGTGCGGGGCATGGTTCTCGAGGTCGACGTCCAGGACCGGGGTGTCCGCGATGAACAGCAGTTGGATCTTGCCGCGCTCGGCGGACTGCGCGTAACGCACGAACTGATCCATTTCCGTGTAGTTGTTCAGGTTCGCTCCCGGCAGCCGCCAGGCCCCGGGTGCGGCCCCGTAACCGCCGCTGAACTGCATGCCCAGGACCATCTGTCGGCTTGTCACGGTTGCTTCTCCAGTAGCAGGCGATGAAAAAGCGGAGAATGCCTCCGCTTACCTTCCCGAGAGCACGGAGGCCTCCTCCGAATTGTCAAAGGGGCGAGATTTTACGATCACGGGGGAGGGCGGATGGCCGGGGTGCGTACCGCAGCAGGGGGGTACAGGCTCCTGTCACTGCGGCCCAGGGGCGTCGGGGCTACAAGCCGTAGGGGCGCCTGGGCCCGGGCCGGCCGAATGCCGGCCGGCCCGGGCCCAGGCGCCGGATGGTTCCTGCGGGCGGAGGAACTACGGCCTGTCGAGGACTCCTGAGGTGTCATGCAGGACCACGCTCCGCTGCAGCGGAACCCGCTCCGTGCGGAGCGTGTTCACCGGTGCCGCGGGGTCAGCCATGCCGAAGGAGATGCCGAACAGCAGCTTGAGTTCCGCGGGGACACCCAGGAACTCGCGGACGGTGTCGGCGTAGACGCCGAGTACGGTCTGCGGGATGCCGGCCAGCCCCCGGGCCGCCAGCGAGAGCAGGAAGTTCTGCGCGTACATGCCGATGTCGCCGGCTGTCCGCACCCCGTCTCCGAGCGCCGGCATGAACAGGAAGGCGGCATGGGGAGCGCCGTAGAACTCCAGGTTCTCGCGGACCGCCGCACTCCTGCCGTCCCGGTCCGAGCGCTCGACCCCCCGGGCCTGGTAGACACTCGCGCCCAAGGCCTGCGACCGTTCGAGGTAGACGCCCTCCTCGCCGTAGCCGTCGGTGAAATCCGGGGAGGTCCGACCCTCCTCCTCGGCCCGGAGCAGCTCTTTGGCCAGGGCGTCCCGTGCCGCACCCGAGACGACGTGCACCGTCCACGGCTGGGTGTTGCTGTTCGAGGGGGCCGTCTGTGCGTCTTCCAGCACGCCGCGGATGTCCGCAGGGGACAGGGCGGTGGGCAAGAACCGCCGGGGGGAGCGTCGGGAGCGTGCGATGTCGGTGAAGGGTGATGCGGTGCCGGGCAAGGCAGTTCCTCTCCATGGCGCGCAGTCACCGCGACGGCGGCCGCCGTGCGGCGCAGTACTGCAGGCCGTGCAAGGAGGCAGCCGACGTAAGGGCAGGGTGCGGACGCACCCGGCGGGTATCGGCAGCCTTGCGGATGCTCGCAGGCAGCGGCGTGCCGAGACTGCAGGCTGCAGCGCGGGGGACTGCGCGTTCTTCGTGTTCGTGGTGTGTGTTCGTGGCGTGCCGGCGCTGCCGCTCTCGTGCCGTGGGGTGGACGAGAGCGGCGTCGGGTGGCTCAGCGGTGGGCGGCGCGGTTCATCTCGACGACGTCGTCGACGGTGGGATTGGCGCCGAGGGCGGCGAAGCGTTCCGGGAGGCTGTCGCGGATGGCGGCGTCCTTGGCGCGGTCGGCCGCGGCCAGAGCCGCCGGCAGCTCGTCGAGGGTCAGTTCGGTGCAGTAGGCGGGGCTGTTCGGCTGCTGGCGCCAGGAGTCGGCCAGTGTGCCGGTGTCGTAGGGGTCGAAGCCGGTGTCGTCCACCAGACTCATGGCCACCTTTCGTGCCTCCTCGGAGTCGCCGGCGACGGGGATGGCGAGGCGGCCGGGCGTTCCGGCCGGGACGCCCTTGGTCCGCTGGGTTTCGGCCAGCGCGGCGTTCCACGCCTTGACCACGGGGCGGCCGAGCAGCTCGGCGGTGTACACGCTCTCCACCTGGCCGTTGTCGACCGCCTCGATCGACTCGCTGAGCATGCCGGGGTAGTAGTTCGAGGTGTCGATGACCACCGTCTCGGCGGGCACCGAGGCGAACAGGTCGGCCAGCTGGCCCGCCACTCCGAAGGGGATGGCCAGGACGATGACGTCCCGGCCCTGGAGGGCGTCGGCGAGGGCCGTCGCGCGGGCCCCGGTCTCCAGTACCTCCGCCCGGACGGCCTCGGCGCCGCGGGCGTCGGCCACCTGGACGTCGTGACCGGCCGTGCTGAGCTTGGCGGCGAGGTTCCCGCCGATGGCACCGGCGCCTATGACAGTAATTTTCATGATTTGTCCCTTGGAAGGTTGCGCTGCCCCTGAGGGCGGCGCGATGTGATGGCCGGGTGGTGGTGCCGCCTGGCGTTGCGGGCGTCGGGACGGGGCTGCCTGGCGGTTTACGCCTGGGTGTCCTGCTGGCGGTAGCCGCTCGCGATCAGCATGCGGAGCCGGTCGAGGGACTCCTCCTCGGCGCCGTTGCCTTTGATCCAGGCAATGGAACAGGCCGCGAGGAACAGGTCGTTGCCCCGCGCCGACGCGCGCACGCGCCCCGCGAGCTGCGCGGCTCGCACGTACTGATCGGTGGCGGAGATGAGGATGCCGCAGGGGATGGTGAGCGGGTTGTCCGGCTCCTGCGCCCGGGCCGCGGCCATGAGCGGGTCCGGCAGCCCGCTGAAGGCGCTGAAGTACTCCTCCATCGCCCGCAGCCACTGCTCCAGCGCCTCGGCCGGGTCGCCGAGCTGATCGATGTCCGCCTGGCGGGCCACCAGCTCCTCGGAGCGCGTCTGCAGCACAGCCGCCAACAGCGCCTCCCGGGAGGGGAAGTGCCGGTACAGGGTGCCGGGCCCGACACCCGCCTCCTTGGCCACCGCCTCGAGGGAGGTACCGACCCCGTGCTGCAGGAAGTGACGCTGCGCGGTCTCCAGAAGGGCAGCGCGGTTGCGCTGAACGTCCGCGCGGGGCTTGCGTCCCCGCAGTTCACCGGCGCTCATGCGCCCTCCTGCCAGCCGTGACCCCGCGACAGCATCAAAACGGATGCTGTCTCCGTACGCCTTCGAGAGTAAAACGGAGGCTGCATCCGGTCAAACCGGCGGCCCGACCACGGAGCCCGGGCAGCGCAACGGGCCACTGATGAAGGACGGGGAGACCGTGCCTCCCGGTCCTTCGCTTCGCACCGGTCAGTCAGCGACGATGGGGAGCCGGATGTGTGACGGCCGTGTGCTGTCGTGGAAGATCCGCTGCTGGGCGACGCGCACGGTCGTCTCTTCGGTCTCCGGTTCGCCGGTGTTGAGGTTGCGGTGGCGAGGGAAGTTGCTGGAGGTCACCTGGACGCGGATGCGGTGCCCCGACCTGAACACGTTCGACGTGGACCACAGGCCGACCTCGATCTCGTCGATGCGCGACGGTTCGGTCTTCACTCGAGTGATGCCGTCGACAATGTTGCGGGACACCCCGTTCTCATCGACGTCGCACAAGCGGACCCCCCCCAGTCCGTGGACGGACCGTCCGTTGCTGCGGGAATCGCTCGGTGAGGGCCCCGAGGGCCGCGAGCATGTCGGTGGGCGGCGCGGCGCGGCCCGGACGCTTCGTCCAGGCTCAGCACGGGCGAGCCGGCCGGAGACCTTGTCGAGCGTGACGTCCTCGATGCCGCGCAGCTGTTCGACGATCTGGTCGGCGTGGGTGGTGGAGGCGGCGGCGATGGTGACGTCGATGCCGAGACGGTCGGCGTCGGATGAGATGACGTCGAGGGCGGTGACCGAGCCGCCCAAAGCCTCCATGGTTACAGTCAGTTGGGAGACCGCATCGCCTGCCGCGGGCCTTCGGGCCGAAGGGTCATCGAGTAGGAGACGCTGGGCGTTCGCGGGTAGGGGCCTCATCTGTCCTGGTGCACCGGCGGCCTGGAGGATGCCGCCGGTGGGTGACGTATGCGTCGCATCTTATAAGATATGAGAAAAGCTCCGCAGTGAAGATCACCAACGTCTATGAGGGCGTCGTTCCGATCAGCTCCTCGATCCGCAACGCCTGGATCGACTTCAGCTCCATGGACTGTTCGATCGTGGCGATCGAGAGCGACGTCATTCGGGACGGCAAGCCCGTGGTGGGCTACGGGTTCAACTCCAACGGTGAGCTGGTCCGTTGTGGGATGTCAAGGGGTGGGGAACCTCCGGAAAGGAACGGTCAGGGGGCCATGGCAGGACAGAACCTGTTCTTCAGCAAGAGCGACCTCGCCTACGCGGAACTCCGCGATCGGATCCTCTTCGGCACTCTTCCTGCCGGGTCACGGCTCGCCCAGTACGACCTCGCCGAGTCCCTCAACATGAGCATCACGCCCCTGCGCGAGGCCATCCGCCGCCTCAGCAGCGAGGGACTCGTCACCGTCGAAACCCACCGCGACGTCCGGGTCTCTGTCATGAACTCGAAGGAGGCCCGCCAGCTCTTCGAGGTCCGCCTGTCCCTGGACCCGACCGCCGCCGAACTCGCCGCCCAGCGACGGACCGACGACGACATCGCCACCATGCGGGCTGCCGTCGACAAGCTCCTCCCCGTCACCCGCCAGTGGGGGGAAGAGGCACTCACGGCCCACCGCGCCTTCCACCAGGCGCTGTACCGGGCCTCGCACAACGACGTCCTCATCCGTCTCCTGGACGACCTGTGGGACAAGTCCGACCGCTACCGGCGCCTCGGCCTCGAACTCCCGCCCGGTGACGAACCCCGCACCCGGGACCTACAGGAACACCACCAACTCGTCTCCCTCATCGTGGACGGCCGCGCCGCCGAAGCCGCCCAGCTGATGCGAGGCCACATCACTCACAGCCTCACAGCAACCGCCATCAGCGCCCTCGAAGACCGCGAGGGCATTCGCGTGACGTGACGTGACGCGCGGCGACCGGCGCCGGGTCGGACCGGAAAGACAATCTGGGCCGAACAACCCCTCGCAGCCCCAGACATCGGTCAGCTCGCGAATCCGCCGCAGAACACTTCGGTCTGACACTGCTGGGGGGGTGCCGACTCAACGGCTGCTCTTGAGTGGTCAGTTGTTGCTCATGGTCAGGCGGCCATCGAAGGCGATCTGGACAGCGTTGAGTGGGTGTCAGGGGACGGGTCAATCTGACCTTGCATCTGTGCATCGAAGTTGTCCAGTGGGGCCTCGTGTCGTAGGCAGGCGCAGCGGCTGAGACTGAGTGGCTAGTTGGCTGCTGTGCGCGACGGCAGGCCGGTGGTATCGGTCGGGCCGAATCGTGCTGGCGGCGGAATCGGACTCAGCGCGACAGGGTGGGAGCAGACCTCAACGCCCGTACCGGCGCCCAGTTGCCGCCAACCGACGCCGACAGCATGCGCTTGACGGCCTTCGCTGCCACTTAGCCTGGGCCCGCTTCCCAACGACATCGCCGTGCCCCTGGACGCCGACTACGACTCGGACAAGACACGGACCTTGCTCGAACGGCGCGTTCTGCACGGCCCGATCGCCCACGAGGGTGAAAGGCGTCGATCCAGGCGAGCCGACGCTGGCACGTCTGACGAACCCACGCCCGGCACAACGCCTTCCAGCGCCCCGCCCGCTGCTACGAACGCCGCGCTCCTGTCATCGACGCGTGACAGCCCCCGGGACACAAAGCTTGATCCGTAGAGAGGATGCCACTGCCGCAACTCCGCGGCCGGCGAACATACGTAGCAGATTGCGTAGTTCTACTGATCTCTTCAACGTCCGCTTGGGGAAGGGTCTTGATCGAGGATGAACCGTGCACGACCGGTAGAGCCACTGAGCACAGGTCGGGATGATGACGTTGCTGGAGTCTGCAGGAGACCGGGTGCGGTGGCTGGCCCGCGCCGTCACCCCGACAGGACGTAACCGGCCGGCTCGGTATGCCGCCGCTCCGGTCACCGCCTTGCTGGCGGCCGTCGCGCTGCTCACGGCCGGCTGCTCGGGCGACGGAGACGGCACCGACGCATCGGCCGCCACGCCCTCCGTGACCGGCACTGCCACTGCTGTCCCGACCACCGCTTCGGCCACGCCCTCCCCGCTTTACCCGACCAACGCCAAGGGCTGTCACCCCAACGGGGGGTGGACGACGGAACAGGTTGTGAGCTGGGTGCGAATAGAGGCCGATGTCCCCGCCGCAGGCGTCGACACCTCCAAGGACCCGGTCACGATCGACGAGAGCTTGGAGGGTTACTCCGGCCCGCTGTGCGAAACGGTCACCGTTCAGGTGGAGTTCTGGAAGCTCACCTACGGCTCGGTGGGCGTCGGAGAGTACACGACCAGCGCCACGGGGGCCCCGCCGGACTACTACTTCGACATGGACTCCGTGAAGCGGACCGAGCTGCGCGTCGACGGTCGCAAGGAGCACCTCGTGAAAACGCCGGAGAGGCTCTACGCCGGCGACCGTAGCGTCTGCGTGGGTGCCCTGGTCGCGGTGTACGTCGGCAGGCCCCTCAAGGGCAAGGAACTGCCCGAGCAGATCAGCACCGAGTCCGGGGGCCTCAACATCTCCGGCGGCAACGTGAAATTCAGGACCGAGCGGGTGGCCATGTACGAGCTGTCGCCTCCAGCGGCGCCGAACGTCTGCAGCCCCGAGGGCAAGCCCACCGCCGACCCGTACGACGTGCCCGACACCACGGGTGTGCCCGACCCGCTGTACCCGACGCCGACGTTCAGCTTCGACGTGAACGACGTCCTGCGCTCCCCGAGTTACGGAGATTGAGCATGTGGGGACCCGGCGACCGACGGGGCCGTGGGTTCACGGAATAGCTGGTGGGGGAAGGATCGACCGATTATCGGGACGGTCCGACAGGTATCTGATATAGGGAGGCTGCTATGAGTAAGCGGGAATTGGGGCCGTATCCAGGTCTGAGATATGCGCACATGGTGTCCAAGGACATCCACAGCAGCCATGTCGTCCGCCAGTTTGCGCTCCATCCGATCGACATCGAGCGGCCGGAGAAGGGCCGGCGGGTGGAGGCGCTGGAATGCGGGAGCTGCCAGAAGCCCCTGAAGTTCAAGGTGCTCAGTGTCGCGGCGACCAGGAGCCGCCGGTGGGCGTGGCTGTTGCTGGGCGTGGCCGGGGTAGCGGCGGCGCTCGGGTTCGGGGTGGCGATCTTCCAGGTCGGCGGGCAAGTGGCCGAGGAGGGGGCCTCCAACCCGGTGGGCCCGCTGGCGCTGGGCTTCCTCGCCGGGTTCCTTTCCGGGACCTTCGGCCTGAGCTACTGGAGGTACGAGGACGGGGTGCGCGGGCCCGGCTCGCCGCTGATTTCGTTCGGCGGGCACGCTCTCCGGTGGCCGCCCAGCTAGCGCGACCCCCTGGCGAGATCCCTGATCTGCGAACCAGACACCACCGCAGGACCAAGCGCTCGTTAAGCCTAGGTCATACAGTGAGTAGTCCTCAGTCCTGGGCGGGGATGTCCAGGGCGGTCCCGTACAGGCGGGAGACCCGGATCAGGATCACCACACGCCGGTCGGGCAGCGGCTGCTCGCCGGGGGCCGCCCCGTCGGCCGGGTCCACTATCTCCGCCTCGCCCTCCGCGACGGCGAACGACCAGACGTCCGGACCGCTGACGTGCAGTGAGGTGTGCGGGTCGCGGCGCAGCCGGCGGACCTTGAGGCGGTCGGCGGTGGAGGAGACGCGCAGGACGCGCTCCTCGGCGTTCCAGTCGTAGAGGACTGTGGACAGGTGCGGGTGGCCGGTGCTCCTGACGCTCGCGAGCACGCCGAACCGCTGCTGCCGCAGCAACTGGGAGAGCTCCTGGTCGGTGAGCACCCGGGGGGCCGGGCCGTCGTTCTTGGTGGTGCCGGGGGTGGTCTCGGTGGCGGTGTTCTCGCTCATGGGGATCAGCCTTTCGGCGGTCGGGGTGTGGGTGGGGAGAGGGCGGGTCAGACGGCGGTGGCGTGGGCGGGAGCCGGCGTGTCGGCGGCCGGCTCCTGGGTGTCCTGCCGCTCCGGGCGGCGCAGCATCGTGAAGGCGACGGCGAAGGCGATGACCAGAAGTCCCGCACCCACCGCGAAGGCGAGCCGGTAGCCGCCGGTCAGTGCCTCGGCCGCCGTCCGGCCCTCCACCGCGAGGCTCTCGGTGCGGGAGGCGGCCAGGGTGGACAGGACCGCGACGCCCAGAGCCATGCCGATCTGCTGGGTGGTGTTGAACAGGCCGGACGCGAGACCGGCGTCCTCCTCGCTTGCGCCGGACATGCCGAGTGTGGTCAGCGCCGGCAGCGCGAGGCCGAAACCCGCGGCGAGCAGCATGACCGGAAGGAGGTCGACGGCGTAACTGGCCTGCACGGGGACGCGGGCCAGGAGGGCGAGGACGCCGATGAGGAGCACGATGCCCGCCAGCAGGACGTTGCGCTCACCGAAGCGGGCGTTGAGATGCGCCGAGACTCCCAGGGAGACGGCACCGATGGCGGCGGCTGCCGGGAGCATCGCGAGGCCGGTCTCGGCGGCGCCGTATCCAAGCACTTTCTGGAGGTACAGGGCGACGAGGATCTGGAAGGAGAAGAGCGCGGCGACCATCAGGATCTGGACCAGGTTGGCGGCCAAGACGCTGCGCGAGCGGAAGATCCGCAGCGGCATCAGCGGGTTCTTCGCGGTGGCCTGACGGACGAGGAACGCGGCGAGCAATACGGCGGCGAGGGCGCCGAAGCCGAGGGAGCGGCCCGAGGTCCAGCCGTACTCCCCGACCTTGACGACGGTGTAGATGCCCAGCATCAGACCGGCGGTGACCAGAACCGCGCCGAAGACGTCCGCGCCCGCCTTGAGGCCCGAACCGACGCCACCGGGCAGGACGCGGACGGCGATCGCGAGGGTGGCGACGCCGATCGGCAGATTGATGAAGAAGATCCAGTGCCAGCTGAGCGCGTCGGTGAGTACGCCGCCGAGGACCTGGCCGATGGACGCGCCCGCGGCGCCGGTGAAGCTGAAGACGGCGATGGCTTTGGCGCGCTCCCTGGGCTCGGTGAACAGCGTCACAAGGATGCCCAGGCTGACGGCGGAGGCCATCGCGCTGCCGCTGCCCTGGAGGAAGCGGGCGGCGATCAGTACGGCGGGCGAGGTGGCCACGCCGGCCAGCAGCGAGGCGCCGGTGAAGACGGCGGTGCCGGCCAGGAACATGCGCCTGCGACCGATCAGGTCGCCGAGACGGCCGGCCAGCAGGAGCAGGCTGCCGAACGCGATGAGGTAGGCGTTGACGACCCAGCTGAGGCCGGTGGGGGTGAATCCCAGGTCGTTCTGGATGGCCGGCATCGCCACGGTCACGATGGAGCCGTCCAGGATGATCATCAGCATCCCGCTGGCGATGACTCCAAGGGCGAGCCGGCGTGAGCGCTGGGCGGCGGGAGAAGCGGGCGACGGCGCGGAGTCGGATGCGTCAGACATGCGGTCTCTCCTGTCAGTTGGGGCGACAGGAGAGACCGTAGCAGATGGTTTTGTTGCAGACTATTTTTTTCGGACTTACCTTGGTCTGCTTCCCCGTCTATCTGGACTGGCGCGCCCGGCGGGCGGTGCGCGGGGCCTCGACGGGGGTTGCCAAACTGTCGTCGACCAGGTGATTCAGGGCCCGCAGGAGGGCCTCCCTGTCCCCCTCGGGAAGCGTCGTCAGGGCGTCGCGATGCACGCGGTCGACGATCTTCTGACTCTGTCCGGCGATACGGGCGCCCTCATCGGTGACAGCGATGATCCTGGCCCGCCGGTCCGTACTTGAGGGGCGGCGCTCGGCCAGACCTGCCTTCTCCAAGGCGTCCACCGTCACCACCATCGTGGTCTTGTCCATGTCCCCGATTTCGGCGAGCTGGATCTGGGTGCGCTCCTCCTCCAGGGCATGGACGAGCACGCAGTGCATGCGGGCCGTCAGGCCGATCTCGGCGAGGGCGGCGGACATCTTGCTCCGCAGGACGTGACTGGTGTGGTCGAGGAGGAACGACAAGTCCGGTTCGGTGCGGGCGGGCGTCATGGCGGTCATGCCTGCCAGCCTAAAGCAAATCGATCCGAGGCGGATTATCCAGAAGAGACCTTAATGTAATCGCTGGTCACAGGGTCCGACAGCTTGGACCCGATGCCGTGATGGAGGACCTGCCCCGTTCACGTCCCCGCGCGCTGAACAAGGAGTCCTCGTGCCCCGTCACCGGAGTCGCAGGACGCCAGGAGCGCGATAGTTGAAGATCTCGACCAGCCAGTCAAGGACAGTGGTTCGAGGGTTACCCGTCCCGCGCTGATCGACGCCCGCCCGCTCGGGCCGGCGGCTCGCCGTCGACGCGTAGCCGTCGACGCGGTGTGAGATCGAGGACACGAAGCCACAGGTTGTCAGTGGAGTACGACAGGATATGCGGGGCTACCAACTGTCGCGGGGGCGTGAGGGTATGACGAGGGAACGGACACCGCTGGTCGGCAGAGAGGCGGAACTCGCGCGGCTCGACCGGCTGCTGGCGGAACTGGTGGGGGACGTGCCCGGCCGCCCGGCGGTGCTGGACGTCGGCGGTGAGGCGGGCATCGGCAAGAGCCGGCTGGTCCACGAGCTGTGCCTGGCCGCGACGCGGCGTGGGGCGGCGGTGCTGCGCGGCCGGGCGACGGAGTACGAACGTCACATCCCGTTCCAGCCGTTCACCGACGCCTTCTCCGACCTCGCCCCGGAGGCCGTCGAATCCTTCCCGGAGGCTGCCGAGGTCGCCCCGGTGCTGAGCGGCGCTCCCCGCAGCACGGACCGCTTCCACCTGCACCGGGCCACAGCCGCCCTGCTGACCCACGCCGCGGCGTCTGGGCTGGTCGTGGTCCTGGACGACATGCACTGGGCGGACGCCGCGTCGCTGGAACTCCTCGACCATCTCGTACGGCACCCCGTGCGCGCCCGCGTCCTGCTGGTCCTCGCCCGCCGCGACCGACAGAGCCCCGCGCCGCTTGCCGCGACCCTCACCCGCGGCACGGAGACCGGCACGGTACGGCGGACGGTCCTCGGCCCGCTCGGCGAGCGGGACTGCGTCGAACTGCTCACCCCTGACCTGGCCCGCGACCAGGCCGTACGGCTCTTCACAGCGAGCGAGGGCAACCCGCTGTACCTGCTGACCCTGCTCCAGGCGCACCGCGAGGGCGCGTCGGTGAGCCGACTGTCCACGACCGGCCTCGGGGCACTGCTGCTCGACGAGCTGACCCCGCTGACGCCGTCGCAGGGCCGGCTCGTCCAAGTCGTGGCAGCTCTGGGCGACCACGCCACGCCCGCGCTGCTCGGCCCGGTGACCGGCCACGAGCCGGGGCAACTGGCCGACGACCTCGCCGTACTGACCCGGCGCGACCTGCTGCGCACCGGCACACACGGGCGGATCGCGCTGCGTCACCCCGTGCTGCGCAGCCTCGTCCGCGACGGCACCGACCCCTGGCAGCGCACGGAGATCCACCGGCTCGTCGGCGCCGAACTCGCCCGTACCGGCGCCCCGTTGGCCGGGCGGGCGCACCACGCCGAGCAGTCGCTGTCCGGCTGGGACCCGCGGGCGGCGGCGGTGCTGGACGAGGCCGCCGAGCAGGCCGCGCAGACGGCGCCCGCGAGCAGCGCGCACTGGCTTGAGGTGGTGCTGCGGCACCTTCCGCACAGGCCGGAACACGCGGCCAGACGGCGCGAGTTGATGCTGCGGCGGGCCCGGGCGCTGGGCGTCGGCGGCCGGCTCCGGGAGAGCCGGGACCTGTTGCACCAGGTGATCGCCCTGCCCGACCCGGGCGACGGCACGGGGTCGCGGGCGTCAGCTGTCGTGCTGTGCGCCGTCATGGAGCGCCATCTGGGGCGCTACTCGGAGGCGGTCGCCCTGCTCCGCCGCGAGTTGCACCGCACTGATCCAGCGCCGTCGCTTGCCGACCAGGTGGCGCTGGGCCTGGAGCTGGGCTCCTCGGCCCCGCACGACACTTCGTACCAGGCGGTGCGCTCCGAGGTGGCACACACCCTGGAGGTGGCCCGCTCCCTCGGGGACGAGACGGGGGTGGCGGGTGCGCTGAGCGTCGCGGCGCTGGGGGAGGCGTACGAGGGGGAGACGGCCGCGGCGGACGACTTCACCCGCCGGGCGGCGGCCCTCGTGGACTCGCTGCCGGACGGCGATCTGACCGGCCTGTGCGAGCCGCTGGTACGGCTGGCCTGGGCGGAGGCGTTCCTGGAGCGCTTCGCCGACGCCGAGCGGCACGCCGATCGCGGCCTGGCCATAGCCCGCCGCACCGGCCAGATCTACCTCCTGCCCCATCTTCTCCTGTGCAAGACACACGTGCGCACTCAGACCTGCCAGCTCGCGTCGGCGGTGGAACTGTCCGAGGAGGCCGAGGACATCGCCCGCGGCATCGGCAGTGACGAACTGCTCGCCTTCGTCCTCGCCACCAGGGCCCACGCCCTGGTCGACGCCTGCCCACCCGGCGATCCGCGGCCACTGGCCACCGCCGAGGAGGCGGTGGCCGCGGCGGGTCTGGGCGTCAACTGGTGGGCTTCCATCGCTTGGTGTGTACTCGGCTACGCGGCGCTCACTGCCGGCGACCCCGCTCGTGCCCGGGAGGCGGTCCTGCGTGCCGGCGGCCCCGGCCTGCGGCGGATGCAGCCCTCCATGCGTCCGCTGTTCCTGGAGGTCCTGGTGACCGCCGCCGTCACCATGGGTGACCTGGACGCGGCGAAGGACTGGGCCGAGCGGGCCCACGAGGAGGCCGAGCGGCTCGATCTGCCCGTACAGCGCGCCTCTGCCATGCGCAGCGCCGCGCAGATACGCCTCGGTCTCGGTGACGACAAGGCGGCGGCGGACCTGTTCGTGGCGGCGGCCGACGAGAGCGCCCGCAGCGGAGGGGTGTTCTGGGAGGCGTTCTCCCTGCTCTTCGGCGCCTCCCTGATGGCGGCGGACCCGGGCGATTCGCGGCGCGGGCAGGCGGCCTGGCACCGGGGGCGGCGGCTCGCCATGGCCGGCGGCTGCGGGATGCTGACCGGTCTTGCCGAGGCGGTTGGCCCGGCGGTGGCCGCCGCCGCTGACGGGCCCGAGCGCCGCCTCGCAGAACTGACCGCCCGCGAAAGGGAGATCGCCGACCTCGTCGCCGACGGCCTCACCAGCCCGGCGATCGCCGAACGACTCTGCCTGAGCCGTCGCACGGTCGAGACCCACATCTCCCGGGTCTACCGCAAGACGGGAGTCTCATCGCGGGCAGCTCTGGCGGGCCTGATGGCGGGGCGCACGCCGAGGCCTTCCTTGGGAGGATGAGCCACGCACGGTTCGAGCCGCGGATACCGGGGGTCCTGAGCATCAGCCACACGTCACAAGTCAGCAAGCCACGAGGCGCGAAACTGTGTGAGCGAGCGGTGGTGCTGGTGCACTCGAGATGCTCCGGTACGGGGGTGCGGTCGGCTCCGCTGCCGGACGTGGAAGGCGGGTTCGGCGCTCGCCGCCATGCCCGCGCCCCGGACCGCCCGGGCTCAGCCCAGCGTGTCCACAGGGCGGTGACATAGGCATCAGGCCGCTCCTCCACGGCTCGCCTCGTCAAATCACGAGGGCTGCGACGGTGGCGGTGCCGAGGAAGACGTAGCCGCGTTTGTCGTAACGAGTGCCACGGCCCTGGCCTGCTGAGCCTGTTGATCGCCGGGCTGGTCCTGGCCCAGCTCGACGTCGGCGAGAAGACCGGTGAGGTCAACCGCTTCCAGCCGCTGCTCGACACTGTCGCCGACCTTGCCGCAACCGTGGTCACCAGCGACGCGCTCCATACGCAACGCGAGCACGCTGCCTACCTCCTGGGCCGCGGGGCCCATTACATCGCGATCGTCAAGGGCAACCAGAAGAGGCTACGCAAGCAGCTGAAGTCCCTTCCCTGGAAGGACATCCGTTCCAGGGCCGCACCCGGGGCATCGGCCACGGCCGCGCGGAGATCCGCCGGATCAAGGTCGCCACGGTGAACAACTTGCTCTTCCCCGGCGCCCGCCAGGCCGTCCAGATCAAGCGCCGCCGCACCGACCGCAAGACCGGCAAGACCACCATCACGACCGTCTACGCGCTCACCAGCCTGACCGCCGAGCAGGCTACCCCCGTCCCACTCGCGAGACTGATCCGCGACCACTGGAAGATCGAGGCCCTGCACCACGTCCGCGAACCACCTTTGCCGAGGACGCCTCCCAGCTGCGGACCGGCAACGCACCCCGCGCGATGGCGACCTGGCGCAACCTCGCCGTCGGCGCCCTCCGGCTGAGCGGTGTCAAGAACATCGCCGCCGGCCTCCGTCGCAACGCACGCGACGCCCACCGACCCCTCGCACTCCTCGGCCTCGTGTGATCACAAAACGGGCGCCGCCCGCCGACTACGCCGAAGCCCTGATCTCGTGGGGGGTACAGTTTTCTGTCTGGATGTCTCGGGCCCAGGATGGAAAACTTCATCTTCTGCGGACACACGCAACGGTGAAAATGTCGGAAGTAAGGTCAGGGTAGGGCCTGTTCGACGGAAGGTCCCCGCCCAACAGGCCGGGTTCGTTTGCCGGCTTCTCCGCTACCTGCGGATGGGGCGAAATCAATTTGGCTTTTTGTGTGCGCTGTTGGCTCATTCTTCAGTCCGCCAGCGCATTTGAGATCGCCGCATTTGAGGGGAATGGGGCCGTGAGACTCCGTCAGACCGTCCGTGCTGGGCCAAGGGATGGCGCATAAATGATCCCTGTATCGGCTCGGGCAGGGTTGGCCGCCGCACGGCTCTCTGATCTAGCCGGCGAGGGCAAGGTTGTGCATCCGGGCGATGCCGAGCATGGCGTGATGGATGCCGTCGCCTTTAAGGCGGCAGTCGCGGAGGATTCCAGGTCTTCATGCGGGCGAAGACGTGCTCAACGCGGGCGCGGACCTGCTTGTGGGACCTGTTGTGTTCCTCTTTCCAGTCCGGGAGTTCTGCCTGGCCACGCTCGCGGCGACAGCGGCCTTGGCCGGACTCCTCCCACGCCTTGCAGTCGTTGCGGTTGCCGGCGAGCGGCCGGCCGACCACGAACGACCAGGCGGGTGTCGGCGTCGATGACGACCTGGTGGTTGGGGCGGCAAGACGCTCACGATCGCCGACGGCGGCTACCCGGGCACCGGACTCGTCATCCCACGCACGCGCTGAACCGCCTCTTTTGCGCGCGCCCCGTCCCTCACTCAAGCCCGGGCCGCCGCACGGGCTCACGTGCATCAACTGCTACAGCAAGGTGGCTGCGAGGCGGCTTTGCCGGCGAGTGGGAGGCCATCGATCCCGACCTCGCCTGCCACGTCGGCACGACGCTGACTGCGGCCGGCTCACCGTGTGCCCGGAGCCAGCGACCTGGGCAAGGAAGTCGCACCTGAAACAGGCCCAGGGGGCCATTCCCGTAGCAGGTGCCGCCGTCGCGGCCGGCAACAGCTTCCCTGCGGCGCCGTCACCGCCCTCCTTGTCGTATGTGAGGTGGAGTATCGCTCGTGCGTTGGTGACAGACGGGCTGTATCCACAACTGGCGGATGCGTTCCCAGCACTTGCTACCGAGATAGCTGAACTGCTGCGTGCTGAGGGCGAACCGCTGGGACGTGTCCGGCCGATCATGTGGCAGAGGCAGAGGCAGAGGCAGAGGCAGAGGCAGAGGCAGAGGCAGAGGCAGAGGCAGAGGCAGAGGCAGAGGCAGAGGCAGATGGAGACGGCGGCCTTGCCTGTTTGCTGAGGGGTTACAGAGGCGCCACCTCCACCCTGCCTGTGAACCGGCCACCCACTTGATCGGCGAGCCAGTGGACGCGGGCGATCTGGTCGCCGTTCCGGTTCCGGACGTGTACGTGGATGGTGTGGTCCTGCGACGGCTCGTCCTGATAGAGGTCCCGGGAGTTCACTGTCAGCGTGAGGTACGCGTACTTCTGCGAGATCGCCTCCAGTCCCGCTTCGGGAACCGCAGGCCATGCGTGCAGATCCCACCGAACAGCCGCGGGATCTGGCCCCAGAGCGGCGATGAAGGGCTCAGCTCGGTCCAGCGAACGACCCCAGTCGAACACTTGGATCGGCAGGCAGTCCGCAGGGTTGTCGCCGCCCTCCGACGAACCGCGCTCCTCGCCGGCCGACGCCCACCATTCGAGGTCGGGCAGTACGTGACGTACTTGCGCCAGGACATCCGGCGACCTGATCACGGCTTCGAAGTCGACCTCTCCCTGACCGAGGTCTGCCATGCCCAGCAAGGTACGCACCGCACGTATGGCTTCGGGCAGGTCGGTGGTGGTGAGGACAGCAGCCGCAGCAGAGTTACTCATTTCGGAACCATAAGACGGCACTCACAGACCGGTCCGAGCGGGTTCTGACCTGCCTCGCATTTGTCAGGACCGGAGCCATATGGCAAGCGACGCGGCGGTGACGGTGCCAAGGAAGAGGTAACCGCGCTCGTCGTACCGCCTGGCCACCGCTTGGGACTGCTTGAGTCGGTTGATCGCCCGTTCCACGGTCTTGCGTTTCTTGTACCGCTCCTCGTCGAAGCCGGATGGCCGCCCGCCGGATGAGCCTTTGCGCAGGCGGGCGGCCTGACTGTCGGGCTTCTCCGGGATCGTGTGCCGGATGCCCCGACGCCGCAGAGACTCGTAGCACGGGCCGTTGCTGTATCCCTTGTCGGCGGCGAGGCTGTCGGGCTTCGTGCGAGGCCGTCCCGAACCGACCCGCAGATCTTTGCCAGCACCGTCTGGAACTGGGTGCAGTGCACCCGCTGCCCCGGCGTGATGACCAAGGACAGCGGGCGACAACGGCCGTCGGCGCTCAGGTGGAGTTTGCTGGTGAACCCGCCCCGCGAGCGGCCCAGTCCCTCACCTCCTGCACCACCTCCGCCAGCCGGGCGAGCAGGCTTTGCCACGGTGTTTCGCCCTGATGTTCTGCCGCTTCGGCCCCCTTTGACGCGGGCGCCGGCGGCGGGTCGGACCGGGCACCGGCCGCGTGCTGATGGGCTCGCACGATGGTGGAGCCCACCGCGCTGTCCCAGTCGGTTTCACCAGCGGCGTCGGCTGCGGCCTGGACCTGCCGCAGCAGGCGTTCCCTCGTGCCGTCGGCCGACCACAGCCGATGGCGCTCATAGACCGTCTTCCACGGGCCGAACCGCTCGGGCAGATCCCGCCACTGCCCGCCGGTCCGCACCCAGTGGAGAATCCCGTCGATCACCGGCCGGTGATCCCGCCACCGGCCACAACGTCCATTGCTCACCGGCAGGAACGGCCGCAGCCGTTCCCACTCCGCCGCTGTCAGACCACCCCGCGTCATGCTCAGGACAACGATCCGAACATGGACCAGTCACGTGGTCGATCGGGTTCTATTCGACCCGGACTTCGGTGTTCTGGCATGCGTGCAGCAGCCACCTCCCGTCATCCTGCTTGGTCATGACGTAGAGCGGAGCGCCTTCCGTGTCGCCCTCTGGCGAGTGGTAGACCTGCCGAACCTTGACGGCCGCCACGTCGGGCCGCAGGAATTGCGTGTGCACTGCCTCGTAAGTGATTTCACCGTCCCAGCTGGCTGCGGGCAGCACGGCGCGGGTGAACTCCGCGATCGCATCGAAGCCGATCAGGACCTTGCCGTGGCCGGTCGTCCAGAGGGCGTCGGGGTGGAAGAGTGCGAGGAACCCCTCGACGTCTTTGGCGCGCTGAGCGCGCTCGACAGTGGTGACGACCTGTTCGATGGCCTTGATATCTGCGGTTTCAGTATCCATGCAGATCACTCTGGAACCTCAAGTCAACTTGAGGTCAAGGTCCAGCCGCGAGACCGCGCAGACAGGTCCTAGCCGAAGGGGTCGCTGACCGGCCCTACTGCGGCCCGTGCACATGTACCGCAACTTGCATCAACCTGCTGACCGCGCCACCCGTTTCGTCGGGTTCTTCGATGATCCAACTCGAACGCGGTGGCCTGGACATCATCCGGCTGAGCTTGGATACCTCCCGGACCCCTATCACCGACATTGAAGTTCTGGACGGACGCGATTCCGGCTCAAGCGCCCGGCGATCTGGTTGATTACCATCTTTCGCTGTCCGCTGGACACCCGAGCGGCCCGGGGCTGATCACATGATGGCCTCGAGCGGTGCCCCGAATGTGATCGCCCGTGTGGGGATCCGGGGACGTGAACACGGCCTCCGTCTGATCTCGAGCTCCGATCCTGTGATGTGCCGGGTTGGTGTCAGTGGGTTGGTGTCAGTGACGGTATGTCAGGCCGGGTGTCTTCGCTGGTCGGACGTTGAGTAAGAGCGTGGTCGCTGCCGTGGGGGCGTTTGCTGTAGTAGTACGGCTGTCATGGGGCGGTACACCCCGCTCCGCTCCACTGTCTAGAGAACGGCACTTCTGATCCTTCCGGTGACGGCACGGCGGCCGGTGTCGGTTTTGCGGGGGCGGAAGCGGCCTGTTCCGCCGACGAGGCTGACGGCTGCGCGGGTCCGGCCCGGTTGGCCCGGAGTCCCCGCCGCAGCCTGCCCGGGCCGATGGGGTTTTCCAAAAGCCGCAGACACCGTGGACGATTTGCGCGAGGCCCGCAGCTACACCGCCAAGCGGTGCCAGAACCTGTCTCGTAGCTGCTCTGAGGCGCCTGCCATGATCGCCATCATGGACATACACATCGCACCAGCCGGGGTGGCCGACTTCCACCGGGTCCTGACTGATCACACCCGATACTGGGGCGGACGCGATCTCCGGTCCCTGCACCTTCTGGCACTGGTGCAGGAGTTCGGTTCCACCTGCTTGGTTGCCCGTGCCGAGGACGGAATCCGTGGGTACATCTTCGGGTTCGTCACCCCAGACGGCACCGGGTACGTGCATCTGATCGCCACACGGGACGACGTCCGTGGCACCGGTCTCGGGCGTCGTCTGTATTCGGCGTTCGCTGAAGCAGCAGAACGTCATGGTGCACAGCAGTTGAAGGCGATCACGTCAATCGAGAACACCGGCTCGATCGCCTTCCATCGCAGCCTGGGTTTCGATGCGAAGACCGTCGACGACTACAACGGCCCTGGCCTGGCTATGGCCGTCTTCCACCGAGATCTGCCGCTCAACATCTCGTGGCCCTGACCAACCTTCTGTCGCTGGCAATTGCTCCCCAGCCAGGCCGGGGGGTCCAGCGGTGGCCGGCCACCGAAGTTCGACCCAGAGGACTACATGGCCCGGCACGTGATCGAGTGCGGCGTCAATCGCCCTCAAGAGACATCGAGCTGTGGCCACCAGGTACGACGAAATCGTGGTCCGCTACGAGGCTACCGTCCTCGCTGCCGCCATCAACGAGTGGTTGTGACGTACTGGTCCGACGACAGCTCGAATACCCGTACGCGCCGACCGCAGGTGGGATTGACGGTCTCGCGGGCCAGATGCATCCCCAGTTTGGTCATGATCCGTTCTGAGGCGTCGTTGCCCACTTGAGTGATGCTGACGATCCGCTCCAGCCCTCGCTCATCGAACCCGAACCGTACAGCGGCCGCAGCGGCCTCGGTGGCCAAGCCCTGCCCCCAGTGGGAACGTCCCAGCCGCCAGCCGACTTCAACCGCCAGCAGTACCTCCGGCAAGAAGTTGGGCACCGAAAGGCCGGTGAACCCGGCCAGTTCGCCAGTGGACCGGATCTCCACGGCGAACAGGCCGAAGCCCTGTGACTCCCACTCGCTCTCCCACGCCTGGACCCCGTCGCGAGTCTGCTGTGCGTCACGGACGCTGCCGTCACGGATCCACCGCATGACCTCGGGGTCGGCATTGATGGCAGCCATGGGCGCAACGTCTTCCTCGCGCCAGCGACGCAAGATTAAACGTGAAGTCTCAAGGGTGACCATCCCATCATTCTGGATCGCACAGGGGCTCTCCGTCATCATCACCAGGCATTTTCGATCCACGCCCCAAGCTGAGGAGAAGAGGGCGGGATGGGCGGCGCGGGCGCAGCCGGGGATCGGGCACGCTCGCCGGCTGCGCGTGGGCCGAGGCCGACGCGCCCGGCCGCCGTCAGTGCGGCGGCGCCGTCATATGGGGACGTCGCCGGGGGAGAGGTCGGGGCGGGCGCGGTGGCAGCGTGCGGGATGTCGCCGCCTGTCGGAGGTGTCGCGAGCGACGTCGACACCGACTTCACCCACCCGAAAACCCTCCAGGTGACCATGCTGGTCCGGCTGTGGTCGGGCCAGGGCCATTCTTCTACGCCACCCGCGCTCGTCCCGGACGCCAGGAAAGGAAGGGGGGTGTGTGCGGCGCGGGCGAGGGGATCAGGGCGCCCCTCTGCCGTCTCGCGCGCGATGGCGGAGCCGCGCGCTGCCGGGCCCAGACATCACCCGGTCAGCGCAGAATGGCCGCCGGAGGGCGGGGCACTGGCACCGTCATCCCCGAGTCGGCTGCTGCGCCCCGCCTTGTCTGCCCGTTCCTCGCCTGTCCTGCCTGTGGTCCCCGGCTCACCGCCGACCGCCGCGGCTCCGACGCCCGACGCCGATCCACGCCCCGAGGGCGCCGAGGAGCCACAGGGCGACCGGCCGCTCGCGCCGCCGCATTTCGAGAGGCGGATGGCCCAGTCATTGGGCCTAGCGGCGCAAGGTGGTCTCCCGTTCCAGATGCGCCAGCTTCTCGGGATTGCGGACGGCGTAGAGCCCGGTGATGAGGCCGTCGTCGATGCGGATCGCCAAGATGGTGTCGATCTGGGCGCCCAGGCGGACGATCAGCGCCGGGTCGCCGTTGACCTGTGTCGGCTGCAGCGACATCGCGGCGGCGACCCTGCCCAGCACCTGGGCCACCTGGTCGGCTCCCACGACGGGCGCGAGGGCGGCCTGCACGACTCCGCCGCCGTCGGTCAGCAGGACGACGTCCGGCGCGAGGATGTCGAGCAGGCGTTGCAGGTCGCCCGTTTCAACCGCGCGCTGGAACGCCTTGACGGTGCGTCGGGTCTCAGCAGGGGAAGTGACCCCGCGCGGTCGGCGCGCGGTGACGTGGGCCCGTGCCCGGTGGGCGATCTGGCGGACGGCGGCCGGGCTCTTGTCGACGGCTTCGGCGATCTCGTCGTACCCGAGGTCGAATACGTCGCGCAGGACGAACACCGCCCGTTCGGTCGGGGTCAGCGTCTCCAGCACCAGCAGCATTGCCATGGAGACGCTGTCGGCCAGGTCGACGTCCTCGGCCAGGTCGGGTGCGGTGAGCAGCGGCTCGGGCAGCCAGGGGCCGACGTAGGTCTCCTTGCGCCGGCTGAGCGTGCGCAGATGGCTCAGCGCTTGACGGGTGGTGATCCGGACCAGGTACGCGCGCTGGTCCCGCACGGTGTCGGGATCGACGCCCGCCCACCGTAACCAGGTCTCCTGCAGGACGTCCTCGGCGTCGGCGGCCGAGCCGAGCATCTCGTAGGCGACGGTGAACAGCAGGTTGCGGTGGGCGACGAACGCCTGCGTGGCGCTGTCCATGCGGTCGCCACGAGCTACCGGCTCGGAGGTGTCCCTTGTCCAGTCGCTCGTGGTTCGGTCGTCCATCGTCGGCTCCTGCCCGTTCGCTGTCGACTGTGCCGTACACCAGACGCCGGCCCCCACCGCTTTGTGACACGCGCGGCCAGTGACGCACGCCACATCACCGCGCCGTCACAAGGCCCGAGCGGTCGGCATCTTGTGTTCGTCCAGTGCAGCGGCACGCAACACCACAAGTGAGGACGGCGTCATGGAACCCCGTTTCAACCTGTTCGACAGCCCGACCGCCGCGAAGGTCGCCAAGCGGTTCTACAACACCTCGTTGGCCCTGAAGGGGTCGACGCTGCCGAAGACCCTGCGTGAACTGGTGGAGTTGCGGGTCGGCCAGATCAACGGCTGCGGTTTCTGCGTCGACGTCCACACCAAGGAGGCCGCAGCCGCCGGTGAGACCGCGCTCCGGCTCAACCTGGTCGCCGCCTGGCAGCACAGCACCGTGTTCACCGAGGCCGAGCGCGCCGCACTGGCGCTCGCCGAGGAAGGCACCCGGCTCGGCGACCACGGCGTGTCCGACGAGACCTGGGCCGAGGTGCGCAAGCACTACGACGACGACCAGGTCGGCGCGCTGGTCTGCCTGATCGCCCTGATCAACGCGGCCACCCGGATGAACGTGATCGTGCACAACCCGGGAGGCTCCTACGAGCCCGGCATGTTCGCCAGTACGTCGAGCTGACCGCCAGGCCAAACCTGGCCCGCCCCAGGACCCGTTCCCTCCGGGCCGGACCGTGCATGACACAGACGACAAGGCTTCGCACCGTCGCATTCTTACGAAAGGAATCGTCAGATGACCTACCAGGTGGTGGCCATCTTCAAGCTGGACCCGGCCAACGTGACCGAGGAGGTGCGCCGAGCCGAGAGCACCGCGGCGGCGCTGCGCGAACAGAGCGGCTTCATCTCGTTCGACGTGATGAAGGCTGATGAGGAGACGGTCGTCGTGACCCAGCACTGGACCTCACAGCACACCTTCCTCGACGGCATGAACAAGATGCGTGAAGCGGCCGGGCAACTGCCCCCGCCCATCGTCAACACCCGGGAGACCTATAGCGGCGAGGTCGCGGTCAGCGTGCACTGACCCCGATCGTCATCGTCTCCACGAACCCGGAATCCACCTTGCAGGGTGCGCGTGCTCCCTACTGGCCATGGAGAGAAGTGATCGGGACTGCTGCATGATCGGGCGGCGTACTAGCCGAGACCATACGCGGCGGGCTCGCTATCACGCGGTGAAGTCCCGGGCCGGCGTCCCGTTGCGCCCAGCGTTCCTGGCAGCAGTGACCGATCCAGCACTGACCAACCGGCTCCGGGTGATCGGCCGAGCCGGGGCGGGCACCGACAGTCGACCTGGCCGCTGTCGCCCACCGCGGCGTCACCATCACCCACACCCAAGCTCGGCCGCAGCGGCGTGCTCCTCACCTACGAGGGCCACGGCCACGGCAGCGTCACCAGCGGCCCATGTATGGAGGACGCCGTGGACAGCTACCTCACCGACCTGACAGTCCCATCACGGGGCACCAGCTGCCCCGCCGTGCCGTCCTGACAACTCGCCGATCCGGATCCGCCTGGAAGGCGGATCCGGTAGGAAGACGATCGTGACGCGCAGACAAGTTACCGACGACCAGTGGAAGCTGATCGAGCCGTTCCTGCCGATTGGCGAGTACGGTCCGTACCCGGAGCGGCTGCGGGATCAGTTCCAGGGAGTGATCGGGCGGTTCAGGACAGGCGGCTTATTCGCATCGTTGTTGACGTGTTCCGTGCTTTTGCAGGCAAGTTGGCCGCAAGCAGGCACCCCAGCCCGAAAAGCGGGCAAGGTCAGGAGTGCGCGGTCCGGAACGCGAGATACTGGCTGAAGGCTTCGTGGCTGTCGGGGGTGAAGCGCCACTCCAGCAGGGCCGACCGCAGCTCCGGCCCCGTCAGCCAGCCATGCCAGGCGACCTCATCAGGATCGGCGGCCACGGCGTCCGGCACCACGGCTTCGTGCACGCCGAGCCAGTGAGGGCTCAAACCGCTGCGGTTGAGGAACGTGAACAGCAAGCGCGGCCGCACACGAATGCCCAGCTCTTCGGCCAGTTCCCGCGCGGCGGCCTCTTCATAGGACTCACCGACATCCACGGCGCCACCGACCACGACCTCGTAGAGCCCGGGGAAGCGCGACAGCTGCTCCGACCGCCGGTGAAGGAGGAACCGCCCACGCTCATCACGACACAACGTCACGGCGACCCGGTGCAGCCAACCCTCCCTGATGGCCTGTCGGCGGCTGACCACCACCCCCAGCACACGATCTTGATCGTCGACACGCTCCACCAGTTCGTCCACGTCGCACACTCTGGCAGCTCCCAGTGACAACGCCGCTTCTCGGAGCCCCGTGGAGGCCGACCCAGGAGAACCTGCACCGGGAGGCCGGACGCGTATGACGACCAGTTGTCGTGCAAATGCGACACCTATCGTGCTCAGGCTCAAGTCAGCGGGGCAGTCGGGCCGTCCACTCTGGATACGCCGCAGAGACGTAGCGCATGGCGGTCTGTTCGGTGGTGCCGAAGAGCCTCATGAAAAGAACCTGGTCGACGAGGCCGCCGCCCGCGCGTCCGTGAGCGAGGCGGTCGGCGACGGACTCCCCACCGCACTCGTGGGAGGCTCACCCATGCCAAAAACGGTTTCCACCGCCACCACCAGTACCGACTCCACTGTCCGAATGTGGAATCTCGTCACCGGCGCAGAGGTACGTACCCTGGCCGGCCACACTGGGCTGAACGCTTCCTCAACGGCGAGCTCACTTTCACCGAACAGCGGCTTGAACGAAACCCGCCGATTCCTCTCCCACCTCGGGCAGAACACCTCATGCATGCCGGACCACGAAGCCTTAGCCTGGTTCGCCAGCTACGAGGCCCACCGCAACGCCGCTTGGGCGGCATTTCCCGACGCCGAGCCTGTCCTCAGGAAACTCGCACCGGACTACCGCCTCGGGATCGTCTCCAGCTCATCCGACGACCACCAGCGCGACAAACTCCACGCCATCGGCCTGCTGCCCCTACTTCGACAACGCGCTCATCTGCTCCGACCAGCACGGCGCCGCCAAGCCCGCACCGAGCATCTTCCTCGCGGGCTGCACGGCGCTCGGCCTCCCACCCCGCGAAGTGGCCTACGTCGGAGACAAGTACACGCTCGACGCCGTGCGGGCCCACGACGCGGGGCTGCACGCCTACTGGCTCGACCGGGCGAACAGCAACTCCGGCAACGCGGCCAACGGCAGTATCCGCGTCATCCGCTCCCTCCGCGAACTCCCAGACGCCCTCACCCGTTGAACCCCACCGGCACCTTGCCGACCACAGCGACACCTCGCCGACCATCGCCCCGCTGGGACGTCCCAGCAGGGCCTTCTCATAGTCACCTCATCGGCACGTTCAATGCCGCACTCATCGGTATTTTCAGCGCCGCCTAGTAACACATGGGAACGGCTGCGCGACCGACCGGACGCATGGCAGCAACGAGCACGAGGTGCTGGTCCCGACGACATGGGGGCACGTACGTCGTCCGAGTCCTGGGCGACACTGTCCGAGTGATTGTCGAACGCGCGTATGCCCATCTCTCCTCGTACGACGAGGACGCCTGGCCCTGGTCCGTGCCTTGCGTCCGGCAGCTGCTCAACGAAGGGCTGCGCTTCACCGCGCCGGTGACCTTTCTGGTCGGTGAGAACGGCTCGGGGAAGTCCACCCTGGTCGAGGCGCTGGCGGAGGGGTTCGGTCTGGACTCCTATGGCGGCTCCCACGACTGGCGCTACGCCTCCCCGCGTGGCAAGTCGGTGCTCGGCGAGCGGATGAAATTCGACGCGGCCTCGCGCGGGCGCCGTATGGTCACCAGCTGGTCGGCCCGCAAGGGCTTCTTCCTGAGGGCCGAGACCGCGGTGGACGCCCTGGACAGGGAGGGGTTCTCGCCGGACTCGGTCAGCCATGGCGAGGGCTTTCTCGCGGCATTCCGCGGCAAGTTCCTCCACGCCGGGCTCTATGTTCTCGACGAGCCGGAGGCGGCGCTCTCCTTCTCGTCGTGCCTGGAACTGATCGGGCACATCGACCGGTTGGCCAAGGAGGGCGGCCAGGTCATCTGTGCCACGCATTCACCCTTGCTGACTGCCCTGCCAGGCGCGGACATCCTCGAGGTCGGCGAACACGGCATACGGAGGGTCGCCTGGCGGGAGCTCGGCATCGTGGATCACTGGCGCCGCTATCTCGCCGACCCGCACGCCTATCTGCGGCACATCGTCGAACCGTAGGGCGGTCTCCCCTCAACTGTCACGGGGGGCAACGTACCCGTCAGGCGAGACCCGGCCGGAGTTCTTGCCCGCCCCGGAGACCTGCACCGGGCTCCGCGCGACGATCGGCACGTGGCCCACGAGAGCGCCCGGGCGGGCTTCACCTGGCCGGGTACACGGCGGGCCGGTGGCTAGAGCCTGTCTCCTTGAACGGTTGGTCCTTGGGGTGATCGGCCTCCCTCTGAAGGCCGGCAACGGCGCTCATGGAAACCTGTCGGCATGGATGCGTTCACAGCCAGGCTGGACGGCGCATGGGCGTGGTGGTCCGCGGCCATCGAGGAGTCGCAGGAGGGGCGCTGGGTTCGCGATGCCGTGGAACGGCAGGTGATTGCGGACATCAGGGCTGCCACCAATGCCCTGCACAGCGGTCGACTGGCGCCATTCACAGAGGACTCGTGGCACGTACGTATCGGGCGGATCTCTAACTGGGCCGGTGTGCTCCGGCTGGCCGCCCGGGCAGGCGGGTGGGAACTCCGCTCCGTCGTCGGACACAGACCGACGCGCCCCGCGGGCATGGCCGAGCTGCTGTCCGGGATCTATGCGATCGGCGAGCAGGGCGAGATGTGGATGAAACAGCTTCGCATGGGCCGACTGCCACGAGAAGATGAGGTTTCCCAGGCCGAGAGCTTCCTGACCGGGCCAGGCACCGTCGAGGATCTTGAGCTGTTCTTCTACGACTGAGGGCCCTCTCTTCGGGGTCGGCAGCGTCGCGTCCAGATGAGGATGGCGGCGAGATGGAGCGCGGCCTGGTAGGCGATGGGGAGCTTGTCCGTTCGCATGGCCAGGCCGCGCCACTGCTTGGGCGGTTGCTGCATCGTTCGACAGCGTTGCGCTGCTTGTATGCCTCGGCATCGAAGCCGGACGGGCGGCCTCCGGCGGAACCGCGCCGCAGGCGGTTTTCGACCTGGTTGACGGGCCGCGGAATGACGGCCCGGATGCCGCGACGGCGGAGATGGCCACTGATCGCACGAGGAGTAGGCGCGGTCCGCGAGGACGGTCTCGGGGCGGGTTCTTGGTCTGCCGGGCCTGCTTTGCGGCGCCCGGATCCTGGCCATGACCGTCTCGAAGGCAGGAGCGTCACCTGTCTGGCCTGCTGTGACGTGGAGGGCCAGGGGCCGTGCCCTGCTGTCGCTGGCCAGGTGCCTTCGTGCTCAGGCCGCCGCGAGAGCGTCCGAGGGCGTGATCGACAGGTTCGGATCGGACCGGCGCCCCCTTTTCCTGGCTCCGGCGGCGTGCTGGTGGGCCCGGATGATGGTGGAGTCGACCGACACGGTCCAGCCAATGTCGTCGACGGCATCCGCTGCCGCCAGAACGGTGGCGAGGATCTTCTCCCACGTGCCGTCGACGGCCCATCTGATCAGCCGATGGTGAGCGGTCTGGAACGAGCCGAGCTCTTCGGGAAGGTCCCGCCAGGGCGAGCTGGTGCGGTACTTCCACGCGATGGCCTCGAGCGTGCGGCGGTGATCGGCCCACCGGCGTCCGCGGACCGGATCGGCCGGCATCAGCGGCTCGATCCGGTCCCACATCGCATCAGTGATCACTACCAACCCTCACACTCGTCGACCTGACATAGAAGAAGCCCCCGCCCGGACCTCCAGAGCGGGGGCTTTCTGTTGCGCCTACGCGCCGGCCGTCTCGGCCACGCTCGGCGGTTCCGGCAGCCGTGGGTTGAACAATCGCTGCGCGGGTTGGCGGCTAGGACGTCGTCGAGCGGTGGGAGGCACCGGGAGGGTCCAGCCGATGTGTGCACGCTTCGGTTACCGCCTGGGCGGCGTTGAGGGCGCGTTCGCCGCCGGCCTCTCGGTGGCCGGGGCAGTCGGCGAGCAGGGCGGACGCCGCCATGCCTGGATGCCTTCGGGCGCGGCCGGGTGACGTTCGAGCCCCACCGCCGACAGCTCGGCGGCCAGTGCCTCGTCGGAGACGACATGGCAGTCGAACTTGGCGGTCTCTTCCCGAATCAGTTTCTCGCCGCGCCAGGTCCGGTAGGTCATCGCCCAGCGGATCAGGTCCTCGCCCACGACGTCCGCCCGCGCGAGGGTGTCGTAGCGGTGCCGTCCCAGCGTGCCCCCGGGGATCACAGACGGCGGGACGGCGGTCGCTGTCTGGGGGTGCTGCGACTCCGTGATCAGCAGGCCGCCGGGGCGGAGCGCGGCGGCCCACCTGCGCCAGAGCCGGATACGCTGCTCCGGCGGGAAGTGCATGATCATGTTGAACAGCACCACGGCGTCCAGCGGTAGGTCCACTTCGGCTGTCAGCGCGTCCTCGGGCAGTACGGTCACCGTGTGGGCGGCGGCCGGTATGCGGGACAGCCGCGTCACCAGGGCGGTGCGCATGATGCGCGTCGGCTCGATCGCGAAGATCTCACCGTCCGGCCCGAGCAACTCCAGGAGGGTCTCCGTGAAGACCCCTGTGCCAGGGCCGATCTCGGCAATCGCGCGGGATCCGGACACCAGCCGCCTCAGGGCGTCCGTGAGCGAGGCCCGCACCGCCGCGGGGAAAATCACGTCGTAGTAGGGGCCGTTAACGGCATAGCCGAGCCCTTGCTCGGCGCGGTCGGCCTCACTCGTGGTGGTCTTCGCCATCTGTGTCCTTTCTCCAACTGTCGGCCGTGCGTCCGTCGCACCCACGGGCAGTGGCCGGAGCCACGCGGCACCCGCACCTGTGTGGCGACCGCGACGAGCAACCCCGCAAGGTGCGCGGGGCCGCTCGTGGGCCGTCATCGTCCGGCGTGCACGGGGACCGCGGCAGTGGGGTCCGGGCGTCGGACGAGTTTCGCGATCAGGCCGTGGCGGGGTGCCAGACACCAGGTGAGGGCGAACAGGGCGGTGAGGACCACGACCACGGAGCCGCCCGCGGCCAGGTCGTAGGTGTACGAGACGTACAGGCCCGCCACGCTGCCGGTGCAGCCGATGAGGGAGGCCAGCAGAGTCATCGCCCACAGGCGTTCGGTGAGCATGCGGGCGGTGGCGGCGGGTGTGATGAGAAGGGCGAGGACGAGGATGTTGCCGACCGCCTCCAGTGACATCACGATCGTCGTGGTGACGAGCACGTAAAGGACCAGGTCGAGGCGGAACACCGGCAGCCCGGCGGCGCGTGCCGCCTCCCGGTCCAGGCTGACGGCGACCAGTTCCTTGCCGATCGCCAGCACGACGAGGATCAGGACGGTCCCGATGGCGGCCACGGTCCACACGTCCGCCGCGCTGACCGCGAGGACCTGACCGAAGAGGAAGGAGGACAGGTCGGTCGTCCAGCTGTCGCGCGTGGAGACCAGGACGATGCCGAGGCCGAAGGCGAAGGCGAAGAAGACGCCGATGACGGTGTCCTCCTTGAGCCGCCTGTTCTGGGAGACGAATGCGATCAGCACGGCCGTGGTGATGCCGGCCGCGGCGCCGCCGAGCAGGAGGTTGCCCTCGAAGGCGTAGGCGAGCGCGACACCGGGGAAGGCAGAGTGGGCCACCGCGTCGCCGATGAACGCCATGCCGCGCAGCACTACGTACACGCCCACCACTCCGCACACCAGGCCGATGACCGCGGCGACGGCGAACGCCCTCTGCATGAAGGGCAGTTGCCAGGGGTCCGCGAGGAACTCGATCACGCTGCGGCTCCGATCGCGCGGTCCAAGCCGAACGCCCGCAGCATCTGGTCGGGGTCGGCGAGGAGTTCGGGGCCACCCTCGGCGACGACCGTGCGGTTGATCAGCGCCACCCGGTGGCAGGTACGGGCGGCGGCCGCCAGGTCGTGGGTGGTCATCAGCAGCGCTCTGCCTTCGGCGGCCAGCCGGCCGAACAACTCGTTCAACAGGTCCTGGGTGGGGACGTCGACTCCGGTGAACGGCTCGTCGAGGAGCAGGATGCGCGGGCCGGCGGCCAGCGCGCGGGCCATCAGGACCCGCTGCCTCTGGCCACCGGACAGCTCACCGACGGGCCGCCGACGCAGGTCCCCGAGTCCGGTCAGCTCCAGCGCCTCGTCCACCGCCGCCCGGTCCGCCGCGCCCGGCCGGCGCAGCCAGCCCATCTGCCGGGTGCGGCCGGTGAGGACCGCGCCCGCGATGTCGATGGGGAAGTCCCAGGCGAACTCGTGCCGTTGGGGTACGTAGCCGATGCGCTGCCCGGCCCGCCGCCCACTGCGTCCTTCGACGGTCACCTCGCCTGCGGCCAGTGGCACGAGCCCGAGGGCGGCGCGCAGGAGGGTCGTCTTTCCGGCGCCGTTCGGGCCGATGAGGCCGACCAGTTCACCTGCGTCGACGGTCAGGTCGGCTTTCTCCAGGGCTGTCCTGCCGCCGAGGAGGACGGTCGCGCCCGTGACCCGCAGCAGCGGTCCCGCGCCCTCGGTCAGGCTGTCAGCCATGTACGGTCCTCCTGCGTCGGGCGGCCAGGAAGGACGCGGCGCCCACGGCGGTGAGTGCTGCGGCGGCCGATCCCAGGAGTACGGCCTGACCGGCGCCGGTGGAGGCCATCGTGCCGTCGGTGTCGTCCGTCGAAGAGCCGCCCGTGGAGTTGGAGTCGGACGCGGAACCTGCCGTGTCCGAGGACGAGGATCCAGACGTCCCCGGCGTCCGTGACGTCCCGGAGTTTCCCTTGCCGGAGCCGTCGCCAGGCGTCACCGTGCCGAGGTCGGTGTCGCCGATCACGAACGTCACCGTCTCGGTGTCGGAGACCTTCGTGCCGTTTGCGAGCGTGCCGCTCATCTTGAAGGTGAGCCGGTACGTCCCTTCCTTGGTAAACGCCCATCCGCCGTGCGCGTGGGTGTTCTGTGCGACGTCGAAGGCGTCCGGCACCCCGTCCTTGCTGTTGAACAGGACGTTGGCGCCCGACATCGCGTCGTACGTGTAGAGGGCGTAGGCCCCCGGACCGTCGACCTTGGTGAGTGAGAACTCCACGCCTCCCTCGGTCGCCCCGGCCTTGATGTTGTCCGTCGACCAGCCGGGCCACAGCAGTCCCTCCTGCTGGACCTGGTCGAGCAGCCACACCGGGTCGCCGCCCTGGCCGAGGAACGCGAAGTCGTCGTTGTCCGGCAGCGTGTTCTTGGCCGCGGGTTTGACGTGCAGGACCACGGAGGAGGGCTCACGCCAGGTGGTCTTCCCCGAGACCGTGCCGTCCTTGAGGTGGATCTGCAGCTTGTCGTCGACGATGCGGGCGGCGAAGTCGACGTGGCCCTCATCGAGGACCTTCCTCTCGGACACGACGTCGGTGGCAGCCGTGGTGGCGGCCAGAGCGGTGCGCCGTTCGGCTGCGGCCGCCTCCGTCACAGCTTTCCCTGCCGCCGTCGGGGTCTGCGCCTTCTCGGGGGTTTCCTGGGTGGGGGTCTCCTCGGCGACCGGTTCCTCGGTGGCTGTGTCGTTCCCGTCCGTCGTGTCCCCGACCACCACCGTGTACACGGTCCCGACGGACAACTCCCGCCCGTCAGCCGCCTTGGCCTCTGCGGAGAAGATGACCTGGTAGGTGCCGTCTTGGGTGAACTCCCAGCGCGTCTCGCCTGCTTGGCCCGCCGGGAGCGTGTGCTCGTCCGGCAGGTTGTCCGCGCTGTCGAACAGCAGCGCGTCCTCGGCGGTGTCGCCTTCCTCCGCGTCCTCGGCCGAGTACACCTTCAGATCACCCGGGCCGTCGAGCCCGGTCAGCGACCACCGCACGGTGTCCCCAGCCACCGCGCCCTCGGGTACGCCGGTGGTGTCCCACCCGGGCGCCGATGCGTCCGGTACGCCCGCCCTGCCGAGCTCAATCACATGGGCGCCGTCCGCCGGATCCAGGGTCAACGCCCCGTCCACGTAGGCGATCCGGCCAAGTCCGGGCCCTGCTGCCGTACCGTCGTCCGCGACGGCGACCCCACCCCCTGTCAGGGTGGCTGCGAGTACCACCGCCACGGCGACCCGTTGAACCTTCCGCAAGCCCCTCATCGGGCGTCCTCCCCCAGGCACTTGGCGAGCTCGGTCGCGTTGTGCCGCATCATCGATACGTAGTCGTCAACCTTGTCGTCGAACGAGTCGCCGTAGATCGTGCAGATCCCGACCCCCTCGTCCTCCGCGACCCGGCGCAGCACGTCGGCGCGCGCCGCGAGGTTCGGCTCCAGGAACACGGACGGGACCTGCTTGTCCCGGATGGTGTTGCCGAGATCCTCGACCTCGGCCGCGCTCGGCTCCTGGTTCGGTACGGGCACCACGAAGCCCGCGATCTCCATGCCATACGCCTTCGCGAGGTAGCCGAAGGCGTCGTGCGTGGTGATCAGCTTGCGATTCTGCTCCGGTACCGTCGCGAGCTTCTTCGCGACCTCCTCGTCGAGAGCCCCGAGCGTCTTCAGATAAGCGGCGGCGTTCTTCTCGTATGTCGCCTTCCCTGCCGGGTCCGCCTTGATCAGCTCGGTCTCGATCCGCCGGACGTACGCCTCGGCGTTGGCGACGTCCGCCCATGCGTGCGGATCCATGTCGCCGTGCACGTGCTTGCCGATGACAGCCTGCGGCAGCACCCACAGCGGGTCGCCCGCCTTGCCGAGGAAGGAATACGGCTCCTCCTTCGGTATCGCCGCCTTGGCCCGGTCGGGCACGTTGAGCACCACGTCGTCGGCCGCGAGGCGCGCCGGCTCGCCGCTCTTGTCGTCGTCGGCGCGGACGTATACCTTCCCGGTCTCGGCGTTGAGCGCGACGTCGGCGTGCCCGCCGTCGAGGACGGTGGCTCCCTCGGGCGCCTCGGCGTCGCCGACGGTGAAGGTGAAGGTGCCGCTGCCGATCTCCGCGGTCTTCCCGTCGAGTGTCTCGGTCTGTCCCTGGACGGTCAGGCGGTAGGTACCGGGCTTGCTGAACGCCCAGTTGACGTGGGTGTGCGCCTCGGGCGGCAGGGTGAAGGAGTCGGCGTCGTCGAGGCCGTCAGCGGAGTCGACGTACACCTTGGGCTTGCCGAGTGTGTCGGTGAGATAGACACGCAGCTCGCCGGGCCCCTCCAGCTTCGTGGCGGTCGTACGGACCTGGGAACCGTCTCCCGCCACCTCGCCCTCGACGGCCCAGCCGAGCCAGAGCACGTCGAGCCCGAGGTCCTCCTCCAGCTTCATGACCGTGCCGCCGTACTCCTCCAGCTTCTCGGCGATCTCGATCTTCGGGGCGGACTTCCGGGCGTTGGTGTGGACCATCTTCATGATCCCGGGCTCTTCGAGCAGCAGGCCGTTGCTGAACACGATGTCGGCCTTGGCGACCTCGGCCGCGTCGCCGGGGCTCGGCTCGTAGGAGTGCGGGTCGCCGTGGTGCGGCACGATCGAGGTGACCGCGACGCGGTCACCTCCGACCTGCTCGACGAGGTCGGCGATGACCGCGGTGGTCGTCGACACCGTCAATTCGGCATCGGACGAACCGGCTTGAAGCCCGCTGCACCCGGACAGTAACGCGCTCGCCGCGATCAGCGCGACGGTGGTGATGGTGCGTCTGGGGTGGCCCCGCATGGGGCTCCTCCTTCTCTCGAACACGACAATGCCGCGTACGACGGACCGGGTCGCTGCCAGGCGCCGGTCCGCCGTACGCGGTGCTTCCACTGGGCGGGACGGCGACGTCGTACGAACAGCACCGCGCCGCCACCCATGAGCACAGCGGCCACAGCGACGCCGGCGATCGTGCCGACCTGCACACCCGTGGAGGCAAGCCCGCCGGACACCGAAGTGCCACTGCTACCTCCGCCGCCCGTCGACGAACCTCCGCCGGTACCGGACGAGCCGTCGCCAGGGTCTGTCGCCGGGGCCGAGGCGCTCGGAGAGTCGGACGCGGTCGCCGACGGGGACGCGGTCGTGGTCGGCGTCGCGGAGTCCGACTCCGAGTGGGTGGCCGTTGGCGTCGCCGTCGGTTCGTCCCCTTCACCCGGCGTCACGGTCGACGGATCCGTGTCGTCCCCGACCACCCAGGCGATGGTCTCCGTGTCGCTGACCTTCGTGCCGTCGGCGAGCGTCGCGCTGACGGTGAAGGTGGTGCGGTAGACACCCTCGGCGCCGAACACCCAGTCGAAGTGGCTGTGCGTGCCGGCACCGAGGGTGTGGCTGTCGGGCAGCCCGTCACCGCTGTTGAGCGAGACGACCGGGTCGCCCATCGCGCCGTTGTGGAACATCGCGATGTTTCCGGGGCCCTGCACGGAGTCCAGCCGGAAGGAGACGCGGTCGTCGAGGTCCGCCTTGGCGAACTCCGTGGTGTTCCAGCCCGGCCACACGATGCCGGCGTTCTGCTGCAGCGGCACCCACCACACCGCGTCGCCCGGGGCTCCGAGGAATTCGTACCCCTCCGGGATCTTCCGCTTGGCGGCGGGCCGTACCTGCAGGACGACCTCGCCCGGCTCGTACCACTTGTGGTTGAGCTCAGTGCCTTCCTTGACCTGGAACTCCAGGTCGCCGTCTGCCGGGCGGGCCGCCAGGTCGACGTGGCCCTCGGCGATGACATGCGCGGCCGGGGCGGAGGGTGACGGGCTCGCGCTCGCCGAGCCGGTCGGCGAATCCGTCGGGGAAGCCGGGGGAGTGGAGCCGTCACCGGGCAGGACGGTCGACGGGTCGACGTCGTCGCCGACAACCACGGCGAGGGTCTCGGTGTCCGAGGAACCGCCGATCGTCACGGTGAAGGTGAGCCGGTGGACGCCCTCTGCGGTGAACTGCCAGATGGGCAGCAGCCGTTCCTCGTCGCCAGGCAGCGTGAAGCTGCGCTGAACGGACTCGACGCTGCCGAGATACGGGATCGCCGGAGCGTCCTCGTTGTCCATCTCGCGGGTGTACATGGCCAGGCCGAAGTCCCCAGGACCTTCGTACCCGGACAGTGTGACCTCGGTGCTGCCTCCTGCCGCGGAGCCGTTCCAGCCCGGCTCCGGCGCGAAGATGTTCTCCGCCTCCCAGCCGCCCAGCTGCCAGGAGTCCATGGTGGTCGTGCCGAGCGCCGTGGCCACCGGGTCCGGGGTGTACTGCAGGGAGGACGCCGGAGCGTGCAGCACCACCTGGGACGGCTCGCGCACGACCCTCGCGTCGCCACTGCGGTCGTCGATCTGCAACTGGAGCTTTCCGTCGGCCAGTCGGGGCGTGAAGTCGAGCTCACCCTCGTCCAGGACGACGACACCGCCGGCGGCGCGGGCGTTCCCGCTGCCACCGGCGGCGGCCAGCCCTGCCGCGCCCACGAGCACCGCGGTCGCCGCGGCCAGGGCTGCGGCGGTGAAGGCGCGTCTGTCGCGCGTCAGGGCCCGCATCACGAGCTGACGACGACGGTGTAGGTCTCGGTGGCGGACGACTCGAGAGCACCGTTCACCGTGCCGGAGACCCTGAACTTCAGTTCATAGGTCCCGGCCTCTTCGAAGGCCCAGTTGGCGTGGTTGTGGGTGGCAACGGCGAAGGTCCGGGACTTGAAGCTGGTGGTGGCGGTGTTGCTGTCGAACCAGCGGCTTCCGCTGCCCGCGTAGATGCTGAAGTCTTCGGTGACCGCGCCGTTGCGGGTGGCGCTGACCAGGGTGTACGTGACGTTGTTGTTGGCGAGGATTCCGGTGGTGAGGTGCTCGGTGGAGATGCCCGGGAAGAGCACCCCAGCCGCGTCGGCCTCGGCCTCGGTGTCGGGCAGCAGCCAGATCTGGCTGCCGGAACCGAGGAAGCCGTAGCCCGGGTTGGTGACCTTCGCGGCTGCCGGTACCGACAAGGTCACGTCGGCGGGCTCGTACTCCGTGTCGGCCTCCTCGTCGTGGACGTGGAGGTGCAGGTCGGCGCCGTCCCACTCGGCGTCGAGGACGTCGACGTGGCCGCTGCTCAGGGTGGTGGCGGCGAAGGCGGAGGTGTTGAGACCGGCCGTGGCGAGCGCGGCGGCGGCGATGCCGGTGACGGTCAGCAGGCGTCTGCGGGTACGCAAGAGAAACCCCCATGGGTCATGTTCATGCCCCCTCGGGCACAACAAAAGACGATAATCGTTTTCATAAACGATTGGCAATGCGATTGCGGTGATGTCCGGGGGCGTGAACGGCCGAGCAGGCGCAGGGGAGTTGGAGGCGAACCCCGACCGGATGCGGGACCGAGGGAGCACACGCGCCGACCACCGTTCGCCGACGGCACGAGCGGCGTCACTACAGCACACCAGGCTCAGCACGGGCAGCACCGGTGAGGCCGTGACCCGGGCCGCGGCGGCCGCCGGGGCGACGAGGAGGGTGAGGATCAGTTCGAGACATGGCTCAGCCACCGCCGCAGGCAGGGGCTCCCGCCGCTGCGACGCGGTGGAGTGCGTGATGGTGCCAGGTGGTTGGCAGGGCGGGTGGGCATTCGACGCGGTGGCGGCCGAGTTGCCCCGCGACGGTCACCAGGTCGAGGCGGTGACCCTGGCGGGGCCGGAGTCGGACTGGTCCGGTCGACGTGACCGGCCGCCGAATCTCGACACCCACATCGACCAGTTGGCCGGGATCATCGGCTGCGGCGGTGAAGGTCCCCTCGCGCTGTGCGGGCACAGTTACGGAGGGATGGTGATCGCTGGTGTCACGGGCGGGCTTGTTGACCGCCCGTGACACCAGCGATCAGCTCGTCTTCATCGATGTTTACGTCCCAAAGGACGGTGATTCGTACTGTTCGCTGACCAGTGACCAGTGACCGGTTCCGGTACCTGTTCATGGCCGGTGCCCGCGGCGACGGCCGCTGGGTGGCGGTCCCCTCGCGGGCCGACCCGCGCGCGACCACACCCGCTGGCGAGCTTCCTGCAGTCGCTCAGGCTGCTGAGCGGCCCCGAACGCGCGGTCGACCGCATGTTCATCAGCGGTGGCCCGTGGCCAGGCAGCCTGTTCGTAGCCGTGACCGAACGGCTGCGCCACACCTCGGGCCGGCGGGTGCGGGAGAATCCCGCCGGCCACAACATCGCCCGCCGTGATCCGGGCGGTCTCGCAGCGGTCCTCGGGGCGCTGCCGCCGGCTGGCGGGAGCGCGTGATGCTGATGCGCGGCCCTGACCGGGAGCCGGCGCGTGGCACGCCGCGGCCGGGGCCCGCGGGTCATTCGCGGGCCGCCGCCGTGTTGCTCATGTCCGCGTAGCGGGCGCCGGCCACCTGCGCCGCCAGCGGTTCGAGCGCGGCGAGTTCGGCCGCGGACAGGGCGAGCGCCGCCGCGGCGGCGTTCTCCCGCAGACGGGCGGACCTGCGGGAGCCGGGTATGGGCAGGACGGTGAGGCTGTGGACGTGGGATTGTCGGTGCAGCCAGGCCAGCGCGATCTGTGCGGGGGTTGCGGCGTGGTCCGCGGCGATCGCGCGGACGGTCTCGAGGAGCGCGTAGTTGGTGTGAGCGTGCTCGCCGGTGAACCGGGGCATCGTCAACCGGGCGTCGTCGGCGTTCAGTTCGCTGCTGTCGGGGAGCGCGCCGGTGAGCAGGCCACGGCCGAGGGGCGAGTACGCGACGAACGCCACGCCGAGTTCCGCGGCCGCGGGGACCGCCGATGTCTCGACGTCGCGGCTGAAGAGCGACCACTCGGACTGCAGCGCGGTGATCGGGTGGACGGCGTGAGCCGCGCGCAGTTCGGGGCCGGTCACCTCGCAGAGCCCCAAGTGGTGGACCTTGCCCTCCTGGACGAGCTCCGCCATCGCGCCGACCGTCTCCTCCAGGGGGACCGAGGGGTCGCGGCGGTGCGCGTAGTACAGGTCGATCGTGTCGATACCGAGGCGCTTCAGGCTCGCGTCGACGCACTGGCGAACGTAGGCGCGGTCGCCGCGGACACGGTTCCAGGTCCGCTGGCCCGGCTGGCGCACGATGCCGAACTTCGTGGCAAGGAAGACCCGTTCGCGGTGGGCGCGGACGAAGGGGCCGAGGAGCACCTCGTTCTCGCCGTGTCCGTACAGGTCGGCGGTGTCGAACATGGTGACACCCGCGTCGAGGGCGGCCCGCAGTGTTTCCTGCGCCTGGGCCGGTGCGCTGGGTCCGTAGAACTCGCTGAAGCCCATGCAGCCCAGGCCCTGGGCGCCTACTGACGGGCCGCTGGTGCCGAGGGGAACGGCCGGGAGGGTGAGGGCAGACATGGGCAGGCTCTCCTTGTGCGGCGGTGGGTGGCCGGGAGGGCGCGAATGTCAGGTGTGGCGGGGGAGGACGACGTCGATGATCTCCTGTACACGGTCCGTGAGATCCTCACGATTGTGCTGGACCCAGGAGATGTGCTGGGTGCCGAAGAACGCGGCGGCGAGGACCCGGGCCATGGAGGCGATGTCGGTGGTGGGCCGCAAAGTGCCCTCGTCCAGGGCCCGTGCCAGTAGCTCGGTGATGAGCTGGGTGAACTCGCTGAACGGCGTCGGCATGTCGGCGTTGACCAGGTTCCGCTCGATCTGCAGCCGGGCGCCGGCCTGCATCACCGGGTTGTCCCGCAGGGCGATCGCGGTCTGCAGGAGCAGTTCGGCGACCGCGTCGAGCGGCGGGAGCTGCCTGGCCGTGACCGATTCGCCAATGGCGGGCAGCTGTGTGTAGAACTCCTCGGTGACCGCGACGGCCACCGCCTCCTTGTTCATGAAATGAAAGTAGACGGCCCCTTTGGTCACCTCGGCGAGGTCGGCGATGTCCTGGAGCGTGACGGCGGGAAATCCTTTGTCGGCGAAGGCCGTGGCGGCGGCGTCGAGGAGCTGCCTCCGGGTGCGGCTGGCCCGTTCCTGCTTGAGTTCCCGCGGGGCGGCCTTGGCTCGGGCGGGTGTCCGGAGATGCTTGCTCATGATTCCTCTTCCGTACGCTTCGGCGGTGCCTGGCGCGCATGCCCCGCACGACCTGGTTCCCTTGCAAGATACCTCTGCGAAGGTATATTTTCACATCGCGCCATCACGGTATTCTCTAACCCAATGGGGAGAGACCATGGACCAGTTGTACGA
Source organism: Streptomyces sp. AC555_RSS877 (assembly GCF_019049245.1). Classification (GTDB taxonomy): domain Bacteria; phylum Actinomycetota; class Actinomycetes; order Streptomycetales; family Streptomycetaceae; genus Streptomyces. The sequence goes on along the minus strand of NZ_JAGMUK010000088.1, from coordinate 78,172 downwards.
ACTGTCGACCAGGGTCCCAGGCGAACCGGGCACGGCAGTAGTGGATGCCTCTCTGAAGTTCCTTCAACCAGTCTCCCGCCAACTGGTCCACCGGGCCGCGGTCGCGGAGGTCTTCATCACGGACGCCTTGCAAGTGAGCAAGGACAGGTTCCTCGTGGGAGCCCAATGGCCTCGGGACCACGCGCTGTACTACCCCGACGCTCAGGGCGTGTCCGACCCGCTGCTGCTGACCGAAACGGTGCGCCAGGCTTTGGTCTACCTGGCGCACGAGTACTGCGGGATCCCGCTGGGACACCGCTTCGTGGGCAGCGACACCCACTTCGAGATCACGGACCACGACGCGCTCGTGGTGGGAGACACCCCGTTGCACGTCACGCTGGACGTCCAGTGGTCGTGGGTGGCGAACAGACCGCCCCGGCGCTTCGGTATGCAGGTGGACGCAGTAGTGTCCGTGGCCGGCCGTGAGTGCGCCCGGGCCGGGCTGAGCGTCTCCGCCGTCGACGAGGGGCTGTACCGGCGGCTGCGCTGGCGGGGGGCGGAGGGGCAGGGTTGTGACGAGGCCGCCCGCGTCAGTCACTCCGCCGCAACTCGCCTGGCGGCGGCCGAGGTCGGCCGCCTGCGGGCCAAGGACAGCGTGCTGGGCCGCACGGAGGCGGGGGAGTGGCGGCTGCTGGTCGATCTTCACCATGCCGTGCTCTTTGATCACCCGGGAGACCACATACCGCTGATGGTCACCCTGGAAGGCGCCCGTCAGCTGGGCCACTGCCTGCTTCATCGCCGCCACGACGCTCCCGCGGGCGCGGTGCTGCGCGCCGTCCGGATGGACTGCCCGGCCTTCGCCGACCTCGACGAACCGGTGCGGTTGTGCGCCGAGTTGCAGCCGCCGGTGATCGCGTCGGACGTCACGAGGCTGTGCATCACGGCCGTACAGGGGGAGGGCAGCGTCGCCACGGTCACCATGGAGTGGCTGCATCGAGGACTGTCCGCCGCGTCCGAGGAGGTCGCTTTCTCCCGTGGCGTGGTCGGCTCCGGCGCCGCGGTGTAGCGGTGAGCACAGATCGACGGGCCTCCCTCGATCGCGGCCGTGGTCTGCGATGTACCGGGGAGCCAAAGGCCTACCCCACCCGGTGAGTTGGGCGGACCACGCCGGCCGGCTGACGGCCGCACTCGAGGCGCCATCGGTCAGTGGACCGGACTTCACGGGCGCGAGTGCCTCCCGTGTCGGGGTGTGTGCCGACGCGGACGTGCGCGGGGAGCGTTCCTGCTCTCGCGGCATCCGCACCTCCAAGTAAGAAACCGTTGAGAAAGTATTTTTACACGTCCCCGTCCGGCTCGACAAGGAGCTGAATGATGCTCGATCATGCTGAGCCGCAAGAAAAGCAGCGATCCGGCCTTTCCCATCCGGAACGAACAGGCGGAAGGCTCGCCGAGGACGCCGTACTGCGGGCCGCCCAGGCGGCAGGACGGGCCGCCTCGGCGGCGGACCGGGACAGGCGGCTGGCTCCCGCGGTCGTGACCGCGCTCGAAGAGGCAGGTCTCGCACGTCACTTCGTGCCCCGCCGATGGGGCGGCCGGGAAGGCGGCTTCGCCGACCTGATCACCGCCACGACGCTGATCGCCGGACAGTGCCCCTCGGCCGCATGGTGCGGCATGCTCTGGGCCGCGCACGGGCGGTACGCCTCCAGGCTGCCAGAAGAAGGACAGCGGGAGCTGTGGGGGAGGGGCCCCGACACCCTGATCGCCGCGGCCCTCGCCCCGCCCGCCGGAACGGCCCGCCCGTTACCGGGCGGCTGGCTGCTGGACGGCCGGTGGGACTGTGTCAGCGGCGTGGACTTCTCCCACTGGGTCCTGCTCGCGACCCCGGTCGACGACACCGCGGTCGCGGCCGGGGCCGCCCCCGCCGGTCCGGCGCGGGCCGCGGCCTGGGTCCTGGCGGTGCCGCGCTCCGAGGTGACCGTGCTCGACACCTGGCGCAGCACTGGGCTGCGCGGCACCGGCAGCAACTCCGTCGACGTACGCGGGGTGTTCGTCCCCGACCGGCGCGCCTGCCCGCTGGGCGACGTGCTCGCCGCCGTGGTCGAGCCCGGCGCCTCACCGGCACGCCAGGCGCCCGCGCATCTGGCCGGCGGCCCGATGTTCTGCGCGCCGGCGCTCGGCGCGGCCCGGCTCGCTCTGCGGTTCTGGACACGCTGGGCGACGACCCCGCCCGCCGGGCGCCCGGCGGCCCTGGGTGACACGGCCGTCCAGCGGGTGCTGGCGCGCTCCGCCGCCGAGATCGACGCCGTGGCCCTGCTGCTGGACCGGGCCGGAGCCAGCGCCGACGCCGAGCCCACCGCGCCGCGCGTCGAGGCGGTCAACCGGCGCGACGCCGCGGTGGCGGCCGAGTTGCTGGTGGAGGCCGTCGAACGGCTGTTCAGGACGGGCGGTGTCCACGCCCGGGACGACACCAGCGAGGTCCAGCGGGCCTGGCGGGACACGCACACGGTGGCGGCGCACGGCGCCCTGCGGCTGGACGCCTCGGCCGGCGCGTACGCCGCCTGGGGCGAGGGCGAGTGGTCGGCGCCGATGCCGAGGGGGCCGCGGTGAGCCGGTCGGCCCGCCTGGTGTTCAGCGACGTCGACGAGACGCTCATCGCAGTGAAGTCGATGTTCGACTTCCTCGCGTACTACTTCTGCGGCACCCGCGGAACGCGAGGTGCCCGCCTCGCGGCGGACGTCCGCCGGGACCTGTCCCGTCGGACGTCCGCCGGCGCTCCCCGGGAAGCCATGAACCGCCTGTACTACCGCACCTGGGCGGGCGAGCCCGCCGCCCGCGTCGCGGAGCTGGCCGAGGCCTGGTATGCCGAGCGGTCGAGGGCTCCCGGTTTCTACCTGGCCGCCACACGCCGGGCGCTGGAACTGCACCGCGACGCAGGGGACGCAGTGATCCTGGTGTCCGGATCGTTCCCTGCGGTCCTCGCGCCCATCGCCGCCGAAGTGGGTGCGACGCGCCTGCTGTGCTCGGTTCCCGGGACTCATGATGGAGTGCTGACCGGCCAACTCGTCGGCGATCCCTGTATCGGAGAGGCGAAGCGCGCAGCGGTCCGTGACACGCTGCGGCGCTGCCCGAACGTGGACCCGGCGCGGTGTTACGCGTATGGGGACCACCTGTCCGATCTGCCCATGCTGGCGGAGGTGGGGCACCCCGTCATCGTGGGCGGCTCGGCGGAACTGACGGCGCGGTTGCCGCGGGCGCGGGTGCTGGACCCCCACACCGCGCTCGACGTCCGTGCCCTGCTCTCACCTGGACCGGTGGCCGGCGCCGCCTCTCGCCGGGACGGCGCTTGACCGGCCGTACAGATGGTCGTGCGTCCTCGGCGGGGTCCGCCCGTCTCCACCGGAGCCGAGCGGCCGGACGAGGACGGACCGGCGCTTCAGTGCTCGTGCAGGCCGGCGGAGGCCCGTCCGTCCTTCGGTGGCCCGGACACGGCCGCCCACAGGTCGTCGAACCGCCGCGCGGCGTCGGCGTCGTCACGCGGCACGGGATGAGGAACCCCGAAGAAGACCGATAGCAACAGGCGGGCCACGGCCTCAGGGGGGTATCCGCCGGTGCTCCCGTCACCGGCCTGTGCCTCCGTGACGGCACAGGTCAGCGGCAGGCAGATCCGCTGGACCAGCCCGGGGTCGTGCCGGTCCAGGTGAGGGCTCTCCACGGCGAGCCGCAACGCGGACCGGGCCCGCGTGTCCTGGCGGAGGTGCCGGGCGAGATCGAGCACGGTCTCCCGCAACGTGCGTACCGCCGCCGCGTCCGGCTCGCCGGTCCGTGCCGCCCGCGAGCTCAGCTCGTCCCCGGCCTCCTCGATCAACGCCGCCGCCAGCTCCTCCTTCGAGGAGAAATGCCCGTACAGCGCGCCCTTGGTCATGCCGGTGCGCTGGATCACGTCGAGCAGCGTCGTGCCCATGTAGCCGTGCGCGGCGAACTCCTCCGCCGCAGCGTTGAGCACCTGCTCGCGGGTGCGGACCGCACGCTCCTGAGTCACACGGATCCTCCACTCCAGAGACAAGACCTTCACGAAGGTATGTTCTTGTTGGATAAACGCGCCTCAATACGCACCGCATCGGCCGAAACCCGTCGCCCGGGCCGACCGGGCTCGGGCGGCGCGTGTACGACCGGTGCACTAGATCAGGCCCAGGTGCCGCAGGTCCGCCACGTACTTCTCGATCAGTGGCCGGGACAGGTGCGGGATGTCCCGCTCGGCGCCGATGCCGACGGTGCGCACCGCTGCGCGGAACCGTTCGGTGGGCAGCGCCGACGTCGTGCGAGGGACGAGCGGCTCGCGCCATGCGGCTATCAGCGGCAGCAGGGAGTACGGGCGCTGCGCCTGTGGCAGCGTATGCAGCGCGGCCTCGAACTGCTCGCACCACTGCCGGTGGCCGCTGACCCGACGGACGCTGATTCCGCTGTCGGCCAGCCAGTCGACCACGGTGTCCAGCGAGATTCCGTCGTCGTGCGGATTGACCACGTTGAACGTCCGGTACCCGTCGGTGCCAGAGCCCAGGGCGGCCACCGCGGCGGCGACGAAGTCCCCCGGCAGCCCGTCGTAGTGCGCCCGCGGGCGCGGGCCGCCCTCTGCGCCGCCGTAGAACGAATCGGGGGCGATCCCGGTGGCGATCAGGCTCAGCAGCAGGCGGGTGAAGGTGTCGGGGACATTGAGCTGCCCGGCGTACCGGGCGTGCGCCAGGATCATGCCGGAGCGGAACACCGTCACCGGCAGCCCGCACAGGTCGTGGGCCTCGCGCAGCAGCACCTCGCCTGCCCACTTGCTCGTGGCGTAGCCGCCCGCGTGCCTGTCGTCGATCGCACGTTCCGGGCTGTCCTCCCTGATGTCGGTGTCCTCGTCCGCCGTGGCCGCGCCGTGTGCGGCCACGGACACGGTGGACACGAACACGACCGGCTTCAGCCGGGTGGTCAGGGCGGCGCGGACGACCTCGGCGGTGCCGACCACGTTGGGCTCGAACAACTGCCGGTACGGCAGCACGTGGTTGACCAGTGCCGCCGGGTGCACGATGAGGTCCACCGTCGCGGTCAGGTGCTGCCAGTCCTGCTCGCCAAGGCCCAGACGCGCCGCGCCGATGTCGCCGGCCAGCACACGCAGCGAGCCGTTGGCCGTCAGTTCGGCGAAGCGGCTCTTGAGGGCGGTGTCCCCGCTGTCCAGGGACTTCTCCAGGCGCTGCCGGGCGGCGCTGTCGTCGGTGGCGCGCACCAGGCAGACCAGTGTGCCGCCGACCGGGGCCAGCTGCTGAAGCCACTCCAGGCACAGCAGGCGGCCCAGGTAGCCGTTGGCCCCGGTGAGCAGCACCGTGCGCGGCTCGCCGACCGGTCGGGGGAGTGCCGTGCTCGCGGTGAGGGTCGCGGCGTCGATGAACTTGTCCAGAGTGAGCTCCTCGGCCCGCACCGAGAGGGCGTGCTCGCCGTGGACCACGGCGAAGGTGGCCCGCTGGGCCGCGGCGGCACCGCGCAGCCGCTCCACGTGGGCGGTGATCTCGCCGAGGGTGTTGGCCGGCCCCAGGACGGTTCCGACCGAGACCTCGATGCCGAAGATCTCCCGCAGCAGGTTCGCGAACGACAGTGCCGACAGCGAGTCTCCGCCCAGATCGGTGAAGCGCTGCTCCGGGTCCGGCTCGATGTCGAGCCCCGGCAGCAGCGCCTGCGCGGCGCGGGCGACCGTCTCGGCCACCGGGCGGTCGTGGTCCTGCCACACCGCGCGCAGCTCCGCGGCCTGACCCGCGGCGAGTTCGGCGTAGCGCTGTTCGAGCCGTTCGCCGTACCGCTCCTTCAGCCGTGGGCGCAGCTGTTTGGTCGAGTCGGTCAGCAGACCGTTGTCCTGGCTGAACGGCACGGTCTCGACGATCAGGTCGCGCGGGACCTCGTACGGAGCCAGTCCGGCCTGCGTGGCGACGCTCTGCAGCGACCTGCTGATCGCCGCCTTCAGTGCCGCTTCGTCACCGGCCTGCGCAATCGCCTCGGGGGTGGGCACCACCACGGCGAGCAGGTAGGCACGGGAGCTGTTGCCGTACACGAAGATCTGCCGCACCACCGGGCTGGCGACGAGCGCCGCCTCCACCTTGGACAGTGCGACGAACTCACCCTGGGAGAGCTTGAGTACGTTACTGCGGCGGTCGACGTAGACCAGTTCGCCGGGCGCGGTCTCGGCCATGATGTCGCCGGTGCGGTAGTAGCCGTCCTGGTCGAACACCTCGGCGGTGTCCTTGGCGCGCCGGTAGTAGCCGGGGGTGATGAGCGCGGTCTTCACCAGCAGCTCGCCGCGCGGGTAGGGAGAGTCGGCGGCGGAGTAGCCCAGTTCGGGGACGTCCACGAGCTTGTAGTCCACTACCGGAGGGCTCTGCACGCGGTGGTCCAGCATGACCAGACCGGTCTCGGTCGTGCCGTAGCTGTCCAGGAGTGGGACGTCGAGGGCGTCGCGGAGGAACTCGGCCAGCTCCGGGGCGAGCGGGGCGGACCCGCAGGGGGCATGGATGACACGCCCTCCCAGTACGTGGTCCCGCAGATGCGCGATCACCTCGGCGTGGTCGGCGTCGCGCAGCCGGCCGCGCACCACTCGCTGGTTCACCTGGGCGTGGTAGCTCTCGAAGAGCAGCTCGCAGACCCGCGGCACCATGGCGATCTCGGTCGGCCGGATCAGCGCCAGGTCGTCCAGGAGGGTGGACAGGTCGCTGTTGGCCACGAAGTGCGCGGTGCCGCCGGTCGCCAGCGTCTTGATCACCAGCCTCCTGGCGACCAGGTGGCTCTGCGGCAGGAAGTTGGCCGTGATCAACGGGTACTGGTTGTCGGGTCCCGCGGGCGGGCGCCACATGAGGGACACCGTCGACTCCGGGAACATCACGCCCTTGGGCGTGCCGGTGCTGCCGGAGGTGTACACCAATGCCGACAGCGCGCCGTCGGCACTGCTGTCCGGCGGCAGTTCGGGCACCGGCGGCAGCGAGTCCGCGCGGCCGACGACGTCGGACAGCAACTCCAGCGACATCGGTGCACCCGTCGTGGCCAGCAGCCGGCCGGCGGCCGCCAGCGCCTCTCGGTGCTCGGCGAGCTCGGGGCGGTGGTCGAAGACGAGGATCCGGTGCACGCAGGTCTGCCCGGCCAGCGCTTCGAGCACGGTCGCCAGGCGGTCGGCGCTGGTGGCGAAGACACGCGGGGCGGCCTCCGCCACCAGGTGGTGGATGTGGTCGACCGAGGCGTTGGTGTGCAGGGGCACGGCGATCGCCCCGACCTGGCCGCACGCCAGATCGACTGTGGTGTAGTCGGTGCCGGCGAAACCCAGGATCGCGACGAAGTCGCCTTCGCGCAGCGGGTGTTGCGGGTGGTGGTACCAGTCGGCGGCGACCGCGCTCAGCCGCTTCCACAGCTCGCCGTACGAGATGGTGTCGAACCGGGGCAGCAGCCGCGCGGTGACGCGGCCGTCCACGCTGGCGTACTGCCTGGCCCGCTCGCCGAGTGCGGGCCGGTCGGCGTACGCCGCGAGGGTGCGCCTGACGATCTCGGACAGGCGCGGCCCGCGTCCGGCGGTTTCCTCGAACATGCCGGCCACCGGCATGCTGTCGGCGAGCTCCGGCTCGGCCCGGAACAGTTCGGCAATGCGCTGCTTCCGGCATTTCCCTGTGGAAGCGCGCACAGTGGTGCCTGGTGAGTCATTACCCATGACCACGCCTTTCTGTCACCGCGGATTCTTTCCGGCACATGAGCCCGGCTGAAAGCCGAAGAAGACCACCACGCGCCGGGCCGGCGCATGGGAGCAGACGGCTCCGGTGGCCAAGGCGCGGTCAGCTTAGCGTGCGGAAAGAAATGGACGCCAGGCTGTCGGGTGGCGGGGGAGAAGCGGGGAATTGTGCTCGTGGCACCGTTCGGAATTCCTCCTGCGCGGATGGGTGCGCGGTTCCCACGGAAATCACCGCGCACCGCGTGCGGCTCCGTATCCGGTGCCGTGCGGTCGCCTCGCCGCACTGTGGGCCGCGCGGGCTGCGCTACGTCCGGCGGCCGCCGCGCGGTCCACCCCCCGAGACTGTGCGGCGGCCTCCGTCTGTCCGCTTGCCGGTACGGCCCCCTGTCGCCGGCGGCGGGTTCTCCTTGCTGCCCTGGTCGGGGCGCCCCAGCACCGGCTCCCGCGGTCGACCGGTGTGCAACCGGGGAAATCTCCGGTTGCACACCGGGCCGGGTGCCGCGGCCGCTGTAAAGAATACCTTGGAGAAGGTATTCTTTTGGTGGGCCGTCGGAGTGCGCACAGGCTCCGCAGCCCCTGACCGACAGCGGCAGGTGTGGCTGAGGAGTGGTCGAACGTGACAGACAGCGAAGCAGTGCTCCAGCGACGGGACGCGGACGTCCACCCTCCGGATCGCGTGGACGCCGAGGCGCGGTACGCCGGCACGGACACGGAATGGATCCCGATCAGGGCGCTCGATCTGTCCCACTCGCCGCGCTCCGCGGGGGAGAACAGCGAGCACATACGAGTCCTGGCGGAATCGCAGGCCGACCTGCCGCCCATCGTTGTGCAGCGCGGTACCCATCGGGTCATCGACGGCGTGCACCGGGTCCGCGCAGCCCAATTACAAGGTGAAGAGGCCATCCGGGCGCGCTGGTTCGACGGCGACGACGCGAGCGCCTTCGTCCTTGCGGTGCGGCTGAACGTACGGCACGGACTGCCGTTGTCGCTGGCCGACCGCAAGGCGGCCGGCACCCGCATCCTTGGCGAACAGGAGGGCTGGTCCAACCGCGCGATCGCGTCGGCCGTCGGACTCTCGCCCAAGACGATCGCCGCCCTGCGCGAGGCGATCGGGCGGCCCGGCGGGCAGACCAGGCTCGGCAGGGACGGCCGCCTACGGCCCGTCAGCGCCGCCGCCGGGCGGGAGCGCGCCAAGGAGATGCTCCTACGGGAACCCGCCTCCTCCCTGCGGGCCGTGAGCGCGGTCGCCGGCGTGTCCCCGGGCACCGTCCGCGACGTGCGCGACCAGCTCCAACGGGAGGCCAGGGCGGTGATCCCCGATCAGCGGCGCACCCCGCCCGCGCGCAACGCGGAGGGACTGCGCACCCCGCCCGCGCGCTACGCGGAGGCGCCGCGTGCGCAGGCCGCGACCGCGGTGCCGGGCAAGCTCGACAGGTCCACCGCGCTGCTGCGCTCCCTGCGCACCGACCCCTCGCTGCGGTTCAACCAGTCCGGCCGTCTGCTGCTGAGCATCCTCGCGGTGGCCGCCATCGACCCGCAGGCGCAGGACGGGCTTGTCCTCGACCTGCCCGACCACTGCCTCGACTTCGTCGCGGAACTCGCCCAGGCGAGCGTGCAGGCGTGGCAGGACCTTTCCCTGCGCCTGGCGCAGCGCCGGTCGAAGCCACCCGAGCAGAGGTAGCCGGCGGTACACGCTGAAGAGCGCGGAAATCGCAGGGCTTGACGGGTCGGCGAATTCCTTGGTTTGGTCATTGAGGCAACACCGGGAATACCGCAGAAAAACTTCCACAGAAAGCGCTTCGAATGCGCACCGGACAACTGATCTGGTCATCTGGGTTTGGGACGGGGTGTTGAATAAAATGACCGATGTATACGGCTGGACCGGAAAGGACCGTCGGGTTCAGCGGATTGTCCACTCGGCTTCCGGGACGACGTTCCTGGTTCCGCTCGACCACTCGCTGGCCGACGGCCCGGTGGCTTCCGCCGCCGGATTCGCCGGGCTCGTCGAGGAGATGGCTGCCAACGAGGTGGACGGGATCATCGTCCACAAAGGGCGTGTCCGGTTCCTGCCGACCGATGCGCTCGGGCGGCTGGCACTGATCGTCCACCTCAACGGCAGCACGCAGCTCGCGCCGGACGCGGACGCGAAGATCCTGGTGGGCGCCGTGGAAGAGGCGGTCGCCCTGGGCGCCGACGGCGTCAGCGTGCACATCAACCTGGGATCCAGCACCGAGGCCGCCCAGCTCACCGACCTCGGCGCGGTCGCCGGCCACTGCGCCCGCTTCGGCCTGCCGCTGCTCGCGATGGTCTATCCGCGAGGCCCCCGCATCACCGATCCGGCCGACCCCGTCCTGCTGGCGCACGCCGCGAACGTCGCGGCTGACCTCGGCGCCGACATCGTGAAGCTGCCGTACACCGGCTCGCCCCTGACGATGCGCGAGGTCGTCGCGGCCAGCCCGATCCCGGTCGTCACCGCCGGCGGCGGCGTGCTGGAGGACACCGGCAAGTTCCTCGACCGCATCGACAGCACGATGGAGTCCGGCGTGCTCGGCGTCGCCGTCGGACGCAACGTCTTCCAGGCGCCGGACCCGGGCGGCCTGGCCCGCTCGGTGGCCCGCCGCGTCCACGCCGGACCCCGGTCGCTCGCAGCCCTGGCCGCCCTGGGCCAGGAGCTGTCCGAGGCGACCGTCTGACAGGCACCCCCGGCCGCTTCCCCCTGCCATCCCTCCACCGCACACCATGACGACCCGTCACCGACAGCCAGGCGCGACCACGACAGGCAAGCCATCCACAAGCAAAGGTGCGAACATGAAATCCGCATGGATCGACCTCCGCGGCACCGCTTCCGAACTCGCCACCGCCATCGTCGAGGAAGGCACCCACATCGGCATCGAGACCGTGGTGCTGGACGACCCCGAACTGGCCGGCAAGGTCCCGCCGAACGTGCAGAAGGCCGCCGTCGTCACCGGGGAGACGCCCACCACCCTGATCGACCAGCTCGTCGACGTGATCGACATCCTGATCGCCGACCACAGCATCGCGGAGAAGTTCGAGGGCCTCCGCCCCGGCCTGCGCTCCGGTGTCCTGATCAAGGTGCTGGACGAGCAGAGCCTCGAACTCGCCTGCCGGATCGCCAACGAGGCAGAGCTGACCCTCGTTGAGTTCCGCCAGGACCCCAGCAAGATCCCGCTGGAGATCCTGCTGGCCGCGGCCGACAAGGCCAAGGGCTCCATCGTCACCGTCGTCGAGGACGTCGAGGACGCGGCCACCACCCTCGCTGTGCTGGAGCGCGGCTCGGACGCGGTGCTGCTGGCCCCCAAGCGCGTCGGCGACGCCACCGAGCTGATGCAGGTCACCCGGGGCGAGAGTGCCTCGCTGGAGATGGAGGAGCTGGAGATCGTCCAGCTCACCCACCTCGGCCTGGGCGACCGGGTCTGCGTCGACACCTGCTCCCACCTGCGGCCCAACGAGGGCATCCTGGTCGGGTCGTACTCCACCGGCCTGGTGCTCGTCAGCAGCGAGACCCACCCGCTGCCGTACATGCCCACCCGCCCGTTCCGGGTGAACGCGGCCGCTCTGTCCTCCTACACCCTGACGCCCGGCAACCGCACCCAGTACCTGTCCGAGCTGCACTGCGGCTCGGAGATCCTCGCCGTCAGCACCGACGGCAGCGTGCGCACGGTCATCGTGGGCCGGATCAAGATGGAGTCCCGTCCGATGCTGCGGATCGAGGCCCGCACCCGCAGCGGCCAACTCGTGGACATGGTCGGCCAGGACGACTGGCACGTCCGGGCACTCGGCCCCGGCGGCAGCGTGCACAACTTCACCGAACTGCGGCCCGGCGACGTCATCCTCGGCCACACCATGACCGACCAGCGCCACGTCGGCTACGCGATCCGGGAGTTCCTCCACGAGCAGTAGAGCCCGCGCCGGTCACGTGACTGCCCCGGGGACCGGCGGTCACCGCGGCGCTGGGGCAACGTCCTCCACGTCCCACGGATCTGAAGGAAGAGAGTGCGTGAGATGGCGCTCATAGTGCAGAAATACGGCGGAACCTCGGTCGCCACACCTGACAAGGTCATCGAAGCGGCACGGCAGATCCGGGCGGCACACGAGGACGGGAACCAGGTCGTGGTGGTCGTGTCCGCCATGGGCGGGGCCACCGACGGACTGCTCCGGCTGGCATCCGCGGTGACCACCCGCCCCGACGTACGCGAACTCGACGCCCTGCTGTGCACGGGCGAGGCCGCGTCCGCCGGACTGGTTTCCCTGGCGCTCAATCACCAGGGCGTCGCCAGCCGCTCGTTCAGCGGCCCCGAGGCGGGCATCCGCACCGACCACCGCCACGGCCGGGCCACGATCGTGGCGGTGGACCCGCGCAGGCTTCGCGAGGAGCTGGCCAGGGGAGCCGTCCCCGTCGTCGCGGGCTACCAGGGCGAGTCCATCGCCACCGGGGCCCGCACCACCCTGGGCCGCGGCGGCTCCGACACCACCGGCGTCGCCCTGGCCGCAGCCCTCGGCGCGGACCACTGCGAGATCGTCACCGACGTCGCCGGCGTCTACACGGCCGACCCCCGCACGGTCGCCGGCGCCCGTCGGCACAGCTCCCTGCTCTACGAGGAGATGGCGGAACTGGCCGTCAGCGGTGCCAAGGTGCTCGCCTCCGACTCGGTCGACTACGCGCGTACCCACGGCGTCGACCTGAAGGTGCGCTCCAACCGTGCCGCGATCGGCCCGCAGACCTGGGTGGGCGACGGCCGACGCGCCGCCGGGGCGGCGTCCGGGGAGTCCTGGACACCCGCAGGCCGCCTCCGCCCGATCGCCGGGGTCGCGGGGCGCTCCGGCCTGGTCCGCTGCGTACTGCGGCGGATCACCTCGGACCATGTCCTGCGCCTGCTCGGTGAACTGGTCGAGCGCGGGACCGAGGTCGAGCTGCGCCGCTACGGCAACCTCGGCACCGAGGACGCCGGCGACATCGCGCTCACATTGCCCGAGGGCAGCGTGGAGGAGATGCGCGAACTGCTGGCCGACACCGACCGCGGCATCCGCCTGGACGAGGCGCACTGGACGTCGAACCTTGCCCGGCTCTCCGTCGTCGGCCTGGGCATCGGCCGGCGGCCGTACGCACCGTTGCGGCTGCTGGAAGCCCTGCGCTCGGTCGGCGCAGCGCGCACCGACCTGCACGTCACCTCCAACCGGCTCAGCGTGCTGACCGGTCGCAGCGACCTGGCCGCGGCCACCCAGACCGTCCACGACACCTTCCTGTCCGAGCCGGTGACGCCCCTGGCGCACCCGGCGGACCCGGACCACGCCGGCACCGCCTGGCCGCTGGCCGCCGGGTGCGGGCAGCTCGACATCGCGATGCCCGCCCTGGCCGCCGCCGAGTGACCCCGGTCCCCACACCACGAGGGAGAACACCGATGTCCGTCATCCGACTCGACCCCGGTCGTCCGAGCGGACCGACACCGCGCGGCCCCGCCGGGATGCCGCGGCCGGAGGGTCCCCGATGACCGCCACACCGACCTTCGACCCCACCTCCGACGAGCAACTGGCCGACCCCTACCCCGTCTACGCGCAGATGCGCGCGCAGTGCCCGGTGCTCCACGACCGGGACCGGGACATCTGGATCCTCACCCGCCACGAGGACGTGGCGCGCGTCGTCCACGACCCCGAGACGTTCTCCTCCGAGAGCGCGGTGCGGATCACTGCAGGACCCGAGTCCGACGAGGTGAAGCAGGTCCTGGCCGAAGGCTGGGCGCTGACGCCGAACCTGACCGAGAGCGACGGCGAGGAGCACACCCGGCTGCGCGTGGCGGTCAACCGCGTCTTCACGCCGCGGCGCGTGGCCGCGCTGGAGCCCTTCGTCCGGGACACCGCCGATGAGCTCGTCGCCCGGTTCGCCGCGGACGGCCGGGCCGACATCATCGAGGGCTACGCCTGGCCCCTACCGCTGATGGTCATGGCGCGGATCCTGGGCATGCCGCCCGAGGACGTGCCGCTGCTGCGGCAGTGGAGCTCCAACTGGCTGAAGCTGTCCGTCGGCACCGGTGAGCCAGCCGAGCGCATCGACTGGGCCCGCGACGTCGTCACCATGCAGCACTACGTGATGGGGCTGCTGGACGACACCGACCGGGCCGGCGAGGACTCGCTCACCTCCTCACTGGCGCAGTACGGCGTCGAGCACGGTCTCGACGACGTGGAACTGATGCGCATCGTGATGAACCTGATCATCGCGGGGCACGTCACGGTCACCCGCGCCATCGGCAACGGCCTGGTCACCCTGCTTCAGAACCCCCGCCAGCTCGCGGCCCTGCGCGCCGGCGAGGCATCCACCGAGGCGATGGTCGAGGAGATCCTGCGCATCGAGTCCCCGGTGCAGGGCCTGTTCCGCACCGTGACACGGGAGACGGAACTCGGCGGCCGCCACCTCGTGCCCGGCGACCGCGTGATGGTCCACTGGGGCTCCGCCAACCGCGACGCGTGCGTGTTCGAGAACCCGGACGAGTTCGCCCTCAGCGGCAGGCCCCGCCGGCACCAGATGGCCTTCGGCCGCGGCGTCCACGCCTGCCTCGGCGCCTCCCTGGCACGACTGCAACTGCGCGTCGCCATCCCGCTGCTCTTCGACCGCCTCCCCGAGCTGCGCCTGGGCCCCGCCGACTCCCGCACCCGCGAACGGCTGGTCATCGCGCGCGGATTCGAAGAACTGCACCTCCACTGGAACGTCCCCTCCCCGCGAGAGGCAGCACCATGACCGCACCAGCGCTCGACCCGCGACGCGTCGCCGGCCGACCCGGGCCCGGGTAGGCGGCCGCCATGACCTACGACGTGATCGTGATCGGCGGCGGATCCGCCGGCTGCGTCCTCGCCCACCGGCTGAGCGCCGACCCGCGGCGCTCGGTCCTGCTCCTGGAGGCGGGCCCCGACTTCGCCACCACCGACGACACACCGCCGGACATCAAGGACGCCACCTACGCCCCGTACACCTACGACTGGGGCTACAGGTCCGTCCCGGATGCCTTCGGCAACGAGGTGCCCATTCCACGGGGCCGCGTCATCGGCGGCTCCTCCGCCGTCAACGTCTGCGTCGCCATGCGGGCCCGGCCCGCCGACCACGATGCGTGGGCCGCCGCGGCCGGCTCCGCCTGGGGCTATTCGCAGATGTTGCCCCTCTACCAGGAGATGGAGCACTACCCGTACGGCGAGGAGAAGTACCACGGCCTGGGCGGCCCCTACCGCATGACGCCGGCAGCCCCGGACGACCTCGGCCGGCACGCCGTCGCCGCGCAACAGGCCGGCGTGCGCCTCGGGCACCCGGAGGTCGCCGACTTCAACGCGCCCGGCCCGCCTGGTTTCGCCCGCACCCCGCTGAGCGCTGCCGACGGCGTCCGGCTGAGCACCGCCATCGGCTACCTCAACCCGGTCCGCGACCGCCCCAATCTCCAGGTGCGCGGCGAGACGCTGGTCGACCGGGTGCTGTTCAGCGGCACCCGGGCCCGGGCCGTGCGACTGGCCACGGGGGAGGAGATCCCCGCCCGGCACGTCGTGCTCAGCGCGGGTGCCTACAACTCGCCCGCCGTCGCCCTGCGTTCGGGTATCGGCGACCGCGGCGACCTGACGGCGCTCGGCATCGGGGTGGTGGCCGACCTTCCCGGAGTGGGACACAACCTCACCGAGCACCCCGCCTACTGGAACGTCCACGCGGCCAAGCCGCCCCCAGCCGAGGCCCGGTCGGTGTTCGGCAGCGTCCTCAGCATCGCCACCGGGCCCGACGAGCCCGACTTCGACGTGCAGATCCTGCCCTCGGCGGCGGTTCCGGCCGGCAGCCTGCCCGAGCAGTTCGTGCCGCGGGCCGAGAACCACCCCACCGGCTGGGACATGGTCTTCTTCGTCTCCTGCGTCCAGCCCCGCTCCCGCGGAAGCGTACGGCTGTCCTCGCGCGCCCCCGAGGACGCGCCGACGATCGACCTCGGCCTCTACACCGCCGTCGACGACGCCGAGCGGGTCGCCGACGGCGTACGTCTGGCCCGCCGTCTGGCCCGCACCCGCCCGCTGGCCGACCTGCTGGCCGACGAGCGGGTGCCGGGCCCGGACATCAGCGACCGGGAACTGGCCGACGCCGTCCGCCGCGCACCGGCGCACTACAACCACGGCAGCGCCACGATGCGCATGGGCCGGCCCGACGACCCGACCGCCGTGGTCGACGCCGACGGCGCCGTGCGCGGCGTCGAGGGACTGACCGTCGCGGACGCCTCGGTGTTCCCGGCGATGCCCCGCGTGGCCACGAACGTCCCCGCCATCGTGGTCGCCGAGCGGATCGCCTCGGTGCTGTGCGCACGACTTGCCCCGCGCAACTGAGCCCCACCACCAGCCGAAGCCGGGGGTGCCCGGCGCACCATCAGGAGGATCCCGTGTCCACGACCGTCGAAGCCGTACAAGTCCT
Organism: Streptomyces sp. AC555_RSS877; assembly: GCF_019049245.1. Classification (GTDB taxonomy): domain Bacteria; phylum Actinomycetota; class Actinomycetes; order Streptomycetales; family Streptomycetaceae; genus Streptomyces. The sequence goes on along the minus strand of NZ_JAGMUK010000088.1, from coordinate 62,018 downwards.
GCGTACCCGCTGGTCGTCCGAGAACGAGGCCGACCGGTTCACCGTCGACGACCCGGCGACCGGCCGACCCCTGACGGTCATCCAGGGTGCCGACGCCGACCGGGTGGACCAGGCGGTCAGGACCGCCCACGAAGCCCACCACGCGTGGAAGGCCCGCACCCCCCGCGAGCGCGGCAAGTGGCTGTGGAAGGTCGCCCAGGTGATCCGCGAGCACGCCGACGAGATCGCGGCGCTGGAGTCCAGCGACAACGGCAAGCCCCTCACCCAGGCGCGCCAGTTCGACCTGGAGGGCGCGGTCACCATCTTCGAGATGTTCGCCGGAATGTGCGAGGCGATGCCCGGCCAGGTCCGCGACGCGGGCAGCATGCTCGACGTCACGGTGCGCGAGCCGTTCGGCGTGGTGGGCGCGATCGTTCCGTTCAACTGGCCCCCGCTGCACACGGCGGGCAAGCTCGCCCCCGCCCTGGCGGCAGGCAACGCCGTGGTCATGAAGCCGCCGGAGCAGGCACCGCTGTCGGTGCTGCGCATCGCCGAGCTGGTCCAGTCGGTGCTGCCGGACGACGTCGTGCACATCGTGCCCGGCGGCGGCGAGATCGGCGCCCACCTGGCCGGCCACAAGCTGGTCGGCAAGATCTCCTTCACCGGTGCGCCCACCACGGGTCAGGCCGTGATCAGGACGGCCGCCGACAACCTGACACCGACGCTGCTGGAACTCGGCGGCAAGAACGCCCTGATCATCTTCGACGACGCGGACCTGGAGTCGGCCCTGCCCTGGGCGGTCGAGGGCGGCTACTTCAACCAGGGCGAAGCATGCACCGCCTCCTCACGGGTCCTGGTCCACGCCGACCTGCACGACGAGGTGGCCCGCCGCCTCGCGTCCGCCGTCGGGCGGTTGAAGGTCGGCGCCGGCTCCGACGCGAGTACCCACGTCGGCCCGCTGGTGAGTCCCGGGCAGCGACAGCGGGTCCTGGAATACCTGGAGATCGGTGTCGGCGAGGGCGCCACCATCGCCGCGCAGGCACCCCTGCCCACCGACCCGGAGCTGGCCGACGGCTACTACGTGCCGCCGACCCTGTTCACCGGAGTCACCCCCGACATGCGGATCGCGCAGGAGGAGATCTTCGGTCCGGTCGTGTGCCTGATCCCCTTCCGTGACGAGGCCGAGGCCGTCCGCATCGCCAACGGCACCGAGTTCGGCCTGGTCGCCGGCGTGTTCACCCGCGACTCCGAGCGCGCCCTGCGGGTCAGCCGCGAGCTGCGGGCCGGCATCGTGTTCGTCAACCACTACAACCGCGCGTTCACCGGCACGCCGTTCGGCGGTGTCGGCGCCAGCGGATACGGCCGTGAGCACGCCCTGGAGACGCTCCAGGAGTACAGCTTCAGCCGCAGCCTGCGCCTGCCCTCCGGCCGCGAGGCGATCCCCCGCTGGGCGCCGTCCCTCGACGTCGTCGACGAAGCCTGACCGGCACCCGGACACCCGCAAGGTGGTTGCCTGTGAGTACGACGATGCGCGCGGCGGTCTGCGTCGCGGCGGGCGGTCCCGAGGTCCTGCAGATCCACGACCTGCCCGTCCCCGAGGTCCGCGACGGCTGGAGCCTGGTACGCGTGCACGGCGCGGGCCTGAACCGCTCCGAGCTGAGAACCCGTCAGGGACACTCCCCGAGCGTCGCCTTCCCCCGCGTGCTGGGCATCGAGTGCGTGGGTGTCGTGGCCGACTCCACCGATCCCCTGCTGCCGGTCGGGACGACTGTCGCGGCGGTGATGGGGGAGATGGGCCGTCAGTTCGACGGCGGCTACGCGCAGTACGCCCTCCTGCCGAACGCCCTGCTGATGCCGGTGACCACCACCCTGCCGTGGGAGGTCCTGGCGGCGTTGCCCGAGACCTACCTGACCGCGCGCGGCTCCCTGGACGCCCTGGGTATCGCACCCGAGGGCGGCGGACGGCTGCTGATCCGCGGCGGGACCTCCTCGGTGGGGTTGGCGGCGGCGCAGATCGCCGCTGCCCACGGCGTCGAGATCGCGGCCACCACCCGCAACCGGGACAAGGCCGAGGCACTGAAGGCGGCCGGCGTAGACCACGTCCTGCTGGACGACGCCCGGCCGCTGGCGGACACCGTGCACGCACTGTGGCCCGACGGCCCGGAACATGTGCTGGACCTCGTGGGGACCAGCACCGTGCCGGACTCACTGCGGCTGGTGCGCCGCGGCGGGACGGTATGCGTGGCGGGTTCGCTCAGCGGCTGGCTGATCCCCGACTTCGAACCGATCGCCATGATCCCCACCGGGACCAGACTCACCGCCTTTCACAGCGACACCCTCAAGGGCAACACGGGCCAGGGTCTGTTGCAGCGGATCGTCGACGCGATCGAGGCGGGCGTCTACCGGCCGAACCTCGACCGCGTCTTCGCCCTGGACGACATCGCGGCCGCCCACCGCCGGATGGAGACCGACCAGGCCACGGGCAAGACGGTCGTGCTGCCCTGGGCCGACGCCTCCGGCGCGTGAACCGATCGCTGACGCACCACCGCCCGACGAGAAATCATTTCCCAAGCGGACCAGGAGCGTTGCCATGATGACCGAGTTCGTCGAGACCGCCGTCGTCGGAGGGGGCCAGCAAGGGTGCTCGGTCGCGGGCTCACTCGCCCGGCTCGGCTACCGGGCGGTGGTCTTCGAGCGGGGGGAGATCGGCCAGGCCTGGGCGAAGGAGCGCTGGGAGAGCCTGCGCGTCAACACGCCCAACCGGACCGTCACCTTCCCCGGCATGCCCTACGACGGAGACGACCCCGAGGGATACATGCCGGCCCGCGAGGTCGCCTGGCGGCTGCGGCGCTACGTGGCCGAGGCGGGCATCGACGTGCGCGAGCACACACCCGTGCGGTCGGTGGAGGCACCCCTCGACGCCCCTGCACACCCCGACGCACGCTTCCGGCTCCACCTGGAGAACGGCCGGAGCGTCGAGGCCCGCAACGTCGTCGCCGCCCTCGGCGGCTACTCCTCGCCGCGCCTGCCCGAGCTGACCGCCCGGATCGACGTGTCGATCACCCAGCTGCACACCCGCTACTACCGCGACCCCCAGTCCCTGCCGCCCGGCGCGGTGCTCGTCGTGGGCTCGGGCAACAGCGGCCAGCAGATCGCCGAGGATCTGCGCGACGCCGGCCGGCAGGTGTACCTCGCGGTCGGCCGGCACAAGACCTCGCCGCGCCGCTACCGGGGCGCCCAGGTCCTGGACTGGCTGCAACTGCTGCCGCTGGAGGGCAACTTGGAGTCCGCGTCCGGCGGGCGAGGCGACTCTCCGGTCCTGCCGGGCGTGTCGGTGCTCAGTGGCAAGGCCGGCGGCCGCGACCTCAGCCTCGGGGTGCTGGCCTGCAAGGGCGTCACCCTCGTCGGCACCGTCCGCGGTGTGCAGGGTGACATCCTGCTGCTCGAGGACAACGTCCGCGCGATCGCACGGGACGCAGCCCGCGCCGAGACCGAACTCCTCAGGGCCATCGACACCGCGATAGAGCGGCACGGCCTGGTCGTGCCCGAGCGCACGCCCGTACCCCCCTTCAACCCCTCACAGTTCGCCGACTACGGCGACAAGCTGGACCTGGCCGCCCAGAACATCACGACGATCGTCTGGGCCACGGGATTCGTGCCCGACTACGGCATCCTGCCCCGCAGGGCCCTGGACGAGAGCGGCATGCCGGTGCACCACGCGGGGGGCGGCACCCTGCCGGGGCTGTACTACGCGGGCCTGCCCGAGGGCGGCTCGGTGATGCCGCTGCTCATTGCCTCCACCCGGATCCAGGCCGAGCGGGTCGCCCGCGGCATCCACCTGGACAACACGCTGCGCCACCGCTCGCCGGCGGCGCTCGGCCGGCTCTGGGGCTGACCACCGTCGGCTTCGGCAGTCGGCACGACGCGAACAGCGGCGCCCGGCGGGTCCTCCCGCCGGGCGCCGCTGCGTCGACTCCGCCCCGGTCGTGCTGCATCCCCGCCTTGCTGCGCCGCCGGTGTGTCGTGTGCTGTCGGCCGAGCCGACGTCCGCACCACGTCGGTGGCCGTGCCGGACAGGACCGGCGCAGCGGTGGAGCGGGCCGGGCGACCCGGCCGACGACATGGACGCGCCGCCGGCGTCCGCTCACGAAGCTGAGGCGGACGCCGACGGCGGGGGCGCGTCATGCCGGTCGGGGCACGACCTCCAGGCCCAGGGGGCCGTTGATGATGAAGGACTCCACGCGCGCGGGCTGCTGATCGGGGTGCGCCAGAGCGAGGTTTGGCAGTCGGCTGAAGAGGGTGCTGAGGGCGACGTCCGCTTCGAGGCGGGCGAGGTGCGCGCCGAGGCAGAAGTGGGGCCCGTGACCGAACGCGAGGTGTTCCTTGCTGGACCGCGTGGGGTCGAAGCGCTCCGGGCACTGCGGGTGCAGCTCCGGGTCGCGGCCGGCGGCCGCGAAGGCGACGGTGATCGCATCGCCCTTGCGGATGACGACGCCTTCACCCAGGTCGATGTCCTCCAGGGCGCAGCGCATCGGTATGTGCATGATCGGTCCCTCGATGCGCAGCGTCTCCTCGATGACGTCCTGCCAGCCGATGGTCCCCTCCTGGATCCGGGTATGGGTCTCGGGGTGGTTGAGCACGGCCTGGACGGCGCTGGTGAGGAGGTTGACGGTGGTCTCGTAACCGGCGCCGATCATGAGGAACAGTGTGCCCAGCAGCACGTCCTGCGACATCGGTTCCTGACCGGGGTCGGAGGGCAGTAGCAGGTCGCTGGTCAGATCGGCGGCCGGGTGCTCCTGCTTGTACCGCAGTAGTTCGCCCAGGCGCTCGTACAGGTTGTCGCTGGCGGCCAGCGCCTCCTTCGGCCCGAGCGACGAGTTGAGCACCGCGTCGATCCCTGTGCCGATCCTGGTGCGCAGGTGGTCGGGGACGCCGAACAGGTCGCAGATGACCGTGATGGTCAGCGGCAGCGCCAGGGCCTGGCGGATGTCGGCGACGGCTCCCGGGGGCAGTGCGGCCAGCGCGTCGATCAGGCGGTCGGCGGTCGTCTGGACCTGCGGGCGCATGCGTTCCACCTGCCGCGGTGAGAACGTGGGGGCGACGCGGCGCCGGGACCTGCGGTGCTCCTCGCCGTAGAAGTTGAAGAAGCTCTGCTGAAGGGCGAGGGCCGCGAGCGGCCAGCCGTCGGGCATGTGGGTCAGGTCGGGCCAGTGCTGCCGTATGTCGCGCGAGACGCGCGGGTCGTTGGTCAACGCCTGGATGACGCTGTGTCGGGTGACCGCCCAGGCGCGGACGGGTCCGGGAAGCTCCACGAGCACGGCCGGCGCCTCGCGCAGCGAGGTGGCCTCGGCGTGCATGGCCCGGCCGGTGGGATCGAGAACGGGGCAACTGGTCGTGGACAGGGACGACATCGGGGACTTCCTCACTGGGGATCGAACGGGGATATGCGCGCGCCGTTCCGCTCAGCTCCTGGCGGTGGCGACCTCGGCAGGCGCGGCCACCGCCGGTGCGGCAGCGGGGTGTTGCACGGGCGAGTCGGCGAGGCGCTCCCGCAGGAACATCGATGCCGCCAGGCCGATCACGCCGGCCGCCGCCATGTACAGGGCGATGGGCGTCCAGCTGTGGTACTTGCCGAGCAGGGAGGTGGCGATGAGCGGGCTGACGGCGCCGCCGAGCAGACCGCCCACGTTGTAGCTGATGGACATCCCGGAGTACCGCAGCGCCGTGGGGAACAGCTGCGGGTAGAACGCCCCTTGCACGCCGTAGTTGGCGGCGAACCCGGCGAACAGCGCCAGGAAGCCGAGCGCCATCAGCGGGAAGGACCTGGTCCCGAGCAGCGGGAACCAGGCGAACGGGGCCGCCGTCATGACCACGATGCCGCCGACGAAGACTGCCTTGCGGTTGCGGCGGTCACCCAGCCGGCCGAAAAAGGGCATGGCGACGATCAGGAAGACGCACGACCCGGCGAGCAGCGTCAGCATCTGAGACCGGCTCACATGGATGGTCGACGCGTAGGTGAGCGAGAACACCGAACCGAGGTAGAACACCAGGAACATCGGGAGCGCCGACAGCGACGCGCACAGCGTGAGCAGACCGTGCCGCGACACGACCTCGAGCGCCGGTACGGTCCGGACCGCGCCCGCGGACTGCACCTGCTCGAACTCGGGGGTCTCCGCCAGCCGCAGCCGGACGCGCAGCGCGAAGGCCACGAGCACCGCGCTGACCAGGAACGGCAGTCGCCACCCCCACGACAGCACCTGTCGGTCCGGCAGCAATGTGACGAGCAGCAGGACGCCGTTGGCCAGCAGCAGCCCCCAGGCGTTTCCGGTGCCGACGATCGCGGTGAGGAAGCCCCGCTTGTCCGGCTGGGCGTTCTCCAGCGCCATCAGGAATCCGCCGCTGGACTCCCCGCCGAGCGAGCACCCCTGGACGAACCGGAGGACCGTCAGCAGGATCGGAGCGGCGACGCCGATCGTCTGATGGGTGGGGAGCAGACCGATCAGGACCGTCGCGCCGCCCATCACGGTGAGCGTGGTGATCAGCGTCGTCCTGCGGCCCAGTCGGTCCCCGAAGTGCCCGAAGACGAGGGCGCCCAGGGGCCTGCCCACGAACGCGACCGCGAAGGTCGACAGGGACAGCAGCGTTCCGGTGGCGGGGGCGAAGGAGGGGAAGAACAGTTTGCCGAAATACAGCGACGAGAACGCCCCGTAGATGAGGAACTCGTAGAACTCGATGCTGTTGCCGATGAGGCTGCTCAGTACGGCGCTTCTGCGCTGCCCCTCGGATGTGAGGACATGATTCATGGCGTCTCCGAGCCTCAGTGGTGGACGGTGCCGGTGAGGTGGTGGGTCCGAGGGCCGGCCGAGCGGGCTGCGTCGGTGACGTGTCGGCAGCCACACCCGGCGGAGCGGGGAGCTAGCTGGGGAAGTCCTCCTCCCACCACTCCTGTGCCGAGCGCGTGAGCCGCTGCTCCTCGCGCCTGCGCAGCTCGGCCCGCTGTGTCTTGCCGGAGATGGTCTTGGGCAGTTCGGCGAACTCGATCCGGCGGATCCGCTTGTAGGGAGCGAGGTGTTCGCGGGCGTGCGCGAGGATCTGCTGGGCGGTCCGCGCCTCCGGCCGGTAGTCGGTGGCGAGCGCGATGTAGGCCTTGGGTACGGCCAGCCGCAGTGGCTCGGGCGAGGGCACCACCGCGGCATCGGCGACGGCCGCGTGCCGCAGCAGCACGCTCTCCAGCTCGAAGGGGGAGATGCGGTAGTCGGACGCCTTGAAGACGTCGTCCCCGCGTCCCTGGAAGCGGAAGAGGCCCTCGGCGTCGCGGGTGGCGAAGTCACCGGTGTGGTAGTGGCCGCCGTGCAGGGCGCGCGCGGTCGCCTCGGGATCGCCGAGGTACCCGCTCATCAGACCGAGCGGCCGACCGGCCAGCGGCAGACAGATCTCGCCTTCCGCGCAGCCGCCGGCTACGGGGGTGTTGGTCTGCGGGTCCAGCAGCGCCACGTCGTAGCCCGGCAGGGCCCACCCCAACGCGCCCTCCACGACCGGCATTCCCGGCGGGGTCCCGATCTGGGCGGTCGTCTCGGTCTGCCCGTAGCCGTCCCGTACGGTGATGCCCCAGGCGTCACGGATGCGGTGCACGACCTCCGCGTTCAGCGGTTCGCCGGCGGCCACCGCCTCGCGCAGCGACATCGGCCACCGGGTGAGGTCCTCCTGGATGAGGCTGCGCCACACGGTGGGCGGAGCGCAGAACGAGGTCGCCGCGCAGCGCGACATCATCTCCAGCAGCGGACGCGCCGCGAACCGCGGCTGGTTGACGACCAGGACCGTCGCCTGTGCGTTCCAGGGGGCGAACAGACAGCTCCAGGCGTGTTTCGCCCACCCGGGTGAGGAGATGTTCAGGTGCACGTCACCGGGGCGCAGGCCGATCCAGTACATGGTCGACAGGTGACCGACCGGATAGCTCAGCCCGGTGTGCCCGACCATTTTGGGACGGGCGGTGGTACCCGAGGTGAAGTAGATGAGCGAGGGCTCCTCGGGCCGGGTCCGTACCGTCTCCCGCAGCGGTACGGCGGCGTAGGCCCGCTGGTAGTGCTGCCAGCCCGCAATGCGGTCCCCGACGGCGACGCGCGTCCAAGGGCCGCGCAGGCCGTCGAGCTTGGGGGTGAGGTCGGCCTGTGCGATGACGTGCCGCACCTTGCCGCGCTCCAGCCGTTCGGCCAGGTCGTCGGGGGTCAGCTGGACGGCTGCGGGGATCACTGCGGCGCCCAGCCGGAACGCGGCCAGTACGCACTCCCACAGTTCCACCCGGTTGCCGAGCATGAGCAGGACGCGGTCCCCGCGCTGGACACCGATTGACCGCAGCCATCCGGCGACCCGCCGGGATCGCTCGGCCAGCTCGGCGAAGCTCAGTGCCGTGTCGGCGAGGACCGCGCCCTGCCGGTCCAGGTCGACCACGCGCAGCGCGGTGGCGTCGTTGCCGTCGGAGATGACGTCGAACCAGTCCGCGACCCAGCTGAACGTCTCGCCGAGGTCGGGCCGGGGGAAGGCGCGGGCGCGCGGCAGGTCCCCGTAGGAGGACAACAGGTGGTCGCGGGCGCGCTGGAACTCGCCGGTCGCTGTACGCATGGCGGCTACCTCCCGTTGAAGGTCGCGCGGCCGGGCCCGTCGGCGGCGAATCCCCGCATGCCCGTCAGCCGGTCCTCGGTGGCGAACAGGGCGGCGAACACCGACCGTTCGATGGCCAGCCCGGCGGCCAGGTCGGTCGCCAGACCCTGGTCGACGGCCGTCTTGGCGGCGTGCAGTGCCAGTGCGGGGCCCTTTTCGAAGCGCCGGGCCCACCGCAGCGCGGTGTCCAGCACCTGGCCGGTCGGCACGACCTGGTCCACCAGGCCCAGCTGAAGCGCCTCGTCCGCGCCGACCTGGCGGCCGGTGAAGATCAGCTCCTTGGCCTTGGCCGGTCCGATCAGCCGCGGCAGCCGCTGGGTGCCGCCGGCCCCCGGGATGACGCCGAGCAGGACCTCGGGCAGCCCGAGGTGTGCCTCGGTTCCGCAGATGCGCGCGTCGGCTGTCAGCGCGAGCTCGCAACCGCCGCCGAGAGCCGGCCCGTTGATCGCTGCCACCACCGGTTTGGGGATGGCGGCCACCGCGTCGAAGGCGCCCTGGAGCACCGGGGCGTGCCGCACCATGGCGGCGTGCGTCATCGCGGCCATCTCCTTGATGTCGCCGCCCGCCGAGAAGACCCTGGGCCCGCCGTGCAGGACCACTGCGCGGACCCGCTCGTCGGCCGTGGCCTGCTCGGCCGCGGCGCGCAGCGCGGACTGCGCCGCACGGTCGAGCACGTTCAGCGGCGGCCGGTCCAGGTGCAGGATGCCCACCGCTCCGTCGATGTCCAGCCACGCGGAGCGGTGTTCCACCGTAGGTACGGTCGTCATGACCACAGCAGGCCTCCGTTGACCTCGAGGACGTGGCCGTTGACGTAGCTCGATTCGGGACCGGCCAGGAACACCGCCGCGTCGGCGGCCTCGTCGGCACCGCCGGGCCGGCCGAGCGCCAGCCTGGTCCGGTAGCGCGCCCAGACTTTGTCGTTCTCGGTGAGCTGCTGGCCCATCCCCTCGTCGAGGATGCCCGGGGCCAGGGAATTGACCAGGATGCCGCGGGGGCCGAGCTCGATGGCGCTGACCCGGGTGAACATCTCCACCGCGGCCTTGGTGGCGCAGTAGCCGGCCGCCCCGATGGCCACCCGGGTGGCCATGCTGGAGGAGACGTTGACGATCCGGGGGGCCGAGCTGCGTTCCAGGTAGGGAATCGCCGCCTGGGTGCACAGGAACACCCCGGTCAGGTTGGTGGCCACCATGTCCTGCCAGTCGGCGACCGGTAGCCGGTCCACCCGGCCGTCCCGGCTCACGCCTGCGTTGGCGACCAGGATGTCCACGCCGCCGAAGCGCTCGGCGGTCTCGGACATCAGCGCGGTGACCGAGTCGTTGCTGGTGACGTCGACCGGGACGTACGCGCCGCGGCCGGGCCAGAGGTCGAGGACCTCCTTGATGTCGTAGGGGTTGCGCGCCGCGCACACCACCCGTGCGCCCTCCAGCAGGTAGCGTCCCGCGATCGCCCGGCCCAGTCCCCGGGAGCCCCCGGTGATCACGGCTGTCTTTCCGGCGAGCCTCATCGTGCTCCTCCTTGCCTGACGTCGGGTACGGGGAGCACGGCGGAGCAGCCGGCCGTACCGATCACATCGAAGGGCGAGCCGCAGCCGCGGCAGTCGTAGGGCACCTTGCACACCGCGCCGCCGAAGCGGCCGGCCCGCACGACGTCGTCGCCGGCGCAGTACGGGCACCGGGGAGCTTCGCCCGCCACGCGGTACCCGGCGGTGCGCAGGGCGTCGCGGCCGGCGGAATTCACCGCTGCGGGCTGCCACGTGCCGCGCTCCCACACGATCTCGATTCCGTGCCCCGGCGCGGCGTCGTTGAGCGCGGACCGCACCCGCCTGGCGATCTCGCCGCGGGCGGGGCAGCTGAGCCGGGTGGGGGCGAGGTGGACCACGATCCGGTCGTCGGTCCTGGACACCGAGCGCACCACTCCGAGGTCGCCCAGGCCCACGTCGATCTCCGGGTCGCGCACGTCGGCGACCACGCTGGTGAGCGGGTCGGGGCTCACAGGAACACCTCCGGGGCGTAGTGCTCGCGCACGAGGCGGCCGCGCGTGAGGCAGTCGGCAAGGACACTGCCGCCCATCCCCGCGGCCCGCGGCACCGGCAGGTGCGGCAGGCGCGATCCGGGGCCGCCGCTGTCGCCGACCAGCGCGGCCAGTCGCCCGTGCAGCGCATCCGGCACGGCGTTGTGCGGGTCGGCGCCCAGCAGGTCGCCTGCGCACCGCGTCACCTCGGCGTACGCCTGCGTGAACTCCTCACCTGTCTCGGGCCAGGCGGCCAGCGCTCGCGCCCACCGCCGCCAGTGGTCCAGATGGACCCGTTGCTCGTCGCGGATGGCCGCGATCGCGGGGTCCTTCGCGGCGCGCTCCTCGGCGAGCACGGTGACCGCCGCGGCGATCACCAGCCCGCACACCACGGTGGACGGCCAGTCGCCGAGGCGGCCGATGACCCGGGACACCTGCCACTGCTCCTGCGGCCGTTCGAAGAAGTGGGCGTCGGCGGCCGACTCGTCGAATCCGTGCAGCGCCAGGACCGTCTCGGCGTGCGCCAGCGCCTCCTGCCCTATGGAGCCGACCGCCAGTGACTCCTCCAGGTCGATGTAGTCGACGATGCGTGCGCCCAGCCGGTTGCCCAGGACGAACAGGTCGTCGGCGAGCGCCAGCCACAGCCCGGTCAGGGCCGAGTCGGCGGCCTCGCGTACGGTGTCGGCGCGCTCGGAAGCGGAGCCCTCGGGGCGCTGCTGCGGGGCGGCGGTGTCCGGGGCGGCGGAGCGGTCGCGGCGGCGCGTGGTGGGGAAGCCGGGCTGGCGGTGCGGCATCCGGGTCTTGGCGGCGAGCAGGTCGCGGTCACCGGCGCTGGAGACGATCAGGTCGGTGCGCCGTACCACCCAGAGCCGGGAGAGGTCGTCGCGGCGCCCGTAGGTCTCCTTGGCCAGGTGCCAGGCGGCGTCCCGGCGCGGTGCGACGAGGGAGCCGACGTGGTTGAGCGGCGAGCCGCTGCCGGTCTGCGCGAACACCTCGTAGACGTCGGTGTCGGTGGGAACGTGCGGCATCACGCCACCCCCCGCAGTGCGCGCCGGTATCGCGTGTTGCGGTCCAGCGCGCCGCGCACCCAGTCCAGCCGGCGCTGCGACGCCGGGCCGCCGTTCGCGATGACCTTCTTCACCTCTGCCCAGTCGGGCATTGCGAACTCCCACTCGCCCGAGGGCAGTTGACGCGCCAGAGCGGGGTCCACGTGCACGCCGACCTTCTGGAAGACCGGAATGATCTTGCTGAGCCAGGCCTGGCGCAGCTCGTCGTTGCCGTCGGGCTTCAGACCGATCTGGTGCATGCGATTGGCGTGCAGTGTCTCGGTGTCCGGCGGCCCGAGGTACGCGAGCACCCGCGGCAGCCACATCTCGAACCCTTCCTGCACCCGGCGGCGCTGGTCGGCGTCTCCGTGCGTCAGCACCTCGTGGGTCAGGTCCAGGGCGTGCTGGTAGTGGAAGGACTCCTCGCGCTCGATCTTGCGCAGCGCCCGGGCGTAGGGCAGGTACACGCCCTTCATCAGTGACCGGAACTGCAGGATCGCCGCCGAGTTCATCAGGAGCAGCCCCGGGCCGAACTCCTCCCAGGACGCGAAGGAGTAGTGGAAGATGTTGTGTACCTTCGAGCGACCCTCCAGGTAGTCCAGGAGGATTCGCTCGCGAGGCATCCCCAGGTCCTCGGCGACCCGAGCGGCCACGTGTCCGTGGCCCACCTCGTCCTGGACCTTGGCCATCAGCATCTGCCGCCTGGTGCAGCTGGGCGCGCGGTCCAGCCACTCGGCGAACGGCAGCACGCCCACCAGCTCGTTGAGGGCCTGTACGGTGGCGAACCGCCTTGCGCCCTCCCGTACCTCGTCGGGCATCGGGTCCCACAGTTCGTAGCGGCGGAGTCCCGCCGCTGTCGCTGTCGGCATGTCTCGTTCCTTTCGCAGCGCTTGCATGGTTTGCAGCGGTGTCGCGGGGGAGGGCTCAGTACCAGCGGACGACCACGGCCCCCGCCGTCATGCCGCCGCCCACTCCGGCCAGCACCAGGCGCTCGCCCCGCCTGAACGGCCGCAGTTCGTTCTCCGCGCGCAGGGTGAGGGGGATGGAGGCCGTGGCGGTGTTGCCGAACCGCGGTGCGGTCAGGGGCACCCGGTCGGGGTCGACGCCGAGTTCGCGCGTACACGCCTCCACCAGGCGGGTGTTGGCCTGGTGCAGGATGAAGCGGTCCACGTCCGCCAGCCGGATCCCGGCCGAGTCGAGCGCCTCGCCGATGACTTTGGGCAGCACACCCAGCGCGTACTCGCGCACCTCGCGGCCCCGCATGCGGAACAGGTGCTCGCCTGCCTCCCGGCTGCGGTCATCCAGCGGCGTGCGGGTGCCGCCGGCGGGCACCTCGACCAACTCGCGGTGTTCGCCGTGGGCGACCAGCCGCCAGCCCAGTACGCCGTATCCATCGGGCACCGGGCCGAGCAGCACCGCACCGGCCCCGTCGCCGAAGAGGCTGACGGTGCGCCGGTCGGAGCGGTTCATCAGCGAGGAGTACATGTCGGTGCCGACCACCAGGGCGTGGTCGCCGCCCCCTGAGGCCAGCCGCGCCGAGAGCATCGAGTCGGCGACCGCCAGCGCGTAGAGGAAGCCCGAGCACACCGCATTGACGTCGAACGCCGGGACGCCGGACAGGCCCAGCTTGTTCTGAAGGATCGCCCCGGTGGAGGGCTGCGGCTGGTCCGGCGTCGAGGTGGCCACGATCATCACACCGAGCCGTGCCGCCGCCTCCGGCAGTGTGCCCAGCGCCTCGCGCGCGGCGTGCAGCGCCAGATCGGAGGTGACGGTGCCGGGCTCCCGGTACCTGCGCTCCAGGATGCCGGTCCGCTCGACGATCCAGCTCTCCTCCGCGCCCGTCCACTCGGCGACCTGCGTGTTGTCTATGACCAGCGGCGGCACGTGGCCGCCGAGGCCGAGGAATCCGAAGCCCATCACACGTCCTTCGCCGGAGCGTCGTCCCGCGGTGTCTCCTGCGGCACCTGGACGACGGCGCAGGCCCAGGTCCAGGCCGCCCCGCCGCTGATCACCAACGCGACATCGCCAGGCTCGAGCGGCACTCGGTCCCGCATGTCGGCCAGGTTCGCCAGGAAGTCCCCGCATCCCAGGTGGCCGGTGGCGGAGCCGAACCGCAGGGCCTCGGCCTTGAGCAGCTCGTCGAGCACCGGGCCGTAGATGGAGTCCAGCAGGCTCGCCCCGAGCCGCGGCAGCGCGATGTACTTGATCCGCGGGTCGTCGGTCGCCATCCCCGCGTCGTGCAGGCTGTCCGCGATCACCTTGCGGATGTTCTGGCCGGCGATGGTCTCGAACTTCGTCCTGCCGTGCTCCGCCAGATAGGACTTCTTGGGAGTGCGCAGGTCGATGAACCCGTCGTGCCACATGGGAGCAGGGCTGAAGTCGTTGCCGTGCCGCATCATCAGCTCGAACTGGGCGTCGGTCGCGGTGGCCAGGGACAGCAGGGCGTAGTCGTCGGGTCCCGCGCCGCCGCGGTGCACCAGGGCCGCGGTCCCCGCGTCACCGAAGCCGAGCCCGTAGTCGGAGGTCCAGCGGTCCATACCGGGCGGGCAGAATCGGTCGCCCGTCGTGACGAGCACGGCACCGAGTCCGGCGTCTGCGTCCAAGTGCATCGCGGCCAGTTGCAGGGCCAACGCGCCCGCGTTGCAGCCCTGTTGAACGCCGTAGGGCGTGGCATTGCCGGCGCCCACCGCGTGGGCCACGTAGTGCGGCGGCGACCACATGTCATGGCCTTGGTGGTAGATCCAGGTGTGCAGGACCAGGCCGATGTCGGACGGGCTCCAGCCCGCCCGGCTTATCGCGGCACGGCCGGCCTCCGCCGCCATCTCGGGAGCGGACAGGGTGGCCGAGAACGGCAGATGGCTGACGCCGAGCCGCTCCGCGTCCGAGTCGGTCAGCTTCCCCGCCGCCACGGCGTCCTCGACGTGCTCGCGGTCTGGTGGAAACCACGCGGTCACGGTCTTGATCCGCAGATCGTCTCCGAATTTCATGCAGGCTCCTTCGAAAGCTCGGGATCCGTAGGGAGTGCGGGTCACCGGCCGACGAGTGGGGCCGGGGGAGTGCTCGGCAGTTCGCCCGGCCGGGGAAGAGGGGCGCGCCGTACCAGGCGCAGTGCGTTACGCAGGTGTCCACCGTCGGGAGCGGACACTGGCGCACTGGGCCACCAGTGGCTTCCCGCCCACAATCGCATACCTTCGCAGAGGTATGTAACTGCGGCAGAGTGCGGTGCCCGTGAGCGATCACCGGGGCGGGTCGAGCTTGTGGGCACTGCCTGCGTTGCCTGTGCCACAAGGGTGGTGGCCCGTTGTGCAAGTGAGGACGGTCCTCAGTTGCACATGGGCGCCGACGCGCCCGCGTGATCGTCGAGAGGTCGGCTGCGTCGCGCCGCAGTCGCAGAGGCGGAACTCAACTGCACGACATCCGTGTGCAGTTGACCGATCTCTGCTTCCGTCCGGATTTACATACCTTCACGAACGTATTATTCTTGCCGCGGAACCCCCCTCGGGCGGCCACCGCCCCGCTCACCCCGAAGGAAGAAGCCACACCATGGCCACCTCAGACTCCCGATCGCCACGGTGGGCCGGGTACACGCTCGCCCTGCTGGCGTTCACCCAGTTCATCGTCACCATCGACTACAACATCGTCTATGTGGCGCTGCCGGACATCGGCAGCCAGCTCGGCTTCTCCGCACAGTCGCTGCAGTGGGTCGTCAGCGCCTACGCGGTCGCGCTCGGCGGGCTGCTGTTGTTCGGAGGCCGTGCGGCCGACCGGATCGGCCCGCGGCGCATGCTGGTCACCGGTCTGGTCATCTACGCGTTCTCCTCTCTCGTCGGCGGACTCGCGAACAACGCCGGACTCCTGGTGGCCGCTCGCGCGATCCAGGGCGTGGGCGGTGCCCTGCTGACGCCGGCGACGCTGATGCTCATCTTCACCACCTTCGCCCCGGGCCCCGAACGCAACCGGGCCACGTCCGTCTGGGGCGCCATGGGCAGCGCGGGCCTGGCCGCGGGCTCGCTGCTCGGCGGCGTGCTGACCGGTGCCTTGGGCTGGAGCTGGGTCTTCTTCGTCAACGTCCCGCTCGCACTGATCACGGCGTTCGCCGCCACCCGGATCCTGCCGCCCGACCGCCCGCTCGGCACCGGCCGCAGCTTCGACGCCGGCGGGGCCGTGGTCGCCACGATCGGTTCGACGCTGCTGGTGTTCGGCCTGGTCAGTGGTCCGGCCAAGGGCTGGGGCTCGATCGAGGGCGTCGGTGCCCTGGCGGCCGGCGCGCTGCTGCTGGCAGTCTTCGTGCTGATCGAGAAGCGCTCCGCCGACCCGTTGGTGCCGCTGAAGCTGTTCCGCCTGCGGGGCCTGACCGTCCCCATGCTGGCGTTGATCGTCTTCCAGGCCTCCCTGGGCGGTACGTACTACCTGCTCACCACCTACCTGCAGACGGTGCTCACCTACGGCCCGCTCGCCGCCGGCGTCGCGTTCCTGCCGCCGACCTTGATCTGCATGGTGGTGGCGATGAAGCTCAATGCCCGGGTGCTGGGTCGGCTCGGCGTCCGTACGACGCTCTTCCTCGGCACGGTCGGTACCGCCGTCGGTCTGGCCGCGATCATCGCCGGCATGTCCACGCACGGCTCCTACTGGGCGCTGCTCCCGGGGATCGCGATCTGGGGCGCCGGCGGCGGCTTCGCCTTCCCGTCGCTCTTCGTCGCGGTGGCGTCCTCGGGGGCCGAACCGGCCCAGCAGGGGGTCGCCTCGGCGCTCGCCTCCACGTGCCGCCAGATCGGCGGCGCCCTCGGCCTCGCGGCCCTGGTCGCGGTGGCGAACTCCCACGCAGGCCACAACCCCGGCCCCCAGGAGCTGGTCGGTGGGCTAAGGATGGCAGGGTGGGTCGCCGCCATGGGGACGCTCGCCGGTGCCTTCATCGGACTCGGCCTGAAGAAGCAGCCCCGGCCGGCCCCCGCGCCTGCCAACGCTGCGGCGTCGACGGCGGAGGTCCCCGATGCTGCCGCGAAGGCGGGCTGACACTGGCCCAGCGGCATGCATCATGCGGGATCCGGACTCCCGCGCCCAGCAGATGCGACACCGCAGCCCATGTCACTGCGTCCCGCGAAGCCGGGATGAGCGCCCTCCACTACCGCCGGCTTGAAGACCTACGCGAGGCTCTCTCGCCGCTTCCCGACGGGTCGAGGGGGGTATTCCGGGAGTTCCATACCCGAGCCCACCATTACACCCGTCGCCGCAGCGCCTGCGGGCCGCAGTCGACCGGGTGGGATCGCTTGTCGAGGAGGTCCGGTCATGAACGGTGAGGCAGCGTTGGCACCGCCGCCCGACAGCGGGCGGAAGGACGCCCAAGCCGAGCGGCCGTTTTCGCGAGTGCGGCAGGACTCCTGGTCGGGCTGGGGTGGGACGAGCGGCTGCGGATCGCACGGCCGTCGCCAGGCCATCCCCGGCCGAGGACCTCGTGATCGCCGGGTCCTGAACCGGCTGGCCGAGCAAAAACGCAGGATGTTCCGGTCCGCGACGAGCGCGGCGTAGGCGCCGCGTCCAACGTGCTTGCCGGAGTAGTTCTTCCGGTTCCGTGTCCCCGTACACCGACCCCTCTGAGCGGCAACGCTCACCGAAGAACCCCATCCCCCGTCTTGCGGGAAAGACCAGGAAGTTCCTGGCGGATCAAAGAGACCTGAGATCCGAACCGAAGGATGAGCGGACCGCTGCGATCGCGGTGCCGTAGACGCCCGGTCAGGCGTTCACGACCGGTACGCGTCGTGGTACCTGCGCAGCCGGGGGGCGCGTACGGCGGGCAGCCCGACCAGGGTGTACTCGAAGGCCCGGTGGTGGGGCGTCAGCGGGCGCCAGGGGCGCGGCGGCAGGGGATAGTCGTCGCGCAGGACGCCGTCCGGAAGCACCCCCCTCGCGGGCATCGGTGAGGTCTCGCCCGGGTGGGCGAGGTACGCCCAGACCCCGCTGTCCAGCGGCACCACGGCCGCGTCGTCGCCGGGTGGGCGCCAGGGTGTGCCCGTGAGGGGGTGGCGGGGGACGAGGAGGACGTCGGGACGGGGCCGGGGCGTGCGGATTCCGGGGCCGGCCAGCCCCACGGTACGGGCATCGGGCCCGGCCGGCAGGTACCGGCCGACGGCGTGGCCGAGCAGCTCGGTGACGGGGCCGGCGGGAAGGGTCACGGGGCGGTCCTCAGTGGCCGCCACGAGGTGAGCCAGCGCGACCCCGACCGCCGCCTCCCAGCGACGGCTCCACGACCCGTCGGGTTCGACGGGAGGGACGCGGTGCTCGGCGCGCTCCAGCTCGTCCCAGTCGGGAGGCGGACCGGCGGGGAGCCCTGAGGGGCGGCGTACGACCGTGCCGGGCTCCAGCCATACCGTCTGCCACAGTCCGCAGTCGTCCATGCGGGTCGCCACGGCCCGCCCGCACCCCTCGCACGCCAGGTTGGGGCCGGCCCGGCCGTCCAACCCCTGGCAGTAGCCCTCGCACTTCTCGGGTATCAGGGCCATGGACCGGGATTCGCCGGGGGCGATGACGATCCTGTTCCGCGCGCCGAAGGAGACGGAGTACACCGGTGCGTACACGCCCTGCCGGGCAGCCGCGTCCTCTCCGACCTCCTCCCACAACCGCCACGGCGGTCCAGTGGGTCGGGGGTCGACGGCGTACGTCGCGGGCTCCATCAGCGGAGGATGAAGTTCCTCCCATCCCCCGTGATGGGTATGGACCGGGAGGGCCACTCGGGACACTGGCGCCGTCAGCTCCGTGCCACACCCGGCACACGCAAACACGTCCAAACAAGCTCCCCCTCGCCCCGATCCCCAGGGAATTGTGCCTCGCCCACGGCGAAGGACCCACCGGTTTTTTTGAGGCAGGGCCGCTGGGCCGCGCCTACGTCTCCACATCAAGCCGCCGCCGTCCGCATCACGTGTCGTGCACCGCAGCGGCCCAGGGCAGAGACACTGACCACGACATCCGTGAGGGCGCCTACCGCTCGTTCTTCGAGAAGCCCGACAGAAGGGCAGTGCAGCGGGTAGTACACGCGGCCGTCGGTCCACACCGTGGTAGGGCCCTCGCGGCGCCGTCTCGGAGCAGCTGGCGGGTCAGTCCGGAGTGATGCCGGTGAGGACGGCGAGGATGGCGAGACGGATGCGGTTGTCCCGACCGGTCTTCGTCATCAGGCTCGCCACGTGGGTCTTCACCGTGGTGACCCCGAGATGCAGCCGGTCGGCGATCTCCTTGTTGGACAGTCCCACGCCGAGCAGGCCGAGTACCTCCCGCTCGCGCGGGGTGATGGCCGGCACCGGGATGTCCGTGGGGGCGTCGGAGACGGACCGGGTGTGGAGAGCCTGGGCGACGAGGCGGTCCAGGGCGTCCCGGCTGAAGGGGGCCTCTCCGCCGGCGGCCCGGCGTACGGCGTCCAGGAGTTCGGTCGGCGGTGTGTCCTTGACGAGGAAACCGCAGGCTCCGGCCGCCAGCACGGGATACAGATGATCGTCGTCGTCGAACGTGGTGAGGGCGACGACCCGGGTGGCCGGGCGCGCGGCCAGGATGCGGCGGGTGGCCGTGATGCCGTCCATGCCGGGCATTCTCAGGTCCATGAGGACGACGTCGGGAGTGAGGCGTTCGGCCAGCCGCACCGCCTCCGCGCCGTTGTCCGCCTCGCCCTGGATCTCGATGTCCTGGGCCTGTTCGAAGAGCATGCGCAGCCCCATGCGGACAAGCTGCTGGTCGTCGACGACGAGGACGCGGATCACAGTTGAGGCTCCATGTCGGGTGCGAAGGCGGGCAGTTCGGCCGTGAGCCGCCAGCCCCGAGCTGCGGGGCCCGCATCCAGCCGGCCGCCGAGCAGGTCCACGCGTTCGCGCATGCCGATCAGCCCGTGTCCGGACGGGCCCGGGGACGGATGTCGGGCCTGTCCGGCCCCGTCGTCGTGAATCGTGACGTGTACGGCGCCATCGGCCACCCGCACGGCCAGCTCGGCGTGTGCGCCGGGCCCGCCGTGCTTGGCCGCGTTGGCCAGGCCCTCCTGGGCCAGGCGGAGGACCGCGAGGCCGCGTACCGCGTCGAGCCGCGCGACACGGGGATCCACGGAAGCGGTCACGACCAGGCCGGTCCGGCGGCTGTGGGCCACCACCGACTCCAGCGCGGCCGGCAGCGCCCAGGGCGTGACCAGGGAACCCGTGTCGGGACCGGCATGGTCCGGGGCGCGCAGTACGGCCACCAGGCGCCGCAGATCGGTCAGTGCCGCGCTGCCACTGGCGTGCAGGTCGTCGAGGACGTCGGTGATCCGCGGGTCGGTGCTGCCGGGGGCGACGACATGCCGGGCGACACCGACGCGCAGCACCATGGAGGAGACGTGGTGGGCCACGAGGTCGTGCAGCTCGCGCGCGATGGCGGTGCGCTCCGCGGCGCGGGCCGCCAGCAGCTGTTGTTCGGCACGGAGTTCCTGCTGATGCGCGTACGCGCGGGCGTGCAGCGCGGCGCCGCGGGTCACGCGCACGTACGCGCCCATGAGCAGCGGCAGGCCGGCGACGATGCCCATCTTGTAGAGCACCGGGAGGAGTTCGCCGGGCAGGTCATCAAGGCGGTTCACCGCGACGGCGAGCGCCAGTGCCGTCGTCCCGGCTGCGAGGCGGCGCCCGGACCGCTGCACTGCCAGCTCGAAGAGAGTGACCGCGGCCAGCACCTTCAACGACGAAACGGTGCTCGCGCCCAGTGTGTGTGCGGCGACGAGCAGCACCGACTGCGCCAGAAGCGCGCCGAACGCCCACTTGCCCGCTGCCAGGCACAACATGAGCCCGGCTGCGGCAAGGCCCCAGTCCCGCGCCCCGGACGGCCGATGCAGCAGCAGGAGATCGCCGATCAGGACGCCGGCGAGCACCAGGACCCGTATGACGGCCAATCTCCTGTCGAACGCAAGCTCGATCCAAGGTCGGTTCACGCCGCCCACGATAGGCGGGAGGCCCGCCCGCCTGGGTCCTGCCGTGGGAGGAGGGCGCCTCCTCCCACCGGCCGCGATGTCCGGCCCGCGGACGGATTCGGGGGCCGGGACGGGCTGCGAGCGTGATCGTCATGAATGTGAATGCGCATACGAACGTGAAGGCGGACGCGGACATGAATATGAACACGAGTACCGCCACGCGTACCGCCACGAACTCGAAATCCGCGGACACCGGGCGGCGGTCCCTCCTTGGCGGTGCGGCCGCCCTGGGCCTGGCCGGTGCGGCCTTCGGCACTCCCGCCCATGCGGTCGGCGCTCAGGCCGGCTCCCGCACCGAGGGCGGACGCTTCCGGGGAAAGTCGGTGCTCATCACGGGTGCCACATCCGGCATCGGCAGGGCGGCGGCGAAGGCGTTCGCCGGAGAGGGCGCCCATGTCGGATTCTGCGGCAGACGCGCCGAGCTGGGGCGCCAGGTGGAACGGGAGATCCGGGACGCGGGCGGCGAAGCCACGTACATCCAGGCCGACGTCCGGGAAGCCTCTCAGGTACGAAGCTTCGTGGACCGGGTCGCGAGCCGTTACGGCTCCCTCGACGTGGCCTTCAACAACGCCGGCATCGGCGGCGGCAAACTGCCCCATGAGATGAGCGTCGAGGAGTGGGACGACGTCCAGGCCACCAACGCCCGGGGCGTGTTCCTCGCGATCAAGTACGAGATCCCGCACATGCTCCGGGCGCAGCGCGGCGTCATCATCTGCACCTCGTCGTCGGCGGCCGAGCAGGCGCGGTCAAACGGCGCCGCCTACACCGCGAGCAAACGGGCCGTGCAGGGCATAGTGAAATCCGCGGCACTCGCGTACGGGCCCAAGGGAATCAGGCTCAACGCCCTGCTGCCCGGCACCACCGACACCCCCTTCGTCCGCCCGCCGGGAATCCCGGACGCGGAATGGGCGAAGTACAAGCGGGCGTGGGGGCCGCTCAACGTCGACGGTCTCGAGCGGATGGCCGAGCCCGAGGAGATCGCGCGCGCGGTGCTCGGACTCGCCTGCGACGACTTCCCGTACATGACGGGTGCGTCGGTCGCCGTAGACGGCGGGAGTACCGCGGGCCGGAAGATAATCCAGCCGAGCGGTGGCTGACGGCACGACCGCTCAACGAACAGCCGGGTGATGGATCGCAGAGGCTCCGGCAATCCGTCCGGGAGCCCTCCGCATCAGGCCCGTGAACTAGCCGTTGTCAACCGGACAGCGGATTTGCCAGTCCGCTGCCACCGAATCGCCCGCAAGGTGAGCGAAGTCGCGGATCCCGGATGCACGTTCCCGTACCCGGTCCGTTGAGGAGTTCGTTGAAGAGCTGCTCGGTCTCCGTCTCCAGTGAGCAGTCCAACGCCCGGTTAACCTGCTGGACGCGGGCGATGGTGTGACTGGGCACCGCAGCTGGTTGTGACAGTGCTCGCGTGATGACTACGTCAGAGGGTCGGCCTGCGTCCAGCCCCGGCAGTCGCCGCGTCGGCGCAGCACAAGGCTTTGTGCCGATGCTCGTGCAGAACGACGGCGAAGGGCTGTTGGAGCTGTGGCTGGAGCCTTTCGGCCAGGACTACTGGCTTCTCCCCGGCGAGGCCGTCATGGTCACGTCGTACGGACACTGGGACGACCACCCCTTCGAGACGATCCATGAGTCGGACCGGATCACGGTCTGGGCCACGTCCTGGTTCGCCACGGTCTCCGATCCGCAACGGCGACGAGGCCCCCGGCGCTCTACCAGCGGCCGGAGGGGAGTACGAGCCCACCGGCTGAGAAGGTGACCGCAGCGCGTCACAAGTGAGTTCCTTCCCCGCGCCCTGGAGTCCTCCCAGGTCACCATGGGCGTACGGGTGTGATCGGGCCGCTGCCATCCCCGTTGCGACTCCTTGGCCCATGCCCTGGCTGGAGTTGAGGATGAGGGAGGGCGGGATGGGCGGCGCGGACGCAGACGGGGATCGGGGCGCGCTCACCGGTGGCGCGTCGGCGGGGCCGCCGCGCCTGGCCGCCCTCAGCGCGGCGGCGACGTCGGGCGAGGGACGTCGGCGGGGGGAGAGATCGGGGCGGGCACGGTGCAGTCATGCCCACCCGTCTTGCATAGGTCAGGGAATGGGGTGCAGTGCGTCCAGGGTGACGTTGACGAGGCGGGTCACGGCGGCTTGGGAGGTCAGGCCGGCGGCGGCGGTCAGGGCGTGGAGGCAGTAGTGCGCGAGCTCGGCGGGTGGGACGTCGGCCCGCAGGTCGCCTGCTTGCGCGCCCTCGGCGATGAGGTCTTCCACGATGCGCGTCAGGTGCCGTTCGGCGTGAGTGATGTGCTCGCCCTGGTGGAGGAGGGCGGCGAGTTCGCCGCGGTGGCGTTGCCGGGTGATGGCCGCGTACGACCGCAGGACGGCCTTGAGGCGCTCGCCGGCCGTCCCGGCGCGGTCGCGGACTTCCGCCAGGTGCTGGAGGTGTCCGGTGATCTGGCGTTCGTGCCAGGCGAGGAGGACCGCGTCGACGTCGGAGAAGTACTTGTAGAGCGTCGCGCGCCCGATGCCGGTCCGCTCGGCGACTTGTGACATGGTCACCGACCGCAGGCCGCCCGCCTCCACCAGCTGGGCGGTGGCGTCCAGGATGGCCTCGCGCACAGCGTGACGGTGGGCGTCGATCGTCTCGTTCCACAGCTTGGGCACCCCCAAAGGATAGGGACGTCCAGAAGTAGATACACTCCGCCGCAAGGGAGACACTGTGTCTCGTAAAACAGTACGGGGCCGGGGCGCCGACGCTCCGGACCGAACATGTGGAGGACGCCATGGCCGGCTCACCGCCTCGTTCGGATGCCGATGACGACGACGGGGCGCCCCGCTGGGTGAAGATGTCCGCGGCGGTCGCGGTCGTCCTGGTCGTGGTGTTCGTGATCGTGCACCTGGCCGGCGGTGGGACGCACGGGCATACGCCGTGAGACCGTTCCCGCCGCGGCTGCGCAAGCTGACCCTCACCCTCCATGTCATCGCCTCGGTCGGCTGGCTGGGGGCGGTCGCCGCCTTCCTGGCGCTGGCCGTCGCCGGGCTGTCCAGCAGTTCGCCTCAGACGGTGCAGGGCGCCTATGTGGCGATGGAGCTGGTGGGATGGTCGGTGATCGTTCCCCTCAGCATCGCCTCGCTGCTGACCGGCGTTCTCCAGTCACTTGGCACCGTCTGGGGGCTGCTGCGCCACTACTGGGTCATCGCAAAACTGCTGATTACCGTGCCGGCCACGCTGCTCCTGCTGGTGCACATGCAGCCGGTCGGACACCTCGCCGATGCGGCGGCCCGGGCCGCACTCTCGGGCGGCGAGCTGGAAGGCATGCGCATCCAGCTGATCGCAGACGGGGCCGCCGCCCTGGTGGTCCTGCTCACCGCGGCAGCCCTGTCGGTCTTCAAGCCGCGCGGCCTGACCCGCCACGGGCGCCGCCACCGGCGCGAGCAGAACTTCCTGCCGCACTGAACCTGTGCCCCGAGGTCGAGACGGATGCACTTGGTCAGGTCGTCGGGCATCGCCATCTGACCTCGGCGTTCGCGCTGTGGGAGGTCAGTGGTAGGCGTGGACGACGGCGTGGCCCTTGCCCCGGCCGATCATCCACTTGTTGACCGGGGTCGTGATCACGAATGCGACGGCGAAGCCGCCGAGCAGCGCGGTCCAGAACAGAGTGTCGGACAGGTGGGCGTCCATCGCACCGCTGAGGGCGATGACGCCGTTGTCGACGAGTTCCATGATCGCGATAGAGACGGTGTCCGCGGCCAGCGCCACCTTGACGGCGCTCTTGAAGTCCAGGCCCGCCCTACGGAGGGCGAACAGGGTGAAGGAGTAGCCGAAGACAAATGCCAGGGTGATCGCCAGGACCATCGTGGGCACGTTGCCCCACAGCAGGGCGGTGCCGATGACCATGCCGAGGATCTCGCCGATCGCGCATCCGGTCAGGCAGTGCAGCGTCGCCTTCGCCGCCGTTCCCCAGGACGCGCCGCCGTGCCCACTGGCCGCCTGGTGTGCGGTGCTGGTGTGGTGTGCGGTGTGGTCCATGACCGTCATCCCCATTCCCGTCCAGTGTGACCCGATCCCATGTCCCGCACCACAACGATATACCCCTAGGGGGTATTTCTGTAAGTGGGGGAGCGTGACGAGCAGTGGGGGATGTGGCGGGCCGGCGCGGAGTGGTCCATGGCGCCCTCGGCCAGTACCTGCTCGTCCCAGGAGGTCAGCCACCCGTGTCGGCGGTCGTCAACGTCACATACCCCCGCGGCCGCTTGGTGGGCTGCAACGCATGAATCGCAACGAGCTGGCGGGCCAGCAGGGGGAGCCGCCTGTCCAATCCCTCGTCGTCGAGGACCGTCCGGCCCGCCAGATGTGCCATGAGGAGGGACGGATACTCGCAATGCGTGGCAGTCGGATCAACCGCGACCAGTCCAGGAGCTGGCACGCTGGTTCCCGGAAGCTGGGTCAGGGCGCCGGCCTCCCGGTCCAACCAGTCCTCCGCGTGTTCCACGTTGACGTAGGTCCGCAGCACCAGGTCCCGCGTGCCTCTGCTTCGAGTGCCGATGGTCAGCTTCCGCATCTCGGCAGAGAGGCCACCGCGCAGCGCCTGAGTTCTGATGATGCATTCACCGGCTTGCAGGCGCCGGCTCACCCATGCCAGGGTCAACGGTCGGACAGTCGCTGCCTCATCGTGGTTGGTCACCGTGCCGCCTCATCATCCGGCCGGCGACCCGCACCGGCTTCGTTCACTTCAATAAGTGAGGTCAGTCATGGGGGACGCCTCGCCGTCGCAGGACTGCGGGCCGTCGGGTGCGTAGCCGCAGGCGTCAGTCGGCCTTGGCGGGCTCTTCGGCTCGGGCCCCGTGATGGCGGGTGAGAAGCAACAACGTCTGGCAGCGAGTTTCGGGCAGCACCGTGGATCGGCTGGGCCGCACCGGGTCGGATGTCAGACCCGCCGTTTACCATGCCCGGTTATGGCCGATGACGTGCTCAACTACTCTCAGCCCGGGCCTTTCACGAGCCTGGACGCGACGCAACTCCAGCTCGTCGAGAGCCTGCCGGATGACCCCGTTGGTATCTGTGCCGCCGCGCAGGGCCTGGTCATTCAGCCGTCGGACGCCACCGCGGTAGGGATCGGCGAGGCTCGGCTCGCGGAGAAGAACATCCGGCCGGTCAGCGGGCTGATCGCCGCTCTGATCGCCCTCGATTCGTCCCCGCTGCACCAGGCTCGCACCCTCGAGACACGGGTGATCGGCACCTGCCGGCACTTCGCCACCATCGCCTGCGCATTCCTGCGAGCGAGGGGCATCCCCTCGCGGGCCCGGTGCGGCTTCGGGACCTACTTCCTCGAAGGCTGCGGCGTTGACCACTGGGTCACCGAGTACTGGAACGCCGACCAGCGGCGCTGGGTGCGCGTCGACACCGAACACCTCGGCAAGAACTATGTCGAGCGTCCCGAGGATCTCGCCCCGGGCGAGTTCCTGACCGGCGGCGAGGCATGGGTTCAGTACCGCCAAGGGTTGGTCGATGGCCAGAAGTTCGGGGTGGCCGGTGTCGATTTCGCTTGGGGACCGGCCGAGATCAGCGGCAATGCCGTCCGCGACCTCGCGGCGCTCTGCAAGCAGGAAATGCTGAACTGGGACGAATGGGGCCGCATGACCGACGCCTATCAGGGCAAGTCGGGTCCCGACTACGACGAACTCATCGACGAGGTCGCCGATGCCTGCTCCCAAGACGATCCGCTGACTCTGACTCGACTGTTCGCCCGGGAACACTTGGCCGTTCCCCACGGCATGGCCGGATGAGCCCATCCGGAGACTGGCAGCGGAGCGTCGGCGACCGCGCCATTCCCCGGCTGCTGAGGCCGTGACAGCCTGTTCTGCCTTGGCCCAGGTGCCGACGAGCCGGTAGCCGTGAAGGTCTTCGTCCACCCACCAAACGACTCATTGGAGGCGATGGCGACGCTGTTCTTCTCCTCGCGCTTGATCAGGACCTGGAACAGCAACTCGGCGCCGTGCCGGGCCAGTTCCATATATCCGAGATCGTCGATGCACAAAAGATCGACGCGGCCGTAGCGGGGCGATGGTCTTGTTCAGCTGCTTCTCGTCGGCTGCCTCGCCCCGAACTGCACCTGGCCAGGTTGGAGTTCAGCGGGCGAGGGTGACGGTGTGGGGCTGGTCTCTGGGCATGTGACGAGGCGTTCGGCGAGGTTGTCTGCTCGTTGGGGGAGTCCTGACCGGACTTGGACCGGGGAGCGTTGGGGGCGTCGGCAAGGTGTCGGAAGCGAGCGCTATGGTGCGTGGCCGTGGACGCTACTGATCTTGACTATCGGGTCCGGACGCGGTCCGGCTGCATTCCGCCGGAGCTGGTCTCGCGGATGCTCGAACGCGGCCACGTCGACGTGGTGGAGCTGCACGCCGGGCGCGGGGAGTGGTTTTGCGCGCTGGCGTGGGCGTGGCTGCTGGGTGAGCAGGGCCGGCAGGCCGAGGCGTTGGAGGTGCTCGCTCCGTACCTGGCGACCGGCTGGTGGACGGCCGTCGTAGCCGCGGCCGAGCTGCTGGAGGGCTGGGGCCGCGTCGACGCGGCGATCGAGATCATCCGGGTCCGCATGGAGGCCGGACACCCACTGGCTTTGGAGTCCTACACGCGCCTGCTCGCCCGGCACGGCCGCGCCAAGGAGGCATTCACACTGCTGCGCCCCCATGTCGGCGAGCCGTCCCTCCTGGTGGTACTGGTCGACGTCGCGGCCGCCGCCGGCCGCGACGAGGAAGCCGCCGC
The DNA here is from genome assembly GCF_019049245.1 of Streptomyces sp. AC555_RSS877. GTDB lineage: Bacteria > Actinomycetota > Actinomycetes > Streptomycetales > Streptomycetaceae > Streptomyces. The sequence goes on along the minus strand of NZ_JAGMUK010000088.1, from coordinate 34,611 downwards.
GCTGCTCGAAGCCCGGGCCGACCACCGGTGTTCCGACCTCCCGTGGTGCTGCCGAGGCCTCGATCGCGACACGGCGATCGGGCTCCTCGCCAGGATCCGCGAGCGTCAGGGCCGCACCGACGAGGCGATCGCCCTGCTGCGCACCGGCAGCACCATGCTGCTCAACAACCGTGAGCAACTGGCCGGGCTGCTGGCACGGCACGGCCGGCTCGACGAGCTTCGGGCAGCCGCCGCGACTGATGACTCGAGGTACGCCGTACAGGCGCTCGCGAGGTTGCTGGAGGAGCGCGGCGACGTGGAAGGGGCGATCGCCGCATACCGGCAGGCCAACGGACCCGTGACCCGCGACCCCAACTCGGCTTTCGAGCTCGCGCAGCTCCTCGTCCGGCACGGCCGGGGGAACGAAGCGATCGACGTGATGCGTGTCCAGGCCGACGCCCACAACGGGGACGACTGGACTCTCCATACTCTGTCCGACCTGTGCCTCGACCGGGGCCGCCCCGGGGACGGCCTGGCACACCTCGACGCCCTCGACGCCGCCCGCGGGGGCGAGGAGGACTGGGACCTGTACTGGATACGGCTGCCGCTGATCGCCGCCCGCGACGGCGTCGACGAAGCGATCACACAGGTCCGCTCCCATCCCGACGGCGCCACCTCGTACGCGGCGCCGCACATCGCTGAGTTGCTCGCTGGCGCCGGACGCACCGAGGAGGCGATCGCGGTCCTCGAACAGCACGCCCATGCGAACAGTCATGACCTGGCCGGCTACCTCATCGACGTCGACCGCGTCGAGGACGCCCTGGCCGTCCTCCAGCGGTACACCACCCGCCCGCTCGAGCTGTCGGACGGTACCTGACGACACGACGAGCCCCCGTTCTGAGGCCTCCTGCCCGGTCTGTCCCGCGGGGGAGCGTCCCGTCACCTGGAGCGGCGTGCGAGTCGCCCGGGTGGCCCTGAGCCGACGTTCCGTACTCGGTGCGGCTCGTCCTGGACGGTGGGCACGGCCAGGGCGCCTGGGCGGCTGTCAGGCCTCGTCACGTCGCGCGGTCTGCAGGACTTTGTGGGTCACGGGGAAGATCGCGAAACCGGTCCGGTGGGCCAGGGTTCCCCACAGGCCCCGCGGAAGGTGGAGGGAGACTGCGATGGAGGCGGCGCCGATGACGACGAGGTACCAGACGCCGCTCTGGGCGAAGTACTTGTCGAGGAGGAAGTAGACGAGTGCGCCGATGACCGGGCCTTCGACGGTGCCGATGCCGCCGATGACGACCATGAAGATCATCAGGGCCGTGTACTGCACTCCGAAGATCTGTGGAGGCGAGGCCACCCCAAGGCTGTTGACGCAGATCACCGCTCCGGCGGCGGCGCAGCCGCCGGCGGCCGCGATGTAGATGATCCGCTTGCCAGGCGTGACGTTCACGCCGAGCGAGCCGGCCGCGGTCTCGTCGTCTCGGATGGCCTGGAGGTCCAGGCCGAGGCGGCTGCGCAGAGCCAGATGCGTGCCGAGCACCGCCGCCGCCATCACGGCGAGGGCCAACCAGTAGGTGTACGCCTGCCGTAGCACCGGTTCGGCGGTGATGGTGGTGATGCTGCGGCCGCTCGCGGCACCGAGGGAGTCGAAGCGGACGACGATGAGGCGAACGACCTCGGCGATCACCCATGTCCCGACGGCGAAGTAGCCGCCGCGCAGCCGGAAGGCGATGTAGGACACCGGCCACGCGATCAGAGCGACGACCGCCGAGACGACGAGCGTGCCGGCGTAGACGTTGATTCCGTGGTCGTTGACGACGAACAGCGTGTACGCGCCGAGGCCGATGAAAGCCTGCTGGCCCATGGAGACCATGCCGGCGTATCCGGCGAGCAGGTTCCACATCGAGGCCAGGGCGATGAGGTAGCAGAGCTTCACCAGTTGGGTGGTGACGCCGTTGTCGACGACGTAGGGCAGGCTCGCCATGACCCCCAGGACGAGGAACGTCCCGGTCAGGCCGAGGGCGGCGGCGCGGCCGCCGCGTCGGACGGCGGGGGGCACGGACGGGGCCGGCGGGGAGTCGACGGCGGTGGTCTGGGCGGTCATGCGAGCACACTCCTGCCGAACAGGCCCTGCGGCCGGAAAACCAGAATCGCCAGGAACACCAGATGCCCGGCGAGCAACGGCAGGTCGGGCGAGATCTGGGCGCCGACGGACTGCGCGATGCCCAGCACCATGCCGCCGGCGAGGGTGCCCCACAGCGAGCCGAGGCCGCCGATGATGACGACTTCGAAGCGAACAGGACGTTGAGCTGGTACGCACCCTGACCGGCCACACCGGGCCGGTGGCCGCGGTGGCGTTCAGCCCGGACGGCGCCTGGCTCGCCACCACTGGCACCGACTCCAGCGTCCGGATCTGGGGCAGGTGCCGCGCTTAGCCCAGGTTACGTCCCCGCCCCTGGTCGGGCGCGGGCGTCCGTGGCCAGGGTGTGGTCGAGAACGGCCGCGGCCAGAGGAGCGTGGACGGCGCGGGGCAGGGCGTGCCCCATGCCCGGTATCTCCACCAGCCGTGCTCCGGCGATTACTTGGGCGAGATGGTCGGGGTGCGGCGGTGGGAAGACGGGTTCGGCCGGGGCGGAGATAACCAGGGTCGGCACCTCGGTGCGCGCAAGTTCCTCTGTGCGGTCCATGCCGGAGTGGTCCGCGCGCCCGTGGGTCATGGGCGCCTCGTAGCGCCCGGCGTGCTCGATGATGCGGCGCTCCGAGGCCCGGAACTCTTCGGAGTCGAAGGGGATCTGATCACCGTTGAGCAGCCGCCAGTGCTCCACGCGGTGGTCCAGCTCGCCCTCCAGGCCACGGTCCTCGTGGGGGTGGGACCACAGTTCGAGCACCCGTGCGTCGATGGGCGGGAGTCCGTCTACGGGAGTTCGGGAGCCGTCCGGGTGCGACAGTGGGGTGCTGCTGAGAGCGCCGGTGCCCATCACCGTCGCGCTGAGCAGCCGTTCGGGATGATCGGCGATCAGCAGTTGGGTGAGCATGCCGCCCAGGGAGTGACCGACGATGTGCGCCCGTTCCACTTCGTACGCGTCGAGGACGGCGATCGCGTCCGAGGCGAGGTCGACGATGCGGTACGGGTGCGTGTCGAAACTCAAGCTGGAGCGGCCGGTGTCCCGGTGGTCGTAGCGGATGACGCGGTGGCGCACGGCCAACGCATCAACCAGTCCCTCCGGCCAGCCCAGCCCAGACGCCCCGGCTCCCATGATCAGTAACAGGGTGGAATCCTGAGGGGCGCCGCGCACCTCGGACCACAGCCGCACCGCCGGGTCGACCTGGACAAACCGCTGATTCATGGCACCGCTCCCCACATCCACGACTCGATAGCGAGACGAGGCGTCTCGTCATCTTGCGTCGTCATCATGATGCATGCCCCGGAGTGATGCAATACGACTCGTCTCGTCTCGTTGTTGACCGGACACTCGAAGGGGCGCCAGAACTCATCTCGATACCTTCTGAACCCCGTCGCGACCAGGTCCGCCGGGTGGTCGTGGACCTGATCGAGATGGGCCGGTGGCACGTCGGCGACCGCGACATCCTGGTCGTCTTCGACGCCGACAACGCCCCGCGTGGCGCACCTCCGGGCCGGGCTGCCGGTGGAGGTCCTTGGACGAATGTGCACGGACCGGGTGATGCGCAAGCCGGTCCCGGTGCCCTGGATCTCCCCGCCGCAGGGCGGACGGCCGCCGAAATACGGCAAGAAATTCGGCATTGCCAAGCCGGAGACCTGGGGTGAACCCGACGCTCCCACGCCGCTGAGGTCCACCACGGTCCGCGGGCTGCTGTGCGCCAGACGCTCGCGCTGGCCGTCCAACAGTGCCGTCCCACTGCGGGTTGACGGTGCGGGGCGAGGGCACGCCGTTGTCCTTGACTTGGTGCGGCCCGGGGCCATGGTGACGGCCGTGACCGCCCGGCGGATCCGGAACAGACTGCATAGGGGCGCGGATGTGCGTGCGCGTCTCAGATGCGGGGTGTGTGCCGGCCGCGGAAGGTGCTTGGTCTGAATGTGCGCGGTACCTCCCTGCGGGTGACCCTGGAAGCAGGGGTCCGGTTGCCCGTCAGACACGTCAAGCAGCCGCCGGGCTGCGGCCGGATGCGGGAGTCGGTGGTTGCCCTTGACCTGGCTTGTTGCCGCAGACGATGCATGTCCTCCCTGACGGAGGAGTCCACACCGTGGAGGAGGGCAGCATGAGTCACCGGCAGACACAGCAGCAGGCACCGCGGGAATGGGTTGTCCGTACGGGCGAGGGGCCGGTGCGGGTCACGAGTCCGGTTCCGCGTGAGAAATGGGCGCAGGTGCTCGCCGCCGATCCCCGGGCCATGGCGTTTCACCGGCCGGAATGGGTGGACTGCGTCTGCGAGGTGGGCGGCTGGCAGGATGCCGGTCGCCTCTACCGGACAGGTGAGGGCCGGGAGCTCCTCCTGCCGATGGTCCGTCGGCCGGGGCGGCCGGACCCGCTCGCCGTGCGGGCGTCGCTTCCCCCCGGCTGGGGCACGGGAGGCATTCTGGCGCCCGGAGGGGTGCGGGCCCACGAGTTCGGCCTGGTTCTCACCGACCTCGCCGCCGACCAGACACTGCGCACGCGTATCCGTCCCTCCTTCGGCGCCGCACACGAGTTGCGCGCCCCGGCGCCCGGGTACGTCTCGATACCGCGAACCGTGCACGTTCTCGACCTCGATGGCGGTATGGACGCCGTATGGTCCCAACGGTGGTCCAAGAGGGTGCGTGGCAACATGCGCAGCGCTCAGCGCAGGGCCGAGCGGGCCGGGCTGGTCATCGAGAGCGGGAACTCGCCCGAGCTGGTCGAGATCTATTACGACCTCTACCTGCGGTGGCTCGAGCAGCGGGCGCGGGAACGGCATTTGCCCCCTGCCGTGGTGCGGAGCCGGGGCAAGCGCGCCGAGCCGCTCGCCAAGTACCACGCGGTCGCTGCCGCCCTTCCGGGCGTCTGCCGCATCCTGCTCGCCACCGTCGGAGGGAGACCGGTGGCCGCGATGATCGCGTTGCGGCATGGTGCGGTCTGGTGCTATTGGCGCGGCTGCAGCGACAAGGAGATGGCCGGTCCGCTGAGGGCGAACCAACTTCTTATGCTGCACTCCATCGAGCGGGCCTGCGAGGCGGGCTGCCGCTACTTCGAAATGGGTGAGTCCGGAGGCGTTGCTTCGCTGGAGCGGTTCAAGGCCCGCATGGGCGGTGTGAAGCAGCCCGTGACGGAGCACCGCCTGGAGCGTGTGCCGCTGACCCGGTGGCAGAACCGAGTGGGCGGCATTCTCAACGCAGTGAAAGGCGCCAGGCCGAGTTGATCCGGAAGATCCAGATATGGCGGGAGCTTCCCGCGTGCCGCGGCCTGCGCCTGACAGCACACGTGACGACGCCACTGATCCACTCTCTACGGCGTCGGCAGTGTCACACCGGCGCTGAGGTGTCAGCGGTCCGTGCGTCTCCGTTCAGGTGATCTGCAGGGAGGGACACGGCGTGCAGGCCCTGGGAAAGCGCCTCGTCGGCGGTCAGGGAGGGGTCGGCGTGGCCTCGGAGAGCGAAGTGTTCGGCAGCGGCATTGTGGAAGTGATCGGGGCAGAGCATGCGGCGCGTCTCGGTGCCGGTGTTGCATGCGATGTCGCCGGGTGGAAGGTCCTCTTCGCAGCGGACGCAGGGTTTGCCGAGTAGGTACATGGCCTCGGTCATGATCGTCTTTCTGTCTCGTGAGGTGCAGCAGTGACCCGGCCGTCGTGGCTCTTCCTCCCGTCGGTGATGAGCCGCTGGCGCTGGTCGAGGTGGAGCGCGCCCGGCGCCAGGCCCGTCCCGCAGCGTCAGCCGCGAGGGGACGAGGCTTACCCGTTCGTGGGCTGATCGGCTGCGGCTTTGAATGCTTCCGCGGCGCTGTCCTCGGCGTGCTGTCCCGGGGTGTCGACGAAGCTGTAGGGCGGTAGCGGGCTGTTGACGCGGAGCTCCAGGTGCGGGTGCTGCCGGCGGAGTTGATCGACCGTGGCCAAGAACTGTTCTGCTGAGCTGCGGTCGATGAGGAAGGAGAGGCTGGCCAGCCAGCCGGTGCTCGGCGGTCCGGCGCTGACCGCCTCAGCCGCCGTCCCCAGTTCCTGCTGGAGCAGCTCGGCGTCTGCTGCTTCGCGCGCCCGAAGCGCGGCAGCGACCATCTCCCCGAGATGGACCTTGTCCTCATGCGCGCCGCCACCAACTTCCCGGTTCGCTTTCGCCAGGGTCCGGATCTCATCGTTGTCCGCCACCACCAGGCGCAGTACGGCCTCCTCCTCGTGGCTGGCCTTGAGGTTGTACTCCGTCTTGCCGTCCAGCACCCGCAGCCGCTCCAGCAGGTGGTCCGCACGCTCGGCGAGCCGGCGAGATGCTTGCGAACCGTATCGGCAGGACAACGCCACCTTCTCCGGCTGCGTCCAGCACCCGCTGGTGGGCCAGCAGGTCACGCCGCTTGGGCCGCAGCTCCTCGGGGGCGTCACTGACGATCGCGGTCAGCTCGCCCTGACGCAGGACACGCACCGGACGCGGCGAATCACCAATGCCGTCCACATCGTCGGGGAGAGAAGGGGGCGAGGTGTGAGTGATCCCGTAGACGTAGGCGCTCATCGCTCTTCCTCCCGGCGGCGCGCGGGCCGGGCGCCCTGCTTCTGGCGCCCCTCATCACGGGCCTGCTGGAAGGCGTCGGAGATCGTCTCGGCGGCACCGGACAGTGCTCCCTTGGTTTTGCCGCTGGCGCCCGATTCGGTGAGCTTGCCCGGGAGTTCGGTCAGGCCGGCCGGCTTGCGCGGGCCCGCTTCCAGGTCGAGGCGGTTGCACGCCTCGGCGAAGCGCAGATAGGTGTCGACGCTGGCCACCACGACCCGTACGTCGATCTTGAGTATCTCGATGCCGACCAGGGAGACACGCACGAACGCGTCGATCACCAGCCCCCGGTCGAGGACGAGCTCCAGGACGTCGTAGAGGCCACTGGAGCCTCCACCACCGCCCTGCTGCGTTGCCACGGTCATCACGACCAGCCCCTTGCCGTCTCGGGGATCCCGCCTGCGCGGTCCCTGTCCACGCCCGCACCGCAGTTCCCGATACGGGAGCCTGAGGGGTGCACTCCCGCCGCTCGCCATGGGCTTCTCAGCGGCGAGGCAGGCTTCCCGAGGCGAGTAGCCCCCACCCTTACGACCAAACAGACGTACGAGCCGCACGGCGATCACCCCCGACCACGGCTGGTCAACACCTCTCAGGGTGCGCCCGCCAGCGTGGATCACGACCGGTACGCCCACGCAGCAAAACACGGCAAGCCATGGCTGACCGGGCCCTGGCCGGGCCGCGTGAGGGCGCGGGACGGCACGGACGCTTCTGGTACTCCAGCAGGAGCCCGCTGTCTGACCTGGCCTTTCGCCGGGTGGCGGGAGGCTAGCGGGCTCCGAACGTGCGGGGGGCGGTCTCACGGAGACCGCCCCTCGATCGTGCGACAACGCCGCAGGTAGTGACAGCGGCGGGCGATTGCCTGGCGTTGGCGGCGCCAGTTCGACCAGCTCAGCGCGTGACGTCGTCCTCGATGTCCGCGCAGGTGCGGGGGTCGGGGACGACAAGCTGCCAGGAGTCGCCGAACCTCCGCCACTGTGAGCTCGATTACCCGACGGTTGCGCCCTCTTTTTCTCGGCCTGACAAGCCGTGGCAGCCAGGAATGCGTGCGCGAGCATGGCGAGGGGGATGTGTCGAATGGGTGGTGGGTTACCAGCGATACCAGCGGCCCTTGCGGTCGCCCGTGTCCGCGGAGCGCATGATGAAGCCCAGCAGCCAGATGACCAGCACGATGACCGCGATCAACCGCCGGGACCGAGTTGCACGCAGAGTGGCCGCCAATACCGGCGGTAGGTGACATGTTCGGAGTCTTCCGCCGGCGCACGATCGACTACCCCGCGGGTCTGCTGCGCCCCACCCGGTCAGCGCAGCCTGGTGGCCGGGGGGCGGGGCACTGGCACGGTTGGCCCCGGGGGCGTGTTCTTCCTGCCGCGCCGCTGGGCTGCGCGTGACGGGTGCCGCAGTTATCCCCGAGTCGGCTGCGGCACCGTCCTGGCTGCCAGCCTGGCCTGTACGGCCCGTCGGGTGTGAGTGTGGACGGCGGGGGCCACCCGGCAAACAAGGGTTGGGCGTACAGCCCTTGGGCTCTTCGCCATCCCATGGTCGGCGAAGAGCCTCTCGTCCTGTGTGATCTTCACGTCGCCCAGAAGGTGTCTTGCCGTCGCGGTAGGGGCAGGCGTACGGAAAGCCTTGCCCCCGCATGGAGACCAGCATGACGACCTCTCGCGTGCCGCGGCCCTCGCCCGACGGCACCCGTGACGACGCCACCAACGCCCGCCTGGAACAGGAGAACGCGCAGCTGCGGCACGCTATCGACTCTCACGCGACGGTGGACCAGGCCATTGGTGTTCTCACCGCGACCCACCGGCTCGCGCCGGCCGCCGGCTTCGAGGTGCTGCGTGAGGTCTCCCAGCACACCAACATCAAACTCCACACGGTGGCCGAGTCGATGATCGCCTGGGCGCTGGGGCAGCCGCTGCCGGAGCCGGTGGGGCGGGAGCTGGATGCGGCCGTGCGGCGGCGCTCCCGCCGGCAGGGTGCCCCGGGGGCGGAAGCCGGGTAGCGCGGTGTGGGTCAGGCGGTCAGTGCCTGCGCGACGGTGGGATGGCAGGGAAATGGCCTGGTCCAAGCCGACGAGCTCAATCAGCCGCAGCACTGATGCCTGGGGCCGGCGAGACGCAGCCACCCGTGAGCGTCTCTCATGCTCCTGTGGGCGGCGATGAGGACGTCGATGCCGCTGGAGTCCATGAAGGTTGCTGCTGAGGTCCATAACGGTCCGCGGCGGCGTCGCGCCGTTGTAGACAGCAGGGCCTGGCTGAGCATGTCCTTGACAGGGTGGTCGATCTCGCCGCGCCCGGTGACTAAAGGGTCGACGGCGGTGTGGCCGATCGAGAGCTGGCCGGGCCGCCAGGCTGCTCCATGGGTTTCTGTCACATGTCCTCGCCGACTGCGCTCACTGATGAGGGCTCAAGGCGCCGACACCATCGTGCGCCAACCCCGTCCCCGATGCTGCGACGAACACGTGTGCGGCCCATTGCCCAGTCCTCGTGGGACATGTGCGGCATAGTGCCGGGTACGCGCAGACGTGTGAACGGGGGTGGAGCAAGGTGGGTCCGACGGAATCAGTCCCCGACGGCGAGGGGAGCGTGATGCCCGGCGCCCAGCCGATACAGGACACCATCGCCCTGGACGGTGACGGATCCTGCATCGCCGAGGCACGCCACCGGGCGGTGGACTTCCTTGCCCGCGTCCAGGCCGAGCACGGCCTTCCGGTCTCCGCACGCGTGATGGACCTGACCCAGCTGGTGGTCAGCGAGCTGGTCACCAACGCCCGCAAGTACGCCCCCGGCCCGGTCCTGATGGAGCTGCGGATCGTCGGCTCGCTGGTAGAAGTGGTCGTGTGGGACAGCGATCCGGTGCTGCCGGTGGCCCGGGCCGCCGATGCGGGCCGGGTTGGGCAGCACGGCCTGGAGATTGTCATGGCCGTCGCGCAGGGCTTCGAAGTGCAGCGGGAGCCGGTCGGCAAACGCATCACTGCCCGCATCGCCCTGCCCGACGACCTGGGCGGTGACATCACAGGACGCCGCCCTCAGTAGTGGCCGGCGTCTCCCTCTGGCCCCACTGTCTTTCCTGCGGCCTGCGGTGAAGAGGCGGGCTGCGCGGGGTGACGCGGGCGGGGGATGCCCTTGCAGCCAGTGGCCGACCGAGATGACGGGGGAGTGAGGGCAGGATGCGGGGGTAGGCGGTGCGTCGTCGGCCGCTTCGGCCGGCCGCGGTGGCGGGAACGACCTGGGAGGGGAACAGCATGGCGCCCATGAGCATGGCGACAGCACAGACCCGGACGGCCGAGCTGCCCAAGGTCGCTGACCCGTCCCGGGTGGCACCCAAGGACGCCCGCGAACTGTCCAAGCTGTTCTTCCAGCAGCTGGCCGTGCTGGAGGAAGGCACCCCGGAGTACCAGTACGCGCGGAACACGCTGATCGAGATGAACATGTCCCTGGTCCGCTTCGCGGCCGGCCGGTTCCGCAGCCGCGGGCCGGAGGAGATGGAGGACATCGTCCAGGTCGGCATGATCGGCCTGATCAAGGCGATCGACCGCTTCGAGCTGTCCCGCGAGGTGGAGTTCACCTCCTTCGCCATCCCCTACATCGTCGGCGAGATCAAGCGGTTCTTCCGCGACACCACCTGGGCCGTGCACGTCCCTCGCCGGCTGCAGGAAGCCCGCGTCCAGCTGGCCCGCGCCACCGAAGAACTGCGCAGCCGACTGGGCCGCACCCCGACGGTCAAGGAACTGTCGGAGCTGATGAGCCTGCCCGAAGACGAGGTTCGCGAGGCCCGCCTGGCCGCCAACGGCTACAACTCCGCCTCCCTGGACGCCACGATCAGCGGCAGCGAAGACGGCGAAGCCGCCCTGCAGGACTTCATCGGCACCCAGGACACGGACCTGGAGCTCGTCGAGGACTTCCACGCCCTCGCCCCGCTGATCGCCGAACTCGGCGAGCGCGACCGGCAGATCATCCACATGCGGTTCGTCGAGGAATGCACTCAGGCCCAGATCGGCGAACGCCTGGGCGTCTCCCAGATGCACGTCTCCCGGCTCCTGTCCCGCACCCTTGCCCGACTGCGTGAAGGCTTGCTCACCACCGGTTGATACCGGTCGCCGGCGACGGAGGACCCGATGGGCGGCGGTCGCTGCCGGGGACCGACGACGGCGCGCTTGCCGGTTTTGAGCCTGGGCCGGGGCCACGCTGCGCCGCCGTGGGCGGGCACGATGCAGGCGCGCGGGCCTAGCGCGACCCGCCGGAAGCGCCCGCGCCCCGGCCACTGACGGCCCGCCACTCGGTCGGGTGAAGACACGGCAGCGACGGAACTCGCCTCGGGCGGCCGGAGGTAGGCGCTGTTTCTCGGATCATGTGTGGAGCCAGGTCATAAGGGCCGCAGAAGGCCGACGGTTGGTTCTCGCGCCTGCGCACCTGACCCGGCAAGCCTCGAGCCGTCGACGCGGGCAAGCCAGGGCGGGGAGGTGACCCTCACTCCTGCCCGAGCAGAAAGTCGGCCACTGGCTCTGCCGGCTGTGTACCTGGAACGGTGCGCCTCCTTGTCATACGCAGCTCTGTCCTGCGAATTGGGTGGATGCGTATGGAATGCCGCGTCATCAAAAGGGGATGACGGATGGGCCGGCGCAGCCGGCCATGATGTTCATGCACGGCGGAGGGTTCGTCGGTGGTTTTGGCCGTGCACCGCTCGATGACAGAGCAACTTTGGCCCGCGACGGAGCGGACGGCCCTCGCTGTCGGAAGCGACGGTGCACTCGTGGGTGTTCTGCCGCAGCTTGCCTGAGCCGAACCGGCGCCTTCCGGGCCGGTGGGCGGCGGGTCGGCGGACCTGGATTTCGGTGCCGTCCAACCGCAGGCGCACGCCACTCGGCCTGGGCATAGGCGAAGACGTCGGCCAGGGTACGCAGCGGAACCCGGTGGGGGTAGCGAAGCCGCGGGCGGCCAGCAGCGGCCTGATCTCTCCGATGGCCTTGGTCACGGTGCACCGATTGAGACGACACATCCAATGAACCCGACGGCCCTGTTCACGTTACGGCCCGACGCCTCGCTGATCGCACGCAACCGACGACGAGCTGGACATCGCCACTGTGACAGTCCTGAAGATCAGGTCGAGTCGGGTCGCTCCTCAGTCCTCGGGGTCGCGCAGGCCGACGCAGTCAAAGGCCCAAAAGACCTCTGAGTAGACGAAGGCGCCCGTCATCCACGGCTCGTGAGCGGACAACCGGGCAACTTGGAACGCGGCTTCAGGGATACGCAGCGACGGCGAACGGAAGCCCACCGCGCTGGCACCCTCGAAGCCGCGCGTGCCGTAATAGCGCGGCGAACCCTCCAGGAATACCAACGGCACCCCCTGGCTGTCGGCCGCCTCGAGGGCGTGGGCGATGAGCTGCGTACCGATGCCCTGACGCTGGAACTCCGGGACCACGCCCAGCGGTGACAGCGACAGAACGTCCACGATCCGGCGCGGAGCATCCAACCGCGTCGCGCTCAGCAGGACATGCCCGACGACCCGGTCATCTACGACAGCGACAAAGGACATCGGCGCCAATGCAGCCTCCGCAACGCGAAGTGCCTCCACGAGCCCGGGAACCCGATCGCTGTCACCGAAGGCGCGCGTATGAACCTCGCGCACATCTCGGTGATCGTCAGCGGTCTCTTGCCGGATCACCAGCCCGGCACCACCGGGAGCCATCCGGGAGCCTTCAGGCGCATCGTGTGTCGTCACGGCCGCGAGGGTAGATCGCGGGGCGGCTCATACGCGAGGCAATTGCGCATCAGGTCGCTATGGCTTGGCCGCATCGACCCGCGCTGTACCACTGCTACCAGCAGCGTGAGTCCACCGGCCCCAGTACCGCACGACGAGCCGAAGCAGCAAACTCGCCCGGCTCTGGGAGGGCAGGCGTTCATCGATGCGCGGACCTGCCCCAGAACTCGCACATGGAGCAGGGGGACAGGGGATAGGTTTCTCGGCATGCGGTACTTCGGCCTGGACATCCTCACCGTCGCCAACGAGCTCACCGAGGCGTACGTCGAGATCTTCACCGCCCCGCCCTGGGAGCACCGGAACGCCGAGGCAACGCGTGCGGCTTTCCTGGAGCGGCTGGAAGCGGATGCGCACCGTCCCGGTTTCCGGGCCGTGCTGGCGATGTCGGACGATGGCGCGGTGGATGGCTTCGGCACGGGCTGGACCACCCAGGCCCCGTTCCGCACCGACCGTGCTTACGGGAAGGTGGCCAGCCGGCTTGGCGCCGAGCGGGTGAGCGAGCTGCTGGTGGGTGCCTTCGAGGTCGACGAACTGGGAGTACGCTCACACGCTCGCAGCACCGGTCTGGGACGGCTGCTGCTGTCCGCCCTCACCGCCACCGCGCCCGGCGGTCGGGCATGGCTGCTGGCCTGGGAGCAGGCGCACGACACGCTTGCGTTCTATCGCCGCATCGGGTGGCAGGAGCCCGACCCCCTGCCGGGCAGCGAGACGGACATCGTCGTGTTCCTGTCTCCGAGCTGGCCCTGCAACTCCTCGCGGGGCTTGTGATGCTCCTGAATTGAGCAGGTGGCCGGTGGCCTGGCGGGCCGCTGCCTCGCTGGAGCTGCTTCACACCTTCGCCCTGATCCACGACGACATCGTGGACAGCTCCGACACCCGTCGCGGCCGGTCCACCGCCTACCGGGCCCTCGCCACCCAGCACTTCAGGCGCCCCGATGCGGACTAGTAGCTGCCGCCCGCGATGGGGAATGCCTGGCATCGACGTCCCAGCGGGCGAGCAGGCGCGGTTCGACTGGGATGATCTCGCCCGGTTCCACCGCACGACGACTCGAGCACCACGGAGAACTTCGCCTGGACCCGCGCCGACGCCATTGCGCGAGTCGCCACCCCCGCCGGTCTGCTCGCCTGGCTTGAGGATCGCCCGTCGCGGGCCGCTCACGCACAGACAGTGTCGGCACACTCCGGCCCATGGATCCGAAGTCTGGCCGGCCCCGCTTGCCCCGCACCGGCCCGAGCGAGAGCTCGGGCTAGTGAGTGCCGACCGTGAGTGGCGTGCGCGGGGAGCTCCCATCCCATCTGCCGTCGACCCAGGCAGAGCCGAGCAGACGCGGCCCCTGGCGTCCAGGTCGTTCGTACGGTGGCGCTCTCCACCTGGACGCCATGAACCACGCCCGCTCCACGGTGTGCAGGTCGACGGCGGACGGGATGGGAGCTGGGGTGAGTGGTGGGTTGGGTAGCGACGGATAGGCACAGCCGATCAGCAGCTACGGGAGGTCGCTATTTGCCTCCGAGGTTGGCGATCATCCGGCGGAGCACGTTCAGGGTGGTGACCTAGTTGTTGCGGGTCAGGACGTTGGTGACGGCGCGTAGTGGTGGGCAAGAGCGGTGGCGAGGTCGCGAAGGTGAACCCTGGCTTCGGTGGGGCCGTGCACAGTGATGGCGCTCCCGAACGGCAGTAGTGCTCGCACGTCCTCCAGACGCAGGAAGCGGATTGTTACCTTGCGGCCGGTGGCGGATTCTTCATGGTCGTCCCAGACGAGTCGTAGGCCAAAGATCCGTTGCGCTCGCTCGATCTGGGTCTGGTCGATGGTGGCGCTGACCTCTATCGCGTGGTTGTGTTCCCACTGATCAATGAGCGCCGCAGCGACGGTGGCCAGGGTCTGGCTCTCGCGAAGCCGTCGTGGCTGGTCGACTTCTTTCCACGTCGTGATCCGTTCGAGTCGGTACATCCGTGGCACTCGGGCACGATCGGCGACGAGGTACCAGATGCCGGCCTTGGCGAACAGCCCGTAGGGATCCACGACCAGGTCGCGTGGGCATGACTCGCGTGGGCTGTCGTACTCGATCCGTAGCCGGCGGCCTCGCCGCACTGCGCCGGTCAGCGAAGCCGGAGTCGTGCCGGAAGCTCGTGCCTGACGCCAGGGACGGCTGTCCACGTGCACTACGTCGGTGAGCGGCAGGAGCTCATGAACTCGACGTGGCTGTGTAGCGGCGATCTTGGAGAGCGCGCGCCGGCTTCCGACCGATGCGTTGAGCTCCGCACGTTGCTTCTCATCCAGCCCGGTGAGCGACAGATGATCACGCTCGTCCGGTGTGAGTCGCGTGAGGTCGAGTCCGGATCCGGGCAGCATGGTCACGCCTCCGAGGCGGCCCCGTTGTGCGGTCACCGGCAGACCGGCCTCGCGGAGCCAGTTCAGGTCTCGGGTGATGGTGCGAAGGGACACCCCGAGCGCTGAGGCGAGTTCCTGTGTGGTCACGGCATCCCTCGAATTGAGGAGCAGCATCAGGGTGAAGAAGCGGTCTGGGGTCACACACCAATTTTTTCAGGAATTGCGACAGGATGCGGCGCATAACCCGGTCAGGCTGGTGGATGCGTACCTCGACCTGTGAGAAGGAACAACCATGACCACATCCGTCGTGTCCATCGTCTACGTGAACGACGCTCCCGCCGCAGCTCGTTTCTACGGCGGCCTCCTCGGCATGAGCCCCTCGTTCGAGACTCCGGGATACATCACCTTCGACCTCGGGCCAGGCGCTGACCTCGGTCTGTGGTCTGGCCAGTTCGAGGATCTGTCACCGGACGTCCCGCGCACGAGTGAGGTGTGCCTGGCCATTGACGGTGGACGCCCCGACGAGCTCAACGCGACCTTTGAGCGGTGGAAGTCCAACGGGGTCACGATCCTGCGCGAGCCGCATGATGCGGGGTTCGGGCTGACCTTCCTCGCAGCCGATCCTGACGGGAACCGTATCCGCGTCGCACCGAAGGGCTGAAAGGCCGCAATGCGGCAGGCGCGCACGACGGGTGTCGCGCCTGCCGTCGTCTGACTTCGAGAGGACGACGAGTGCCCCACGCTAATGCGCCCCTGAGCGTCGAGGGCCGTAGGCGGCTCGTGAAGCGGTGCCAGACAACGTCCCATTGCCCACGTCGCCGCTGAGATGGGCATCTCTCGCGCATGCGCCAGCAAGTGGGTAAATCGCTGGCGGCTACACGGTGATGCGGGATAGCAAGACCGGCCGTCGAGTCCGCACCGGAGTCCGAACGCGACTCCAGCATGGGTCATCGAGCAGATCGAGTCCTGGCGCGGCGAGCTCAAGTGGTCCGCGCAACGGATCAGCGGCGAACTTGTCAGTATCGGTTTTTGATCGACCGGCGAACTGCCAGCCGACACCTGACCCGGCTCGGCCTGGGCAAACGCCGCTTCACCCTTGGGCCTTGAGCAGCTCAACACCGTCGAGCGATGCATCAACCGCCTCAAAACAGTGGCGCGGCATCGCCACCCGCTACGTGAAGACCGCCATGAGCTACCTGGCCGGACTCCACATCGCAGGCACCTTCCTCTGGTCCGTCCGATGATCCATACGAAACGGCCTGAGGTGCGTGCGGTCAGCTCAGCCGGGCATCGGCGTACACGGTCATCGCATCGCGCTGGTATGCGGCGAGACCGTCGGCGATCTTGTCGAAGTTGGCCCGCATCTGCGGGTCGTCGACATAGGTCTGGCCCACTCCCTTGTACGCGGCTGCGGTCGGGGTCCAGAACCGGCAGATGCTCTGGTAGTTGGCGTCCACCTCGGCCTGTACCGCGGGGTCGGACACCGGCGTGCCGGCCACCATGAACTCCGCCATACGGATCATCTGCGCCGTCACCTCACGCTGCCAGCGCTCCGTGTCCTCGGAGGTCATCGCCTCGACGGCCTGCCGGGACTGCTCCCACGCCTGCGGCCACCGCTCCCGTACCTCGGCTTCGGCCTCGGAGGGGGCCTGGAACCCCTCGAACAGGTTCTCCGGCTTGTTGATCTTCGCCATATGGTCCTTGCCTTCACCTTCTTCCAGTTCGGCGATGGTGCGGCCGACCGTACGGGCCAGCGTCTCCAGCCGGTCCCGTTCCGTGAGCAGCCGTTGGTGGTGCTCACGGAGCACGGACACCTGGTCGAGCTGGCTGTCCAGGACCGCCTGGATCTCGCGCAGCCCCAGGCCCAGCTCCCGCATCAGCAGGATCTGCTGCAACCGCAGCAGATCGGCTTCCTCGTAGTAGCGGTGCCCGTTGCTCCCGATCCATGCGGGCGGCAGCAGTCCGATCTCGTCGTAATGCCGCAGCGTCCGCGATGTCACCTTGGACATCCGCGCCACCTCCGCGATCGACCAGGCCATTGCCGGTGCCTCCCTCGCCGTGCCGGTCTCTCCGGCCACACACATGACCGTAGAAGTTGCCGCAACGGAAAGCGCAAGCCCGAAGCCCTGTTGGGCAGGCCGCAGGGTCTGCCCCATCGGACAGGCGCTAGCCCAGATACCGGGCCACCGCCTCCCCGATCCCCGTCGCGTCCGCACCCTCCGCCGCCCAAGCCACGTATCCGTCGGGCCGTACCAGGACGGTCGTCCGGCGGTCGCCCGCCCAGCGCTCCACCGCCAGCCACCCCTCACGGACACCGGGGCCTTCGTACGTCCCGGGCGTGATCAGCACGAACCGGCCGCCGCGCAGCGCCTCGTAGAGCCGGCCGTCCTTCAGGGCGACATCGGGGACGCGGGTGCCGGTGAGGCGGTGGGCGCCGCGGGGGGCGGGGTAGGCGTAGCCGATCCCGGTGATCTGACCGAGGGCCTTGCGCTGGACGGGCGGGGCCATGTCGACGAGCACGGAGACAAGGGCGCGGGTGGCACGCAGCAGCGGATTCCGCGCACGGGCCAGCCGGACCAGTCCGCCACTGCTGCGCAGCACCGCCCTGCCGACCGGGTGGCGCTCGGCCTCGTAGCTGTCGAGGAGCCCTTCGGGGGCCCGGCCCTGGACGGCCGCGGCCAGCTTCCAGCTCAGGTTGGCGGCGTCCTGGAGGCCGGTGTTCATGCCCTGCCCGCCGGCCGGGGAGTGGATGTGCGCGGCGTCCCCGGCGAGGAAGACCCGCCCGACCCGGTAGTGCGGTGCCTGGCGCTCGTCACTGTGGAAACGGGAGAGCCAGCGGGCGTCGTGCATGCCATAGTCGGCGCCCAGGGCACGGCGGGTGATCTCCTTGACCTCGTCGAGGTCGAGCGGGGCGTCGTCGGAGACCTCGTTGCGGCGGTTCCAGCCCATGACCCGGTACCAGCCGTCGCCGAAGGAGGCGATCATCGCGAAGGCGTCGCCGCGGCCGTTGACGGTGAGGACGCCCTCGGGCTTCTCGGCCAGCCGGACATCGGCCAGGATCAGCGACTTGATGATGGAGACACCGGGGAAGTCCAGGCCGATCGCCTCCCGCACGGCGCTCCGGTGACCGTCGGCGCCGACGACATAGGCCGCCCGGCGGATGACGACCGCCCCGTCCGCGCCGCGCACGTCGAGGTCGACCCCCTCGTCGTCCTGCCGCAGCCCCACGACCTCGCTCTCGTACGCGAATTCGACCCCAGCCTCCCGGGCCCGCCGCTCCAGGAGCCGCTCGACCTCGTACTGCGGGGTGATGAGCAGGAACGGGAAACGCGAGGGCAGCGTGCTCAGATTGAGGGAGAGGCGGCGGAAGAGCCGCAGGCCGGTGATGGTTTCGCCGGTGGTGAGGAGTTCGTCGGCGAGGCCGCGGGCGTCGAGCTGCTCCAGGGTGCGGGCGTGCACCCCGAAGGCGCGGGAGAGGTTGCTGATCTTGCGCGGCCGCTTCTCGACAAGGGTCACGGCAACGCCGGCTGTGGCGAGGTCACCGGCGAGGAGGAGGCCGGTGGGGCCGGAGCCGACGATGATCACGGTGCGGTGGGTGGCGGTGCCGTTCATGGTGGCCTCCTGATGCCAACGCTTGCTTGCCCTCGCCTGTTGCCAACATATGTTGGCCAACGCTCGTTGACCACGGTAGTGAGGCGCTGAGGCGGGTGTCAACGGTTGTTGGCGAACATTTGTTGACCTACGCCCGTTGGCCTACGCTTGTCGGCATGCATGGCAGCGACAGCACCCCCACGGTTCCCGGGTCCGGCGCCACTCGCCGCTCCGACGCCACTCGCGGCGCGATCCTCGCGGCGGCCCGCGAGCGCTTCGCGACCGACGGCTACGAGCGAGCCACCATCCGCGCCATCGCCAAGGACGCGAACATCGATCCGTCGATGGTGATGCGGTACTACCGCAACAAGGAGGGCCTCTTCGCGGCGGCCGTCGACATCGACCTGCGGCTGCCGGACGTGAGCGGGGCGGACCGCCGGCAGGACGCGGGGCGGATCCTCGTCGAGCACTTCCTCGACATGTGGGAAAAGAACGAGGTCCTCACCGCCCTGCTGCGGGTCGGCGTGACCAACCAGGCCGGGGCGGAGCGCATGCAGGGCATCCTTCGGGACCAGCTCATGCCGGTCGCCCGACAGGTGTGCCCCGACCCCGACCAGGTCCCGGCACGGGCCGCACTCATGGCGTCGCAACTGCTGGGGCTGGCACTCACGCGGTACGTGCTGCGGATGCCGCCGGCGGTGGAACTGGCACGGGCGGAGATCGTGGCATGGCTGGCACCGACGATCCACCGGTACCTGACCGCGCCGAGTCCCTGAGGCTTGCCGAGCAGTCGTATCCGCAGGGGCCAAGGGACCCGGGCTTTCGCCCACGACCGCCTGTTGGAAGAAGCCCTCATCCTTGAGCACGCCCACGTGTGGCTGACCTTCGTCTCCGAACTGTGCGATCTTCAAGTAGACGGCTCGCTGACACAGTTCACCCTGCCGTCCGGCACGTCAGGGAAGTCGTGAGGGGCGTACTGCTGGCCGGCATTTCGCGGCTGCGGCCGCCCGCTACTTCCTTCGCCCGCTACTTCCTTCGTCCCGACGCTGACACCAACTCCCATCAGCGCGGCATCGAACTCATCGACCACCTCAGCGGCTGTGTCACCACTGCCGCTGACCACGCCGAGCTCACCCCGACGGGACGCCTTGTCCATGCCGATCCCACCGCGTACGGATTATCCGCATACGTCTACGGTGAGACGCCTCATACGCTCGAACTGGGCCACCGGCCCGACGCGGGCAGTGTCAGCGTCAACTGCTCTCCCGGAGCGGCGCCCGACGCGCCGCTGGGCGGACGCGGGTTGAGCGGATACGGCTACGAAGGGGGCGAACAGGGACTGCTGGCCTGCGGATCGTTGAAGCTCGTCCAGCACCTCGGCAACGTCCGGTGCCAGGGTCAGGAAGGAAGCTGACACCAGGAAGGCCGAGCTCAGTCCGCGAGGAAACCCTCAACGAGTCCGCGGAAGCGCTTCGGTGCGTCCAGCCACAGGTAGTGGCTCGCGCCGGGCACGACTTCCAACCGACCGTGCCAGGTAGAGCGACGCCGCCAGCGCGGGCGCCCGGGTGCCAGCGACGCAGTCAGCGGCGCCCGCTAGCACCGAGGCCGGGACGGAGACCGACCGCAGGAGCCGCAGCCGCTCCGCCACTTCGTTCGGGGCCGGGTTTCCGCGGTAAAAAGCTTCGAACGGCCACGCCGGAGGGCGAACACGGTCGGCGCCGTGGTGCGTGCGGGTCTCGTCGTTCCATGTGGCGTAGCGGAAGCGTGCCAAGCACTGCTCGATGTCGTCGCCCGAGGCCCCCGCGGCGAGCCGTTCAGCCGCCTCGGCGGCCGAGCGGTACCACGGCTCACCGGCGCGAAGGGACCGCAAGGATGCGACCTCGTCCGGGTCCACCTCCCGACCGATGCGCCCGGCGGGCGTGACCAGCACCAGTCGACGGACCCGGTCCGGATGGGAAGCGGCGTAGTGCTGTGCTGTCAGGGCACCGGCCGAGTGCGCCAGCACGTCGATCCGGTCGGCGCCCAGGTGGCTGCGAAGGTACCCCAGGTCGTGTGCCTGCTCGGTGTACGCGCAGCTGGCTGGGTTCGCCGGCACCTCGGAAGCGCCTGCGGCCCGCGCCTCCATCAGGATGAGCGTCCGATGACGGTCGAGCCCCGCCAGATTCCCCAGGCTTCGCACGTCCTCTCCCGGCCCACCGGCCAGACACACCAACGGTGGTCCTTCCCCCACCGTGCGAAACGCGACCCGGACGGCCGGCAGGTGAGGTCTGTCCGCAAGAACGTGTCGAAGTGTCCGCACTCAGGCAGTTCCACGATGTCGGCGGTGGGCCCGCGTTCGGCGGTCTGCCGGATCGCCGGAAGTGGGGAGTGAAGAGCGCGTGTAAGGGCCCAGCGACCGAACCCGCCGACGCCGGCCTGGCGGCCGTCCAGACCGGCGGACGGGGCGACGTCACGCAGGGACGCCGAGCGGCGGGTGCTCAAGCACGCGGGGCTTGTACTCGACCAGCTGGATGCGGCCGTCGAAGGTGAGGTGCTCGATCATCTCGAGGGCAACGTCCGGATAGCCGTCGTAGATACGTTCTTCGCCCGTGGCCCCGGTGATCACCGGGAACATCACGACCCGGAAGCGGTCGACGAGTCCGGCTCGCAGCAGGGACCGGCACAGGCTGAGGCTGCCGATCGTGCTGAGGAGCCCCGAGCCACTCGACTTCATGGCGCGGACCGCCTCGACGGCATCGTCGCGGACAAGCGTGGAGTTGGCCCACGTCAGTGGTTCCTCGAGTGAGGAGGAGAACACCACCTTGGACGCTTGCGTGAGCTCGTCGACGGACGCCTCTTCTTCGGGCCTGAACTCGTCTTGGCCCTTCGGGACCTCGCCTGCGGCGAAGCCCGACATCAGGCGGTAGGTGTTCGCTCCCATGAGGTAGGTGGCCTCGGGCTGCGCGCCGAGCCATGCGAGGTACTCCGGGCCCTCAAGGCCCCAGAACCCGGGCCATCCCTCGCCCGATGCGTGGCCGTCGAGGGAGGTGATGAAGTCGACGAGAAGCTCCGACATGTCGGTGTCCTTTCCTAGCGTGTCACGAGCTTGGACTGTCCGGGAGCCACAAACTCATCGGCCGCGCGGTGGAGTAACGAGAAAACCCATGACGCTGCAGCAGATCAGGTCGGCGGAGCGGCACTGTTTCGGAGTCCCGAGTCGGATGAGGACAAACAGGCCCCTGCCCCAGGCAGGTCATTCCACATCTGGGGAATCGCGAGCAGGTGTGGGGACACCCCTGAGCAGGGGGTGTGGCGTACGACCGGCCCTCCCACCGTTTCGCCTTCACCTGGCCGGGCCCGGTCGCCGATGAGCCACCGCCACCAGTGCTCCGCGTGAGTGGCCAGCCACAGACGACAGGGACTGGCACGCCACCCTGACACGCGCTGGCCTGGACGGACTGAGACCCGCTGAGCAGTTCGTGCAGGTACTCACTCTGACCGGTGACGCCCTCAGCGCGCTCGCCCTGCACGCCGAATCCCAGCATCAGACGGCGAGACACTCCCCCGGCTCGTCACTACGCTCTTAAGGAGGCGGCGGAGCTCGCTCGAGACCGTCGGCGCGAAACCGCCGTCCGACCGGTGAGGAGCGCAGCCATGACGACGCAGAACAGCACGGCCGACGCCGACCGTGCCCTGAAGGCCAAGCACCGCGCGATGTGGGCCCAGGGGGACTACCCGTCCGTGGCCTCCGAGGTCATCCCCGAACTGGGGGCGGTCCTGGTCGAGGCGTGCGACGTGCGCCCCGGCCAGCGGGTCCTGGACGTCGGGGCCGGCTCCGGCAACGCCGCGATCCCGGCGGCCCTCGCCGGCGCGGATGTCGTCGCCTCCGACCTGACCCCCGAACTGTTCGAGGCCGGCCGGCTCGTGGCTGCCGAGCAGGGCGCGCAGCTCACCTGGCAGGAGGCCGACGCCGAGGCCCTGCCGTTCGGCGACGCGGACTTCGACACCGTGCTGTCCTGCGTCGGCGTGATGTTCGCCCCGCACCACCAGCAGGCCGCAGCTGAAATGGTCCGGGTCTGCCGCCCCGGCGGCACTATCGGCCTGCTGAGCTGGACGCCCCAGGGGTTCATCGGCCGGATGTTCGCCGCGATGAAGCCCTACGCGCCGCCGCCCCCGCCGGGTGCGCAGCCGCCCCCGCTGTGGGGTGACGAGGACCATGTGCGCGGCCTCCTCGGCGACCGGGTCACGGACGTGCGCGCCGAGCGCCGGACGGTCCGGATCGACCTCTTCCCCACGCCCGAGGCGTTCCGCGACTATTTCAAGGAGCGCTACGGCCCGACCATCTCCGTCTACAAGAACATCGCGGGCGAGCCCGACCGGGCCGCCGCCCTGGACCGGGACCTGGCGGCCCTGGCCCGCGACGGGAACCTGGCGGCGGGGCAGGACGGGACGGTCATGGAGTGGGAGTACCTGCTGGTCACCGCCCGCCGGGCCGACTGATGTTTGGCCGCGGTACCGGGGCCGGACGGCGCACAACTGCCGTACGACCACGGGCAGGACCGGTCTCTTCAGGCTCGTGACAGCATGCCGAAGAGCTCGTCACCCGGAATGAACGGGGTGACTTTCGTGCCGACGGCCTCGACGACTCCGCAGACGTCGTCCGGGCACCATTTGCCGCCCGGTCCCCTTGCCGCCGCCGTGAGGACGAACACCTCCCCGCGATCTGGGCGTCGGCTGCCTTCAGTTTCGGTCGGTGTCACAGTGCGGCCTTCAGCGCTCGTGCCTTGGGGGACACGAGGTCGAAGCCGTGGAAGGCGCCGGGGATGACGTCGAGGTGGCAGGGGACGCCGCTGGCATTCAGCCGGCGCGCGTACTCGACGTCTTCGTCGTGGAAGAGGTCGAGGGTGCCGACGCCGATCCAGGCCGGCGGCAGGCCGGTGAGGTCCTCGCGGCGGGCTGCGGCGGCGTAGGGGGAGACGCCTGGGCCGGCGACGGCGTCGCCGAGGTAGGACGACCAGCCGTAGCGGTTGCTCTTGGGCGTCCAGACACGCACCTTGAGGGTGTCCAGGTCGCCTCTCGTGGTCGTGCGGTCGTCCAGCATGGGGTAGAGGAGCAGCCGGAAGACCGGGCGGATCTCGGCCCGGTCATGGGCGAGCAGCGCGAGGGCGGCGGCGAGTCCGCCGCCTGCCGCGAACAGCGTCTCATCAGGCGTGTTCTGGGTCCCGCCGCCCTGCGCCCGCACCCGGTCCTGCGGAATCAACGGCCTGGCAAGCTCCCACAAGCCGTCCGGAACAATCCAACTCCACGTACCCCGCCCCATAGACGGACCAGCGAGCGATCACCACATAGAACACCGTCTAAGCAACTTTCGGTCCCGGCAGACGCCTTGACCGCCGAGATCCGCACCGTGTAGACATCACTCCTACTGAATGTTTACGTAAACATACCGCCTCCCCGACCCCCACCACGCAGGCCCCGATCTCTGTGTCCCGCCGGGACGCGCGGCGCACAGAAGAGCTGGAGTACTCGAGATGGCACACCCCACCCGTAGGAGAAGGCTCCTGGGCATCGGCATCACGGCCCTCGCCACCGGGACCGTCCTGGCCGCCACCTCGGTGCCGGCCGCGCCCGCGGAGCCGACCGCCACCGCCTCGGTCACCGTCCGGCCCGACCCCTCCTACCAACAGGAGAGGTTCGAGGGCTGGGGCACGAGCCTGGTCTGGTTCGCCAACGCCACCGGCGACTACCCGCCCGCGGTACGCGAGAAGCTGGCCCAGCTCCTCTTCGGGGACGACGGCCTCGCCCTCAACATCGCCCGCTACAACATCGGCGGCGGCAACGCCCCGGACGTCAAGGACTACCTGCGCGCCGGCGGCGCGGTCGAGGGCTGGTGGAAGGCCCCGGCCGGCACCACCCGCGAGGACGTCGACTGGTGGGACGCCGACGACCCCGCCGACTGGAACAACAAGGCCGACAAGACGCAGCGTTGGTGGATCGACCGCATCAAGAAGGACATCACCCACTGGGAGACGTTCAGCAACTCGCCGCCGTGGTTCATGACCGAGAGCGGGTACGTCTCCGGCAACTTCGACGCGGGCAAGGACCAGCTGAAGACCGAGTCCGTGGAGGACTTCGCCAAGTACCTGGTGGGGGCCACCGAGCGCCTGGAGAAGGCGCACGGCATCAAGGTCGACACGCTCGACCCGTTCAACGAGCCGAACACCAGCTACTGGGGCACCAAGCTCGGTGCGGACGGCGAGCCCGTCGGCGGCCGGCAGGAGGGCGCCCACATCGGCCCCGAGCTCCAGCAGAAGGTGATCCGCGCGCTGGCCCCGACCCTGGAGGCGTCCAGGACGAAAGCGGAGATCTCCGCGATGGACGAGACCAACCCGGGCCTGTTCGCCACCAACTGGAACTCCTACCCTCAGGAGGTCCGCGACCTCGTCGGCCAGATGAACGTCCACACCTACGGCACCGGCCAGCGCACCACCGTGCGCGACCTGGCCAAGGCCGCGGACAAGCCGCTGTGGATGAGCGAGGTCGAGGGCGACTGGGGCGACGGCCAGAGCTTCACGGACATGCGGCCCGGCCTGGGCCTGGCCCAGCGCATGGTCGACGACCTGCGTGAACTGGAGCCCAGCGCCTGGGTGTTCTGGCAGCCCGTCGAGGACTACGACAACATGAAGCCCGGGGGCGAGTCCGCGAAGGGCGGCAACTGGGGCGAGATCCAGCTCCCGTTCAGCTGCACGTCCGCGGACACCCTCAAGACCTGCCCGATCTACACGAACACGAAGTTCGACACGGCCCGCAACTTCACCCACTACATCAAGCCCGGCGACCGGCTGATCAAGACGGACGACACCTCCAGCACCGCGGCCATCTCCAAGAAGGGCAACGCGGCGACGGTCGTCCACGTCAACAGCACCACCGAGGCGCGCGATGTCACGCTCGACCTGTCGAAGTTCGGCCGGATCTCCTCCCACGCCACCGTTACCCCGGTGGTGACCAGCGCCGGCGGCAAGCTGGAGAAGCAGAGGCCCGTCCGGGTCACCGGCAAGCAGGCGACCCTCACCGTGCCCGCCCAGTCGGTGACGTCCTTCCTCGTCAAGGGAGTCTCCGGCGTCGCCAAGGACGCGGCCGAGCTGCGCAAGGGCCACACCTACCGGCTGACCGGCGTCCAGAGCGGCAAGGACCTCACCATCGCCGACAACGGCACCGGCCTCGTCATCAAGAGCGCCGACT
Organism: Streptomyces sp. AC555_RSS877; assembly: GCF_019049245.1. Taxonomy (GTDB): domain Bacteria; phylum Actinomycetota; class Actinomycetes; order Streptomycetales; family Streptomycetaceae; genus Streptomyces. Next base: position 9,060 of record NZ_JAGMUK010000088.1, on the reverse strand, counting down.
CCACCGACCCCAGCGGTCAGCAGTGGCGCCTGGAGCGGATCACCGGCACCGACAACCGCAAGCGGTACACCTTCAGCGAGGCCGCCGAGGACAAGCGGCTCGCCGTCCGGGACGGCGCCCTGGTGGCAGAGCCCGCCGAAGGCCGCCCCGACAGCGCCGCCCAGTGGATCATGTCCACCACCGGCGACGGCACCTGGACCCTCGTCAATGCCGCCACCGGCCGACTCGCGGACGTCAACGGCCAGTCCACGAACGAGGGCGCCGGCGTGGGCGTATGGCTGGCGAACTCCGGCACCAACCAGCGCTGGAAGGTGACGGACGTGACGACCGCCGCCGCGCAGACCGAGTAACACGCCCGCCCACCGGCACCCACCGGCCACTCTCCACCCCTCACCTAAGACGCCCCCCCGCCCCTCGCCGCCGTGTCCCGGCGGCGGGGTCTCGGGGGCGTCGTCCCATCTGGGGGAGGCTGTCACGAGAGGTTCAGCCGTGCTGGAACTTAGGGGGGCTGGGTGAGGGGTGCGAGCGTTCGATGTCCGTGGGCGTAGCTGAGCAGGTACAGCCCGGCCTGGAGGATGAGCGCGACGCGGTGCCTGGGTCGTGTGCCGATCAAGACGTGGCAGATGTCGTTGCGCAGGTTCAGGACGCGGTCGGGGTCGACGAGGAGAAGCTCCAGGGCCCGGCTCCAATCCGTGGGATACCCGGCGGCCGGCATGCTGCGGATGAGTCCGCCCAGTTGGTCGACGGTGTCGGGTGTCTGGCCCTTGGCCACGGACACGATCGGGACTCGAGGGCGCAGGAGCTGTCTGAGGATCTGCTCGACCTGGGGCAGGGCGACGCACGCTGCCGCGTCCAACTCCCCCAACCAGAAGTACCTGAAGGCAGAGGCGAGGGATCGGGCGCGAGGGTTGGGCAGCACAGTGTCGTGGGCCAGGGCGGTGATTGTCGGCCTCGTCGGGTACGAAGCGCTCGTGGATGCGGTAGAGCCGCTCAGCGGTGAAGATCCCAAGGGCGTCCAACACTCGGACCTGCAGTTCGACGGTGTGGTTGGCGTAGGCGTCGATAGGCGGGGTGCCCTGGACAGGTCCGGCCGTGTTGATGCGCGTGTTGTCTGACGGCGTCGGCCGCAGGACGGAGCGCCTCGGCCGCAGGGCGAGGCGGCGTACCCAGGCCCGCTGATGACGGTCATCGCCTGCGGTGCCGACTGGCGGCTGCCGGCACCGATACGACTTCCGTCCGGTGCACGACGACGTTGAAAGCCCCGTGCGACCGCTCGACATGACCGTCCAGCAGCACGGCCGGGGCCTCGATCAGCACGCGCCGGTGGTACTCCCACACCTGACCGCCTCGGCCTCCCGGTACGTCAACCGGAAGGTCCGATCCGTCAAGGGCACCACCGACAGCGGATGGCAGACCCGGGCCTGGCAGCTGTACCACGCCATCCCCGAAGTCCGGTTCGCCGTCACATACATGGCCAACGGCATGGCCGGTGCCACCCTGTACGCAGGCCGCCGCGCCGACGGGCAGAGGATGCCGTGTGGGTTGGAGATGCCGTGAAGGGCCCATCGGCTGCTGACGTTTCTCGGAAGATCCCGCCTCGTCGAGAACAACTCAACTGACGGAGAACCCGATTGCGACAAGGTCAAGGGTCGGGACAAACCGCCATTCCGGCGCAGCCAGGCGATACGACACAGCAGCCGCCCGTGGGGCCCGTTCGATCTGCCACTCCAGCCCCCAGGGGGCGTGACTGGGCGACACGCGCATCGGTGATCGCTGCCTTCGCTGTTGCCGGCGCGCTGTTCGCCACGCTTGGACGGGCTACTACCAATTAGAGACGTCGAAAGATCAACTAGTGCAGTCGGCGGAGGGCTCGGAGAAGGACCTCCAGGCGCAGGCCGCCCTCATCTCAAGCTGGTCCATGGAGGACAAGCACGCCTTAGACGCCATCCGCTTACCGTTCGGCAGGCTTGATCAGTCGAACAGGGTTCCTGTTCGGGTGATCTCTCGGTGGTCGGGGCATAGCGGCAGGGCCTCTTGGTAGCTCGGGGTTGCGATCCCAACCGAGCAGTACCAGGAGGCCCTGTTGTCGCAGTCTGTCGCGCCTGCGTCCGTGGAGTCCAACGGGCCGTCTCCTGCGTATGACTGTCTCGCGCACAGGTTCGGCAACGCGGCGGACGGGCCCGTCCGCGTGCGGTGTTACGGCTCCGACCTGACGGAGGCGGAGTGGCCGGTCCTCCGGCCGCTGCTGCCAGTCCCCGCGTGGCTTCAGGGACGGGGCGGGCGGCCGGAGGGCAATTGCCACCGCGTGATGCTGGACGCAGTCCGCTATGTCGTCGACAACGGCGTCAAGTGGAAGTCAACCTGCCCTGTGACTTCCCGCCGTACCAGCGGTGCACGCGTTCGCCCGCCGCTGGCAGGTCACGGGTCTGCTCGCTGAGCTCCACGACCGGCTGCGCGACAAGGTCCGTCAGAAGGAAGGCCGCGCGGTGGATCCGACGGCTGCCATCGTGGACTCGCAGTCGGTGCGGGCAGCGGCGAACATCCCGCGCCACCTCCGGCTAGGACGGCGGGAAGAAGGTGGGCGGCCGCAAGCGGCACCTGGTGGTGGACTGCCTCGGCCTGGTCCTGGCCGTGGCTGTGACCGCTGCGAGCGTGCAGGACCGCGACGCCGCCGTCCCCCTGCTCGAGCGGCTGCGAAAGATGTACTTCTCCCTTGCCCCACAAGTCCCCCTCGACACGGACGGTTCCCGACATCAGTGGGGCGGGATTCAATCTCGCTGTACCACGGCTTCGGCGGGCACCCGCAGGGACCGCTCTCGCCTGATGCGGCGTCACCTTGAGGCGGTGCACTACTGACAAAGTTCCCTGCAGGGATGACGAAGTCCGAAGCCCACGATGCTCCTACGGAAAAGGTCAATGGGCGAGGCCAGAGAAGACGGAGTCACATGTGGGCCATTTCGCGCAGGCTGCAGGTTCCGCCCGGACCCCCATGTCCCGGCCTCATTCTGCATCGGCCGTCACGGCGAACGGGGGTCCCGGCCTCCTGCAGAATCAGCCGTCCGCCCGCTCGCGGTCGTCCCGCCGTAGGGACTCGGCAGGCAACGTTTCAGCAGGTCAGCGTCTGGGACGTCCCGGGATGAGGCCACTTCTGCGTCAACTGTGGCCGGACATCGCGCCGAAGCCGCAGTCTCGTTGCGGAGCCGGCCGGTGCGGTCGGTTCGGTTCATCGCACGTCAACGGAGGGAAAAACAGCATGCGAGCTCTCACGAAGGCACTCGTCAGTGCCACCACCGCGGTCGGGATCGCAGCCGGCGGCCTGGCCACCGCGGGCACGGCCATGGCGGCCCCCGCGTCGGCCCAGCAGCAGGCGGTGGCCGGTGAGGTCGGCACGCTCGCGGTGAACAACCTGGGGCTGAACACCCGGCAGGCGAAGAACTGGCAGTGCTACCTGCGCTATTGGAATTTCAACCCCGGCACGATCGACGGGCAGCTGGGTACCGACAGCTGGAAGGCCGCCCAGAGGTTTTTCAACTATTACGGCCATAACGGCGATGTCGCACTCGCCGTCGACGGAGTCGTCGGACCCAACACGATCAGGGCGCTGCAGCGCTTCCTGGACGGCCGCAACGGGATCGACCTTGACATCACCGGGATCGCCGGACCGAAGACCAAGGACGCGTTCGCGACATTCGCCGACGGAATCTGGCAGGAGTGCTGAGTCGATCCGACGCCCGCACACACGCCACGGCCCGTCCACTTCCTGCGGAAGTGGACGGGCCGTGGCGTGTGTCTTCAGGCAGATAACGACGACCGTGCCTCCGCTGGTGCTAGCGGAGGCACGGTCTACCGTGTCGCACCATGACAACGTTGAGCATCGGCGGCAGCGGCTTCCTGGGCGTCAAGCTGACCCGGCAGGCGAGAGCAGCCGGGCACACCACGGCCGCGACGTACTACGCGACCGAGCCCCACGACACCTCCCAAACCGTTTGGTAGCCCGTCGACTTGCGGGATGCGGGATGCGGGATGCGGGGTGCGGGATGCGGGGTGCGTGGACGCCGTCATGGCCGAGGTGCGCCCTCGTCTCGTCATCCACACATCGAGCGTCAAGGACGACTGGGCGGTCACAGTTCTGGGCCCCGTCCGGCTCGCGATGGCGGCGGCGAAGTACGGAAGCCGCCTGGTCCAGGTGTCCAGCGATGCGGTGTTCTCCGGCGCCCGAGTCACCTATGACGAGACCTGCCTCCCCGATCCCATCACCCCCTACGGAGCAGTCAAGGCGGCGGCGGAGACCGGGATCCTCGCGGTGTATCCGGAGGCCGTTGTCGCCCGCAGGTCACTGATCGTCGGCGGCGGGCGCTCCGTGCATGAGCGCGCCGTGCACGAACTCGTCGCCGACACCTGCGATGGCGTCCTGTTCACCGACGACGTCCGCTGCCCCGTGCACGTCGCCGACCTAGGAGCGTGGGTCAGTAACGAGCAGGCGGCTCGGCTTCCTGTGGCCGGCGGATCGGTCGCGGCGGCCCTGTCGGGGCCTGTTGGGGCTCCGGTGGGGTCTGCCCGCTGGGTGTTCGGTCGGCAGGGCTCGCGACGTGGCCGGGGAGGCCCGGCTGGTCAGTCGGCCAGGGCGGCGATCCCTGCTGTCCCGGCGTGACGGAAGATCTTGCGGAGGTTGTGGCAGGCGGCGAGCAGGTGCCACTCTCCTCGGGCGCCTTCCTCACCGCGCAGGAGGAGTTGGCGGCCGTTCTGGCAGGTCATGATCTGTCCGAAGACGGGTTCGACGATGGCTTTCCGGCGGGCGTAGGCGGCCTTGCCGGGCTTGGTCCGCAGCTTGCGGGCCATGCGCTCCTTCAGGGTCGCGTCCTTGGGGATACGTCCGCGTGGTGTGGGCGGGACCTGTTCGTCGTGTCCGAGTCGGCCGGTAGCCATTAACGTGTCGGTGCTGCAGGCGAGTTGGCGATCTCGCGCGGCCTCAAGGTTCGTCTCGGAGCAGTACCGGCGTCGACGAGGGCCTGCTTGGGATGGGTTGCGGTGTTGGCGGCGGACTGGTCGAGCATCGTGGTGTAGTTCAGCGCGTCGGAGGCATTGGTCGTCACGTCGGCGGCAGTGATGACCTGGTGGGCCTCGTCCACGACGGCCTGAGCGTTGTAGGCCTGGATGTAGGCGCCGTCGCTGTTCTTCATGATCCGCGAGTCGGGGTCGGTGAAGTTGGCCTGGGCCTTGGGCTTTGGCCGGGCCTTGGCGGCGGCGGCCTCGCCGGCGGCGGTGACGGCCTGCTCGTCGCTGCTGCCCGCACGTGTTCGGCGGCGTCGCTCCTTGTCCCCGGCGTGGCGGCGGGCCTTGTCGGCGGCTTCGGCCTCGATCTGGGCGCGGGCGGCCTGCAACCTGGCGAGGCGTTTCTCGCGGCGGTCGAGTTCGGCGGGCAGGTCGGTGTCCTTGCCATCGACGCCGAACGTGGCGTCCTCGGCCTCGTCGGTGGCCTCGGCGTCGGCGAGCAGGGCGGCGGCCTTCGCCTCCAGCGCGGCGATCTCGGCCTCGATGTGCTCTTCCTTGTCGATGAGGCGGCCGTAGCTCATCGCCTTGTGCTTGGAGGCGTTCGCTTCGAGTTTGGTGCCGTCCAGGGCTACGCGGCCCATCTTGACCATGCCCAGCTTCTGCGCGAGGTGCAGGGACTGGGTGAACAGGTCTGCGAGAGCTTCCAGGTGGCGGCGGCGGAACCGGGCGATCGAGCGGAAGTCCGGTGCCTGGTCGGCGGCCAGGAACCGGAACGCGACGTCGTCGGCGCACTTGCGCTGGATCGCCCGGGAGGAGCGGACGCCGGTGGTGTAGCCGTAGATCAGCAGACGTACCATCAGTCTGGGGTCGTAGAGCGGGTAGCCCCGCTTCTCGGTGTAGTCGGCCAGGACCGGTCCCAGGTCGAGTACCTCGTCGACCAGGTCCGCGACGAACCGGGCCAGGTGTCCCTCGGGCAACCAGTCGTCCAGAGACGGCGGCAGCAGCAGGGCCTGATGCGGGTCGAACGCCCTGAACCGCTTGTCCGCTGCCGCCGTACGCGTCTGCGGCCGACTCTTCTCGATCGGCTCGACCTCGAACAGGCCCTCCCCATCACGCATCCCGTGATCATCTCGTATGAATGGTCACGGGATGCAGGCGAGGGCCGCCGGTTGCCTGCTCAGACGGTCGTCGACTGGAGCTGGTGCGGCATGTTCCAGCCCTCGGCGAGTCTCGACGGGTGAACGTTGCCTCCCCCGCCGAAGAACTCGCAGAACTTCATGATCAGCGGATCCCAGCCGAGCGGGTCCACATAGTGCGTCCCCGGGATGACCAGGTCTTCCTCGACATGAGCGCGAAGGACCTCGACCTCGAAGGCAGTAGCATGCGGTTCGGGACCGCCGAAGGGATGGGCCGAGACGACCCGGCATTCCAGCTGGACCGGACATTCCACAACCCTGGGGGCCCGGACCAGATCCGATGCCTGCTCGGTCAGCCGTGCGACCGAGAACTTGTCCGGCTCGTGCCGGTAGCCCTGCTTTGCCTTGTAGTCCGGCATGGCCAACTTTCCGGTGGTGAGCGCGATCCGGTCGACTGCATCGACCATCGCTGACGAGGGCAGGTTGAGCACGCACTCGCCCTCACGCAGCAGGTTCGCGGTGGTTTGGGCGTTGTTGCCGAGACCGAGCATGCAGGACTGGTCCAGCCACCACGCCGAGGACATCGGCGCGAGGTTCGCCGTGCCGTCCTCGTTGAGTGAGCTGACCAGCACCACCGGAGTTCCGAAGTACAGGACCTTGAGCCCGGGGACGACGTGCATGCGCTGTGCCTTTCGCGGAGTGCCAGACGGACAGGTCCGCGATCAGGAACACGAACCGTCGCTGACTCTCTCGTGAGTGAGACGCGGACGCTGGCGGAGATACGACATCGCGTTCCGGACGAGTGGAGCGATCACCCAATGACAGTGACAGGCCCGGCGTTGATTACTGGGACACGCTCCTAGCCGCCGCTCTTCTGGAACTGGCCGAGTGCGACGCGTCCGGGATCCACCAACTCGCAGGGCCCGACGCCGTCACGAGCTCGGCACCCTCATCGCTGAGCGTGACGGTCTCGACGCCTCCCGGGTGCCCGAGGGGTTGCGGGCACACAGCACACTGCCAGGCGCCCTCGACGTGCGCCTCGACAGCCGGGCGACCCAGCGGAAACTGAGCACCACACTGCGTGGTGCCTGGAAGTTCTGCATGGCGACTGGCGTGAGCGCCCAGCCCGTCGGCCCTTGAGCGAGCGGCCGGGTCCTCGCCGGCCTCGGCCCGCGTCTGCTCCACGGCCTACCGCGGTATCGGACGGTCGCCGCACAGGAGACTCTCCGGCCGCATCCACGGAAACTGGCCCCGTACTGCGCAGAGTTGCCGAAGTGGGCAAGGTCGCCGGGGGAGAGATCCGGGCGGGCCCGGTACCAGCGGACGGGATGGCGCCATTCGCCCGGTGCTGTCCCGTGCGACGTCGACGCCGACTTCCACCACCAACTCGGGGCGCACCAGGGTGACGGTCAAGGTGTCCCTTGGTGCCCCACCCGGCGGAGAACGTCCAGCCCGTCCACGGATGCTCATCCGCGGCAGGGGCCAGCATTCCGGCGACGGCGCGCCCGGTCGCCTGCGGCAGCGTGGTGGTGCGGCCGGTGTACTACAACCAGCTCTGGGAGGAGATCATCCTGCTCGGCTACCAGGGCAGCTACGGCATTGTCAGCGCCTTCGCCGGCCTCACCCTGCCCTTGGGCTCCGGCGTCGTCGAAGGACACGTAAACCGGATCAAGATGCTCAAACGTCAGATGTTCGGCCGCGCCGGCTTCGCTTTTCTCCGCAAACGCGTGCTGGCGTGATGAGACCTTGCCCAGAATCACGATCGGCAGTGATCATGACTGCTATGAGCAGTCGGCCCCAAAGGAAGACACCCAGTAGCAGTGATCCTCAACCGGAATGGGCTGAGAGGGTGTGCCTTCGGACTGTTGACGGGGACGGCGGCATGCAAGACGTCATCATCCAGATCAGCGACCCCTCCGCAGCGCTGATCGAGCTTCTTGACGATCACTTCCGGACCGTAATCAGAGGGACTGACTACCTCGACTGCCTCATCCAGGTCCGGAGGCAAATGGAACGTGAGGGCCGTTTGCTCTGCTGCCAGGGGGCTCGTCCCGATGTCCACCCTTCCGGGCAATTGCGGCAATTCACTAACGGGCGGCAGGCTTATGCGCTCCCCTCGGACGCCCAGAACGAAGCTCCTGCGACAGTCGATATCTTCGCCCCTGCGCTCCCCGGCGATGTCGTGAGTCTCGAGGACCAGCGCATATCAGTTGTCAGCTACTGGAACGCTCGGCACCCAAGAAATCGAATCTGACCGCGCCATGGGCCCCGGTCACTCACCGTGTGTCCTCACGGAAGTGAGCCAGAACCCGTTCTCATGTATCAAATCACCGCCGCGGCGCCTGAACTTCCGCCCGCGCGGACCTCCAGGAACCCCACGAGGTTGGATAGCTCCGTGGTGCGACGAGAGCGCGTGACGAAGAGACGGCCTCCCTTCGGCATGCCGAGAAGCATCGTCCTGCTGGCGACGCCGGAAGGCTGGCGCCACAGTGTTCTCACCAGGGAAGGCGGGATGCTCTGTGGACGCCTTGCCGACGTGGCGGCCAACACCGACCCAGCCGAGGCACAGGCCGCCGTGGCCGCCATGGTGGTGGGACTTGCACGCGACTTCCACGAAGCTGACGTCGAAGTGACCTGGGATCCGCCCCGGGAACCCGGGTCTTGGACAGCTCAGGTCACCGTTGCCACGACCCCACCGGACGCCGGAAGTTCAACAGCTCAGGCCGGTGGCCGTAGCCGGAGTGGGTTGTTCGATTGTGGGACCGAGATGCCTTGAAACAGAGCGGCCGTTGATCAGGCCTACTTAGTGCTGGATTCCTCAAAGGAGGTACACGTATCGGCGTCGTAGAGAGCGGGTTGGTGGTGCGGTTCGGCCCCAAACCCAGGGGCGTGCGCGAGAGTTGAGTTGGTCGGTTGCGAGGGTCGTGGCCTG
>NZ_JAGMUK010000087.1 GCF_019049245.1 Streptomyces sp. AC555_RSS877 | reverse complement strand
ATCCCATTGGCGACTGTTCTCAGGTAGAGCGCGAGAAGATGAGGATCTGTGGAAGGCGGAAGGTCACCGGTGTCCACCGCCTGTTGGAACCGGCGCGTCAAGTGGGCTATCCCGTCCTCGCGCCATGCGATGAGTGCGTCGCGGACTGGGCGGCTCTCATCCCCGGTAGCCAACGCACCTAGCACGCCAAGACAGCCCGTGGGCAATCCCGGCATGGTTGCCGCCTCGACCGTCCCGTGGAGCACAGCAGTAGCCACTGCTCCGCTTGTGGGCTCTGCCATGGCTCGGGCGAAGTAGACGGTCAAGCGCTCGGTGTAGCGCTCCAGCGCCTTGTAGAAGAGGTCTTCTTTGCTGCCGAACGCCCTGTACAGGCTGGGGCGGCTGATACCCATCGCTTCGGTGAGGTCGTCGAGGCTGGCGCCCTCGAATCCCTTTGACCAGAACACCAGGACTGCACGATCGAGTGCCTCGTCGATGTCGAACGCGCGAGGCCTGCCAGGAGGGGCCGGTGTCGTGGAGCTCATTTCTTCATCCTACCCCTTCGGTACCGATCGGTACGGATGTGCTAACGTGTTTCGTACCAATCGGTACGGTACACGGAGAGGCAACACCATGTCACAGACCGTACTCATCACTGGCGGAACCTCAGGCATCGGCTTGAGCCTCGCGCAATCCTTCGTGGAGCTCGGGGCGTCTGTCGTCGTTTGCGGACGTTCGCAGGCTGCGCTTGACC
>NZ_JAGMUK010000086.1 GCF_019049245.1 Streptomyces sp. AC555_RSS877 | reverse complement strand
GAATCCGACTCCGTACTCACGCATCAAGGCCCGGTACGACATCCCTGCCCGGGCGTCACGGCGGATCGCCGCGTACAAGTCGACCTTGGACTTCGGTGGCGCCATCGCAGCCTCATCTCGCAGAGCATGTCCATGCTCCCACCGCAAGCCCTCAAGCGTTGCCAGAACTCGGTTCTGGCACAGATCTTGGGGAGCGGTCGCGGAGGGCGACGGTGGCGTTCGATTTGCAAGGAATGATTACGAATCCCGCCAGCCCTAAGGGCTTGCAGATCATTAACACGTCGTCTTGATCTTGTCGTGGGGCTCGCCGGTTTGGGCGTGGACTCGAGCCTGGAGGGCAGCGAGGACGGCGGGTGGCGTCGTCGCGGGTGGGATGACGATGCCGTGTCCCTGGAACAGTTTCCTGTTCTTCAGGAGGGTGCGGTGCATCGCGGTCCGGCTGCTGCCGAACAGTACGGCGAGAGGTTCGGCGGCGAGGGTGACCCGCAGATGGAGCACGGTGGCCAGGACCTGTTCGGGGAAGGCGAGCCTGGGCGGACGGCCGCGCCGGGTATCGCCGTCTCGGGCCACAGTTGCTGTGAGGGCGTCCAGTTGTTGCCGGGACATGCCGGTCAGGGCGGGATCGGACAGCAGGGCCTGGTCCCACTGCGGGGCCGGAGCCTGCGGGGCCCGGGCCATCGGGACGGCCGGACGGTGCTGCGGGTGCAGTGCATAGTTCCAGTCGCCGTGGAAGGCGTGCCGGGTCAGCGGCAGTGCCGCCATCTCTGCGTCATGGACTCGGACTCCGGTGGGGTAGGTGTTGGTGTCGAGTGCGGCGCTCACGCGAAGTCCGGTGCGGGTGGTGGTCGCGGCGATGGACTGGACGATGACTTCGTGGCTGGTCAGTGGGCGGCCGCGCCAGTTCATGGTGATGTGTGAGAAGAGCCGGTGGTGAAGTCGGCCCGGGGCGCGGTCTCGTCTTTCGATCGAGCCGTTTCCCCGGAGCCGCTTCCCGCACCCGGCGTGCGGCTCTCACCGCACCGGGCGCTCCACAAGTCCCGTTCAACCATGGACAGTTATCTTCATCCGGTGGTCGGCCAGGGTGAAGGGATGACCGTTCCCCGGTATCGGTAGCGCGTGGTGCGCACTTTGCCGGGATCGAACAATGTCCGTTCCTCTCCTGATGGCCACCAACCTCCACCGCAGTAGCGGCGGCGGAGGTCCTTCCTGTTGATCCGGTGGTGTTTGCGGCGCAGCCATTTCATGACCTGGCTCCATGTGTACGAGCTGAGGTACTGGAAGGTCGCGCTGGACACCCCGGGGCGGAAGTACATGCACCAGCCGAACAGCATCTTGTTGATCTGGATGAGCAGTTCGTCCAGTGGCAGGCCGGTGGCTGTTTCGCGGCGGATCGTCTTGACCTTGTCCATCGCGGCCTTGAGGGCCTTGCGCGAGGGATAGGTGTAGATGTAGCTGCGGCTGGAGCCCCGTTTGCGGTGGCGCTGGATGTGCCACCCGAGGAAGTCCAGCCCCTCGTCGATATGGGTGATCAAAGTCTTCTACACGGACAGGCGCAAACCCATCGTGGACAACACCTCCGCGATCTCCTCGCGCAGAGCTTCGGCGTCGTCCTTGGTGCCGGAGACCATCAGGCACCAGTCGTCCGCGTACCTGGAAAGCCGGTAGTTGGGGAGACCTTGACGACCTCGCTTGGCCCTCGCCCAGGGCGTGGACCCCGGCCCTCCCGGTGACTGGGCGATGTACTCGTCCAGGACCGACAGCGCCACGTTGCTCATCAACGGCGAGAGAATCGAACCCTGTGGGGTACCGGCGGTGGTCTCCCGAAGCACGCGATCCTCCCCGAGGATGCCCGACTTCAAGAACGCCTTCACCATGGCCAGGACGCGGTTGTCTTTGACGCGCTTGCGCACTACGGGGCCTCCGCCACGTCCTGGAGCCGTCGGCCGACGACGGGCCTGCCCACCGGCTGACTGGATGTCAGCCGGGAAGGGTGCCTCCAGCACGCTTCCCACGTTCACCACTCTCCGGTCGGCGAGTGAGCCGCCCAGCTCTACCCCGACAGCATCGCCACACTTACGCCGCAGGCATTCAGCGTGGCCTCCTCACCAGCATCGAAAGACCGGCTTCGAAGTCGCCGCCCACGAGAAGGCGGCGTGCGCTGCACCCGGCCCATATCCTCCAGATTGGAGCCGGTGGAACACTTACGGGACGTCAGGCACTGGTTCCTCTCGTACGGCGTCTCGTCTTGCTTGCCGGACACGCGCCGTCTGGAAGTACCGACGCGCTCCGTCGTTGTCAGGGCTGCTCCCACCTCTCCGTGCGTCTCCACTGATCGGCTGCCCTCAGCTTCACCGGGCTGCTGCGACAGCCCGGCGGCAGGGTTCTTTCACCCCTGCCCGGCAACAGTGGCGCCTCGTGGCGCACCTCGATCTTGTTCCACTTCGATGTGCTGGGCGGCAGGTGGCACACGGTGATCGTCAGCCCGGTTTCGGCGGCGAGCTGGGCCAGTTCGAGTTTCCAGGCCCGGGTGCGGTAGCCGTTGGAGCCGCCTGCGTCAGCGGTGATCAGCAGTCGTGCCGCATGCGGGTAGGCAGCCTGGCCCTGGCCGTGCCACCAGCGGCGGATCGACTCCACGGCGAACGCGGCGGTGTCGTGATCGGTGCCGACGTTGACCCAGCCGGTGTTCGCCGCGACGTCATAGATCCCGTAGGGGACGGCCTTGCCCAGCTGCGGGTCGGCGAAGTCATGCACGTTCACCGGCACCGGCTCACCTGACGGCCGCCACTGCCGGCCGTTGTTCTTGAACTCGCCGACGAGTTCCTTCTTCTTGGTGTCCACGCTGATGACCGGCTGGCCGGTGTCCCGGTGCTCGCGGGCCTGCTCGTTGAGATAGCGGAACTGCGCATCCCGGTCCGGGTGCTGGCTGCCTTCGATCGTCTTGGCGTTGGCCTGCAGACTGAAGCCTTCCTCCCGCAGCAGCCCGGCGACGGTGTCGGCACTGACGCGATGCCCGGCCCGCGTCAGCTCCCGCGCAAGCGCGCGCGTGGACTTCACCGTCCACCGCAACGGCGACATCGGGTCACCTCGCACATCCGGCTCAACCAGCGCCAGCAGTGCCGGCCGCAGCCCCGGATCCAGATCCGCGGCCCGTTTGCGGCCCCCGCCCGGACGGCGCACCCGCCCCAGAGGCTCCTCACCCGCCTCGAGTTCGAACACGCCCTTGCGGACCGTCGTCTCACTGACCGCGGCGGCCTGCGCGACGGCCCGGACACCGCCGTGCCCCAGCACCCGGGGCTCCACAGCCATCAGCAGCCGTCGCTGCCGCTCATCCAGATGCGGGAGCAACACCGCGAACTTCACGGCGAGTTGGTCACGAGTCTCATCCGGGATGCGCATACCACGCCAACGAGCCACAGGACGGGAAGCAACACCTTGATTCCCCGCAAGCCCTAAGACTTGTCCCGTAAGTGCTGGTCACAGATGAGGATCTTGATGTGCCTGGTGTGATCACGGCGTCGGAGCCCGTCCTGGATAGCCCCGTTCACCGGGCTGAGCCCGCGTCAGTACGGCAAGCTGATCACTGCGTTGCGACGTGAGAGCGCGGATCCGGTCCCCAAGGGCCGGCCCCCGAGCCTGCCGCTGGAGGACCGGGTCCTTCTGGTCGCCGCGTACTGGCGAACCAACCTGCGCTGCGCCAACTCGCCCCGCTGTTCGGGGGGTCGCCGTCGAGGACCGTCCGCGTAATCGGCGGGCGGTCCCAGAGGGCGAGGATTTCGTTGGTGAGGGCCACCATCCGGAGCGGATGCCGGTCGCCGCGGACCTCGATGCCGGCTGCGAGCAGCGAGCGCGGAACGGCCCCGGCATCGAGGAGGACGCGCCAGTCCTCCGGTCCGAGTTCGAGGTACTCCAGACCCCTCAACCGGGCGATCTCCAGCGGGTCGGCGAGCGTGCCCTGACAAGCCATGAGGGTCCGCAGACGGGGCAGCCCGGTGACAGGCGCGAGGCTGAACGGCTCGCCGTCCCACACGCCGAGGGACAGCACCTCCAGTCCGGGGTGGACCGCGGCCTCGACACTCTGCAGGCTCGCATGGTTGACCCAGGCCACGGCCGGCGCCTCGGCCCCGCCACGGCCGCGGCGGACTTTCTTGCGCCCGTTCAGCACCAGGTCGGTGAGGGAGTCGGCGACCAGGCCGGCGCCGACGTTCTCCTCATGGCTGAGGATGATGATCTGCCCAGTCTCTTCCGCCTTCACTGCCGCCTGGGCGGCAGCCTTGGCCGCCTGCTCCTGCGGGCTCATGCGGGTGACTCCGAGCCGGCTCAGTCGCCGGAACCCTTGCCGTGCTTGCCCTTTCCTTTGCGGTCCTCGTCGTCTCCGCGAGTCTCCGGCGAGGGGGGTGCCGGGGAGGGGATCGCCGTCGTTGGCGAGGCGGTCGTTGGCGGCGAGGTGGGGGCCTCGCCGGCCGGTACGGACCTGACCGTCGCAGGGGTAGGGGAAGCGGGCGGCGAGGGGCTGTCGTCGCCAGAGTTCAGACTTGCCCCAATGACGGCTGCACCGGCGAACAGGGCGACAGCCGCTCCGCCCAGGGCCGCTTTCGAGGCCAGCCTGCGGCGGTCGCGCGGGCGGGAGTGCGACATCCGGGTATCGGCAGGGGGTGACGGGGGAGACGAGGGGATGGGCGGGGCCGGTATGAAGGCTGCGTCGTTCTCGGCCGGCGGCGGCGTCCACTGCTGCGTGTTAAGCCAATCGGCGGCGTGTTCGGTGGCCGGTCGACGGCCGGGGTCTTTTGCGAGCAGCTGTAGCACGTACTCGGACAGCGGCTCCGGTATCTCGGGGCGCAGCTGTGCGGGCGGAGTCGCGGCGGCGTCGACGTGCTGCTGGACCACCGCCAGCGACGTGGCGCCCCGGAACGGAGGCCGCCCGGTGAGCAGTTCGTACAGCACACAGCCGAGCGAGTAGACGTCGGAGGCAGGCAGAGCCGGACGCCCAAGGGCACGCTCGGGGGCCAGGTAGTCGGCGGTGCCGAGGATCTTGCCGGTGGCGGTCAGAGTGCTGGAAGCGTCGTCGGTGAAGCGGGCGATGCCGAAGTCGGTGATCTTCACAGTGCGCTCGGTGGAGATCATTACGTTGGCGGGCTTGATGTCCCGGTGGATCACACCCTGACGGTGCGCGGTGGACAGGCCCGCCGCCATCTGCGCCGCGATGCTCACCGCCTCCTGCGGGTCCAGAACGCCGCGCATGGACCGCTCCTGGGCCAGACTCCAGCCGTCGACGAGCTCCATGACCAGGTAGAGCTGATCGTGGTGGGAGCCGAAGTCGTACACGCTCACCACGTTGGGGTGGTTGAGGCGACCAGCGGTCTGCGCTTCCATACGGAAGCGCTCGGTGTCCGTCGTTTCCTCCGCCCGAACGAGCTTGACCGCGACAAGGCGGCCGAGGACCTCGTCGGCGGCTCGCCACACTTCCCCCATCGCGCCGTGCCCGAGCAGCTCCTGCAGCTGATAGCGGTCCGCCAGCAGCACCTGTGCACCCACCCCGCATCGACAACGGCTGATCACCACGAGACCCGAATTCCCACGATTAGTGATCTTTTGGGCTGTGGTGCGCTCAGAGTACCGGGGCGCGCCGGGCGACCTGAGCCGGTCCCGACAAGACGTGCGCCGGGCAGGCAGACGACGGGGGGTGCACCTGCCTGCCCTGCACCAAGCACTCGCTCAAAAGGGGGGAGCGAGCGCCACGGGACCTCACGGTCCTCTTGGTACAGCGCAGCACAAACCCCCGGTGTCACACCTGGCACTCCGCCCCCGTGTCAGCTGGGCCATTGCGACTGCCGGCTGTCGGCGCGTACCGTCGCCTGTCCGCCCGTCGGGGGGCGGACAGGCCGTCCGATCGGAGGACGCTATGGCCCTCAGCAAGATCGCCCAGGAGTTCGCTGCCGAGATCCGCAACCACGACTGGTCCGATGCGCCCTGGCGGCTCGACCGAGCGGGTCACAGCCGCGCCAGCGACTCCAGCTCCAAGATCACCGAGCGGGTCCTGACGGACAACGAGGCACAGCACGTCAAGACCAACGCGATGTGGGTTACCGCCCAGGTGCTCGGGTACAACGACCCGAACTTCGACGTCTACGAGTTCGCTGAGGCATGCGGGCTCAACACTCGCAACAGCCGTGGCGGAAAGAACGGCGGAATCGACTCGGGCCTGCGCAAGGACGCCTACGGGCGGTTCATGCGTCCTGACACCTGGAAGTTCGATGACGAGTTCATCGCCACGAAGACGAGCGACTTCTACCACGCCGGCACGGACTGCGACTGGTTCCGGCGGGGTTACCGCGGTGGGAGCTGCTGAGGTTCCCCACCGACGGTGAGGTACCCACGCAGTGGAAGCGGTGCGGTCACTGCCTGCCCAGTGAGTCCTGACTTCCTTGCCGACAATGGGTCTCACGGTCCGGGGACCGTGAGACCCAGTCATTTCACTCATGGCTGCGCACGAGCTTCACGAGCAAACGACCAGCTCGAAGCCAAGCTCGGCCGGGACGGACGCGAGGATGTACGGCTGCGCCTGCTCGGGGAGATCACCTTCGGCGCCTGCGCAGGCGCCAAGAACTGGACCGCCGGGCGCGGCAAGGGCGCCGGGAGCCGGGGGGGGCGGGCGGATGACGCTGGCCGCTCTGCCGTACCGCGCCTCCGTGCACTGGAATGTCGTGCCGTGGTACCTGGGCACGGCGAACCCGCATAGCCGCTCCCGGACGCACGGAGATACCAGGGCGGGGCACCGTTTCTCCACGAGGTGATCACCCTGCTGCCCGCACTGGAGGTGGCCGTCCCCATGGGACGCAAGCCCAGGCCGGCTGGGCCGCGCCTCCCGGCCCGCAGCCCGCCGAGAGATCCTGGAGGTACTCCAGCAAGCCGCGCGACTGCTCGGCACCTCGTGGGGTGCCGTAGCTGCGCTTCCTGGCTCCACCGGGACCAGGACCACAGGTTCCGGCTTCGAGGGGCATAAGCTCCGGCCATGAAGTCCGTCATCACGGCCGTCGACGAGGTACCGCGGGACAACGACCGCAAGTCAGCATGCACACCTCGCCGAGCCCGAATTGCAGTGGCCAGGTCGTGGCCGTCGTGACGTTCGACGACGCCGGGGGCAAGGACAACCACTGGAACGTCTGCCACTGGTGGCTCACCAACAATCCTGACGCGGTCGCATTCCAGCAGCGCCAGTAACCCGAAGGCGGGCCTTCACCGGCCAGGCGCCCCCGCTTTTTGCTGCGCAAAGAGGTCTTCCGGCAGGGACGTTGGGTCTGTTGGGCACATCGGCACGGGTCCAGCCCGTCGAGGGACAGCGGTGCAGTACACCCGGCAGGACGTACCCGCCCTGAGCCGCATGTCTGATCACGAGCTGCGGGGTGATGCCGCAGGCGGTGACAGATCCCGCTCCGTCGTGCCTAGGGTGCGCGCATGCTCGACGACGCGACCGTTCAGCGCGCCACAGCCGAACTGCTCTCCGCACCCCAGGCCCTCGGCCCCGCAGCGGGCCCGCTCTTTCGGATCAGGAGCTGGCACAACCGGACGGAGAAGACGTTTGTTCGGGCGCGATCGGTGCAGACGATGAGCTGACACAGCCTTTATATGACGAAGCGGAGAGGCACCATGGGCATCATCGCGTGGATCATCATCGGCCTGCTCGCCGGCGCCATCGCCAAGACCCTGATGCCGGGCAAGGACCCCGGCGGCATCATCATCACCATGCTCATCGGTATCGTCGGCGGTCTGCTCGGCGGCTGGCTCGGCAAGGTGATCTTCGGCGTCGACTCCATCGACGGATTCTTCGACCTCTCCACCTGGATCGCCGCGATCGTCGGCTCCTTCATCCTGCTCGCCCTCTACCGCCTCGTCACCGGCAACCGGCATTCGCACCGTCACGCATGACGTGCTGAAGGCATAACGCCACACTTGGATGGCTCCCTTCCCTTCGCCGGACGGGAGCCGTCGGCGTGTACGGCCCGGGCCCCCGGTGGCCCGCCCACTGGTTGCCGTCGCCCAGGTCCCCGGCGTCCTGCCGCCGTCCGAACAGGGCGCCTGTGCTGCTCGGTGGCATGATCGTGCTTCTCGTGGGCAGGCGATCCGCGTGTCGCGCACCCCGGCAGAACTCGTTTCCCAGGTGAGCTCTTGCCTGGTCCAGGCCGGCTTTCAGGTGCTGGGCGACGCGGACAGCGCGATTCCGGGACTGCGAGTGACCGAGGTGCCCGCAGGCGCTCTGGTCAGCTGGACGGCCTCGGACGGGTTCACCGCGCTCAGCCGTGACCAGGCAGGCCATGCAACAAGCCACGACAGTATGAGGGTGATCGTGCAGGCCGCAATAGCAGGGCTGCTGCTCCAGCTCGGCCACACCGTCACTGAAATGCCTGACGGCGGTGGCCTGATGGTGCTCACCGAAGCGGCCCTCCCACGGGGGCAGCAAGGACAACTAGGGATCGACCGGCCCGACACTCTTGGGCGTCGGCGGTCTGCGCATGGGGCGAAGCCGGCGTCGACGTCACCCGCAGCGCCTCCGGCCGGTGGCGCCACCCCGCAGGGCACCGTACCCGCCCCGACCTCTCCCCCGCCGACGTCGCCCCCTGCAGCCCTCCGCTTCACGGCAGCCGTCAGGCACGACAGCGGGGCCAGCGGGAAGCGCTGCCTCCTACTGAGGGCGGCGTCCGGTGACATCCCCGCCGGGGTCGTCGGGCAGGGCGATGCGGGCGGTGATGCGTTTGCCGACCGGCTCCCGCTGGACCTCGAAGCCCTGCGCGACGGCCATGACGATCTCCAGACCGTGCTGCCCGACCCTGCCCGCATCAGCGGCCCGGGCCACCGGCAGGACCGGATCGCTGTCCCACACCACAACTTCCACCACGGCGCCCGAAACACGCAGTTCCATCAGCACAGGCCCGGGGGCGTACTTGCGGGCGTTGGTGACCAGCTCACTGACCACCAGCTGAGTCAGGTCCATCGCACGTGCGGACACCGGCAGGCCGTGTTCGGCCTGTACGCGGGTGAGGAAGTCCACCGCGCGGTGGCGTGCCTCGGCGATGCAGGATCCGTCACCGTCCAGGGCGACGGTGTCCTGTATCGGAGGGGCATGAGGCACCACGCTGTCTTCACCATCGGGGACTGATTCCGCCGGATCCACCCTTGTTCCCCCATTCATCCGCCTAATCCGCCCGCGGATACCCCGGACTCTGCCTCACATGCCGTGAGCTCGGTCACCCAAAGATTCGAACAGGTGTTCATCGTATTATCGGGACAGGCTGCCAACGCACATCGTGTCGGGGCCCCCGCCCCCATCAGCCAGCGCAGTCGAGGAAAACAGTGACAGACACCCACGGAGCAGCACGGCCCGGCCTGTCGATCGACCACACCACCGTCGACGGCATCCGGGTGATCACCTTGCGCGGCGAGATCGACCACGCCGTCACGGAGCAGTTCACCGAGGCTCTGCTGTCCTACGGCAGTGTGACCTCGCCGCGGACCGTGGTGGACCTCAGCGGCGTGACCTTCATGGACTCCAGCGGCATCAACGCCCTCATCGCCGCCCACACGAGCATGAGTGACGCTCACGGATGGCTGCGTATGGTCGGCGCCCAGGCACCGGTGCTGCGGGTCCTTGCGATCGTCGGCCTGGACCAGGTCATCGGCTGCCATCCCACCGTCGAACAGGCCCTGGCCCCCTGACCTGCGCCGTGCCCGGCCACGACGTCCTGCCCGGCTTCCGCGTCCCGGGCGTCCTGCCGGCGACTGACGGGTTCGCGCATGCCGCCAGCGGCCGCCTTGGTTACGCTCCCTGTGGCCGTGCCCGCGTCGGCTTCCGCCGCGGTTGGTGCCGCTTCTCACCGACCGATCAGGGAGCCACAGCGAACCTCTACGCATCCTGAAACCCGATGACCCGCTTGACCACCCCTCTCAAGCGCTGATCGACCGTGGTCATGGGAAAGCGCTCCCGGCGGTAAGCGAAGGACGGGTAACCGCGCGCGCCCAAGCGTTCTTTGAAGGTGCTGACCGAGGAACCCCCGGGGGAGTCGCCCAGGTGGTAGCAGCGGCAGCCCGCCGCGCAGGCATCCTCGATGGCGTACCGGTGCAGCAGCGTGCTGGCGCGAGCGGGACTGGCCAGTGGTTTGTCCATCCCGGCGCGCCAGTACTTGGCGTGGTGACCGTGCTGGAGGACGATCATGGCCGCCGCCGGCTGGCCTCCGTGCGAGGCCAGCCACACGGCGCAGTTGTCACCGAACACCTCTGCGACCGCCTGGAACTTGCACAGCGGGTCGATGCGCCTTCGGCGCCAGCGGGCCAGCGCCGCGGGCTCGTGCTGCTGGGCCGCCCACCGGGTGACCGACAGCTGGTACAGCTCGTAGAAGGTGGGGACCAGGCGCCCGGTGCGGTCCACCTCGACCTCGAGACCCGCCTTCTCGCCCTTGCGTACAGCGGTCCTCGTCGCCGACTTGAACCGCTCCTGCCAGACGGTGTCGAAGCCGCCTTTGAGGTCCAGGATGTACGTCATGTTCCGCGCCGGCTGGAAGGCCCCGGGCACGGCGGCGGCCCACACTGGTGCCGCGCGCGGCCCGAACCGCACCGAGATGCGGTTGGCCGGGAGACGGCTCAGGTCCTCGAAGACGGCACGCGCCTGTGCGAGGGTCGGCTCCCCATCGGCGAGTGGACCTCCGATGCCCCATTCGGAAGGCCAGGCGTCCTCACCGATGAGCCGGGCCGGCCACCCTCGCCGACGGGCGAGCGGCACCAGCACGGTCCGTTGGCTGTCGAACTCATACAGGCGGCTGGCGTCCTCATAACCTCCGGTGGCGCAGATACACTCCAGCCAGCGCGGTGTCTGCGTGACCAGCACATCGTCGTCGGCCTCGACCAGCTGCTGCCACACCTCCCGCGGGGCGGGAGTACGCACCGCGAAAGCAGGGCGCGTCATCACGGCAGTATTCACGGCCATCCCCCTGCCCTGAAGGACTAAACGGGCCTTACTCCAGAGGATCACAACCAACCACCCCTCGCACCCGCAGCACCGGACATCCCACCCCAGCCGGCACCAGGCCCAAACGCTCCCCGCGTCATGACCCTTACCCGACGGCCTCTACCAACCCGTCCCCGGGCTACCGGTACGCAAAGCGAAACGAGCGGTCGGCACCGGGTCTCGATGGGCTGCGATGCAACCGGTCATCGTGCGGCTGGATGCGAAGAGCGCGATCGACGTCGGCGCAAATGCCGGCTGCTTCCCCATCAAACTCGCCAGCAGCGGGATACCCACGGTCGCGCTGGAGTCGGATCCGAAAACGTTCGGACAACAACCACCGCCGTGCGACGAAACCACCTGGCCAACGTGGCGGTGATGGAACTTGAGCTGCGCCCCGACACCATCGACCTGCTGCCGGTAACCGACTGCACCCTCGTGCTGTCCCTGTGGCATCACCTGGTGCGGGAGCAGGGGCTCGACACGCCACACACCTGCTCAGGGAGCTCTGGGCCCGGACCGGCAAGGTGATGTTCTTCGACAGCGGCGAGGACGAGATGCCCGCCACGTTCGGTCTTCCCCCTATGGTGCCGACACCGGACGCCTGGCTCACGGACTACCTGCAAAACCACTGCTCTGGCGCCCGCATCGAACACCTCGGCCGCCATCGCGCCTTCGACGCTGCCGGTCTCCCGACCGACCGGGCACTCTTCGCCGCGATACGCGAACGACCACAGCACTCCGACGCAGCCGACATCGTGTGAGAAAGCCCGGGTCCGTCAACTCGGCGGATGGCGACGGACCCGGCCTGTGCCCACGATGCCGAACCGGCTTCCCGCCCGCCGCCCGCCCTCAACGCTGCGGGCTGAATGTGGCAGAGCGCCGGGAAAGGACCGACCCACCGTCTTGCACCGCTGCATGAGTGAGGCGGCTGCCGGACCGGACAGCCGCCTCACTCTCCGCTTCTGCTGCCCGCTCAGCCCCGGACGATGTTCTGCGCCTGCAGCCCCTTCTGCCCCTGGCCGACGTCGAAAGCCACATGCTCACCCTCGGTCAGCTCGCGGTGTCCGGGCCCGGGCCGAGGACCGGATCCGGCCCGGGCCACCGGACTGAGCAACCTGCCCCTGCACGACACCGCCCAGAACCGGGTCTGGATGGAGATCGTCCAGATCGCGCTCGACCTGCTGGCCTGGATGCCCATGCTCGCCCTCACCGGCCGGGCGAGGCTCTGGGAACCGCGTCGCCTACGGTTCCGCCTGTTCTCCGCAGCTGGCCAGCTCGTCACCACCGGTCGGCGCAGGATCCTTCGCCTCGCCCGGCACTGGCCCTGGACCTGCGAGATCACCGCCGCCCTTGAACGGCTCGCGCTCCTGCCCGACCCCGGCTGACCAGCAACCCACCGTCCCTTCGACAGCATCGCCCGCCCCGGGCAGTGGAACCCGGCGCCCACCGACGCGACAGCCGGGCCACCGGCCTGCCCACCATCAGCTCCGGAAAGCAAAAGGGCCCACCGACTCCGTCGGCGGACCCCCCGCGAAAGATCGAGGTTAGGGACGTGGACCGGCTTTGCGTCGAAGACAGCACGACGAAGGAAGAGGTCGAGAAGTCGTGACCGACTTCCTGAAGCACCTGGTCAGCTGACGGTCGGGCCGGTCAGGTTTCGGTCCGGCAAAGGGTCATCGACGGGCACGGATGCGGCTCGGAGCCCACCGTCCATCGCCGAGGTCGCCGCCTCCATTGGGTTCGGGTGCTTCCGGCGAGCGAAATGCATGACCGCGACATCCCTAAAGTGATCCTCGCAGAGCATGCGGGCTGCCTCAGGAGGTCGTTGTGTGTCTCCTGCGCAGTGGACGCATGGTTCACCGCGCTGGAACATGACCTCTGTCATGATCGTGCCGTCCCGTCCGTACGGACCGGTGAATCACCGAAATTCGCTGGCAAAATCACCGCTCTTCCATGCTGCGCTTTCGGTAGGTCCGCCGCTACCCCTCCGCCTGCTTGGTTGGTGAGGTGGTGTCCTGGACACGGTCAGGACACCAGACGCCGGGTGACGACCAAAAGCGACCATAAGTAACGATGACCTATCTGCCCAGCTCAGAGGTCATTCGGCCGAGTCGTTGCAGGCCGGGACAGACCCCCGATAAGTACTGGTCCTACTGCTGCCCGGCAGCGCGCTGCAGGTAGGGCGCTCAGTCCCGGATGTAGGGCCGGTGCCAGTGGCGTTCGGCTTGTCCTACCTTCCAAGCGTGGGTCTGAGCTGGTCATTCATAAGATCGGTGGACCCAGGGGTTGGCGCTGACGGGAACTACGAGACATCGATGCCGACTGTCCGCGACCGCTCCCACAGCGGGCGGGCATGCCCGGTCCCCTCGCAGTGGAAGCACTGGCCGGCCACGGGTGTGCGGGCGCCGAGGGTGCTGATGCCGAGGGTGCCGATGGAGTCCCGCAGGAGCTGGTGAGGCCTGCATTGTGGCCGGTGTGCAGCGCCAGTTCCTGCCGCCTGCCGACCATGATTCTCTTCGCGGAGCACCGAGACTCGTATGTCTTTCGGCTCCAGCAGTGTCTTCGCTTCGCTGTGTCCTCGCTTGGTGAGCACCCATACCTGTCGCTGGTCGTCCTGGACCGATTCGATCCTCACCAGGTGGTGTTCCTCCAGATCCAGGAGGTTGTCCCGCGTGAGCTTGTCGTGCTGGTTGTCCGGGCGGGTCAGCTTCCACAGCTGATCGGGCGTCGCCCTTTGAAAGATCCCCAGCGCTTGCAGTAGTTCCCAACTGGAGTTCACGCGGGTTCCCTGAGACGTACGGCGGTCGCATCGGCGCAAGTACGCAGGTGAGCACCCTGCGCCGGACGAATCAGCGAGCGCACGA
>NZ_JAGMUK010000085.1 GCF_019049245.1 Streptomyces sp. AC555_RSS877 | reverse complement strand
CGGCGCAGGAGGGACAGCCGGGGGTCTCGTCACCTTGGATCCAGTCGGGTTCGCCACCCAGCCGTCCCAGAACCGGCTCTGCGGTTGGGGTGTCGGCTGGGTGGGGGCGTAGGGCGGTCACCGCACCGAGCAGCGTCTCGCCCTCGGCGGGGACGGTGGCTACCGATAGTTGACCTCTGAACACGAAGGCGCGGTTGGCACCGGCGGTTGCGTCCCAGTCGTCGCACATGCCCGGGTCGTTCTGGCAGAAGAAGACCGCGATCGCCCCCAGATCGAGGGGTAGATGAGCGAGGAACTGCATGGGCCCGCCGCACTCGCGGCAGTTCGGCCAGACGAATCCGTCCGGGACGAGTGGCACTCCCCCCGTGCGCAGTTCGGGAGCGTTAGCTACGGCTTCCCCGCCGTGGACCAGCAGCATGGCCAAAGCCTAGGTGCAACCTTCCCCACTCCAACCGGAGGGG
>NZ_JAGMUK010000084.1 GCF_019049245.1 Streptomyces sp. AC555_RSS877 | reverse complement strand
CCGTGCGCAGTTCGGGAGCGTTAGCTACGGCTTCCCCGCCGTGGACCAGCAGCATGGCCAAAGCCTAGGTGCAACCTTCCCCACTCCAACCGGAGGGGGGCGACGGGGCGCTGCCAAGCCAAGATCCGCCGGACAGACCCTAACAGTCCTGATTGCCGCTGTGCGGCGCGTTCCGCCCGACGCCGGGGGGAAACCCTAGCCCAGCTGCGATCGCCACACAGCGGCCCACGCAGCGGATCATGAAGGGAAGCCCCGATGGGCATCGTGGGAGACGGCCTGGAGCGGGCCGTGCAGCAGGCGTTCACCCGCCCCATCCCCAAGTCGGCCGGCGCGCAGATGCGCTACCTGGTCAAGCAGCTCAAAGGCACCCGCGCCGTGGCCGACGCCCTCGGCATCTCGCAGCGCACCGTGGAGCGGTACGTCAAAGACCAGATCCGCCGGCCCCGCGCCGACCTCGCGCAGCGCCTGGAGGACGCCGTCCGCGCGCGCTGGCAGCCCCGCATCCGGGCCGAAGCCAGGAAGCAGGCAGCCACCAGCACCGGACTGGTCGTCGACACCCGCGCCCGCTTCGGCTTCACCGCGGCTCCCGGCACCACCGACGACGCCCGCATCCGGCACCTGACCATCGCCCTGCCCCCGCAGTACGCAGCCCGCCTCTTCGACGCCCAGGACGCCGGCGCGAGCGAGCGGCAACTGCGCGACATCGCCGCCGAAGGCCTGGGAGAGATGTACTTCCGCGACGGCGGCCGCCGCGCCCACGGCCTGGACGTGGAGTTCACCGACGTCGAGCACGTCGAGTTCGACTTGTAGCTGCAGCAACCCGCCTGCAGTGGCGGGGGCGGTTCTGGCCGGTCTTCGCCCTGCTCTTGGCTCGCTTCCTGTCTCGTTGTCAGTGCCGCGCCTTACCGTCTTTTTGACGGCGTTTCAACGAGGAAGGGCGGTTGTGGGTGGCAAATATCGTCTGGCACACGAAGTTGCGGATCTACCTGGATCTGACGAAGGACGACCTCGGCCATCCGGAGCATCCGGACCTGTGGGAGATGGTCTACCGCATGGACCGGATGTACGCAGATCGCAACGTTCCGGTGGCCGAGCGGGATCTGCAATGCGGGGGCGTGTGCCAGAAAGCCGGGGTCGAAGCCTGGATGCATCTGCGGCTGCGGGCCAACGGCAGGCGCGAAGCGGTCCACGAACGGCGCGAGGACGAAGAGCGCCACGTCCTGCCCATGAGCGATGAGCACAAGGCCTACCAAGAGCGGATCCTCAAGGCCGCGGAGGAGGGCGGATTCCGCGGCGACAGCGAGGTACGCACCCGAGTGGGCCGCAGTTGGATCCAGACCGACACCCTCATCGAAGGAGCCGACGGACGACGCATCGGCTGGGAAGTGCAACTTTCCCCCGCCGGCACCAACGGCCCCCGTAGCGTCCGCGCCCGAGCAAGCA
This sequence comes from Streptomyces sp. AC555_RSS877, assembly GCF_019049245.1. Classification (GTDB taxonomy): domain Bacteria; phylum Actinomycetota; class Actinomycetes; order Streptomycetales; family Streptomycetaceae; genus Streptomyces. The sequence goes on along the minus strand of NZ_JAGMUK010000084.1, from coordinate 4,259 downwards.
AAGCCGAGAAAAACGGCATCACGCCCGCTTGGCACACCGACCGCAGTGACTACGCCCAACGCCACGACACCCACTGGACCCGCAGCGACAGCCTCCCCGCCTACATAATCGCCAAGACGGGCGACCTCCGTGTCGTCTCCGGCTTTCGCGTTCTGGACTTCTGGCGCTGCGACGCCCGGGCCATCTACCCGTGCCCCAACGGCGTTCGTCGCTGCGGTAAGGCTCATGCCACACCGAAGCCCCGCGACGTCCTCTTCGACGAACTCGTCCGCCACACTGCAGCCGGCACCATCGTGCCGATCCAGTTCCGCACCGCCACCAAGCTCCACCGGTTCTGGGTCACCAGCCAAGACCGGCTCCGGCTCGATGACCTCCGCAGCGACGACACCGAGCTCCCACCCCTCCAGGAGCCCGACAGCCCGGCCAGCGCGAGCCGAAACCGGCCTACCTGCAAACCCGGCATGACCACAGCCACACCAGACCACCCGCCGCCGACCACTCTTGGCACCACAGCCCCCCACGGCCTGATCCCCGCCCAGCCGCCGGCACCAGCCATGGAGACGGAGACAGCCCCCGCCCCACTGCCGGCCTTACCTGACAAGACGAACACTCTGCCGTTCCCGAGCAGCCCAGAAGACGGGTCAGGGCTTCCCGACGAGCTGATCGCACTGCAGCAGGCAGCCGACAATGAACGCCGCAAGCTGGAACTCCTGGACAGCCACGAAGAACGCCGCCAGCAACGCCAGGCGTGGTTCGAGGCAGCGGCCGCTACGCAAACCGCAGTAACGAAGTACGCCAGCGCAAAACGCCTCAACCGGTTTGAAGTTGAGCGGCGGCTGCGACAAGCCGCGCGGGACCGGACGTAGCCGCTCAGACCCCGACCGTCGGCCTCGTCGCCGACCGCGACAAGCCGAGCGCCAGCTGGCCCTCCAACACCTGCAGCAACCAAAGCCCTGGGGCCCCGCCTGAGCCGCAGCCCGTTCCCTGCGAGCGCTGCGGCCAGCTCATCACCGGCGATCCCGGCACCTCGAACCACTGCGACCGCACCGACGCGCCCACCTTCGCCCTGTTCACCGAGTGCCACGTCGATGTGCTCGGCCGATCTCCGCCTCGCACGACACGACCACGACACCGGCCGCGCGCCGACCTGGCCGACCCCGGCAGCGCGGTCAACGAGCCGGAGACCACCGCGCCGAGGTCTCCCTAAGTGATTGACGACCCTAACTCTTCATATATAGAGTTAGGGTCATGAAAACTCCGTTCCGTATCACGTCTGCGACGTTGGACGTGATGGAAGCGTTCCTGGTGGCCGACGAAGACCTACACGGATTCGCGGTCGCCCGGGCTGCCGGCAAGCCGACCGGCAGCATCTATCCCATTCTCGCGAGAATGGAGGAAGCTGGCTGGCTGGAGAGCCGCTGGGAGTTGGAGCACCCGGATCCTGGTCGTCCTCGTCGACGGTTTTACAAGCTGACGCCCGATGGCATGGCCTCCGCGCGAGCTGTCGTGCTTGAGCGGCGCGGGCAGTTGCCGACGCCAGCAGTCGGGAAGCCGTCCCGTCCAGCTTTCGGCTTCACGTTCGGCTGGGAGGCAGCTCGATGATCCTTCAGACGCTTCTGGCTGTTTTCCTCGGTCTACTCGTCAACGAGATGTGTGATGTCTCCTCGCACCTTGCGCAGCGACTGCTGAGGTGGGCTGCGCGGCGAATCCCGGGCGAGGGAAACGCTGAGCGATACGAGGAAGAGTGGTTGGCGCTGCTGGAGGAGCGGCCGGGCAAGATCCTGAAGCTCGCCTTTGCATCGTGGATGGTGATCCGCTCCACCTTCACCATGCGGAGGATCTACCGCTGCCGCGAAGCCCGCGAGCAGGGCGCAGTCTCCCTGCCGGTCCGGCCCGTCGAATCCCTCAGCCCGTCTGAGTTCGCGGAGATGGCAGCGGCTCTCGTTCTCCGCGACGGGTTTGCGACGGCGAGAGTCGTCGACGGGCCGGGAGACATGGGGGTCGATGTGATCGCCACCACGCCGGACGGTCGGACCATCGGCTTTCAGTGCAAGAAGTACGGCGATCAGCGGCGGAGTGTTGACTCTTCGGCGCTTATGCAGCTTCATCCCCGACTTCACTCTGCGATCGACGAATTCGTCCTGATCACCAATGGGTCGTTTTCCGCCCTGGCGCGCAGATTTGCCCAGGCCCACAGGATCCACACCATCGACGGGGAGACGCTCCGGCGGTGGTGGAGCGGGACCGAATCCCTGGGCGAGATCCTGCGCAACCAAGGGAACTGACGCATCCCAAGTTCGGCCCGGGCAACACTGAATGGCCTCGGTCGACCGGCTAGGCGCACTGGCGGAATAAGCGTCACGGCTCACTGAGAGCCCCGGTCGATGCATACGAACAGCGGCCCGCCGGGCATGAAGGGCGAGCGCCCCGAGGGCCCAGCCGGGTAGGCGACGGGAGGACGCGGGCGGCGGACGGCGATGCTGGCTCGGAGCGCGACGACCGCTATGCCCTGCCCCTACCAAGAGGCAAAGAGCCCACCTACGTGAACGGACGAGTTCCGGAGCGGAGCGAACTTCTGAGCGCATAACCGCAAACATCCCTCTCCGGGCTGCCTCCATTCCCTGCACAGCGTCTGCCCAGCGCACCTCGGGACGGGGATGCACGATCGGCGCAAGGTGGTCGACGAACGCATCCTCCAGCGTGGAGAGGGCACGCGCCATGCGCTCCACCGCTTGATCCACGGCTTCCGGGCCGAGAAGTAGCACCTGCTCCTGCACTGCCCGGACAGGCCGCATCGCCTGCGCCGCCACCTCCCGGGCATGCTCGAGGTTGCTCTCATCGACGTCGGAGACGTCTACCCCGTGTGCCTCCATTTGCGATCTCTCGGTTTCGTGTCGGTGGTGGTGAGAGTCGGTGGCGTCGCTCTGGGGTGGGGTGTTACGGGGCTGGTCAGCGGTTGATTGTGGGTGGGTGGGCCGCTGTCATGAGGTAAAAGATTGATGGGCGGGACCACTGGCGTGGGGCTTTATCTCACGGCAGCTGATGCTGTCTCAGCTACGAGAGTTCTTAGCTCAAAGGCGCCGCGGTGGCCGATGCCCTTGGCGTCTCGCAACGTACGGTGGAGCGGTACGTGAAGGACCAGATCCGCCGGCCCCGCGCCGACCTCGCACAGCGCCTTCAGGACGCCGTCCGCGCGCGCTGGCAGCCCCGCATACGGGCCGAAGCCAGAAAGCGGGCCGCCACCAGCACGGGCCTGGTCGTCGACACCCGCGCCCGCTTTGGTTTCACCGCGGCCCCCGGCACCACCGATGAGGCCCGCATCCGGCACCTGACCATCGCCCTGCCCCCGCAGTACGCGGCCCGTCTCTTCGACGCCCACGAAGCCGGCGCGAACGAGCAGCAACTCCAGAACATCGCCGCCGAAGGCCTGGGAGGGATGTACTTCCGCGACGGCGGCCGCCGCGCCCAGGGCCTGGAGGTGGAGTTCACGGACGTCGAGCACGTCGAGATCGACCTGTAGGCGGTGCGGCGCGCTGCCCCATGTGCTGAGACGTGACGTCGTAGCAGTCTTGGGCGCGCTGCCCGGGATCGTCGCCGCACTGCTCCGCAGAAAGCCGTGACGCGACGGTGAAAACCCCGGCGCCCCCCTATTCACCTCTTCTAGTGGTGCGACGGACAACCGCCCGCATTTACAGGCAAATGTGTCGTTCCCCTTACATCAGCGTCGGTCACGGAGCTCGGCGCTTCCGGTTGATCTTCCATCCCTTGCGCCCGGCTGTGGTTCCGTGCGCTCAAAATCAGGAGGTCCGCATGGACCCCGTTCTGTACGTGTCACTCGTACTCGGTCTGGCGATGGTGTGCACCACCATCGTCTGTGTCGTGGCGCTCTTCCGTGCTCACCGGGCCGACGTTGTAGCCCTTGTCCGAGAGCTGCCACAGCTCGTTGCGGCTCTTCTGCACCGTAGGCGTCGACCCTGATTTCCCAGTATCTGTGACAGGGCTGCCGACCTGGCTACGGTGTCTGAAACGTTGACCGTGTCCTCAATTTGCCGCGCCAGAAGGCGCCCAATCTCCCGTGGAGAGGGTGTCCGGGTGGTCGGCGCCCAGCACGCGGGTCTGGTCCTTGAGGAGTTCGGCGAAGGCGGTGGCGGCGCCAGCCACGTCTCCCGCCTCGCCGCGGAAGCGAGCAGCCCAATACCGCGTGTCGAGGGTGTTCGGGTGGTCGGCGCCCAGCACGCGGGTCTGGTCCTTGAGGAGTT
>NZ_JAGMUK010000083.1 GCF_019049245.1 Streptomyces sp. AC555_RSS877 | reverse complement strand
CTCCTCATCGGACAACGCAACTTCGACGGCACGAGGACCCCGAGACATGAAAACAGGCTACAGACTTAAGCCCGCGATTTCTGGCGCATCACACTAGTGCTGTGGCCGGATTGGTTCACCGGGTTGGCGGTACTGTCCGCGCATGAATCAGCTCCCCTGCACTTTGGAAGCCCTCGTTGTGCGCACCGACTTCTCAGCAGACGGTGCTTGGGACACTCTGCGGGCGACGCTGTACTCGCCCAGCAGAGAGGGCTTCTTGGCCAACGTCGCACTCGTCGATGACCAGAGGTACGAGGGCTTGACGCTCGACCAGGCTCTCGACCTGATCCCTGCGGAATACCAACATCCACTTCTTGTCCTGGTGGACTCTGTAGCTGTCGCCTCGACTGAACTGCCGCTCCTCGTGGTGGACCTGCGGGGCGAGCGTGGGCGGTGTGTCCGCGTTGTGGCAGCCGAGCTGTGGGGCATCGAGAACAACCTCTCGGGGGCGAACATGGACTTCGAGGAGTTCGCCGGCGCCGTCGACGACGACGGCGTTTTCCGAGGCTTCTGAGTCACTGGCCGCCAGGCGGTGTCAGGCTGCGGGTGCGAGGGGACGTCCGCCCCAGCGGACACCCTTTTCGCTGCGGATGCGGGCGCGTTCTCTGCGCTGGGCTGCGAGGACGTCGGGGTGGCGGGCATTGGCGTTGCGCCAGCGCAGGTATCGGTGCAGGGCCCTGGTCTGCGCGGGATGGCTGCGAAGATTCGAATTCGACAATGTGAACTGCCGCAACGGGCCGAAGTGCGCCTCTATCGGGTTGGCCCAGGAGGCATAGGTCGGCGTGAAGCACAGCTCGACCTTGTTCTTCTTTGCCCAGCGGCGGATGTCCACGCCGGTATGGGCGGAAGGGTTATCCAGAATGATGTAGATCGGGGCGCCGTCGGGTCGGGTGGCACGGATCGACTTCAGCGCGGCCAGTGTGTTGGCGGTGCCCTTGCGGCGACGGTTGACGCCCCACAAGGTGTCGTCACCGACGGAGTAGCAGCCATGGAAGTAGGTCACACCGTGCGTGCGGCGGTAGGTCGCCGGCAGACGGTCGGGCTTGCCATGCTTCGCCCAGCAGGAGCCGGCAGTGGGACGGATCCCCAAGGGCCCGAACTCGTCGAAGGCGAAGACCCGGTCCGGGAAGTGCTCCAGCACCTGCTCGATGCGGTCGAGCTTGGCGTCACGCTCGAGGTCGGGCGACTCCTTCCAGGTCTTGGTGCGCTGGAAGGTGACGCCGCGGCGCAGGAGCAGGCATCGTAAGGCTTCACGGCCGATACGGATGACGCGTCCGTGCACACGGCGCAGGTAGGCGGCGAGTTTGCGGATCGACCAGCGGGTGAAGGGCTGGCCGAGCTTGGTGGGGCGGGTGGTGGCCGTCTGGACGACGTAGTCCTCGTCGTCAGGGGTGAGCAGGCGGGGACGGCCTCCCGCCCATCGAGGGTCCAGACAGGCCAGACCGATCTCGTTGAACCGGTGGATGACCTCCCGCACCGTGTCCTCGTCCGCCTGGACCAACTGCGCGATCACCGGGACGCGGTTCCCGCCGGCGGACGCCAGCAGCATCATCGCCCGCCGGTAGCGCACCGAGCTGGTACTGCCCCGGCGCACGATCTGCTGCAGCTTCTGCCCTTCCTGATCGGTCAGTCTGCGCACCCGCACAGGCTCGGCCACCACACCTCCAGCGGTCGGATCGGACGTCGCCGCCCATCCAACCGCCCCAACCACCAACCCGGTGAACCAATCCGGCCACAGCACTAGCTGGTCATCGTGCGGTTGAGGTGGGCCTTGTCGCCTTGCTGATGTAGAGGCGCTCAGCGATCGCCAGGTTGGACAGGCCGAGGGCGATCAGTTTGAGGACGTCCAGTTCGCGGGCGGTCAACGCCTCCAGATCGGGGCCGGTCAGCGCTGCCACAATCAGCGCTTCGACGGCGAGAGGGTGGATCCGCACCGCAGCAGCCTAGAGCCGGCCCCAGCGGATGGGCGTCAAACTTCCGCGGTACCGCGGAAGTTGCAGGAACCGCGCGCCTACCACGCTGGTCTGCACGGGAGTTCAACCCCGCGTGGGACGCGCGTCGTACGCGGCGGACCGTACGTTCTGGGATCACAAGTCCGCGTCCGTCGGCCATCACTTGCTCTTGAGGTCTCCCGGACCCCTGCCATGCCTTTCAGAGAAGGAGCTGCCCCGTGTCGGGTTCTGCATCACAACGTGGCCTGATTCGATCCATCGTGAATGCGCTGCTCGCGGCCTTCATGGTGTTCGGAGCCGGCGCCGCACTCGCGCCGTCTGCGAACGCCGCCGCCCAGGCGGAATGCTGGACCTCCAGCGCCAACGGCGAGGGGCGTGGGTACATGAAAGGGGGATTCAATCTCAAGAGCGGTCCCTACCAGTACGGGTGCGTCAACACCGGATGGGCTTCTGAGGGCAGCACGGTCTACTTCCAGTGCTGGACCACCAACTCCCACGGCAACGATTGGTGGTACGTCCGGCTCGCGGGAACTCAGACCTACGGCTGGACGTCGGCAGCCAATATCCTGTTCGACCCGGTGGACGAGAACGGCGACGGGTTCATCAAGTTCAGTCAGTGCTAGTAGGGCTTGGTCAGTTCAGTCGCTGGTGGCGTGTCCGTTTGATGGGGCGGGCCGTTGACCGGGTGTGATGAGTGGGGAGTTGGCCGCGGTCCGGTGTGATCTGGAGGACTT
>NZ_JAGMUK010000082.1 GCF_019049245.1 Streptomyces sp. AC555_RSS877 | reverse complement strand
CCCCCGCCCACTGCCACGCGATCCGCGTCCGCCCGGCCCCCTCCCAGGAGCCCACCGGTCGACAGGGGCTGTGGATCGAGGACGTCCCCGTTCCGTCCACGGACCCGCTCGCCGAACGCGCGCCACCGAACTCGCCCGCCCGGCCCGCGGTCCCCGCCGAGTCCTGCTCCGGTACGCCGACGGCCTGTCCGACCTGATCGTCGTGGCCCCGCGACGCGGCCCCGACCGTGCGGCAGCCGCGCCCGCTCCCGCGCCCGCTCCGGCCTGGGGCATGGCCGACGACGGCCCCGACACCACCTTCGCCGTCTCCCTCGACCACGAAGGCGATGAGGCGAGCTGGCTCACGGCCTTCGCCGTCACCCTGCGCCGCTACGACCCCGAGACCCTGCCGGTCATCGGCACGGACGAGGGCCACTTCACCGTTGAACCGGCCGCCACGCTCAGCGAGTCGAAGCCGTCGCCCGCATCGGACCCGGCGCTCGCAGGCCTCCTGTTCGGCAACCCTCTCGACGACCGTGAGGTGGGCGAGGGCGGGGTCGACTACGTGCCCTGCCTCGCGCCCCCGTTCCCGCTCACCGTCTCCGTCTTCCGGGACTCCGGCGGTCTGCGGCTGCGTTGTGACCACCGGAGCAGCCATGTCTCGGCGGAGATCGCCGCACAGTTCGTACGGCACCTCGTACACGTACACCAACAGGTCCTGCACGCCCCACAGACGCGGGTGGACGAGGTCGAGCTTCTCGACGAGGCCGAGCGAACCCGCACGGCGGCACTCGGCCACCCGCCCCGCGCCCTGGCCACCACGCCGATGAGCCTGGTGGAGGCGTTCGCCCGAGTCGTCGCCGCGGCTGCGGACCGCATCGCTGTGACCGACGGCGAGGCCGGCCTGACGTACCGCGAACTCGACGAACAGGCAGTCCAGTTGGCATCGGGCTTGCGGGCGCTCGGCGTAAACGGCGGTGACCGGGTGGGCGTATGTCTGGAGCGCTCCGCCGAACTCGTCGTCACCCTGCTCGCCGTACTGAAGGCCGGTGCGACCTACGTGCCCGTCGACCCCGCCTACCCGACGGACCGGCTCGCCCACACGGCACGGGACGCGGAGCTGGGTGTGGTGGTCACGCGGCTTCCCGAGTTCCCGGCCGTGGCCGGGTGCGTTCAGGTGACGCCGGACGAACTGTTCGACGAGGCGGCGGCCGCGAGCGTCACGAGCCTGCCGCCCCCGTCGCCCGACGACCCTGCCTACGTCATCTACACCTCCGGCTCCACCGGCCGTCCCAAGGGCGTCGTCGTACCGCACCGGAACGTGATCGCCCTGATCGACGCGACGCGCGACGAATACGCGCTCACCGGCGCGGACGTGTGGACGTGGTTCCACTCCAGCGCGTTCGACTTCTCCGTATGGGAGATCTGGGGCTGCCTGCTGACCGGCGCACGGCTGGTCGTGGTGCCGTACTTCGTCTCCCGTGAGCCGGACCGCTTCCGCGATCTGCTCGTGACCGAGAAGGTCACCGTGCTCAGCCAGACCCCCTCGGCCTTCGCGCAGCTACTGGAGGTGGACCACACGGAGGTGGGCGTACGGGTGGTCGTCTTCGGGGGCGAACCCCTCGACGCCCGGGTGCTGCTGCGCTGGTTCGACCGGCACCCGGAGTCCGCCTGCCGCGTGGTGAACATGTTCGGCATCACGGAGACCACCGTCCATGTCACCGAGCAGACCCTCACCCGGAAACTGGCGCTCGCCGGCACCCGCTCGGTCGGCCACGCCCTGCCCGGCTGGCACGTGTATGTGCTGGACCGGTACGGACGGCTCCTGCCCTCTGGAGTCGCGGGTGAGATCTACGTAGGCGGTGCCGGCGTGGCACTCGGCTACCTGGGCCAGGAGGAACTGGCGGCCCAGCGGTTCATACCGGACCCTTTCACCGGCGGCACTATGTACCGCAGCGGCGACCTGGGCCGCCTGCGCCCCGACGGACGCCTCGAACACCTCGGCCGTATCGACAGCCAGGTCAAGATCCGCGGCTTCCGCATCGAACTTGACGAGATCCGCTCCGTTCTGCTGGAGGACCCCGACGTGCGCACCGCGGCCGTCGTCGTACGCCGCGATGACTCGACCGACGCCGCCACAGCCAGGATCGGCGCCTACGTGGTCCTGTCGCCCGGGGCCGACCCCACCACGATCCGCGAACGGGCAGCAGGTATTTTTGCCCGACTACATGGTCCCCGCCACGGTCACGCCTCTGGATACGCTCCCTCTGACGCCCAACGGCAAAATCGACACAACGAAACTCCCCCCGGTCGGCCGCCCACCGGCACCCTGGAATGCGGTCCCCTCCAGGGCGGCTGAGGCCACCGACGACCTCACCACGACGCTGACGGAGATCTGGAGCGACATCCTGGGCGTCCCGGTCGGCCCGGACGATGACTTCTTCGAACTCGGCGGCAACTCCCTCTTCGCCGTCCGCGTCACCGCCGCCCTGCGCACCCGTGGCCTTCCGCCCTTGCGCCTGCGGGAGCTGTACCGTCACCCGACGATCCGCGAAACGGTTGCGAGTCTCAGGTCCTCGGACGGGTGATGGGCGTCCGCGACGTGCTGGGCACGTTCGGACAGGCTCGTCCACCCATGAAGGTGCAACCGCAGTTGCAGCGCATGCTGGACGACATGGCACACACCCCCGCGATCGTGATCGGGCCGCGCACCTGGGTCGTCGTCTGGACCACCATCGCCCAGGTCAGCAGGGGTGCAGCTCAGCCCCAGGGCGTCACCGGCACGAACGAACTGTCCTGCCGGTACAAATCGCCGCAGGTGTCGTGCCGCCGGACAGCAGCAACACCAGCGGAAGAACGAGCGCAGCACCATGATCCGGGTCATTCACGGGGTCAGACTGCACGACGCCACCGGACCAGCCCTTGTTTTGCCGGGGCAGCACTACAGCAAGCGCCCGTACCGCCAGCAAACGACGACAATCGCCAGAGGGACACACCGCGAGTAGACGCCGCCCATTCGTGCGCCCCCAGTCGGCAATAGCTAGTCGCCACGGTAGGCCGACTCGATCTGACACCAAGTCAGCACGGGACGGGTGAGAACGGGTGTTGACGTGGGCTTCTAGTCAGCACCAAACCAGCACGCGAATCCGCAACCCATCACCAAACCGTGTCCGACCCATGCAACCCGGACAGCGCTCTCGCGGCCCTCAGTAAGACAATCGTGGCGGCTCCGTCGACGCCATCATGGTGGTCACACGCACCTCCGCACCCAGAACTATGGTGTCCCACCACATGTGACACTGACCTGCGGATTCCTACGGTATGGCGACACGCATACGTCCCCGCCAACCGCTTGGAAGTGGTACCGATGTCCTCCCCCGCGACCGCTCCCCCATCCCCGGGAACCCCCGCCAGTCTCAAGCGCATCGTCGCCGCCAGTCTCATCGGCACCACCATCGAGTGGTACGACTTCTTTCTCTACGGTTCCGCCGCGGCCCTCGTCTTCAACAAGCTGTTCTTCCCGGGCTCCGACCCGCTGGTCGGCACGCTGCTGTCGTTCCTGACGTATGCCGTGGGCTTCGCGGCGCGGCCGCTGGGCGCCCTTGTCTTCGGGCACTACGGCGACCGGCTCGGGCGCAAGAAGCTGCTGGTGCTCAGCCTGTTGATGATGGGCGGGGCGACCTTCGCGATCGGTCTGCTGCCCACGCACGCGACGATCGGAACGGCGGCTCCGGTGCTGCTGACCGTGCTGCGTCTGGTGCAGGGCTTCGCGCTGGGCGGTGAGTGGGGCGGGGCGGTGCTGCTGGTGTCCGAGCACGGGGACGCGCGCCGGCGCGGCTTCTGGGCGTCGTGGCCACAGACCGGGGCGCCCGCCGGGCAACTTCTCGCGACCGGCGTGCTGTCCCTGCTGACCGCCGTCCTGTCGGACTCCGCGTTCGGCATCTGGGGCTGGCGGATACCTTTCCTGCTCTCCGGTGTCCTGGTGATGGTCGGTTTGTGGATTCGTCTGTCTGTCGATGAATCGCCGGTCTTCAAGCAGGCGTTGGCACAGGCCGAGGCCCGCCGCACGGCAGGGCCCGGCGACACCGAGAAGCTGCCGGTCGTCGCCGTACTGCGGCACCACTGGCGGGACGTCCTGGTGGCGATGGGCGCGCGCATGGCGGAGAACATCAGCTACTACGTGATCACGGCGTTCATCCTCGTCTACGCCACCACCTCGGCCGGCGTCTCCAAGCAGACCGCGCTCAACTCGGTGCTCATCGCCTCGGCCGTGCACTTCGCGGTGATCCCCGGCTGGGGCGCGCTGTCGGACCGGATCGGCCGCCGTCCCGTGTACCTGCTGGGCGCGGTCGGCGTCGGACTGTGGATGTTCCCGTTCTTCGCGCTCATCGACACCGGCGGCTTCGGCAACATGATCCTGGCGGTGACGGTGGGCCTGGTGCTGCACGGCGCGATGTACGCGCCCCAGGCCGCCTTCTTCTCCGAGATGTTCGCGACCCGGATGCGCTACTCCGGCGCCTCCATCGGCGCTCAGTTCGCCTCGGTCGCGGCGGGCGCGCCCGCACCGCTGATCGCCACGGCGCTGCTGTCCGACTACGGGAGTTCCACGCCCATCGCGCTGTACGTCATCGGCGCGGTCGTCCTGACGGTCGTCGCCGTGGGCGTCGCCAAGGAGACCCGCCACCGGGACCTGGCGGACGTCGAGCCCGCGGCCGACGCGGAGCCCGCACCGGCCCGGACCGCGGACGCCCGTACCGTCTGACCCACTCGGAACCGGCCCCCGTACGCCCGTGCGTACGGGGGTCAGTGCTGTGCGGAACCCGACAACCGGTGCAGACGCAGGGCGAGTTGTATCTCCAGGGCGCGTGCGGGGCTCTGCCAGTCGTCGCCGAGGAGACGGCCGACCCGTTCCAGGCGCTGGGCGACCGTGTTCACGTGGACGTGCAGCTCGTCCTTCGTGCGAGCCGGGCTCATCCCGCAGGCGAAGTACGAGTCGAGCGTGCGCACGAGGTCGGTGCCGCGCCGTTCGTCGTAGGCGACGACCTGGCCGATGGTGCGGTCGACGAAGCCGGCGATGTCCCGGTCGCCGGCGAGCAGCAACCCGAGGAAGCCGAAGTCCTCCGCGGCGGCCCCGTCCCCGGCCCGGCCGAGCAGGCGCAGCGCGTCGAGACAACGCCGGCCTTCCTCGTAGGCGGCGGCCACGGCGTCCGGATTGGCTGCGAGGTCCTCGACCGGGGCGGAGGCCCCGACCGTGACCGCCTCGTACACGGCGGTGCCCAGATGGCGGGCGGTGCGGCGGGCCAGCTCCGTCGCGGTGTCCCCGGGTTCCAGGGGCAGCAGCAGTACGGTGCCGCCCTCCCGGGCGGCTGCCAGTCCGTGCCGGGTGGCGGCGAGGTGGGACGCGGCGGACCACAGGCGTCTGCGGGCGGCCGCTTCCTGGTCGGCGTCGGCCGCGGCGCCGTCCAGGCGGGCGGCGAGGACGACATGCACGGCGTCGAGGTCGGCGTGCAGCCGGGAGGCGCGCTCGCGCAGCAGGCGCGGGTCCCGGTCGCGGGCGTCGAGCAGGTCGTCCAGCAGTTCGCCCCGCACGCGCTGTTCGGCTTCGGCGGCGGAGCGCCGGGCGAGGAGCAGCAGCGAGGTGACCATGGCGGCGCGCTCCAGGGTGCGCTGGTCGACCGGGTCGAGCCCCGGGTGTCCGCGCAGCACGAGCGCGCCGAGGAGTTCGCCGCCCGCGGCCACGGCGGCGATCCAGTCCTCCGCGTGTCGCACCGCGTGTCCCTCGGCCCGGGACACCTCGAGGGCCTGCGCGGGGGCGGCGGCGGCCTCGGTGAACTCGACCGTGCTGTCGAGGACTTCGGAGACCGCGGCGGCCACGTCGTGGACGCCGCCGCCGCGCAGCACGAGTTCGGCGAGCCGGTCGTGGACGTCGGAGGCCCGTTCGATGACCCCGCTGCGGTCCCGGATGATCTCGTTGGCGCGTTCCAGGTCGGCGAGGGCCGAGCGGGTCTCGGTGAGGAGGTTCGCGGTGTCGATGGCGGCCGCGGCCAGTGCGGCGAAGGAGCCGAGCAGGGCGATCTGCTCGCGTTCGAAGACCCGTGCTCTGCGGTCCGCCGCGTAGAGGACCCCGATGACGTGGTGCCCCAGCATCAGGGGTACGCCGAGGATGGCGACCAGGCCTTCGTCCCGCACGCCCCCGTCGATGGCGTGGGTGTGCTGGAAGCGGTCGTCCTGGAAGTAGTCGTCGGTGACGTACGGGCGGGCGGTCTGGGCGACGAGGCCGCCCAGCCCCTCCCCCATCCCGAGCCGCAACTGCTGGAAGCGGGCCGCGACCGAGCCCTCGGTGACCCGCATGTAGGTGTCGCCCCGCACCGGGTCGTTCAGGCTCAGGTAGGCGACGTCGGTGCCGAGCAGCGACCGGGCGCGCTGCACGATCGCCTGCAGCACCGCATCCAGGTCGCGCAGCCCGGCCAGGTCGTGGGCGGTCTCGAAGAGCGCCGACAACTCGGCCTCCCGTCGGCGCCGCCCTTCCAGCTCAGCGCGCACCCGCAACGCGGTCAGCTTGGCCTGTTCGAGCGCGGCGACCTGCTCGGCCGGCCATCCCTCGGCACGGGCGAGCAGCACCGGCTGCTCGTAGGCGTCGGCGGACGCGCCGCGGGCCAGCAGTTCCAGGAACGGCGCCGAAGCGTCGCCCGCCGACGCTGCGGCGGCGACATCGGAACGCTCGGCGGACTGCACGTGATCGCGGGACATGCTCACAGGATTCACCATCGCCCGACCGGCCCGTCAGCCCTGTGGAAAACTCCGCGGGCGACCGACACCGCGCGGTTCAGTGCGCCGTCCAGCCGCCGTCGAGGACGAGCGAGGTGCCGGTCACGAAGGAGGCCTGCGGGCTGCACAGGTAGGCCACGGCCTCCGCGACCTCCTCGGGTTCGATCAGCCGCTTGACGGCGCTGTCCTGGAGCAGCACCTCGGAAAGCACGCGCTCCTCGGGGATGCCGTGCGCGCGGGCCTGGTCGGTGAGCTGCTTCTCGACCAGTGGGGTGCGCACATAGGCGGGGTTCACACAGTTCGAGGTGACGCCGTGGGGTGCGCCTTCGAGGGCCGCCGTCTTGGACAGTCCCTCCAGGCCGTGTTTGGCGGCCACATAGGCCGACTTGTAGGGCGAGGCGCGCAGACCGTGCACGGAGGAGACGTTGACGATACGGCCCCACCCCTGCCCGTACATGTGCGGCAGGGCGCCACGGATGAGCCGGAACGGCGCCTCCAGCATCACGGTGAGCACGGTGTGGAAGACCTCGGGCGGGAACTCCTCGATGGGGCACACCAGTTGCAGCCCGGCGTTGTTGACGAGGACGTCGGTCCCCGCGGCGGCGAGTTCCGCGGCGTCCAGGTCGGTGAGGTCGAGGACGTGCGGTGCCAGGGTGCCCGCGAGGCCCCGGGCCTCTTCGGCGAGCGCATCGAGGCCCGTGGCGTCCCGGTCGACCGCTCTCACCTTGGCGCCGGCGGCCGCGAGCCGCAGCGCACAGGCGCGGCCGATGCCGCCGGCGGCGCCGGTGACGAGGGCGGTGCGGCCGCCGAGGTCGAGGGGGGCGGGGGCGCCGTGGGGGCCCGGGAGGGCACTGCTAGCGGTCATGCCTCGACCCTAGGCAGCACCCGACCTCCGCCCCATGTGGTCACCACCCACACTTCACTCGGAACTCGTGGGGTCGAACCATGTGAGTGCGTCGTCCGACAGGGCTTGCTTGATCCTGAGGTGTGCGAAGTCGTTCAGTTCGGGCAGGGCGTCCACCGCGAACCAGCCCACCTCCAGCGATTCGTCGTCGTTGACCCGTGCCTCGCCGCCGAGGGCCCGGCAGCGGAACGAGATGTCCATGTACTGGCAGACGTCGCCGTTGTCGTACGTGACGGGCTTCAGCGACTGGACGACGATCACCCGCTCCACGGCACAGTGGACCCCCGTCTCCTCCTCGACCTCCCGCACCGCGCAGGCCGCCGGCTGCTCCCCCGGCTCCGGGATGCCGCCGATCAGTGACCATGTGCCGGTGTCGGAACGGCGGTTGAGCAGCACTCTGCCCTCGTCGTCGAAGACGACGACGCTGACACCGGGCAGCCACAGCAAGTCGTGGCCGATGGAGGTCCGGAGGGTACGGATGAAGTCAGGAGTAGCCATGGCCCGACCCTAACGGGCCGATTCCGTTGCCCCGTTGCGCTGTCCGGGGCGTCCGACGGGCGTACGGCTACACGCCACGGGCGCGCCGCCCGCGCACACCGGCGCCGACGGCCCAGCCGAGTCCGCCGGCGGCCACCAGCACCAGCGCGATCTCGGGAAGGATGCCCAGCCGTGTGGCGGGCGTCTGGGAGGATCGCAGAGGCACCTTCTGCACCAGCGAGTCGGCGACGAACATGCCGGTCTTCTGCGTGATCCTCCCGTCCGGCATGATGATCGCGCTGACGCCGCTGGTCACCGGAACGGTGACGGTCCGGCTGTGTTCGACGGCGCGGACCCGGGACATGGCGAGCTGCTGGTAGGTCATCTCGCTGCGGTCGAAGGTCGCGTTGTTGCTGGGCACCGAGATCAGCTGCGCTCCGTCGGTGACCTCGGAGCGCACGGCCCAGTCGAACGCGGCCTCGTAGCAGGTGACCAGCCCGACCTTGGCGCCGTCCATGTCGAACACGCCCGGCTTGCTGCCCCGGCTGAAGTCCTGGCGGACCATGGAGGTCCAGTTGTCGTTGATCGCGCCGATGAGCGGGCGCAGCGGGAGGTACTCGCCGAAGGGCTGGATCTGCCGCTTGTCGTAGGTGTCCACGGGGCCCTTGGCCGGATCCCACAGGATCTGCTCGTTGTAGAGCTTGCCGTCCCGTTCCACGACACCGCCGACGGAGATCGGTACGCCGATCGCCTTGACCGCCTCGTCGATGACGGCGCGCGCGTCGGCGTTGGCGAACGGGTCGATGTCGGAGGAGTTCTCCGGCCACAGCACGAAGTCCGGCTTGGCGACCTTGCCCGCCTTCACCTCGGCGGCCAGCCGCTCCGTCTCGCGCGCGTGGTGGTCGAGCACGGCTCGGCGCTGGGCGTTGAACTCCAGCCCGGCCCGCGGCACGTTGCCCTGGATGACCGCGACGGTCGCCGTGCCGTCCTCGGCCTTGTCGCTCACCAGCGGACGGGCGGCCACCGCGCCCACCACGGGCACAGCCACGCTCAGCAGCGCGACGGCCGCCGCGGACCGCCGCACCGTACGCGTGCGCCGCCCCTCGACGAGCACGCGTACGACCTCGTAGAGACCGAAACCGCACAGGGCGACCGCGAAGCCGAGCACCGGGGTGCCACCCACCGCGGCGAGCGGGAGGAAGACACCGTCCGCCTGGCCGAACGCGATCTTGCCCCAGGGGAAGCCGTTGAAGGGCACGCGCGCGCGTGCCGCCTCGCCGGCGATCCAGAGGGCGGCCGCCCACACCGGCGCACCCGGCAGCCTCGACACCGCGGCGACGCCCGCGCCGACCAGCGCGACGAAGATCGCCTCGATCACGACCAGGGCGATCCACGGGCCGGGGCCGACCTCCACACCGGTCCACACCAGCAGGGGCAGCAGGAACCCGAGGCCGAAGAGGTAGCCGAGACCGAGGCCCGCCTTCCAGCTTCGGCCGCGCAGCACCCAGCCGAAGACGGCGAAGGCGGGCAGCGCCAGCCACCACAGGGTGCGGGGCGGGAAACTGACGTAGAGCAGCACTCCGGAGAGCGCGGCTGCGGCGGCCGGGGCGAGGCGACGCAGGAGCCGCGCCCCGCGCGATACGGGCGCGGTCGGGGGCGTTACCTGGTCCGACTCGTCCACGGAGGTTGCGGTGACGGTCACTGTGGGAGTGTACGGCGGCTGCCCTCGGCGCCGACAGCGCGGTCCACGCGGCCACGGCGGTCCCCCTGCGGCACGTCGGGAGCAAACGTTCCTGCGCATCTCGGTCCAACTCGTCCACAAACCGCCCATCAGCCGTTACGGTGTGCCGGAGTCCTTGTCGTACGGGCCGGTAACGTCCGCGACGGCAGGGACCGTCACGGGTCGGGGGCGACCGGGTTCGGGGGGCGCGGTGGGTTCCACGAGGATGACGTCTGTGGCCGGTCCGGATGAGGACGGCGACAGACGCAACGTTTCGGATGCGATGGGTGTCGTGGTGCTCGGGGCCTGCGCCGTCTGGTCCCTGATCACGGCTGCCGCGCACGACGGCCGCCCCGAGGGCGTCCTGCTCGCGGTCCTGGCCGTGGGCGCGGGCTACGCCGCGGGCCGAATCTGCGGAGCGCTGCTGCCGGTCGCCGCGCCCTCGGCCGGCGCCCTGGCCGGGCTCGGCCTCACGGTGGGCCTGCCGCATCTCACCTCGGGGCCTGAGATCGTCGCACCGCTGGGACACGCCGGTGCCACCGCCGCCCTGCTGACCCTGTCGGCGGGCGCCGCGTGCTGCGCCGCCTGGTCCGCCGGCGCGTCGGCCCTTCGGCTCGCCCTGCACTCACTGGCCGCTGCCGTCGCGGTGACCGCGGCCGTTCTCGGATCGGTCGGCGGGTTCGCCGCCTGCACCGCGGTGCTGCTGTGCTCGCTCGCCGCGGGACGGACGCGCCGCCGCGGCCCGGGCCTCGTGGCACTGGCCCTGTCCACGGCCCTGGTGACGGCTCTGACCTGGGCGGTCGCGGGGAACGCGGTGCCGGACGGGCTTGAGGGGTCCCTCGCGGGCCGACTGACCGAGCACCGGATCGAGCTGTGGCACGACGCGCTGCACATGGCGCGCCACGAGGCGGCACTGGGCGTCGGCCCGGGACGGTTCGGGGAGCTCAGCACGACGGCGGCCCAGTCACTGCTGTCCGACGGCAAGCCCCACTCGGCGCTGCTTCAGCAGGCGGCCGAGCAGGGAGTCGTCGGCGTCGCCCTGCTGGCGACGGCCTTCGGCTGGATGCTGTACGCGCTGTGGCGCACCGGACGGCCGACCCCGGTCGCGCTCACCGCGGGCGCGACCCTGACGGCGCTGGCGACGATCGCCTGTGTCGGCAACGCGCTGAGCTTCACCACGGTGTCGGCGGGCGCGGGGCTGCTGGCCGGACTGGCCACGGCACGCCCCTTCGCCGAGGAGTCACCGGGCCGCGAGAAGGACGTACGCGCGCGTGGCGGTGGTCTGACTCAGTGACCTCGGCGGCTTCGCAACGGGGCCGGGCGCGTGCGGCCGGGGCGCCTCAGTGCGTGGCGCCTGCGGTGCCCGACCGCAGGCGGGCCCGGATGACCCTTACGGCCGCCTCCGCGTCGTCCACGGTGACGGTGAACGTGTGGCCGTCCCACAGCTGCAGGACCACGCCCTCGCCGCGCCGTACGACGACCGCGGTGCCCTTCTCGGGACGCCAGCGGTAGCCCCAGCCGCCCCAGTGGCGCGGGGTGACGTGCGGGTCGAACTCGGCGCCCGCGACATGCGCCAGGGGGATGCGGCGGCGGGGCAGCCCCATGTGGCCGCAGCGCACCTCCAGGCACTCCTTGTCGACCTTCAGGGCGACGTGCACGAAGGCGAGGGTGCCGAAGAGGACCAGCAGCCCGGCCGCGATGCAGCCGACGACGGACATGACGAGCGGGGCGATGCCCGACGTCCAGGCCGAGTCGACGGCCAGTTTGATGCCGAGCGCCAGGCAGGCGGCGCCGACGAGCGCCAGCAGCCACTGGATCCGGTTGGAGGCCCGTCCGGTCCAGACGTCGGGGTGCGGGGCGTTCTCGCCGTGGGGGTGGTCCCTCATGCTTACGAGATTACTCAGGTTTCGCTGTGCGGGTAGCGCGTGGCGGAGAGTGACTGCTCCGGGTGGGGGCACCGGATACGGGCGGTCCTCTTCGTCCGCGCCCGGCGCATGTCCCACGGACGAGGGTGTCCGCCGGTTTACCGGGCGGGGCTGACCGTCTTGAGGAGCCGGCCCTCCTCGTAGGCCAGCGCGGGCTCGGGCAGGCTTCCCGCGCGCCCGCTCAGCAGCACCGTCAGGGTTCCGTCGGCCGCGGCCCGGGGGGCGGGCTGCTCGCCGAGCCGGCGCAGCGCCTGGGCGGCGACCGCTCCCGCGGACCCGTGCAGGACGAGCGGGGGGAAGCCGGGGCGCTGCACCGCGGCGCGAATGCGCTCGGAGACCAGCTCGTAGTGGGTGCAGCCGAGGACGACCGTCGTCACGTCGTCCGGGGTCAGGGCCGCCGCCGCGGCGACAGCGGCCTCGATGGCCGCCTCGTCGGCGCGCTCGACGGCCTCGGCGAGACCGTGGCAGGGCACCTCGGTGACCGCCACGCCGTCGGCGAAGTCGTCGATGAGGCCGCGCTGGTAGGGGCTCCCCGTCGTGGCGGGCGTCGCCCAGATCGCGAAGGGGCCGCCGCCGGCCGCGGCCGGCTTGATCGCGGGGACCGTGCCGATGACCGGGATGCCGGGTTCAAGGCGGGCGCGCAGGGCCGGCAGGGCGTGCACGGTGGCGGTGTTGCAGCCGATGATCAGGGCGTCGGGCCGGTGCGCGGCGGCGGCCTCCGCGACGGCCACGGCGCGCCGGGTGAGGTCCTCGGGGGTCCTGGGGCCCCAGGGCATCCCGTCGGGATCCAGGGAGAGGACGAGATCCGCGTCGGGTCGCAGACGCCGTACCGCGGCGGTGGCCGCCAGCAACCCGATCCCGGAGTCCATGAGCGCGATCTTCACCCCGCCACGATAGACGATGCACCCTTGCGGGCCGGGCCCGTGGGGCAGACTGCGCGCGTGAGCGCCATCGTGTGGACTGCCGCCGGATCCCTCGCCGCCTGGCTGTGGCTGCTGCTCTGCCAGGGCTTCTTCTGGCGCACGGACGTCAGGCTGCCGCCCAGGACCGAACCCGAGGACTGGCCGTCGGTCGGCGTCGTCGTACCGGCGCGCGACGAGGCCGGCGTGCTGCCGGTGAGCCTGCCCTCCCTCCTCCTCCAGGACTATCCGGGGCGGGCGGAGGTCTTCCTCGTCGACGACGGCAGTTCGGACGGCACCGCGGAGCTGGCGCACGGACTGGCCCGGCGTCACGGAGGGCTGCCGCTGACCGTGAGCTCGCCCGGCGAGCCGCCCGCGGGCTGGACCGGCAAGCTGTGGGCGGTGCGCCACGGCATCGGACTGGCACGCGCGCGTGACCCCGAGTACCTGCTGCTCACGGACGCCGACATCGCTCACGCGCCGGACAGTCTTCGCCATCTGGTCGCGGCGGCCCGTTCCGGCGGTTTCGACGTCGTCTCGCAGATGGCCCGGCTGCGGGTGGCGAGTCCGTGGGAACGGCTCGTCGTGCCGGCCTTCGTCTACTTCTTCGCACAGTTGTATCCGTTCCGCCGGATCGGCAGGCGGACAGCGCGCACGGCGGCCGCGGCGGGCGGCTGTGTGCTGCTGCGCACCGAGGCGGCCGAGCGGGCGCGAATCCCGGACGCCATCCGGCACGCCGTGATCGACGACGTGGCACTCGCTCGTGCCGTCAAGGGCGGCGGCGGCCACATCTGGCTGGGGCTGGCGGAGCGGGTCTACAGCGTGCGCCCCTATCCGCGGCTGCACGACCTGTGGCGGATGGTGTCGCGCAGCGCGTACGCGCAGTTGCGGCACAACCCTCTGCTGCTGACCGGCACGGTGGCCGGGCTGGTGCTGGTGTATCTCGTGCCGCCCGGGGCCCTGGCCGCGGGTCTGGTGACGGGACGTACGGCGGCCGTGGTTCTTGGTGCTCTCGCCTGGCTGGTGATGACGGGGACGTACGTCCCGATGCTCCGCTACTACGGTCAGCCGCTGTGGCTCGCTCCTCTGCTGCCGTTCACCGCTTTCCTCTATCTCCTCATGACGGTCGATTCGGCGGTGCAGCACTACAGGGGACGCGGTGCGGCGTGGAAGGGCCGCACCTACGCGCGGCCGGACGCCGTCGTGGGTGACGAGACCTGAGGGGTCACTTCCGGCCCGGGGTCCAGTTCATGCCCCATCCGTAGGCGTGGTCGACGGTCCGCTGCGGGCTCACGCCGCGCTCGGGCACCAGATAGCGGGCCTCGCGCTGGACGACCAGGTCGCTGCCGGTGTTGGTGATCAGGGCGAGCGCGCACACCGTCGACGGGACCGTGCATTCGTCGAGGGAGAAGTCGATCGCGGCACCGTGCTGCGGCTGGAGGGTGACCGTGGCGTTCAGGTCGGCGAAGGACCTCGCCCCTTCGTAGATCGTGACGAAGACGAGGATGCGGCGGAAGTCCCGCTGCCGGTCGAGGTTGACGGTGAGGTTCTCGCCGCTCGCGACGGCGCCGGTGCGGTCGTCGCCGTCGAGGTGGATGTACGGAGGCAGGTGCAGGGAGCCGAAGGCGTTGCCGAGCGACTGCACGACCCCCTTGCTGCCGTCGGCGAGTTCGAACAGGGCGCACAGGTCGAGGTCGAGGTCGGCGTGCATGGCGACCGCCCGGCCCAGTTTGCTGCCCCACCCCGAGAACTGCTTGCGCATCTCCCAGTTGAGGTTCACGCGCAGGGCGCCCGAGGTGCCGCCCTGTTTGGTGAGAGAAACGGATGGGGCGGCCTTGGTGAGTGTCACTTTGGTGAGGCGGACGGGCGGCGCCGAGGGAGGGGGCGGCGGCGCGGGCGCTGTGACGGGCGCGGGAGTCGCGACGGGCGCGTTCTGCTGGGGCTCGTCGACGGTGATCCCGTAATCCGTGGCAAGGCCTTCCAGTCCGCTGCCGTAGCCCTGGCCGACGGCACGGAATTTCCAGGCGCCCTGACGGCGGTAGAACTCACCGAGCACGAAAGCGGTTTCCACCGTGGCGCCGGTGCTCTCGAAACGGGCGACCGCTGTGGACCGAGCGGCTTCCCTCACCTCGATGTAGAGGTCCGGCACGCCCGCGAATGTGCCGCCCTCCGCGGAGGCGGCGAGGACGACGGTCTCGATCGCGGGCTCCACGCGCGCGAGGTCGACGACGAGGGTGTCGGTCACCCTGCCGCCCTCGTCCCGTTTGCCCTCGTGGCGGACCGCGCCGGAGGCGTGCGCCGGCTGGTTGTAGAAGACGAAGTCGGCGTCGGAGCGGACCCTCCCGCCGACCAGAAGCAGCGCCGAGGCGTCCACGTCGGGGACGCCCGGACCGGAACGCCACCCCAATTCGACGCGCAGGACAGTCGACGGCACCGGAACATTTGAACCTTTGAGCATTTGCATGTCCGCCGCCCTCTCGTGTCACCCGCGCCGGATACGCCCCGGCAGTCACCTCGGGATGCCTACCCCGTCAACCTATTCCGCGGAGCGTCGAACTCCCATGAGCAGCACAGGAAGGCTGATGATCAACCGCCGGTAACCCCCCGGGAACTCGGCATTTACATGAGAAACGCCTTGCACGGCGCCCCTTTTTGCCAAGTTCGCTCGCATTGGGGGTCCCACGTCACTGCCGACACGGAAAACAACCCTCTTATCGGTCTCCCCAACCAGCACATCGTGGGCTTAACTTATGTGCCATGACCTCCCCCCGCTCCACTTATGGCGGCGGCTACTACTCCGCCTCCTTCCCGGACACTCCGATCTACGACAGGCTCGTGGCCGAGCGGGGGACCCCGCAGATCGCTCCGATCCGGGTCCCCGCCGAGTACGACACGCCGCGCAGCTATCTGCCCGCGCTGCCGTCGGCACTCCCCGCCCTTCCGGCGGGTCCCTCCCAGCACGCCTACGGCTATCCGCAGGCCCAACAGCCCGCCCCGCTGCAGCAGGCACCCGGGGCTTACATCCCGCAGCAGGCCGGCGCGCCACGGGGTTACCCCGGGCCGCAGGCACAGCAGCAGCCGCGGCCGGCCGGCCCCGGCATGGGCACGGGGTACGAGGCGATGCGCCCGGCGGCTCCGCGCCCCGCACCGGCCCCCTACCAGGACCCGTACAACAACCAGCAGTACCAGGGCGGCTACTGATTTCTTTCCGGGCTGTCGGCGGTGGCTGGCACGATGGCCTCATGGGGAACGCGCAGCTGCAGTCGATTCACGTTCATCCGGTCAAGGCGTTCCGGGGCCAGGCGCCCCGGGAGGCCGTCGTGGAGCCCTGGGGGCTGGCCGGTGACCGACGCTGGGTACTGGTCGACGACGGAGGCAAGGTCGTCACGCAACGCGAGCAACCGCGCCTCGCGCTGGCCGCCGCCGAGCTTCTGCCCGGCGGCGGCATTCGTCTGTCCGCGCCCGGCATGGACGCGTTGACCGTGCCCGTGCCCGTGCCGCGACCGGACGGCACCGTGCCGGTGAACGTCTTCCGCGACAAGGTCGAGGGGGTCCCGGCCGAGGGCACCGCCGCGCATGCCTGGTGCAGCGCATTCCTAGGTGCGCGGATGCGCCTGGTCCACATGGCCGACCCCGCTTCGTGCCGGCCCGTCGACCCGGAGTTCGCGCTGCCGGGCGAGACCGTCTCGTTCGCCGACGGCTACCCGCTGCTGCTCACCTCGGCGGCCTCGCTCGATGCCCTGAACTCGCTGATCGCCCAAGGTGATCACGCGGCCGAGGGCCCGCTGCCCATGAACCGCTTCCGGCCCAACGTGGTGGTGTCGGGCACCGCCGCCTGGGCCGAGGACGACTGGTCGCGCGTCACCATCGGTGACGTCGCCTTCCGGGTCGCCAAGATGTGCGGGCGGTGCGTCGTGACCACCACCGACCAGAGCACCGCAGACCGCGGCAGGGAACCCCTGCGCACCCTCGGCCGGCACCGGCGCTTCGGCGGCAAGCTCGTCTTCGGGCAGAACCTGGTGCCCCTCTCCCCCGGCACGATCCGGGTCGGCGATCCGGTGACCGTTCTCGAGTAGGGCGGACCGGGCCGAGCAGGACCGGTCGCGACTCGGCGCGGGTTCATGGGAACCCCGGCCGGGGACCCGGGCGTTGGGTTCGTGAGAAGTTCATGAGGGGACCCGGCCGCAGGTGATTTCGCTCTCTCTTCGGCCCGGCCCGCACGTGAACGACTCCGCCGGGGGGTTATCACGGAGCGGGAAGGGGGTGCGAGACGGTGCGAGCGATCAGCGGACTCTGGCGCTGGCGGCACAACCCGCTGCGCCGCGCGACCGATCTGGCCGAGGCATGGGCGGCCCTCGTGGCCCTGTTGCTGATCCTGGTCGTCGGCCCCGTGATCGGCGCGCTCGTCGGCGGCGTCGCCCAGGACGCGTTACAGCGGTCCGTGCGGGAGCAGCGCGAATCGCGTCACCTGGTGACCGCCACCGTGGTCCGCAAACTGGACCGCTCCGCTCTGGAGGCCGACCCGGAGACCTCCTCCGGCCGGGATCTGCGCAGCCGGGTCGAGGCCGACTGGACCGCTCCGGACGGCACCGCGCACCACGGCACGGTGATAGCCGCCCTCCGGACACCGCACCGCGGCGACCACTTCACGCTGTGGACGGACGAGCACGGCCGCATCGCCCCCCGACCTCTCGACTCCGCCACGGCGGCCACGCACGCCGTCCTCGCCGGTGTCGGTGCGGCCCTGCTCACCACGGGCCTCGTCGAGGCGGGCAGACGGCTCATGGTGTGGCGCATGGTCCGCCGCCGGTACGCCCGTTGGGACCAGGCCTGGGAGCGGGCGGGCCCGGACTGGGGCAGGACCGGCACCGGCAGCTGACAGCCTTCCGGCTCTGGTCAACCCACCGCCTGCGCGCACGCTACGGTGGACCGGCCGAACGTATTCGGCATCAACCCGCGTACCACGAGGTGGGGGCACAGCAACGCCATGGCACAGGGCACGGTCCAGGTGACGCACACCGGCACATCGCGTTGGCGGCGCCGCACGGGTGAGTACGCATCGCTCGCCGCCGCCCTGGAGGCCGCGGCCGAAGGCGATGTCCTCACCGTCGCCCCCGGGACCTACCGGGAGAACCTCGTCGTGCAGCGGGCGGTGACCCTGCGCGGCCCCGAAGGCTCCCCCGGCTCGGTGCGCATCGCGCCCCTGGACGGGGTGCCGCTGACCGTGCGCGCCTCGGCCGTGGTGCAGGACCTGCACGTGGAGGGCCAGGACGCCGCAGCACCCGCTCTGCTGGTCGAGGAGGGCACGCCGGAACTCACGGACATCCGGATCGTGACGCGGTCCGCGGCAGGTATCGAGGTGCGCGGCGGCGCGCGGCCGACCGTGCGGCGCTGCACCGTCGACAACCCGGCCGGCATCGGCATCGCCGTGGTCGACGGCGGGGGCGGGGTCTTCGAGGAGTGCGAGGTCGTCGCGGCCGGCCAGGCGGGCGTCGCGGTCCGCGGCGGCGGGCACCCCCGGCTGGACCGCTGCCGGGTGCACCACACGTCGGGCGTCGGCCTGTCGGTGACGGGCGAGAACTCCGCGCTGGAAGCGGTGGGTTGCGAGGTCTACGAGGTCCGGGGCAGCGGCGTCCAGGTCACCGGCCGGGCCACCGCACACCTCACCGACTGCGACGTGCACCGCACCACGGCGGACGGCGTCACGCTCGACACGGACGCGGTGCTGACGCTGGCCGACTGCCGTATCCACGACATCCCGGAGAACGCGGTCGATCTGCGCTCGCGTTCGGTGCTGACACTGACCCGGACGACGGTGCGTCAGTTCGGCCGCAACGGGCTGTCGGTGTGGGATCCGGGCACGCGCGTGGACGCCAACCAGTGCGAGATCTTCGACAGCACGGGCGACTACCCCGCCGTCTGGGTCAGCGACGGCGCCACCGCGGTCCTCGACTCCTGCCGGGTGCACGACGTGCCCGACGCCCTGTTCGTCCTCGACCGCGGCTCACGCGCGGAC
This sequence comes from Streptomyces sp. AC555_RSS877, assembly GCF_019049245.1. Lineage (GTDB taxonomy): Bacteria > Actinomycetota > Actinomycetes > Streptomycetales > Streptomycetaceae > Streptomyces. Next base: position 97,014 of record NZ_JAGMUK010000082.1, on the reverse strand, counting down.
GTCGTCGACAGCGACCTCTGGCAAGTGCGCAACACGGCCGTGTCGGTGAGCGACGGCGCCACCGCGCAGCTCGACGACTGCCGCATCCGCGACGCGGCGACGGGTGCCTGGTTCCGAGACCACGGAAGCGGCGGCACCCTCAACAACTGCACGGTGGACGGCACCCAGACCGGCGTGATCGTCACCAAGGGCGCCGACCCCACGATAGAACGCTGCACGGTCGACTCCCCCGCCGAAGCGGGCTTCTACGTCTCCGCAGGCGGCCGGGGCAGCTTCCTGAACTGCCGGGTCACAGGCAGCGGAGGCTACGGCTTCCATGTGATCGACGGCAGCCGTACGACGCTGAAGAAGTGCCGCACGGAGCGGTGCGCGCGCGGCGGCTACGAGTTCGCGGACGCCGGCCCGGACGCGGGACCGGGTGCGGGCCCCGTGGTCGAGGACTGCACCAGCGACGAGAGCGGCGCCCCGCGGCAGCCGACGGCGGCCGAGACCGCCGTACAGACGGTGGCCCAGTCGCCCGGCCTGCTGGGGGCGATCCCCGGGCAGCGCGCCACCGAGCAGGAGCCGCTGGTGACCGGCGCGGAGCCGGAGAAGCCGGTGCGGAGCTCGAAGGCCGTGCTCGGTGAACTGGACGCGCTGGTGGGCCTGGACAGCGTCAAGCGCGAGGTCCGGGCACTCACGGACATGATCGAGGTGGGCCGGCGCCGGCAGGAGGCGGGCCTGAAGGCGGCGTCGGTCAAGCGCCACCTGGTCTTCACGGGCTCCCCGGGCACCGGAAAGACGACGGTCGCCCGTCTCTACGGCGAGATCCTCGCCTCCCTCGGCGTGCTGGAGAAGGGGCACCTCGTGGAGGTGTCCCGCGTCGACCTGGTCGGCGAGCACATCGGATCCACGGCGATCCGCACCCAGGAGGCCTTCGACAAGGCGCGCGGCGGTGTGCTGTTCATCGACGAGGCGTACGCGCTGTCGCCGGAGGACTCGGGCCGGGACTTCGGCAAGGAGGCCATCGACACGCTGGTGAAGCTGATGGAGGACCACCGGGACGCGGTCGTGGTGATCGTCGCGGGCTACACGGCCGAGATGGAGCGGTTCCTTTCGGTCAACCCCGGTGTGGCGTCCCGCTTCTCACGGACCATCACCTTCAGCGACTACAACCCAGAGGAACTGCTGCGGATCGTCGACCAGCAGGCCGAGGAGCACGAGTACCGGCTCGCGCCGGGCGCCTCTCAGGCCCTGCTGGCGTACTTCACGACGCTCCCCAAGGGACCGGCCTTCGGCAACGGCCGTACCGCCCGCCAGACCTTCGAGGCGATGGTCGAGCGGCACGCGAGCCGGGTCGCCCAGGTCGCCGACCCGGACAAGGACGACCTGACGCTGCTCTACGCGGAGGACCTGCCCGAGTCCTCCTGAGGCCGCTGCGCCGGTACGTCCGGCCGCAGCCGGGCCAGCAGCCGTTCCCGTTCCTCCGCGAACGCCGGGTCGGCCTGGTAGTCGGAGTGACCGAGGATCGGCGCGGGCAGAGGGTGTTCGTCGGTACGGCCGTAGGCCAGCGGGTCCTTGAGCGCTTCGCGGTCGACCTCGGGGCCGCATGCGCCGGCCAGCCGGACCGGGCCGCCGATCGGGTCGGTGGGCCGGTGCAGGTTGCGCCAGCAGTCGACGTCGTGGTGCAGCGCGCTGAGCGCGGCGGGGCCGAAGTGGGCCGGGAACCAGCGGCCGTAGAGGCGTTCCAGCGGGGAGCCGTACGTCAGCAGCGCGACTCGTTTGCGGACGGACGGCTTGAGCTGCCAGGCGGCCGCGGCGGCGAGCACGCTGCCCTGTGAGTGTCCGGACAGGACGAGCCTGCCGCCGGTGGACTGGGTCCAGGTGGCCATGCGCCAGGTCAGGTCGGGCACCGCGCGTTCGGCGTAGCAGGGCGGGGCGAAGGGGTGGGCGGCGCGGGGCCAGAAGGTTCCGACGTCCCAGAGGATGCCGATGGTGCGGCGCGCGGAGGCGTCCTTGTAGGCGCGTCGGCCCCAGGTGACGAACAGGATGAAGCCGAGTCCGATCAGCCAGGAGCCCAGTGCCTGTGCGGTCTCTGCGGCCCCCTCGACGAAGGCGTGCGTCCGCCGTGCGGCCTCGGCGGGTGCCCGGTCGGTGGTCATCGCGCCGACCAGGGCCCCGGCGCCGAGCAGGAGGGTCGTGGTGGAGGTGACCGCGACGAGCAGGGGCCCGCGGTCGGTGAGCGTGGCCGCCGCGCGGATCCGCGCTATGCGTCGGGTGCGGGTGGTGTCCTTGGGTTCGCCCGGGTAGTCCCGTTCCACGGTGGTCAGTTCGGCCCGGCGCAGGAGCCAGGTCCGCCACGCCAGCCAGCCGCAGAGCGCCAGCAGGACGACGAGCAGCGGCGGGATGGCGGACGCCTGCCAGGTGAGCAGGACCGGCGGGCCGGGGATGTTCGTGCCGGTGCCGTCCAGCCAGTCGGCGACGCGCTGGGAGACGCCACCGGACATCACCCCGCCGAGTGCGCAGGCCAGCATCGCGACGGCGGGCCCGCCCAGCCCGCGCATCGCGGCGCGCGGGTCGGGGTGAGCGCGGTACAGGACGTGGGCGACCGCCGCGAGGGCGATGACGAGCAGGCCCTGGAGGAGGGCGATTCCGCCGAAGGTCGCGTCGCCCGGCAGCCGGTCGGCCGACTCCCATCCAGGGCGCTCCCAGCCGGCGTACACCGCGGCGAGCACGAGCAGGAGGACGGCGGTCAGCGGCAGGGCTCGTACGAGACGGGCGTCGAGCTCCTGGTCGAGGCGGTGTTCGCTGCGGCCTCGGCGGCAGACCACCCACACCACGCCCACCGCGGCGGCGACGAGCGCACCTTCGAGGAGCCGGCCCAGTGCGTCGAGCGGCGCGGGACCGCCGGGCCGGTGGTCGAACCGTGCCGCGGCCGTGCCGACGGCGGCGGCGACGGTCAGCAGTCCGGCCGCGGTGTGGGCGGCACGCAGCCGGGCCACCAGGCGGCGTCCGTACCAGAAGCCGGGGCGGCCGAGCGCTGTACGGCCGGTCTCCTCGTCGGGTTCGGGCGTGCGGGACATCGGCTGCTGGGACTCGTACGCACTCCACGTGCGGTGCGACAGGTACCACAGCAGCCAGGTGAGCGCGGCCGGGACCAGTGCCGCGAGGGCGAGGCGGCGGCCGGGCCTGCTCCACCAGCCGCCGTCCGAGACGGTGGGCGACAGGAAGCCGAGCCAGGAGTGCCGCTCGGCACACGCGCGCGTGCCCGCGCACTGCCAGGCCGCGAGGTCGAGGGCGACCTCGCAGACGGCGGCGACGAGGAGCACGGTCAGGGTCAGGCCCGCGAGCCGCACCAGCAGTCCATAGAGACGCACCGTCCGTCTGCGGCCGCGTGCGGTGGGGCGCATCCAGTGGGCGAGGTTGACGACCATGAACGGCAGCAGCAACAGCCACAGGGCGCGGGTGCCGTTGCCGGAGGTGAGGTTGCACCAGACGTACGCCTCGGGCACCGGCCGGCCTCGGTGGTCGTGCGGTCGTGACTCGGCGTCGGCGTCCTCGGCGCGCCGGAAGACGGCCGCCGTGTCGTCTCCGGTGATCCGGACCGTGCGCGGATCGTCGAGCATGTTCTCGGGTGTGGTCCCGCCGACTCCGTGGACGAGGAGTTCCAGGGCGGTTCCGGATTCGTCGGGCCTGGTGGCGGAGCCGTCGGCCCCGGCGGTCGAGGCGTGTTCCTGCGCAGGTTCCACTGTTCGCACTTCCCCCGTGACGCGCTGTCGGCATCTGTTTGTGCGGGCATAAGGATCGCCGTTCGGCGTGTGCCGCACACCTCTCGTCACGGAATCTCCCCGATCCGTGTGACAGTCGGTGGCATGGATGTCACCCGGGCGGCATGCGCGCGTCGGGACGGTCGGTGGCGCGACCCGCACCGGCGCGTGCGAGGATGGGACGTCCGCGTACCAGGGCCCGGCAAAATGTCCTTGTCACAGGCGGTGCGCAGGGCGGGTCGGACGGGTTGAGGCGAAAGGACCGGAGCGTACGTGAGCGAGAATACGAACCTCCTCGCGGAGCAGCGACGTGCCCTGATCCTGGACGAGGTGCGCCGCCGCGGCGGCGTCCGTGTCAACGAGCTGACCCGCAAGCTCGGCGTGTCGGACATGACCGTACGGCGTGACCTCGACGCGCTGGCCCGCCAGGGTGTGCTGGAGAAGGTGCACGGCGGCGCGGTCCCGGTGGTCGAGGCGAGCACGCACGAGCCGGGCTTCGAGGCGAAGTCGGGTCTGGAGCTGACCGCCAAGGAGGACATCGCGCGGGCCGCTGCGGAGCTGGTCGTGGCGGGCAGCGCGATCGCGCTGTCGGGCGGTACGACGACGTTCGCGCTGGCGCACCGGCTGGTCGACGTGCCGGACCTGACCGTCGTCACCAACTCGGTGCGGGTGGCCGACGTCTTCCATGTGGCGCAGCGCACCTCGGGGCCCCGGCAGGGTGCGGCCACGGTCGTGCTGACCGGTGGGGTGCGCACCCCGTCCGACTCGCTGGTGGGGCCGGTGGCGGACCAGGCGATCGCGGCGCTCCACTTCGATCTGCTGTTCCTGGGTGTGCACGGGATATCGCTCGAGGCCGGCCTGTCGACGCCGAATCTCGCCGAGGCCGAGACCAACCGGCGCCTGGTGCAGTCGGCGCGGCGGGTCGTGGTGGTCGCCGACCACACCAAGTGGGGGACGGTGGGCCTGAGTTCGTTCGCCGCGCTGGAACAGGTCGACACGCTGGTGACGGATGCCGGGATGCCCGGCGAGGCGCGCGCGGAGATCGCGGAGCATCTGCGGCGGCTGGTCGTGGCGGGCGAGCCCGGCGAGGGTGCAGACGAGTGACTGACCGTCAGCTAGGGTGACGCTGCCCGGTCAACGCCCGCCTCCCCCAAGGGGGTTCCGCCCATGGCCCGTCAGCTGCGCCCGGTGGGGATCGAGTTCGTCGAGACCGCCCCTGTACGGCTGGTCTTCGCGCGGGAGATCTCCGCTCCCCCGGTGACGGTCTTCCGCGCACTCGCCGAGGACGTGCCCGGCTGGGCCGACTGGTTCGGGGCGGTGACGCTGGCTCGGCCTTGCGACGACGGGACCCGGCGCGAGATCCGGCTCAAGGGCGGGACGCGCTTCCTGGAGACGGTCCTCGTCGCCAAGGAGGCCGAGGTGTACGCCTACCGCGTCGACGAGACCAACGCGCCCGGCGCTCGCGCGCTGGTCGAGGAGTGGCGGCTCGTCCCGGCGGGCGCCGGCACCCGCGTGCAGTGGACCTTCGCCGCGGACGGGCCGGCGGCGTTCCGGCTGGCTCTGACCTTCGTGCGCGGGGGCCTCGGGCGGGCCTTCCGGGAAGCCGTCACCTCGCTCGACCGGCGACTGACGGCACGCTAGCGCCCCAACAGACAACGTTCGCCCCGTCGCGACGCCCGACACGCACTCTCGCCGCACCGGCCGAAAGCCCAAGTACGTCCGGTCCATCGACGGGGCCTTCCGGCCGGCACTCCCCCAGAGGGGGGACCCCCAGAGCACGCACCGGACGCCGCTCCTTGACGGGCAAACGCTGCCTGCCGGGGCACTAGCGCCAGACGCCCGACTCCAGCAGCGAGGCGATCGCCGCCGTGTACGGCGCGATGTCCAGACCCTGTTCGGCGAGCCAGGCGTCCGAGTAGTACTTGTCGAGGTAACGGTCCCCGGGGTCGCACAGCAGGGTCACCACGCTGCCCTGCCGGCCCTCCGCGACCATCTCGGCGGTGATCTTCAGCGCGCTCCACAGCCCGGTGCCCGTCGAACCGCCCGCCCTGCGGCCGATGGTCTGCTCCAGGGCGCGTACGGCGGCGACACTGGCCGCGTCCGGGACCTTCATCATCCGGTCGATCGCACCGGGCACGAAGCTCGGCTCCATGCGGGGCCGGCCGATGCCCTCGATGCGGGAGCCGCAGTCGCACGTGACGTCCGGATCGCCGGTGGTCCATCCCTCGAAGAAACACGAGTTCTCCGGGTCGGCGACACAAATGCGGGTGTCGTGCTGCATGTAGTGGACGTAACGCGCGATGGTCGCGGAGGTGCCTCCGGTGCCGGCTGTGGCGACGATCCACGCGGGCTCCGGAAACCGCTCCAACCGAAGCTGGCGGAAGATGGATTCGGCGATGTTGTTGTTGCCGCGCCAGTCCGTGGCCCGTTCGGCGTAGGTGAACTGGTCCATGTAGTGGCCGCCGGTCTCCACCGCGAGGCGGGCGGACTCCTCGTACATCTTCCGCGGGTCGTCCACGAAGTGGCACTGGCCGCCATGGAACTCGATGAGGCGGATCTTCTCGGCGCTCGTCGTGCGGGGCATGACGGCGATGAAGGGCACGCCGATCAGTTTCGCGAAGTACGCCTCGGAGACGGCCGTCGAGCCGCTGGACGCCTCGATCACCGGACGGCCGGGACGGATCCAGCCATTGCAGAGGCCGTAGAGGAAGAGGGACCGGGCGAGCCGGTGCTTGAGGCTGCCGGTCGGGTGGGTCGACTCGTCCTTCAGGTACAGGTCGATGCCCCATTTCTCGGGCAGCGGGAAGCGGAGCAGGTGCGTGTCGGCCGAGCGGTTGGAGTCGGCCTGGACCTTGCGCACGGCCTCTTTCAGCCAGCCCCGGTAGGCCGGGTCGCTGTGGTCGACGTCGAGGGTTTCGCCGGTTCGGGTGCTCTGCGGGGTGCTCACGGCGGGGCTCCTTATACTGCGCGCCGACGGCGCGTGGCGCGGCCGCCACCTCGATCATAGACATCTTCCGCACGCTCCTCACCTGCATAAACACACCTTTGAGCACCTCAAAGGCACCCCTGGGGCAGGACGGCACCGGGATGTGGGGGGCGCATTCGCGCGAGTGCTCCGGGCGCTCTCGGCGAGGGGGCCGTGCGCACTGGTGCGAGACGTCGCAGGCGGGCAGACTGCCCGACGGGACGAAGGTCTCCCACGGGGGCGCACACTGGATCACGACACGAACAGGTCAACGGCCCACTCCGCAACAGGGCCGTGGACACCCACACGCACAAGGGGGCGGGGCGCGATGGCGGAGCCGGAGTTCACGGCCACGGGCGTGCGGATCGGGAAGCGGCTGCGTTCGCTCACCCGGGCCGGACAGGTCCGGATCAGCGACGGCCGACTGGAACTGCTCACCAGTTACGGCAGTGAGATCGACAGCGCGCCGGTGCAGGCGGTGCGTGCCTCCAAGCCGTGGTTCTCCCCGGAGGACCGGGCCCTGGCGGATCTCAACGGCAACCGCTACCTGCTGACCCTGGGCGAGCACGACCCCGCTCCGGGCGAGCCCGGGCCACCGGCGGCGCGCCGGTTCATCGAGGCCGTACGGCGGGCCGCAGGGCGTAGCGACTGAAGCACCGCGAGTTGCGGGACCGGACCCCCTGGGTCACTCTGTTCTCACGTCACTCTGGGTTTACCGGCGATAACGCTGCGAACCAGCCCGCCGGGCCACGACAGCAGGCGGCCGTTTCACGCAAGGCACGCTGCTGGATCGATCCGAACTCCGTGTTCTTCCGGACCTACGTCGGGGAGTCGCAGCCGTGATCAGTCACCCAAGCAGGCACTGCGCGGTGGAGCTCCAAGCCCTGCCGTCGCGGATCGGCCAGGTCCGCAGAATCGTATCGGCGCAGTTGCGCTACTGGCATCTGGATCCCCTCATAGACCGGGCCGCGCTCGGCGTGACGGAGTTGTTGACCAACGTCCACCGTCATGCCCAGCCCGACAAGACGTGCACCGTGGAGATCGAGCTGCTGCTCGACCGCCTGATGGTCTCGGTGCGCGACCACGACCCGCGGCTGCCGGTCGTGGAGGACGCCGAGACGTTCGCCACCTGCGGGCGCGGGCTCGCGATGGTCGCCGCGGTCAGCGAGAGCTGGGGCGCGCGGCCGGAGGGCGAGTCCGGCAAGGTCGTGTGGTTCACGCTGCCGACGCCCTCGTCCGTGCGGCCCGCCACGCGCCCGCCGCGACGCGCGGTCGCGGACAAGCCCGCACACCGGTTCGCGGAGGTCGCGCACACCGTCGACCTGCGCAGGCCCGAACACGCTCCCGCCCGGTCGGCCGTTGCCGGCTGACCGGGCGGTGACCCCTCTTTCGGTTCGTTCACCTACGGGGCGCCCAAGCCGGTGGTGAGACGGCGATCGTGCTCACCGCTTCGCGCCTCCGCGCTCCCCCACTCTCGGCTTCGCTCGAGCGGGAGGGGCCCCCATGCCGTCTCACCACCGGCGTGCCCCTACGGCTCTCTCACGGCCGACGCGTGGGGGCAGTGGGCGTCGGCGGGCCCTTGCCCCCCCCATTCGGTGGACTTGGCCGGCAGGACGTCCGGGCGGGTCGCCGCTGCTGCTTGCCAGCTCCTCGATGTCTGTAACTACTAGTATGTACAGTGGCGGTATGAGCACCTCGGAGCGACTGATCGAGTCCACCCGTGAGCTGTTGTGGGAGCGCGGCTACGTGGGCACCAGCCCCAAGGCGATCCTGGAGCGCGCGGGAGCCGGGCAAGGCAGCATGTACCACCACTTCAAGGGGAAGCCGGACCTCGCCCTGACCGCGATCCGGCGGACGGCGAAGGAGTTGCTGGCCGCCGCCGAGGGACTACTCGACGGTCCGGGGACGCCGTACGAGCGGATCGAGGCGTATCTGCGGCGGGAGCGCGACGTGCTGCGCGGCTGTCCGATCGGGCGGCTGACGATGGACCCGGAGATCATCGCCAGCGACGAACTGCGCGCGCCGGTCGACGCGACGCTCGACCGGATCCGCGAGCGGATCGCCGGAATCGTCGAAGAGGGCAAGGAGAAGGGCCAGTTCGCGCCTTCGCTGGACGGCGAGGAGATCGCGGCAGCTGTCCTCGCGACGGTCCAGGGCGGCTACGTCCTCGCCCGCGCGTCCGGTTCGCCGACCGCGTTCGACACGGGCGTCCGAGGGCTGTTGTCGCTGCTCGCGTCGGCCCGCCCCGCCCACACGACTTGAGGAGACACCACCCGATGCACGCCATGCAGTACGAGATCACGCTGCCCGCCGACTACGACATGGGCATCGTCCGTGACCGGGTCGCACGCAAAGGTCGTCTGCTCGACAACTGGGAGGGCCTGGGCCTGAAGGCGTTTCTGATGCGCGAGCGGGGCACCGGCGGGTCGCCGGTCAACCAGTACGCGCCGTTCTACCTGTGGAACACCATGGAGGGCATGAACACCTTCCTGTGGGGCGGCGCCTTCCAGGTGATCCCCGACGACTTCGGGCGGCCCCCGGTCCGGCAGTGGACGGGGCTGGCGTACGAGGAGGGCGCCGCGGCCGGCTCCCCCGCGCGGGTCGCCCTGCGGCGGCGGCAACAGGTGCCGGACGGCGTGCGGTTGGCCGAGGTCATGAAGGACGCGGCGGACGAGGCGGGGCGGCTCACTGCCGGGGACGGAGCGGTGCTGGCGGCGGCCGCCGTGGACACGAGCCGCTGGGAGCTCGTCCATTTCTCGCTCTGGGAGGGCGACGCGCCGAAGGCCGAAGGTGAGGTGTTCGAGGTGCTGCACCTGTCGTCGCCGGGGCGCGACCGCCTGCCGCGGGGACGGCGATGGTGAGCTGGGTCCGTACCGTGCTCGGAGACGTGCGCCCCGCGGCCCTGGGCGTCTGCGACGCGCACGACCACCTGTTCTTCAGCAGTCCCCGCCTGCCGGGGCAGGAGCTGCAGCACGCGTCCGCCGCGCGCGCGGAGTTGGCGGCGTTCGCCGCGCAGGGTGGCAACAGCGTGGTGCAGTGGACGCCGTACGGGCTGGGGCGACGGGCCGCCGATCTGCCGCCGCTGTCCCGGGAGACGGGGGTGCTCGTGGTGGCCGCGACCGGGCTGCACCAGGCCGTCCACTACGACGACGAGACGCTCACCGGGCTGCGGGGCCGGCTCGCCGAGGTCTTCGTCGCCGAACTGACCGAGGGCATCGGCACGTCGGGGGTCCGCGCGGGCCTGATCAAGGTCGCGGGTGGCTTCCACGCCCTCGACGCACATGCCCGCTGGACGATGAGAGCGGCGGCCGAGGCCCACCATGCGACGGGAGCGCCCATCGCCGTCCACCTGGAGCTCGGCACCGGCGCCCTGGACGTACTGGACCTGCTGTGCGGTGAGTCGGGGGTGCTGCCGCAGCGGGTGATCCTGGGGCACCTCAACCGCTCCCCCGACGTCGTCGCGCAGCTCCAGGCCGCGCATACCGGCTGCTACCTCGCCTTCGACGGGCCCTCGCGCGCCCACCACGCCACGGACTGGCGGATGCCAGGCGCCCTGCGGGCACTCGCCGACGCGGGATACGGCGACCGGCTGCTGCTCGGCGGCGACACCACGACCGCGGCGGCCCGCTCGGTCAGCGGCGGTCCGGGGATGCCGTATCTGCTGCGGCGGGTGCGGCCTCGGCTCGAAGCCGAGCTGGGCGAGGAGACGGTGGAGCAAATCCTCACGCGGAACCCGGGCGCGGCGTTCGCGGTGGACTGGCGCTGACCTGCGCCTTCTCCGGGCGAGGGGATGACGATCACGGTGGCCCGATCGCGTTGGTCTTTGGCCCTTCGGTGACTGTCGGCCAGGCCCGGCGCCCGGAGGATGGAGGCAGCGGGAATGCGACGAGGAGGGCGACGACATGGCCTTGGAGATGCGCGGGCGCTGCGAACGCTGCGAGACGGCGACGCTGCCGCCGGACGCACCGGCCCGGATCTGCTCGTACGAGTGCACGTTCTGCGTGCCGTGCGGCGAGGCCATGCGGGACGTGTGTCCCAACTGCGGCGGGGAGCTGGTTCCCCGGCCGCGCAGGAACTGACGGGAAACCGGGAGGAGAACTTCCGCCATGCCCCGCGTGGAGTCGATCCGGATCCCCGCCGATGACCCGTTCCCGTCCTGGCCGGCCATGACGGCACCCACAAGCCCTGGGGCGCAGTACCGGCCGGTCACCGAACTCGCCCACGGAACAGCCCTAGGCCACCGCGATGTCCACGGACGGCCGGAGTTTCGCCGCCGCGGCCAGCGCCTCGTGGACGGGGTGGGTGTTGAAGGCAGTCAGCGGGGCCGGGTCCGCCGGGGCTGCGGCGGCCGGGAAGGCGATCTGCTCGTAGGCCGCCTGGAAGCGCGGGCCCCAGCGACGGGCGCCGAGGCGGGCCGTGCGGGAGCAGTTGTCGACCATGTGTGCCACGTCCCGGGCGTGCATGTAGGGCAGCAGGGAGTCGACGGCCTCGATGACGGACTCGTTGACGATCTCCGACCACGGGTGCCCGCGCTCGGCGAACTCGTCGACCTGGGCCAGCATCGTGGCGATGAAGACACCGGCGGTGAACGGGTCGACGGGCAGCTCGCGTCGGGGCCGCAGGGCACGGACCCGGTCGCTGACGGACCACATCGGTGAACCTCCGATCCCGGTCATCGGGCGGCCGGCGAGCCGCCGTTCGGCCAGGATCACGCTGCGCAGCTCGGTGCCGTCGGCGACCTCGTCGTAGATCTCGGCGACGATCTCGCGGGCGGGTGCGTACGTCGCCGCGTAGGCGCGGTCGAAGACGTCCCGGCCGGCCGCGTCGAGGCCGTCGCGCACCGCACGGAGTCCGGCCTGCGAGATCGTGCGGGCGATCGGGCCGGTGACGTTCTCGCAGGACCTCTCGTACGCGGTCACCTCGTCGTCTCCGGCCAGGCGGTAGCGGCCGTACAGGCTCTCGACGATGCCGTGGACGGCGCCGAGCAGGATGGCGCGCTCACCGACGATGTCGGAGCGGTACTCGCTCTGCAGGGTGGTGCGGAAGGTGTACGGCGACCCGAGCGCCACCGACCAGCCGAGCGCGAGGTCGACGGCCCGGCCGTCGGGGTCGGCGTGCACGGCGAAACTGCTGTTGATGCCGGCGCCGTTGACCTCGGCGCCCTGCTGGTACAAGCGGCGCACCGAGTCGCCCATCCCCTTGGGGCACACGGCGAGCACCGGGTGGCCGGGCGGGAAGTCGCCGCCGGTTGCCCGGAGGTGGCCGAGCAGGAAGCCGTGCGAGAGCCCGATCGCGGCGCCCGGTTTGAGGGCCGCGAAGATCTCCTGGTGGTGGGCGGCGAGCGCGGCGTCCGCGATCAGCAGGACGACCAGGTCGCTGTCGGCGGCGACGGCGAGCCAGTCGCCGAGCGTGCCGTCCTCCTCCGTGAAGCCGTGGGCACGGGCGTCGGCGGCCGACCGGGAGCCGGGGCGCAGTCCGACGGCGACCCGGATGTCCGTGCCGGCGAGTGAGTCGCGCAGGTTGAGGGCCTGGGCGCGGCCCTGCGGGCCCCAGCCGAGGACGCCGATGCGGCTCACGCCGTCGAAGGCCTTCGGCAACAGGGGAAACAGGTGCCTCCCGCCGCGCAGGATGGTCTCGGTGCCGTCGGGCACGTCCATCGTTTCGAGGGCGAAGACGCGGGAGGTGTACGTGGTCGAGGTCATGGTCGAGTTGTAGGCTCCGCCCGAGTGTTGCGGCAAGCGCAACCTGTGCAGCGCACTGTTGCATGGATCGAAAGGGTCAGGTCAGAGCATGCGGGACGCTCATCGGGAGCTGCGCCTCTTCCTGCATCTGGCGCAGACGCTGAACTTCGGGCGGACGAGCCTGGACTGCCATGTCAGCGCGGCGACACTCACCCGGACCGTGCAGCGGCTGGAGGCCGACCTCGGGCACCGGCTGTTCGACCGGGGCCCGCGCGGGGTGTCGCTGACGGCGGAGGGGCACCGCTTCCGTGAATACGCCGGTCAGGCGCTGGAGTTGTGGCGTGCCTACCGCGAGGAGCATCCCGATCCGGCCGAACTCACCGGGCGGCTGGCCGTGTTCGCCACGGTGACGGCCTGTCAGGCCCTGCTGCCCGACCTGTTGACCCCCTTCCGCACCGCGCACCCCGAGGTACGCCTCGATCTGCGCACCGGCGACGCGGCGGCGGCGCTGGCCCGGCTGGACGAGGGCGAGGTCGACGTGGCTGTCGCGGGGATCCCGTCGAGGCTGCCGGAGCCGCTGGTCAGCCGTACGGTCGCGGTCACCGAGCTGGTCCTGGTCACCGCGCGCGACCGTCCCGACCCCGGCCTCGACGGTCCCTTCGTCCTCCCTCACCGCGGCCTGGTCCGCGAGGCCGCCGACCGCTGGTTCCGCACACGCGGCACGGTCCCCGAGGTGGCCTGCGAACCCGACGGCCACGAAGGGCTGTTGACGCTCGTCGCCCTGGGCTGCGGCACGGGCGTGGTGCCCCGTCTCGTGCTGGAGCACAGCGCGGTGCGCGACCGGCTCGCCGTGCTCCCGGTCGAGCCGTTGCCGGAGCCGTTTCCGATCGGGTTGTGCGTCCGGCGGGCCGATCTGCGCCGGCCGTTGGTGGCCGCGTTGTGGAGCCTTACCGCACCGGAGAGCTAGGGCCTGCTAGGTCCTGCCGAGGTCGAGGCGTGCGACGCGGGCCACGTTCTCCCGGTCCTCCGCGTCCTCGCCGGCCGTGGCGGTGAACCAGGCGTCGAGGATCTCCTTGAGCAGCGGCTCGGACGTCAGCCGCAGACTGAGGGCCAGCGCGTTGGCGTCGTTCCAGCGGCGGGCGCCGTCGGCCGTGTAGGCGTCCGTGCACAGGGCGGCGCGTACGCCCGCCACCTTGTTCGCGGCGATCGACGCGCCGGTGCCGGTCCAGCAGCACACCACGGCCTGGTCCGCGGTGCCGGCGGCGACCTCACGGGCGGCGGCCTCCGAGCAGACGGCCCACCGGGAGTCGTCGCCGGGGTTCAGCGCGCCGTACGGCACCACCTCGTGGCCGCGGTCGCGCAGTTCCGTGACGAGAGCGCGCGCCACGGGTTCGTCCATGTCCGAGGAAACGGAGATCCGCATGTCACGAGCCTACCCGGGGGTGACTCAGGGTCTCACGGCACGGGGTCGCGAACACCGACCTCAGGTGCTCGTGTGGTCAGGGCGACGGACCGGCCGCCGAGGAGGCGTCAGCGTCACTGGGCCAGCGCGCCCAGCGGATCGTCCAGTACCGGCTGCCACGCCAGCTCGGCCGCGCCGACCAGGCTGTTGTGGTCGAGGGTGCACGCCAGGATGGGGACGCCGCCGCTCTGCCCCCACAGACTGCGGTCGGCGACGACCGCGCGCAGGCGGTGCGGGTCGGCGCCCAGCAGGGTGCGGTGCAGGCCGCCGAGGATGATCCGGTCCGGGTTGAGGATGTTCACCAGGCCGGCCAGACCGAGGCCGAGGCGGTCGATCAGGGCCTCGGTGGCGGTGCGGACGTGCGGGTCGTCGTAGTGGTTGCGGATGAGGTCGTTGGCCTGCTGGAGGAGGGAGACCTCCGGGCCCGGGTCGCGGCCCGCGGCGGTGAGGAAGGCGAGCGGGTCGGCCTCGACGTCGAGGCAGCCGCGGCTGCCGCAGTGGCAGGGGCGTCCCTCCGGGTTGACGGTGAGGTGGCCGACTTCGAGGGCCAGTCCCGCACTGCCGGTGTGCAGACGCCCGTCGAGCACCAGCGCGCCGCCCACGCCCCGGTGCCCGGTGGCCACGCACAGCAGGTCCCGGGCGCCGCGGCCCGCGCCGTGCCGGTGCTCGGCGAGCGCCGCGAGGTTGACGTCGTTGCCGGCGAAGGCCGGTCCGCCGATCCCGGCCGCGCGTACGCACTCCGCGAAGATGCGGCGGACCGGGGCGCCCACCGGCCACGCCAGGTGCAGCGGGTTCAGGGCGAGTCCGTCCGGCTCGGCGACCGCCGACGGCACGGCGAGCCCGGCTCCCACGCACCGCCGTCCGGTCGTGCGCAGCAGTTCGGCGCCCGCTTCCACGACGGACACGAGGACCTTCGCGGGATCCTCTTCGACGGTCTCGCAGCCGGGGGCGGTGGCGACGATACGGCCGCCCAGACCGACCAGCGCCGCCCGGAACCCGTCGGCGTGCACCTGTGCGGCGAGGACGACGGGCCCGTCCTCGGCGACCGCGAGCCGGTGCGAGGGCCTCCCCTGCGAACCGGCCGCCGCGCCGGGCCGGGCGTCGACCCGGATCAGCCCGAGCGCCTCCAGTTCGGCGGCGACCGCGCCGGCGGTGGCCCGCGTCACGCCGAGCTCGGCGGTCAGGACGGCGCGGGTCGGCGCGCGTCCGGTGTGCACGAGCTCCAACGCGGGCCCGAGCGCCCCGCGCCCCCGGTCCAGCCGCGCTCTCGAGGTGGTCCCTTCCCCCGCCGTACGGGGGTCCGCCTTGCCGCTCATGAGGGCGAGTCTCCCATGATCCGCAGCCCCGGCGGCCTACAGGCCACTCGCCCGAAGCGTGATGCTCAGCCGCCCGGTCAGCCCCAACTCCGGCGGTGCGGTACCCGCGTGGACCCGGGGCACCCCGTGGTACGCGAGCCGGGACGGCCCGCCGAACACGAAGAGGTCGCCGCTGCGCAGTTCGACGTCCGTGTACGGCCGGGCCCGGGAGTCGGGGTTGCCGAAGCGGAACACGCAGGTGTCGCCGAGGCTCAGCGACACCACCGGCGCGTCCGACTTCTCGTCGCTGTCGCGGTGCATGCCCATGCGGGCGTCTCCGTCGTAGAAGTTGATCAGCGCGATGTCGTACGGAACCGGTTCGGCGCCCAGGGCATCACGCGCCGCGTCCCGGCCCAGGTCACCCAGCCAGTCGGGGAACGGCTTCACGGGGGTGCCGTCGCCGTCGACGACCGTGCGGGCGTAGGCGTACGGATACCAGTGCCAGCCCAGACAGACCTGGCGGGCGGTCATCGTGCCGCCGCCGGGTGTGCGGACCGTTCTGAGGCCGGCGGGCGGTCTGGCCCACTCCCGGCAGGCTTCGAGGAGCTCACGCTGCCGGGCCGTGTCCAGCCAGTCCGGCACGTGCACCGCGCCGGGCGCGACCTCCGTACGGGCTCTGGGAAACAGCTCGCTGTCCATGGTTCCATCCTGCCCGACAGGGCTGAGCTGCTGCTCCGCTAGCCTGGGGGCACGATGACCGACCGTATGACGACTCCCTGGGGCGAGCTCACGCTGTCCCGCTTCCCCGAGGACCCGCGTGACCAGCTGCGCGCCTGGGACGCCTCCGACGATTACCTCCTCAGGCATCTGGCGGACCAGGACGTGCCGCTGTCCGGCACGGTCGTGGTGGTCGGGGACCGCTGGGGCGCGCTGGTCACGGCGCTCGCGGCGCACCGGCCGGTGCAGATCACCGACTCGTACCTGACCCAGGAGGCGACCCGGGCGAACCTGGCGCGGGCCGGTGTCGAGACCGGTGCTGTGCGGCTGCTCACCACGCAGGATCCGCCGCCCGGGCGGGTCGACGTCCTGCTGGTGCGGGTGCCGAAGAGCCTGGCCCTGCTGGAGGACCAGCTGCTGCGGCTGGCGCCCGCGGTGCACGAGGCCACGGTCGTCGTCGGCACCGGCATGGTGAAGGAGATCCACACCTCGACGCTGCGGTTGTTCGAGCGGATTCTCGGTCCGACCCGCACCTCGCTCGCGGAGAAGAAGGCCCGGCTGATCTTCTGCACGCCGGAGCCGTCGCTGTCGCCGTCGCCGGAGCGCACCACCAGTCCGTGGCCGTACAGCTATGAGCTTCCCGGCGGTGTCGGCCTCGTCTCGGGCCGTACGGTCGTCAACCACGCGGGGGTCTTCTGCGCGGACCGCCTCGACGTCGGCACCCGGTTCTTTCTGCAGCACCTGCCGGGCAGCCGTGGCGGACAGCGGGTGGTGGACCTGGGATGCGGCAACGGTGTCGTCGGTACGGCGATGGCGCTGGCGGATCCGGAGGCCGAGGTGCTGTTCGTGGACGAGTCGTTCCAGGCGGTGGCCTCGGCGGAGGCGACGTTCAAGGCGAACGGCGTGCCGGGGCATGCCGAGTTCCGGGTCGGGGACGGGCTGGCGGGGGTGCCGGCCGACAGCGTGGACCTGGTGCTGAACAACCCGCCGTTCCACTCCCACCAGACGACGACGGACGCCACCGCCTGGCGGATGTTCACCGGGGCGCGGCGGGCGCTCAGGCCGGGCGGCGAACTGTGGGTGATCGGCAACCGTCATCTCGGCTACCACCTGAAGCTGCGCCGGTTGTTCGGCAACAGTCAACTGGTCGCCAGTGACGCGAAGTTCGTGGTGCTGAAGGCAGTCAAGGGATAGCGGCGGCGGGCCGTGCGCCGTACGACCGCGCCGGTCCCGTCAGCCGAGGACCCGGATGATCCCGGCCACCGCCCGCACCATCGCCTCCCGGCCCGCTCCCAGGTACGCCCGCGAGTCGACCGCCTCGGGGTGGGCGGCCAGGAACTCGCGGATCGCGCCGGTCATGGCGATGTTGAGGGCGGTGCCGACGTTGACCTTGGCGATGCCTCCCGCGGCGGCCTTGGTCAGCTCGCCGTCCGTCACTCCCGACGAGCCGTGCAGCACGAGGGGTACGTCCAGGGCGGCGGCCAGGCTCTTGAGGAGGGCGTGGTCCAGGGTCGCGGTGCGGGTGGTCATGGCATGGGAGCTGCCGATGGCCACGGCGAGGGCGTCGACGCCGGAGTCCGCGACGAAGGAGCGGGCCTCGGCGGGGTCGGTGCGGGCGCCGGGTGCGTGGGCGTCCAGCGGCGACGCGCCGTCCTTGCCGCCGATCCGGCCCAACTCGGCCTCGATCCACAGCCCTTGGGCGTGCCCCCAGTCGGCGGCGGCTCTGGTCGCGGCAAGGTTCTCGTCGTACGGCAGACGGGCCGCGTCGTACATGACGGAGCTGAATCCGGCGTCGGCAGCCTGCCGCAGCAGGTGGTCGCTCTGCACGTGGTCGAGGTGCAACGCGACGGGTACGCAGGCGCGCTCGGCGGCGGTGACGGCGGCGCGGGCGAGCGGGAGCAGGTGTCCGTGGCGGAACTTGACGGCGTTCTCGCTGACTTGGAGGACGACGGGCGAACCCACCGACTCCGCACCGGCGATGACCGCCTCGACGTGCTCCAGCGTGATGATGTTGAAGGCGGCGACGGCGGAGTGCGCGGTGGCGGCGCGCGTCACGAGCTCACCGGTGGTGGCGAGGGGCACGGCTGATCCTTCCGAAGACTTCAGAGGGCGTCAGAGGGCTTCAGAGGCTTCAGGGGGCGAGGATCACCGAGCGGGTGAGGTGGCGCGGCCGGTCGGGGTCGAGGCCGCGGGCCGCTGCGACGGCGACGGCGAGCCGCTGGACGCGGACCAGTTCGGCGAGCGGGTCGAGGCCGCCCGCGACCCACAGCGCGCCCGTGTCGCGGACCTGTTCCGGCAGGCCGTCCGGTGCCTCGCCGAGCATCCAGGTGGCGGTGCCATGGGTGGTGACGCTGATGGGGCCGTGCCGGTACTCCATCGCCGGGTAGGCCTCGGTCCAGGCGAGGCAGGCCTCGCGCATCTTCAGCCCGGCCTCGTTGGCCAGCCCGACCGTCCAGCCGCGGCCGAGGAAGGTGAACTGCGAGCACTCCACGAGCCCTTGGGGCAGCTGCGTGCGGAGCGCGGTGCGCGCGTCGGCGACGACGGCGTCGGTGTGCAGGCCGAGGTGGGCGCGGAGCAGGGTGAGCGCGGTGGTGGCGAACCGGGTCTGCACGACGGACCGTTCGTCCGCGAAGTCGAGGACGACGAGGTCGTCGGCGGCTGCCACGACGGGGGTGTCGGGGTCCGCGGTGATGGCGGTGGTGCGGGTGCGTCCCCGCAGCTCGCCGAGGAGTTCCAGCACTTCGGTGGTGGTGCCGGAGCGGGTGAGGGCGACGACTCGGTCGTACGAGCGGCCGTACGGGAACTCGGAGGCGGCGAAGGCGTCCGTCTCCCCCTGGCCCGATTGCTCGCGCAGGGCCGCCACGGCCTGCGCCATGAAGTAGGAGGTGCCGCAGCCGACGATCGCGACCCGCTCCCCCGGCGCCGGCAGCGCCCCGCCGTGTTTCGGCGCCCGCTCAGCCGCGCGTGTCCAGCACTCGGGCTGGCTGGTCAGCTCGTCCTCGACATGAGTCATGCCACACCTCTCTGCTTTTGCTTGTTTGTGCAAGATATAGCGTTGTTTCGAGCAGAATCAAGCATCAAGCCCAAAGTGGGGGTGCGCTAGGGTCACCGGGAGATCGAGGAAGGGAGGGGCGCGGATGTCACGCGACGCCCGGTGGAAGACGCTGCTGGAACTGCTCGTCGAGCGCGGCCGACTGGACGTCGAGGAGGCGGCCGCCGAGCTGGCGGTCTCGTCCGCGACCATCCGGCGCGACTTCGACCAGCTGGCCGAGCAGCAGATGCTCGTGCGCACCCGGGGCGGCGCGGTCGTGCACGGCGTGTCGTACGAGCTGCCGCTGCGCTACAAGACGGCCCGCCACGCCTCCGAGAAGCAGCGCATCGCGAGGGCGGTGGCCGACCTCGTCGCCCCCGGCGAGGCGGTGGGACTCACCGGCGGCACGACCACGACCGAGGTGGCGCGGGCGCTGGCCGTGCGCGCCGACCTCGCGGCCGGTTCACCCGCGCTGACCGTGGTCACGAACGCGCTGAACATCGCCAACGAGCTGGCCGTACGCCCGCAGTTCAAGATCGTGCTGACCGGAGGGGTCGCGCGCCCGCAGTCGTACGAACTCGTGGGGCCGCTCGCGGACGGAGTGCTCAGCCAGATCACGGTCGACGTGGCGGTGCTCGGGGTCGTCGCCTTCGACGTCACGCACGGTGCCTCGGCCCACGACGAGGCGGAGGCGGCGATCAACCGGCTGCTGTGCGAGCGCGCCGAGCGTGTCGTCGTCGCCGCGGACTCCAGCAAGCTGGGGCAGCGGGCCTTCGCCCGGATCTGCGCGACGGAGTCCGTGAACACCCTGGTCACGGACGCGGCGGCCGCGCCGGAGACGGTACGGCGGTTCGAGGACGCGGGGCTGACGGTCGTCTCGGTCTAGGGAGCGGCCGAGGTTCCGCGCGTCCAGGGGCGCTTGGGGCAGCGCCGGGACTCAGACGCCGCCGTGGTCCGCGAAGGCCCCGTCGGCCGTGAAGGCCAGCTCGGCGAAGCGTTCCCCGATGAGGCGGTGGGTGGCGGCGTCCGGGTGGAGGTTGTCGGGCAGGGGGCGCTCGGCGGAATCCGGCTCGCCGTACAGGTCGCGGCCGTCGAGGTAGTGCAGGTTCGGGTCGTCGGCCGCTCGCTGCGCCACGATCCGGGCCAGCTCGTCCCGTACGACGCCGAGGGTCAGTTTCCCGCTCGCGCGCTCCGCCGGATCGCCCATGGCCACGAACCGCATCTGCCCGGACCCGGGATCGCCGAAGTCGGGGGCGGCGGGGCCGGGCGTCTCCTCGTGGATGGGGCACAGGATGGGCGAGACGACCAGCAGCGGGACGGTGGGGTGCCCTTCGCGGACGGTGTCGAGGAAACCGTGGACGGCTGGGGTGAAGGCACGCAGGCGCATCACATCCAGATTGACGAGGTTGATTCCGATCTTGATGCTGATCAGGTCGGCGGGAGTGTCGCGCAGGGTGCGCGCGGTGAACGGGTCGAGCAGGGCGCTGCCGCCCAGGCCCAGGTTGATCAGTTCCACACCGCCCCGAGTGGCGGCCAGTGCGGGCCAGATGGCGGTGGGCCCCGCGGCGTCGGAGCCGTGGCTGATCGAGCTGCCGTGGTGCAGCCACACCCTGCGGCCCGAGGGCGGGGCCACCTCGACGGGGGCGTCGGTGCGCAGGGCGACGAGCTCGGTGGTCTCGTTGTGCGGCAGCCAGATCTCGACGTCCTTGACGCCCTCGGACAGGCCGGTGAAGCGAAGCGTGCCGGGCTGTCCGGGCCGTCGCTCGAAGCTCCCGGTGGTCATGTCGATCGTCAGGATGTGCCCGTCCGTCACACTGCCCCGGCCCGCCGGGCGGCCGTTGACGAGCAGTTCGTAGACCCCGTCCGGGCGGGGTGGGGTGCCCACGTAGACCCGCTTGGTGGGCAGCGTGTCCAGTTCGACGGCGGTCGCCCGGGTGCGGAAGACCAGCCGTACGCCGGAGGGCTGCGACTCGGCCATGGCCAGTTGCCCGTCGGTGCACTGGGCCCGGGCCCGGGCGGGCAGCCGGTGCGGCAGCACACCGTGCTCGGTGCGCTCCAGGTCGAGGGCTCCGCGCAGGAGGTCCATGGTGATGGGCGTGGTGATCCAGTCGTCCTTGGTGTGCATGACCCCAACCTGTTGATCAACGTGTCTGAACTGCGTGGACGGTGCGAACCGGGCGGACTACACGGATGGCGTGGGCGGCGCGGGCCAGTTCCGCAGCAGCGCGTCAAGTGCGTCCAGGACTCTTGACCAGGTCTCCTGTGAGTCGGGGGCGCTGTGACTGAACCCTCCCCCCAGTTCCAGGCTGACATAGCCGTGGAAGACGCTGCCCAGCAGCCGGACCGCATGCGTCTGGTCCGGCTCCGTCAGGTCGTAGCCGCGCAGGATCGCCCGGGTCATCCGAGCGTGTCTGCCACCGGCACTGGCGGCCGCCGCCTCCGGGGAGAGCTTCAGCTGGGCCGCCGCGTAACGGCCGGGGTGCTCGCGGGCGTAGTCGCGGTAGACGTTGGCCAGGGCGGTCAGGGCGTCCTTGCCGGCCCGGCCAGCGAGCGCGGCTGCGCCCCGGTCGGCCAGTTCCTCCAGGGCGAGCAGGGCGATCCCGGTCCTGAGGTCCTGGGAGTTCTTCACGTGCGAGTACAGACTCGCGACCTTGACGTCGAACCGCCTGGCGAGCGCAGAGACGGTCACCTGGTCGAAGCCGACCTCGTCGGCCAGCTCGGCCCCCGCTCGCACCAGGCGTTCTGTCGTCAGTCCTACGCGTGCCATAACCTGTCCTCGATTTGCCTGAAGCAATAGTGCATCTACCTAATACCTGTAGGCAAATCTCCTCTCCCCGTCTCCCGGCGCCGGGCGCGCCGCTCCCCCTAAGCTGAGGCTGAGATGCGTGCCGGGCCGGGGAGGCTGCGATGGTTGCAACACAGCATGTGTCCGGGGCCCCTCGCTATCTGCCGATCGCCGAGCACGGTCTGATCGGCGACCTGCGCAGCGTGGCCCTGGTGGGGACCGACGGCACGATCGACTGGTACTGCTGCCCCTCCTTCGACGCCCCGAGCGTCTTCGCCTCGATCCTGGACGCGGACAAGGGCGGCCGCTTCGAGCTGGCGGCGAGCGTGCCGGCCCGCACCAAGCAGTTCTACTTCCCCGACACCAACGTTTTGATCACCCGGTTCTTCACCGAGGACGGCGTCGGCGAGGTACAGGACTTCATGCCGGTCGACGGCGACTCGGTGGAGACCGAACGCCATCGGCTGATCCGCCGGGTGCTGTGCGTGCGCGGCTCCATCCCCTTTCGTACCCGCGTGGCGCCGCGCTTCGACTACGGCGCCGAGCCGCACACCGTGCGCATGGTCGGCGACGTCGCGGTGTTCGAGTCCGCGAAGCTGTCACTGGGGCTGACCGCGACCGTGCCGCTGGAGGTCGACGGGCTGGACGCGCGCGCCGACTTCAAGCTGACCGAGGGCGAGTCGGCGGTGTTCGCGCTGGACCAGGTGGGCGGCGAGGTGGCGCCGCGCCGGTGTGCGCGGACGGAGGCCGAGGAGCAGTTCACCACCACGGTGGCGTACTGGCGCACGTGGCTGTCCGCGTCCAAGTACCGCGGCCGCTGGCGGGAGATGGTGCACCGTTCGGCCCTCACGCTGAAGCTGCTCACCTACGCGCCGACCGGCGCGATCGTGGCCGCCCCGACGACCAGCCTGCCCGAGAAGCTCGGCGGCGAGCGCAACTGGGACTACCGGTACGTGTGGGTACGCGACGCCGCCTTCTGCGTGTACGCGTTGCTGCGGCTGGGCTTCACCGGCGAGGCCGAGGCGTTCATGAACTTCGTGACCCGGCACATCAGTCCGGGCGACGGCAAGCCGTCCGGCCCCCTGCAGATCATGTACGGCATCGACGGCCGCACCGACCTGCCCGAGCGTGAACTCTCCCACCTGGAGGGACACCAGGGCTCCGCGCCGGTACGGGTCGGCAACGGCGCCGCCGAGCAGCTGCAGCTCGACATCTACGGCGCGCTGATCGACTCGATCTACCTCTACGACAAGTGGGCCCAGCCGATCTCCAGCGACCAGTGGGACGACGTGTCCGCGCTGGTGGACTGGGTGTGCGAGAACTGGGACCAGCCCGACGAGGGCATCTGGGAGACCCGCGGCGGCCGCAAGAACTTCCTGTACTCGCGGCTGATGTGCTGGGTGGCGATCGAACGGGCGATCCGCATGGCCAACCGGCGCGGCCTGCCCGCCGATCTGAACCGCTGGCGGGAGTGCCGCGACACGATCTATCGGCGGATCATGAAGCGCGGCTGGTCCGAGACCCGCCAGGCCTTCGTGCAGACCGAGGACGGCGACGTCCTCGACGCGGCCGTCCTGATGATGCCGTTGACGAAGTTCATCGCGCCGACCGACCCCAAGTGGCTGTCCACGCTGGACGCGCTCACCCACGACCTGGTCTCCGACTCGCTGGTCTACCGCTACGACCCGCTGGAGAGCCCCGACGGACTGCACGGCGACGAGGGCACGTTCTCCATCTGCTCGTTCTGGTACGTCGAGGCCATGGTGCACGCCGGACGGATCGACGAAGCGCGGCTGGCCTTCGAGAAGATGCTCACCTACGCCAACCATCTGGGCCTGTACGCCGAGGAGATCAGCCACACCGGCGAGCAACAGGGCAACTTCCCGCAGGCGTTCACCCATCTCGCCCTGATCAGCGCGGCGTTCAACCTGGATCGCGCCCTGGGCTGAGGAGCCGCGGGCGCGACCTTTGGGGTCAGTGCCCGTGGTCGTCCGAGGACTCGTGGCCGGCCGGGGACTCGGGTACGTCCGTCGGCTCGTCGTCCGCGGCCACGCCCGCCGTCCCCGCCCGGACCGTGAACGCCGCGGTGTGGACCGTGCCGCCGTGCTTGAAGTCGAGGAAGAGCCGGTAGGTGCCGCTGCTCGGCGCGGTGGCCGCGAACGAGATGTCCGGGCCGGGCTGGGTCGTGCCGTCGCCGGGTTCGCCGTTCGGGTGGACGTGGAGGTAGGCGAGGTCGCCGGAGCGCAGGGCGACCAGATGGCCGTACGCGCCGAGGTAGGGCTGGAGGTCGGTGACCGGCTTGCCGTTCCGGGAGACGTTCAGGGTCAGGTTCCCTGCCGTGCCCGGGCGCAGGGTGCCGTTCAGCGCCACCTCGTAGCCGTCGGCCTCGGCCGTGGTGTTCGGCGCCGGAAGGTCCTTCGGCGCGTAGGGGCCCGAGGCCGCCAGATCCGCGCCGAGGGTGAGGTTCTCGGCGTTCTTCCTCGCAGGGGTGAAGTCGGCGAAGACCCGGTAGCCGCCCGCGCGGGGCAGGACGACGGGGACGCTCCAGGTGCCGTCGGCTGCGCGGGCCGGGTGCAGGTGGCGGTAGGTGACCAGGTCGCGTGAGGCCACGATGAGGTGGAGTTCCTTGTCGTGTTCGCGCTGGTAGGCGGTGACGGCCCGGCCGCTGTCGTCCCGTACGACGAAGCGCAGGTCGGACGGGCGTCCGGCGGTGACCCGGGTGGTCTCGAGGTCGAGGGTGTAGCCCTTCTCGGAGATCTGCAGTCCCCCGGCCGGTTCCGCCTCGTGCCCGCCGTGCCCCTCCCCTCCCTCCGGTGACGGTGACGCCTCACTGTGGCTCTCGTGACGCGGGGGCGCACTGTCCTCGACGACGGGGCCGAGACCCTTTCCCACTCCGTAGGCGGTACCGAAGGTCGCGGCGAGCGCGGCCGCGAACGTGGTGATCTTCAGTCCGGCGTGCATGGTCGGCTCCTGGGAGACACGGCCCCGGGCTACGAGCGAGGCCTCGATACGTCCACCATACCCCTAGGGGGTATCCGGTCAAGCCTTAGGAGCACACCTTCGTGATACGGGTCGGGGTATCAAGGGAAACGCCCGCCGGCACCGGAACCGGCACCTCGGCCGGCAGGGTGCCGGTGCTCCCCGGAGGCCGCCCCGTCCGGTCGGGGGCGCCCCCGGCCGGACGGGCCTCTCAGCCGAAGGCCTTCACGGCCTGGCAGTACGTCCATGCCGTGCTGTTGCAGGCGGTCCTGGTGCCGCCGTGCACTTCGCGCACACTCGCTCGAGGTCCCCGTGGAAGGCGCTGTCGAGCCGGGTCTTGTGGGCACTGAAGGCGCCGGCGGCCTTGTAGTTGCGGTAGCCGACGTCGTGCCGGGCGCAGGACATCCGGGAGGGGAAGCCGAAGGGGGTGTCCGGCGAGGAGGAGCAGTAGTCCGTGGTCCAGTCGAACGCGTACGCACTCCACGCGGACCGGTCGGCACGGGCGACGGCCCAGGAGTTGTAGCTGGACGCGCTGGTCTGGGTCCAGTTCGCGAGGACCTGGGGCTTGTCGGCGGGAGCCGCGTCGGCTGCTGCGGCGGTGCCGACGACGGTGATCAGGGCCAGAGTAAGGCGGCCGTTGCGGTGGCGAGTCTGCGGTGCATCCCACACCTCCATGAGACTGCGACCCGCCCATCGGGTCGCAGGTTCATGACAAGATGGTTGACACCTCAAGTGGCCCTTCACACCGCAAGTCCCCTAATGGGCCATTAACTTTCGGATGTGACACCCCATCGGACATCGACGGTGGTGAGCGCCAAGGCCAGCGGCCCCGGCGTCAGGAAACCGAGCGGCAGCAGCATCCACGCGCACAGGACGGCCGTCGCCACCGCGAGCAGCACCAGGGCGGAACCGCCCGGATCCCCCACGGCGTTGCGCGCGGCCTCGCGCAGGGCGCCCGGCCAGTCGGTGAGCGACTCGGGGCGCGCACACGCCCTGAGGCCCACCACCAGGGCGCACGCGCCGATCGCCGCGGCCAGCGTCGCGAACAGCGGCGCTCCCGGCAGTCCCGCCCCGGCCAGCGCGAGGTCCGCGGCGAACAGCAGCGCGCCCGCCAGGGCGACGGCCCCCGCCGCCAGGTCGCCGGCCCGCAGCCTTCGCCGTAGAACCGCGAAGTACCGACCGGCCGTGGCGGGTTGCCCCTTGCCCGCGCCCCGCAGCACCGCGCACGCGCTCGACAGGGCGGCCGGGGCGGTCACCAACGGCAGGCAGGCCACCGCCGTGGCGAGGCCGACGCTCAGTACGTCGGCGAACAGGGTCATCCGGGGTCCGAAGATCTCGCCCGGTTCACGCGTCCGCATCTCACTCATGCCCGTTCACCCCTTGAGTCCGGAGCTGGCCATGCCCTCCACCAGGAAGCGCTGGAAAGCGAGGAAGAACAGCACGATCGGCAGCAGAGCGATCACCGACATCGCGAACATGGGGCCGAACGACGACTGGCTGGAGGCGTCCACGAAGGACCGCAGGGCGAGCGTGAGCGTGAACTTGTCCGGGTCGAAGAGGTAGATGAGCTGGGTGAAGAAGTCGTTCCAGGTCCAGATGAAGGTGAAGATCGCCGTCGTGATCAGCGCGGGCCGGGTGAGCGGCAGCACGATCAGGAAGAAGCTGCGGAAGGGGCCGCAGCCGTCGATGCGGGCCGCCTCCTCCAGCTCACGCGGCAGACCGCGCATGAACTGCACGATGAGGAAGACGAAGAAGGCCTCGGTGGCGAGGAACTTGGGCAGGATCAGCGGCCAGTAGGTGTTCACCAGGCCGAGCTGGTTGAAGATGATGTACTGCGGGATCAGGATCGCGTGGTGCGGCAGCATGATCGTCACGATCATGAAGGCGAACAGCGGGCCCCGGAAGCGGAATCGAAGCCGCGCGAAGGCGTAGGCGGCGAGCGAGCAGCTGATGACGTTGCCGAGGACGGCGCCGCCCGCGATCAGCAGCGAGTTGGACAGCAGCCGCCACACCGACACGTCGTTGACACCCTCGAAGGCGGTCTCGTAGTTGGACCACTCCAGGTGACCGGGCAGCAGGTCGAGGCTGGCGATGACCTCGTCGGCGGGCTTGAGCGAGGTGGCGAGCAGCCAGGCCAGCGGATAGAGCATGACCAGCAGGGCGGCCAGGCAGCCGAGGTGCAGGGCGACGCGGCCCCAGCGAACAGGCTTACAGACAGCGGCAGTCGATGCGGCGGTCATCGGTCCCCCTCGGACGCGTAGAAGACCCAGGAACGCGAGGTGCGGAACAGCACCGCCGTGACGACGCCGATGACGAGGAGCAGCACCCAGGCCATGGCGGAGGCGTAGCCCATGTGGGAGGCGACGAAGCCGCGGTCGTAGAGGTACATCGTGTAGACGAGGGTGGAGTCGGCGGGGCCGCCCTTGCCGGCGCTCACCGCGAAGGCGGGGGTGAACACCTGGAAGGCCTGGATGGTCTGCAGCACCAGGTTGAAGAACAGGACCGGGGACAGCATCGGCACGGTGACGGACCGGAACTGCCGCCACCTGCCCGCCCCGTCCACGGCGGCGGCCTCGTACAGCTCGGCCGGTATCTGCTGGAGGCCGGCGAGGAAGATGACCATCGGCGCGCCGAACTGCCACACCGTCAGCAGGGCCACCGACAGCAGCGCCCAGCCGGGTTCGTTGACCCAGCCGCCGGTGCCGAGCAGGTTGTCCACCGTGCCGCCGTCGTTGAAGATCGCCCGCCAGACGAGGGCGATGGACATGGAGGCGCCGAGCAGCGAGGGGGCGTAGAAGGCGGAGCGGTAGAAGCCCTTGCCGGCCTTCATGGACTTCAGGGCGAGTGCGACGACGAGTGCGAGCGCGAGTTGGAGGGGCACCGCGATGACGACGTACGTCAGCGTCGTCACGACCGAGCGCCAGTACCGCGGGTCCTCGGTGAACATCTGCGTGTAGTTGCGCGGCCCCACCCAGTGCGGTGGGTCGAAGAGGTTGTAGTCGGTGAAGGACAGGTACAGCGACACGGCCATCGGCAGCAGCGTCAGGGCGATCGCGCCGAGCACCCAGGGCGACAGGAACACCCAGGCGGCGCCCTCGCGTTCGCGCTTGGGGCGGCGTTTGGGTGCCGTCGCGTGCCGCTTCGGGTGTGCGGTGGGCGCGGGGATGTCGGTGGTGGTCATGACCTCAGCTCCGCCTTCGCCTCGGTGACGTAGTTCTCGGCCGCCTCGCGGGGCGACATGCGCTCGTAGGACACCTGGTCGTAGTCGCGCTGGAAGGTGGTCTGCAGGGCGTTGTCACCGGAGGGCGGGGCCTGCGGGGGGTCCTTGAGGGTGCCTTCGAGGGACGACTGGAAGTCGGCGACCGTCTTGTCGAAGTCCTTCAGCTGCGGAGCGGTCTCCTCGCGGATGGTCTCGTTGACAGGGATGCCCCGGGTGGCGCCGAGGATCTTCGCCGCGTCCCGGTCGTTGAGGAGGAAGTCGACGAGCTGGGCCGCCTCCTTGGCGTGGCCGGTGTTGGCGGAGACGCCGAGGAACATCGACGGCTTGAAGTACTGGCCGGGTGTGCCGTCCGCGCCGGACGGCATCGGGGCGAGGGCGATCCCGTCCGGGATGAGGGCGAGGTAACCGCTGGCCGGGGCGTCCCAGTTCATGTCGCTGACGGCCTTGCCGCGCCCGAGCGGGGTGTTCTCGACGGTTCCGTCCAGCTGGGTGGTCTGCTCGGCGGGCGAGACGGCGCCCTCACGCCGGAGCTCGTCGGTGAACGTCCACCACTCGGTCAGGTCGTCGGCGGTGAAGCCGAGCCCGCCCGCCTTCGTGTAGAGGGCCTTGCCCTGTCCGCGCAGCCAGACCTCGAAGGCGTCCTCGCTCTGGCCCGGGTCGGTGGCCCCCGGCCGGCCGGTCTTCCTCGCCAGCGCGCGCACGGCGTCGGCCCAGTCGTCCCAGGTCCATCCCCGGCGTGGGAGCGGTACTCCCGATTCCTTCCACGCCTTGACGTCGTGGACGACGGTCTCGGTGCCGCGGCCCTGTGGGATCGCGTACTGCGTGCCGTCCACCCGGCCGGTGGCGAGCAGGCCCTGGTCGATCTCGGACGTGCGCAGGACGGACTTCCGCTTCGCCAGGTCGAGCAGGACACCGCCGGAGGCGTACTGGTCGATCTGGCGGTAGTCGAGCTGCATCACGTCGGGTGCGTCGCCGCCCGTGGCCTGGACGGCGAGCTTCTGTTTGTAGGCGTCGTAGCCGGAGAACGACGTCTGCACCTCGATGTCCGGGTGCCGTTCCTCGAACAGGGCGACGGCCTGCTCGGTGCGCTCCGCGCGGTCGGGGTTGCCCCACCACGTGTAGCGCAGCACGGCCTTGCCACCGCCGGCCGACTCCTCGGATCCCCCGCAGCCGGCCGGCACCGCGCAGAGCACGAGTGCGACGGCCGACGCGCAGAACCCCTTTGTCCTGTGTCCGGGCATGCCGAGGTCACCTCTCTTTCCCTCGGGTCCTTCTTGACGACCCCCGGTGAACGCCCCCTGTTCCCCCGGTGTGCAGGCCCCCCTGTTACCCGCCCTGGTGGGGCAGGGTCGTCCCCGGCAGCGCGTACTCGTCCCGCCGGCCGCACATCCCGAAGCCGCCGAGCCGGGTGGGCGCGGCCTCGTACGCGGTCGCCTCGCCGAGATACGCCGGCTCGCCGTCCGCCAGCGCGTCCAGCTGGGCGCCGGTGCGTTCGGCGGTGGCCAACGCCCCGGCCCGCCACAGCTCGCGCCAGGCCGGCACCTTGGCGCGCACCAGGTGGGCGGCGGTGCGCTGGAACTCCCGGTACGGGCCGCTGTTGCCGGTGACGAGAGCCTCGCGCAGACCGAGGTAGCCCTCGACGGCGAGGTCCCTGCGGCGGCGCGCCGCCGCGGCCGTCTCCGGTCCGGTGCCGGGCGGAAGCGTGGCCGCCGCCACGTACGCGTCGGGGTCGGCCAGGATCTCGGGCGGGAAGGTGAAGACGGCGTCCCCGGCCTCCGGCAGCCCGCTGTTCTGCATCAGCACGGTGATGCGCAGATCACCGCCCTGCACCATGCGGTGCACGGTGCCCGGGGTGAACCAGGCGACCGAGCCCGCCTCCAGCGGGATGTCCCGGTAGCCGTCGGGGCTCAGCGTCTGTACCGCGCCGCGCCCGCCGGTCACGACGTACGCCTCCGTGCACACCAGGTGCAGATGCGGGCTGCCGCCGCACACACCGTCGGCGGCCTCCCAGTCGTACGCGCTCAGGTGGGACAGGCCGACGGCGCCGGGCAGGGGGTGCGGCAGGGTGGGCTTGGGGTCGTTCACCACGGCAGGCACTCCAGGTGGGTGGCGACGCGGTCACCGTCCCAGGCTCCGTCGGCGACGACCAGCCGGTAGCGGTACGCGAAGGACTCGCCCGGCGGCAGCTCGAACTCCTCGAAGAACGCCCAGGAGAACGCGACCGTCGGGAACGGCTCGGAGCGCACGAACCAGTGCGACTCGTGGACGGCGCTCTTCGGGTCGAGATTCTCGGGGGCGTGCGCGAAGACGAGCGTGGAGTGGCCGTCGACCTCGTCGTGCTCGGTGGTGAAGGCGAGCCAGGGGCTCTGGGTGCCCATCAGCTTGTCGGCGTCGGGGTCGGTGTCCGGGGCGAAGACGGTACCGCCGGTGAAGTCGCGCGGGCCGCGCCACTGCAGGCCGGTGTAGCCGGCCATCTCACGGCCCGCGGTGGTCGGGGAACCGAAGGCGAGGGGCTCGGCACGGAGGTTGGTGAGCCGGATCGACCAGTCGAGGGTCCAGGCACCGGCCGTCTCGTCGACCGAGTGGACGGACAGACCGCGCTCCTCGCGCGCCCACTCGGCGCCGCCGTTCTCCACCCAGGTCAGCTCCTCGGTGAAGGCCAGCCGGTCGTCCGCGACCGCGAACGCCGGGAATCCGTCGTGCCGCATCGAGCCGACGCGCTCGGGCAGGGGCAGGTAGCCCTGGCCGTGCACGTAGCAGTTGCCGCCCCAGAAGTTCTGGCCGGACAGGTGGCTGGCCGTCATCTGCAGGCCCTTGTGCCAGCGATGGTCGTTCGGGCGGTACCCCGTCACCGTGCGCCCGGCGAGCGTGCGGACCGGGTGGGCGTAGGGCTTGCGGGACTCGAAGGCCTCGGGGTCGGGGCGGTAGACGTAGCGGAGGATCTCCGTGCCGTCCGCCGCCTCGACCGCGATGTGCTCGCCGTGGACGTGGCTGACGCGGATGCTCATGCGCGCTCCTTGGGGGCCCAGTGAGGGTGGTCTCCGTGCATGGCCGGGTAGAACGGGTCGCCGGGTGCGATCTCGCCCGCGTGCACCGGGTTGCCGGTGAACGCGGCCTTGTAGAGGGCGGCGGCGAATTCCAGCGTGGCACGGGCCTCCGGGCCACTGGTCGGCGGCCTGACACCGTTGTCGTACGCGTCGAGCAGGGCGCCGAGTTGTGCCGTGTGCGAGCTGGGCACGTCGGCGGCGGGGGTGGGCCAGGCGGCGGCGCGCTCGGAGCCGACGTGCGGGGCCGGGGTGTAGACCCAGTCCTCGTTGCGGTGCCCGTACAGGTGGGTGAGCTCGACGGTCGCGTCGGCGCAGTCGATGCGGATGCGGCTGACCTCGTCCGGGGAGAGCACGCTGTTGACGACGGTGGCGAGGGCGCCGTTCTCGAACCGGACGAGGGCCGTGGAGACGTCCTCGCTCTCGGTGTCGTGGACCAGGCGCGCCGCCATGGCCCGGATTTCCGTCCACGGGCCGAGCAGGTGCAGCAGCAGGTCGTACTGGTGGATGCCGTGCCCCATGGTCGGCCCACCGCCCTCGGTGGCCCACTTACCGCGCCACGGGACGGAGTAGTAGGCCGCGTCGCGGTGCCAGGTGGTCTGGCAGTGTGCGACCCGCGGGGCGCCCAGCTCGCCGCTCGCGATCAGTTCACGGGCGTGCACGGCGCCGGAGCCGTAGCGGTGCTGGAAGACCACGGCCGCGTACGCCCCCGAGGCCTCCTCCGCCGCCGCGATCTCGTCGTACTCGGCGAGCGACAGGGTCAGCGGCTTCTCGCACAGCACCCAGGCGCCGGCCTTCAGCGCCGCCACCGTCTGCTCCCGGTGCAGGGACGGCGGGGTACCGATGAGCACCAGGTCGGGACGTACGGCGTCCAGCATCGCGTCCATCGACGTGTGCCCGGCGACCGCCTCCCCCGCCAGCTCCCGGAAGGCGTCGAGTCTGCCCGGGTCGACATCGACGGCGGCGACCAGTTCCGCCCGGTCGGAGTGGTCTCTGAGAGCCGGTAGGTGACTGCCGCTGACGATGGCACCGGTCCCGACGACGGCGACACGACGGCGGGCTGGAAGCGGGGGCATGCGGTACTCCTCGGACAGCTTGCGGACGCACGCAGAAAGCGCTTGCCGCGAGCGAGCCTAGGCGCCGGAGAATGTACGGACAACCCCCTGACGGCGACGAAGGTGGCAAGGCGCTCCGGCGGACGAGGTCGCGGGAAGCTCAGCGGGGGATCTCGTCCACCTGGGCGAACCCGTCCGTCCGGCTCCACTCCAGCCGCGTCAGCCACTCGGTGGAGACCCTGGTGAAGCGCAGCCGCCGCGAGCCGTCCACGGCGGTGACCTTCTCCCAGCCGTCGAAGTTCCTGCTGAGCCTGGTGTCCCACCGTGCCGGGTCCGCGGTGCCGACCGCGGCGACCGACTCCGTCGGCGGTTCGCCGTCCGCGCAGTAGTGCCCCCAGTCCGCGATGACGGCGACCGTGCCGTCGAACGCCTCGACCGTCATGCTCCGGCACGGATCCGACGAGGTCGCGTGCACCAGGTGCGGCTCGCTCCACGTCCCCGTTCCGGCGTCCCGGTGCTGCTCCAGAAGCCCGCGGCCGGCGGCGTACGACAGTCCCACGCGCCGGCCGTCGGCCAGCACGACCTCCTCGTCGAACCGGGCCGGCGTCGGCGAGGCGGGCCTGCTGTCGCTCTCGCCTCCCCCGCCCCGCGACGGTCCGCAGGCCACCACGGCCGACAACGCCATCGCCACTCCGGCCGGCACCAGCAGCCGGCCACCCCGCATCCGCACCTCGCTCAGCATGCCCTCTGGAACGGCGATCAGGAGCCGTGGGTCACGCGGATCTTCGACTGGCCGTGCGGCAGCCGCTCCCAGTCGTCCATGAAGCGGGCCCGTAGACCGTGCCGTTCGGCCAGGGCCACGAGCGTCTCGGTGCGGTAGTAGAAGTCCTCCCGCAGGACGTGGTGCTCCTCGCCCTCGGTGCGGTCGAACGTGAAGTCGAACCAGCCTCCCGGGGCGAGGACCCGGCCGACGTGGGCCAGGCATTCGTCGATCACCGGGAGCGGCGAGTGGGAGAAGACGCTGTGCGCGTGCACCACGTCGAAGTGGGCGTCGGGCAGGAACCGCAGTGTCAGGTCCCGGACCGGGGTCAGGGTCGGGAGCCGCTGCTGCAGGCCCATCTCCACGATGGTGTCCTGCGCGGCGACGAGGATGTCGGGCGAGATGTCGATGCCGTGGTAGTGCCCGGGCTCCAGGTGCCGGATGAACCGCCAGCCGCCCCGCAGGTTGCCGCAGCCGATCTCCAGCATGCGGTGCTCGGGACGCAGGCCGTGCTCGATCAGGTAGTCGAACTGCATCGCCCCCAGCGCGAACCATCGCTCACGGCTGCCGCTGCCGACCGCCGCGTCCGGATCGCTCCTGGTGTCGGAGCGCATCACGGCACGGTAGTAGGAGACATGGTCGGTGTGGCGGTGGCGCAGCCACAGGTCCCGGGCGGCGCGCGCCACGTGCCGGGGCACCCGGTCGGGGTGGCGCAGGGCGTAGCCGAGACGGTGGCCGAAGGCCGAGCGGTCGGCGGTGAGGTTCTTGGCGGGCATCTGGTCGCTGCCTTTCCGAGCGGTACGGGTCTGGTTTCAGCCTCGGTGCGGAGCGATGCGAAAGGCTCGGTCATCAGGGTGCAGTGCCGGAGCGGTTCGGGCGACCGGTGGGTCGGCCGATCGGTTGATGCGGCCGCGCGTCGGACGCGTTAGACACGGAGGATGAGACACATCGATCCGGACGAGCGCTGGCTGGGCGCGGTCGTGCACGGCGCGTTCTTCCTGCTGCTCGGCTCCTCGTTCGCCCGCTTCCTGACCCGCGACCAGGGCGGGGCGCGCACCGGGTGGGTGGTGGCCCTGTTCGCGGTCTTCTGTCTGCTGTACGTCCTCGGCCGCTTCCTGGCTCCGGCGCCGCGCCCCGGCTCGCCGCCCGCCACGCGCCATCTGGTGTGGCTGGGCTCGGTGTCCGTGGTCTGGGTCGTGCTCCTCGCTCTCACGCCGAGCGCCACCTGGTGCGCGATGCCCCTGCTGTTCGCCAATCTGCACGCGCTGCCCCCACGGATCGCGGTGCCGGTGGCGGGCGTGCTCACCGCACTGGTCGTCGCCTCCGAAGTGCGGGTCGCCGAGGGCACGTTGAACCCCAACATGGTCGTCGCCCCGCCGGCCGTCGCCGCGGTCGCCACCGCCGTGATGGTCCATCTGCAGCGTCAGGGAGCCCGGCAGCGCGTCCTGATCGAGGACCTGGTCCGTACCCGGCACGAGCTGGCGGTCACCGAGCGGCGGGCGGGGGTCCTGGCGGAGCGCCAGCGGCTGTCCACGGAGATCCACGACACCCTGGCGCAGGGCCTGTCGAGTCAGCGGATGCTGCTCCAGGCCGCCGGGCGGGTCTGGGACACGGACCCGGAAGCGGCTCGCGAGCACGTCCGGGGGGCGGCGGAGATCACCTCCCGCAGCCTCGCGGAGGCCCGCCGGTTCGTGCACGACCTGGCGCCGGCCGACCTCGCCGAGCACACGCTGCCGGGCGCGCTCGCCGTACTCGCCGAACGGGAGAGCGGTCCTGGGCTGACCGTGGAGTTCCGGCTCGACGGCGAGCCGGGCAGGCTGCCGGAACGGGTCGAGGCGGCGCTGCTGCGCATCGCCCAGGGGGCGCTGGCCAATGTGCGCGAGCACGCGGCGGCGACCCGGGCCGCACTGACCCTGACCTGTCTGGACGACCAGATCTCCCTCGACGTCGCCGACAACGGTCGCGGCTTCGACGTGGACCGCCTGCGTGACCCGTCCGGGCCGGAGCCGAGCCGGGGACGCGGGCACGGGCTGCCCGCCATGCGCATCCGGGCCGGGCAGGCGGGCGGCACGCTCGCCGTGGAGTCCACGCCGGGCGAGGGCACCGTCGTATCCGCGGCGATCCCCCTGGCACCCTTGGCGTCCGCGGTCCGTCCCGTCTCGCACGCCCCGAAGGAGCCCGCCCTGTGACGCCCGTACGCCTGCTGTTGTGCGACGACCACGCCGTGGTGCGTGCGGGGCTGCGCGCGCTGTTGTCCAGCGCCGACGGCATCGACGTGGTCGGTGAGGCGGCCACCGGCGAGGAGGCGCTCGCCATGGCCGCCCGGCTGCGCCCCGACGTCGTGTTGATGGACCTCCAGCTCGACGGCGGGATGGACGGCGTGACGGCCACGCGACATCTGACCGCCGACGGCGGTGAAGGTCCCCGCGTCCTGGTCCTGACGATGTTCGACACCGACGCCGACGTCACCCGGGCCATCGAGGCGGGGGCCACCGGGTACCTCCTCAAGGCCGAGCACCCCGACGAGCTGTTCGCGGCGATCCGCAACGCGGCGTCCGGCCGCACCGCCCTGTCGGCGCCGGTGGCCGACCGGTTGATGACCCGGCTGCGCAGCCCGCGGCCCACCCTGTCCGCGCGCGAACACGAGATCCTCGGGCAGCTCGCCCGCGGCCTGGGCAACCGGGAGATCGCCCGTGCCCTGTTCATCAGCGAGGCGACGGTCAAGACCCACCTCGGGCGGATCTACGGCAAGTTGGGCGTCGAGACGAGAGCCGGCGCGGTGGCGGTCGCCAAGGAGAGGCGGCTGCTGACCTGACGGCCCCGTACGCCCCCGGGGCCGAAGCTAGGCGCGGGCCTCGTCGCCCGGTCGCAGGCCCGCGGGCCGTCCGCGGAACCGGTAGCGGCGTTCGGGCCGGCCCGTCGACCCGTAGCGCAGGGACACGTCGGCGCTGCCGATGGTGTGGAAGTGCTCCAGGTAGCGGCGGGCGCTGACCCGGGAGACGCCGGACAGCGACGCGCACTCGGCGGCGGACAGGGAGCCCTCCGCCGCCCTGAGCGTGCGTTCGATCAGCTCGGCGGTCTCCACGCTCATGCCCTTGGGCAGCGTGCCGGCGGCCGAGGCCGGTACCGCCGCGGCTCCGGCCAGGACCCTGTCCACGTCGGCCTGGCTGCGCACGACGGTGGCGAGCAGCCTGCCGCGCTGGAGGGCGTAGCGCTCCAGGCGGACGCGCAGGTCCTCGAAGTCGAACGGCTTCAGGAGGTAGTCGACGACGCCGTGGCGGGCGGCGCCGCGCACCGCGTCCGCCTCCCGGGCGGCGCTGATGACCATGACGTCGCAGTCGTGGCCCGCGGCGCGCAGCCGGGGGATGACGTCCAGGCCGAACAGGTCCGGCAGGTACAGGTCGAGCAGGACGAGGTCGGGGTGCAGGGTGTCGACGGCGTGGGCGGCCTGCTCGCCGGTGTGGGCGACGCCGACGACCCGGAACGGCTCGACCCGTTCGACGAAGGCGCGGTGGACCCTGGCCACCATGAAGTCGTCGTCGACCACGAGCACGTCGATCGTGTCGCCCGTGCCGGAGGTACCCGTCGTCGGCGTCGTCATCGTGGAACTCCTTCCGCCACCGCGTCGGTGAGGTGGCTGACGGTCATGCGGGCGGTGAACATCGCCCCGTCCGGGGTGTTGGTCACCGAGATCTCGCCCCCGTGACGCTCGCAGACCAGCCGGGTCAGCGCCAGACCGATGCCGCGCTCGCCCTCCCGGGCGGCCTTGGTGGTGAAGCCGTGCGCGAAGACCTCCCGGGCGAGTTCGGGTGCGACGCCCGGGCCGGAGTCGCGGACCACGATCTCCACGCTGGAGGCGTCCTGGCGCAGTTCGACCTCGACCCAGGCGCCGTCCCCCTCCTGGGCGGCAGCGGCATCGACGGCGTTGTCGACGAGGTTGCCGACCACTGTGGCCACGTCGGCTGCGTCCTCCGGGGTGAGCCGGTCGAGCGCGGTGCGGTCCGAGATCCGCAGGATCACTTTGCGTTCAGCGGCCAGGGAGAATTTCGCCATGAGCAGGGCGGCGACGGCGGTGTCCCGGACCCGGCGGCTGAGGGAGACGTCGAGCGACTGGCGGCGGCGGCTGAGCGCGCGGATGTAGCGCACGACCTCGTCCTGCTCGCCGATCTGGATCAGTCCGGAGATGGTGTGCAGCTGGTTGGCGAACTCGTGGGCCTGGGCGCGCAGCAGTTCGGAGGAGCTGCGGAAGGATCCGATCTCCCGTTCCAGCCGGGCGAGCTCGGTGCGGTCTCGCAGGGTCGTGACGGAGCCGAGCGGGCGTCCGTCCTTGGCGACGGTCATCCGGTTCATCACCAGCACCCGGCCGTGCCGGACGACGACCTGGTCCCGCCCGCCGCCGGCCGTGGCGACCGGACGGCCCTCGCCACCCGGGTCGCCGGACTCCGTGCCTACCGGTCCGTCTTCACCACGCCGGTCGCCGGGCGTGCCAGCCGGGCCGTCTTCGTCACACCCGCCGCCAGGCAGGCCCACCGAACCGTCTTCACCACGCCGGTCGCCGGGCGTGCCAGCCGGGCCGTCTTCGTCACACCCGCCGCCGGCCGGGCCCACCGAGCCCCTCTCACCACCCCCACCGCCAACCGAGCCGCCCTCACCACGCCCACCGCAAGTCGGGCCAGCCGAGCCGCCCTTGCCACCCCCACCACCGACCGCGCCCACCGAGCCGCCCTCACCACGTCCACCGCCGGCCGTGTCCTCCCGGTCGCCCGCCAGCACGTCCCGCAGTCGTCCCTCGATGCCGAGTTCGGCGAGGCTGCGGCCCACGCAGTCCTCGGGCAGGTCGAGCAGGCGCCGGCCCATCTCGTTGACCAGGGTGAGCCGGAGGTGCGGATCGAGGGCGATCACGCCCTCGGCGATGCCGTACAGCATCGCTTCCCGGTGCTCGGCCAGTCCGGCGATCTCGCGCGGTTCCAGGCCCAGGGTCTGCCGTTTGACGCGCCGGGCCAGCAGCCAGGAGCCGGCCACGCCGAGTGCGCTGGCGACGCCCAGGTAGGCGAGGAGGTACGAGGACGCCCCGCTGAGGCGCTGCCACACCGTCGGGTCGGCCTCGCCGATCATCACCGTGCCCAGGTGCTGTCCGAGGTGCTGCTGCGTGGCGCCGAGTACGGGCACCTGTGCGACGAGTTCACGTCCGCCGTCCACCGTCAGCGAGCCGGACCAGCCCCGGCCCCGGGAGGCCTCCTCGCCGAAGGGCAGCCGGGAGCCGAGGGCCGTGGGGTTGGTGGAGCTGACGATCCTGCCGTCGGCGTCGGCCACCGTCACCGAGGTGACCTGGGCCTGCGTCTGCGTGGAGTTCACCAGTGGGGCCAGGGCCCGCTGCGGCGCGGGCGACACCAGCTGGCTGCGCACCAGGGGGTTGGCGGCGAGCTGTTCGGCCAGCGCGACCACCCGCCGGCCCTCGACCCGGTCGAAGGTCGCCTCCGACTGGGCGAGGGAGACCGCGGCGACGGCTGCCAACACCACGACCACGATGGCGAGTTGGAGCACCAGCAGCTCGCCCGCGAGGGTCTGGCGGCGGAAGGCGGCGACCACGGCGTACTCAATCTCCCGTACCGGCACGGCGTACGGCGGCTCGTCCGCCGGGCGCCCCATCATGGCGCCCGCCTGCGGGCGGGGAAAGGGGGTGCACGCACCGACGACCGTGACCGCAATGACCACAACCTCCGTTGGTTCCGGAAGCGAGACAGGCCGTTCACGCGCGGGCAACATGTGGCCCACATCACCCTCCCCCACAGGGCTGCCGTACCTCATCGACCTTCATCGACGTACCGACAGGTGGTGGCACTCGTGCGCCTGCGCACTCCCCTCGCCCTGTTCGGGGCCGCCGTG
Source organism: Streptomyces sp. AC555_RSS877 (assembly GCF_019049245.1). Classification (GTDB taxonomy): domain Bacteria; phylum Actinomycetota; class Actinomycetes; order Streptomycetales; family Streptomycetaceae; genus Streptomyces. Next base: position 58,388 of record NZ_JAGMUK010000082.1, on the reverse strand, counting down.
CTCGTGCTCGTGGGACCTCCGCTGCTCACGAGCGGCAGCGGCGCCGAGAGCGGCACACAGATCCCGGGCCTGCGCCTCATGGTCCCCAACACACCCGGCGGCGGCTACGACATCACGGCCCGGACGGCCGCGAAGAACGCCGAGGACGCCGGGCTCACGCACAACATCGAGGTGTTCAACCTGCCCGGCGCGGGCGGCACCGTCGGACTGAGCCGGCTGGTGAGCGAGCACGGCAACGGCAAGCTCGCCATGTCGATGGGCCTCGGCGTGGTGGGCGCCGTCCGCTCCAACCACGCGCCGAAGACGCTGGCCGACACCACCCCGATCGCCCGGCTCACCGAGGAGCAGGACGTCGTCGTGGTCGCCAAGGACTCGCCGTACAAGACGATCGACGAGCTGATCGGTGCCTGGAAGGAGGATCCCGGCAAGCTCCCGGTGGGCGGCGGATCGTCACCCGGCGGGCCGGACCACCTCGCGCCGATGCTGATGGCCCAGGCCGCCGGTATCGCGCCGAAGCAGGTCAACTACATCCCCTTCGACGGCGGCGGCGAGCTCCTCGCCTCGATCCTCGGCAGCAAGGTGGCCTTCGGGGTGTCCGGCGTCGGCGAGTACCTGGACCAGATCAAGGCGGGCGAGCTGCGGATCCTCGCGGTGACCGGCCCCGAGCGGGTGGCCGAGCTGGACGCGCCCACCCTCAAGGAGTCCGGCTACGACGTGGACTTCACCAACTGGCGAGGCATCGTCGCCCCGCCCGGCCTGTCCGGGGCCGAGCGCGACAAGCTCGTCCGGCTGGTCGAGGAACTGCACGACTCGCCCGAGTGGCGCGAGTCGCTGGAGAAGAACGGCTGGGACGACGCGTTCCTGACCGGCGAGAGGTTCGGCGACTTCCTGGACGCCCAGGACAAGCGCGTGGTTTCGGTGCTGAAGGAGCTGGGACTGTGACGACGCAGACCGACACCCCCGCGGCCGAGACGCCCGAACACCGCTCCTGGCTGAGCGAGCACTCCGAACTCGGCGTGTGCGTCCTGCTGTCGGCCCTTGGTGCGCTGGTCCTGACCGACGCGCTGACCATGGACGTCGACCTCACCCAGCGTGGGCCGGTCGGACCCAAGACCGTGCCGGTCGTCGTCGGCATCGGGCTGCTCGTGGTCGCCGTCCTGCTCGCCGTCGACGTGCTGCGCGGCGGTCGCGGCCAGGCCGAGACCGGCGAGGACGTCGACCTGTCCGAACCGGCCGACTGGCGCACGGTGCTGCTGCTCGCCGGGGTCTTCCTGGGCGCGGCCGTCCTCATCGAACCCCTCGGCTTCCCGGTCGCGGGTGCCCTGCTGTTCTGGGGAGCCGCGTTCGCACTCGGCAGCCGCCGGATCGACCGGGATCCGCTCATCGCCGCCGTCCTCTCCCTCGTCACCTACGCGGTGTTCAACAACCTGCTCGGAGTTCCGCTGCCCGGCGGCCCGCTGATGGGAGTGCTGTGATGGACGCCCTCAACTCCCTGATGGACGGCTTCGGTACGGCCCTCACCCCGGTGAACCTGATGTGGGCCGCCCTCGGTGTGCTGCTCGGCACCGCGATCGGCGTGCTGCCCGGCATCGGACCCGCGATGGCGGTCGCGCTGCTGCTGCCGGTCACGTACGGACTGAACCCGATCGCCGCGTTCATCATGTTCGCGGGCATCTACTACGGCGCGATGTTCGGCGGCTCGACCACCTCCATCCTCCTCAACACCCCGGGCGAGAGTGCCGCCGTGGTCGCGGCCATGGAGGGCAACCCGATGGCCAAGGCGGGACGCGGCGCCCAGGCGCTCGCGGCCGCCGCCATCGGTCACTTCGCGGGCGGTCTGATCGGGACGATCCTGCTGGTCGCGCTGGCGCCGACGGTCGCGAAGCTGGCGGTGGACATCGGCTCGCAGGACTACTTCGCCATCATGGTGCTGGCCTTCATCGCGGTGACGTCGGTCCTGGGTTCGTCGCGGATCCGGGGCATGGCCTCCCTGCTGATCGGGCTGACCATCGGCCTGGTGGGCCTGGACCAGATGACCGGGCAGCAGCGTCTGACCTTCGGATCCCTGCAACTCGCCGACGGTGTCGACGTGGTGATCGTGGCGGTCGGCCTCTTCGCGATCGGCGAGGCCCTGTGGGTGGCGGCGCACCTGCGGCGCAGTCCGGGCGAGCCGATCCCGGTGGGGCGGCCGTGGCTGGGCCGTGCCGATGTGCGGCGGACCTGGAAGTCGTGGCTGCGCGGCCCGTTCATCGGTTTCCCGTTCGGCGCGATCCCGGCGGGCGGCGCGGAGATCCCCACCTTCCTGTCGTACGTCACGGAGAAACGTCTCTCGAAGCACAAGGACGAGTTCGGCAAGGGCGCCATCGAGGGTGTGGCGGGTCCGGAGTCGGCGGCGTCGGCCTCGGCGGCGGGCACGCTCGTGGCCATGCTGACGCTGGGGCTGCCGACCACGGCGGTCGCCGCGGTGATGCTGGCCGCGTTCCAGCAGTACGGCATCCAGCCGGGCCCGCTGCTCTTCGAGCGGGAACCCGACCTGGTCTGGGGCCTGATCGCCTCGCTGTTCGTCGGCATGGTGCTGCTGCTCGCCCTGAACCTGCCGCTGGCGCCGGTGTGGGCGAAGCTGCTGCGCATCCCCCGGCCGTACCTGTACGCGGGGATCCTGTTCTTCGCGGCGGTCGGCGCGTACGCGGTCGGCGGCGAGGTCGTCGACCTGGTGATCCTCCTGGTCATCGGCCTGATCGGGTTCGGCATGCGGCGCTACGGCCTGCCGGTCCTGCCCGCCGTCATCGGTGTCATCCTCGGCCCGAACGCCGAGCAGCAGCTCCGACGCGCCCTGCAGATCAGCGACGGCAGCGTGAAGGGCCTGGTCGACACGCCGTTCGCGGTGACGGTGTACGCGGTGATCGCACTGCTGCTGGCCTGGCCGCTGCTGAAGGGGCTCGTGGTCCGGGCCCGCGCGGGCACCTGATGCCGGCGTCGGGGCGCGGTACGTCCGTGCGTATCGCGCCCCGGCGTTCTCCGTGGCCGCGGAACGTCCGATCTCCGCCGGCTCGCACACCGCCGACCGCTGATGAGTACCGGGTCACGACCCCGCGGCACGGACCCGGGCCAGTACGTCACGGATCATCTCGGCGCTGATCATGAAGTGCTCCCGGGCGATCTCCTCGGCCCGCTCGGGCTCGCCCGCGGCGATGGCCTCGTACAGGGCCGTGTGGCCCTCGCCGGCCCGGTGGAAGTGGGAACGCTCGCCCTTGCCCCACGGCTCGACCGGGAAACCGAGGCTGATCCGGGTCAGCAGGTCCCGGCTGAGCAGGGCGATCTGCGGATTGCGGGTGGCTTCGCAGATGCTCTGGTGGAACGCGCTGTCGGCGGCCTGCTCCTCGCGGGGCGTTGCGGCGGACAGGTGCGCGGCCAGGGCCTCGCGCATCGGCTCCACAACGGCATCGTCGGAGCCGACTCCCGCACTGCTGATCGCCGACGAACCGACCACGGCACTCGACGTGACGGTCCAGGCGCAGATCCTCGACCTGGTGCGCGCGCTCGACACGCGCGGTTCGGCGGTGGTCCTCATCACGCACGACATGGGCGTGATCTCCCAGATCGCCGACCGGGTCCTGGTCATGTACGGCGGCCGGGCGGCCGAGGACGGCCCGCGCCGGGCGGTGTTCCACGGCCCCTGCCACCCGTACAGCTGGGGCCTGCTCGACTCCGTGCCCCGCGTCGGCGGGCCCCGGCTGCGGCGGCTTCCCACCATCGCGGGCGTGCCCGTCTCGCCCGGCGGCCCGCCGGAGGGATGCGCGTTCGCGCCGCGCTGCCGGCTGCGTCACGAGTCGGTGCGAGGAGCGGCCCGCGCTGTCCGCGGGCGGCTTCGACGACACCACCCACCGCGAGGCCTGCTGGCTGCCGCCGCAGGACCGCGCGTCGCTGCGGCTCACGGCACGCGCGGCGGCGACCGACGTACCCGACGTGCACAGGGAGGCGACACCGTGACGGCGCAGAGCATCATGGCGGTGAACGGCGACGGCGGCGCCCGGACGAGCGGCGACGTACTGCTGCGCGCCTCGAACGTCACCAGGCACTACCCCCTGCGCGCGGACCCGCTGTCCCGACGCCGCAAGGTGCTGCGCGCCGTGGACGGCGTGTCCCTCGAAGTCCGCACCGGGGAGACCCTGGGCATCGTCGGCGAGTCCGGCTGCGGCAAGTCCACCCTCGGCCGCTGTCTGGTCCGGCTCACCGAACTCACGGGCGGCCGGGTCGAGTTCGACGGGCAGGACCTCACCACCCTGTCCACACGCCGTCTGCGGCCCGTGCGTCCGGGGATGCAGCTCGTCTTCCAGGACCCGCAGGCCTCCCTCAACCCCCGCCGCCGCGCCGGGGACAGCGTGGCCGAGCCGCTGCTCGTGCACCGCTACGGGGACGCCGTCGCGGTCCGCCGCCGGGTCGCCGAGCTCTTCGACGTCGTGGGCCTGGCCGCGGCACACCTGGACCGGTACCCGCACGAGTTCTCCGGCGGCCAGCGTCAGCGCATCGGCATCGCCCGGGCCCTGGCCACCGCTCCCAAGCTGATCGTCGCCGACGAGCCGGTGTCCGCCCTCGACGTGTCGATCCAGGCCCAGATACTGAACCTCTTCGCCGATCTCCAGGAGGAGTTCGCGCTCACCTACGTCTTCATCGCCCACGACCTCGGTGTGGTCCGTCACGTGTCGGACCGGATCGCCGTCATGTACCTCGGCGAGATCGTCGAACTCGCCGAGACGGAGGCGCTGTACGAGGCTCCGGCCCATCCCTGCACGCAGGCACGGTTGTCGGCGGTCCCGGACATCGACGACGGCAGCTCAGCGGCGAGCGCATCGGCCCGGGAACGCATCGTCCTCACCGGCGAAGTGCCCCACCCGGTGGGCAAACCGACGGGCTGCCCGTTCCGCGCCCGCTGCCCCTACGCCCGCGAGCGGTGCGCCCTGGAACGGCCCCGGTTCACCCTCACGGCTCCTGGCCGCCACACCGCCTGCCACTTCCCGGTGACGAACCCGGCAGGGCCCGTTCCATCGGCCTGATCGCACGCACCTGACCGGGCGCGGAGTACTCGGCCGGCCACGTTGCGACCGTCAACAGAAGGGAGCACCTGGCGCGTTGGCCCAGAAGGAAAGGAACGACCAGGTCTGGGCTCCGATGCGCCCGTCGACGACGATGTGGGCACATCGCTGGAAGTCCATGGTCGCGGACTGAGTGAGCCGGCCAAAGTCTCCGTCCTCGTCCAGGCCGCTACCTATGGCCTGGTTCAGGTAGCACTGGGCTTGTTGGACTGCCGACCCGGATGAACCCAGGAGAAGACTCGGTCGGCTGTCGGTGTAGTTGCATACGTCGTCCGGTCCTTGGGTGACAAGGCTTGTTGGACTGTTCACCTTGTGTGCGGCCTGGGTGCTGGTCACCGCGGCGGTCTCGGAGATGCTGTGCGATGCCGCTACAGCCGGTGCTCCCGCAAGAGAAAGGGGAAGAGCCAGTGCCGCTGCGGCGGTGAGCACACGTCGCATCCTCATCACCTCCAGGAAGGGTGCCCTTTTCTCATCGTGCGCTTCCCTCACCTGGGCTGCATCTCGGGGAGGGCTGTCGAGGCCGCCCTGCGTGCACGTCGAATTTCGGATCCGGCCCGACCGGTGTCCGTCGCCAGTACCTCAACTTTCGCACGGCTTCTGGCAGTTGCTCATGGAATCAGTGCCAGTGGCGCTACGCTGCTGTGTCGTGCAGGAGACGCGTCTCGACACTGCTCGGATCAGGGCAGCCCGCGGGTTGATCGACCCGGTCTTTCTCGACACTCCGCTGTACCGCTGCGAGGCGTTGGAACCCGACCTCGGGTGCACGGTGAGTATCAAGCTCGAAACGGCGAACCCGGTCCGCAGCTTCAAGGCCCGCGGCACCGAGGTCGTCGCGAGCCTGCTCGCCGGCGACGGCTCGCGAGCCGTGGTGTGCGCCAGCGCGGGCAACCTCGGCCAAGCCCTCGCCTGGTCCGGTCGCGGCCGGGGGCTCGACGTCACGGTCGTGGCATCCCGCTCTGCGACTCGGGCCAAGCTTGATCGCATCCGGGCACTGGGCGCCAGGCTGGAGCTGGTGGACGGCGACCACGAGATGGCCCGCGACCGGGCGGCCGCCGTCGCGCGGTACGACGGCATCCGGCTGGTCGAAGACAGCCTGGACATCGAGACCTGCGAGGGCGCGGCGACCATCGGCCTGGAACTGGTGGACACCGCGCCGTCGTTCGACACCGTCCTGATTGCTCTCGGCGGCGGGGCGCTGGCCACCGGCGTAGGTCATGTGGTGAAGGCCTCGGCGCCCGAAGTCGACGTGATCTGCGTCCAGCCGCTGGGCGCACCGGCGATGACACACTCGTGGCGCCAACGGCGGGTCGTCACCACGGACGCGACCGACACCATCGCCGACGGCGTCGCCGGCCGACGTCCCATTCCGGCCGTCCTGGACGACCTCGTCTCGGTCGCCGACGACGCCGTCCTGGTCCAGGAGGCGTCGATCATCGCCGGTATGCGGATGCTTCTCGACCACGCCGGCCTCGTCGTGGAACCGTCGGCGGCTCTCGGCATCGCGGCGATCCTCGAAGACCGTGACCGCTTCGCCGGCCGACACGTGGTCACCATCGTGTGCGGCAGCAACGTCGACGTGGACGCCTATCACCGTTGGGTCGGCCCGGCTTCCCTGCGCGTTCCCTGACCGGTGAGGGCGGCGGGCGGAGCGGAGCGTCCCGCCGGACGCGGCCTGGTCGGGCGAGGGTCCGAGGCCCGGTCGTCCGCCTCACCGTGGCCGCGGAGTCCGTTTCCTCGGCACGGTGACAGCGGCGGACGCGGCGGACTTGAGGAGGCGGCGGAAGGTGGGGCATTCCAGGTGGCTCAGGGCGGGGCAGGCAGCGGCGTGCCGTAGGGAGTCACGCAGAACGCCGAGTTCACGGATCGTCCTGTCCAGTTCCTCCGCCTTGGCCGCGAGCACCTGCCGGTCGATGCGGGGCTGTCCGTCCGGCGCGAACATGCGGGCGATCTCGTCGAGCGAGAAACCGGCGGTGCGCCCCACGGCGATCAGCGCCAGCCGCTCCAGTACGCCGGGATCGTACTGACGGCGCAGGCCCCGTCTGCCGATCGGGGCGATCAGGCCCTTTTCCTCGTAGAAACGCAGCGTCGAAGGGGGAAGCCCGGCGCGGTGCGCCACCTCGGCGATGTCCAGGTCTGTCATCCTCTTGACCTCAAGTCGACTTGAAGTAGGACGGTGTCATCTCAGCCCCGGCAGGCAAGCAAGGGAGACGATCATGGACAGCACGCGCAGGACCGAGGACGAACAGGCGGCCCGCTGGAACGGGCCCGCCGCCCATGCCTGGGTCGAGGCCGAGGCGGTTCTGGACCAGATGCTCAGGCCCTTCGAAGACCTGCTCGTCGAGGCGGTACTCGCCGAGCCCGGGCGCCACGTGCTCGACGTCGGCTGCGGTACGGGCGGCACCACGCTGGCCGTCGCGCGGCGGCTGGGCACGGAGAGCCGCTGCGTCGGCATCGACATCTCCGAACCGATGATCAGCGCCGCCCGGGCGCGCACCCAGCGGGAGGGCATCCAGGCTTCCTTCGTCCGTGGCGACGCGCAGGATCACGCGTTCGAGCCTGCCACCTTCGACACCGTCATGTCGCGCTTCGGTGTCATGTTCTTCAAGGACTCCGTCCGGGCCTTCACCAACCTGCGGCGTGCCGCGCGGGACGACGCCCGGCTCCGGTTCGTCACCTGGCGCGGCCCCGACGAGAATCCGTTCATGACGACGGCGGAACGCGCCGCGGCACCCTTGCTGCCGGACCTCCCCGCCCGCCGGCCGGACGAGCCGGGGCAGTTCGCCTTCGCGGACCCGGACCGGGTGCACCGCATTCTGGAGGAGAGCGGCTGGACCGGAATCGACATCCGGCCGGTCGACGTGGTCTGCACCCTGCCCGAGAAGGAGCTGGTCGGTTACTTCACCCGACTCGGTCCGGTCAGTCAGGTTCTGCCCGCGACGGACGAGCAGACCCGCGCACGGGTCGTCGAAACGGTCCGCGCCGCCTTCGACACCTATGTGCACGCCACAGAGGTCCGCTTCACCGCGGCCTGCTGGCTGGTCGGCGCCCGGGCGTCGACCGCGTCGTAGGACACGCGGACCGCGTCCATGACGGTCCGTCGAGGATCGGTCCGGCCACCGCTCTCAGCGCAAGGCCCCCTTGGTGGCGTCGGCGATGAAACCGCGGGCGAAGAAGGTGAACACCAGCACCAGCGGTATGACCGACAGCAGCACCCCGGACATCACCATGCTGTAGTCGGTGGAGTGGCCGGCGTACAACTGGGCCAGCGCCACCTGGAGGGTGAGGCGGTCGGGGTTGACCAGCATCACCAGCGGCAGGATGTAGTCGTTCCAGGCGGCGATGAAGGTGTAGATGCCGAGGAACGCCAGGGCGGGGCGTACGCACGGCAGGACCACGTGCCAGTACAGGCGGAAGAAGCCGGCGCCCTCGATGCGGGCGGCGTCCAGCAGTTCGTCCGGGACTCCGCTGCTGGTGTACTGGCGCATCCAGAAGATGCCGAAGGCGTTGGCGGCGGCGGGCACGATGAGCGCCTGGAGCGTGCCCAGCCAGCCCAGCTGCACCATGATCTCGTACTGCGGGATGATCGCCAGCTGGGTCGGCAGGATGTACATCCCGAGCAGGAGACCGAACAGGTACTTCTTGGCGGGGAAGTCGTACTTGGCGAAGGCGAAGGCCGCCAGGGAGTCGAAGAACAGCACCAGCAGGGTCGTTCCGACCGCCACGGTCACCGTGTTGAACAGCGACCCGAAGAAGTCCATCTTGTCGAACAGGTGCTGGATGTTGGTTCCGAGGTGGGAACCGAACCACAGCTTCGGCGGGTAGCTGTAGATGTCCTGCGAGGTGTTCGTCGCCATGACGACGATCCAGTAGAACGGGAACACCGAGATGACGACACCGGTCATCAGGATGAGGTGGACGCTCAGCCCGCGGACCCGCTTGCGGTTCTGGCTGTTCACGGCCGTCGCTCCTTACGCTGCACCAGGCGCCAGTTGATGGTGACGATGAGCAGGATCAGCAGGAAGAAGGCCCAGACGATCGCGGCCCCGTAGCCGAAGTCGTTGTTGTCGAAGGCCTGGTGGTAGAAGTACAGAAGCGTGGTCAGACCCGCTTGGCCCGGTCCGCCGGAGTTGGGGTTGGTGGAGGCCTCACTGCCGAAGAGCACCTGTGGTTCGGTGAAGCTCTGCAAACCGGTGACGGTGGAGATCACCACGGTGAACAGGATGATGGGCCGCAGCAGCGGGATCGTGATGGAGAAGAGGATCCGCGCCGGGCCGGCCCCGTCCATCCTGGCCGCCTCGTAGAGTTCCGAGGGGATGGCCTGGAGGCCGGCCAGGTAGATGATGGCGTTGTAGCCGGTCCACTGCCAGGTCATCAGGGCCGCGATCACCAGCTTGATCGTCCACTCGTTGCTCATCCACGGCACGGCCGACAGGTGCACCGACTTCAGGATGGCGTTGATCAGACCGAAGTTGTTGCTGAAGACCGCGCCGAAGAAGATCGCGATGGCGACCAGCGAGGTGATGCTGGGGATGAACAGGGCGATCCGGTAGAAGGCCGTGAGGCGCTTGGTGGAGTTCACCAGCACCGCGAGCACCAGCGCGAGGAAGAGCATCGGCACCGTGGACAGCACCCAGATGACGAGGGTGTTGCGGACGGACAGCCAGAACACCGGGTCGTCCCACAGGAAGCGGAACTGCTGGAGTCCGACGAACTGCATGTCCCCGATGCCGTCCCACTTCTGGAACGCCAGAAACACGGTGTAGAGCACCGGGAAGAGCATGAAGACCGAGAAGAGCAGGTAGTACGGCGAAATGGCCAGGTACTGCGGCCAGTATCGGGCGGCCTTCCGCCTCGGCCCGCGCCGGGCCCCGGCCGACACCGGCCGGATCCGGCGGCCGTGCCGGCCCGGACCGCGCGGGCGGTCCGGGGCCGGCCGGCCGGCGGGCCCGGTGTCGGGTCCGGAGGACGGTCCGGTCGCGGCCGGGCCGGCTACCGGGCTTGACGACATGTCACTTCACTCCCTGACGCTGGGCGATCTGCCTGGCCTGGCTGACGGCGTCCTTCCAGGCGGTGTCGGGGTCCTTGCCCTTGGCCTCGACGCTGGTCAGCTCGCTGTAGAAGGGCGCCGAGACCGCCGCGTCGGCCGGGGCCTCGTAGACGGCGGGGATCTTCTCGGCCGCCGGGCCGAAGATCTCGATGGTCTTCTGACCGCCGAAGAAGGGGTCGCCGCCGGTCAGCGCCGGCAGCTTGTACGCGGCCGGGGCGGTCGGGAACAGGGCCGCGTCGGTGAAGCCGCGGGCCTGGTTCTCCGGGCTGAGGATCCAACTGATGATCTTGAAGGCCTCTTCGGGGTTGCCGCAGGTCGCGGGCAGCGCCAGGAAGGACCCGCCGAGGTTGGACGGCCCGCTCGGCAGGCTCGCCACCCGCCACTTGCCCTTGGTGCCCGGGGCGGCGTTGGTGATGTCCAGCGCGTACCAGGCGGCACCCAGTGCGGTGCCCAGGGTGCCGCCGCTGACCGCGGCGTTCCAGGTGTTGTCGTTGATCTTCGCGTCGATGCCGAGGGTGTAGGGCTTCACCGAGGTGGTCCAGGCGGCACGGATGTGGTCCTGGTCGCCGATGAACGTGTTGTCCTCGTCGATGAACCGCTGGGTGCCCTGGCCGATGATCATCGAGAACACGGCGCCGATGTTGTTGATCAGGAAGGTCTTCGGCAGGGCCTTGTGCAGCTCGACGCCGGCCTCGAAGTAGTCGTCCCAGGTGGACAGTCGGGAGGAGACCTCGGCGGGGTCCGTGGGCAGCCCCGCCTTCGCGAAGAGGTCCTCGCGGTAGTACATGGCGCAGGGGCCGATGTCGATCGGGAAGCCGATGAGCTTGCCGTCCTGGCTGGTGGCCTGCTTCAGCTTCCACGACAGGTACTGCGGGACCAGCTTGTCCGCTCCGACGGTCTTCAGGTCGATGAAGCGGTTGGCGTTGGGCAGGAACGAGGCGATGTCCTCGCCCTTGATGCCGGTGATGTCCGGGGCGGCCTGCGCGGATCTCAGGCCGGTGAGCAGCTTGGTCTTGAAGTCTCCGCCCACCATCGAGGACTTGAGGCTGATGTCGGAGAAGTGCTTCTTGGCGTCCGCGACGACCTTGTCGCTGAGGCCGCCGGACCAGTACCAGAGGCTCAGGTTCTTGTCGTTCTTGCTGCCGCTCGTCGTGGCGTCGCCGCCGCACCCCGCGGTGGCACCGGCCGCGGCTGCCGTCAGTACGGCGGCCTGAAGGAAACGTCTGCGGGAAAGGTCCACGGTCTTCTCCTGGTGTTCGGCGTGTCCGGCTAGGACCTGGGAGTCATGGGCGAGGGCGGGGACAGCGGGGCCCGGATGGCTGAAGAGGGACGGTGGCCGGCGAACGCACCTCGCCGGCCGGAACGTGTGACGTGGTCTTCTCAGACGGTGCCGACGCGTGAGTGGCGGCGAAAAGCGCCGCTGATCCGCTTCGACCGACCGGAGTGGGGCCCGAACCCGGCTCGAATTACGCAAGAGAGTGCACCCAGTGCGCGGATTTGACAAGAGTCAAGCAGCCATCGAGACATTCATGCACGACTTTGCTTGAGTTTGGCGAGCTGACGAGTAGGGTCAGCGGCATGCTCCCTGACCGCAGACATGAGCTGATCCTTCGCGCCCTGCGCGCCGACGGTCCCACCAGCGTGACCTCCCTGGCCGAAAAGGTCGGGGCGAGTCAGGCCACGATCCGGCGTGACCTTGTGCAACTGGAGGACGAAGGGCTGCTCAAACGCGTCTACGGCGGCGCCGCCCCCCTCCTCGGCGAGGACGACCCTTTCGCCGACGTGGCCGCGGTCCGGGTCGAGGCCAAGGACGCCCTGGCCGCCTGGTGCGCAGATCTCGTCAAGGACGGTGAGACGGTCCTGCTCGACATTGGCACCACCGCTCACCGGGTGGCCCGCCATCTGCACGGGCGGTCCCTGACCGTGATCACCAGCAACCTGGCCGTCTACGAGGAACTCCAGGACGACAAGAACGTCCAGCTCATCCTGCTGGGCGGCGTGGTCCGGCGCGACTACCGCTCGCTGGTGGGCTTCCTCACCGAGGACAACCTGCGGCAGATCCACGCCGACCGGCTGTTCCTCGGCACCAGCGGGGTGCGTCCCGACGGCCAGGTGCTGGACACCACCGCCGTCGAGGTGCCCGTCAAGCGGGCGATGATCGCCGCCAGCGCCCAGGTCGTCCTGCTCGCGGACGCGGGCAAGTTCCCCGGTACCGGAATGGCCCGGGTGTGCGGGCCGCAGGAGCTCGACGTCGTGGTGACCAACTCCGGGGCGGACGAGAAGACCTGTGCACGGCTGCGCGAGGCGGGAGTCGAGGTGGTCGACGTATGAGACGCACGATCCCGGAGGCGGCTTGCGGGTCCCGCCGACCGTACCGCCGACCGACTCCCGTGCCGTGGCGAAACGCCTGGTGGACCCCTGTCGGCGCCACTTCCCCGGACTCGCCCACCTGCGTCGTGTAGCCCCTCCCCCGGCCCGGCCGGTGCGTCGTGCACGGTTCGCCGCGCCCGACGTGGGCCGAAACGCCCGTACGGCGGTGCGGTTCTGTTCGATACTCTGCCCGAGCTGACGGTCGAGCAGGTGGGCGAGCCATCCCGCGGCCGCACCGACCGGTCCGTGTGGGAGGCGTAGGCGTAGGGGGACGGCCTGCACGACGTCGACGACCGGGCATCGGTGCCGGGGCCGACCGATGGCCTCGGGTACGGCCAGGTCGCCGGTCAGGACGTGGGCGCGCGGGTGTGGCGAAGTGAGGTCGTGGCATGAGGGCGATCGTCGTGGGGGCGGGCATCGGCGGACTGGCGGCGACGCTGAGCCTGCGCCGCGCCCGCCACGAGGTCACGCTGATCGAGCAGACGCCGCGGCTCACGGAGGCCGGTGCCGGGATCCAACTCGCGCCCCACGCCACGCGCGTGCTGCGCCGGCTGGACCTGCTCGACGCGGTCGCCGCACAGGCCGCCCGCCCATCCGGCATGAGCTTCCGCACCTGGTCCGACGGGGCCGAGATCTGCCGCTACACGCTGGGCCGGGAGGCCGAGGAGGCGTTCGGGGCGCCCTACCTCCAGGTCCACCGGGCCGATCTGCAGCATGCGCTGGCCGCCACGGTGCCGCCCCGGTCGATGCGCCTGAACACCCCTGTCGTGGGAATCGACCAGGACGACGAGGGCGCCTGTGTGACGACGGCGAGCGGCGAGCGCCTGGAGGCGGACCTGGTCGTGGCCGCGGACGGGGTGCGGTCCGCAGCCCGCCAGTGGCTCTTCGGCGCGGATGAGGCGCTCTTCTCGAGGACCGCTGCCTACCGGGCGCTGCTCCCCGTCGACGAGGTGGCCGATCTGGACCTGCCGGACACCGGGGTCTGGCTCGGACCCGACCGGCACTTCGTGCACTACTGGGTGCGAGGCGGGGAACTGCTCAACGTCGTGGCCGTGTTCCGCACGGAGGCGGCGCAGGAGTCGTGGACCGCTCGGGCGGAACCGGGAGAGCAGCTGCGGGAGTTCGACGGCTGGGACTCACGGGTGCTCACCGTCCTCGCACGCGCGGGCCAGGTGTTCCGCTACGGCATCCACACCCGTGTTCCGCTCGCGCGCTGGAACATCGGGCGAGTGACGCTGCTGGGCGACAGCGCCCACGCGATGGTGCCGTTCCAGGCCCAGGGCGCGGCCCAGGCGCTTCTGGACGCGGCCGTGCTCGGCGACGTCCTCGCGGGTGCGACACCGGCCGAGGTACCCGACGCGCTCGACCGGTACGTGCGCCGACGGCTGGCGGCGGCCACGAGCACGCAGGCCACCTCCGCGCGGACGGGCGAGGACTTCCACCTGCCGGACGGCCCCGAGGCCCGGGCGAGGAACGCCCGCATGGCGGCGTACGCGGCCGAACACGGGTTCATGCCGCAAGCGACCACGTGGGCGGCCGACGCCCCTGACGAACAGGTGTGACCGTAGGAGGGCCGTACGGCGACGGCCGGGCCGAAGACGCGTGGTGCGGCTGCGGCCCGACCGTCCGCTCAGTCGACGGAGAAGTCCTCGAAACCGGCGATCCCGCGGGTGCCGGTCCAGCCGTTGGCGGCCGTCATGAAGACGCCGATGTCCTGGGTGCCGGTGACGCCGCCCGGGGTGGCGGTGCCGACCTTGGTCCAGGAGACGCCGTCGCGGCTGCACTCGCCGGTGTACGTGTCGCCGGAGCGCGTCAGCCGCAGGTGCACCGGGGCAGCCAGGGAACCGGCCAGTTCGATGGCGTCGAACCGGCCGTCGCCGTCGGAGTCCCAGGACAGCACGCAGCCGTTGGACGGAGTCACCGCCAGGTTGACGTAGCCGGCCGAGCCGTTCTCGGCAAGGTCGTTGCGGACGACCAGCCCGGCGCGGGCCCAGCCGCCGGTGGTGTCCTGCGAGGTGACCCGGACCGTGGCGGTCGAGGAGGACGTGAAGGCGGCCGCCCGGTAGACCGTGGCGAACTCGTTGGTGGAGCTCCACAGGTCGGCGCCCGCGCCCTCGATGGCGATGGCGTCCCCGGCCTGGCCGAAGACCGCGTCGTTGAAGGAGGCGGTCCGGTAGGGCTCGCCCACACCGGTGCCCGCCATCAAGCGGACGTTCGCCAACGCCGCGCCGCGCGTGCCGCCGGTCCGGTAGGACGCGTTCACCGGCACCCGGGAGATCAGCGCGCCGGTGGCCTGGGTGAGGGTGACCGTGAAGGTCGCCGAGAAGGTCTCGCCCGGGGCGAGGGACGCCGCGGTGGTCGTGCCGGACGGCTCGGCGGTCATGCCCTCCGGTGCGTCGAGGGACAGGGACACGTCCGTCGCCGGTCCGAAGCCGTTGCGGTTGGTGAACGCCACGGTGACCGTGACCGGGCGGCCCTCCGTCACCGCACCCCGGTCGGCGGACGCGGTCAGCGTCACCTGGTCGGGATCGGCGACGAGGGTGTCCCGTACCTGCCGGGCCAGCTTGTGGATGTCGCCGGACGTCTTCACCGGGTAGCTGTCGTGCTGGTGCGCCCAGCGGTCCTCCAGCGCAAACCAGTCGATCTCGACCGGCTCCCGGCCGGCCGCGAGCGCAGCGGACAACTCGCCGAAGTACGTCTTCCAGCGCGTGAGATACAGGCCGCCGACCAGCCCCGCCCATTCCCGGTTCGCGTAGTCGTGCAGCCCTTCCTCGCTGCTCTCCCGGCCGCCCCAGGTGGTGATGACCGACCGTGCGTCGTACTCCAGCTGGTCCTTCTCGGCCCTGGTGCCGCCCCAGGACCGGGCGTCGGCCAGCCACCGTCCGAGCAGGTGCTGCGGGGACGTGGCCAGCACCTTGTCCATCAGTTTCATCCAGTTGAGCCACGTCGTGGTGAGCCGGTCGAAGCCGGCGCGGTCCCCGGCCTCGTACGCCGCCTTGATCCGGGGCAGCAGCACGCGGCTGCGGTTGGACAGCACCTGACGGGTCACGTCGGCGAGGTCGTAGGCGTAGGCGGAGCTGTCGCGCAGCCGGGGGGCGACCTGGAGCAGTTCGGTGAGGGCCGCGTCGAAGACCGTGGTGTCGTAGCGGTCGGCCTCCGGGCCCCAGGCGGCGGCCTTGTTGGCGCCCAGGCTCGGCCGGGCGCCGAACAGCCCGTCGGGCGCCTCGCTCCACCCGTCCTTGCGGGTCATGTTGTACGCGGTGTCGCGGATCGTCTTCCAGGCTGCGGCGGCGTGCGGGTCCTCGCCTCCGTAGCGGGCCACGGCGTACGCGGCGAACCAGTCGTCGAGGTCGATGGTGCCCGGTGTCCACGCCAGGTCGGTGAGGAGCGCGAGCGCGGGCGCGTTGTTGTCGGCGGCCTCCGGCATCGCCGCGATCCCGGCGAGCGCGCTGCCTTCCTTGTCACGCCACTTGGGGTACTGCTCCACCCAGTCCGGGGCGTTGGCGCCCATCGGGGTGTGGCCGCCGAAGTTCCAGATGCTGCCGAAGGCGTACGGGGTGCCGCCCCAGTCGCTCTCCCGGTCCGTGACGGTGGTATAGCGGTCGGACAGGCCGTCCACGATCAGCATCCGGGACTTGTCGACCCCGTCGAGCAGTGCCTTGGAGGGGTTGGACTGCCAGCCCAGGATGGCCCAGATCGCACCGGGGTGAGCCTTCTGGAGCGCCCCTTCGACGGCTGCCGCGGCTTCGCCCACCGGGACGTCACCGGGGTTTCCGCCCTCGTGCAGCAGGTCCATCTTGTACATCGTGCTGTCGCCGAAGCGCTCCGACTGGGCCCGGTAGAAGGCGGCGGACACCTCGTCGAAGGCCGTCGTGCGCGGGTCGAGCCAGTCGGGTCGCTTGAAGGCGCCCCAGTCGCCCTGGGGGACCACGGCCGCGTCCCCGCCGTGCTTGGCGACGAAGTCGTCCGGCACCGTACCGAAGTAGCCGGGCAGCACCGGGGTCATGCCCAGTTCCCGGACCCGGTCCGCGATCTTCCGCGCGAGCTCGGCCCGGCGCTCGATGAGCCGCCTGGACACCGGGCCGCCGAACCCCGACATGTTCTGCAGCAGCCACCACGGCTGATGGGCCGGCGCCGGAATCCACGCCCGCATCTCGGCGTCCGAGTAGCCGAACTGCCGGAAGGTGTCGTAGTAGACGGCGTCGCCGCCGGTGTAGACGAGCACCCTGTTGATGCCGTGCAGCGCGAGCACGTCCAGCTCGCGCTCCCACGCGTCCCAGTTCCGATAAGGGCCGGTGTAGCCGTCGTTGGTGTCGTTGAGGGCGAACCGGTGCGGCACGTTCGCCGATCCGGCGATCTCCCCGTCGGGGGCCGGCAGCAGCCTGGGAAGGTTCAGCTGATCGCCGTTCCAGGAGATGTCGGCCTTCGCCACCCGCGCGAGGTAGGTGTTGAGGCCGGTGAGCAGCACCGCCGGACTGGTGCCCTCCACGGTGATCGCCCCGGCCCGGCCGGTGACCTTGAACCGGTCGGCGCCGCCGGCGGCCGACGCGCGCAGCGTCACCTGCCGGTGGTGGTCGGGCAGCAGCCGTCGCAGCGCGACCGATGCGGGGGTCGTGTCGAACGGCTTGGCGGCCTCGTCTGCGGCCGCGGGTGCGGCGTGGGCGCCTGGCGGCGGGGTCAGCAGCATCACTGAGCCGAACGCGGCGGCTCCGGTGAGCAGGCGTCTGCGGCTGAGGGGCTGGTTGCCTGTCATGAACGTCCTCTCGAAACTTCTCGGATCAGGCGACGGTCATCGCGAAGATGTGCAGAGCGGGACCACCGCTCGGCAGGCCGTCGCTGACCTTCGGCAGCACGACGGAGTGCAGTTCCTTGTCCTCCAGGTCGACGCCGAAGGTGTAGATGCTGACCGGGTTGTTGTCCTGGCCCGAGGGGGTGTTGCGGTACGGCAGGACCACCGCGGCCGCGGGGTTCGCCCAGTACCAGTCGGGGACCTCGACGGAGAAGTCCTGCTCCGTACCGTCGGCGTACACGACCTTTCCGGACCCCTTGCCGTCGCCCCAGGTGCAGGTGCCGAGGAAGGCCAGCCGCGAGCCGGTGCCGGACAGCCGTACGGTCTGCCCCGAGGACACGACGTTGTCCTTGGCCCCGGGCTCGGTGTCCGGGCAGGTGAAGGCCGTCCCGCCGTAGGTGACCGAGGCTCCGGGACTCAGTCCGGCCGATGCCAGCGCCTGGGCGGACAGGCTGGAACGGGAGCCGTCGATGTCGGCGGTGGTGGTGGCGTCGTCGGAGGAGATGCCGGCGTTGTCGAAGGCACCGGCCAGCGACCTGTACGGCAGTCGCAGCCGCGAAGTGGCGCGAGCGCAGTCGGACCCGTCCTCGTGCACGTCGAAGAGCGCGTGCGCGACGAGCGGGACCACACCCTCGGCGGCGTCGGAGAGCCGGGTCTGCCAGGTGCGGGTCACCGACTTGCCGGGCACCACCTTGCCGAGGACGAAAGACGCCTGGCCGGAACCGTCCACGGAGAAGTACAGCACCGTGCCGCGCAGCGTGATCCGTGTGGTGTTGGTGAGCTCGGCCGTCAGTGTCACCGCCTGACCGGGCTCGGGAGCGGACGGCTCGATGGTGATCGAGACGGGCGGGGTGAGGAAGTCCTCGTCGGAGCGGTAGGGACTCATGCTTCCTCCACCGTGAAGTGGTCGAAGACCGCCTGGACGGTCGTGCCGGGGTAGTTGAGGTTGACCGCGCCGGCGACGACGCCGGCGTCCATGGCGCCGCTCGCCGAGGGGACGTTCGCGCTCGCGACCTCGGTCCAGGAAAGGCCGTTGTTGACGCTGGAGTACGCGGTGCAGGTGGTGCCGTCGCGGACCAGGCGCAGCCAGGCGGGGTGGGTGGAACCTCCGCCACCGGCCCAGGTGTCGAGCCGTCCGTCGCCGTCGCTGTCGGTCATGAACTCCAGGCCGAACGACTTCGACATGGTGAGGACGGCGTAGCCGCCCTCCTCCGGGGCGGTGAGGTCGTTGGCGACGGCGATGCCGTACTTGGCGGTGGGGTTGTCGCTGCCGGTGAGGCTGACCGTCTTGACCTGCACCACGCTCGACCCGGCGGCGGAGCCGGGAAGGAGGATGCCCCCCTTCTCGTCGGTGCCGCCGGAGAAGTCGCGGCCGCCCGCCCAGATCACCAACTGGCTGCCGTACTGGCCGAACCCGGCGTCGTCGGTGGTGGCGAACGTCCGGTACGGGTCCCGCACCTCATTGGGCTCGTAGGGCACGGTGAACGTCTTCGCGGACCGCGCGCAGTCGCTGCTGTGCCCGTCGACGTCGAAGACCACGTGCGCGGTGAACGACACGTTCCCGGCCACGTCGGCCGGCATGGCCGTCTCCCAGCGCCGGGTGGTCTTCGCGCCGTGCCGCAGGTCGCCGAGCGGGATGGTCTTCGCCGCCGTGGTGGCACCCGGATTGATCAGGTGGAGCACGGCGTTGCGGAGCGGGAAGGGGCAGTCGTTGGTGAGGACCGCGGTGGCGGTGACCGTGTCACCGCCGGCCGGCTCGGCGGGTTCCGTGGTGACGCTGAGCGTGGGCCCCAGGGTGTCGAACCGGGTGCCGTCGGAGATTCCCATGCCGGTCACCGGGCCCAGTCGACGGTGAAGACGTTGGCGATGTCGCTGGGCAGGGAGGACGGGACGGTGATGTTGATCTTTCCGTCACGGCGGGTCCACCGCAGACTGCCGCTCGTGCCGAGCAGCCGGATCCTGGACGTGGCACTGATGGGGATGTCGCCGGGCACGGAGAGGGTGCCGCTGGGCGCGCCCAGCACGATGATGTTGAACTTGCCCGGGGAGACGGTGTAGCGGATGCCGAGCGAGCCGCCTTCCTCCTCCGCCCGCACCCAGGGCGTCGACCTGTAGATCGCCGGGCCGTTGACCTTCAGCCAGGCACCGATGTCGCGCAGCCGCTCCTGCATGATCTCGGGGATCGTGCCGTCCGGCCTGGGACCGATGTTGAGCAGCAGGTTGCCGTTCTTGCTGACCACGTCGGCGAGCAGCTGGATCAGGAACTCGGAGGTCTTGTAGTCCTCGTCCGGCTCGTGCTTGTTGTAGCCCCAGGAGTAGCCCATGGTGATGCAGCACTCCCACTTCTGGGGATCCATCGTGGGGTTGGTGCGCTGCTCGTACGTCGCGAAGTCGAAGTGGGTGTCGAACCGGTCGTTGATCACGACACCCTTGGGGTACTTACGGTTCTTGGCCTGGTTGTAGTAGTGGGCCAGGGGTTCTTCGCTGCGCCACGGCGGGTTGCCGGTGGGCCGGAACCACTGTCCGTCCGCCCACAGCAGCTCCGGGTCGTAGCGGTCGATGATCTCGTAGAGCTGCTTGAGCTCGTAGTCGCCTATGTAGTCCTCGACCGGCTTGTAGCCGGTCATCGGGATTTCCTCGTCGGTGTAGAAGTTGCGCATCGGCCGGCCGATCGCCGGGTTGAAGTACTCGCCGAGCGAGTAGTAAAGGCCTGGCCGCACGGTGCCGCGCTTGCGGGCCGCGGTCATCAGCTCACCGACGAGGTCGCGCTTCGGGCCGTACGCCACGGAGTGACGGTCCGTCACCTTGCTGGGGTAGAGGGCGAATCCGTCGTGGTGCTTGCTGGTCAGCGCGAAGTACTCGGCACCCGCCTGCTCGAACAGCTTCACCCAGGCGTCGGGATCGTACTTCTCGGCCTTGAACTGCGGGATGAAGTCGTCGTAGACGAAGTCCTGGCCGTAGGTGTCGCGGTGGTACCGCCACTCGGCGGTGTCCTTGAAGCTCTGGTACCACAGGTACCACTCGGCGGCGATGCGCCGTCCGGAGCCGGCGGGCACCGAGTAGACGCCCCAGTGGACGAAGATGCCGAACTTGGCGTCCTTGTACCAGCGCGGCACGGGATGGGTGTCGAGGGACGCCTTGGTGGGCTGGTAGTCCGGGATGCCCGGGGCCCCGGACACGGCGCCCTGCGCGAGCGCCTGGGCGGTGCCGGGCGGGGCGAGGAGCACCGCGCCGCCGAGGGCGGCCGCCGTGGTCATGAAGTGTCTGCGGTCGACTGCCATGGATGTGCCTCTCACTCGTGCGTGGAGAAGGAGTCGAAGATCGCTGTCGTGGTCTGGCCGGGGTAGTTGAGGTTGACGGCGCTCGCGACCATCCCGGCGTCGCCGGTGCCGCTCGCGGACGGCACGGTGGCGGTGGCGACCTGCTGCCAGGCGGTGCCGTCTGAGCTGGCGTACGCGGTGTAGGCGGTGCCGTCGCGGACGAGCTTCAGCCAGGCGGGGTGGTACGAACTGCCGCCGCCGGCCCAGGTGTCGAGCCTTCCGTCGCCGTCGCTGTCGGTCAGGAACTCCAGGCCGAACTGCGCGGACATGGTGAGCACCGCGTAGCCGCCCGCCTCCGGTGCCGTGAGGTCGTTGGCCACCGCGATCCCCGCCTTGGCGGACGGGCCGCTGCCGGTCTGACCGGTGACCCGGGCGGTCACCATGCCGGACGGTGGCGCGGCGTCGGCGAGGTAGACCGCCGCCTTCTCGTCCTTCCAGCCGGAGAGGTCCTGGCCGCCCGCCCAGATGGCGAACTGGTCGCCGTTCTGCGCGTATTGGGGCTGTTCGGTGGTGGTGGCGGTCGTCAGGTACGGCGCCCGCACCTCGGAGGGCGCGGGGGTCACCGTGGCGTCCACGCTGTCGGAGTCATGGCGTGTGCGGCCGTCCTGGACGAAGGACGTGCGTACGCCGATCTCGTGGGTGCCCCAGACCGCGTCGGTGGCGGGGGTCACCGTCCAGGTGAGGGGGGCGCTGTCGCCCGGGGCGAGGGAGCGGATCCGCGTGCTGCCGGCCGGTTCGGCGGACCAGCCGTCGGGGAGATCGAGACGAGTGCTGACCTGGGTGACCTTCGTGGTGCCGGTGTTGGTGACGGTCGACGTGATCTGAGTTCCGTCGCCGCCGGCCTGCAGGCTCGGCCGGTAGGGGGTGAGCCGGACGCGGGCCGACGGGCAGTCGCGGGCCGCCCCGAGGGTCGTGAGGTCGACGGCGTCGGCGAACGCCTTCATCCCGGTGTCGTTGGGGTGCAGATGGTCACCGGAGTCGAACGCGGCGCCGTAGCGGGTGGGGTCGTCCGGGTCCCGTACGGCCTTGTCGAAGTCGGCGTAGTCGTCGAAGACACCGCCGGAGTCGCGCACGAACGCGTTGACCTTCTGCCGGTCGGCCTCCTTCGCCTCGGTCCACCAGTCGCCCCAGCCGCGATACGGCACGACGGTCGCGCCGATCAGGCGCAGCCCGCGGGCGTGGACCCGGCGCGAGATCTCCTTCATGCCGTCGATCACCTGGTCGCCGGTGGCGCCGCCCCAGCTGAGGTCGTTGACGCCCTCGAACAGGATCACGGTCCGGGCGCCCGGCTGTGACAGTACGTCGCGTTCCAGCCGGTCCAGCGCCGACGGGTTGCCGTCGACACCGGCCGTGATCCGGTTGCCGCTGATGCCCTCGTTCAGCACTCCGGCGGTGGACGAGCAGGCCGCAAGGCGTCCCGCCAGATAGTCGGGCCAGCGCCGGTTGGCGTTCGCCGTGGAGGACGCGCCGTCGGTGATGGAGTCGCCGAGCGCCACGACGGAGCCCGCCGTGTCACCGCCCCTTACGTCGACGCCGGTCAGGAAGGGGAAGGTCGAGTCGGTCCTGGTGAAAGCGGTCCCTTCGGCGTCCCCGGCGTGGTCGCCGCCGCCGTCGGGCGTCCAGTAGACGGTCTGCAGGCCCATCCAGTGCTGGCTGATGTGGGTGAGCCGGCCGGGGAAGTACAGGCTGACGACCAGGTCGCTCCGGGCCGGCACGGGGATCCTGACGGCATCGCTCACCGCCTGCTCCCCGGCGGGAATCGTCACCTCGTCCTTGCCGCCGAACCGCAGCTCGTACGGCTTCGCGACGGCGGAACCGCCGTCCCGGCGCCCGACGGTCGCGTGGCCGATGGTCACCGGCTCGGTGGTGAAGGCGTTGGTCAGGCGGATGCGTACGCTCGACCCGCCGGCGCTCACCCGCACCGGTATCCGCACCGTCACCTCCGAGGTGCCCGGGTCGTACGAGGCGTGCTGGGCGGTCGCCCAAGTCCCCGTCCACTGCCCGGGCTGGGTCTCGGCCGCTGCCGGGGTCGCCGGGAGCATGGCTGCCAGGGTGGCCGCCAGGGCTGTGGCCAGGGCCGCGAGTCTTCGGTGCCCCCGCACGTGTCCGCGCAGGTGTTCAAGCGGTCCAGACATGGGTCCTCCTCAGGAACACGCGCGGCCGAGGCCGAGTTCGGCGAGGTCGATGGAGTCGGCGAAGGCCTTCATGCCGGCGTCGTTGGGATGCAGATGGTCACCGGAGTCGAACGCGGCGCCCAGCAGCCACAGGTCCGCCGGGTCCCGTACCGCCTTGTCGAAGTCGGCGTAGTCGTCGAAGGTCCCGCCGGAGTCCCGGACGAACGCGTTGACCTGCTGTCGCCGCGCTTCCGTCTCCTCGCTCCAACCGCCCCAGGTGAAGTCCTTGTACGGGGTGATGGTGGCGGCGACGACCCGCATCCCGCGCCGGTGCGCCCGGTCGGCGATCTGCGTCATCCCGGCGATGATCTGCTCGGCGGTTGCCCCGCCGAGGTCGTTGATGCCCTCGAAGAGGATCAGGGTCTTCGCCCCCGGCTGGGAGAGCACATCCCGTTCGAGGCGGTCCAGGGCGGAGGGGTTGGTCGGGGTACCGGTGGTGATGCGGTTGCTGGTGATGCCCGCGTTGAGCACCCCGGCGCCGGGCCGGCAGGCGTTCAGCCGGGCGGAGAGCAGGTCGGGCCAGCGCTGGTTGGTGTCGGGCGTCGAGAAGGACCCGTCGGTGATCGAGTCGCCGAGCGCCACCACCGACCCGGTCCTCGGCGCGGTCACGTCGACGCCGCTGAGGAAGGGCCAGCTCGTGGTGGTCCAGGTGTAGGCGTCACCGGCGGTGTCGGCTGCGTGGTCGCCCGCCCCGTAGTCCGTCCAGTACACGGTCTGCTGCGCCCACCAGTGGTCGGTGATGTGCGTGACCTGCCCGGGCAGATGCAGACTGACCACCAGGTCGGTCAGAGGCGGCACGGCCAGGCGGACCGGATCGCTGACCGCCTCGCCGCCCGCCGGGATGGTGACCTCGCGCTTTCCGCCGAACCGCACGTCGTACGGGCGCTCCACGGCGGAACCGCCGTCACGCAGGCCCACCGTCGCGTGTCCGATCGTGATCGGGTCGGTGGCGTAGGCGTTGGCCAGGCGGATGCGTACGGAGGAGCCGCCGACGCTGGTGTGCACCGGCATCCGTACCGTCACCTCGGACATCCCCGAGACCTCGAAGTGCTCGCTGGCCGCCGTCGCCCAGGTCCCCGTCCAGCCGCGCCCGTCGCCCTGCTGACCGGCCTCGACGGGCGCCGCCGTCCCGGCCACGACGGCCGAGACCGCCAGAAGAAGAGCCGCGAGCCTGCCGCGTATCGCCCGCAGGTGCCGCCCCTTGCCGTGGGCGGTCCGTCTCACCGAGGACATCAGGCACCGCCTCCGCAGGTGAGCTTGGCGTCGGCCCAGTCGGCGTGGTCGGTGGAGACATCGCCGTCCCCGTCGACCAGCAGGTCCAGCCAGCGGGCGCCGGTCACGTCCACGTCGACCGCGGCGCCGCCGTCGGAGCCGTAGCGCACCGGGCTGTCGAAGAGGGAGCGGCCGTCGGCGATCACCTCGAAGGAGACGCTGCCGTTGTCGCCGACCTCGTCGTCCACCCCGGCGGTCGCGGTGAAGCGTGTGCAGCCGCCGCCGAGATAGACCCGGACCTGGCTGTTCGCGTGGACGCCGAGCCCCTTGGCGTAGGTGGTGCCGCCGATGCTCAGGGGACGGCCGTCACCCGCCGCGTTCTCCCCGTTGGAGGCGTCCTTCTCCACCGGACCCCAGCCGTTGACCGCCTTGACCAGGGTCAGGTCGCTCACATGGGCGTCGGCGGACAGCCCGGACGGTGGCACCTGCACGGCCCGTACACCGGTGACGGTGCCCGGACGGCCGGGCTGGGTGAGCTTGGCGGTCGCCGACAGGACGGCGTAGTGGACCGGGTCGGCGGGCGGGGTGACGGTGTAGTCCGCGGTCACCGTGTCGCCGGGCCGGAGCCGGGCGAAACGGATGGTGGCGTCGGTGGTCGCGGTCCAGCCGTCCGGGACCTTCAGCGCCAGCTCGACGTTCCGGGCGGCCGGTGCGTCCTTCGGCACGGTGACGCTGACGGGCACCTTGGCGGCGGTGCCGGTGCTCAGGAACGGCTCGGCGTCGACGGTGACACGGGCACCCGACTCCGGCATGGCGTACGTCCTGGCGTCGTACGAGGGTGCGGCCACTGTGCCGATCTTGATCCCGCCCGCCGTGGCGCCGAGGTCGACGAGCTTGGCGGAACCCGGTCCCGCTCCGGCCTCGGTGGACCACACGGCCAGGGCGATGGTGTTGCTGCCCTGCTCGCGCAGGATGCCCTTCGGGATGACGAACCGTGTCTGGGGTCCGGTGTCCGGGAGATAGCGGCCGATCAGCCAGCCGTTGACGAAGATCTGCGCCCGGTAGCCGGTGCCGCCGCCTTCCGCCTCGGCGAGATCGAGTGCGACCGCGTTGTCCTGGCGCTGCGGCAGGTCGAGCCGGGCGGAGGTGCGGTACCAGCGCACTCCGGTCCCGGTCTTCGCGCTCTGCCCGGCGAGCGTGGCGTTCTTCCAGCTGCCGTCGGGGTAACCGGCCAGGGACCAGCCGGCCCGCTCCCCGTACAGCCCGCCGTTGTTGTACGGGCCCCGGGCGGTGTCCGCGGGGTCCTCGCCGCCCCGGCTGCCCTGGATCTTCCAGGTGACGGTGGAGGCCCCGCCGACCACCTCGGCACCGAGCAGACCGCGCGGCTCCTTGGAGTAGTCGTGGCCCCATTCCTCGTTGTGGCCCGCGTTCTCCACGAGGACGGACAGGACGTTGTCTGCGCTGTCTGCGCTGTCTGCGCTGTCTGCGCTGTCCTTCAGCGTGCCCGCCGGGATGTCGAAGGTGTGCGTGCCGTCTCCGGAGGAGCCGAGGTGGCGGCCGTTGAGCCAGACCGCGTACTGACCGGTCGGGCCGGTGTTGGCGTTCAGCGCGAGCCCGGTCGCCTGGCCCGTGGTCTTGAACCGGCCGCGGTACCAGACGTTGCCGTGGTGGTAGCCGTACTCGTCCATCGCGAGGACCGGGAGCGATCCGGCCAGCTCCGGGTTGTTGGCGGTGAGGCGGTCGGCGGCGGTCCAGGAGGAGTCGTCGAAGCCCGGGGCGGACTCCGGTGCCTCCTCCTTGTACTTCCACGTCGTCAGCGCGGGCAGCTCGACCGGGCGCGGCGCCTGGGTGACGGCGGCCTTGCGGCCGTTCCAGGTCACCGTCTTGGCGTCCGCGATGACCTCGATCTTCGCGGCCTCGGTGGAGTCCCCGGTCAACTTCAGTGTGGTGCCGTCCAGTTCGGCGGTACGGACGAGGGACGGTCCGCGTACGAGAACCGGGCCCTTGGCTGTGTCCTGCTGCCACCAGTGGGCGGTCTCGGCGGTGTCGGCGATCAGCAGTTCCATGCCGTTGACCAGCACCCGGGCCAGGCCCTTGTGGGTGTAGTTCAGCCGCAGGTCGCCGCGTTCGGCGTCCCAGGTGGTGGTGACCTCGCCGTCGAGGACGGTGACCTGCGGCCGCTCGGCGTACCGCAGGACGGTCTCGCCGGCCTCGCCCTCACGCCCGTGGAGCAGCGCCACTTCACGGCCGCCGATCCCGGCGTGCGTCATGATCTCCGAGGTGGAGTAGACGAGCCGCTGGGTGTCGCTCAGGTCGTAGCCCGCGACCAGGAGTTTGGCGTCCCGGCCGTCGACGGTGATCGTGCCCTGCTGCGGCACACGCGGATAGTCGCCGTCGGCGCCCTTCAGGGACAGGGTCGTCTCGTCCTTGTCCTTCACGCGGGTGTCGGCGTGCCGGACGGTGAAGAACTGGGTGCCGTCGTCGGGGTTGACGCGACGGTCGATGCGCAGTGCCTCATCGGAAGGAGTGGGTGCCTCGGCCTTGTCGGTGCGCGCCAGTGAGGTGACGGAGTTGACCATGTAGCCCAGGCGTTTGAACTCCTGGTATTTGTCCGTCAGTTGGCGGGACTCGTTGATCGGGGCCCCGTAGTCGTACGACGTGTAGACCGCGTTCGGGTCGGCGAGCCAGCCCCAGTTGGTGCCGCCGTACGTCATGTAGAAGGACTGGCCGCTCACCCCGGCGGCGATGTTCATCTTGCTGAACACCCGGGTGAAGTCGGTGCCGGTGAGCTTCGCGCAGTCCTGGTACCCGGTGCCGCCCCAGGGGTCGAAGGCGCCGCCCTGAGCCTCCGGGATGATCAGTGGGGACTCGGGCTTCCACTCGTTGACGTACGAGTAGTCGGGCAGGTTCCTCCAGGCGTCGGGGTCCTTGCAGTCGAAGCCCTGCGGGTAGGCGTCGAAGCCGTAGATGTCCGGGGCGCCCTTGCCGCTGACCCAGTTCTGGTTGGCGCCGCCGTCGTTGACGAAGGTCGGGACGTCGATGCCGTCCTCGCGCGCCCAGTCGATGAGGGTCTGCATGTAGTCGGCGTCCTCGCGACCGCCCTGGTACTCGTTCTCGACCTGATAGAGGATCACGTTGCCCGTGCCGCGCGTCAGTTGGTGCCGCGCGATGATCGGGTTGATCCGGCTCATCCACTCCCGGGCCGCCTCCATGTACTCCGGCTCGGAGGTGCGGTTCACGCCGGGCTGTGTCTTCCGCCAGGCGGGCATGCCGCCGCCGGAGACCTCGGCGTTGATGTACGGGCCCGGTCGGGCTATCACGTACAACCCCGCGCGCTCGGCCTCGTCGAGCAGTCGCTCCACGTCACGGATGCCGGTGAAGTCGTACTGGCCCGGCTTGGCCGAGTGGTAGCCCCAGTCGAAGTAGAGCGAGACCGCGTTGAAACCGCCCGCCTTGATCTTCTGGAGCACATCGCGCCATGCGTCGGGGCTGGGCAGCCGGAAGTAGTGGAACTCGGCGCCCCAGAGGTACAGGGGTTTGCCGTCGACCTTGACGGCGTACTGGTCGTAGGTGACGGTGTGCGGGGCCTGGGCCTGCGCCTCGGCCGGTGCCGCGGCGGCACCTGTGCCGGTCAGGGGCATGACACTCAGTGCCGCGGCGAGCAGCAGGGATTTCCACTTCGCTCTCATGAGGTCAGCCCCTTCACGACCGCCGTCCGGGCGGTCTCGATGTCGTTGACGTCCTTCGTCCGGCCGTCGAGGTCGCGGGTCGCTGTGGTGAGGGCCTCGGTCAGGGCGTCGCTGTCGGTGCCGCCGTCCTTCTTCCGCAGTTGGGCGATGAGTTCGTAGTCCTCGATGCCCTCCTTCAGCTGCTCCCAGCGGATGCTGGACATCGGGCCGTTCCTGCCCGGGTAGACCAGGTACTCGTCGCCCTGGGTGAAGATGTGCACGGGCTGCTTGAAGGGGTCGCTGGTCCAGCTGTTGTAGGACCAGCGCAGGAAGCCGTCCAGGTACCGCTGGGCGGAGATCCACGGCAGCATCCGCGACTCGACGGCGGGCGAGTACGACAGCGTGTTGGGGTGGGCCGGCGCACCGTACACGTAGAAGGTCGTGGTCTTGCCGGCCTTGCGCCGCTCCGCCACCTTCTCCTTCGTCATCGCGTCGATGCCGCCCCAGTCGACGGACAGGTTGGACGCGACGCCCTCCGTGCTGATCGACCCGGCCACGGAGATCCGGTCGTCGAAGACCGGCGCGACCTCGTGGACGAAGTCCTTGACGACCGTCATCGTGCTGATGGGCCGCTCGTCGAAGGACAGCCAGGTGTTCTCCAGCCAGCCCTTGGCCTTCAGATGCTTCTCGAAGGCGGGCAGGAACGTTCCCCACGCCTCCCGCCAGCGGTCGCCGCCCAGGCCGACGTTCTCGTAGACGGTCTTGCCGGTGCGGGTGTCGGTGTAGGTGAGGTGCTCCTGGTCCTGGAACGCCAGCATGGAGAAGGCACCGATGTCGGGCCCGAGCCCGGCACGTCGGGCGGTCTGGACGTACTTGTCCCAGCGGGCGAAGTCGAAGGAGAACGACGTACCGTTCCAGGCCCAGCCCACCATGCTGGTGTACGGCGTGGCGGTCTGCGACTCCCGGGTGCCGAGCGACCACTGGTGGTGCCAGGGGTTGTCGACGATGGTGGTGTTGACGACCTTCTGGCCGCGCGAGGCCAGGTCGCGGTTGTACGTCTCGATCAGCTTCCAGTGCTGGTCGGACCAGAGCTTGACGCCGTGGTTCTTGGCGACCGTCTCCGGCTGCGCCCACACGTCGAGGAAGAAGCCGTAGTCCTTCGGGTCCGGCACGCTCGCGTCCGCGACCTCTATGGTCAGCGGGTAGGTGGACTGGGTTCGGCCGTCGGCGTTGACCTTCACCGTGCCGGTGTAGGTGCCGGGCGTGGCCTTCTCGGGGATCTTGAAGGTGAACCACAGCGGCTGTGCCGCGTACGCGGGTACGTCCACGGAGGTTCGCTCCTCGAGCGCGTCGCCGACGACGTCGGGGTTGCGGTCGCCGGACACCTCCTTGCCGGAGCTGACCTGGTCGATGGTGGCGGACCAGTCGACCTCGCTCTTGGAGCGCT
Organism: Streptomyces sp. AC555_RSS877; assembly: GCF_019049245.1. GTDB lineage: Bacteria > Actinomycetota > Actinomycetes > Streptomycetales > Streptomycetaceae > Streptomyces. The sequence goes on along the minus strand of NZ_JAGMUK010000082.1, from coordinate 29,268 downwards.
GTACGGGCACGTACTTGACGAACCGGACCTGCGTGTCGGCGCCGGACAGCTTGGCGCCGCCGGGTCCGGTGAGGTCGCCGACCACGGCCTTGACGTCGTCGAGGTCCTTGCCGGACGCGATCGCCAGCTGCGCCGAGACCTGCTCGTTGCGGACGGCGGAGAGCTTGAGCTCCTTGGTGTCCTTGCCCTGGATGGTGGTCATCGGGTAGCGCGGGACCCGCTCCTCCGCGGAGCCGGCGAAGGAGCCGGTGGGAACCCAGGTGATGGTGTCCCTGGTGCCCATGGCGTCGGCGACCTTGACGGTCAGCCAGGTGGTGGTGGCCTTGGAATTGAGGTCGGAGCCGGAGGTCGTATCCGTGGTGCCGGTGACGGCTATCGCGGTGGTGCTCGCGGCCACGACGACGCCCGCGACGAAGCCGGCGACAGCTGAGGACGTACGTGCCATGGGGGTGGGTTCCCTCTCTCATGGACGTGCAGGGAGTGGCCCGGTCCCCGGCAGGTCCCACGGGGGGTGGGCGGCCTGCCGGGAAAGCGGGGATGGTGCCGGTGGTGCCACTGGCACCTGTGACGTCAGGAGGTGACGGAGAATCCGCTGAAGACGGCTTCGATGTTTTCGCCGGGGTAGTTGACGTTGGCCGCGCTCGCGACCATCCCGGCGTCACCGGTACCGGCGGCCGACGGCACCTTGGCGGTGCCGACCTGCGACCAGGTCTCGCCGTCCTTGCTGGCGTACGCGGTGTAGGTGGCGCCGTCCCGGGTCAGTTTGAGATGCGCCGGGTGGTAGGTGGAGCCACCGCCCGCCCAGGTGTCGAGCTTGCCGTCGCCGTCGCTGTCGGTCATGAACTCCAGGCCGTAGCTCTGGGTCATGGCCAGCACCGCGTAACCGCCCTTCTCGGGTGCGGTCAGGTCGTTGGCGAGGGCGATGCCCGCCTTGCCGACCGGTGAGGCGCTGTTCTGGGAGACCAGCTGCGCCTGCACGGTGGCCTTCTCACCTGCCGCGTCGTCGCGGTAGATGACGCCCTTCTCGTCCTTCCAGCCGGACAGGTCCTGGCCGCCCGCCCAGATGGCGAACTGGTCGCCGGCCTGGGCGTATTGGGGGGCCTCGGAGGTCGTGTCGGCCGTCAGGTAAGGCTCCTGCACGCTGCCCGGGGCGGCCTTCACCTGCGCCGGCACGGTGTCGGACACCTTCTGCGAGCCGTTGGATCCGGTGTAGGTGGCCGTGCCGGTGAGGTCGTGGCTGCCCCAGCGGGCGTCGTCGGCCGGGGTCACCGTCCATCCGGTGGTGAGGGTGGCGCCGTTCCTGAGGGAGGCCGCGGTGGTCGGGCCGGTCGCCTCGGCGGTCCAGCCGTCGGGCAGGTCCAGTGCCGCCTTGGCGTTCCTGAGGGTCCCGGTGCTCCAGTTGGTCACATCGGTGGTCACCTCGAACGGCTTACCGGCGTCGGTGGCCGGGGCGTCCGGGGTGATCAGGACGGAGGCGGCCGGAGCGTCGTCGCGCTTGAGCGCCTTGACGGCCTTGTCGGCCCCCTTGGCCTTGAGGTTGACGAAGGCCGGCGTGACGCCGAGCGGCGCCGCGTACCCCTTGAGCGTCTTCGGGCCGCGGATCACGGTGCCCTGGTTGACGTCGTACCAGGTGCCCGGCGGCAGGTGGACGGAACGGGTGGCGCCGGTGCTCAGCTTGGGCGCGGCGAGCACGGCCGGGCCGAGCATCCACTCGTCGGTGACCGTGTAACTCGCCTCGTCCTTCGGGAAGTCGAAGAACAGCGGCCGCATGATCGGGTCGCCGGTCTTCAGGGTGCTCTGCACCTGGTCCCAGATGTACGGGGCGAGCTTCTCGTGGGTCTCGATCGCCTCCCGGTAGAGGTCGACCGTCTCCTGGTCGTAGTCCACCTTCTGCCCGGTGGTGGTGTCGTTGGTGTCCACCGGGGAGGTCGAGGCGTACATCAGCGGCATCAGCGAGGCGGATTGAGCCCACCGCACCAGTACGTCCTTCGTCGGTGCGGGCTGGCCGCCGGAGCCGCCGATCATGTCGGACTCGACGAACGGGTAGCCGATGGTGGAGATGGCGAGGTTCTGGGTGGCGGAGGCGCGCAGGGAGTCCCAGCCGGTGCCCTTGTCGACCTGGCGGGTGACGAAGCCGGCCTCGTGGGCCGTCCGGTTCCAGTGCACCCGGATGCCGGCGCCCTGGAGGTCGAACTCGTCGGCGAGTTCGGTGCCGAGCTTCTGGTAGTCGGTGGCCTGGTGGCCCCCGCGCGGCGCGCACTTCTCGTCGAAGAACCGGGTGTCGAACTTCAGCCCGTCGATGTCGTACGTGTCCATCAGCTTCTTGAGGTTGCCCTCGTACCAGGCCTTGGCGTCGGGGTTGGCCAGGTCGATGATCCCGGCCTGGCCGTTCCACCAGGTCACTTCACACGGCTTGCTGGTGTCCTTGGCGTCCATGAGCAGGTAGCCGTTGTCGACCGCGTACTGGTAGTTGTCGGAGTCCAGGTTGATCCACAGGGTGACCCAGATGCCGAAGTCGAAACCCATGTCGTGGATCTTCTTGGAGAGGCCCTTGGGATCGGGGAAGGTCTTGGGATCCCAGGTCAGGTTGCCGTAGTTCGACTCCCACTTGTCGTCGAGCTGGATGGTGTGCCCGTCCAGTCCGTTGTCGTGGAGGTCCGTGGCATAGTCGAGCAGCTTCTCCTGGTCGATCTTGGTGTAGAACTGCGCCCAGGAATTCCACAGCGGCTTGGCGTACTGCTCGTACGTGGCGTCGGACTTGGTCGGCTTGCCGACGATGCCGATGTAGTCGCGGTAGACCTCCAGCGGGGTCGACTCGACGAACACGGTGGCCTTGTAGGTGTCGGGCGACTCGACGGTGAAGGTGCCGAGACCGTCCTTGCCCTTGTTCAGCGCCACGTCCATGACGTGCCCGGTGTCGACATGGAGACCGGTCGACTTCGACGTGTACCAGAACGGGTCGATCATGTTGTACGAGGCCGGGCCGAAGGTCTCGTGGTCGACCTCGCCGGCGTCCAGCGGCCAGGGCTGGTTGACGCCGGGACCGCCCTGCGGGGTCTCCGCCTCGCCGTGGCCGTACCAGTGGCCGGCCGACGACAGGTCGTAGGCGAGGCCGAGTCGGTCGGGGCTGCCGCCCTCGACGTCCCAGTCCAGCCGGTAGCGGTCGGACTTGGGCGTGAGCCGGGCCTCGACGGTGGTGCCGTCGAGGGTGGTGTCGGCGGTGAGGGTGAGGACGCCGTCCTTCCACGTCCAGTCGGTGACCTCGGTGGCGTGCTCCCACTTCTCGTCGGAGCGGAAGCGGAGTCCTCCGGTGTCGCCGCCCGCGGTGCCGAGCACGGTCCTGCCGGAGCGCTCGGTGGTGAGGGCGAGTTCGTCGGTGGCGATGTCGACGGTGTAGCCGGGTGTGTTCCTGGTGCCCGGCACGGACACGGTGAGGCCGTCCGCGCTCCGGGTCACCTTCGGCCGGTGGGCGGTGTCCGCCTGGGCCTCCGTGGTGAGGGGTCCGGTGACGGACGGTACGAGCGTCAGGGTCAGCGCGGCGGCCAACAGCATTGCGGACCTACGGGTTTTGCGCCGTCTGAGCGGTTGGTTGCGCACTCACGACCTCCTGCGGGGCGGGACGTTGCTTCGCGGGGCAGCACGGCAAGATCATGCTCATTTCTGCTCATGTTCTGGCCAGAAACGTCAGCTGTCAACATTCACTTCCATGATTTCTCGGCAGTATCACGGGCCACTGTCGACCCTGGTGACAGTCGCCTTCCCGGGTCCGCGCCCTGCTCAGGGAGGGATCGAACTCCGGGAAAACGGCTGTAAATTCTGTGTGAACCACGCCCGAATCGGGCACTTACGGCTCCTCTGGCCGGTCCGCCCGACGGACGCCCGGCGCCTCGCGCTCCTCCCGGAGCCGCCTTCCGGGCAAGCGAGGCGCGACCGCTCCGCCGGGGTCCGGCGTAACGCAGCGGCAACCGTTCTCCCCTTGACACCGCCTGCAACCTGTTGGGCATGATGGTGATTAATGCTTGAAGTAAGCCAGTTTCGAGCAGAAACAATCACCAGCTTGCAACGAAGGTGGTACCCCGTGAAACGGCACCTCATCGGCATCTCGGCAGGTGTGACCCTCGCCCTGGTCCTCAGCGGCTGCGGCAAGGGAGGTTCGGCCGGCGGCGACGACTCCGACGGGAAGACGATCAGATTCGTGGCCGCCAAGTACGACGACGACACCCAGCCCTACTGGGACAACCTCATCAAGACCTTCGAGGCCGAGAACCCCGGCTACCAGGTCGAGTTGGAGGTCGTCGACTGGGAGCAGCTGGACTCGAAGGTCAAGACGTACATCCAGACCGGGCAGCAACCCGACGTCCTCAACTACAACAAGTTCTCCGACTTCGCCCGCGACGACCTGATCCACCAGGCCAAGGACGTCGTGTCGCCGAAGGTGCTCGACGACTTCCTGCCGCTCTTCGCCGACCAGGCGCAGTACCAAGGTGTCCAGTACGGCCTGCCGTTCATCTCCAGCGCGCGGCTCTTCTTCTACAACAAGGACATCTTCGACAAGGCCAACATCTCTGAGCCGCCGTCCAGTTGGGCCGGTGTCGAGGACGCCGCCAAGAAGATCAAGGCGGCCGGGGACATCCCGCTGGGCCTGCCGCTCGGCGCGGAGGAGGCCCAGGCGGAGTTCTACATCTGGGCGATGAACAACGGCGGCGGCTGGACCGACACGTCGGGTAAGTGGACGGTGGACCAGCAGGCCAACGTCGAGACACTGGACTTCCTGCGCAAGCTCACCAAGGCCGGGCTGACACAGCCCAACCCCGAGGCCACCAACCGCAAGGACGTCTTCAACCAGTTCGCGCAGGGCAAGATCGGCATGATCAACGGCGCCGTCTTCATGCGCAAGGGCTTCATCGACACGGTCGACAAGAAGCTGAACTACGGTGTCGCGCCCCTGCCGAGCAAGGACGGCACGAGGCACAACACGCTCGGTGTCCAGGACTACCTGGTGGCCTTCAAGAAGGACGAGAGCAAGAACCGCGAGGCGGTCAACAAGTTCCTCGACTTCTTCTACCAGAAGGAGAACGCCTCGAAGTTCCTGTCCACCGAGGGGTTCCTGTCGGTCACCAAGTCGGCTGGTGACGCACTGAGTTCGGACTCCTCCTACTACAAGCCGTTCGTCGACGCACTGTCGGGCGCGCGGTTCGCCCCCACCGACAACCCCAACTGGTCGGCCGTCGAGGGCGCCGTGAAGCAGCGCATCGGCACCGCCGTGTCCGGCGCCGCACCCAAGAAGGTCCTGGGCGAGATCCAGGAGACCGCCGAGAAGGACGGCTGACGGAGTGGCCGTACAGGACGTCACCCCGCACACCGCCGGGGCCGAGGACGGACAGGGACAGCCGTCGGCGGCACCGGCACCCGGTTCCCGCCAGGCCCACAACGGTCGCCGCCTGCGGGCACTCGAACCGCTGCTGTGGATCGGCCCCGCGCTCGCGCTGATCCTGGCCGTGGTCATCTGGCCCGTCGTCGAGATGGCCCGAACGTCCCTGATGGACATCAGCTCCACCGGACTGACCCGCGGTTTCGCGGGGGGCGCCAACTACGCCGAACTGTTCGCCGAGCCGGACCTGCCGGGCGTGGTGCTGCGCACCCTGGTCTGGGTGGTGGGCGTCGTCACGGTCACCATCCTCGTCTCGCTCGCACTGGCGCAGTTGCTCAACTCGCGTTTCCCCGGGCGCCGGCTGGTCCGCTGGGCGCTGATCGTGCCGTGGGCGGCATCGGTCCTGATGACGGCGCTCACCTGGCGCTGGATGCTGAACAACTTCTACGGCGTCGTCAACCGCGTGCTGATGGACGTGGGAATCCTGGACAAACCGGTGAACTGGCTGGCCCACCCGGTCCAGGCGTTCGCCTGGATGATGGCCGTGGCCGTCTTCGTCTCGCTGCCGTTCACGGCGTTCGTCATCCTCTCCGGACTGGGGACCATCCCGGCCGAGGTGTACGAGGCGGCCCGTCTGGACGGCGCGGGACCGGCCCGCACCTATCTCTCCGTCACGCTGCCGCTGCTGCGCCCGTCCCTGCTGGTCGCCGCCATCATCAACGTCATCAACGTGTTCAACTCCTTCCCGGTCATCTGGGCCATGACCCGCGGCGGTCCCGGCTTCGCCACCGACACGACCACCACGTATATGTACAAGCTCGCGTTCGACAACCAGGCCGTCGGCGAGTCGGCGGCCATGGCCGTCGTGAACTTCGCGCTGATCCTGCTGGTCGTGCTGGTCTACCTGCGCGTCGTCCGCGGGCGAGAGGAGATCGGCTGATGTCCGCCGTCACGGCCCGAGCCACCAAGGCCCCCACCCCGACGACCCCTCCCGCCAAGGTCCGGCGGCGGCGCCCGCCCCGGCTTCGCACCGTCATGCTCACCGCGGTGGGCTGGCTGGTGGCCCTGTTCTTCCTGGCGCCGTACCTGCAGATGCTGTTGACGGCCCTGAAGCCGACGCCGGAACTGATGAAGTCACCGCCGTCCTATCTGCCACAGCACTGGGAGTGGTCGAACTTCGCCGACGTCTGGTCGCTGACGGATCCGCCGGTCTCCGACGCGCTGCTGTTCTCGCTGTACGTCGCCGGGATGTCCACGCTCCTCGCCCTCGCCGTGGGACTGCCCGCCGCCTACTACACCGCCCGCCACCGGTTCCGCGGGCGCGGCGCGTTCCTGCTACTGGTGCTGGTCACCCAGATGTTCGCGCCGACCGCACTGCTGGTGGGCATCTACCGGGAGATGGTCAGCCTCGATCTGACCGACACCGCGGAGGGGTTGATCCTGGTCAACGCGGCGTTCAACCTGCCGTTCTGCATCTGGATCCTCAACGCGTACTTCGCGAGCATCCCCAAGGAGCTGGAGGAGGCGGCGTACATGGACGGGGCCGGCCGGCTGGGCGCGCTGGTCAGGGTCACCCTGCCGCTGGCGCTGCCCGGAGTGGTGACCGCGCTCGTCTACACGTTCATCGGGGCCTGGAACGAGTACGTCGTCGCCCTCACCATCACCTCGTCCGGCGACCGGACGACGCTGACCAAGGCCATCCCCGGATTCGTCACGGCCTACCAGGAGCAGTGGCAGTACCTCTTCGCCACCTCGCTGATCGCGATCGTGCCGGTCGTCGTCCTGTTCGTCTTCGTGGAGCGCTATCTGATCAGCGGCCTGACGGCCGGCGGCATCAAGTGACCTGAGGGCGACGCGCGAAGGCGCTCAGGCCCGGACGATCTCAACCCCCGCCGCGGCGAAGGGCTCGGTCAGCTCCGGGCCCGCCGCCTTGTCGGTGACCAGAACATGGACGTCCTCCACCGGGCAGATCCGGGCGAAGGCCCGCCGGCCCAGCTTGGTGGAGTCCGCGACCACGATCACCTGCTCGGCGCGGCGGGCCAACGCCCAGTTGATTCCGGCCTCGCCCTCGTCCTGGGCCGTGGCCCCGTGCCGGACGTCGATCGCGTCGACGCCGATGAAGACGTGGTCGAGGGTGATCTGCGCGAGCATCTCGGTGCCGAGCGGTCCGGTGAGCTCGTACGAGGCCGGGCGGGCCACTCCCCCGGTGACGACGAGCTTCACATGGCGGCGCACGACCAACTCGTTGGCGATGTTCAGCGCGTTGGTGACGACCGTCAGCGAGGGCCCCGAGCCCTCCGTGCTCAGCTCCGGCCGGATGGCCAGTGCCCGGGCGACCGCGGTGGTCGTGGTGCCGCCGTTCAGACCCACCACGGCACCCGCCCTCACCAGGCCCGCCGCCGCACTGGCGATCCGCTCCTTCTCCGGAGCGTTGCGCGCCGCCCTGTAGCGGAGCGGCAGGTCGTAGGCGATGGTGTTGATCACGGCGCCGCCGTGGGTACGGGTGACCATCTGCTGGCGCGCCAGCTCGTCCAGATCCCGTCGGATCGTCGCAGCGGAGACGTGCAGTGCTTCCGCGGCGGCCTCGACCTCGATCCGCCCGTCGCGCGTCAAGATGTCCAGCAAGGCGCTCCATCTGTTCTGCGGTGCCGCCATGCGTCGTCCCCTGTCCGTGGTGTGCGGACCCGTGAAAGCACGAGCCGTGTCCGGTTCTCTGCAAGCCGCTGCTTGTTCGAGCAGCTTAGAGGGGGTGAAAACCGGTGCTTCTGCCCACCGTCGTCCCGGCCCGCGAGGGCAGGCGGCTCCCCGATCCTGGGCGGAGGCTGCTCGTGGCGGGGCGGCGTCCGTGCGGGCCCGCGTCGCGGACGGGGCGCCGCTACGGCCGTGCCGACGGCCGCCTTTCCGGACGCGGAGCGGCTCCGGCTCCGGCTGCGGCTGCGGGTGCGGGTGCGGGTGCGACTGAGGGCACGGCTCCGGCCTCGGACACTGCTCCGGCACCCCGTCCACGCTCCGGCTCCCGGCTCCCGCCTGGCACCTCCCGCGGTCGCCGCACCGCTCCTTGCTCTCTCCCGGGCACCCACCTAGCCTGATTTTGTGCCGCAAATAAACAAAGCCCGAACGCACAGCGCCGTGCCGGGTCACACCCTCACCCGGCTCCGCGTCGTCCTCACCGCCTTCTTCGCCCTCGACGGCTTCGTCTTCGCCGGCTGGGTCGTCCGCATCCCCGCCATCAAGGACCAGACCGACGCCTCCGCCAGCACCCTCGGCCTCGCTCTCCTCGGCGTCTCCGCCGGCGCGGTCATCACGATGATCCTCACCGGTCGCCTCTGCCGCCGCCACGGCAACCACCGCGTCACCGTCGTCTGCGCCGTCCTGCTCTCCCTGAGCGTCGCGCTGCCTCCGCTCACCCACTCCGCGGCCGCGCTCGCCGCCGTCCTGCTGGTGTTCGGCGCGGCGTACGGCGGGATCAACGTGGCTTTCAACAGCGCGGCCGTCGACCTGGTGGCCGCCCTGCGGCGCCCCATCATGCCCAGCTTCCACGCCGCCTTCAGCCTCGGCGGCATGATCGGCGCGGGCCTGGGCGGACTGGTCGCCGGCCACCTCTCCCCCACCGAGCATCTGCTCGGCCTGACCGTCGTGGGCCTGCTGGTGACCGCCGCGGCCGGCCCCACGCTGCTGCGCATCGATCCTCCGGCGCCCCCTGAGCCAGAGCGGCGGGAGCAGCCTGGCCGGGGCCGCCTCGACGGCCGTAACCGCAAACTGGTGGTGGTCTTCGGCCTGATCGCGCTGTGCACCGCGTACGGCGAGGGCGCCCTGGCCGACTGGGGCACCCTGCACCTGCAACAGGACCTCGACGCGTCCCCCGGTGTCGCGGCCGCGGGGTACGCGTGTTTCGCGCTCGCGATGACCGTCGGCCGGCTGACCGGCAGCACCCTCCTCCAGCGCCTCGGCCGGACGCCGACCGTGGTCGCGGGCGGTGCCACCGCGGCCGTGGGCATGGTGCTCGGCTCACTAGCCCCGCACGTGTGGCTGGTGCTCCTGGGCTTCGCCGTCGCCGGACTCGGTCTCGCCAACATCTTCCCGGTCGCCGTGGAACGCGCCGGCGCCCTGGCCGGGCCCACCGGTGTCGCCGTCGCCTCCACCCTCGGCTACGGCGGCATGCTCCTCGGCCCGCCCGCCATCGGGTTCATGGCCGACTGGTTCTCCCTGCCGATCGCCCTCACCAGCGTCGCCGGGCTGGCGGCGGTCGCCGCGGTGATCGGATTCGTCATCCGCCGGGCGGCGGTGGACTGACACGTGTCCGCTGCCCGGCCCGGTCGCTTCAACGACGGGCCACGCCTGCCGCTCGTACATCCTTCTCTCGGAACGCACTCCATCCGGCACACTCACCTGCATGGAGACTGCCGAGTTCACTGCGATCCTTGACCGAGAGGGCCGGCTGCTGGCCGCCGCCGCCGAGGAGGCCGGCACCGGTGCCAAGGTGCCGACCTGCCCGGGGTGGCTGGTGACGGACCTGCTGCTGCACACGGGCGTGGTGCATCGCTGGGCGACGGCGTTCGTCGCCGAGGGACACACCTCGTACCACCCCATGGGAGAGCTGCCCGACCTCGACGACGCCGAACTGCTGGCCTGGTTCCGGGAGGGCCACGAGCGGCTCGTCGACACCCTGCGCTCCGCCTCGCCCGACCTCCGGTGCTGGCACTTCCTGCCCGCGCCCTCGCCACTGGCGTTCTGGGCCCGGCGGCAGGCGCACGAGACGGCCGTGCACCGGATCGACGCCGAGTCGGCCAGGGGCGGCACCCCGGGCGAGATCGCCGGCGGCTTCGCGGTGGACGGCATCGACGAGTTGCTGCTCGGGTTCCACGCCCGCGCCAAGAGCAGGGTGCGCACCGAGGAACCCCGGGTGCTGCGGGTGCGGGCGACGGACATCGACGGCGCGCTGTGGACCGTACGACTGACTCAGGAGCCGCCGGCGGCGGAGCGGGGCGACACCGGGGAGGCCGACTGCGAAGTGGCCGGACCCGCCGCGCAGTTGTACCTGTCGTTGTGGAACCGGCTGCCGTTCCCGGCCGTGTCCGGGGACGCCTCGGTCGCCGAACTGTGGCGGGAGACGTCCGCCATCGGGTGAAGCCGAGCGCGGCTCAGCCGGAGGCGAGCATCCTCGTCAGTACCGCGCGCTGCAGGGGCAGCACGTCGCCGTGGAGCGCGCGGCCCTTCGACGTGAGGGCCACACGGACGCCACGCCGGTCCTCCTCGCACATCCCGCGTTCGACGAGGCCGTCCTTCTCCAGCCGGGCGACCAGCCGGGACAGCGCGCTCTGGCTGAGGTGGACGCGCTCGGAGATCTCCTGGACGCGGTAGGAACAGACGCCGTCCGCGCGCTGTTCGGACAGGACGTCGAGCACCTCGAAGTCGCTGCCGCACAGGCCGTGTTGGTGCAGTGCGCGGTCGAGTTCGCACTGGGTGCGCGCATGCAGCGCCAGGATGTCCCGCCACTGGTCCGCGAGCGTCCGCTCGGCCTTCTTCGCCGCCATGAGCGCACCGTAGCAGAGGAACAAGTTTGTTGCATCGGAATTAAATGCACTTACATTCAATGCATACGCATGTAGTGTCTCCGGCATGACCTCTCCGCTCACCACTCCCACGTCCGAAGGGCGTTGGACGCCCCGGCTGTGGGGCACTCTGCTGGTCCTGTGCGCCGCGATGTTCCTGGACGCGCTGGACGTGTCGATGGTCGGCGTCGCCCTGCCCTCCATCGGCGCCGACCTCGGCCTGTCCACCTCGACACTGCAATGGATCGTCAGCGGCTACATCCTGGGCTACGGCGGCCTGCTGCTCCTCGGCGGACGGGCCGCCGATCTGCTGGGCCGGCGCCAGGTCTTCCTGATCGCCCTGGGCGTCTTCGCCGTCGCCTCACTGCTCGGCGGCCTCGTCGACTCGGGCCCGCTGCTGATCGCCAGCCGCTTCATCAAGGGCCTGAGCGCGGCCTTCACCGCTCCCGCCGGCCTGTCGATCATCACCACGACGTTCCCGCAGGGCCCGCTGCGCAACCGCGCCCTCTCCATCTACACCACCTGCGCCGCCACCGGCTTCTCGATGGGACTGGTGCTGTCCGGCCTGCTCACCGAGGCCAGTTGGCGCCTCACCATGCTGCTGCCCGCCCCCATCGCCCTGATCGCCCTGGCCGCCGGTCTGAAACTGCTGCCGCGCAGCGCCCGGGAGAAGGACCACAACGGCTACGACATCCCCGGCGCCGTCCTCGGCACCGCCTCGATGCTGCTGCTGGTCTTCACCGTCGTACAGGCCCCGGAGGCCGGCTGGACCTCGGCCCGCACGCTGCTGTCCTTCCTCGCCGTCGCCGTCCTGCTCACGGTGTTCGTCCTGGTCGAGCGGCGCTCGGCAGGACCGCTGATCCGGCTCGGCGTGCTGCGTTCCGGCACCCAGATCCGCGCCCAGCTCGGCGCGATGGCGTTCTTCGGCTCGTACGTCGGCTTCCAGTTCCTGGTGACGCTTTACATGCAGTCCCTGCTCGGCTGGTCGGCACTGCACACCGCGCTCGCCTTCCTGCCCGCGGGCGCGCTGGTGGCGCTGTCCTCGACGAAGGTCGGCTCGATCGTCGACCGCTACGGCACCCAGCGGCTGATCGCCATCGGCTTCGCGCTGATGGTCGTCGGGTACGCGCTGTTCCTGCGGGTCGACCTCGACCCGGTGTACGCGGCGGTCATCCTGCCGTCGATGCTGCTCATCGGCGCCGCCTGCGCACTGGTCTTCCCGTCCCTCAACATCCAGGCCACCAACGGTGTCGAGGACCACGAGCAGGGCATGGTCTCCGGACTGCTCAACACCTCCGTGCAGGTCGGCGGCGCGATCTTCCTGGCCGTCGTCACGGCCGTGGTGACCGCGGGTGCGCCCGAGAACGCCACCCCGCAGGCCGTCCTGGACAGCTACCGGCCCGGACTGGTCGTGGTGACCGTCGTCGCGGCGGCCGGCCTCCTGATCACACTCACCGGCCTGCGGCCGACGCGCCGCACGCAGCCGTCGGTCGTGGTCGCCCAGTCCACTGTGAAGGAGACGGAGCGCGTCACCGTACGCGACTAGGGCCTGTCCGGCGGATCAAGTCGCAGGACATCCGCGGCGCCTCATCGCGCAGGTGAGCGGGGCCTGGTGCGTCGAGCTGCAAGGCGGAGGAGAGCGTCGACGCCATGGGGGTCCCCCCCCCGCTCGAGCGAAGTCGAGAGTGGAGGAGTCGGCAACCGACGACAACCCCGCAGCTCGGCGTGCCAGGCCCCGCGTCTGCGGCATGATCCGCCGGACAGGACCTACGGGAACGTCGCCGATGCCTGTGCCCGGCGGGGTCTGCTTGCCCCGCCGGGCACACGGCTGTGAGACTTCCATGGTGGAGACGTACGGGGGCCGGCGCGGTCAGACCGAGCGGGACGCGATCACCGTCGAGATCGGGTACGCGCTGTTCAGCGCGGCGCTCGCGGCGGCGGTCGTCTTCGGGGCGGTCGCGGGTCCGGCGTTGTTGTTCGAACTGCCGTCCACCGTGGAGCTCCTGCTGCTCAGCACCGCCATGGTGCTCGCGCCCGTCCTCTTCCTCGCCCGGGTCATCAGCGTGCTGGTCCGGTTCCGGCCGGGGCGGCCTCAGCCCAGCCAGCCCGGCCGCACCAGCCCGGACTCGTAGGCCAGGACGACGAGTTGGGCCCGGTCGCGGGCTCCCAGCTTGACCATCGTGCGGCTGACATGGGTCTTCGCGGTGAGCGGGCTGACGACCAGGCGGCGGGCGATCTCGTCGTTGGACAGGCCGATGCCGACCAGGGCCATCACCTCCCGTTCCCGCTCGGTGAGGTGGACGAGGGCGTCGGCGGCCGCCGGTTCCTTGGAGCGGGCGGCGAACTCGGCGATCAGGCGGCGGGTCACGCCCGGCGAGAGCAGTGCGTCGCCCCCGACCACGGACCGTACGGCGCGCAGAAGTTCCTCCGGCTCGGTGTCCTTGACCAGGAAGCCGGAGGCGCCCGAGCGGATCGCCTCGAAGACGTACTCGTCGAGTTCGAAGGTGGTGAGCATGACCACCTTGACCTGGCTCAGCGCCGCGTCCCCGGTGATGCGCCGGGTCGCGACGAGGCCGTCCAGCAGCGGCATGCGGATGTCCATCAGGACGATGTCGGGGCGCAGTTCGCGCACCCTTAGCAGCGCTTCCTCCCCGTCGGCGGCCTCTCCGGTCACCTCGATGTCCGGCTGTGCGTCGAGCAGCGCCCGGAAACCGGCCCGCACCAGTGACTGGTCGTCGGCGAGCAGTACGCGGATCACCGGTCGTCCTCCTCGGTCTTCACCTTCGACGGCAGCAGGGCCAGCACCCGGAACCCGCCGTCGGCTCGCGGGCCCGCCTCGATCGTGCCACCCAGCGCGGCGGCCCGTTCCCGCATTCCGGCCAGACCGTTGCCGCTGCCGCCCGCGCCGGCGCCGGCGGCGGGTCCGTCGTCGTCGATACGCAGCCGCAGCGCCCCGCCGTCGTGATCGAGCCGCACGCGCGCGTGCCGGGAACCGGAGTGCCGTACGACGTTGGTCAGGGCCTCCTGGACGATCCGGAACGCGGCGAGGTCCGTGCCGGGGGCGAGCCGCGGCGGGTTTCCCTCGACCTCGACGGTGAGGCCCGCGTCCGCCGCCTGTTCCACCAGTTCGGGCAGCCGGTCGAGGCCGGGCGCCGGTGCGCGCGGCGCGTCCCCCGGGGTGCGCAGCGTGTCGAGCACCTGGCGTACCTCGCCCAGCGCCTCCTTGCTCGCGGACTTGATGGTGGTGAGGGCCGTGCGCGCCTGCTCCGGGTCCGTGTCGAGGAGCGCGAGGCCGACGCCCGCCTGCACGTTGATGACCGAGATGCTGTGCGCGAGGACGTCGTGCAGCTCACGGGCGATCCGCAGCCTTTCCTCGTCGGCGCGCCGCCGCGCCGCCTGCGCGCGCTCGGCCCGCTCGCGGGCCCACTGCTCGCGTCGGGTGCGGGCGAGCTCCGACACCGCGAGGATCATCACCATCCAGGTGGCGACCACGACCTCCTGCCCCCAGGACGCGGCGGAGTCCCCGGCCGGCGGCAGCCACCGGTACAGCCAGTGGGCGACCAGCACATGCCCGGCCCAGAGCACCGCCAGAGCCGCCCAGGCGGACCGGCGGTGCCCCGTGACGACGGCGTTGAAGCAGGCCAGTGCGACCGCCAGGAAGACCGGCCCGTACGGGTAGCCCGCGCCCAGGTAGAGCATGGCGGCCGTCGCCGTGCCGAACACGACGAGCACCGGATGCCGCCACCGCCACAGCAGCAGGCCCGACCCCAGGACCAGCAGGACGCGCGCGAAGGGGTCGAGGGGGGCCCGCTCGCCGGGCTGGGTGGCCGCGTAGTCCGACCCGACGAGTACGAACACGGTGAACAGCGCGGTGGACCGCCACGGCCACCGGGGGCCCCGCTCCTCCTCGTCCCCGCGGTGCGGCCACGGCGGCCCGTGCCGCCACCACTGCGGCGGGCCGCTCCCGCGTACGCGCTCCACGTCCATGACCGCCACGCTAGACGCCGGGACGGTCGGCGGCGTCAGCCGAGCGCGGTGATCACGCGTACTCCCCGTGAAGTACGCCGGCCGCGGGCCGCGCCCTTAGGGGTCCTTTCACTATGCCCGTCCGGGTCGCGCGGCCTGGCACCGCACCTCGCCGCGTTGCCGAAACGCCCACGTGGCTCCTCCCTCACGCTCGAACAACCTCGCGCGGGGGGACCCCCATCGCGGCCGCTCCGGCGCCTTGCGATGCACGGCACCAGACCACGCGACCTGATCAGACGCTCATAGTGAAAGGACCCCTTACTGCGGATCCATCAGCCCCACCCCGTGGGCGAGGCGCGTCACCGCATGCCGGAAGAACTGCTCGCGGTCCTCCACCACCCGGTTGAACTGCCCGAACAGCTCGAATCCGATCAGCCCGCCGAGCTGGGCGCAGGCCGCGACGAGCGCCGTGACCGCCTCGGGCGGGAGGTCCGGGGCGAGATCGGCGGTCATCCGGTCGGCCTCGGGCCGCAGCTCGGCGGGCAGCGGGGGCTCGGTCACTCCGGGGCCCCGGTGGGCGTCGCGCAGGATGCCGATGAGGACGAGTCCGACGCGGGAGGCGGCCGGGACGGTGGACTCCGGCGCGGTGTAGCCCGGAACCGGCGATCCGTAGACCAGCGCGTACTCGTGCGGGCGCTCGATCGCCCAGGCGCGCACCGCCTCGCACACCGCCGACCAGCGCCGGACGGGCCCCTCGTCGGCGGCCGCGGCCGCGGCATGTGCCTGCTCCGCGGTCTCGCCGAGGGAGTCGTAGGCGTCGATGATGAGTGCGGTCAGCAGGTCGTCGCGGCTGGGGAAGTAGCGGTACAGCCCGGAGGAGACCATGCCGAGTGCACGGGCCACGGCACGCAGCGAGAGCTTGGCGGCACCCTCGGCCGCGAGCTGGCTGCGCGCCTCGTCCTTGATGGCCGCGGTGACTTCGGTTCTGGCGCGGGCTCGGGCGCCGTGGGCGGTGCTGCTCATGGCATGAGTCTCCCACCGAGCGAGAGCGGTGCACACAAACAAGAGCGACGAACAAAAAAGAGAGCAGTGCTCTTGCCCGGACCGCCCCACTGCGGCAGACTCTTCATCAAGCGAGAGCAGTGCTCACAAATGAGAGCGGCGCTCTCCACTTTCCACGGGAGTCCGCATGACCACACACGTCCAGAAGCCCGGCTGGTTCACCGTCAACGTCCTCAACCGTGTCGTGGCCTGGATGACCCGCCGGGGCATCAGCGTCTGGGGCTCCCGGGTCCTGGCGGTCCGCGGCCGCAAGAGCGGCGAGTGGCGGACCACCCCCGTGAACCTGCTGACCGTGGACGGACAGCGGTACCTGGTCGCTCCCCGCGGTCACGTCCAGTGGACGCACAACATGCGCGCGGCCGGCGGCGGTGAACTGCGCCTCGGCAAGGACGTGTCCGTGTTCACCGCGACCGAGGTCACCGGCGACGACAAGGTGCCGCTGCTGCGCGCCTACCTCAAGCGCTGGAAGGCCGAGGCCGGTGTCTTCTTCAACGGCGTGGGCCCCGACTCACCTGACGCCGACCTGCGCCGGATCGCCCCCGACCACCCCGTCTTCCGCATCACCGTCACGGGCTGACGTCGCCCGTGGAGCCGGACTGCCGCCGGTCCAGCGCGGTCAGCGCACGCTGGGCCATCGGACGGGTGCGGACGATCTCGCCCAGCGACGTCGCCCCGCGGGTGATGTCCATGAACGCCTTCCAGACCGGGCGAATGCCGGTCAGCCCCGCGTGGAACAGGCCGGGGCGCCGCTCGAACGCGATCAGCAGCCGCTTCCCGACGCTCATCTCGACGCCGAGCCCGGCCTTGATCGCGAACGCGTAGTTCAGGGCCTGCCGGCGGGTGTCCACCGCGTCGTGCGCCTCCGCGATCCGCACCGCCCACTCCCCCGCGAGCCGGCCGGAACGCAACGCGAAGGAGATTCCCTCGCGGGTCCACGGCTCCAGAAGCCCCGCCGCGTCCCCGCACACCAGCACCCGCCCCCGCGACAGCGGGGAGTCGTCGGCGCGGCAGCGGGTCAGGTGGCCGGAGGAGATGCTCGGCTCGAAACCGGCGAGACCGAGCCGGCCGATGAAGTCCTCCAGGTACCTCTTGGTCGCGGCGCCCTCGCCGCGCGCGGAGATCACGCCGACCGTGAGCGTGTCGCCCTTGGGGAAGACCCAGCCGTAGCTGCCGGGCATCGGCCCCCAGTCGATGAGCACCCGCCCCTTCCAGTCCTCGGCGACCGTCTCCGGCACCGGGATCTCCGCCTCCAGGCCGAGGTCCACCTGGTCGAGCTTCACCCCGACATGAGCTCCTATGCGGCTGGCGCTGCCGTCGGCTCCGACGACCGCCCGCGCGAGCACCGTCTCACCGCCCTGCAGGACCACCGCGACCGTGCGCCGGTCGGGCACGGTCGAGCCGTGCTGCTCGACCCGCTGCACGGTGACGCCCGTCCGCAGCTCCGCGCCCGCCTTCTGGGCGTGCTCGACCAGCTGCTGGTCGAACTCGGGCCGGTTGATCAGCCCGAACAGCATCTGCCGGGAGCGACGGGTGCGGGCGAAGCGGCCGTTGTGCGAGAACGTCACCGCGTGTACCCGGTCCCGGAACGGCAGCTCGAAGCCGGGTGGCAGGGCGTCGCGCGAGGGGCCGATGATGCCGCCGCCGCACGTTTTGTAGCGCGGCAGCTCCGCCTTCTCCAGCAACAGCACGCGCCGTCCCGCGACCGCCGCCGCGTAGGCGGCCGAGGCCCCCGCGGGTCCCGCGCCCACCACGACGACGTCCCACACCCGCTGCTCGTCGTCCGCCGAAGAGTTCTCGCTGCTCACGTTGGTCTACTGCTCCCGATCAAGCCGCTGCCGCACCTGTCCCCCGCATCCTACGGGGGACGTCCTCTCAGGCCGCTGTGGGAGGATCTACGGCACTCATCGGTACAACGTCGCACCCACAAGGAGCGTGCCCATGTCGTCGAATCCGGTCGCCGAGACCGTCGCCTCGCTGATGCCGAGGGCGAAGGAGGAGCTCACCGAGCTGGTGGCCTTCAAGTCGGTGGCGGACTTCGACCAGTTCCCGAAGAGCGAGAGCGAGGGCGCCGCGCGGTGGGTCGCCGACGCGCTGACCGCCGAGGGCTTCAGGGACGTGGCCATGCTCGACACCCCCGACGGCACCCAGTCGGTGTACGGCTATCTGCCCGGCCCCGCGGGCGCCAAGACCGTGCTGCTGTACGCCCACTACGACGTGCAGCCGCCGCTGGACGAGGCCGCCTGGACGACTCCGCCCTTCGAGCTGACCGAGCGCGACGGCCGCTGGTACGGGCGCGGGGCCGCGGACTGCAAGGGCGGGGTGATCATGCATCTGCTGGCGTTGCGCGCGCTCAAGGCGAACGGCGGCGTCCCGGTGCATGTCAAGGTCATCGCCGAGGGTTCGGAGGAGATGGGCACGGGCGGCCTGGAGCGGTACGCCGAGGCGCACCCCGAGCTCCTGGAGGCCGACACCATCGTCATCGGCGACGCGGGCAACTTCCGGGTCGGCCTGCCGACGGTCACCTCCACCCTGCGCGGCATGACTTTGGTGCGTGTCCAGATCGACACGCTCGAGGGCAACCTGCATTCGGGCCAGTTCGGCGGCGCCGCCCCGGACGCGCTGGGCGCCCTGATCCGCGTACTGGACTCGCTGCGCGCGGAGGACGGCTCGACCGTGGTCGACGGGCTCACTCCGGAGACGTCCTGGGACGGGTTGCAGTACGACGAGGAGCAGTTCCGCCAGGACGCCCAGGTGCTGGACGGCGTGCGGCTGATCGGCTCCGGCACCGTCGCCGACCGTATCTGGGCCCGCCCGGCCGTCACGGTGCTCGGCATCGACTGCCCGCCGGTCGTCGGCGCCACCCCGTCCGTGCAGGCGAGCGCCCGCGCGCTGGTCAGCCTGCGGGTGCCGCCTGGCGTGGACGCGGCTGAGGCGACCAAGCTGCTCGAGGCCCACCTGGCGACGCACACCCCGTGGGGGGCCCGGATGCACACCGAGCAGATCGGCCAGGGCCAGGCCTTCAGCGCGGACACGAGCAGCCCGGCGTACGCCGCGATGACCGAGGCGATGGCGGTCGCGTACCCGGGCCAGGAGATGCAGTACGCCGGACAGGGCGGCTCCATTCCGCTGTGCAACACCCTCGCCGCCCTCTATCCGCACGCGGAGATCCTGCTCATCGGCCTGAGCGAGCCGGAGGCCCGGATCCACGCGGTGAACGAGAGCGTGTCCCCGCAGGAGCTCGAGCGCCTTTCGGTGGCGGAGGCCCTGTTCCTGCGCAACTACGCGGCAGGCTGAACCGGCCCGGCGCTCTGCTGTCGGCAGAGGGCCCTCGTCATGGGACGGGGGCCTTTCTACGGTCGACTTATGGACGTCTTCGAACTCCTCCCCCGCCTTTACCTCCTGCGCTTCCCGGTCGGTCAGGCCTACGTCTGGCGCGACGGCGACGCGTTGACAGTGATCGACGCCGGACCGCCGGGCTCCGGAGCGTCGATCGCCGAAGTCGCCGATCCCCTGGGGCGTGTACGCCGGATCGTGCTCACCCACTTCCACGAGGACCACGTGGGCGGCGCCGCCGAACTCGCGGCGGCGACCGGCGCCGAGGTGCTGGCCCACCGCCTGGACGCCCCCGTCGTACGGGGGGAGGTTCCGGGTCCGCCACCGGTGTTCGAGGACTGGGAGCGCCCGCTGCACGCGCAGGCCCTACGGCACCTGCCGCAGGGGGAGTACGCGCGTCCGCCGCAGGTCACCGAGCTGTCCGACGGTGATGTCCTGGACTTCGGCGGCGGAGCGGACGTCGTCCACATCCCCGGCCACACGCACGGCAGCATCGCACTCCGCCTCCCTGGGCACGGCGTGCTGTTCACCGGGGACGCCGTGGCCGCGTCACCGGTCGACGGGAGCGTGATGCTCGGCGTCTTCAACCTGGACCGGGCCCAGGCCCTCGACTCGTTCCGGCGGCTGGCGACGCTGGAGGCGGATCTGGCCTGTTTCGGCCACGGTGATCCGGTGATCGGCCAGGCGTCGACAGCGCTTCGGAGATCGGCGGACACCTACTGACCTGGGCGCGCTGACGCCGGGCAGGCCAGGCCCGGGTCATGACCGAGTCGGCCCGCGATTGCGGGAGGAGACCGGACCGACGCCCTGTCCCCGGCCGTGGGTGGGGTGACCGGCCGGCAGGTCACGGCGTAGGAATGCCCGCCTCCAGATACATCGCCGCGCCTCGTTCCCGCGCCCGCAGGGCCCAGCGCAGCCGCTCGTAGCGGACGGGCGGCAGCAGGTCGGCGGCCTCCTCCTCGGTGGCGAAGCACCAGCCGCGCAGCTCGGGGCCCGGCAGCAGGAGGCGCTCCGCGTCGGCGGAGTCGAGCCGGCCGCCTTCGAAGAGGAGACGCAGACCGCCGTAGCCGGGGGGCGCGGGCGGCTCCCAGTCGACGACGAGGAGGCGGGGCACGTCGTCCAGGCGGATCCCGGTCTCCTCCTCGACCTCGCGCATTCCGGCGCGGGCGGGCGCCTCGCCGGGTTCCACGACGCCGCCGGGAAACTCCCAGCCAGGCTTGTAGGTGGGGTCCACGAGCAGCACCCGGTCCTGCTCGTCGAAGAGCAGGACGCCCGCCGCGAGCGTCTCGGCGGTCGGCTCGGGTGTCTGCACGATGTCGCACACCGGCACGTTCCCGGCGCTGACGGCCTCCGCGATCCGGGTGGCGGTCTCGTAGGGCGTGAGGGCACCGCAGTCGATCAGGTGGGCGTCCGCGGTGAGCCAGGAGGCGAGGGCGGACCGGTACGGCTCGATGTGGTCGTACGCCCACTGCCGTTGCCGTATCTCGCCGTCGGGCAGGTCCGGCGGGATCTCCCGCCCGGCTATTCGCTCACGCAGGATCGTTTCCGCCGGAGCGAGAAGTACGTGCCGCACGGTGACCCGGCGCGCGGCCAGGCCGCCGAAGATCTCGTCCCGGTAGTCCTGGCGCAGCAGGGTCATCGGGACCACCAGGGTCCCGCCCAGTTCGGCGAGCATCGCGGCCGCCGTGTCGATCACGAGTCGCCGCCAGATCGGCAGGTCCTGGAAGTCGCCGACCTCGGCGAGGTGTTTGGGCGGCAGCAGGTGCAAGAGTGCTCCGCCCAGGACCTCGGGGTCGAAGAGCGTGCTGTTCGGGATCAGTTCGATCAGTTCCCGTGCGGTGGTGGTCTTCCCCGCACCGAACGCGCCGTTGACCCAGACGATCACGTTTCCCCCTCTTCTACCGGCCCCCTGAGGCTTGCCCGCTCCACCCTGCCACGGAAACCAGCCGCAGTTGAGGGCGCACGAGCGGGCGCCGGCGCCCCCTTCTTCGGGGAGCGCCGGCGCCACGGTCCTGCTGAGCGGCCCTCGTCAGCCGTTCTGCCCGAGGGTGCCGTCGTCGAGGTCGGCCAGGCTGTCGCTGGCGACGGTCTGGTCGAGGGCACTGAGGGTCCTGTCGACGTTGAGGTCATCCCGTTCCTCCCCCGCGGCGTGGGAAGGGGAGACCGCCGCGACGACGAAGCCGGTGGCGAGGGAGGCGATGGCGAGCATGCTGCGCTTCTTCATGCCGGGTTCAACTGGCGAACGGCCGCGGGGGTCACGCCCCGGCTCCGAAGTGATCGCGGCGTCGCCGGAAGCCACCGCCGAGGGCTCGCGCTGAGGATCCGGTTCCGCCGCGCAGCCGCCGTACCAGCCGTCGACGGCTCCCCGGCCAGTCGGCGAGGGCGAGGGCGAAGCCCGCCGCCTCGGGCAGGCGGCCAGGAACCACACGGCGACTCTTCAGCAGGAACGCGCCACGCCGAGCGCAGGTCGCGCACGGACACGCGCTGCGGGAGCGACCCCGAAGCGGCGAGGTTCGACCGCGGACGTGCCATGAAACACGGAGCTCGGCCGGCCCGCGTGGGGTCGGCCGAACTCTGAGCAAACGTTCCTGCCGAGTGCGTCAGACTCCCGCCGCAGCGGTGTCCACCCGTCTGGCGAGGGCCGCCGCGGCCGCCCCCACCAGCCCCGCGTCGGTGCCCATCTGAGCGGGCGTGACCGTCAGGCGCTGCACGAAGGACAGGGTCGCGTAGTCGGTCAGCGCCTTGCGCAGGGGCGTGAACAGCACATCGCCCGCTTTCCCCACGCCCCCGCCGATGACGGCGACGTCGATCTCGACGAGGGTCGCGGTGGCCGCGATCCCGGCGGCCAGCGCCTGGGCGGCCCGTTCGAAGGAGGCCACGGCGACCGGGTCGCCCGCTCGGGCGGCGGCGGCCACCGCGGCGGCGGACGCGTCGCCGTCCGGGCCGGGGCGCCAGCCGTTCTCGATCGCCCGCCGGGCGATGTTGGGGCCGCTGGCGATCCGCTCCACACAGCCGCGCGAGCCGCACGGGCACAGGTCACCGTCGAGGTCGACGCTGATGTGGCCGATGTGACCGGCGTTGCCGGTCGGCCCCGGGTGCAGTTGGCCGCCCAGGACCAGACCGCCGCCGACGCCTGTCGAGACCACCATGCACAGGGCGTTGTCGTGGCCTCGGGCCGCGCCCTGCCAGTGCTCGGCGGCCGTGATCGCGACGCCGTCGCCGATCAGCTCGACGGGCAGCCCACCGGCCGCGGCCCGCACCCGGTGGACCAGGGGGTAGTCGCGCCAGCCGGGTACGTTCACCGGGCTCACCGTGCCGGTGGAGGCGTCCACCGGGCCGGCGCTGCCGATGCCGAGTGCCGTGACGTGTCCCCACAGCGGCGATGCGGTCAGCTCGCCGAGCACCTCCTCGACGGCGCGCATCACCGTCTCGCCGTCCTCCCGTGCCGGCGTGGCGCGCTGCGCGCGGGCCTGGATCCGGCCGTGGCCGTCGACCAGCGCCCCGGCGATCTTGGTGCCGCCGATGTCGAGCGCGGCCACTAGGTCGGTGTGCATCAGTGTCGGATCTCCCCGTCAGACATGAGAACAATCTCGGGAACCATGAGAAAACAGCAGGCCGGTTCGCGGTGGGGGCGCAGGCCGGAGATTGCGATGGACAGTGTCTCCCGCATCTGACAACGTTGTCCAGGTTCTATGCTCGACGCCACATCCTCATACAACATCATGGATCTGCACATCCCCGTGGACGACAGGACAGGACACCGCATCGTGCCCGAGACCCACAGCCGAGCAGACCGCTTCGCGGGCGGCATCTCGGCCAGCCGCTACGGCAACCGTCCGACCATGAAGGACGTGGCCGCGCGGGCCGGTGTCGGGCTGAAGACGGTCTCGCGTGTGGTCAACGGGGAGCCCGGAGTCACCACCGAGACGGAGCGCCGCGTCCAGGAGGCCATCGACGCGCTGGGCTTCCGGCGCAACGACAGCGCGCGGGTGCTGCGCAAGGGCCGCACCGCCAGCATCGGGCTGGTCCTGGAGGACCTGGCGGACCCGTTCTACGGGCCGCTCAGCCGCGCGGTCGAGGAGGTGGCCCGCGCCCACGGAGCGTTGCTGATCAACGGCTCCAGCGCCGAGGACCCGGAGCGCGAACAGGAACTGGTGCTGGCGCTGTGCGCGCGGCGGGTGGACGGGCTGGTGGTGATCCCGGCCGGTGACGACCACCGCTACCTCGAGCCCGAGTTGAAGGCAGGGGTCGCGACGGTCTTCGTGGACCGTCCGGCCGGGAAGATCGACGCCGACGTGGTCCTGTCGGACAACTACGGCGGCGCCCGCGACGGCGTGGCCCACCTCATCGCCCACGGCCACCGGCGGGTCGGGTTCATCGGCGACATGCCCCGCATCCACACCGCCGCCGAGCGGCTGCGCGGCTACCGGGCCGCCATGGAGGACGCGGGGATACCGGTGGAGGACGCCTGGATGTCCTTGGGCGTCACCGACCCCGGGCGGGTGCGGCGGGCGGCCGAGGAGATGCTGTCCGGCCCCTCCCCCGTCACCGCCGTCTTCGCGGGCAACAACCGGGTGACGGTCACCGTGATCCGGGTCCTCGCCGAACACGCCCGCCAAGTCGCCCTGGTGGGCTTCGACGACATCGAGCTCGCCGACCTGCTCCAGCCCGGCGTCACGGTCGTGGCCCAGGACGCTGCGACCCTGGGCCGTACGGCCGCCGACCGTCTCTTCCGCCAGCTGGACGGCACCCTGCTCACCCCGGAGCGGATCGAGCTGCCGACCCGGCTCGTCACCCGCGGCTCGGGCGAGCTGCCGCCGGCGGACTGAGCAGCCCATGAAGAACCGCACTCTCCTCGCCCTGGGCCTCGCCGAGGCCCCGCGCAACCGTCCGCTCCTCTACCCGGGAGCCTGGCCGCAGGATTCCGGGCTCCTGGACGGAGACCACTTCCTGCCCCACGACCAGTTCGTCCACGAGGACCGCACGCCCGTCCTCGCGGTCGGCTCCAACGCCAGCCCCGGCCAGCTCCGCCACAAGATGGCCCAGGCCCAGATCGCCTCCCCCATCCCGATGGTGAAGGCCACCGTCACGGGCGTCGACGTGGGCGTCTCCGCACATGTGAGCCGTATGGGGTACGTGTCCGCGTCACCCTTCGACGCGCCGGGGACCGTACGGGAGTTGTTCGTCATCTGGCTCGACGCCCAGCAGCTCGCGGTGATCGACGCGAGCGAGGGTGTGCCGCTGCCGAACGGCAACTACGGCCGTGCCTGGTTGTCCGCGCCCGAGGTGCGGGTCGAGCTGAGGGCGGGAGTGACGCTGCCGGGCGTGTACGCCTACGTCAACCGCCACGGCGTCCTGCACGACGGCACCGGCACCGGCGCCCCCCGCACGCACCCGGGCCAGCGGGCGCTGCTCACCGAACTCCTCGTGGGATCCGCCCGGTTGCGGGAACTGTTCGGGGTCACGCCCGAGGAGTTCTGCGCGCGGGCCCGTGCCGACCGGCATCTGTGCGAGCGGGGGACGCGGCTGTTCAAGGACGAGAAGCGGGTGACGGCTTCCGGCCTGGAGCGGCATGTGCGGGTTCAGCAGACCGGGAGCCCCGGGACCGGCTCGTCGTTGTCGCCGCCCATGACGTAGACGTCGGAGACGTAGACGCCGGTGTTTCCGCTGTCGTCGTCCGTCTTGGCCCACCAGACGTTGGTCCACTCGCCGGACGTCTCGCGACGGCCCAGGTTCTCCTGGCAGTAGAAGTAGTTGGTGCCCTCGTTGAGGACGCCGACCTCGGTGCCGGAGGCCGTGTACGACTTCGCGGTGCGCCAGACCTCGCAGTTGTACTTGCCGCCGCCGATGGAGTGGCAGGCGGGGGCCGCGGTGGTCGCCGTACCGTCGTCTCCCGAACCGCCGCCGGGGGTGCTGCCGTCGGTGCCGCTTTCCGGGGCCTTGGGCGGGGCGGACGTGGTGGCCCCGCCGGAGGGCGTGGTGTCGGTCCCGCCACGCGTGGGCTCGGGCGTCGGCGCAGTCTTGTCGGCGGCCTCCTTCTCGGTCGGCTCGGGGCCGCCCGTACGGCCGGCCGCGGCCCGGTCCGCCGCCTCGGAGGCGCCGGCCGAGCCGGCGGACGTCGTGGGCCGCGCACCGGCTCCGGTGTCCTGCTGGTCGTTCAGCAGGGCGACGGTGGCCCCGGCCGTGGCCAGGACAACGGCGACGGCCGCGGCGGCGAGGAGGGCGGCGCGGCCCTTGCGGCGGGTCCGGGTGGTCGCGGGCATGAGGCCGGTGGGAGGGGAGGCTCCGGGTACGGGAGCCGCCACAGGTTCGGGATCGGGAGCAGGCGCAGGTACGGGAGCAGGTGCGGGCGCGGCCGCGGGTACGGGCGCGGCGGCCTCCTCGGACGGCGGCGGCGCCGGGAAGCTTCGCTTCGTCTCCTCCACCGTCGGCTTCGCGACCTCCGTCGCGCCCACCACGCCCGTCGCCCCCCGCAGCGTCGTCGTCGGAGTGTCCGTCCCCTCCGAGTCCGCCACCGCCTGCAGCAGCTCTCGCGCCTCGCCCGCTTCCGGGCGGGACTCGGGCCGCTTGTCCAGCAGGCGTTGCAGAACGGGCCCCAGGCGTCCGGCCCGCCGGGGTTCGGGGATGGGCTCGCTGACGATTGCCGTGAGGGTGGAGAAGGTGGACGTACGGCGGAAGGGCGAGGCGCCCTCGACCGCCGCGAACAGCGTGGCGCCCAGGGCCCAGATGTCGGAGGCGGGGCCGGGGTCGGCGCCCTGCGCGCGTTCGGGCGCCAAGTAGTCCAGGGAGCCGACGAGTTCGCCGCTGCGGGTGAGGTGGGTGGCCGAGCCGTCGCCCGGGTCCTCCATGGTGGCTATGCCGAAATCGGTGAGCACGACCCGGCCGGAGCGGTCGAGCAGGATGTTGCCGGGCTTCACGTCCCGGTGCAGGACGCCGGCGCGGTGCGCGGCGGCCAGCGCGTCCATGACCTTGGCGCCGATCCCGGCCGCCTCGTGCGGGTCCAAGGTGCCGCGCTCGCGCAGGACGTCGTCCAGGGACGGCCCGTCCACCAGTTCCATCACGATCAGCGGTCGGCCGTCGAGCTCGGTGACGTCGTGCACGGCCACCACCCCGGAATGCCGCACCCGGGCCGCCGCACGGGCCTCGCGCTGCATCCGCAGCCGCAGCCCGGCGAGTTCGGGCCCGTCGGCGTCCGTGTAGGTCCGCAGCTCCTTGACGGCGACCTCACGTCCGAGGACCTCGTCGACGGCCCGCCACACGACACCCATACCGCCGCGTCCGAGCTGGCCCACCACCCGGTAACGTCCGGCCAGCACCCGCCCCGCCCCGTCCGCCTGTCCGTACTCCCCCGAAGACACCGCCGCCCCGTTCCTGTGACCCGTCCCTGCGTGCCGTACAGCCTACGGGGCGGGAGCGACGACATCGGCCGACGGTGGCCGTTGTGACATGCCCGCTACTTCCCGGAGGTCGTGAGGTCGCCCCGCCTGGGTGCCGCGAAGCCCTGGAGGTCGGCCCGGGTCAGGCCGGTGAGGCGGGCGACCTCGGCGATGTCGAGGGCGCCGCAGTCGAGGCCGCGCAGGAGGTAGCCGCTGAGGGCCTTGGCGGTGGCGGGCTCGTCCATGACGTCTCCGCCGGTGCGGTTGGCGTAGCGGGCGAGGCGGGCGGCGGCCTGTTCGAAGCCCTCGCGGTAGAAGGCGAAGACGGCCGCGTAGCGGGTCGGGATGTGCCGCGGGTGCATGTCCCAGCCCTGGTAGTAGGCGCGGGCCAGGGCGCGGCGGGTGAGGCCGTAGTGCAGGCGCCAGGCGTCGTGGACCTTGGCGGTCGGGCCGACCGGGAGCACGTTCGTCGAGCCGTCCGACACGCGTACGCCCGTCCCCGCGGCGGCGACCTGCATGATCGCTTTGGCGTGGTCGGCGGCCGGATGGTCGCTCGCCTGGTGGGCGGCGGACACGCCCAGGCAGGCGCTGTAGTCGAAGGTGCCGTAGTGCAGGCCGGTGGCGCGGCCCTCGGCCGCCTGGATCATGCGGGCGACCGTGGCGGTGCCGTCGGTGGCCAGGATGGACTGGCTGGTCTCGATCTGGATCTCGAAGCCGATCCGGCCGGGCTCGAGGCCGCGCGCCTTCTCGAAGGCGTCCAGGAGCCGGACCATGGCGGTGACCTGCTCGGGGTAGGTCACCTTCGGCAGCGTCAGCACGAGTCCGTCGGGCAGGCCGCCGGCCTCCATCAGGCCGGTGAGGAAGATGTCGAGGGTGCGGATGCCCCGGTCGCGGACGGCCGCCTCCAAGCACTTCATGCGGATGCCCATGTACGGAGCCGCGGTGCCGTTCTCGTACGCCTCGGCGATCAGGCGGGCCGCACGGGCCGCCGCCTCGTCCTCCTCGGCGTCCGGGCGGGGGCCGTAGCCGTCCTCGAAGTCGACCCGCAGGTCCTCGACGGGCTCGTGCTCCAGCTTGGCGCGGACGCGGGAGTGGACGGGGCCGGCGAGTTCGTCGGACAGACCGAGGACCGCGGCGAAGGAGGCGGCGTCCGGGGCGTGTTCGTCGAGGGCGGCGAGGGCCTGGTCGCCCCAGGAGCGGATGGTGTCGGCGGCGAAGGCGTCGCCGGGGACGTACACGGTGTGGACGGGCTGGCGGGTGCCGGGGTCTCCGGGATAGCGGCGCTCCAGTTCGGCATCGACCGGGGCGAGGGAGGCGCTGATCTCCTCGCTCACGGCGCCCGCGAGGCTCGTCGCCACCTGCTCCTGCTGGCCCTGACCCATCCGACACCCTCCAGTTTTCCGCTCTACGGAATCAACAATCCGTAGAACGAAGCTATCGGTGGAGCTTCCCGCCGGTCAACACCGTCCGTACCGTGATCCGTCGGGCCACTCCCGCCCCTATGCCTTCTTCCGCACGGCAGGGCTCATCCGTCATCCTGACTCTCGGGGGAGGGGATCGCGTGTCGGACATGAGGAGAGTGACCCGTAGGTCGGGCCTGCGGACGGTGGTGGCCGCCGCGCTGGCCGTGCCCCTGTTCACCACGTCGTCCGTCTCCGCCCTGCGCCGCAAGGACCGCAGGCTGGAGGTGATGACCCTCAACCTCCGGTTCGCGAGCACCACGGAACCCAACAGCTGGGCCGCCCGCCGTCCGGTTCTGCGCGAGCTGTTGCGCCGCGAGGCCCCGGCGGTCATCGGCACCCAGGAGGGCATCTACCAGCAACTGCGCGACATCGAGTCCGACCTCGGACCGCACTACGACTGGATCGGCACCGGCCGCGCCGGCGGCAGCCGCAACGAGTTCATGGCCGTCTTCTACGACACCCGTCGACTGGAACCACGGGAGTACGACCACTTCTGGCTCTCCGGCACCCCGGACGCGATCGGCTCGAACACCTGGCACGGCGCCTCCGTCCGGATGGCGACCTGGGTCCGCTTCCGCGATCTGCTCGACGGCGGCCGGGAGTTCTACGTCCTGAACACCCACCTCGACAACGCCAGCCAGTACGCACGCACGCGTGCCGCGTCACTGATCATCCAGCGCATCGCCGGACTCGACCGGCTCCCGCTCCTGATGACCGGCGACTTCAACGTCGCCGCCCACCAGAACGCGGTCTACCACACGATGCTGGGCGCGGGCCTGGTCGACACCTGGGACGACGCAGCCGAGCGGAGCAGGCTGTACGGCACCTTCCACGGCTACCAGCCGCTGACTCCCGACGGCGAGCGCATCGACTGGATCCTCGCTTCCTCGGGCGTCACCACCCACCGCGCCTCGATCAACACCTTCGCGCCGGGCGGGCAGTTCCCGAGCGACCACCTGCCGGTGCAGGCGTCCGTGACCCTGGGATGACGAAGGCCCCCGTGAGGCCGCACAAGCGGTCACGGGGGCCTTGTCACGCCCTGAGCGGGATCAGCCCTTGCGGGTCGTGATCTCCTCGGTGAGCTGGGGGACGACGTCGAAGAGGTCGCCGACGACGCCGTAGTCGACGAGGTCGAAGATCGGGGC